>CAJFSY010000006.1 GCA_904419785.1 uncultured Neglectibacter sp.
AGCGTAGCGTCCCCTGTGATGATTGGAAGCAACCGCAAGTGTGCTGGAAATCATCCGCTTTCCGCAGGAAGCCCCCGGCAGGGCGCAACGCACCGGCTCGACCGGTGTATAGTTGCGCCCTTACTCCGTAAGGGGTTCCCCGGCTATGGCAAGCACGATCCTGCGGGCAAGCTGGGAGTTCCATTGTTTTTCTACGGCTTCGGCGGCGTTCCACAAGGTGTTGCGGTCTGCGTACTCCGGCGGGGCGTGGGGCGGCAGCATGATTTCCGTGTGGACAATCCCTCGTTTCTCGGCATAGTATTTCTGCTTCTGGTCGTACTCAGAAAACAGCCGCTCGCCGCTCTGGTAAGCTGCGGCGGCTACGGCTGACTGGCGATTGCTGCGCTGGACGATTTTTATATCATGGTGGGGACAGGGCATAACGGCTTCCTCCGGAAACCGTTTCTGATTTCCTGCTTAGGTGTCCGCCGGTGGGCGGCTGGTATTCAGTTTTGAAAGTTCTGGTCAGATTGGTCGATGATGGACAACTCATTAAACTGGGATTTGAAAACTTATAACTCTACACTTTCGATTTTGTCCAAATTCCAGATTTTCATATATTATAATTCCAATTCCATAGAAAAGGCTTCTATACCATTTTCTTTTTTAAATCTTTTCTTTATTTTAAAGCCGCAGGCAGTGTATACTTTTCTAGCACGTACATTTTCAGCCCTTACATTCAAGGTAATCACATGAATACCGTCACTTTCAGCCATGGTAATCATCTGTTGTATTGCCAGCTTTCCAATTCCTTTATCCCGATACGCAGGTTTACCAAATGAATATCTTTGCCCTCTATCCAGATACTTCCAATATAACGCTGGTCCTCCTCAATATACATCCATTTCAAATAAGAAGATTCATAATCCGGGTATATTCTGGACATATAAAGTGATAAATCTTCCGCGTTTTCAAATTTTTTATAAAAATCTATGTTTTCTTTATTAACCGGAATAAATCTCATCCTACACCTCTATCATTGTATATCCATAAAAACTGTATAAATGATTTCTTTATCTTCTATTCCACTGCTATTCCTGTAGCTCAACCAATTCCAATTTGTTGTTGGTTTTATTATATCATGGCCGTCTACTTTTGGGAATAGATAAATTGTAAAACTTGCTGGACGGGAACAGCTTGCGACGCAAGGTGTTTCCGGGCGGCAAGTCCACAAAGGGGTAGCTGGCGGTAGCCAGCGCAGGGGAAGTGTATCCAATGACTTCCGCCTCCCCCCATGGCGGAAACTTGGAGAAAGTTCACGTTTTCCGCTGGAAACCCTGCCTTTGCAGATAGAACCCAATGTACCTTCAAGAACAAAAACAGCTCCCCCTGAGTTTTAAAGCTCAAGGGGAGCTGTTTTGTTTATTCTGAATTTAGGGCTGACCGCCCGTTTACAGGGTCAAAATGTGATGCAAGATGGTAGCCATTTCCGCACGGTTCAAGTTCTTTTGGGGATTGAGTCGCTTATGGTCATCTCCTATGATAATGCCCATTTCAACCATGGCACCCATAGCGTTTCTGGCATAGGGCGAAACGCTTTCACGGTCCACAAAGCCAATCAAGCTGGCATAGGAGCCGTCCGGCACATCCATGCCGGCTACTTTCATGGCCTTTTGCAGCATCACCATGGCATCCTGCCGCAGCAAACCACTGGTGGGCCGGAATTTCCCAGTTTCGTCCCCAACCACGATCCCCAGGTCCTTGGCCGTAGCCACCGCCCAGGCATAATAGCTGTCCGGAGACACATCCGGAAAACTGGCCGTATTCCCTGTGTCAAACCCAAAAGCTTTGCAAAGCATCAGGGTAAAATCTCCACGCTGCATTCTCTGGTCAGGACCAAACCGGGTAGCGCTGACACCGCTCACCACGTCCATGGCGTATAAGAACTCTACCGCAGGCTGAGCCCACTTCCAATTACGCATATCGGTAAAATGAGCCGCCGCGTAATTGTCCGCGATATAGATTTCCACAGAACCGGTAAAGCTGTCATTATTTGTGTCATAGCCGGTATACATCAAGGTGGTCCGACCCTGGAACCCTGCCCGAGGGACGAACGTAAGCTTTTTGAAGTCATCCCCTGTTTTCAAGAAACACTGAGTGTCTTCGGTCACCAAAGAACCCTTCGCATTGGGATTTTCGTAATTTTCATACAAGGTTCCATAGCTGGCGTCGGGCAGTTTGGAGAATTGAATATAGGACAAATCCGTTTTTAACAGTGTTTTGCAAGCCTGTTCAAAGCTGGACCTGGCAAACACAACAGGCAGCGCGTTACCAGAATAACGGATAGCGGAAGTAGTAGGCACATTGGCTTGAATCGCCACAGTGCCTTTTACCAGGTCTCCTCCGGTGCTTACCCCAGTGAAGGGGATATTCACCGTGCCTTTGGTATCGGTATCCGGTAAAAAGGTCAAATCCGATATCAGGGGAGATGTGGTCATATAATAGGCTTTGTCTGCCGTAACGACACTTTCTTTGGTCCCCTTATAGTCGTAATACAAGGTGCCTCCGCTGCTGGGTGGGGTAAACTGCAAATAATTCAAGCTCATACCCGTCAGCTTTTTGCACACGGAATTGAAATCTTCCCCTCGGAACGTGGCGCCGCTTTCTCCCGCCGTATAGGATATGGTACCTAATGAGACAACCTCATCCTCACCGGAAGCCGCAACCGAAATCAATATAGTTCCAGCATAAGGGGCGCTGCCTTCCGCGCCATAGGCAAAATATTTGATCTTCACCTGGCCGGAGGAACCTTGGGCAGGCACAAAAGAGATCAAATCGATCTGTGGGGAACGGTCGCGGTAATAAGACGTTCCGCTCTTCACCGGCTGATTGTACAAGTTCGTTGGCAAATAGTCATAATACAACGTACCTTGAACAATAGACGGCAATTCAAAGGTGAGATAGCGCAGGGAACTGCCTGTAACACGCTTATACACCGCGGCGAAATCCGCCGCTTGAAAAGCCACCGGGGACCCTGCCACACCAGAATAGGATACATCGGCTACACCTTCCACTTGCAAGTGAATGGTGCCGGAGAAGAAATTATTTGTGGCGCTGTAGGCAAAAAATTGGATTTCTACTCTGCCTGTATACTCGGGGTTTGGCACAAAGCTAACCTCATTGAAATCCAACTGCCCGGGACTGGGCGAAAGATAATACTTTTCGGTAGAGCCAACGCCATTGCCGGTATTTTCCGTAGAGGAATAACGATAAAAGAGTGTACCTTGCTTTGTAGGGACAGAAAGCCCCATCAAATAGGAAAGTGTCTGGTCTGCTCCCAGTTTTTCAGTGCACATGGCTTGCAGTTTGGAAGTAAGCTCACTGATCTTAAAGCTCGCCCGGTCTCCCAAATCGCCCGCGTCTATCACACTGGACGTGTCCTCCAGCACCACCACGGTGCATTCGGCGGAATAATTTCCAATTTCCACCATGATCTTTGTCTCGCCCACATTCTGGCCAGTCACAGTGCCTCCGGAAGTAACAAAGGCAATGCTGGGACTGTCACTGATCCATTTCGCTTGGGACACACTTCCAATAGAACCATATGGGGTTGCGGTCAAAGTCTGGCTTTGTCCTTTTAACAAGGTCAGCTTGCCATCGGTAAGACCGGGGCCGGAAAGCCCCACGCCCCGCACAGTCACCTCGCAGTAGGCCTTGGCTTCCAGTGTTTCTTCCCCTACCTTGGCGGTAGCGGTTACGGTTACCGTGGCGGTGCCCGCTTCAAGGGCTTTTACTTTGGCCTGATATGAACCATCTTCCGCCTGGCCCTTTTCTTCCACGCTGAGAACGTTCTCTTTCCCCTCATCCAGAGACCAGCTTATGCTAATCTCTTCTTTCGCGTCTGCGGGAGTACGTCCCACGTTGGCAGACAAGGTAAGTTCTTCATCGACTTCCATTGTGGCGTCGGGGCGGGACAAGCTGACGGAAATCTCTGTCAGTTCACCCTCTCGCGCCTCTCCCTCCACGGCAAAGGCCGGGGCGGCCGTTGTGACCGCCACCGCTGCCGCCAGCAGCACAGCGCCTATTCGGGATATCCATTTTTTTCTCATATGTCTGTGCTCCTTTAATGGGGGTTAATTGCTCCAAGTGGCTTCCCACTGAGGATCGGGAATATTCACCATACCACTGGTATGCCGGGCGTTAAAGGTCAACTTCAAATGGGTACCGCTGGGGTTCGTATTACTGTTAGAGTCGCTGATTGCGCCATCTCGGAAGAACGTAATGGTCATGCCATGAGTAGCGGCTTCGAATGACAATGTCACAACAGAACCCACTTGCTGACTAGGATTCGTCGACGTAACTTTCAAACCTTCGCCTGCAACATCCAAATGGTCCACCAGTTTTTGTCCATCCAGTTCTATCAGGGTCTTTTTCCCCTCTTGTGTGATCAGCACATAAATCCGCTCACTGAACTCTACGGTAACAGAACCTTTATATTCAAAGGACGTGGGATTTTGGCTCCACCAATAATCCGACACACTATAGTCATTTTTGCCAATATCCGATGCCAGGGGGTGCAAAGCTGTGCTTACACTTAAAAATTGGGGAGGCTCGGTATCCGGCAAATGCACGTTACCCACTGCTTTAAAGCTGTATTCAGAACCCTGGGTATTGCGGGCCGCCGCCAGGAAGTAATATTGGGTTTCGGGCGTCATATACTTGGTGCAATCCACAGCTTGCATTTGATTTTGTACCATATCCAAGCTGCCCTTTCCGGCATAAGGCTTTTCACCGGCAGACTGTCCCACCTGAATATGCTCCAACACAGACTTGATGGTTTCATCATTGGCATACACATCAAATACCGATTTTTTGCTTCCCATAATCGTGGTAGTCAGGGCGTCTAAAACGGTAGGTTTCGTAATGCCGGGGAACAACTTGCTCTCATTCTCATTATACTCTGATTTTTTATCATCCCTGACCAAGGAGTTGAATTCTGAACCCAGAAGTGGGAACAAAGAGTCGTTTGCGTACAGCGCCCAATCCAATTTTGCAGAAGTGGTAGTAGTCACCTGCACTTCGGGGCTTCTTTCCCACAACGTAATTTCAGGCGTCACCACATCACCAGTTGTAAACTGATAGCACAGCACTTCGGAAAGCTTCTGAGACTGGCCTTTCAAAACAAAGTAAGCGAAATAGGTAGTCTTGGCTTTCAAGCCCTGTACAGTTACGCTTCTCTGGCTGGTGCTTACCGACTCCTTGCCATATTTGATTTCCGGCTCGCTGGCAAAGTCCTGTTCGAAAACAGCCAGGTTTGTAGGTTTGCTCAAAGCAGGCGGCTTGGGTTCAAGTACGTCACCACTCTTGGGCACTTTATCCAAAACAGGAGGTTTATTTGTATTTTTATCGATGGTCACCAGTGTGGGAACATACTCATCCGCTGTGCCGGTTTTCTCAATGGGAGCCAGCACATAATACACTGTTCCGGCCCGATCCAGCTGCAGCTGCATGGTGACAAAAGAGTCGCCAGGAATGAATTTGGGATAAGATGTAGTAAAGCTGGGAACCTGGGTGTCACTGAACTGCTTATACACCTCGAAATCTTCGGGATCGCCCACAGGCTTAATGCCATTTCGGGTCAAACCGTTGGTAACCGCGGTGTTCCAAGTATTCTCGTTGATCTCCGCCGCCAGGTTGCCAACGTTTGTATTGGGGCCAGCGGGAATAGTAACGCCGATAGTGATCCGGTCACTCCAGGCATCCGGGTTGGATTCTGTGCCTACCTGGGTCAGAGAAATGGCGTATTCATAAGAACACCCTTCCTCAAGTTTGGCAAGTTTCGGGAACGTGAGGGAAGAAGATGTGGCGCCAATGCGGCGGATACTCTTACCAACACGGGGACCGTCGGAAACGATTTCTTCCTCGCCCAAATAGTACCAATCGTTGCCGGCAGGAGTGGGAATGCTTCCCATGCTTTCCACCAGAGGATCTGTAATAGGATTGCCCTCTTCATCCACTGCCCGGGCATACACTTTAAACCGAATGTTGGTGTCTGACCAGAGGAACACGTCGTAAGCGATTGATTCCTCTACTGTACCGGTAGAAACAGGGTGCATCTGGAAGCTCATATCCACACGCACATCTCCACCACTTCCCTGCGGAGGTTCAGTCACGCCTTGGTTTTCCAAATAGATCTTGGCGAACACTGTAGTGAACTCAGGCAGATCGGTGGGATTCTTCATCTTGTTCTTGTTATTGGAAGTATCACAGATATTGCTTAATCTAAAGAAATATGTTCCACCGCTGGTCAGTTTGATGCTTTCATTATATTTAAACACAAAGATGGTTTCGCCGTCTTCCATGCGAACCTCGACCTTGGTGTAATCCACCCAATGGGACTGGGAACTTCCATCGCCGATCTTTTCAGGAACCAGAACATCCGGGAAGCTGCTGGCATCCCACAAAACGATATCCTGGCGGAGCAATTCGGCCAGTTTCTGGGTTGCGGCATTTCTCTCAGACTCAGTCAAAGTCTTATCCTGAGATTTTTGATAAAGCTCATAGAAGATCTCGTTGGACTTTTCATCCTGCACACCCTCGCTGAACACCACATGGATGTCGGTATCAGGCATGGGCTCTTGGCCTTCCTCATCGCCGGTCTTGGTAAATTCCTGCCTTGCGGTGGGAGGCACAGTATCCAAAGTATGGATAGTAATCTTCTGCACCCACTCGGAATAGTTTCCGGCCTTATCCTGGGCAACGTAATAGAGGTCGTAGCCTGTCTGTTTTTCCAGGCCGCTAACGGTAATGGTTACTTCCTTATTGGCCTGGGCGCTCACTTTGCCGGATTTGATAGCGTTCATACCAGAAGCTACCTGCAACTTTGCCTCAGGGCTGTTCAAAGCGGGCTGCTCTGTCTGACCGGCCATGGGCTTGGGATACTCCTCGCCCTGCTTGACCACGGCCCAGTAAATGGTACCCTGTTCGTTCAACGCGGCTGCCAAGCCCACGGAAGTTTCCTTTACGGAGTTGACAGTGGGGCCGCTGACAAAAATGGGAGGCGTACCGTCTACGGTGGTAAAGGTCAGCTTCTTAACGCCGGAATCCTTACCGCCGTCGGCATCGATCAGGCACAGATACAAGTCGTACTCCACCAGCTCCTGCAAAGGCTGGTTGTTTACATAGAACAAGTCGATAACATTCTTTGTCACGTCACGCACACCATAACCCAGGTTGCCGCTGAGCGAGCCAGACTTAAAGTCAGCCACGGTAGGAGCTGTGCTGCCCTTGGGGAACACGGCATAATACAGCTGGCAAGACTTGCTGGACATGACCGCGACCTGACCAGCGTCGCTGGTGATCTTAGACATGTAAGGATAGCCGTTGGCGAACTTGGGCACCGTGTTATCGGGAGTGGTAAACGCGGTCACCTTGACAGGGCTGCGCTGTCCGCGGTTATCCACGGCAATCGCGGACAAATAGTAGGAACCGTCGGAAGTAAGCCCGGAAAGCTTCGCGGATTCCTCCGTGTTGGAAGCGTCCATGGCCACATTGCCGCTCTTCAGAATCTTGCCGGAAGAAGGCGGCGGGTTGATCAAATCATCTTCGCTGATAGAGCCATCCGATTTTGCGCTGAGAGCCCAGTAAACGGTAGCCTGCTTATTGGTGCTGAACACACCATCGGCAGAAGTGGGGGCCACGTTCTTGGCGACAGGGTATCCGGCCAACAGACGGGGATCGGAAGAAGACTCGTTTGCCCCTACGCTGTCCATCGTCTCGCCGTCCACCTCAGCGGTGATGCCGGGACGAATAGTAATTGTATCGGGCAGCATTTCAATAGAGCATCCCGGAGCGTTTACGTTCACATGGCCCAGGTCACCTTCGCCGTTTACGGTGGTGCCCACGTCCAGGTTCAGTTCATTTACAGTGGCCCCGTTCTCAATGGTCAAAGTGGAATTGGTAGCCTTTTCGTCAATAGTGATCTTTTCCGCAGTACCTTGAGCAATGATCAAACGGGAACCAGGTGTCAGGTTCACCACTTCTTTAATGTTGCCGGCCAGTGTAAGCTCTGCGCCTTCCTCGCCGTCCAGCTCGATATATTTCAAACCATAGCCCGCGGGAGTCACGTCCTCAATGTAAGCGGAAGTCCGCACGCTGGTAAAGCCAATGGTGGTATCGCCTTCCGCCCGCAAAGTTACATACTGGTCTTTCAAGCTGTCCACGATCAGTTCGTTAGCCTGCACGTTCCGCAGGATCACGCTGCTGTCGCCCTTGTTGCTCTCGCCCGCGCCGCTGACGATGATCCGGCCCAGCACAGTGACGTTTTCCAAAAGCACGTCGCCCAGGCCCACGCCGCCAGTCAAGTACAAGTCGCCGGCGATCACTGTGTTTTTCAGCTGTACGCCAGGCACGGAAATCAACACGTTGCCGTACACACCGCCCAAAGTCACTTCGCCGGGAGTGTTCACCAGGTTACCCAGTGCCTTTACAACAATACAAGCACACTCGCCGCGGCTGATATTGTTATGGGGACGGAAAGTGCCGTCGGGATATCCGCTGATCACATCGGTCTCATCTGCAATTTTAATGTAGCCTTTGCTCCATTCGCTGAAGGTACGGCTATCGGTAAAGCCCAGCACTTCGCCTACGCCGGGACGGTACATCAGGTTTTTGCCCAGCATAACGATGGCTTCTTCACGAGTGATGGGAAGGTTGGGAGAAGCCGTGGTCTTAGAGGTGCCGTACAGATATCCCATATTGTAGGCGATACCAATATCATCGGCAAACCAATCGCTGCTTTTCACATCCGTAAAAGGTGTAGGCCCGGTTTCCGTATAGCCGAAAGCCCGGTTGAGCATAGTGATAAACTCCGCGCGGGTAATAGCCCGGTTCGGCTCCAGATTGCCTTCCAGGTCACCGCGCATGACGCCCCATTCCACCACTTTCTTTAAATAGGCGTCCATCCAGGTAGCGGCCTCCGCCTGGTTCTCCACCAGAGGCAGGCTGCCTACCAGTAACACTAAGGCCAGCGCCAGCGCTAACAGGCGCCGGGCAGGCTTTTTCATCAAAGTCATACACTTTTCCATATTTTCTCTTTCCTCCTATCCTTAGACGCTACGCGGCGCGAAAGTTGGCCGAGCGCTCAACTGCACGGAAAAAACCGCTTCCCGTATCAGCATTTCTTCTTCATGGCATAGCTGGACGAATTTCGCCCTATATAAAGGCACCCCCTTAGAACTCGGCCGGCACCCTAATATCTCACAGGTAACTACCAAAGGCGACGAAGTAATGGGAATCACAACTTCCGCCAGTTCATTATCCCGCAATTCCTGGTTGCAAAAAAAGGCAATGCCCCCGCAGCTCAGGTCCACAGATTCTATAGCGCACCGGCCTTTCCATTCTCCGCTGACCGGATACAGAAATGACTGGAATGATACCGGCATCCGCAAGTTCTGTCTTAAGGTCTCGCCCAACACACGCTGCCTTTCCAGCAAAATGTGGTCGCCATCCCGCTGCAAGATACGGCCCAGCAAGGCTTTTGAATCTTCCGAAGCGCCCACCATTTGGATTTCTTCATGGCGCAGCACTTCTCCCACTTTTCCATCCAGCACCCGCACCCGGAAATAATGGGCGTCGGGATAATGCTCCAACTGGCCGTAAGCCAGAGGATAATCCTGGCTGTCCAGCAGCAGATAGCGGTTTTTACTATCTTCTATACTCACTCCGTCCCCTCCTTGCTTTTCTCAGATTCCGCCGGCTTTTCCGGACTGGTTTCTTTTTGATCGGGATCAAATTTTAAAAAGTACAGGTAAATTTCCACAATGGCTTGATAAAGCTCTTCCGGTATTTCCTGGCCCAACCGAAGCTGGGTCAGCACCGTGGCCAAAGAATCATCCTCGTAAACGGGCACGCCGCTGTCGGCAGCCACTTCCACGATTTTCTCCGCCATATAGCCCATGCCCGAGGCCACCACTACGGGAGCGGCGTCCCCAACGCCATATTGCAGCGCCACCGCTTTGCGGGCGCCGCCTCTGGCACGGCTTTGTTGTTCTGGTTTTTGTTCAGACTTTGACATCGACGCTGTTCTTCCCTTCAAAGATTTTTGGGAACACCTCCGTAAGGGTCACCGGCCGCATCATCTGGCGGGCCACCACTTTGGCGGGGGTCAACCCGTTGCGCGTCAGGATTTCCGACACGCCTTGCTCAATCTGCCGGGAAAACGACGAAACCTTTTCCGGGCACGCGATCTGGATTTCTACTTCACGGTCTTTGGCCATAAGCACAATGTCGAACAGCCCCAATGATTGGATATCCATTTTCAACAAAAGCTTGGAAGCGCCTCCCGGCTTTCCTCCCTCTTTCTGATGCTCCCCTTCCGCGTCTGGGTCCACCCACATTTCAGAAAAGAGCATCCGCCCATCCCACTCCAGCGGGATAAGGTAATGGTTCAGCGGCATATAGACGCTTTCGTTTACCAGCATGGCCTTTACCAGCTGCTGGAACATCTGCTGGACCTGGGCGTCCCCTTCGCCACGCAAAGCCCGGGCGGCGGCATCCGCCAAATGGTCAGCATACTGCACCGCGGTAGAGGAAGAATCAAACGCGCTGCGGCGGAACAGTTCCAGCAGCGCCTTGTCATCCACCTTGCCCAGCTGGTCTTTCAGCGTGCCATACCCCGTCAGCCTGTGGAACGCCTGCAGCAGGTTTTCCTCAGACCCATTCTCATACCGGGCCATGTCCAGCGTCAATAGGGAAAGAAGCATCCGGGCCCTGCCCATGTCGTGAGTTTGGTTCACATAGTCCGCCATATGGGGGAACACCTGCTGCCGCAGCAAGGCCAGGTTCCCCGCCCTGTCCCCGGCGGCGATACCGTTTTCCAGCTGGGCCGTAAGGTCTAAAAGCTTCTGCGCCCAGCTTTTCGGCATAGCGTCCGCCATGCCCTGCAGGTTCCGCAGCAGATTTCCCTCTAAATGGGCCGTGGAGGAATAATCGGCGTAACTCTTTAAAAATTGCAGGATGTCCGCCTGTACGTTCTCAGAAGCCGCTCTGGTATAAGCGTTGCGCAGCAGGGCAAACAACACGCCTTTATAGCGGGACCCTGTTTTAAACTGCTGGGTCAGGAATTCCAAAAGCTGCCCCTCGTCCATTTGCAGCATTTGCAGGATTTGGGACATATCCTGGGCGATGCCCTCGCTCATGCCTGAGGAAACCACGGTCCCCATGCGGAACAGCCCCGAGAGGCTTTCCAGCATGCCCGGGGCTTCCTTCAAACGCTGTAAAAAAGTTTGGAAATTTGAATCGTAACGGATTTTCCCGCCGTTATCCAGAGCACTGTTATCCTGCTGCTCCGTGCGGCCGTCCGGACCGATAACCCGACTGGGGTCTGTCAGGTTTTGAATTTGTGTATTTTCCGGCGAAACCGGTATATTTCTATTGGTAACGGCATTATCATAACCCGGAACCGGGTTAGTCGCTCCCAAAATCTCAGCCATTCTTCACACCTCTGTGACAAATCTTCCCATGTACTACTTATTTTTTCTCGCCGCCTGCCGATAGAATATAGTAGATAATATAGTTAAGGCGGTGTATTTAAACTTATGGATAGCGGCAAAGACATTTTAGACGCTTATATTTTTGAAACCAACTCACTGCTGGAGCAGTTGGAGGGCATCGTTCTCGAAGCGGAAAAAGTGGATACCTTTTCGGAAGACAATGTTAATGAAATCTTTCGCATCATGCACACTATCAAAGGTTCCTCCGCCATGATGGAGTTCAATAACCTTTCGACCGTCTCTCACCGTATCGAGGATCTTTTCTTCATCATCCGGGACAAATCGATGGACGTTGTACCCATGGAGGACCGTCCTGCCTTGTTTGACCTGTTATTCCAGGCCATCGATTATTTCCGGGGCGAAGTAGAAAAAATAGAGACCAACCAGCCCCTCAGTGATTATATCGACAACCTTCTTGAAAATATTAATAGTCTGATGGCTAAAATTAAGGGAGAATCCCCGGCTGGCTCAACGGCCGCCCCGGCAGCTCCCGCCCCAGGCGCCCCGGCGGCTTCCGCTTCCGCGCCTGCGGGAGACGCTTCTTTACCTGCGCCGGGCTTTCCTCATGAGCTGCATGTTATTTTCGATCAGGGCTGCGGCATGGAAAACCTGCGGGCATTTATGCTGGTCAACTCCATCCGGGATTTCTGCCCGGAAACGGAATTCACTTTCCAGCCCGCCGACGTGGAGACCAATCCCGCCACCGCGGAAGAGATCGTGGAAAAAGGTTTCTTCCTGTGGTTCAAGTCCGAAGAGGCCAGGGAGCATGCGGTACAGACCGTTACTTCCTCGGGCTTTGTACAGTCTTATCAAAGCCGCGACCTGACCGCCCCGGCTCCTGCTCCTAAAGAACAACCTCAGGCATCGGCGGCCCCCGCGGAGAAACCGGCTGCTCCTGCGCCTTCCAAGTCCCGTGCTCCCGCAGGCGGCACACCTTCCCCCTCGGCCACAACCCAGCATCCCAAAGAAAGCTTGATCAGCGTCAACCTGAGCAAGCTGGACCAGCTGGCCGCCGTGGTGGGAGAAATCGTCATTACCGAGTCCATGGTCACCGCTTCTCCCGATTTGAAGGGCCTGCCTTTGGACCGCTTTACAAAGTCCGCCCGGCAGCTGCGCAAGCTTACCGATGAATTGCAGGACGTTTCCATGTCCCTGCGCATGGTGCCTGTGTCCGCTTCCTTCCAGAAAATGAACCGAATCGTCCGGGATATGAGCAAAAAGCTGAACAAACGGGCAAAGCTCACCCTTATCGGCGAGGACACCGAAGTGGATAAGACCATTGTAGACAGCATCGGCGACCCCATCATGCATATCGTGCGCAACTCCATGGACCACGGTTTGGAAGAGCGGGAAGAAGACCGTATCGCCGCCGGTAAAGACCCTGTGGGCGAAATCATCCTCTCCGCCCGGGACACCGGCAGCGAAGTGATTATCGAGATCAAAGACGACGGGCAAGGCGTCAACTGCGATTCCGTTTTGAAAAAAGCCATCAAAAACGGGCTGGCCTCTCCCGATGTGGATTACTCTCCCAAGGAGATCCTCAACTTCCTGATGCTTCCCGGCTTCTCCACCAACACAGAAGTCACCGAGTATTCCGGCCGAGGCGTGGGCATGGACGTGGTCAAACGGAACATCGAGGAAGTAGGCGGCACCGTCAGCATCAGCAGCGAACCCGGCAAGGGCATGACTACTACTTTAAAAATCCCTCTGACTATGGCCATCATGGACGGTATGGAGGTTTCTGTTGGCGAATCCATTTTCACCATCCCCATCAACAACATCCGTCAGAGCTTCAAGGTTTCCCAGGAGGATGTGATCCACGACGCCTCCAACCGGGAAATGATCAAGTGCCTGGACAGTTTCTATCCCATTGTGCGCGCCCGTGACCTGTATCAGCTGGAAGACGGCGTTTCGGATATTGGCGACGGCATTCTGCTGTGGCTGGAATCCGGTGAACTTTCTTATTGCCTGTTTGTGGATGAGCTTTTGGGCGAACAGCAGGTGGTTGTAAAACAGCTGCCCAGCTACTTGAACAATTTCAACATCAAAACTTACGGCATTAACGGCTGTACTCTCTTGGGTGACGGCAACATCAGTGTCATTCTGGATGTGGCCAATCTCTACAAAGCAGCGCATGGGGTTTGATATCAACAGGAGGCGTGACCTAACATGATAGATACTATGACAAACTTGAGCGAAGACATGATGTTTATGACAGAGGACCAGATAAGTGACCTGGCTTCTCAGCAGGAACAGTCCACTGTGGAAACCCGGAAATTCCTGATCTTTCTCACGGATGACCTGCGAATGGGTGTAGACGCCGAATATGTGGTGGAAATCATCACCAACCACAGCATTACATATCTGCCCATGCTTCCTCCTTATGTGCGGGGGATCATCAACCTGCGGGGACAAATCGTGCCTATTCTGGACATCCGCCTGCGATTGGGCAAAGAACGCAAAGATGATTGTCTGGTAATCGTATTAAATATAGAAAACACTCAGATCGGTATTTTAGTAGACGCGGTAGACCAAATGGTGGATATTCCCAAAGATGACATCCTGCCGCTTCCCGCCCAAAGCAACCAGAAGCTGGTTTCTGGCATGTGTTCCCTGCCTGACGGCTCCGGCACCATGCTGGTGTTGGAAGGAGCGCAGGTCATCCATGAATAACACTCCTGAAAACGGCAAGGATTTCCGCTTTGCCCCTTTAACCATTTCCAATGCGGATTTTGTGCGGCTGGCCCAGTTTATGCAGAGCAATTACGGCATCGACTTGACAAAAAAACGCCAGCTGATTATCGGCCGGCTTTCCGCGTCTATCCGGCAGAGAGGCTATAAAGATTTTACTCAATTTGTGGATCACATCCTGAAAACAAAAGACCAGGATGAGGTTACACTGCTAATCAACAAACTCACTACCAACTACACATTTTTTATGAGGGAAGTTGACCATCTGGAATACTTCCGGAAAAACATCATTCCCGAGCTGGTGCGCCGCCACCAGCGGGACCGCGTACTCTCTATTTGGAGCGCTGGCTGTTCCTCTGGAGAAGAACCGTATAACCTTTCAATGTATTTGTTCGACTACCTGGGTTCCCAGGCCAGCCAGTGGGATACGCGCATTCTGGCCACAGACATTTCCGCCCAGGCTTTGGAAAAAGCCCAAAAGGGCATCTACGATCTGCCGGATACCATTCCCGCCGATTGGAAGCGGAAATATTTCCGTCCCCAACCTGACGGTCTTTATCAAGTAGTGCCCAATATCCGCAACAATGTGATTTTCCGCACCTTCAACCTGATGGACCGCATTCAGTTCCGCAGAAAGTTCGACGTGATCTTCTGCCGCAACGTGATGATTTACTTTGACCAACCCACAAAAGACGCACTGGTACAGCGTTTTTACGATGCCACTGTCCCTGGGGGATACCTTTTAATCAGCTATTCTGAGAATTTGGGACAGAACGCCCCCTACCGCAGATTGGCACCCGCTACATTCCAGAAAGGAAGGTGATCTTTCTATGATCCCTGTCAACAAGATCCGGGTCATGGTGGTAGATGATTCCATGCTGGCCCGCAGCATGTTGATCAAAGGCCTTTCCTCCCATCCGCAAATCGAAGTGGTAGGCTACGCGGTAAACGCTTTGGACGCTAAGACAAAAGTTCCGCAGCTGAAACCTGACGTGATGACCTTGGACGTGGAAATGCCGGGTTTGAACGGCATCGATTTTCTCAAACAGTTTTTGCCCGACCATCCCCTGCCGGTGATTTTGGTATCTTCTCTGAACCTGAAGGTGTTTGATGCCTTGGCTGCCGGCGCAGTGGATTTTGTCCGGAAACCAGAAAAAGAGGGATACGAGGCGTTTATCCATACTTTGACCCAAAAAGTGCTTATTGCCTCAAAAGCCAAGGTACATCTTCCTTCTTCTGCCGCATTAACGGAACCCACTTTACCAACGCATGGGCATGCTGCCATAAACAGCCTGGGCAAACAGGTATTGATCGGTCTTGGCGCTTCTACCGGCGGCACGGAAGCAACTTTGGAAGTGATGAAACGGTTACCCGCCGATATTCCCGGGATGGTAATTGTTCAGCATATGCCGCCCGGATTCACGAAAATGTACGCCGACCGTCTTAACCGGCTGTGCGCCATGGAAGTGCGGGAAGGCAAAGACGGCGACGAAATCCGTCCCGGCTTGGCTTTGGTAGCTCCTGCCGACTATCAAGCCAGAATTGTGCGTACCGGCACCCGTTATACGCTCTCCTGCACCTATGGTGAAAAAGTAACCGGCCACCGGCCTTCGGTAAACGTACTGTTTCGTTCCATGGCCGACAATGTGGCCTGCAAAATGGTGGGCATCATCATGACGGGCATGGGTGAAGACGGCGCCGATGGGCTTCTGGCCATGCGCAAACGAGGCGCTTATACCATTGGCCAGGATAAGGAGTCCTGCGTGGTATATGGCATGCCCATGGTAGCTTATAATAAAGGCGCTGTGGTCATTCAGGCTTCTTGCGACAACATCGCCGGCACACTTATGCGGCACTTAAAATCGCTTTCTATGCAATAATTTTTTCGAAAGGATGGGAATTTTTCCCGTCCTTTCTTAATTTTTGCTTATCCGCGCCGATATAATAAATAAGCTCATCTTTTGAGCGTTTCTTGTTGCGGGGAATAAACCTGCTGACTTATTGCGATTTTGAGTACTTTTTATATATGTATGTTTGAAAGGATGTGAGATTTCATGCTGACTTCTTCTGGCCCTATCTCCAATATAAAACCGGCGAAAACTTATTTTTCAACTGCCGAAAAAGAGGAAGTAGCTCAGGTTTCTCATGGCCCCAGCTATGATTCTCTTACCATATCTTCCTCTTCAGAGGAAAGCCGTTTCCATATGGAACTGGTCGGCCGTCTGTCCCAAGAGGTGCGCACGGCAACCACTACAGGAGATGTCCAAAGATTAAAGCACGCAGTCTCCACGGGGCAATATACTCCCGACCCAATGGCTATTGCCGCCCGTATGCTTTTTCTGACAGAGGAGGCGTAACATGGAACAAGACATGCTTGAATACCTTTCCGTGTTAGACGGCATCCGACGCAGCCTGGAGCAGCTGACCGATTTGGATCAGCGGAAAACCGAGGCGGTACGCAAAGACGATCTGGATTCTTTAAACGAGATTTTAAAAAAGGAACAGGCCATGTCTTTAACCATGCGGGGACAAGAACAAAAGCGCCTGAAACTTTCTGAAACACTTCATTTACAAGATGTGCCCCTGCGGCAGCTTCCCAAAAAATATCCGGACGATTTATATTTGCGCGCTAAGGACACCGTGGAAAACCTGACTCGCCAATACGAGCTGTATCAATGCGCTTCGGAAGTGGCACGGAATACCTTGGAGTGCAATCTGCACGAAATAGAAAAAGTTCTTTCGCAAGTGGGTGGGAACTTACCTATGGGCCCTGGTTATTCCTCACCAGACGTAGCTCCGCCCGCCCCCATGAAAACCGACTTTCGCGCCTAAATCCCCTGGGAATAGGTCATATTAAAAGGAGAATGATACTATGAGTTCTATCGGTACTTTTGGTGCGTTTACCACCGCCCGCCTGGGGATTTACGCTGCCCAGCTGGGCTTGAACGTTACCGGCAATAACATCGCTAACATCAACACTTACGGATACACCCGCCAGTCTCTGGATCAGATCAGCTTGCGCACTGGTGTGGGCGACCGTTATCAGTCTGCCTTTGATGTGCGGGTAGGCAACGGCGTTTTGGCCACCGGCGTTTCCCAGATTCGCGACCCCTATCTGGACATTCGCTACCGCACAGAATCCGCCAGTGTGGGAGCCATGAACACCAAGCTGGAAGGTTTGGGAGATCTGGCCGCTATTCTGGATGAAGTAGGTTTGGGCGATGAACAAAACGGCCTGATCCATGCCCAGTTTGGCGATCTTTTGGAAAAACTGCAAAACCTTTCCACCAACACCAACCAAGGTGAATTTGACACCCAGGTGCGTTCTTCCGTAGAAGCCCTGGTAACTCTGTTCAATAGCTATGCGGGCAAACTGGAACAGCTGCAAGAAAATACCATCTCTTCCTTTAAAGAGGATATAAAACGGGTAAACGATATTCTGGCAAACATCGCGGATTTGAACGCCCAGATCCGCAAGAGCGATATTCACGGCGACAGCGCGCTGGAAATGCGGGACGAGCGGAACCGTTTGATTGATGAGCTCTCCCAATACATGAAGATCGACGTAGAGTATTCTTATGAGGATTTGGGTGCGGGTGTAACCGTGGAAAAGCTGACCATCAAGCTGGGCAACGCTAATCCCGATGGCACAGTTACTTCCGACAGTTCTGTGCTGGTGGACGGCGCTTACGCCACCCAAATTGGAATCGATCAGATTCCCCAGCCTAACCCCGACTTTGATCCTGATGACCCCACCAAGGCTCCTCCTTATCTGGACCCCGACGGCAACCCCACAAACGATCCCGATGCCGCCGCCAAAATCGACAACCCCAATTACAATCTTACTCTTTCCGGGCTGAAGGACTCCAAAGGCAAAGATCATCCTGATGCCAATTTGCAAGTGGATGTTCCTCTGGACGACAACGATCTCTATGGCGCTTTGCAGTCGAAACGTGAACTGCTTACCGAGGAAGGTGAGTTCACATCCCAAGATACGATTAATAACGTGGACGAAAACGCTGCCACCAAACGGGGTATCCCTTACTATCAAAAATCTCTGGATTTGCTGGCCAACAAGCTGGCTAGTGTATTCAATGAGGCTAACCAGGGATATATGGTGAATGAAAAGGATGAGTACATTGACAAAAACGGCAATGTAATTCTGGATAATGCTGGCAATCCTGTCAAGAAAGAAGTTCCTCTCTCTCCCGCCACAGAACAGCATTTGATCAAGAAGGGCGCTGAAAAAGTAGGTGGCCCCTTGTTCAGTAACAAAGGCGACGGGGATGATACTACCGGTATCACCGCAGGCAATATCTCTGTTTCTCATTCTTGGGCTACAGGGGATGTTCACATTGTTTCTTCGTTTACCAAAGTAGACGGTGTAGAATCCTCTACCGCCAACTCCAACATCCTGCATATGATCAGCTTGCTGGATAAGAAGATGGACTACAATCCTCAGGATATTGACGGCGACGCTGAATCAAGCAAGTTGTTTAACGGCACATTCCAGGAAATGTTGGTAAATATCAGCGGTGTTTTAGGTAACGATCAGAACAGCACCAATGTAAAACTGAACACATATTACAATTCTGCTATAGAATTGGATACCAGCCGCAGTTCCATTTCCGGTGTGGATTTGAATGACGAAGCTACGAACCTGATGCAATATCAAAAGTCTTATTCCGCCGCTTGCCGGTTAATGACAACATTAGACCAGGTTTTGGATAAACTGATCAACGGCACCGGCACTGCCGGACTGTAAAAGGGGGTACTTATTTTATGATTCGCGCAACAACTAACGGTGTGTTGATGGGTTACCGCAACAACCTGATGAAATCTTTTATGACCTTGAACCAGGCAAGAAACACTGTGCTCACACGGCGGAATTTCAACTCTTTCGCGGAAGATCCTTCCGCCGCTACTCAGGCATTTCAGCTGCGCCGGGCATTTATGCGTACCAGCAGTCAGTATACGGTAAGCAACTCTGTGGTGCGGAAATATGAAGTAGCATGGAGCGCTTTGGACAGCATTGAGAAATCTGTGGACAGCCAGCAGAACAACTCTGCGTTTGCCGCGATTCTGGCCGGCATGAACGATGCTACTGGCTCCGGCCGGAATGCTGTTGGTAAAGAGTTGACCCAGCTCGCAGACAGCATTGTGCAAACCATGAATAATAAGTATGGTGAAAACTATACTTTTGCCGGCGCAGATGGTTTAAATGTACCGTTTGAATGGCGGGAAAACGCCGCTGGCGAAAAAGAATTGTATTATCGTGGAATCCCGGTAGATTCTGATGGCCGCGATCCTGTTGGAAATCCCCAAGGCGCTGAAAATCTGGAGAAGTTAGATTACCTCAGCGGAGAAACAACCTATGTCGATATTGGGTTTGGACTGCAAGAAGACGCTGATGGCAACTTGATCGAATCCAGTGCTTTTAACTCTTCTTTAGTAGGTATCAACTATTTGGGTTATGGTGTAGACGAAGACGGCGATCCCAAAAATATTGCCTCCATTATTTCCCGCATGGGCACCATTCTTTCCAACTGTTCTGAGGCCGGCAACTGGGCCAGCGAGGCAGAACATGAGGAATTTGTACGTCTGGCTGGTAAATTTGAGACAGCCTCTTCTGAGTTGAAGAAAAATTATACCGAACTTGACACAAAAGCGACATTTTTAAAGCAAAATGATCTTCAGTTGAAAACAACTGCTTCCACTTTGAACGAACAATTTTTGTCCCTGGAGCAAGTGGATTTGGCAGATGCTATCACCTCTTATTCCTGGGCACAGTATTGCTACAACGCTTCTTTGAAAGTTGGTAACAGCATTCTTTCCCAAAGCTTGATGGATTATCTTAGCTAAACAATTTTTAACTATGTGATTTATTAATTTCTAATAAATCTAAATTTTTGAGAAAGGAGCCGCTCGCTTATGTATCCATTGATCGAGATCAAAACTGTACCGATTGAGATCGAGATGAAAGTGACAGATGCCAAGCTGGAATATACCCGCGGGACGGCTGATCTGGAGATCTCCCGCGCCAATGGTGGGCTGAGTATCCGCAGCCGGCCGATTCGCTTGAATCTGGACACTTTTGAGGCGCGCAATTCGGTTGTTCCCACCACGATGCGTTCGGTCGAGCAGTATGCCCAAAAGGGGCAGGAGTCGGCTTATGAAGCCACCGCTATCTATGCCCAGCAAGGACAAATGCTCTTAAACGCTAAGATTGGGCAGGAACTTGTTACCCAGTTTGCAGCCGACGCCCAAGCGCGAAACATAAAGACCAATGTTGGTTTACAGTTTTTGCCTTCTGTTGGGCCGGAAATTTCGTGGACCCCTGCGGAAATGACCATCCATTATGAAATGGATAAATTGAACTTTGACTGGCGCATGAACCAGCCCCAGTTCAAATTTACCCCGGGTGACATTGAGATTTCTGTAAAACAGCAGCCTGATGTAATTATCAAATATGTAGGCGGTCCGCTGTATGTGCCGCCTTCGGCTGACCCCAATTACGAGCCTGAGGAAGAGAACTGACAGGAGGAGCCGTTTTGAAGCTTCGCACCAAGTATTTTGGCGAGATCGATTATGAAAAAGACGAGTTAATTACTTTTCCGAAAGGGTTATTTGGCTTTGAAGACGAACACGCATTTTTGCTGATTCCTTTTCAAGCCGACAACCATACGCTTTTTTGCCTGCAAAGCGCTCAAACTTCCAGTTTGGCCTTTGTGTTGATGGACCCCTTTTCTTTGTCTCCCAGCTATGCGCCCATGCCTCAGTCGGTAGACTTGGAATTTTTAGAGGTTGAAGAAAGCCAGGATCTTTCTTACTACACCATGTGTGTGGTAAAAAATCCTGTTTCGGAAAGCACGGTTAACTTGAAATGTCCCGTGGCGATTAACGCTCATACCAGAAAGGCCCAACAGGTCATTTTGGATAGCGAAGAATATCACATGCGTCACCGCCTGGCGGAATTCCATCCAGGGGAGGACGTTTCATGCTGATTTTAAATCGTAAAGCTGGAGAATCGCTGCAGATTGGCGATGATATTACAATTACTGTAGTTTCGCTGGAAGGCGGCAGGGCAAAACTTGCTATCTCCGCGCCGAAAAGCATTCCCATTCTCCGGCAGGAATTGATCACCGCCACCACCATTGCCAATCAGGATGCCTCGAAAGAAGAATCCGACCCTGTGGAGTTGCTCTCTATGTTGCGGTCTGTTTTGGAAGGCGAGCCGTCTTTTGATAAATAAAATTCAGAAAGGTGTGATGTCACAATGATGGATTCTATTGCCGCTATGGCAACGGAAATGAGTTCCGCTCAGTTCGCTGTGCAGTATTCCACCGCCGTGACAAAAAAAGTCATGGATACTCAGGAATTGGCAGCTCAGGAGCTTATGAAAATGATGCCCCAATCCCCGGCCCCCGCAAAAGGCCAATATATTGACGTTTACGCGTGAGACTAACGACGGATATTTTTTGAAAAATTTTCAAAAAACTGTTATTTTTATCTGGCAAAGGACGATATAGTAAATGTCGGGAGTTTTTTCCTCCTTCTTGTACAGGCCTGCTGGAAAGAGGAAGAAACGACCGTCATCTATATAACATCAAAGCAAGGACGCTTTGATTAATATTTAAGGAGGAACATTTTATGCGTATTCAGCACAACATTATGGCGATGAACGCCTATCGCAACTACAACAACAACACCTCCGCCCTCTCCAAGAACCTGGAGAAGCTGTCTTCCGGTTACAAGATCAACCGCGCTGGCGACGACGCTGCTGGTCTGGCAATTTCCGAGAAGATGCGTGCTCAGATCACTGGTTTGGAGCAGGCTCAGGACAACGCTAAGAGCGGCAAGAACCTGGTTCAGACTGCTGAAGGCGCTCTGCAGGAAGTTCATGACATGCTCAACCGTATGGTGAAACTGGCTGACCAGTCCGCCAACGGCACCTTTGACAACGAGATCGACCGTAAGGCTCTGCAGGACGAAATCGTTGAGTTGAAGAGCGAAATCAACCGTATCGCTGATTCCGCCAACTACAACGGCATTAACCTGCTGGACGGCTCTATGGACGCCAACGGCACCGTGGGCGGCGCAGCTGTGGATTTGACTTCTGCCCTGAGCGCTGCTGGCGGTACACAAGCTGTTGCCGAGGTTCAGCCCAAGTTTAGCATTAACTTGGATGGTTTCTCTCTGGCCGGTGGCACTGGTGCTGAAACAAAGAAAGTTACTTTGACGATCGGCACCGTGGCTTACAGTGTCTCTGTAACTGTTGGTCAGAGCGCTACCGTTGATGCTAGCGCTATTGCTGCTAAATTTACCGCTGATTTCTCTGACGGCAACGGTGTTACATATCGTGTTTCCGCTCAGGGTTCTAGCCTTGTGTTCACCTATAAGAGTGGCACTTTGAATTCAACTAATATCAATCCTGATAAGTCTGTAAAAATTGCTTGGTCTGGCACCAAAGCTGCAGCTGTTGGCTCTATCAATACAGGTACTCAGGTCATTCAGGCAGGCGTTCTTGCAGATCCTGGCAAGTTGGGTACTGCTTCTTTGACACTGACTGCCGATATGCTGCAAAATGGCAGCACAATTACCATTGGCAATGAGACCTTTACAATTAACTATGATGACGTCTATAATCCCACCACTGCTGCGGGCAATAAGATCATCAATGTAAAGGATCTGTTGAATGATAGCGGTAAGTTGGACGCTACCGATGTTTCCGAGGTTGCCCGCCGCATCACCAATGCTTCTGCTGGTAATAATGCTGTTACCATTGGTTATGATGGCAGCAAGCTGACCATGCAGGTACTTTCTACTTATGATAACGATAACGGCACTTATGGTGATTTGACCAACGTAGATAATATCAAGAAGCTGATCAGCGTGAACGCTCCCTCTGTTAAGGGTGAAGCTTTGACCCTGCAGATCGGCGATACCAGTGATTCTTTCAACCGTATGTCTTTGTCTATCCAGGATATCCATACTTCTACTTTGAATATCGCTGACATTGACATTAGCTCTCAGAAGGGCGCTCAAGAAGCCGTTGACAAGATCAAGGACGCTATCAATGATGTTTCCAGCATCCGCGCTAAGCTGGGCGCTACCCAGAACCGTCTGGATCACACCATCAACAACCTGTCTGTCATGACTGAGAACATTCAGGACGCTGAGTCCACCATCCGCGACACCGACGTTGCCGAAGAGATGATGGCTTACACCAAGAACAACATCTTGGTTCAGTCCGCTCAGGCTATGCTGGCTCAGGCCAACCAGGTGCCCCAGGGCGTTCTGCAGCTGCTCCAGTAAGCGGCTTCGCGATTACGCGAATATTCAGTTCCCATCTAATGAAAAAGGCGGGGCGGGCATTAGGGCCCGTCCCGTTTTTTATTTATTTTCTCCCTAAGAGGTGACGCCACATGGAAATTATCCAACTGGCCCGCAGGCTGGCCGAGCTTGGCCAGACCCAAGAAGCGCAACAAGCTTATTTTCTTGTTTTAAAAAATGAAAGCGGGAAAAACCCTACGCTAGAATTTGAAGCAGCTAACTACATATTCTTTTCAAAAGGAAATTACCGTGTCGCTTACACGGCTTTTGTCTCACTATACAACCGAGGATATTATCAGGATAGGATCTTAGAGATCATCATACAGGGCTTTTATGTGCCCAATTTAAAGAAGCAGCAAGTATTATACGAGAAGAACCGCGCGAAATTTGAGCGCTATCCATATCTATTCCGACACGATTTTCTGGAATTCGAAGACCTTCCCATTATATTTATTCCCTTTAACGATGAAGGATACATACCATTTTATAAAAACGAGAACCGTTTTGGCGAATATGTCAATTTCAACCGCCCCGTAATCGACCGTTATTTTTTCAAAGACTTGGAAAAACCCGTGTTGGCCGAGGATGTTTACTCGCAGTATCAACTGGAATATCTCAACGATAATGTACGCGAGAGCATGTGGATCGCCCGTGAGAACCACATTTACCTTCATTATACCGATTGGGAAGTTTTCTGTGCCTATTTAGCTTGCTTAGATTTTAGGAAAATGTTGGCAAGCAAAAAATTTGTTTTCCTCATTGAGGACGAGGTGTCACAATACCCCATCGACTTTAAAGAACGGTTTGGTATCGATTATAGCCAGTATGAAGTGAAGCCACTTGGCATCCGGGAGATCAACCGCCTTATTTGGCACACCCAGCTTTCCGCCCACAATGGCGGCGACTTTTTTAACGAGATTTTGTATGGTCACCCCAACCTTATCGCCTATGAATCTCTGATGTTCGATAACACTTTAAAAACTGCCAACGAGTTTTATAACGTGGTGCGCAACCGTAAAAAGGGCGAAAGATTTATCGACGAAACCCTTCATGCAATTAGCCAACTGCCCAACCCTACCTTAAAGGACTGTTTTCTGGCGGTTTTCTTATCGATGAAAGACAATTCTATGAAAAATGTCGACCCCGCCTCTCGCATTGTACCGGCGCTGCTTTACCAACCCCACTTTAAGAACATTTCTTATAACATCTCACGTTTGCCTACCACAGGCGAATCCGTACTTCACTCTGAGGAGTATGATCGAATCAAAAACTCCCCTGTTTTTACAGGTTTTCGTTACATCAAAACTTTTACTCCTTTGCGCCGTTTTACTTCCAGCTATGGTGCTACCATACGATTCATGGTCAAACAGATCAATGAAAAGAAAAGCGATGAAGAAAAAAAAGGTGCTGTGAACGACGTGTTCCTCAATAAAGTGCTCAACCGTAGTTTCATGATAGATGACTATGACCGCCTATATAAGGATAGCATTTTAGTTCGCTTTGAAGACGGTAAACTGAATCCCACTGCTACTTTCACCGCCCTGGCAGAGTTCCTGGATATCCCTTACACAGAAAGTATGACTTATTGTTCCGGTGCCACGGGAATAAACCCCGAATCCATGAAAGGCAACGACCTTGGATTTGACCCAGCAGCTATTTACCGTACTTATGATGAATTCACCAATGATGCAGACCGTGCTTTAATTGAATATCTGCTGCGGGACGCTTATGAATACTATGGCTATGATTTTCATTATTATCACGGCGAAACCGTTGATTCTGATTGGGTGAACGAACAATTAGAGCACATTGATCATTTGGATCAACTTATTTGTCAAACTATTGCTGAAGTATGCTACACTGCTATCAAAAAAATCGTTACAGACGAAACTGACGAAACCACAGTGAGGGAAATGGCAAATAAAGAAGGAGAGAATATTCTAAAGCAGTTCCGCGAAAACCGCCAAAATGCCATTGAGAAATTACTTTCCGGATTGCATTTTGTCAATATAAAAGGCCAGCCCTTACATATGATGCCCATGTTGAAACTTGACCCAGCTTTGCTGGAGCAACCCCTTTATCATTGATCTCACATTCTAAGCAAATGGAGGACGAATACCATGATTATTTGGCTGATCGGCATTTCTGGAGCAGGAAAAACCACTATAGGCCGCCGGTTGCATCAGTATTTTCAAGAGCAAGGCATCAAAAACGACATGATCGACGGAGATGATGTGCGTGACTTGTTCGACCGCGATCTAGGCTATACTGACGCAGACCGGGAAGCAAACATCAAACGCATCATCCTGGGCGCTTACCTTTTGGACCGAAACGACATTGTGGGCATCATCTGCAACATCTCCCCCTTAGAGCATTTGCGGGCTCTTGCCCGGCGGAAAATTCCCGGATACCATGAAATATACCTGAAAAAAGACTTGTCTATTAGCCGCAAAAATGACGTAAAAGGCGTTTACCGGGACAACGAAGGGAAAACTCCTATTGTGGGGATCGACGCCTCTTTCGATGAGCCCCAACACCCAGACCTGGTGCTGGAAGTGGATAAAATGACAGAAGTTGAAACCTTCCAGGCCGTTTTGGATTATCTCGCACAGTGCGGAGGGAATAACGCATGAATCAAGTTGCCATTAATGAAGAAACTCTTCAAGACGTTATCAATATAGAAACAGGATTGCTTGCCCCACTCACCGGTTTTATGGGAAAAGAAGATTTCCGCAATGTTGTAGATAACTACTGCTTGGCTGATGGGAATGTTTTCACCATCCCCGTTACATTGGACGTGCCGGAAAACACTTACCGGGAAACGAAGCCCGGCGATACCCTTGCTTTAACGTTTCAAGGGAAGGCCGTTGCGGAACTGGAAGTGAAAAGCTTGTTTGAGGTGACCCCTGAGGACATCAGCAAAGTGTTTCTCACAGACGAAACCGCTCATCCTGGTGTAAAAAAAGAACTGGAGCGTTTCCCCTATCGTGTGGGCGGGCCTGTGCATTTGACAGACAAATCGTATTTAGAAGGGGCACTGCGTCCTGAGGATACCAAAAAAGTTTTCGCGGACCATGGCTGGAAAACTGTAGCGGGCTTTCAAACCAGAAACCCGGTACACAAGGCCCACGAGCATTTGCAGCGCGCCGCTTTGGAACTGTGCGACGGTTTGTTTATTAACCCCATTACCGGTTGGAAGAAAAAAGGGGATTTTACTGAGGAAGCTGTTATGGCCGCATACCACGCTATGAGCCAGCAGTTTTATCCAAAAGACCGGGTGCACATTGCCGGGCTCAAAACACAGATGCGTTATGCTGGGCCCCGTGAAGCCGTATTTCACGCCATTATCCGGCGCAACCTGGGATGCACCCACTTTATCATTGGCCGCGATCACGCGGGCGTAGGCGGCTATTACGGCGCTTATGACGCCCACAAACTTGCCCACAAGCTTGCTTCTGAACATGACCTGGGCATTCAGCTGCTGCTCATGCGGGAGCCTTATTACTGCAAAACCTGCGGACAAGTTGTCACAGACAAGCATTGCGCCCATTATGATACCGGCCGGGTAGAAATCAGCGGCACCATTATTCGCGGTTACATTTCCCAAGGCTACATCCCGGATGAGCTGATGATGCGCAAGGAAATTTTTGAAGCAATCCTGGCCTGTGGGCAGATCTTCATTGAGTGAGCCTGTATGAATTCTCAAGCCGCATTGAAGAAACTGCGCGAGCTTCTGGATGATGAGACGTATCAAAAAGTGATGGAAGAACTGGCGGGAACAACGGTATATTTTCCGGCCAGCGGGACTCCCACCGACAGGAATGAGCGCAACCTGATGCTTAAAGATGACTTTTACAGCGGTCAGTATGAAATCGCTGATTTAGCCCACAAATACGATCTGAGCATTTCCAGAACCTATAAAATTTTGCAGTCAAAGTAAATTTTCCTTCTTTCTTGGAGTACGACCAAAACCCCCGTTTTGCTATTTTATTGCAAAATGAGACGTGGTATACTGAAATCACTTCAAGAAGAAGGGAGATATCCACATGAGCTTAGAAACTTTGAAAGACCAAGAGGTGTTTGTCACCTTTTTAGCTTTGGCCTTGCTGCTTGCAGGCGCCTATATTGGTGGAAAGATTGTAGAGGTGTTTCGGGCGCCAAAAGTGATCGGCGAGATTTTGGGAGGAATGCTTTTCGGAGGCACTTTTCTCTATCACTTCTTCCCCTCCGCCATGGAAGCTGTTTTCCAAGCCTATCCCCAAGAAGGGAAAGTTTTGAACCTGGTATATCAGCTGGGCCTGATCTTCCTCATGTTCTGTTCCGGTTTCAATACCCAGATCGAAGTGGGAAAAGAAAACCGCCGGATCATCAGCTGTGTTTTTATCGGGGCCACGATCCTTCCCATGCTAGGCGGCATCCCCTTCGCCTTTTTCATGAAAGAGCATTTTATCGGCGAGGCGGGCAATCAGCTCTCTTTTGTTTTAGTGTTTATTATCGGTGTGGCCATCACATCCATCCCGGTGATCTCCAAGATCTTTTTCGATATGGGCGTGATGAATACTCCATTTACCAATACCGTACTTACCGCCTCCACGTTACAGGACCTTTGTTTATGGATCTTGTTAAATCTGGCTACCCGGGTGGCTGAAACCGGCACAGCCAATCCCTTGGATATGGCGTTGGTGGTCATTTTGACATTGGGCATGTTCGTAGTGGCAAAACTTTTTGCCGACCATCTTCCTTTTGGATATCACGGCAAAGTAAAGGCAACCGACTTTTACACCATCAGTTTTGTAGCTCTCTTCCTTGTTTGCGCTTTGTTGTGCCGTGTGGGGATCAATATCATGTATTCCGCTTTCCTGGTGGGATATTTGGTAAAAGCTATTTCCAAACGGGATGAAGCCGCCAAAGGCCGCATAGAAGCTGTTTCGAATTTCGCGTTTTCCTTTTTCGTGCCGGTCTACTTTGCTTTAGTAGGCATCCAGCTGAACTTGCTGCATCATTTTTCCTTTGCGCGTTTCGCCTTGTTCTTTGTGGTTGCCTTCGGCCTGGAAGCGATTGGGACCATTTTGATGCTGCAATTCACCAATCTGCGCAAATCTGTAATTGGGAATTTCGCGGTCACTATGAACGCTCGTGGCGGCCCTGGCATCGTATTAGCCACTGTGGCATACGCCAGCAAAATTATCAGCATTGAATTTTTCACTGTGCTTATCCTGACCACCATGCTTTCTTCCATGATCGCCGGCTATTGGCTGCGCTATCAGCAGAAGAAAGACCCTGAGATTTTCCATAAACTTACAAAAGAAGGAGGAGATGGGGTCTCTACCCATCAAGAAAAAGCATGAAAAAGTATATTTTAACTGTAGGACCTGCCCTTGGCACAGAAGTACCGCTGAAAGAAGTTCATAACGAAAAGAACATTTACCGCATCAACGGCGCTCACGGAAGCATTGAAGATATCGAGCGGATGATCCAGAACATCCGCAGCCAGATCCCTGAAAGCGAGATCTTGCTGGACCTTCCGGGAAACAAAGTGCGCACCGCAAACATCAAGGAAGGCATCCAGTTGGAAAAGGGGAAAACATTCACCCTTTCTTGCGACCATTTTAACTACCGTGATTTTTACCGCCATTTGAAACCCGGTATGACCGCATGGGCCAACGACAGCATTTTCGAGTTTGAAGTTGTCTCTGCAGATGAGAACGGCATTGTGTTCCTATCCAAATCTGATGGCGTTTTGATCAATAATAAAGGCGTACACGTGCGGGGCATCCACAAAGATATCCCCTTCCTGTTTGAAAAAGACCGCCAGTTGATCGACTTGGCTAACCGCTACAAATTGGATTATGTGGGCCTTTCCTTTGTACGCTTCCCTGAAAACGTGAAGGAAGCCGCCGCCCTGATCGGCAGTGGCACAAAGATCATTTCCAAGATCGAGACCATTGACGCTGTTGAGCATTTGAAAGAGATCCTTCCCTTGGTAAAATACATTCTGGTGGACCGGGGCGACCTTTCCACGGATATTGGCATCGCAAAGATTCCGCGGTTCCAGAAATATATTATTGAAAAGGCCCTCTACGCCAACGTTAAAGTCTTTTTAGCCACCCAGGTCCTTAAGAACATGGAGACCAAGCCCATCCCCACTATCGGTGAGATCGAGGCCCTGTATGAGATCATGAAATCCGGCGTATACGGCGTTCAGATGTCCGAAGAGACCGCTGTGGGACGCTATGTTCCCGAATGCGTGGCTATGCTGAACGAAATGAGCCAGGAAGTGGAATCCGAAACGATTCAGCTTTGATTTGGCCGAAATTATTTGAAAGATAGACTGAGGAACTTTGTATGATACAACCATCAGACCTACACACCCATTCTCAAGCTTCCGACGGGCAATATACCCCCAGGGAGCTGGTGGGGCTGGCAAAAGCAGCTGGCATCCAATGCCTGGCGATGACAGATCACGATACCATTGACGGTGTGGAAGAGGCTGTTGCGGCAGGGCAAGACGCAGGCATTACCGTTTTGCGGGGCGTGGAATTTGGCGCCAGTGAAGACCGCCATCTGCACATATTGGGATTGAATCTCACCTCCGGCTGTGCCGCTTTAGAGCAACTGTGCCAGACTTTGAAAGACAGCCGCAATCAGAGGAAATACCGCATTGTGGATTTTCTTGAGGAAAAAGGGATTCACATCGATCTGAAAGAAGTGGAAGAATTGGCAGGCGGCGATGTGATCGCCCGGCCTCACTTCGCCCAAATCTTGGTGCGTCACGGCTATGTGGCCTCTACCCGGGAAGCTTTCGACCGTTACCTGGATACCAACGAATACCAGCGCATAGAGCGCTTTAAAGCTGATGCCTCCACTTGCATCGACATTATCCACAAAGCCGGTGGAAAAGCGGTGTTGGCCCATCCTTACCAGCTGAAATTCTCTGACGAAAAGCTGGAGGACATGGTAGTCCAGCTGAAAGAACAGGGATTAGACGGTATCGAGTGCTATTATCCCAAGCATACTCCCGCTATGGTAGAACAATACTTAGGCTTTGCGAAAAAATACGCCCTTCATATCAGCGGGGGCAGCGATTTCCATGGAGAAAAGGTAAAACCTGATATCGCTTTGCGACCCTTGCCTTTGGAATTAGATTGGTTGTTGTGCTGAAAGTTTATATAAATTAAGAAAGGAAGCTGCCCGCTCATTGGGACAGCTTCCTTTTTTATGGCTGCTTTCTTATTTCTTCAAAAAGGCTCCCAGCTTCTTATCCGCCACACGAATGTGGGAGATCAAAACGCCTACATGACCGTTTAAGTTGGCCAAGTCGCCTACTGTGGGCCCTGACATGGGAATGGCTGCACCGATCTCGCGCAGCTTCCGCTTATAGTTGTCATGGAACAGCTTGTGGGTGTTGTACTCAGGATACTTAGCCTGCTGCTGCAACTGCTCTTCGTGGGCAAAATGCTTATCCACATAGTCCAGCAGGAATCGGAGGGTAGACTCGATCTTCGCACGGCCCTGACCACTGCTGCAAGCGTCCATCAGCTGGTTTATGGCATTGAACAGCTGACGATGTTCGCTATCGATGATAGCGTTTCCGGTCTCCAAGTCTTTTGTCAATTCGTACTTCATAGTTGTCTGCTCCTTTCAAAAGCACAGTTATTTTCTCTATAGTAAAGCCCAATCCACTGATAAATCGGGAATTATGTGCCCATACTTTCCTTGGTTCAGCTTTCCAGAGCTGACCAAGGAGGTCTTTTATGGAGTTCGATTTTTCTTACTTTTGTTCTTGCAGCCCTGAAGAGTATCAGGTAATTCATCATTATACAGACTATTACGCCGATTTGGGCGCTGCGTACCAATTTCCCAGGTGCCATATGGCCCCAGGATGTGCCCCACAATGGGCTACTCTCAGCTTTTGGCGCAATACAGAAGGGTATCATCTTGGCTTTCAGCCCCGGATACTTTACCAGGGTACAAGCCAAGGACTTGCCAAGTTTTTTCAAACCAGCAGCCACTCGTTTCCCACTTTTGAAGCCATGACCCAATGCTTACGCTCTTTGAAACAAGAACTTGGGCAAGAATCTCTGCCTTTGCTCTATAGGGTGCTCAACGCTGCGCTGCAATCGCTGGTATTAGGACAAACCTCTGCTGTGGAGGAAGTCGCGTTTAAACTTTACGGCCACATCTGGAAAAAGAACCCAGCGCGGCCGCTTTCTCTTATTTTTTACGGTCCCACAGGCGTAGGAAAGTCAGAACTGGGAAAAGCTATCGCCCCGGTACTCAACCGGCAGTGCGGCAAAGAAACTTACCAGTTTGTCTGGACAGAACTGAATACCTTTACCCAGGCCCATTCTGTCTACCGCCTTACCGGAGCGCCTCCCGGCTATGTAGGGTACGACGACCAACCCATCTTCGAAGCGGTGCGCCGCAACCCTTACACTGTGTTTATGTTCGACGAGCTGGAAAAAGCCCATCCGGAAGTGCTGAAAGTGTTCATGTCCATTTTGGACGAAGGCCGCTGCACAGCCCGGAAAGAGGACTCCCAAGGCAACCGGGAACTGGATTTCCGCCATTGTGTCTTTCTGTTCACTACAAACCAAGACCTTTCGGAAAACGGTTCCCAGCCTTTAGGATTCACCGGAACACCAGAGAAAGAACTTACCTCCAAAAGCTGGGAACAGCCGCTGCTTAGCCAATCTCCCATGGGAACCCTGGCCCACCGTTTGTTTCTTGAAAGCGAAACAGCCCGGCAAGCCATGGTACGTTCCGGCGCTTTAAAAGAGATCGCAGGCCGGTTCAGCGGCATTATCCCCTTTCGCCCGCTGGATTCTCAGGCAAAGATCGCTATCACCGCAAAACAGATCGTTTCGTTGGGAAAAGAATACGGTTTACAGCTGGAAGAAGTAGACCCGGAAATCGTTCAGGCAGTTACTCCAAAAGAATCTTTTTCCGTGCGGTCCTCGCTGGGCATTTTAGAGGGCATTTTCACCCCCCTGTTCGCCCAGCAGCCACGCTCGCAAGGGACCCGCTTCAAGCTTGCCGGCCCTTTGGAAAACATGGCACTGGTCCCTTTAGCTCCATTGCCTCAAAAAGACGAACCGGTCAAAGTGGTATGTTAAGCTGGAAGAGCAATGGGCAGCTGGGATACTTCACCTGTATCCATGTCCACGCGGTAAATGTATTCCCCACTGCTGCTCATCAAATACATGCCTACAAAATGATTCGTTTCTCCGGCATTATTACGGCTATACACTTGCAGTTTTACGCAAGGATGCTCATCTACCAGCACATTGCCACTCATAACGTACACTTCATATTCCGACATGCTCTCACCGCTCAAACCAAGGTCCGCGGGGGTGAGGCTGTTGAAATAATCCACCATTTCGTTTTCAGACATGGGCTCGATGGGTTCCGCGTCCTCCGCCAGCTGAATGGTGCCCTCATCGGTACCAACGGTCACCACGCATTCTCCCGGTGACCAGGAAAGCTCCATAGTAAGCAGCTGATCTTGAGAGACTTCCTCAGTTTCACCTTCGGCAGGTGCGCTGCTGCTTTCTTCCTGGGCAGAGACTTCGCTGGTCTCTCCTTCCCCGCTTCCCTCGCTGAGAGTCTTAGCCAAAAACACCTGATTCTCCTCGGTGGAATAGTTGGGGTGTTGCACTTGAACGTAATCTTGGTTTACCACTACAAAGCCGTTTTCCTCTTGGGTCAATTCCTGCACGTAGCTTTGCACTGCCACACCGGGCTCTTTTACCCCTTTATAGGTATAGACTTCCGAAGAAGCTTCTGTTACGCCTGTTTCATCTTCCAGGCTCAAAGCCGCTACGTCCACCCCGCCTACTTGATAAGTGGCGGGCAGCGTGCTGGCTTCTTTCTGTTGGCAGCCCGCAAAGGCGCTTAACACCATAGCTGCCATGAGGATCGCAAATAGCTTATGTGTTTTCATACGCTTGCGTCATCTCCTGTCTTTTAGAAAAAGAACTTTAAAATTTATTTCCATCCGCCCGCAAAATGATCTCACTTGCAGCGGATGATTACAGAATCATTCTCTTGCAGCACCTGCTGGAATTCGGCTTCTTTACCATTGACCAGCAATTCCACCGGCCGGTCCAGATTTTGAAAATCGATCTGGGAATATTCCAGCAGATCCATCAGGTAGTATGGGGAGCCGTCCAGCTTGCCAGGCAAGTCCATGGCTTCATCATTCAGATACAGATGCAGCGGGCGGAAAAGGACTTGCTCTTGGGGAGCCTGGTTGACAGGTTCTTCCTTTACAGCCGGAAGCTCTGTCGGGGCCGGAGGGGCAGTTTTCTTCACCGGGGCTTTTGGCCGGGAGCCTTTGGGCATAGTGAGGATCACATCCCCTTGACTCAAAAAGGTATCCCACGGCACCTCCTGATTGTTCACCAAGACGTCGCCGGAAAAATCCTCCCCTAAAAGCTGTCTCAAAGTTTTGGAGGCGGGGCTTCCGCTTTTTGCGGGGATAAAGTCGATCTTGTCCCCTGCATGGACAACTGTATGGATGGAAGCATCTTCTCCATTCACCCGCAAAATAGCGGGCAAAGCGGGCTCTCCATGGAACACGGTACGTTTGCCGTCTAAAGTGACGCTCAAACTCTTGCCGCTTTTTCCGATCATATCCGAATAGAGATATCCATTCATCATGAGGATCTCTTGCAAACTCAGCACACCGCTGCGGAACAGCTTGGCAGGTTTGCCATTGAGAAGGATCACATAGCTGTCATTGAGCAATCCCAAACCTGCTGAAATCGCAATGCCCAAAGGCGTGGCAAACTCTGGGGTCGCCACTTCGATCTCTTTGGAAACAACGTTTTTGGAGAAATTGGCGCCCGCAATGGCCACCCGTTTCTCATCCATCTGCAAATGCTGGGCCACTTTACTGCACAGCCCTTGCAGCTTACTGCCGCCTCCAGCCAGAAACACCGCTGAAGGCGCTTTGCCCCCATTGGCTTCTGTCACATGGCTGGCGATCTCTTGGGCCAGCTGGTCCATTGCTTCCGCTACGGACTCTTCCACTTCTTTGGCCTGGGTGGTTTCATCCAACCCCAAAATATTGGTATAGGGGATTTCTTCTTTTTCGCCCAGGCTGCGCTTCATTTGCTCAGCCATCTGGAAATCTACCAGGAAATACCGCATGATGGCTTCTGTGATCTCGTCGCCCGCCACAGTAGCCATTGTATAACCCGTAACGCTTCCTTGACGGCACACCGCAATATCCGTGGTGCCCGCGCCAATATCCACAAGGGCCAGGTTCAGCAACCGGATATCTCCCGGGATCGCCGCATTCATCGCGGCAATGGGTTCCAACGTCATGCTGGACACCTGCAGCCCTGCCCCGTTCATGGCGGAATACAAGCTCTCTACCACCTCTCCGGGCAGAAACGTGGCCACTACATCTACTTCGGCTTTCTTGCCGTTATGATGCAGCAGCATAGCCAAAGGATACTGGTCCAAACGGTATTGGGCAACGCTGTATCCTACCAGGAAAAACTGCCGCTCTTCCTGTTCTTGCTGTTGGAGCTGTTCTTCTGCTGCGGTGATGGCGCCGGCTTCCAGCTGCCTGACCAAATTCTCGGTAATGGCCTGCTTCTCTTCCAGGTCCAGTGAAAAGCTTCCCCGTTCTGTGCGCAGAGCGCGGCCGGCAGCCGCCACGCACACCCTGCTCAGGTGGACTCCAAGCTTTGCTTCCAGTTTGCCGGTCACTTCTTTGGCCAATTTCGCTACAGCGTCGATGTCATCGATCTGGCCATCCATCATGACCCGGTTCTTATGCTCGGCACTCTCCACCGCCAAAAGCTCAAACTTTCCTTCCGCCGGCTTCCCCACGATCCCCACAATGCTGCGGGTTCCGATATCTAAAGCAAATATCAAATCTTTTTCTTGTTTTTTCCACTTTGCCATAGGTTGGCATTCCTTTCCCTGCAAAGTCACCGGACTGTTCTTCTTCCTAGTGAAAAGGGAACCTGCTTCCAGATTCCCTAACCACCTAAACAAACGGTTTAAACTTCAGCTTTTAATATTTACTGAAATTACTTCCGAAAGAGCTGCTGCTGTCGTAAGAGGTCTCTTTTTCATCCTCATACTTAAATTCGGAGTCTCCTGCCAAATTATCCTGGGCCATAGGAGCGTTAAAAGAAGAATCGCCAGCATAAGTTCCTTCTTCCGTATTGCGCAGCTTAAAGCGGCCAAGCAATTCCTTCATCAAAGCAGCCTGACCAGACAACTCCTGGCTGGCGGCAGCAGATTCCTCGCTGGTAGCGGAGTTGGTCTGCACCACAGAGGAAATTTGATCAATACCTTCAGTAACCTGAGAAACAGACTCGGCCTCCTGCTCTACGGCGCTGGCCACATTCTGCATATCGTTGATGGCTCGACCTGCCAATTCCACCGTCTTGGACAAAGAATTAGAAACTTGCTCTACAATCTCGTTGCCTTCCTGTACGGAAATGATGGAGCGGTCGATATAGTCCTTAGTAGCTTTTGCGGCCTGATCGGACTTGGAAGCCAGGTTACGCACTTCGTCAGCCACAACCGCGAAGCCCTTACCGGCGGTACCGGCGCGAGCAGCTTCCACAGCGGCGTTAAGCGCCAAAATATTGGTCTGGAAGGCGATATTCTCAATGGTAGCGATGATCTTCTTGATTTCCTCAGACGAATCCGAGATCTTCTTCATAGCGCTAACCATGGTATCCATGCACTGGGCACTTTCTTCCACTTGACGGCCGGCAGCTTGAGAATGCTCCATAGCAAGCTCGCTGTTTTTAGAGTTTTGCTGGGAATTGTTGGAAATCTCGGTAATAGTGGCAGAAAGCTGTTCCACAGCGCTGGCCTGCTCTGTAGCGCCCTGAGCCAAAGACTGAGCGCCTGTGGACACCTGGTCAGCGCCAGCGGCTACCTGCTCTGCGCTGAGTGCGATCTGTGCCAAGGTATCGCTCAATTTAAAATTAATGGTGCGAACAGATTCCAAAACCTTGCTCAAACTTCCCACATACACAGAAGTATCCTGAGAACGCACATCAAAGTTGCCAGAAGCCATTTCATTCAGAAGATAGCAGATGTCTTGAATAGCGGCAGACAACACCTTCTGGCTGGTGCGCAGGCTGTCGCACATTTCACCCAACTCATTCCGGCTTTCGTATTCCACCGGCACTTCCAAATCACCCTGGCTATATCCAGCCAACGCTTTGTGTACCTGATTGATAGGAGTGACAATGCTGCGAATCAGCTTAATCACCATAAAGCTGATCAGCAATGTAATAACCACCAGCACTACAGCCATAACCACAATAACCAGCACACCAGCGGTCTGCTGATTGTTTATGGCGTTAGTCTGTACAGTAGATAACTCTGCACTGATCTCATTGCCCAAAGCCATCAACGTATCCAAACGAGGAGAACACTCATCGCGAATCAAAGTGGTGGCTTCTTTCACATTGCCCTCATTGACAGCAGTCAGAATTTCCGGCACCATTTGACTCCAGTCATTCACAGCCGCTATGTACTCTTCCAGCTTGCCGTCATTAAGTGTATATACGCTTTTAAGTTCTTCCAGCTTGCTATTGATATCCTGAATCATCTGAGTAGCTTCGCTGGCTTTGTTTTGCGCATCCGGGTCATCCGGAATAAGCACCACTTCACGGACATGCGTAGCAGCCGTGCTGATATCCAAATTGCACTGCTCCACCAATTCATTGGCCCGCACCTGTTTATTCAAAATTCCAATAAACGTGTTGCGCTGGTAACTCATCAATGAAAGCATGGTAATTGAGATTACCAACGTACAAAGGAGCAGAGTTCCAAAACCTAAAATTAGGCTTTTCCGAATTTTCATGTTTTTAAACATAACTAACTTTCTCTCCTATCTCTTTTCGATTTATCTATATCATTTGCGATGGAAATAACACCTTCATTTAGAAAAATATGGCTAAACAATCTCACCATATCTTCCTTTTTTCACATCGCCAAAAATACAGCCATCTACAAGCGTAACCACCCGGCGCCGCATTATATTTACATACTGGCTGGCGTGGGTAGCCATCACTACTGTGGTACCTTTTCGATTGATCGCTTCAAGCAAATGAAAAATATCCCAAATATTATCATCATCCAAATTTGCGGTAATCTCGTCTAACAACAAAACAGACGGGCTGTTGATCATTGCTCGAGCCAATTCTATTCTTCGGCATTCGCCGCTGGAAAGCTCTATAGGATAATATTTTTCATAACCGGCCATTCCTACCAATCCAAGCACTTTGCGTACCCGCATTCTGGTCATTCGGTGTGTCTCAAACCGAAGGGAAGTTCCAATCATGGCGGCCAACTCTAAATTTTCTTCTACAGTTTGTTTACGCACCAAAGTGGGCTCCTGCCAAACCTGGCCAAACTTTAAAGCAATGCGATGTCTTTTTCTTTTTGGAATGCGGGTTATATCGGTTTCGCCCAAAAACACATGGCCGCGGTCTGGCTTGATCTGCCCGGATATCAGCCCAAGCAATGTACTTTTGCCCGCACCGCTGCTTCCCGTTAAAAAGACAAAATCGCCTTGTTCAATGGTGAGATTGGCATCCCGAATCGCAACCTCAACTCTGTGGTCGCCCCGATAAAATTTTGAAACATTGTCTAACCTGATGGTAGGCATCTTCCCACACCCTCGCCCTATTCTGGCAGCAGAAAATACATTTCATTCTTTTCTCTTCTATTATAAACCATTTCGATTGCAAACCGCAAGAATCTTGCTATAATGGAACTATAATTTTTCTGGAATTTTACCCGGAGGCTTGTTCATGAATCAGCGTTCCAAAGCAAAACCAAAAAAGAAAAAGAAAAAAGTCTTTTTATTTCTCATCCTGCTCTGCGCCGGAGCGGTTTATTTTTATTACCATTCTCCACTTTTTAGTCCTAATCTGAATGTCCCTGTTCTTACCAGCGAAGGCGCCGCCTTGGCAGAAGAACTTGGCTTGCAATTCGGCGCCGCCCTTTCGCCCGAACAAATAGATACCCAGCTTGCCGGCGACCCGGCTATTGCCAACGAATTCCCACTTGTAGACCCTGCAGTCACCGAACTGCAAACAGAAGGGGAACAACAGGTGCTGGTCGGCAATGGACTACATACAATTTATTACAGTCAAACTGACCCACGGTGGGCCGATAAACCTTATGGAACAGATTCCATCGGAGGCTACGCCTGCGGCCCCACTGCCATGGCCATGGTGGTATCTTCACTTACAGACCGCATCATTGACCCTCCCACTATGGCTCAATGGGCTGTGGATAACGGATATTGGGCCAGCCAAAGCGGTACATATCATTCCTTCATCCAGGGCGCGTCCAAAGCTTTTGGCCTAAATTGCCAATCTTTTACTCAACGCACTCCTGAGGCATTGCAAAACGCTCTCTTATCCGGAGACTTGCTGGTGGCGCTTATGGGGCCCGGACATTTTACCCAAGGAGGGCACTTTATCGTTTTGCGTGGAATTACGCTGGATGGTGAAATTCTGGTAGCAGACCCCAACAGCGTTGACCGTAGCCTAACCGCTTGGGACCCGCAAATTATTTTTGATGAACTTTCCACCAGCACTGCCCATGGGGCTCCGCTTTGGACAATATCTAAGAATTTTCCGCTTTCTCAATAAGGAATTTGTAAAAAAGCATCAAACCCCTATAACACTTAAACATCGGCCGGTTAAAATAACTGGCCGATGTTTGTGTTAATTCCTGTTTAAATTACTGCTTTTTCACGAGAAATTTTACGGTTAAGAACCTTTTCTATTTCTTTTATCCGTTCTAAAAGCTTTCTGTTCGCTTCCATTCGAGTCGCCAACATATTTTCCTGAGGGTCAGCGGATTTCTCACCATTAAGCAACTTGATAAAGTGTTCCTTTTCCGCTCCAGCCGGCATAGCTTCTCGCTGCCGCTTTAAAGTTTCATCCGCCAACTTAAGCTTGGCAATTGGCTCTTCGCGCATGGCAAGCACCAATCGCACAGACACTTGATCGTTACGGTTTAAAGCTTCGCTGAGTTGCTGTGAATAATCCAGCACTTCGTTGAGCAAACCAGCCATTCGCTTGGCTTGCACTAAAGCGTCCAACAACAATTCCTGCTTCATATTTTTTCACTTCCCGCGCTGTTTTTATCCGCAGTTCGAAAAGAGTCCCGCAACTCCATGACCATCTTTTTGATTCTTTCCAGCTCGGTTTTGTTGTGACCAAAATTTACACGGTTCAACTCATAGCAGAAATAATCATACAATTTTGTAAGCTGGGCACTGATCTCATACTTAGTATCCAGAGTAGCATCTAAATACCGGATGATTTGCAAACTCTTCTCAACAGAAGCTTCCAAAACGGGATAATCCTCTTTGCTGAGCGCGATCTCCGCCCGGGTCAGATGTTTTACCAATTCATCGTAGAGTAGCAACAAAAGCTCTCCCGGCGTCATGGTGTTGACCGACTGTTCTTTGTATAATTGGAACCCTTTACTATCCATGTTTTACGGCCCCTCAATTCATTTGTTAGCAACTAAAACCACGCTAGTTTACTGACTGCCACCCATCAAACCCATCAGTGTGGAACTCTGGGAATTCATTTGAAGAATCAGCTGCTCCAAACGGGTAAACTGGCTGGAATAGTAGTCAATCTGGTTAGAAAGCTGGGTGTTCCATTTTTCGATCTGCTCTTCATAATCGTCCAGTTTATCCTGCAACGTATTGTCGTTCAAAGTAGCGGGAGCTTTCACAGAGCCAGCCCGTTCTACCAAAATACCCTTGCTGCCTGTAACCTTGGCATAACGGTCAACCGCTGTCTGCAAATTCTTCATAATGCCGTCGGTAGAAGCACCGTTTTCCACAGTCTTGGTAAAAGCATCCTTCACGCCATCTGGATTGCTTTCCAAAGCGGCGCGCAGTTTATCCTCATCCAGCTTTAAGGTGGTCAAACCATCGCTGTAAGCTGTGTCAATACCAATGCTCCGCAGGAAAGAAGCGTCTGCTCCACCCGGGTTGATAGCGGAGTTCAAGTCTTCATACAAGTTAGAGATATCCCGGTCAGCAAACAGAATACCCTGTTTTGCCTTCTCCTCATATGCCTTGATCTCCGACTCGCTCATGCCCTCTGCATCCTCAGAAGTAAGAGGCTCGTACCGGCTTCCGTCGGTTTTCTCGGCGGGCATAGTGGAATACGCGTTCTTGATCTCGGTGATCATGGTGTTGTAATCTTCCACAAAGCTCTTTACAGCGTCCACAATCTTATCCGCGTCGGTAGTGGAATTGAAGGTTACAGCTTCCGAGGTAGTATCTAATTCACCAGCTTCTGTATAACCAAACTCACCCTTTAAATTGATGGTCAGACCGTCGACTTCAAAACTGTTGGAAGAACGGCTGATATTTTCATATTTCTGACCGTTCACACTCATTGAAAGAATGGCATCCTGGCCGGCATCAAAAGTCGCTTTAGCGTTTTCTTCCTCACCTGATTCAGGTAAGTCGTTTGTTACACTTCCAAACAACTCTTGTGCCAAACCTCCGTCAAACTCGATCTTTCCAGACGTGCCGGTTTCGGTAGCAGTAAACTGGAACTGGTTGGTGGTCTTGGAATAGGTAACGTTCACGCCTGCTTCGGAGTTGTTGATATCAACCATAATAGACTCCAGAGCGGTGTTCTTGGAATAGCTGCCGATCGTCTTGCCGTTGAGCTTAAAATCATACAGGAATTCGCCCTTGTCGTCTACACGATAATAATTATTGTCCTGACCCTTTTTAACAGTATGACCTTCGCTATCCACAAACTTGCCGGTACCCGTTCCGTCACTATTTTTTTCCTCAGTAACTTCACCAACCGCGCTGGTCATATTGGTCATATTCGCGTTCCACTTGTCGCCAAGTAGATCGCCCAAAGTCTTACCTGTATCCAAATAGCTGGTGGCAGTGGTATCACCCAACCCCAGCACTTCAGCCCCTTCGCCAGATGCGGTCATAACCGACCCAGCTTCTACCTCGAGCTTCAGAGAAAATGTACCATCGCCATCTCCTCCTCTGACCTGAATCTTAGGACTGCCATCCTGACGGCTACCAAAGGCCGCTGTCAACTCCTCCTGGAGTTTTTTAAGATAAGCCTCGCTTGTTTCACCTTTTTTGTCTGTTTCGTTTTTGGTATATTCCGGCAAAGTAATGGTCTTTGTCGTGCCATCCAGGGTCACAGTCAGTTCTTTTCCTGAAAGCTGGTCGCCGATAACTCCGTTTACATTATACAAAAGTTTTCCGTTTACATTCAGAGTATCACTTTTCGCTTCAGGATCGATCCCCAAAGTATCTTTGATATTCCCGGTGGCGCCAGAAATGGTAACGGTGTTTCCCGCGTTTTGTGCATCGCTGAATTTGATGTTTCCGTCCACCATCTCGACCTTGATCATCTCGCTGGCACTGACGGTCTCACCGCTGCTGTTAGCCACTTTCATCTCATCCAGCTGTTCCTGGATCGCTTTCATGAACTCATCAGAGTTCTTATATACCGTGTCATCGAAAGACAAAGAAATCTTACGGCTAGCACCATATGAAATGGTCAAGGTACCAGACACTTTACTTTCCTCGTATGGAGCTCCAAGGTTAATCTCACTGCCGAGAATACCAGAAGTGTCCAAACCTTTCAGCCCCGTAGTGGAATACTTTGCGGCGGTGGCGATCTGCTTTACGCCCAAGATTTCCACATTACTGGAGGTCTTGCCGCTGGCGGAGATCATGTCCGCAAACTTGCCCACGGTAGATACCTTTACAGCACTGTTAAAGAAACTGGGGCTGAACAGGTTGGTATCTGAGGTGTAGGACATGAATTTCTGGTTAAAATCCACCAACTTGTCAATCATACTACGTAGAGCTTCCTGCTCCCACTGAACCTTCGTTTTATCTTGCTGAAGGCCGGAGATCTTCATTTTAATGCCAGAAACAGCATTTTCAATCATGGACTCGGTGTCCAAACCGCTGGCCAAGCCGCTGATGACATTACGGTTGCCATAGATACTGCTCATGGCGCTCGCATTCAGGCTGCTAACAGAAGATGCCATAATGAACTGCCTCCTTTTTTAATCATATCATTTCCCCGCTAAAGCGATACTTTAAGTGAGAAAACGAAATATTTTTTATTTTTCCTCTATATTTTTTTATCGACATATAGTATCATTAACTTAAGAGCTTTCTTCTTTAATTTTTGTTTTGAGGTGATATCCCCTGTGGCACAGATAATAACTGTTACAAACCAGAAGGGCGGCGTAGGAAAAACTACCACCGCATCGGCTCTTGTGTGCGGCCTGCATCAGAGAGGCGCCCGGGTTTTAGGCGTAGACCTGGACCCTCAGGGCAACCTTGGCTTCACACTGGGTCTTGATATTGGAGAAGGCTACACCATTTACGATGTCCTCAAAGGCACCCAGCCTGTAGAAAACGTCATTGTCTCTACGGAATATGGTGATATCCTCCCCTCAGATATTATGCTTTCAGCGGCGGAAGTAGAATTTACCGCCCCTCGCCGGGAGTTTTTACTTGACCAATATCTCTCTGCGGTGCGCAACCGCTATGACTTTATCATCATCGACACGCCCCCTTCTTTAAACGTCCTTACCGTGAACGCTTATGTGGCGTCCGATGCCCTTATCGTTCCTATGGAAGCTGAGATCCTCAGCCTGGTGGGTATTACCCAGCTGCAAGAAACCATTGAGACAGTGCGCGATACCTTCAATCCCCACTTGAAGGTGCTGGGCATTTTGCTCAACAAATTCAACCCTCGTCTCACTCTTTCCAAAGAAGTTCTGGAACTGGCTGCCGAAGTGGCGGACCAGCTGCAAAGCCGGGTGTTCGATGTAAAAATCCGCCGGGGTGTGGATGTGGCCATGGCTCCGGCTCACGGGCAGAACGTATTGACTTATCGCCCCCATTCCAAGCCCGCCATGGACCTGGAAGCAGTGGTCGATGTTGTGGCGGGGGAGCGTTTCCCACGTTGATTCGAGCTGCCCTTCCCATAACCTATTCATTTTGTTTTCGGAAAGGAGCGCTGTGCCATGCCGGCAAGCAAAAAATCTTCAAATACCAGTAAAACCGCCCATGTTATGAACCTATTAAGCAAAAACAGGGACCGTCAGCCAGCGCCTTCCACAGATGAGCCCACTTCTCAGGAAAAGCAAGAAAAGCAAGAGAAAAAACAAGCTGCCCCTGCTTCCTCCCTGCCTCCTGTTATGACGTCCCTCAGTCAAGACGCTGCTGTTTCCGCTCAGATCAAATCCGCTTTGGAAACTTCCCTGGAAAAGGAATTGGAAGCCGAAGCTCCGGCTCCCCAGCCGGAACAGCCAGCTCCCCTTCAAGCCCCTGCTGCGGTAGAAGAAGTCTCTTCCGCGGAGAAACCCCCGGTGGAAGAACCCAATACCCCCCCTTCGGAAGCGGATGTCCCCGAAGCTTCACAGGACCAGAAGACGCCCCCGGAAGAACCTCCCCAGCCCGAGGAAAACTTCTCGGCTGACGAATCCCGCGCTGATGCTTTGGAAGCGGAACTTGCCAAAGCCTTACTGGGCCAGGAGGAGATGTCTCCGGAAGAACCTGCCCGGCCTGAAGAACAACCTCCAGTATCAGAAGCCCATATGGACGTTTTGGAAGCGGAACTTGCCAAGGCTTTGCTGGACCAGGAGGAACCTGCGGAAGAAAAACCTTCCCAGCCCCAGGAACAACCCTTGCCAGAGGCGCCTGCGGACACTTTGGACACAGAAACCCTTCCGGCGGAAGAAGAGCCCGCCCAGCCTGAAGAAACACCAAAAGCTGAAGAAGCGCCATCCAGTGATACCAGCGTAGAGGAAGAAATCTCAAAAGCTTTGGAAAAATCACAGGAGGAACCTTCTGAGCCTGCTTTGGTCTGTCTCAACGTCATGGAGGCTTTGGTAGAGGAAAAGGCTGACAGGTATATCGAGATGTTTGGTTTATGCAACTGTCCTCGCTGCTCCATGGAGGTGCGGGCCTTGGCGCTGACCTCTTTACCGGCTTTGTATGTAGTTGTTCCACCCCATGAAGTAAATTTCCGTTTGGCGATTTACGAACCTCGTTACAGTGCTGCCATCATTGCTCAGCTAGTCCACGCCTGTAAAGTCGTGATGGAAAACCCACGCCACGACAATAACAACAAATAATTTTTCAGTTAGTCAAAAATACGGCGCGGTCGGGCAGAAATATCCTGTCAGACCGCTTTTTTGCCGGCTCTTCTAAAAACGTGGGATCTTTTTTCTCTCTTAAAAGTAATTTTCAGGTGGTATAATAACAACAAATTCTCACACCCGTCCATACCTGAATGGCGGGACTGAATAAAGGAGAACCCTGTATGATTGTCTATTTTTCGGGAACGGGAAACAGTCGCTATTGCGCGCAGATGTTGGCAGACCTGTTACAGGACGAGTGTAAAGATGTTTTTACCTATTTACGTAACGGAACATGGGCAACACTTACTTCTGAAAAACCTTGGGTTTTTATTGCCCCTACTTATAGCTGGCAGTTGCCCCGGGTTTTTGTGGATTTTATCCGCAGCAGCAGTTTTTCTGGAAACCAAAATGCCTATATCCTGATGACTTGCGGCGGTGATATCGGCAACGCGGCTTTTAAAAATAAAGCTTTACTAGAAGAAAAAGGATTGTGCGGCCACGGAACTTTTCCAGTGGTGATGCCTGATAATTATTTGGTCATGTTTCCCACACCTCCACGAGAAGAAGTGGAAAAAGCAGTGTCTGCAGCCCGCCCTTCCATCAAAAAAGCCGCTGTCTTTATCCAAAAGGGAGAAGATTTTCCGCCACAAGGTGGGGGACCATTGAACTGGCTGAAATCGGGGCCTGTTAATACGTTGTTTTATAAATTCCAAGTAAAAGCAAAGCCCTTTACCGCTTCTAACGCCTGTATTTCCTGTGGAAAGTGTCAACAGGTATGTCCTTTGGGGAATATCCATCTGCAAGAGGGCAAGCCCGTTTGGGGGAACCGCTGCACCCATTGCATGGCTTGTATTTGCAGCTGTCCCGTAGGGGTGATCGAATACGGTAAAGCTACCCGGGGAAAACCCCGCTACCAATGTCCCGAATACCATAGTACAGCTTCTGAACAAAGGGAAAAATAAGCTGCTCTTATTTTGATACACAAAAAAGGCTTGCCATTTCTGGCAAGCCTTTTTCTATAATCTAAACTATATTACATCATGTTATCCGCATCATCACGAAATTTGAAGTTCCGCAGCAAGGACTTGAGCATATCAGCCTGACCGGACAACTCTTCGCTGGCAGCGGCAGATTCCTCTGCGGTAGCAGAGTTGGTCTGTACCACGCTGGAAATCTGGTCGATGCCCTGAGTTACCTGAGAGATGGAATAGGTCTGGCGCTGAATTGCTTCCGCCACGCCATCCATGCTCTGCACAGCCTTCTGTGCAGAAGTCATTACTCCATTAGTAGCCTCAGTAACATTGTTCATCATATTCACGCCATTGTCAATAGCGGAAATAGATTTCTCCACCAGTTCCTTGGTTGCCTTGGCAGCTTGATCAGACTTGGAAGCCAGATTTCGCACCTCATCAGCCACAACCGCGAAGCCTTTGCCGGCAGTACCAGCTCGAGCAGCTTCCACAGCCGCGTTCAAAGCCAGAATATTGGTCTGGAATGCAATGTCTTCAATGGTGTTGATGATCACACCAATCTGCTTGGAAGAATCCGCAATTTCATGCATTGCAGAACCCAGCTGATCAATATAGTGGCTATTAGTAGTCAATTCGCTACCTGCATTGTCGGCCTCTGCTTTCGCAGCCATAGCCATCTCTTCAGTCTTGCGGCTATCAGCCGAAATATCGTTAACCGTAGCAGACAGTTCTTGAATTGTGCTTGCCTGCTCTGTAGCGCCCTGTGCCAGTGCCTGTGCACCAGAGGATACCTGAGAAGCACCTGCGGCTACCTGGTCAGAAGCCAGACCGATTTGATTCATGGTGGAACTCAAACCATACTCGATCTGTTTCAGAGATTCTAATATCTGAGTATAGTCGCCTACATAGTAACCATAATCCTGAGAACGAACATTGAAGTTACCATTGGACATCTCGGACAACAGATATTTAATATCGCCGATCAGGCTTTGGAGATGATTGACAATGGTGCTGGTAGACTGTACCAAACGGCCTGTTTCATCCTTAGAACGGAACTGGGGCACAGGCGAAGTCAGATCGCCTTCTGCCAGCAAATCGATGCGGTCCACACACATCTTAATGGGTTTGCCAATGGACACTGCCAAGCGGATCGCCAAACCAATACCAATCAGCAAAGCCAGCACTACCAGAGCAATGGTAATGGCCATAGAAGTATACACAGGCCCCATCAAGTCAGACATGGGCACTGCCAGCCCCAAGCTCCAGTTATCGCTTTCTTCCACAGGCGCGTATCCAAACAGCTTAGACTTACCGCCAATGATATACTCGCCAGTGCCGCTTTCGCCGGCAATCATCTTTTCATAATAGTTCGCCAAAACCTGCAGAGAAGTATCTGTCTGTGCCTGTGTAATGATATTCTCATTGCACACCTTTTCTGGATCTACGTCAGCGATAGTGTTACCTGCATTATCGATCAAATAAGCATTGGTATTTTCAGTTACCTTTACCGAACTTACAATGTTGTTAAGGAAGTTTTCGTCAGGTACAAAATACACAACGCCGACTACTTCTGATCCCATTTCGCCATCTTTCCACAGAGGTCCAGCCACAATGATTGTCAACTCGCCGGTAATAGCACTGCGCACCGGGGTGGAAACAAAGGTTTCACCCTGCATGGCATGCTGGAAATAATCACGATCAGCATAATTGTTGTCGTCAAAATAGCTGTCACCATTGGTATCCAGCAGATTACTCCGTACCAATCCATACTGGGAAGCCCAGTTATTGAGAATGGTCTGCTTCTCTGTAGTAGAAACCTTAGGATCGCTCAAATCTCCCACAGCGCCCGCAGCCATGGCCACATTTTTATATGCATCCATCTCATACTGAATTCGTGCAGCAGTAACTTGGGCTGTACCCTCAATAGAGGTCTTGATCATATTGACAGAAGCGAAATAGTTTACTACGATGCTGACGACTCCCAACACGATCATACCAGCCGCTACAATGGCAATTACATTGATCAATATCCTACTTTTGATGCTTTTCATTCTTAAAGCCCCTCTTTTTACATGGTTATTTCTTCCTCAAACAATCTACTCAAAAGCGTCTTTTCGCACTACAAAAATGACGTGTAACTGCGAGATAAACGCGTAATAAAATGGAAAGAATAAATGGCAAAAAGCATGCCAGTAAAATGCTTATTTTGTCGCCTCAGCATAAGGATTTGTAAGCTGCTGCCACAAAACATTAACATTTTCCATGCAGATGAAATACACGCTGGTAAGCAGCCTGTCCGGAATGCCAAGCTCACCGGCCAACTGTGTAATTTTCTCCCAATCGGCTGCCTCATAGCTCAAAATCAGGTCATACAGCTTGCCGCAGCGGCCTTCGTGATGCAACAAAGCTTCCCGCACCGCGTCATCTACAGGGACTTCCGTGAGGATATCTTCCATGGGGGCATCCACCAGATAATTCAGGGTGGAGAACATTCCCATAAGATAAGCGTCCGATTTGGAAATGGGCATATCCTTGGCGTAGTTCATCAGCTCGCTGCTGAAATTGGCCCGCATAAAGGACAGCTTCAAGAACTCTTCCGAAGTGGAGTCCAGCTGATTTTCCGCATTGCTGGCGCTCAGAAGATAAATCCACTGTTTCAGCTGTCCCAAACCCAAGGTCATGATCGCCTGATGAATGGTAGTAGCCCGATGACGCAGGGCAAAATACACAGAGTTTGCCATTTTCAGCAAACCATAAGTCAGGCCCGCATCAGCTGCGATAAGCTGCTCAATCTCATCCACATCAGGCTCATCGCGTGTTACCGCAACCATCAAACGGAAGAAATTGCTCTGCAAATAAGCGCTGGAGTGGGTCTTTGTCTTCATCCGTTCCGCCACATAAGAGCCTTCTACAGCGTCCACGTTCAAGGCCTGCACTTTTTGATAAAGCTCTTCGCTGTCGATATTGGTGGCAATGCACTTTTTCTTCATGCTGTGGGCAATTTCCACAATGTTGCGAATGGTAAGTTCATTGGATGTCTGGGGATTGATTTTTATGTAATCGATATTGTCCATCAAGGCCAGATACCGAGGCGCAAACTGGAACTCATTCACGGCAATCTTATAGCCTTCCTGAGCGTATTGGCGCACAAAGTGCATGGCCAGGGGATGAATGATCACGCTGTCATCGATTTGAATCACCAGCTCGGATTTATCAAACAGCCGGGGAGTCTTTTTCATCAGCAGCATGGTGGTAAAGGTCATAAAATTCAGAGACCCTTTAAAGACCTTTGCCGTATTTTCTGTTAAGAAATTGTATATAGTGTCTGCGGCAGCAAAGTCGTTGGATGCAGGGGTGTCGCTTCCGAAAGCTTCGTTATCACCGTGGTACAAAATCTCATATCCCACGATATTTCCCTGCATATCCTTGATTTGCTGCCTCACAATATACTTGTTTGGCATATTCCTCTCCTCCTTTACTGATAGTACCGGGCCAATAAGCGGTCCAGCACATCCACCAGGTGACCAATTTCCGGTTTGCTCATTTGCTCATCGGCACCAAGCTGTTTTCCTTTAATGCGCATCTCATCGGTTATCAGCGAAGAGAAAATCACTACAGGAATCTGCTTGAACTCTTTGTCATCCTTAATAAGCTTTGTAAGCCGGTGACCGTCCATCTGGGGCATTTCTATATCCGTTATAATCAGCGCAACCTTCTCCCGAATGTTGCCACTGTTTCGGATCGACTGTAAATAATCCCAAAGTTCCTGTCCATTGGGGAACATGCTCACATTGATATAGCCTGACTTATGCAGCGCTTCTTCAATTAATTTCGATAACAATACCGAGTCTTCAGCAATTAAGATGGGCATCTCGCGGCACTCGCGGTATCCCTTTTTCTCAATCTCTGACATCTGGATGCTGGTTTCAGGCGCAATCTCCGCAACGATTTTTTCAAAATCCAAAATCGTCACCAATTCTCCCTCACACTGAGCGATGCCTGTGGCCACGCCATCCTCCCCGCCGGAAATGGCTTTATCCGGCTTTTGGATATTTTTCCAGGAGATACGGCTGATGCCCACTACGGTATGAACTCGGAAGGCAATAAACATTTTGTTGAAGTTTGTCACAATGAAAAGGTCTTTTTCACCTTTCGGGCTGGATTTTCCATTGAGATAATAAGGAAGATCCACTACCGTAAGCACGATATCCCGGGGCTTGAAAATTCCTTCTACCGCGTGGTGAGCGTGAGGCATGGGCTTTACCGGCGCGGCCATCATAATCTCCCGCACTTTCGCCACGTTAATACCATACAGATTATCATCAATGGTAAACTCCATGATTTCAATCTCATTGGTGCCGGATTCTAACAGAATTCCTTTTTTGGCGTCATCTAACATTTGCTGCACACACTCCTCACCTAACTAAATGATCAATTCGGGCTTGCCATAGCTGCGAACGCACGCCATGCCATTGGAAACATCAAATAAAAGCGTACGGGCCACTGAACCGCCCAAATCTTCTTTGAGAATGCGAACCCGCTCATTTTTCAAAATGAGACGCACACTTTCAATATTTCTTTGGCCAATATTTCCCAGCGAGGTGTTTCCACCCACGTCGAACATTTTGGCTCCGCCAGCGATCTTAGCGGTTATTCTCACTCTGCGGGCACCTTTGGCTTCCATTTGCCGAAGAGTCTCTCGTATGCCTGTATCTGCGTATTTCATAGGGTTTTTACGGCCTGTTTCCATATTCAAGGGCAGCATGATATGCACCAGCGCGCCCAACTTTATGGTGGCATCGTATAAGCAGATGCCTATACAGGAACCCAACGCATATGTAACCAGCATCCCGGAGCTCTGGGCCATTTTCATATCCGCAATACCGATTACAAGTTTATTCTCCACTGCTTACGCCCAGCTTTCTCAATAAAAAATTCAAAGACCGGATATCCGGCGAAAGAAGCAGCCGACAAGGCATTTGCTTGTTGTCACAAATAAAGGTTCCGCCAATGGTCATGATATGGTCAGACTGGCCGCCATACTCTGCCATAGGCACTGTTAAAATAGCTCCCTGCATATCCACGGCAAAACAAGGCACCGTAAGGGTAATGGAAAGACCCGAAAGGCCGCTGAGGGCGTTGATAAAGGTGGAAATCATGATGTTTCCCACTTCCACCAAAGCAGATGCTTCCAAGTTCTCCAGCTGGGAATAATCCTCCACGGTTTTATGAAGCATGGTTTCCAACACCAAATTGACAAATTCCAGCTTTTGCACGGAAAGCATAATCCCGCTGATCTGTCCGCCTAGTTTTACCAAAACACCCGCCGTGATCTCTTCGGGACCGCCAATCCATTCAATCGCTTCGTTATAGCCCATAATCCGCACTTCAGGCGTAGTAATACGAACAGGTTTTCCCAGTAGATCCGAAAGGGCTGTGGCCGCGTTTCCTGTGCCGATGCTTCCAATCTCTTTTAATGTGTCCAATTCCAGTAAATTGAGCTGGTCATAGTTCTTCATTTATGTTACCTCTCTCAGCCGCGCAGCCCGTTAATTGTGCCTTCAATCTCATCAGAAGTTTGCACCATTTTAAGGGACAGGCTGTAAACCCTCTGTGCCTCGATCACTTTGGTCATTTCCTCAGCCAAATCCACATTGGAAAGTTCCAAAACACCACGGCGCACAGTGCCGGTACCCAGCATCAGATTTCCGTTTTTATCCACGGGCATAAAACGCGTATCGCCCACACGGGTAATACCATCGTAATTGGCGAAATCAAACACGCCCACGGGCAGTTCCGCATCCTCGTCTGTTACCTCGATCAGATCGCCCCGGTTGCTGAGCACGAACCGGCCCTGTCCATCGGAAAGGCACATCACTTTTTCCATAATGGGATTTCCGTTCTCATCTGTCTCTCCAGTGGGGCGCTGCAATTCCGCCAGGGAAAAAGCTCCGCAGCGGGTAAAGGACACCTCATTGGTGGCCAAATCGATCAGCCCAAAAAGGCCGTCGCCCTCAATCATATAATCATAAGGGCGGTTTGTAGTCATCACCGAACCGGTGCCGAAATCGTTAGAAGTCATCAACACACGAGCTCCGGTGCCTACAGGCAGGCGAGCCCCGTCAATGCCTTCCAAGTCTTGATACATCAAATCGGTAAAACGTGCCTTTTGCGCCTTATAACCATATGTATTCACATTGGCGATATTGTTGCCCTGAACATCCAAATGACGCTGCTGCTGCAAAGCCCCGATAGCGCCTGTATAAAAAGACTGATTCATTGATTCTCCCTCACCTTATTACAATCTGCCGACATCCGTGGTTGCTTTCGTCATGATTTGGTCGTACATCTTAGCTGCTTGGGCGGCGCTTTGCAATGCCCTTTGAGCAGTCATCATCTCTGTCATTTGGTCTACCATTTCCACATTGGAACGTTCCAAATAACCCCAATGCACCTTGGGGTTGGCCAAGGCTGCGCCCTGGGCTCCCATAAACAGCCCTTGATCGTTACGCTCCAACTGACCGTTATCCTGGAAAGTAAACACTCCCAACTGGCCCACAAGCTGGCCCTGCCTATTATAGATACGGCCTTGCTCGTCGCCCCGGATCTTATCTGTCACCAGCCGGATAGGCTGGCGGTTGCTGCCAAGAACTCTTCCCTGGCCAGGCAGGCACAAGTAGCCTTCCTCATCCAGAGAGAAGCTGCCCATGCGGGTATAGCCGATCTCCCCGTCTTCTGTCTGCACCGCGAAGAATCCATCCCCTTCAATGGCGAAATCCAAGGCAATGTTGGTGGGCTCAATCACGCCTTGGGTAAAATCGGTATATACTTCGCTGGATGCCCGGATATAGCTGGAAGGCCCGATTTCCTCGGCGCCGTTCTTATACTTGTTCCCCACCCGGCTCATCATAAACTCATCGAAGGTGCTGGAGGTATACTGGTCCGCCTTATAGCCGGCGGTGGAAACGTTCACCATATTATTTGCCACCACATTCAGATTGCGCTGCTGCGTCAGCATACCGGAAGTCAGATTGTAGAAACCCTTAAACATTGTTACATTCCTTCTTTCCTTTGGATTCTTTTCCCGGCTGGGAACCGTTCATATACTCTTGCATATAGATACGCAGTTTTTGAATCGCCCTGGCGTGTATCTGTGAGATGCGGGGTTCGCTTACCTCCAGCACCTGAGCGATCTCTTTCATGTGCAGATTTTTTTCGTAATAAAGGGAGAGCACCATCTGCTCGTTTTCCCGCAAATTGCTGATTCCCTGTGCCAGCACTTGCTGGATCTCTTTCTCTTGGAACACAGCCTCCGGTTGGTCCCGCAAGTCGTCGGTAGGCACTTCAAAGCGCTCCCGGTCCTGTTCTTGCATATCCATCATGGCGTCCAGAGAAAGCACGCTTTTCAGCGCGGCGTTGGCAGAATCCTTCAAATACCTTTCTAAAGGTACTCCAAGCCGGTCCGCCACTTCCTGGTCGGTGGGAAATCTCCCCAGGGAAGCGTACAGTTCTGATATGGCCTGGTTGATCTGTTTGGATTGCCTTCGCACATTCCGTGGAATCCAATCCTGTTTCCGGGCCAGGTCAATCACCATGCCCCGGATTCGTTTTGAGACATACGTCTCAAACTTCACTCCCTTATCCTCATCAAAGTTGTCAATGGCCCGCTGTAGGGTAAGTACGCCTTCGCTGACAATGTCGTCCACCTGGGCAAAGCTGCTGTAGATGCCCCGCATTTGCAAGGCAGCGTTTTTGATCAGGCCGTCATACCGCAGCACTAAAGCCCATTTATAAGCCGTGTCCCCTGTTTGCTTATACGCTTTCAGCAATTCGGGGGTGCTCATATGCTCCATGCTGGGAGTAGTTCCGGCAGATGCTTTTTCAGAAGCCACTGAAACATTTTTCATGAGCTCACCATGGCCTTTCTTTCTGCCCGGGCGGGAGCGGGGGCTTCCAGGGTGATGTTTCCAAGGGACTGTATCTGAACGTCGTTTGAAATCTCATTAAAGGCCAAAACCGTAATGTTGGGGTAGAACTGGCTGATCATTCGGCTGAAATAGCCGCGGATCACCTGGCTGACCAGCAAAATAGGCGACTGCGAAAGCTCGTTGAACTTTTTCATATGCTCAGCAAGCTGAGAGATGATCTGCTGCATCAAATCGGGGCCAATGGCCAGGAACACACCCTGCTCGTTGCGGGTGATGGAAGCGATGATCTTCTTCTCCACCTCGGCGTCCAGTGTGACCACACGAAGCTGGCCGTTCTCGCAGAAACGGTGGGTAATGGTCCGGCTCAGCGCCGCGCGGACCTGTTCGGTGGCGGAATCCACATTGGCGCCTTGGCCCATGGCGTCCGCCGCAGTCTCTATAATAGTACCCAGGTCCTTGATGGAAACACCTTCCCGCAAAAGGTTCCGCAGAATCTTTTCCAGGTTGGCGTAAGAAACCACATTGGGCACGGTCTCTTCCACCAGTTCCGGGGCGGTATGTTTCAAGTTCTCCACCAGCTGCATGGTCTCGGCGCGGGTGAGCAGCTCGTGCACATGCTTCTTGATGGTCTCTGACAAGTGGGTCAGCATAACCGACAGGGGGTCGATAACGCTGTATCCGTAAATCTCGGCGATTTCCTTGTTCTCCGGCAAAATCCACCGGGAGGGAATACCGTAGGCCGGCTCGATCGTCTCGATACCGTCCACCTCGCCCAAAGGATGGGCAGGTTCCAAAGCCAGATAGTAGTCCACCAAGATTTCGCCTCTGGCCACTTCTTCACCCTTGATGCGGATCACATACTGGTTCGTGCCCAAAGAAGCCGCGTCGTGCATACGGATGGATGGGATAACAAAGCCCATATCCTGGGCAAACTGCCGGCGGAAGATCACCACCCGGCTGATCAGCTTGCCGCCATGGCTTTCATCCACCATGGGGATCAGGCTGTAACCGAATTCCATTTCTATGGGTTCTACCGCTAACAAGGAGTACACATTGTTGATATCTTTGAAGTAATCCTGCTCGCTGGGTGCGGCCTCTTCCGGTGTGGGAGCGGCTGCGCTCTCCGCGGCGGCCAGCTCCATAGCTGTCTGCGGTTTCATCTGCCGGCCGATAACATATCCGGCAACAATCAGCACTGCGCCGCCGGCCAGCAAAGCCAAATGCGGGGTGTTGGGAATCGCCGCCAAAAACAGCAGGATAACGCCGGTAACAATGATTGCCCGGGGCTGCGCCTTGAACTGCTTGATCACGTCGGTGTTCAAGCTGCCGTCGGAAACAGCGCGGGTAACGATCATGCCGGTAGCAGTGGAGATCATCAAGGCGGGCAACTGAGACACCAGACCGTCACCAATGGTAGCGATAGAGTAGGTGTTCAGCACCGTATTGAAATCGCCGCCACCGCTAACCATACCGATAATGACGCCACCCACAAAATTGATGATGGTGATCAAAAGGGACATAATGGCGTCGCCTTTTACGATCTTGGTAGCACCATCCATAGCACCGTAGAAGTCGGCCTCTTTCTGAATCTTATACCGGCGCACCTTGGCTTCCTGCTCGTTGATCAAGCCGGAGGAAAGGTCGGCGTCGATGGCCATCTGTTTGCCAGGCATAGCGTCCAAGGTGAAACGTGCCGCCACTTCAGACACACGTTCCGCGCCCTTGGTGATAACTATAAACTGTACCAGCACGATGATCAGGAAGATGACCACGCCGATAACCACGTTGCCACTGGTGATCAATTCACCAAAGGCCTTGATAACCGTACCGGCGTTACCGCCGTTTGAAAGGATCCATCTAGTGGTGGAAACGTTCAGTCCTAGTCGGAATAGAGTGGTCACAAGCAAGAGCGATGGGAAAATGGAAAATTCCAATGGCTCTGCGATGTTCATGGTGATCATCAAGATCAGGATGGAAAGCCCGATGTTGACGATCAAGAGAAAGTCCAACATAAAGGTGGGCAGGGGGATGATAAGAAACAGAACGATAACCACCACGAACAGCGAAATAACATTGCTCATTATTCGTTTCATTTCTTATTCACCCCTTTCTCACCGGAATTTTGCGAACAGTTAAAGCGAAAAAACGCAATTTATTTTGTTCCTTTCACGATCTGCTTTTTTTCGTTCAAACGGAAAATGTATACTAAAACCTCAGCCACAGCTCCATAGAACTCCGGAGGGATCTCCTGGTTCAGCTTTACATTGGCGTAAAGCGACCGGGCCAAGGGAATATTCTCGATTATGGCGATATGGCATTCCTCCGCTTTTTTCACGATACGCAGCGCCAGTTCATCTTGGCCCAGGGCCATCACCACCGGCGCGGCGTCCTTTTCTGGCTTATAGCGAAGGGCCACCGCCACGTGGGTCGGGTTTCGGATGACCACATCGGCTTGGGGCACCTGCTGCATCATGCGGCTGCGGGCCATCTGCCGTTGAATCTCCCGGATTTTACCCTTGATTTGGGGATTGCCTTCCAACTGCTTGTATTCTTCTTTGACTTCCTGTTTGGTCATGCGCAGCTGGCGTTCGTAATCACGCCACTGGTAGAAGAAATCCAGGGCGGCCAGCACGATGAATACGCCTACGATCTGCCATACCATAGACACCGCCACATCAAATATGTGACGGGCTGCCGTAGACACATCTACGTAAAAATACTTGGAACTTTCCTTGAACATGCCCTCTAAAGCGAGGTAGATGATGATCATCAACAGGCTGATCTTTAAAATGCCTTTTACGGCTTCTACCACACTCCGCAGGGAAAAGAGCCTTTTAAACCCCTGCAGTGGGCTGATACGGCTGAATTTGGGCCGCAAAGCTTCGCCGCTGACAAGAAACTTGGTTTGTCCGAACGTGGCCCCTATCGCGCATAAAATCGTCACAGCCACAATGGGCCCGACCGTCACCAGCAGCGCCCAGCCGCCTTCTGAAAGAAACTTGGGTAAGTAAGTTTGAAACTGGTCAGGCTCGGCTCCCGCTGAAAGGCAAAACTGCATGAATTGGGAAAGCTGTTCCACGATGCTGTTCGCCATCAGTATGATGACCGCGAAGGAGCCCAGCAGTGTCGCCACTGCCACGGCGTCCCGGCTCATGAACACATTACCCTTTTTACGTTCATCCCGCCGTTTTTTCGGGGTCGCTTTTTCGGTTTTAGAGCCGTCCGCCAAGTTTCATCCCCCCTTTTCTCCCAAAACCAAAGGCCGGCTCAAGCCGCTGTCAGCTGCAAAATTTCTGACAAGCTGCCCAGCATCTGTTCCTCAATTTGCAGAAGGAATTCGCTGAACGGGCTGATGAGCACAAAAATCAAAAACAGGCCGATGATCACTTTCAGCTCGATATTGATGGAAAATACATTGATCTGGGGAATGACCTTCATCAAGATCCCCATGCCGATCTCGCCCACTAGTTCCGCGGCCAAGATAGGCATACACAATTTCACAGCCAATAAGGTGCATTGGATAAACAACTGCAACATGGCTTGGAACACGGTGGTATCAAAAGCGATTTCTCCAAAGGGCACCACCTGGCCCGAAGTCAACAGGATGCGCAGCAGCGTGTGATGGCCGTTAGCCGCGAAAAACAGCAGGCTCATAGCCACGTTGAACAGCACCGCCGTTGTGGAGAGGTTCGCCTGAGAGCTGGCGTCGTAGATCTGGTTCATCGTCATAGCCATTTGGGTATCTATAACTTCGCCGGCCAGCTGGGGAATGTAAAAGAAAAAGTTGACCGCCATACCAAGAAGAAGCCCCACTGCCAGTTCTAAAAGCAGGTGGATAATTAGTTCCACCGTGGTCGCGGGCACTTCCACTGTCTGCTGCGTGCTGGATATCACACTGACGGAAAGCAGCAGAATAAGCCCGCTTCGAAAAATGGCAGGAATGGTTCTCCGCCCCAATATGGGGTTGAAGAGCACAAAACCGCTCATACGGGCCAATATATAAAGAAATAAGGTAAATTGCGTCCAATCGATCATTTTGCCCTCATCTCTATCCCATCATTGTGGTGAAAAGGGAGATGGTAAAATCCTGGAGCACTTCCAGCATCCAGCCGCCGCCCAGCAGAAGCACCGCTACCACCACCACGAGCTTCAAGATGAAGGAGATGGTCTGCTCGTGAATTTGCGTAACAGCCTGAAAAATGGCCACAACCACACCCACAAGCATACTCAGAATCAGCATGGGGGCTGCCAGCTTGATGGCTACGCCTATCCCATCCCGCAAAATATCCGTGACTCCCGATGTATCCATTTCCGCCTCCGTCTCTGCTTATCGAAAACCTTGTACCAACGTTGAAAAGAGAAGCTCCCACCCGTTGATTGAAATAAACAGCAGCAGTTTGAAGGGCATTGAGATCATGGAAGGGGGCAACATGATCATACCCATTGACATCAACGTGGAAGATACCACAATATCGATGAGCATGAAGGGGATGTACAAATAAAAACCTATCTCAAACGCGCGTTTTAATTCGCATGTCATAAACGAGGGAACGATAATGCGCAAAGGCAGTTCCATAGCTGCTTCCTGGTCTGCCGGGGGTTCGATCTGGTCCATCCGGCAAAACATCTCTAACGTACCGTTTTCCGTTTGGCGCAGCATAAATTCTTTCAGCGGCACCTGGGCCCGGTCTATGAATTCCTCTTGCGTGATCTCCTCAGCCACATAAGGCTCATAGGCTTCTGTTTGTATCTGGGTAATCACCGGCGACATGGTAATCATCGTTAGAAACAGCGCAATGCCGATCAACACCATGTTGGGCGGCGTCTGCTGTGTGCCCATAGCCGAACGCAGAAAGGAAAACACCACAATATACCGGGTGAATGATGTCATCATCACCAGCAGAGAGGGCAGCAGGGAAATCAGCGTTGTCAGGAACAGGATTTCCAGCGTTTGAACATTATCGCCATTGATATTAATCAAGCCATCCATCCTGTCCTCACCTCTTTATCCTTTGCTTGATCACTGTTTGCAGCGCTTCGGTAAAGCTGGGGGGCTGCTCCCCGTTTTGGGGCGGAGCGGGCTTGTCCCATTTTTGGGCCTCTTCCGCCGTGAACTCCGCCACCAGGGAAATCCCGGCGGTGGTAGCTCCCAGCAGGAAGAATCTTCCTCCGCTCTCCACCAGTAAAAGCTGTTGATCCTTTCCCACCGCTGTTCGTGAAACCACCCGAATGGCATCCGTTTGCTGGTTACCTCCTAAAAAGCGGAACCCGCCTTTTCCGACCACATGCTTGGTAAACCAATACGCCAGGCCGATGACCAGCACCACACAGACGATCACCCACAGCAGGGAGAAAAGCTCCTTGTCGAACATAATATCCCTTTTATTCGTTGCCCAAGATGCTGTTCACAGTCTTGAGCACACGGTCCGGCTTAAAGGGTTTTACGATGAAGTCCTTGGCACCGGAACGGACAGCTTCCATAACCATGCTTTCCTGGCCCATGGCGGAACACATCACCACATTGGCGCTGCCGTTGAGAGCGCGGATCGCTTTAAGGGCTTCCAGGCCATCCATGTTGGGCATGGTGATATCCATCACTACCAGATCGGGGCCAATCTCTTTAAACTTCTCTACGGCATCTGCACCGTCTACGGCCTCAAAAACTTCAGTGTAGCCATTCTTGGTCAGTGTGTCTTTCAGCATCATTCTCATAAAGGCAGCGTCATCCACCAGCAAAATTTTCTTAGACATCGTAATTCATCCTTCTCCTTGATTAGTTTTTATATGTGATTGGCCACTTCATTTCTGAAGGACCTTTTCAATTCCGGAATTCTGCACGATCTCTGTGATGCGAACGCCAAAATTATCATCGATGACAACCACATCGCCTCGGGCAATGCATTTTCCGTTGACAAACAGATCCACTTGGTCGCCCGCCAGTTTATCCAGCACCACCAAAGAGCCTTTGGAAAATTCCAAGATATCCTGAACCTTTTGCCGTGCGCGGCCGATCTCCACCGTCACTTGCAGCGGCACTTCCATAATCAGATCCAGATTCTGGGCCTGTTCCTTACCCAGCTGCTCGCCCAAATCCATAGGAGGCATTTCCACCGGCTGAGTATTGATCACCTTGGGGTCCGGATATCCCGCCATAGGAGCCATGGGATAGGGATAAGGCGGATAGTACATGGGAGGATATCCCATTTGCCCATTGGCCGCAGGTTGGCCTTGCATAGGCATACCCTGCATAGGAGGCATCTGCTGAGGCATGGCCGCACCTGCCGCCGGCTGAGCCGGCATTCCGGGCGCTTGGGGCTGGGCAGCTCCACCGCCTTGCAGCATCTTTTCGATCTCTTCCTGGCTCAACACGCCGCCAGCAGGCGCTGCAGCCGCCGGAGCAGACTGAGGAGCAGGCGCCGGCGCTGCCTGTGGCTGGGCGTCTCCGCCGCCTTGCAGCATCTTTTCGATCTCTTCCTGGCTCAGTACGCCGCCAGAGGAGGCTTCCGCCGCCGGAGCAGGCTGAGGAGCGGGTGCCGCAGCAGGCGCAGGCTCTTCCGAGGTGTCTCCCAAGCCCAAGCCTTTCAGCAGTTCCTTGGCCAAATCCACAGACATGACGTTCATGAACTCGCTTTCCAGCACACCTTCGATCTTTAACGCAAAGCGTACCACTACCACTGTATCCGCATTCTGAGGGAAATGATCTCTCTTAAACTGGTCCAGATCATCCAGTTGAAAAGGCTGGGGTGTAGAAATATTAACCGAGAACCCAAAGAAATCAGACAAAGCAGTGGACGCTGCTCCCATCATCTGGTTCATCAACTCACACACCGCGCTGATCGTCAGGTCGTTCAATTCGAACTCTTCGTCCGACGTTTCCATGCCCATGAGCAGATCTACGATCACTTTGATGTCGCTTCGTTTCAGCAGCATGATGTTGCTGCCTTCCAAACCAGCCACATAACGTATCTCTACGCCGATTGCCGGCTCCAAATTCCCCAAAGAGAAATCCTTGGTTTTGATCACAGACACCGTGGGCGTGGTGATATCCACCCGTTGCCCCAACATATTGGATACTGCTGTAGCCGAGGATCCCAGGCTGATATTCATCATTTCTCCCAGGGCGTCTACGTCCATTGGGCTGAATAAATCCTTTTCCATCCTGTCTACTCACTCCTTCTCTCGGCCCGATAGCAAACCTCATCTATCTTAACCGCCATATTTTTTTTGTAAGTTCCCATGCGCCCAGTAAACCAGTTATACCCGCCAATCTCCAAAAATATGGGGCTATCTTTCGGCTGTCCCAGGTCTATTACATCTCCCACATTTAAGTGGAAAATATCGCTAAGTGTCATCTCGGCCGTGCCCAGTTCGGCAACTACTTCCAAGCTGGATTCCCGCAACTGATCGAAGATCTCCTCAGAGTTATCCTCATCCGAAATCTTTCTCACCGGGTTATCCCGGTTGATCTCGCCAAAGATGTTCGTCAGCATCATGCCCGGAAGCACAATGCTCAACCGGCCGGAGCTTTCGCTAAACTGCACTTTCATGTCAACGATCACCACGATCTCGTCCAGCCCGATCAGCTGCACGAGGGTAGGGTTGACTTCTGTGCGGTTGTATTTAAAATCGATGGAAATGTAGTTTTCCCAGCTCACGCCCATCACCGATACCAGGTCTGAAACAATGTTTTCAAAAAGCTTCAGCTCCAGGTCCGTATAGGTGTAATCGGCGCCAGGGACATAATCCATGTGGCCTTCGCCGCCCATCATGCGGTCCATCATACACAGTCCCAATGAAGTGGACAAGTGGAGCAGCGCCGGGGATTCCTCCGGCTTCTCCTTCACTTGAGCACTTATTAACGCCAATACGTCGCCATCTGTCAAAGCGTTGGAAAATTCATAATACCGCTGTTCTTCCACACTTTCCACCATAACTTCGCAAGTTGTGTGGAACAGTGTGTTTATCCGTGAATTGATCACCCGGGTATAGTTCTCAAAAATGCCGCTGAGCATTTTAATACGGTCTTTTGTGAATTTTCTGGGACTTTTAAAGTCATACTTGCGGTAAGACTTTTTCTGTGATTCTTCCGGCGACTGATCCAGATTCTTTTCACCACTGCGCACCGCGTTTAACAGCGCGTCAATTTGGCTTTGTGAAAGTACTTCTGACATAAGAGCTCATCTCACCTACCCCTTACCGCAAATTTATATTCTTGTGAAATCATTTTATTGCGACGCCTCCGATTGTGATTCTACAGACTCCCGGGAGGCTTCGCCGCCGGTGGTGCTTCCTCCGGCTGTATTTGCTTCACCTTTTTCGGTGTAATATTCCTTAACACTGTCTCTCAATTCGCCGTTGCCCAAATCGCGGCTGCTGATAATCATTTCCACGCGTCTGTTTTGGGCTCTTCCCTCTTCTGTGTCATTGCTGGCCACAGGTCTCCACTGGCCATAACCCTCGCTGATCATACGAGCGGGGTCTACTGTGCAATGCTCTTGGATATACGCCAGAGCGTTGGCCGCCCGCTGAGCGGACAGAACACGGTCTACAAACACAGTGTTGGGCTTATCGGGATTCGCCTGGGCCGTATGTCCCAGCACCCGCACCTCATCGATCGAATCGGCCGAATGAGACAACATCGCGCCTACGTTTTCCAAAATAGGCTTGCTTTCTTCTCGTAAAGTCCAATCGTCTCCATCAAAGAAAACCGACTGGTTAAACGTAACGAAAACTTTTCCTTCTCCTTTTGTTACCGATATGTTGCTTTGCATACCGATACTCTCTACATAAGTTACAAGCTCTTCATACAGGTTAGCCAGGTTCTGATCGGGGATGGCCGGTGCCATCCCCACACCAGAGCCGTCGTCCGTATTGGGGTCCGCGTTGGGACCATCGTTGCCGCTGGTCTCTGTAATGGTCTTTAACGCGTCCGGATTAAAACTCATCACCAGTGCTTTCCAGTTATCCTCGCTAATGGTGGACATGGAATATAGCAGCACGAAAAAGCACAGCAGCAGCGTTACCATATCGCCGTATGTATCCATCCAACTGGCGCCGCCGCCTGTATTTTTCTTTCTCCGCATCGATACTCAACTCCTTGAGCGCTCCTGTTTTCCCTTACTTTTCTTTACTTTTTAGAACGGCGGCCTTTTGTCTTAGAGCCACCCTCTACCTCATCGCGCTGCTGCTGGTTCATAAAGGTCAATAACTTCTCCCGCAAAAACTTGGGGTTTTCACCGGATTGAATAGACATAATGCCTTCCACGATGATCATCTTACACAGCACTTCTTCCGCGTCGCGAGCACGCAAATTGCTGGCGATGGGGGTAAAGATCATATGGGCCAAGACAACACCATAAAGCGTGGTGATCAATGCTGTACCCATGTCAGCACCAATAGAACTGGAACCTCCATCTTCCAAATTCATATTTTTCAACATGTTGATCAAACCGACCAAAGTACCCAACATACCAAACGCAGGCGCTACCGAGGACGCTCTATCGTACATTGCGGCTACATCCTCATGCCGGGAGGACATGCAGTCTATGTCGTTTTCCAGAATGCCTCTTACCTTATCAGGGTCATTAGCATCCACGATCAACATGATCGCTTGGCGGAAAAAGGGATCTTCCTGATCATTGGCTTTCTCTTCCAAAGAGAGCAATCCGTTTTTCCGGGCAATCTGCGCCAACTCTACCAGCTGGTCGATGTAATACATAGGATCGAACCGCTTGGTGTTGAACATGATCTTAAAATGCTTAGGCACAGACCGAAGCATCTTTCCAGGAAAGCTGGACACGATCACCGCAAGGGTACATCCCAACACAATCAGAACACTGGAAAAATCATAGAAGTTCCCTATCTGGTCTGGGGTGAACACGATGGCCATGTTCTCTGTTTTTGTCATCATGCCGAACAGCATAAAAGCGATTGATACAACTAAGCCAATGATATAGGTCAAATTCATGATCCCGCACTCCCTACGAAGGCAAAGGCTATGCCCAAATTTTTAAGTCTCCTCTTTTAGCGGCGATCCACCACTGTGATCTCCCGGTGGATATCCATGACTTTCGCGTTATACTGCGCGATCTTTTCAACGATTTCTTCCGCTCTTTCTAAAACCAAATAATAGTCATGGTTCATCATAACAACCTTGGATTCCGGTATCATTTCGATACACTCAATTTGCAGGTGGTTGACTAGAAACGACTCCCCGTTTCGTTTTGTAAGAACAATCAAGTTGCAACCCGCCTTTCAAAAATATAAATCAAGGCACGCCGGGGACGCGGACTTTCCGCGTCCCAAGCGCTCCTCAAATCTATATCATTCTATTGCCCGCGCTCTATCAGCGCTTCATGTTTACCAATTCTTCCAGCATGGTATCAGTCACCGTGATAATACGGGTGTTTGCCTGATAGCCGCGCTGAGTAGTAATCATTTCGGAAATTTCGGTGGCCAAATCGGTTTTAGAGCCTTCCAGACCGCCGCTGAGCAATGTTGCGGTACCTGCGCTGCCCACCTTCATGTTAATGGGCAAACCCGCATCAGCCGCCGCGTTTTCACCGTTTACGTTACCGCCCGCCAAGCTGCCGTTTACGAAGTTGATGCCAACATCTGCGCCAGAGTTGCCAATGGTGGTAATGGTCAAATCACCGGCGCCCTCTTCAGCCTTATAATAATAGCCGCTCTCGTGGGTCACGCCCGCGGGGTTGGTCACGTTGCCGATGGCCAGATAGCCAATGGTAACAGGCTGGTCGCTGCCTTTGATGGTAGCGGTAATTTTTCCGGTCTTTCCATCAATAGAAACACCATCAATTGGGGCTTTAGGATAGGGTTCGTTAGGAGTCACATTTGTGTTAATAGCGTCTTGCAGTTTGCCATCCGCACCAAAACTAGGCCATACCAAATCACCGTTCTCATCCACACCAGGATAACGAATGGGCACCAGCTGGTCGCTGATATACTCCTGTGGATTATTAGGATCCGGATTGGGGTCTTGGGCCTGCATAAACCCATAGACTGCATTGCCTTGACCATCTACCAGATAACCGTCAGCACCAAAGGTAAAATTGCCCACACGGGACAAATTGAACACCTTTAAAGTTTCCGGATCTGCGGGATCAATATTACCACCAGTAGTTTTATCGCCCACCAGGAAGAACCCGTCGCCGCTGATCATGGTATCCAAGCCCCAGCCAGTAGCGGTAAAAGTACCAGTGCCCATGTCCAAGTCAATAGAACCAATGCTGGCACCGTAACCAATCTGGGAAGGGTTACGTCCACCTACAGTAGTGGTGCCGTTTGAACCGGTGGTCATAGTGGTATAAATGGAATCCATAAAAAGCACACGGCCAGGCTTATAGCCCACAGTATTCACGTTGGCAACGTTGTTACCAATTACGTTCAATTTGTCCATGTGGGCTTTCAAACCGGCAATTGCCGAACTCATTGCTCCTGTCATACTGTCTTATTGCTCCTTTCGCATAAAAGCCGTTTTGAAAATGGGCCAATCGGGCTCATTTTCGAGGCATCCTGAAAAGGTCCTGCCTATTGTTTAAAGAAAAACGGCTCCATCGATGTTTGTAAAAATGTTCTCTTTCATTTCGTCCTGAGTAATCGCAGTGATCACCCTGGCGTTGGGCACGTTGATAATAAACGCCCGGGTATTGTCCATAGCCAAAATGTTGGTAGCGCCTTTTGCTTGGGCGCGTTCCACACTATCGGCCAGTTGTTCCATCAAATCGGGCGTGACCTCAATGCCCCGTTCCTCTGCCCGGGATATGGCGTGCTTCGAAAAAGCCACTCCCTGGCTGGGAGCCACCTGCGATTGGGTTATCGCTTGCTGCAAAACCTGGCCAAAGCTAGCCCCCTGCATCTGCTGGGATTGCTGCTTTATCTGGCGGCTCTGACTAAGCGCCGCCTGTCCTGTTTGCAGAGAAACACGTTCCATCATGTCGTGTCACCTTTAGCTTTCTACAGGCGGTGTGGTGTTGCCATCTCCGTCACCATCTCCACCTTCGCCGTCGCCGCCCTCTCCGGGCTCTTCAATGTCTGGCAGACGGCCCACGGCCATAATGTCACTGAGCAGGTAAGATTTTCCATTAACGAAAATTACTTGCTGGCCACTGGCCACACCAGTACCTGTTACAACACCAACAATTTCTTCCAATTTTCCTTCGCTGTTGAATTCGCCCACTGTAACCTCTTTGCCCACCAAAGAACCGGCATACATCATAACCGTAGCATCGGTAACATTGGTAATGGCTTGGATGGTGGACATCTGCACCAGCTGGTTCAGCATATCGCTGGTATCAGCAGTGTTGTCAATGCTCTGATTCTTGAACTGGGCCACAATCAGCGAGAGGAAATCGTTCATATCCAGTGATCCGCTGCTCTGCGTGTTAGAACCATGGATCGTTTTGGTCTGGCTAGACTGGCTAGTCTGGCTAACCTTACCGCTCTGTGCGGCGGCGCCCATAGCCAGAAAAGAGCTGATATCAGACATATAATCGCTCATTGACTATATTTCCTTTCTTATACATTCACTACGTCCATAGGGACCAATCCCAACCGAAGCTGCTGCAAGAAATCGTTGCCTTGCTGCCGCTGCTGCTGTTGGTTCTGCTCCTGCTGCTGATAGCCGCCTTTGCCGTTGCCGCTGCTTCCATCGTAAGAATGGTTGTTATAGGGCTGGGCTTCCTGCTGGCGCTGCACTTCGATCTGCACGGGTTCTTGGCTGTTGTTGGCCAAAAGAGTCTGCAGGCCGGACATGTGCTTTTCCAAAAGGCCCTGGGTTTGCAGCCGTTCCGCGCTGAGAACTACACGCAGCGCACCATCGGCACCGCGGGTCAGCTCTACCGTAACAGCACCCAGATTTTCAGGGGTAAGCTGCAAAGTCAGTTTGCTGTCGCCCTGCTGCACAGCCTCTTTCACACCCTGATAGACCTGATTCTCCACGGTGGGAGTTTCACTGGAACTGTCTTGAGCAGACACATCGCTTACCTTCACCGGGATGGATTCCACATCAGAAAAAATCTGGTGAGAAGTGGGAGCCACATTCTCTTTGACCTCAACGTTCTGATCCAGAGAAGTATTCTCCTGTCCTGTTTGAGCCTGATTTTCCATCTGGGATTTCTCCTGGCCCTGAACGGTCTGCACTGTTGTCTCCACCGGCTGAACTTGGCTCTGCTGGACCGGGACCTTACTCTGCTGATTGGAAACTGTCTCTTGGTTGACTACAGCTTCCCCAGCCACTTGAGCCTGGGCTTGCTCCAAAGGCAGAGTCTGAGTCTCGGTTTCGCCTGTGACCTGCGTGCCCGGTACTGTAACTACGGGCTGAGCCGCTACAGCGTTCATATCCAGAACCAAAGTCTGGCCTGCATTCTCAGCAGTCTGGACTGTTTCCTCCGCGGGCACCACAGGGGCCTGGACCATAGACATGGCTGCCCATGTCAGCGCAGTCTGCTGCGCCTGTTCCATATCCTGGGGCTTTTGAGGCTCCTGGGACACGGCGGGCTGCTCCTCAGAAGGTTTCTGAGTGGGTTTGTCCTGAGTCTGGGGCTTTTGGCCCTCCTGCTTGTTGGAGTTGTTCACACGGTCGTTAAGCATTTGGTCAAAGCTTGTTTCCGTTTTTCCCGTCTCGGGAAGAGTCACACCCTGCTGGATGCGGTCTAACAGCGCCAAGATTCCCAAAGAATTGGAATTGTTGTTCACCTGTTGCATTTGTTTTCACCTCCTTTCAATGGAACTTATAAAAGGGAATTCCCTTTTTAAACTGGTTACGCGAAGTGGTTTCGGCTGCTGACAAACTCTTCAATAAAGAGCTCTTCGCTTTTCGCCACTGCTTTTTGATAAGCCCCCAGCTTTTTCTCCCGCAGTTTCTCAATAGAGGCGGTTTCTTTGCGGGCTTCTACCACCCGCTCCCGCTTCCTTTCTTCGTCCTTGCGGAAGCGTTCCAGCTGTTCTGTTTCTTTTTGGATCTGGCTTTCCAGCACCCGTAGGCCGCTTTGATAACTCAGCGCTTCGGAAATCGTCATGCCGGCAGCTTTCTTCTCGCAATACTCTTCATTATATTCCCGGTATTCCTGCCACATCCGCTCTAAAAGCTGTTCCTGCTCCCGCAGACGGCTCAGCGCGGCGGCGTGTTCGCCCTGAAGGGCTTCCAGCACCTGCTGCTTATAATTGAGCACCATTTCCAACGAAAACTTGAACTTCTTCAAAAAGAACGCCTCCTAAAAAGCACTGCCTTTAAGCCAAAATCTGTTCCATCTGCTGCAGCGTCTCTTCGTAAGAGAACGCCTCGTTGACGCCTTGCATCAAAAACTGGTTGATACCATCGATCTTTGTCAAGGCGAAATCCAGCTTCCGGTTTGTACCCGCCTTGTATGCGCCAATAGCCACCAAGTCGGAGTTTTTCTCATAAACACTCATGATATCACGCAGCCGGGAAGCCAACCGCTTGTGTTCTTCCCCCACGATTTCCACCATCAAACGGGAGATACTGGCGCCCACGTCGATAGCGGGATAGTGGTTGGCGTTGGCCAATGCACGGGACAACACAATGTGGCCGTCCAAAATACCGCGCACCGTGTCGGCGATGGGCTCGTTCGTATCGTCGCCCTCCACCAAAACCGTGTAAACTCCCGTAATGGAACCGCGCTCGAAGTTGCCGCTCCGTTCCAGAAGCTTGGGCATTTCCGCATAAATAGAAGGTGTGTAGCCGCGGGCCACAGGAGGTTCTCCGATAGCCAGCCCAATTTCCCGCTGCGCCATAGCAAAACGGGTCAAAGAGTCCATCATCAGCAGAACGTCATATCCCTGGTCTCGGAAATACTCCGCGATACCTGTGGCAACAGAAGGGCACTTCATCCGAAGCATGGCAGGCTGGTCTGAGGTGGCTACCACCAAGATAGACCGCCGCATGCCTTCTTCTCCAAGGTCCTTCTCCACGAACTCCAACACCTCACGCCCACGTTCTCCCACGAGGGCAATTACGTTGATATCCGCTTTTACGTTTTTTGCGATCATACCCATTAGGGTACTTTTACCAACGCCGGAACCTGCAAAGATGCCGATACGTTGGCCTTTACCGATGGTCAGCAGGCCATCGATAGCTTTAATGCCGAACTCCATCCGCTCCCGGATAGGCGGCCGCTGCAAGGGGTTGATATAGCCGCCCCCTACGCAATAAGAAGTGCCGTTTTCAAAAGCGCCTTTGCCATCGATAGGCTGGCCTAGGGCGTTGATGATCCTTCCGCGCAGGAATTCCCCTACCCGCAGGGTAAGCTGTGTGCCTGTATTGCGCACGAAATTTCCGGCGGAAATGCCGTTCATATCAGAATAAGGCATCAGCAGGATGTGGTCGTTTTTAAAGCCCACCACTTCTGCTGTGACCTGGCCGCCGGACTCGCCGTTGTAGATGCGGCAAATGTCGCCTACAGCGGCGCGGCCGCCGGAAGCCTCGATAGACATGCCCACGATGTTTTCGATTTTTCCAGTAAGACTGTAAGTTTCTGCGCCATACACCTGGCGGATCATTTTCTCAAACATGGGGCATGCCTCCTTTCTCAAAACAAATTCAAATCTTTGCCGGTGTCTCCCGGCGGGGTATCCATCAAAATGTTCTTGATGTTATTCAGCTGGGTGGAAGCGCTGGCGTCCACGATCTCATCGGGCATCTCGATCACGCAGGTCCCCGACTCGTCATCGGAGATGGGGATGATCCGCACCCGGTCTGAGATAGCGGCCAAAGCCGCTGTCAGTGACGCAGGCACCTGAACCATACGTTTGGCGTCGCACTCAGCAATGTAGATATGCACCCAGTCCCGGCGCTTGCGCTTATCTAGCGCTGTCTGCACCATCCGGGCGATGACCTCGCTGCTGCTCTTCAAGCTGACGCTTACCACTTTTTCCGCAATGGCAATGGCCAGATCCCGCAGTTCGTCCACGCTATCATCCATTTGGCGGTCAAGCTGAGCGCCGGCTTTTTCCAGAAACCGCTCCACAGCGTCTTCCAGCTGAACAGCTTGTTTCTCCTTTTCCAGCGCCGCTTCTTTCATAGCCTGGTCCAGACCATGCTGGTAGCCTGCCTGATAGCCTTCTTCTCCAGCTTCCTGCCGCAGCTTTTCCAGTTCCTCTTGGGCGTCCGCCTTGGTTTGCTCCAGCAGCTGCTGGGCTTGGGCCTTGGCGTCCTCCAGTATTTTATCTGCCTGAACCTGGGCGAAACTGATAGGATCGTTGGGGGCAGGGGCCGCGGGTTCCGTTTCCGGCTGCGTTTCCAGTTCCCCTTCCGTTTCCAGCTCTTCCATAGAAGGAACCACCGGATCTTCCACCTTCAGTTCCGAAGCGTCGGGGAACACATAAGGCTGCGCTTTGGAACGGGAAAGATGCTTAAATATATTAGGCAATGATATCGTCCTTTCCGCCCTTCAGTATGATAATCTCGTTCTTCTCCTCCAAAGCGCGGATAATATCCACAATGCGCTGCTGGGCGGCTTCCACGTCCTTCATGCGCACATTGCTGGTAATCTCCAAGTCGTCCCGGATGCTCTGGGCCATACGGGTAGACATGTTGGTAAACAGCTTGTTGGCCACGCCGGCATCTGCCGCCTTGAGGGCCAGCACCAAATCTCTGGGGTCGCAATCCCGCACAAACCGCTGCACAGAACGGTCGTCCATGGAAACGATATCCTCGAACACGAACATGCGCTTGCGGATCTCGTCGGCCAGCTCCTGATCCTCTTCGGAAATTCCGTCGAAGATGTTCTTTTCGCTGGTGCGATCCAAATTGTTCATCACATCTGCCACATAGTCGATGCCGCCCACCTTTACGTCGGCGTCGGTGACGATCTGGGAGAACTTCTTGCTCATCTCCGCTTCCACGATCTTTACCGCGGCAGGAGATACACTGTCGATTTTGGCAATGCCTTCCACCACTTGCACCTGAATGCTCTCTTCCAACTGTGCGATCACAGCGGCCGCCTTGTCGGCGTCTATGTAAGAAAGCACCAGGGCAATGGTCTGAGGCCGCTCGTTTTGCAACGCGGCAAACAAAGCTTTTACATCGGCTTTGTTCATGAAAGCGAACTGACGGTTCTTCAAAGACTTGGTGACTTTCGTCAGCAAGTCTTCGGCGGCCTGGGCGCCATACGCTTTTTCCAAAACGGCCCGGGCGTATTCCAAACCGCCTTCTGTAACCGCTTTGTTTGTCAGGCACATTTTATAGAAGTCGCTCAGGGCCTCTTCGGTCTGGTCAGAATCCAGAAAACCCAGCCTGGCAACTTCCAGGGTAACCTGCTCTACCTCGTCAGGCTCCATATACTGATACAGTTTCGAAGCCTTATCCGCCCCCAGGGCAATGATTACCGCCGCTGCCCGTTGAGGACCGGTCATAGGTTTAGCAGGCGTTTTCTTCGCTTGTGTGGTGGCAGGGGCAACGGGCGCCTGCACTGTAGCGGCAGCGGTATCAGCCATTCTCCCCGCCTCCCTTCAACAAGGTACGCACCATCTGCGCGGCAATTTCCGGGTTGTCCTCCGCGAACTGCCGGATATCTTTGCGCAGCTCCATGCTCTTTTCAGTTTCCAAACTCATCACGTCAGCGCCTTCAGTAGGCTCGGGCGTGAATTCCACCGGCAACAGCACGTCTTCGCCAGCTTCCTGCTGGGCTGCCAAAGCCTGCTTTTTGTTGCGTCTGTGGATAACCAGGATCAATACGGTCAGCAAGATGAAGAACAGCAACAACGCGCCGCCTGCGGCATAGATCGCCAAAGCGGGGATCTCCCGTCCGGTAGTGCCTTCGCCGATACCGCCACCGCCATTGTTTTCCTCACTGTAGAAGGAAGAAGGCAGAATGGAAATACGGGTAGCAGCCTGTTCATCGGTGATGCCGGCTGCCCGGGCCACATGGGTACGGATAGCATTTACATCCACATTGCCTGCTGTATCGGTGTTGATACTGACAGACACCATGCAGTCACTGATATAGCCGGCTATACGCTCTTCATGCTTTACGCTGGTGTTGTTCTGGTAATCTTCCTGGCCGGAGGTGTGGATCTCCTGCTCAGTCCCATCGGGCTGGGCCTCTTCTTCCACATAGGTGGGTAGATCCGCGTTTGTATCAGTGCCCACCGTACCGCCGGCGGTATTATCCTCACCCCGGACGATGCTGTGATCATAGACTTTACTGCCGATCAAGCCCTCGCCATTGGTGCTGCCCTGAGGCAATGTATAAGTGGTGCTGTCCTCGGTGGAACGGTTTACGTCCACGGTGCAGTTAACGCCCACTTTCACGTTCTCTTCCCCGAAGAAGGGAATCAGAACCTGCATGATCTCTGTGCGGATTTTATTGTTATTTTCCTCTTCCAGCTGTAATTTCAAAGTGGAAAGATCGTTTGTGGCCCCAATTTCTCCTGTGCTGCTGTACTGGTTGCCATAGTTATCGGAGATGGCCACGGATTCCATATCCAGGCCCTGTACGGACCGGGTCACCAAATTGCGGATGGCGGAAGCCTGTTCGTCTGTAAGCTTGGCGCCGTCTTTCATAGTGACAAACACAGAAGCGGAAGCGCCTACCACGTTTTCACTGTCCAATACGTAGCTGCGGTCCTCACCCTGGGTAATGGTGACCACCGCGTCTTTCACTCCGTCAAAGCAACGTACCACCGCGCCCAAACGGTCTTGGACCAGCATCAGGTACGCCGCGTTGCGCTCCGACTCGGTGGACAAAGCGCTCACATTGTCGTAATAAGTGGAATAGCCAAAACCCGATTTGGGGTAGCCTTCCATGACCAGCTGGTATTTCAACTGGGTTTCCTGCTCGCTGGGCACCAACACTGTGTCGTTGTTTTCCAGTTTGTAGCTGGAAACGCCCTGCTCTTCCAAATAGCTGATCACAGCGCTCATATCCTCGCTGTTCAGCCCGGTGAACAACACGCTGTAAGGCTGGTTGTTCATCACCACAGCAACAATGACCGCGGCGATTACCACCACTGCCACAACCGCTATAATCACTTTCTTAGATACTTTCTTGAAAAGCCCCTTGGCTTTTTCCCATATCTCTTTTACCTTATCCCCCAAGTGCCTTCACCGCCGTTTCGCCCTGTAAAATGTGCCGTACTCCCAAAGTATAATCGTCCAAAACTCATCACATACTAATTCTGGTTAACTCGGAATAGGCATCCATAGCTCTGTTGCGAAGCTGCACCAGCAGGTCTACGGCAGTAGAATTTTTCGTGAGGGCAATCATCAACGTAGAAGGATTGTCCAGCTGGCCGGTGGCCAAAAGATATTCTGCCTGATTTTTCTCCGCGTCGGTATCCCGCACGTTCTGAATGGCGGACTGGAACACGGAACCAAAGGGGTTTCCTACGCCGCCGGTAGAAACAGAAGAAGTCTCGTTCCCCAACGCGGAAACAATCGGATTTAATTTCTCGATCGGTGTAATCACAAGTTTTCCCTACTTTCCAAAAATTTCTTTAAGCAATCGATGATGTCCCGCTTTTATCTGCCGATTTCCAAACCTTTCGCCACAACGGTCTTTAACGCATTAAAAGCCGTCACGTTGGCGGAGTAAGCCTGAGTGGCAGCCATCGCGTCGGTTGTTTCTTTCACCATGTCCACATTGGGCATGGCCACATATCCGTTTTCATCCGCGTCGGGATGAGTGGGGTCGTACACCATCTTAAGATCGGAAGGGTCTTCCACAATTGCGGTCACTTTCACGCCGCCGGCATTGCCATACCCTTCGTTAGGTACCATGCCGTTGGCAGCCTTGGCCATTACTTTGCGGAATTCATCCCGTCCTGTTTCAGCCTCGAAGACCACCATCTTCCGGCGGTAAGCTCCGCCGCCCTCTGTACGGGTAGTGTTAGAATTGGTAATGTTCTCAGAAATCACATCCAGCCGCAGCTGCTGAGCCGTCATGCCGGACACTACAATGTTCATGGAACTTAAGAAAGCCATGGTCTATTCCTCCCCTTTATTGTCCTCTTATAGCGGTGCGAAGCGTTGACAGATCGCTGGAAATAGCGCTCATAACATATTGCAACTGATAGGAATTCCGTACCATCTCGGCACTCTGCTCAGTCACATTCACGCCGTTGCCATCCATACGGGTAGATTCCTCGGGCTCAGTGACATAAAGCTCTTGCTCTTCCAAAACCTTTGCCGCGCTTTTGCGGGGAGTTTGGGAAGACATAGCAGCATCCAGCTTATCCCGGAAGCTCTCTTCAAACGTAACTACCTTCGCTTTATAATTGGGCGTTTCAGCATTGGCGATATTGTCTAAAATCGCTGCCTGTTTCGTCCACAAAAAGCCCATGGATTTTTCCATCATAGTCAAAGAATTACTGGAAAGAAAGTCCATTTTTATTCCCCTTCCTGCGTAAAAAATCTCTTATCTGTCAAAAGTATTTAGCAAAAATGTATAAACGCCAAGCCACAGAAACAACAATAAGGGAGAATGCAGATTTAAAACCCGCCCAAATTTTCCCCCGAGAAACAGAATTTTCTGAAAAGAAGCACGGTCCAAAGCAGGAAATATGCTTCCTTCTTTTTTATCTTCGACAAATTTCTATGTTTGAACCCATAATAGTCCTTTTACTAAGCAAGTATATATCTTTTTGGGTAAAAAATCAAGTCATTTTCCATCCAGTGATAATCAAGTGAAATATTAAATCACTCTTTATTTTTCAAAGAGCGCTCTTTTCAATTTTTAGTTATATTTTATAATAGTTTTATGTAATCATTCCACACTTTGCACGTTTAAAACACTAATATAAGAATCCATATTACTTTTTTTTCCAAAAAGTTCTTTCATTTTCTATATTTTCCTTCCTTTTTGTTGTTTATTTAATAAAACTTTTCTTAGAATTTAACAGTTATTCCAAAAAAAAGAGTTAAAAAACCTAACTTTTCTCTATTAGTTTACGATGCAACTTTTAAAAAAAGAAATATTCTTTATATATTTTATTTATAATTTGATACTAAAAACTATATTTTTTAATTAAAAAATACCTTTTGGGCAATTATTTCTTTCTATAAACCTACACCAAAAACTAGTTTCAACTGCCAAAATCTATTTTGAGCAATTCCTTGGATACAAAAACCAGCAATCCCCCTCTTGCTGGTTAATCATTTTACATCTACAATGAAAAGGAAAATCACCAAACCACGATCTGCTATTTATATTTCTCAAAAATGAAATCAATAAATTTTCGCAATTTTTATTTGAAATCCCAGTATTTCTGTGGTAAAATAGAAAAGACTTCCCACCAGGGAAGCCGCTTGCCATAAAATAGGACCCTGACGCCAAAAACAGGATTTGAGGCGGAAGGCCGGTTAGAATGAGTTTGCTTCCGGGAAACTTCCCGGATTTTTCGCCGTGCCTTCTCAGGGTGCGGCTTTTTCTTTTGTTCATTCACCTTTGAAAGGAGTTTTGCCTGTGGAGACCAGGATCGCCGTTATCGGCATTGTGGTAGAGTCTGAACTTTCTGTGGAACCCTTAAACGAGATCCTTCATGAATACCGGGAATATATCATCGGCCGCATGGGAATCCCTTACCGGCAGAAAGGCATCAACATCATCAGTATTGCGGTGGACGCCCCCCAAGACGCCATTTCCGCTCTTTCCGGCAAAGTGGGCAAACTTCCCGGCGTCAGTTCCAAGACCGCCTACGCGGGGGTGAAAAAATGAACGCCCTGCAACTGGCCGAAACACTGGCGGCCTGCCACGATTTGGAAGCCAGCCAGCTTCTTTGGCTGCTGGAGCACCGTGACCCGGATGTTTCCGAATACCTGCGGAAAGAGGCCCAAGCCGCGGCCCAGGCCCGCTATGGGAACAAAGTGTTTATCCGCGGGCTCATCGAGTTCACGAACTATTGCAAAAACGACTGCTATTACTGCGGCATCCGCAAAAGCAACCGGCAGGCCCAGCGCTACCGGCTGGATCGAGAAGATATCCTGGCCTGCTGCGACCTGGGCTACGATTTGGGCTTTCGCACCTTTGTGCTGCAAGGGGGCGAGAACCCTTGGTTCACCGACCAGCGGCTGACGGAGATCGTGAGGGCCATCAAAGAAGCCCATCCAGACTGCGCCCTTACACTGTCGGTGGGAGAGCGGAGCCGGGAAAGCTACCGGCGCTTGAAAGAAGCTGGGGCCGACCGGTACCTGCTCCGCCACGAAACAGCTACAGACAGCCACTATCAAAAATTGCATCCCCCAGAGCTGCAACTTTCCCACCGGATGGAATGCCTTTCTAATCTAAAGGAGTTAGGATACCAGGTGGGGGCTGGGTTCATGGTGGGGTCACCCTACCAGACACTGGAGGACTTGGTGCGCGACCTGCGGTTCTTAAAGGAATTCAAGCCCCATATGGTAGGGATAGGCCCCTTTTTGAGCCAGCACGACACACCCTTCCGGGATTTCCCCAACGGTTCGGGAGAGCTTACCTTGTTCCTGCTGTCCGTCATCCGCCTGCTTCTGCCGGAAACTTTGCTGCCCGCCACCACCGCCCTTGGCACCCTGCTGCCCAACGGCCGGGAAGCGGGAATCCTCCACGGCGCCAACGTGGTGATGCCCAATCTCTCCCCAGAGGAAGCCCGGGGGAAATACCTGCTGTATGATAACAAATTGTCTACCGGGGCGGAAGCTGCGGAAAGCTTGGAGCTGCTCCGGGAGAATTTGAGGAAGATCGGCTATGAGATCCCTGTGGCCCGCGGCGACAGCTTGATAGCCCCAGACAGATGATCGGTTCGGGCGTGTGCCCTTACTATATAAATACCCTGACGGGGAAGATTCTCTGACCCAAAAGAAAGGATTGATTTTGTAATGTACAACCCCAAATCTCTGAAAGCTGAGGAATTTATCGACCACCAAGAAATTTTAGACACTCTGGAATACGCCGACAAAAACAAGGACAATGTGGAAGTGATCGACGCCATTCTGGAAAAAGCGCGGCTTCGCAAAGGCCTTACCCACCGGGAAGCTTCCGTCCTGCTGGCCTGCGACATTCCCGAGAAGATTCAGGAGCTCTACGCTTTGGCCGAGCAGATCAAAAAGGACTTCTACGGCAACCGCATCGTGATCTTCGCCCCTCTGTACCTGTCCAACTACTGCGTCAACGGCTGCTTGTACTGCCCCTATCACATGAAAAATAAGCACATCGCCCGGAAGAAGCTGACCCAGGAAGAGGTGCGCCAGGAAGTCATCGCTTTACAGGACATGGGCCACAAGCGCTTGGCTATCGAAGCCGGCGAGGACCCGGTGAACAATCCCATCGAGTACATTCTGGAATGTATCAACACCATCTACTCCATCAAGCATAAAAACGGTGCCATCCGCCGGGTGAACGTGAACATCGCCGCCACCACCGTGGAAAACTACCGGAAGCTGAAAGAAGCCGGTATCGGCACTTATATTCTCTTCCAAGAGACCTACCACAAAGAAAGCTACGAACACCTGCACCCCACCGGACCCAAGCACAACTACTGCTACCACACCGAGGCCATGGACCGTGCCATGGAGGGCGGCATAGACGACGTGGGCCTGGGCGTGCTGTTCGGCCTGGAGCTGTACCGGTATGAGTTCGCCGGGCTGCTGATGCACGCCGAGCATCTGGAAGCCGTACACGGCGTTGGCCCCCACACCATCAGCGTGCCCCGCGTAAAGCACGCCGACGACATCGACCCCGACGAGTTCGACAACGGCATCGACGACGAGACCTTTGCCAAGATCTGCGCCTGCATCCGTGTGGCGGTGCCTTACACCGGCATGATCATCTCCACCCGTGAGAACCAGACAGTACGCGAGAAAGTGCTGCACCTGGGCGTGTCCCAGATTTCCGGAGGCTCCCGCACCAGCGTGGGCGGCTACACCGAAGAGGAGCGCCCCCACGACACCGAGCAGTTCGATGTCAGCGACAACCGCACTTTGGACGAGGTGGTCCGTTGGCTGATGGAGATGGGATACATCCCCTCTTTCTGCACGGCCTGCTATCGGGAAGGCCGCACCGGCGACCGGTTCATGAGCCTTTGCAAGAGCGGGCAGATTCAAAACTGCTGCCATCCCAACGCTTTGATGACCTTGAAGGAATACCTGATGGACTACGCCGCCCCTGAGACAAAAGCCATTGGCGAAGCCCTCATTTTAAAGGAACTGGAAAACATCCCCAAGGAGAAAGTCAAAGAGATCGCCAAAGACCATTTGGAGAAGATCGAGCAGGGCATCCGCGATTTCCGCTTCTAAGAAGCGTGACGCTGCACCCAATTCGTGCTGTGAGTTTTCCGCAAAAGCCATCGGCGCGGACATGCGTTACCTATTGCGCAGCACGAGCGAAGGAAGCTGCCCCTGTCGAAACTTGCCCGAGGCGCAACCCAAAAAAGGAGGAAATTCCCATGAGCTTAAACGACACACCTTCCGGTGAGCGGATACATATTGGCTTTTTCGGCCGGCGCAACGCGGGGAAATCCAGCGTGGTAAACGCCGTGACCAACCAGGAACTATCTGTGGTTTCCGACGTAAAAGGCACCACCACCGACCCGGTCTATAAATCCATGGAGCTTTTGCCCATGGGCCCGGTGGTCATTATCGACACCCCCGGCTTTGACGACGAAGGCGCTTTGGGAGAACTGCGCGTGAAAAAAACAAAGCAGATTCTCAACCGGGCCGACTGCGCCGTGCTGGTGGTAGATGCCACCCAGGGCAAGACCCCGGCCGACCAGGAATTGATACGCCTCTTTGAGCAAAAGAACATCCCCTACCTGGTGGCTTATAACAAAAGCGATTTAGCTTCCGCTCCGGAAACCCTGGGGGAAAAGGAGCTGGCTGTCAGCGCCCAGACACGGGAGAACATCGAAGAGTTGAAAGAGCGCATTGCCCGGCTGACCAAAACCGAAGAGGATTCCCGGCGGCTGGTAGGGGACCTGCTCTCCCCCGGGGACCTGGTGGTGCTGGTGACCCCCATTGACAGCGCCGCCCCGAAAGGCAGGCTCATCCTGCCCCAGCAGCAGACCATCCGGGACGTGCTGGACTCAGACGCCACCGCTGTTGTGGTCAAAGAAAACGGTTTGAAAGACACCCTGCAAAAGCTGGGGACAAAACCCCGGATGGTGATCACAGACAGCCAGGCTTTTGCCCAGGTGGACCGGGACACGCCTAAGGACATCCCTCTTACTTCCTTTTCTATTTTAATGGCCCGGTACAAAGGTTTTTTGGAACCCGCCGTGAAAGGCGTGGCCATGATCGACCGTTTGCAAGACGGCGACCGGGTATTGATCGCCGAAGGCTGCACCCATCACCGGCAGTGCGAGGATATCGGCACGGTGAAAATTCCAAAATGGCTGAAAGAGTACACGGGCAAGGACCTGGTGCTGGAACACTCTTCCGGACGGGATTTCCCCGAGGATCTTTCCCCTTACCGGCTGGTAATCCACTGCGGCGGCTGTATGCTCACCCAGCGTGAGATCACTTACCGCCAAAAAACCGCCGGTGACAGCGGAGTGCCCTTTACGAATTACGGCATCACCATCGCCCATTTGAAGGGCATCTTAAAGCGCAGCGTGGAACTTTTCCCCCATCTGCACGCGCTGCTGCCATAAATCCAATCAAAAAGCCCTGGACCGCACTTTTCCGTGGTTCAGGGCTTTTTTCGCCTTTATCCCTCCCGCTGGGAGGATATCTCCGTCACCGCCTGGGCAGCGCGCCGGTATTGCAGCGGCGTAGTACCCATCTGCTGCTGAAATACCCGAAAAAACGACCGCTGGCTCTCAAAACCGCATTCCTCGGCGATTTGGGTGACGGAGTGGTTTGTCTCCGCCAAGGCGGAACACGCGCGGGAAAGCCGGATACGGGAAAGGTACGCCGGGAAACTCTGCCCCATCTTTTCTGAAAACACATGGGACAAGTGATATTTGTTCATGCCAAGTTCCCGGGCCAGTTCTCCCAGGGTAAGGGGCTCCCGGAAATGTTCCCCCACATAATAAGAAATCTGATAGGTCAGCTCCCGCCGGTCTGCCGCCAGGTTCCGGGCCAGGGACAATTCCGGCAGAACCCTGGCCAGCATCAGCTGAACCAAAGGCCCAAACACCGGGTTGTGACGTTGGCCCCCTTCTTTTTCCATCTCCCGCAAAGCAAACGGGATGTTGGGATGAACCCGTTCTTTGGGAAGAAAAGGGTCCTCCGGGTGGCTTCGGAGCAGTGTCTCCCCATATCCTCCGGTATAGAAAAGGTCGCACACCAGCAGGGCCGCTTCTGTTTGGGGCTCCAGGGCGGTGTAACCGTGGACCTGGTTGGGAAATATCACCGCCAGGGTTCCTGGCTCCAGCACTTTGGTCTGCCCCCGCACAGTTACCGAGGAACTCCCCGAAAGCACCAGGAACAGTTCTAACTGAGGGTGCAGATGAAGGGGGAACGTCAGCCCTTTGGAACGGTGTATGGAAAAAGGCTCTTGCCGGGCTTCAAAAAAGGCATGCATCGTTTGTCACCTCTAACAGCCAAGCCCTAAAAAAAGGCTCTGCAAAACCGCAATAATTGGCAGTAAAATATCATCTTTTAGCACGTATTCTACCAGAAAGGATGCTATAATGCAACCAAAAGTCATGACAAATGACGGAAATGGAGGAGCTGCCTTATGGAAAAGGTGAAGGTAGCCATGATCGGTGTCGGCGCTATCAGCGGTATCTACTTGCAGAACATCACCCATGTTTTCCGGGAGCTGGACCTGGTAGGCGTGTGCGACCTGATCCCAGAGCGGGCGGAAAAAGGTGCCGCTTATGTGAAAGAGCAGATCGAGGAAGGCGTCTCGGCGAGAGAACCTAAAATCTATAAAGATATGTACGAAGCCTTTAACGACCCGGAGGTGGAGGTTATCCTCAACCTGACCCGGCCTCACGAGCACTATGAGGTAACAAAACAGGCGCTGCTTCACGGCAAGCATGTCTATTCCGAAAAGCCTTTGGCAGTGGACATGGAGGAAGCCGGTGAGCTGGTGGCCTTGGCGGAAGAGAAAAACCTGCGGCTGGGCGGCGCTCCCGATACCTTTATGGGAGCCGGCATCCAGACGGCCCGCCGAATCATCGACGACGGCCTCATCGGCGACGTGGTGGGCGCCAGCTGCGCCATGGTGTGCCACGGCCATGAGACTTGGCACCCCGACCCGGAATTCTACTACAAGCGGGGCGGCGGCCCCATGCTGGACATGGGCCCCTATTACGTCACCGCTTTGGTTCAGCTGTTGGGCGAGGCCAAGGGCGTGATGGGTATGACAAAGCAGACTTTCCCCCACCGCACCATCACCTCAGAGCCCCACTACGGTGAGGATATCACCGTGGACGTGGATACGTACCTTTCGGGAAATATCTTGTTCTCAAGCGGCGCCATTGCCCAGATTTTCACCACCTTTGACGTGTACTACGCCCCAGGCGCCCAAGCCCGTTTCGAGGTTTACGGCACCAAAGGCACTTTGGTAGTGCCCGACCCCAACACCTTCGACGGCCCTGTGATGCTGCTGCGGCCCGAGGACCAGGCGGCGGCTCCCAAAACCGACCCGGCGTTGGAGAAAAAGACCGCGCCCCAGTTCTACAACGGCTACAAGGAGATTCCCCTGCTGTACGATTACAGCAGCAACAGCCGTGCTCTGGGCTTGGCGGATATGTGCAAAGCTCTGCGCACCGGCCGGGATCACCGGGCCAATTACCAGCAACAGCGCCATGTGCTGGAGATCATGACAAGCTTCTCCAAATCCTGCCAGCAGGGCGCCTACATCCCCTTGCAAACAAACTATACCCGCACCGCGCCTATGGGGAACAACCCCATGCACGGGATTCTGGATGACTGAGGGCCAGACATACATTTTATTTTGGATAGGAGGAATCACCGATGAAAGCAGCATACACAGGCTGGACTTGGATCAACGCCAAAGAGCCCGAAGAAGCCAAGAAACAGCTGAAGCAGTCTTTTCAGGAATGCAAATTCCTGGGCTACGACACAGTGGAGAACTTCGCCTTTATCCGGGATTATTACGCCGAGAACCCCCAGGAACTGGTAGACATGACCAAGGAATGCGGCGTGGACCTGGTCAACCTGTATGGCCACTTTACCTTTGACGTGGAAGAAGCCATCCGCATCGCCAAGGAGCAGGTCGATTTTGTGGCGGCTATCGGCGGCAAATGGTACAACTGCCAGAACGCCGGCTTTGGAGACGACGGCCCCACCGAGCGCCCCACCAACCCAGAGATGCTGGACAAAATGTGCTATGTGGCCAACGAAGTGGGCGCCTATGGCAAAGAACGGGGCGTGACCCTGTGCTTCCACCCCCACTATGGCACCTGCGTGTTCTGGCAAAGCGACATCGATTACTTTGCCCAGCACACCAACCCCGAGTATGTGTCCTTCTGCTTCGACACCGCTCACACCACTCTGGCGGGGATGGACCCTGCCAAACTGATTCGCCAATATGGCAATCGTATCGCTTACATGCATTTAAAGGATGTGGACACCTACGCCCTTTCCAAGGCGGAAGGCCGTGACAAGATGGGTACTTTCCGGGCCCTGGGCCACGGCACGGTGGACTTTCCCGCGGTGAAAGCCGCTTTGGAAGAAGTGGGCTTCGACGGCGTGCTCTGTGTAGAGCTGGATTGTCCCGAGGTGTGCAATTTCCATTCTGCGGAGGTTTCCCGCATTTATCTGCGAGACGTGCTGGGTATTTGACCCGGCAATAGAAAGGCCCCGGAACAGCCGGACGTCTTTCGTGATTTTGGGGAGTTTTGAGGACCCCTCTTTCTGCAATCGGCAGGAGGAGCGGGTCCTTTGCATTTTCCAAGGATTTACCTTTCTGTAACATAAACCCATCGGAATGTGCTATAATACCAAATATGCGCCATTCCTTCTATTCTGTGGGAAAGGCGGGCCGGCAAACCCGGACATTGCTATATTCGTTTAGAAAGGATCATTCCCCTTATGCTGGAACTAAAACACATCACCAAGGAATATCCCGCCGGCGGCCAGCCGGTAGAAGCGCTCAAGGGCGTAGACCTGCAATTCCGGGAAAGCGAGTTCGTCTCTATCCTGGGGCCCTCTGGCTGCGGCAAGACCACCTTGCTCAACATCATCGGCGGGCTGGACCAGTACACCTCCGGCGACCTGGTGATCAACGGCCGGTCCACCAAGGATTTCCGGGACCGGGACTGGGACGCCTACCGGAACCACTCCGTTGGGTTCGTGTTCCAAAGCTATAACCTGATTCCCCATCAGACGGTTTTGCAAAACGTGGAACTGGCCCTGACCCTTTCCGGCGTATCCAAGGGGGAGCGCCGCCGCCGGGCCAAGGAAGCTTTGGAACAAGTGGGGCTTGGCAGCCAGCTCCGCAAACGGCCCAGCGAAATGTCCGGCGGGCAGATGCAGCGGGTAGCTATCGCCCGGGCCATTGTCAACGACCCGGATATCATTCTGGCCGACGAGCCCACCGGCGCCCTGGACACGGAAACCAGCATCCAGGTCATGGAGATACTCAAGGAGATCTCTCAAAACCGGCTAGTGGTCATGGTCACCCACAACCCCGATTTGGCCCAGCAGTATTCCACCCGCATCGTGCGTATGCTGGACGGGGAAGTCACTGGGGATTCCGCCCCTCTCACCGAAGAAGAGGCCCAGCAGGAACGGGCCCGGTCTTTAGAAAAATCCCAGGCGGCCCAAAAAGGGAAGCTCCCTTCCATGTCTTTCGCCACCTCCTTTGGGCTTTCCCTGAAAAACCTGTTTACCAAAAAAGGCCGCACCGCTTTGACCTCCTTTGCAGGGAGCATCGGCATCATTGGTATCGCGCTGATCTACGCCGTCAGCCAAGGCACCACCTCGTATATCGATGCCATCCAGGAGGACACTCTTTCCTCCTACCCCCTGACCCTGGAAGCCCAGACCATGGACCTAGGCTCTTTGATGGCGGAATTTATCGACGCGGCCCACTCCGGCAATGACCACGACCTGGAAAATATCTACGAAAAGCCCATGGTCTACAACATGGTCAACGCCCTCAGCGCCGCCGACACCATCGAAAATGACCTGCGGTCTTTTAAAGAATATTTGGAAAAACGCCGGGCCGACCCGGAGGATGTTCTTTCCACCGCGGTCAGCGGCGTGCAGTATACCTACGATACCCAGCTTCTCGTCTACACCGAAACCGTGGATGGGACCATCCTCCATTCCGACTCCCAAGAATTGATGGAGGAGTTGATGCGGGAATACTTCGGCGTGGACATGGGCGCCATGAACGATTTGCGGGAAAGCTACGGGGGCATGGAAGCGCTCTCCTCCCTGTCTCCTTCAGGGGGCTCCATGACGCTGTGGCAGGAAATGCTCCCCGGCGACAACGGCGCCTTGATCAGCCCCATGCTGGAAAGCCAGTATGACCTGGTGTATGGCTCTTGGCCCAACGATTACAACGAAGTAGTGCTGGTGCTGGACGAAAACAACGAACTGGACGACATGGCCCTTTACGCCTTGGGCTTAAAGCCCCAGGAGGAAATGGACGCCATCATGCAGGCGGCGGTAGATCAGACAGAAGTAAAACTGGAATCCCAAAGCTGGAGCTATGAAGACATCTGTTCCCGGGAGTATAAAACCATTTTGAACTCCGACTGCTACGCTTTCGACGAGGCCACCGGACTTTATACCGATCTGCGGGAAACCGACGCAGGCCTGCGGTATCTTTACGATAACGGCATCGCTTTAAAAGTTTCCGGTATCATCCGCCCCAACGAGCAAGCTTCTTCCCACATGCTTTCCGGTTCCATCGGCTATACCAGCGCCCTGACGGAATATATGGCCCAGCAGGGGGCGGATTCCCCGGCTGTGAAGGCGCAGATGGAAACCCCCGGCAAAGACATCTTTACCGGCCTGCCCTTTGAGGAAACTACCGGCGACTTGACCGACGAGGAAAAAGAAGCCGCTTTCCGGGAATATGTTTCCCTGCTGGACGAAAAGGGCAAGGCGGACACTTACCTGGCCATTCAAAGCCTGCCCACCCAGGAACAGGTGGACGACGCCGTAAACGAGTCTGTGGGCTCTATGGACCGGGCGCAGATGGAAGAATCCATGATGGAAGCCCTTATAAACCAGGCCGGGCTGGAAGAAGGAGAAGTGCAGGATTATCTCTCTTCTATGAGCGACCAGGAACTTTCCGACCTGTTCACCCAGATGTGGGAAGAGCAATACCGTGCCCAGTACGCTGCCCAGGTACAGCAGCAGATGGCAGGCATGGACCCCGCTCAAATGGCCTCCGCATTGGATGCCGCCATGGAGACTTACACCGCTGCCCAATGCGGGGAATATTACGACCAGGTGCTGACCTTCTCCGACTCCACCTATGAGGATAACCTGCTGAAGCTGGGCTATGTGGACTTGGACGACCCCGCTTCCATCAACCTGTATGCTTCTTCCTTTGAGAATAAAGACGTGATCGAGCAGGCAATCGCCGATTACAACGCCTCTGTGGACGATTTGCAGGAGATCCAGTATACCGACTATATCGGTCTGATGATGTCCTCCATCACCACCATCATCAACGCCATCACCTATGTGCTCATCGCCTTTGTGGCAGTGTCCCTGATCGTCTCCTCCATCATGATCGGCGTCATCACGTTGATCTCCGTCCAGGAACGTACCAAAGAGATCGGCATCCTCCGGGCTATCGGCGCTTCTAAGCGGAACGTATCCCGGATGTTCAACGCCGAGACCATCATCATCGGGTTTGCTTCCGGCGCTTTGGGCGTGATCATCACCTGGCTGCTGTGCATCCCCATCAACGCCATTCTCCACAACGTGACAGGGATCGAGACCCTCAACGCATTCTTGCCGCCCCAAGTGGCCCTTGTTTTGGTGCTCATCAGCACGGGCCTGACTCTTTTCTCTGGCATCATCCCTTCCCGCAGCGCTTCCAAGAAAGACCCTGTGGTAGCCCTGCGCACAGAATAAGCTCTATTTTGCAAAGCATAAAAAAAAGCCTCCTGCACGGAGGCTTTTTCTTTTATCAAGGACTCATTCCGATTGGTTTTCAGGCTTTTGGTAGCGCTGTTCCCACTTGCGGAACAACCGTGCCAAGACGATCACCGCCGCCACGCAGAGGATGATCTCCGCCACAAACTGTGCGTATGCCAAACCATACAAGGGGAACAACGTGTTCAAAAGGAACAGCGCGGGGATCTCCAGCACCACTTTCCGCAATACGGCGAACAGGAAAGCGTTTTTGCCCAAGCCTGTGGCCTGGAACACGCCCACCGCCAAAAAGTCCATGGCCAAAAAGGGCATACCCAAACAGAAACCCCGCAGGAACTGAGAGCCGTAATCCACGATATGGGGGTTCTGCATGAACAGGCCCACCCATATATGGGCTCCAAAAAAGTAGACGATCTCCATCAATATCAGGAACGCAAGAGCGATGCGGGCCGTAAAGAAAAAGGTCTTTTTCATCCGCTTTACGTTGCCGCTGGCATAATTGTAGCTGATCAGCGGCATGATGCCCTGGGAAAGACCCAAGGCGATCTGCACCGTCACCGAGTTGATCTTCTGGGCAATGCCCATGGCCGCCACAGCGTCGGAACCAAAACCCGAGGTGAAATTATTCAGCACACTCATGCCGGTAACGTTCAAAAGGTTCTGGATGGAAGCCGGGATGCCCACCGTACACACACCCACCACAATCTGTTTGCGGAACCCAAACATGGAGGGCTTGATGCACACGTAAGTTTTCCCCCGTTTGAAATACAGCAATGTAAAGAAATACAAGCACGCCACGCAGCTGGAAAGGAATGTGGCCAGGCCGGCTCCTGCCGCGCCCATGTTCAGCCCCCAGGGGAGGATAAAGATTGGGTCCAGCAGGATGTTGAGGAAACAGCCGCTCATGGTGCCGATGCTGGCGTGCATGGCAGAGCCCTCCGACCGCACCAGATACGCCATCACCACATTGAGGATGGCAGGCACCGCCCCAAAGGTCACCGTCCAGCGGGCATAAGCCATGGTAGCGTCCAAAGTTTCCGCAGTGCCCCCCAGCAAGACCAGCAGCGGCCGCTGAAACACCGTATACGCCACGGAAAACAGCAGCCCCGCTATGATCGCGCAATAAAATCCAAAAGCGGAACTGCGGTATACTGTGTCATAATCCTTTTTGCCCAAGGCACGGCTCATCATGCTGGAACTTCCCACGCCGAAAAGGTTGTTCACCGCGTTAAACGCCAGCAGCAGCGGCGCCGCCAAAGTGACCGCCGCATTCTGCACCGCGTCGTTGAGCATGCCTACAAAGTAAGTGTCCGCCAGGTTGTAAAGCACCATCACCAAGGAACTGAGCACCGTTGGCACTGCCAGCTTCATCACCGCCCGGGGAACGGGCATTCGTTCGAACAATTCTGTTTTCTGAGTATCTTCCACCGAAACGCCTCCCCTTTCATTTATAAGGAAAAAGGGCCCGAAGGCCCACTTTCCCCACGCTGTTTCCATTTTTTAATGATTATTCTATCAAAAAAATTGATTCTTTGCAAGGGCGCGCCGAAAGCTCCCTCCCTCTTACCACACAGCCCCGGCCGCTATTTGCCTTCCTTTTTTAGGCTTTCTGAATCCGTAATTTTTTCCCTCTAAAACCCTTGACAAAGAAATTAATTTGCCTTAAAATTAGTTCGATACCTAACAAATATTTTTTATTCCCTTCCCGCACCGTCCCCGAGGCCATATGGGTTCCGCCGGGCGGTTTTGTATGTTTGCGGGAGTCCCAGCCTTTGGGCGGGACTGGTGGGGGGAACTATTGGAAAGGAAGGTTTTGCTATGATAAGAACTCTGGCAAAAAGCATTCGGGAGTACAAAAAGCCATCCATCTTGGCCCCCGTTTTCGTCACCGGGGAAGTGATCATGGAATGTATCCTCCCCTTCGTCATCGCCAACCTGGTCAATGAGATCCAGCGGGGCATTGCCATGTCGCGCCTTTTGACCTATGGCCTCATTTTAATTGTAATGGCCGGCCTTTCTTTGGCCTTCGGCGCGCTGGCCGGCGCCGCCTGTTCCACCGCCAGCTGCGGCTTTGCCCGCAATCTGCGCAAGGACATGTTCTATAAGATCCAAGGCTATTCCTTCGAGAACATCGACCGTTTTTCCGTTTCCAGCCTGGTGACCCGTCTGACCACCGATATCACCAACGTGCAGATGGCTTATATGATGATCGTCCGCACCGCCATCCGCTGCCCGCTGATGCTGGTATTCTCTTTCGTCATGGGCTTTGTGATGGGTGGAAAGATGGCGTTCATCTTTCTGTTCACCATTCCCGTGCTGGGGATTGGGCTGATTTTCGTCATCCGCAAGACCATGCCCCTGTTCCGCCGGGTGTTCCGCAAATACGATGCGCTGAACGCTTCGGTACAGGAAAACATCCGGGGTATGCGGGTGGTAAAATCTTATGTGCGGGAAGACTATGAAAAGCAGAAATTCAACTTCGCCGCCGAAGATGTGAAAAAAGATTTCACCAAAGCAGAACGCATTTTGGCCATCAACAATCCTTTGATGCAGTTCTGCATCTACGCCGTGATGGTGTTCGTGCTTTCCTTCGGCTCTTATACCGTTATCACTTCTCAGGGCATGGAACTGGATGTGGGACAGATGTCCTCTCTGCTAACCTACAGCTTTCAAATTCTCATGAGCTTGATGATGCTTTCCATGATTTTCGTGATGATCACCATGTCTATGGAATCCGCCGAACGTATTGTGGAGGTGCTCAATGAGGAAAGCACTCTGCACAACCCGGAAAACCCCGTAATGGAAGTGAAAGACGGTTCTATCGACTTTGATCATGTGAGCTTTAAATATTCCAAGAAAGCCTCCCGCATGGCTTTATCGGACATTGACCTGCATATCAAGTCGGGGGAGATTGTGGGCATATTAGGCGGCACCGGTTCTTCCAAAACCAGCCTGATCCAGTTAATTCCCCGTCTGTATGACGCCTCCGAAGGCGCTGTGAAAGTGGGTGGGATAGATGTGCGCAACTACGATCTGGAAACCCTGCGCAACCAGGTGGCCGTGGTGCTGCAAAAGAACGAACTGTTCTCCGGCACAATCAAAGACAACCTGCGCTGGGGCAATCCCAACGCAACAGACGAAGAACTGGAGGAAGCCTGCCGTCTTTCTCAGGCGGATGAGTTTATCCAACAGTTCCCCATGAAATACGATACATACATCGAGCAGGGTGGCTCCAACGTCTCCGGCGGCCAGAAACAGCGTTTGTGCATCGCCAGAGCTTTGCTGAAAAAGCCCAAGATCCTCATTCTGGATGACTCTACCAGCGCGGTGGATACCCGCACCGACGCTTTGATCCGCCAAGGCTTCCGGAAATTCATTCCCGAAACCACCAAGATCATCATTGCCCAGCGGGTTGCCTCCGTGCAGGATGCCGACCGCATCATTGTGATGGAAAACGGATCTATCAGCGCCATGGGCACCCACGAGGAACTATTGCGCTCCAGCGATATTTACCGGGAAATCTACACCTCGCAAAACAAAGCCAATTCTCAAAAACAGGAGGTTGAAGCGCAATGATGAAAAAAGGACACGGCGCGCCTTTGGCGAAAGGCCAGCGCAAAGACGTATTGGTGCGGCTGGTTAAAATGCTGTTCAGCTTTTATCCTGTTTTGCTGCCAATCACCCTGTTTTGCATATTGTTCAACGCTATTGTCAGCTCCATTCCCTCGGTGTTTATGCAGAATATCATTGCAGCTGTGGAACAGAGCTGGCAGACTGGCGATTGGGCCTCTGTTTCCGGCCAGATCATGCGTCTGGTGGGGATTCTGGTGGTGTTTTACGTGCTGAGCTTAATCGCCGGTACCTTGTACAACCAGCTGATGGCTATCATTACTCAAGGTTCTCTCGCCAAAATGCGTGAACGCATGTTCAACGGCATGCAGAACCTTCCCATCAAGTATTTCGACACACACAATCACGGCGACGTGATGAGCTACTACACCAACGACATTGATACCCTTCGCCAGATGATCTCCCAGAGTATTCCTCAGCTGCTCATCTCTTGCGTTACCATTTTCACGGTGCTTTGCATCATGATTTATTACAGCTTGTGGCTCACCTTAGTAGTAGTGCTGGGTGTGCTCTGCATGGTCCAGGTCATTAACAAAATCGGCGGGCAGTCCTCCAAGTTCTTTGTCCGCCAGCAGCAGGCCATCGGCCGGACAGAGGGCTTCGTGGAAGAAATGATGAACGGCCAGAAGGTGGTCAAAGTATTCTGCCACGAGAAAGAAGCCCAGGAAGAATTCGACAAGGTCAACGACGAGCTGTTTTACAACTCTGAAAAGGCCAACCGCTACGCAAACATGCTCATGCCCATCTTGAACAACATCGGCAACGTGCTTTATGTGTGCGTGGCAGTGATCGGCGGCATCCTGCTCACGGTAAACGCCCCCAACATCAGCATTTCCGGGCTGGCTTTCAACATCAGCATTGTGGTGCCCTTCCTCAACATGACCAAGCAGTTCGCCGGAAGTATCGGGCAGGTTTCCAACCAGCTGAACCTGGTCATCATGGGCTTGGCCGGCACCCAGCGTATTTTCGGTCTGCTGGATGAAAAGCCTGAGACCGATGAAGGCTATGTGACTTTGGTCAACGCTAAAGAGGATGCCAACGGCAACTTGACAGAATGCAAAGAACGCACCAACCTGTGGGCCTGGAAACATCCCCACAGCGATGGGACCGTCACTTACACCAAGCTGGAAGGCGACGTGCAGCTTTTCGATGTGGATTTCGGTTACTCTCCGGATAAGACTGTGCTGCACAACATCAGCCTTTACGCCAAACCTGGCCAGAAAGTGGCTTTTGTCGGCTCTACCGGCGCGGGAAAAACCACTATCACCAACTTGATCAACCGTTTCTACGACATCGCCGACGGAAAGATCCGCTACGACGGCATCAATATCAACAAGATCAAAAAGGCGGATCTTCGCCGGTCTCTGGGCATGGTGCTGCAAGACACCAACCTGTTCACCGGCACTGTGATGGACAACATCCGCTACGGCCGTTTGGACGCTACCGATGAAGAGTGCATCGCCGCTGCCAAGCTTGCCGGCGCCCACGATTTCATCACCCGCCTGCCCCAGGGCTATGACACTCCTCTTTCCGGCAACGGCGCCAGCTTGAGCCAAGGCCAGCGCCAGCTGCTGTCCATCGCCCGGGCTGCGGTGGCCGACCCGCCGGTTATGATCTTGGACGAAGCTACTTCCTCCATCGACACCCGCACGGAATCCATTGTACAGCGGGGCATGGACGCTTTGATGACAGGCCGCACAGTATTCGTCATTGCGCACCGGCTTTCCACCGTGCAGAACTCCGACGCCATCATGGTGCTGGACCACGGCCGGATCATCGAGCGCGGCACCCACCAGGACCTGATTGCCCAGCACGGCACGTACTATCAGCTGTATACCGGCGCTTTGGAATTGGAATAAAATCACATCCCATACCGTTTATGAAGAGCATCCCAAACCGGGATGCTCTTTTTACTGGCCTTTGACAAATGCCCTAATCCCCTGTATAATCGGGGCTGAACAGAGATTTTTTAAAACAGGAGTGCTTTTTATGGGACAATCCGTGCTTTGGGCCGCGGCTGGGACAGGTTTTACCTTTTTTATGACCGCTTTGGGTGCCTCTATGGTATTTTTCTTTCGGACCAAGGTGAACGACGGGGCACAGCGCATCTTCTTGGGGTTCGCCGCCGGTGTGATGATCGCCGCTTCTGTTTGGAGCCTGCTGATCCCCGCCATTGAAGAGGCGGAAAACCAAGGGATGATCGGATGGGTTCCGGCCGCAGGCGGGTTCCTTTTGGGAATCGGTTTCCTGATGGCGCTGGATTCTCTGATTCCCCACTTACATATCGGCGCTGACAAACCGGAAGGCCGGTCCTCTTCGTGGAAGCGCACCACCCTTCTGATCTTCGCTGTGACCCTTCACAACATCCCCGAAGGCATGGCGGTAGGTTTTACCTTTGCTCTGGCAGCCCAGCACGGCAATGATCCCGCCCTTTACACCGGAGCAATGGCTTTGGCTATCGGCATGGGCATTCAGAATTTCCCCGAAGGCGCGGCCATCTCCCTTCCCCTTCGGCAAGAAGGCGTACCCGCCTGGAAAAGTTTTATCTACGGCGGGCTTTCTGGCATTGTAGAGCCCATATTCGGCATTTTAGCCGTGTTAATAGCCGGAAGCATCCAGCCTTTGCTCCCCTGGCTGCTGGCTTTTGCCGCAGGCGCTATGATGTATGTGGTGGTGGAAGAACTGATTCCCGAAGCCCATTTGGGAGAACATTCCAACATTGGCACTTTGGGCGTGATGGCTGGCTTTCTGGTAATGATGGTGCTGGATGTGGCCCTTGGATGATTTCTACATTTACATCCCCCATTATTTAAGAATGCAAAAGACCTGCAAGCGTGAAACTTGCAGGTCTTTTTTTCGCCCCATCAGGAACACAACGCTATCGCTTGCGCCCCCACTCCGCGATAAGCTGTTTCCACCTGGTCTTTGGGGTATGGTACATCTTTCCCCGCCAGCGGGTCGTTGAAATAATAGAAATCTTCATCCGCGCCGGTAAGCAGCAGACAGTGGAGCGGATAAATCCACGTAAACTCCTCTCCCGTGTCCTCCAATATGTATTCTGTAGATTCCACAGGCTCTTCCATATCAATAGTAGCCCACACCATGACCGGCACATCATTTTCCACATATTCCTCGCAAAGAGTGGAAAGGTCTTTCCCTCTGAGCTCTTTCACCTCTAACCCGGAAACCTCACGGTCGGAAAGCACTTGCTCTATTGCTCCGGCGATTACCGGGGCGTAACAGCCCCAGCCTTCTTCGGAATAAGGACTGCCCAAAAATTCTTCCCATGGGTCGGCGCCGATGTAGTTCCCCCACTCGTCATAATGGGGAGCTTCTCCCTGGGGCAAATACTGGTCGATAAATTCCTCCACCGTAATTTCCACCCCGGCGTACTGCAAAGCCATCACCGCGGTGACGCTCTCGCAGCCGGTGGGGTACTTGTCCCTTTGATCGATAAAAGGCGCGTCTACCTTGCCGTTTCCTTTTTGTTCTTCTTCGGCAAACAGCATGGCTACGGCAGGGGATTTCAGCAGCAACACCCCTAAAACGATTCCGGAAAATACGCATAACAGCTTTAAAAAGATTACCCTTCTCGGCTGTTTTTCTCTTTTTCGAATCCTAGGCATTTCTACCAGTCTTTCCACATTCCTCACGCCCCTTTTTTACATCTTTGTACTTATTAGACGCAGGAATTATGAAAAGGTTAGCAGAAAATTGAAATTTTCTTGAAAAAGGAATACTCCTCAGGGGCTCAGCCAGAACGTGGAACAGCAAAAAAATACCCCCGGCGTGTTTCCACGTCAGGGGGATAGCATTTTTTACAGGAACTGCATGGGGTCTACGCGGGTACCGTTCTGATACACCTCAAAGTGCAGGTGAGGACCAGTCACGTTTCCGGTAGCGCCCTCATAGCCCACCACTGTGCCGGCAGTGACATACTGGTTACCAGAAACCGCCACAGAGCTTAAATGGGCATAACGGGTGGTGTATGTGCTGTTGTGATAGATCAGCACATAATAGCCCCAGGACATACCCCAGGAGTCAGTGGAGTTTGCTTCGATTACAGTGCCGTCCGCAGCAGCTACTACGGGAGTGCCGTAAGGTCCGGCAATGTCCAGACCCTTGTGGCCGGGATAGCCGTTATAGCCGGCGGAAATGTACGTCACACCGGGCAGAGGCCAAATGGGATTGAATCCTTCTACCCCGCCGCCACCGGAAGGATAAGAGATGTTTCCTCCGGAAACACTTCCGCCTCCGTTTTGGGCAGCTTCCTGTTTCGCGGCCTCTTCCGCAGCCTTCTGAGCCTCGATAGCAGCCAGCATTTTCGCTTCACTGGCAGCCAGTTCTTCCTCATTGGCTTCCAGAGCGTTTTCCGTAGCGCCCTGCGCCCCTTGGATTTCTACAATGGCGGCAGCGTTTTCTTCATAAAGAGCGTCCAGCTCTTCCTGCTGGCTCTCCAAAGACTTTTTCAGTTCCGCAACTTTTTCCATCTGCTTCTGCCGCTCTTCCCGCTCAGCACTGGTGGAATCCATATAAGCTTGCAGCTCGTCCACCAATTCCTGGTCATGGGCGGTCATGTTCTCCAACATAGTGGAACGGGCGGTAAACTCGCTGAGGCTGTCGGAGTCCAACAAGATCTCCAACGTGCTAACATTGCCCGCGGTGTAAATGGCCACCAGACGCTTTTTGAACTCGTCGATGGTGTGCTGCACCTCTTTTTCCGAAGCATCCAGCTTCAAGGTCAGCTCCGTGATGCTCTTGTTCAAATCGTCGATATTTTTCCGGGTGGTATCGATCTGCTCCTGCAAAACGTTGATCTGTTCCTGCAAGGTATCCTGATACGCTTGCTTTTCAGCTTCTTCGTTGCGAAGCTGTTCCAGCTTGTTCTGCAACTCCTGCTTTTCAGCTTCCAAACGGTTCTGTTCTTCTTGAATTTGGGCCACCGTTTCAGCCGACACGGTCAAAGGCGTCATTACTGCCACGCACAGGGCCATAAGGCCGGTGCACAGACGTTTGATAAATCTCTTGTTCATGGTAAGCTTTTCCTCCTCACTGCAAATGAAAGACTGAAGCTATATTTACATAAATTTTTCAACGTGTAGCATTGTATACCATGAAACAAGAATTATATTTCTATATTAGAATTATTTTGTAAATTTATTTCAAAATTGTTACAAACAGAGGAATATTCCCCTACATCTTGGGGATTTCTCAAAAAAAGAGAGGTTCATTCCTCTCTTTTCAATGCTTTTTATTTCGATGATGTACAGGCAGGAAAAACATTCCTTGCGGACGAAAGGGCCAAAAGCTGGGCTTTCTTTCTCTGGCGCGGGGACCCAACAGGGCGGTGAGGGCCACGGCGAAAAAACCCAATCCCACCAATGCCCACCCACAAATGCCCACAAGCTGGGGGGAGACTTCTTGAAGGACAGGAAAAAGGGCCGCCGGCCCTTCCGCATGGCGCCACAGGGGCGCCAGCAACCCCAACGGCGCCAGGACCCATACCATCCGCCGCTTCTTTCTGCTCCGCATCGTCAGGAACCCGGCAGGCAGAAGAACTCCCGCACCATATTAAAAGCCCGGTCCGCCTGCGTGACATCGAAACTGGTCTCCATACCGAAAAGCTTTACTTCCATGCGTGCCTGACCATCTGGAAGGTGCTCCACATAGAACGGAGGCTGGTCGTCCCCAAAGCTGAGCCTGCGCCCCTGGGCATCCACCACAATGCAGCCCGCTACTGTGAGGAACACGAACAAGGAAATTCCCAAAGACAATCCAAAAACCCGGCTTCTTTTATGTTTCATCATCCCGCCCCCTTTGCCGTTAGGATATCCCGGCAGAAGGGAAATAAACAGCTTTTCAAATGCGTATTTTTTCCATTTAAAAAGCCTCCGGATTTATTTACATTCTTTCAGCACCTGGCCCAAAGCCTGCCCCACCAGCTGGCCGGCATAGCGGGCTTCGCTGACGGTGTTCACTTCCGTGCCCACTTCCACCAACATAGAGCCCGGCGTAGCGTTCATGTTGTATTTGCTGTTGGAAAAATTCAAAGGACGGGCAAACCCTGGATATAATGTTTGCAGCTTTTCCTGAACCCGCAAGGCCAACCGCAGGTTTTCCTCCCAGCGGGGGAAATCCCCCCACCCGCCGTCAGCGTCACATCCGGCGATGAGCATCACCTGCGCCGCTTTCCGTCCATCCACCGTTACGGTAGGCTTGTATTTCACACCGCTTTCGGTGGTCATGGAATCCCGGTGCACATCGATGGTCACTTGAATGGTGGGGTATTCTTCCAGATTTTTTTGTATCACTTCCCAAGAACGGTCATACGAACCATTATATAAGGTATCGTTCACAGTGGTATCGTGGACCACGCCGAAGCCCATGGCTTCCAGCGCCCGTTTCAGTTCTTCTCCAGCGGCTACCACGCTTTGGTCCTGATTGCCGGTACGAGTTTCCATATCCGTATAATAAAACCCTGTATAGCTGGAGGAATACGCTTCGCTGGTATGGGTGTGATAGATCAAGATTTCTACGCTGCCGTCCCCTTTCAAATGGACGGAAGGCGTTTCCTGCAAAGCGGCGTTCAGATCCGTGCCGGAGCCTGTGCTGTCTTTGACGAAGAAATTCCCCACCTGGGTCCCGCCTTCCAGCTGAATCTCCTCCACCGGGGCGGAAGCCCGGTTGGGGTCTGGGGTAACGGATGTTTGGGGGTCCAGGGCCTGCGTAAGGGAAACCACCCCGTCATCCGGCAGGAAATACTGGGAGGTCTCCTCCTGCACTGCTCCCTCCTCCGGAACTGGGGTGGGCGGTGTTTCCGAGGCTGCCTGGGCCTTCATCCCCGCCGCGAAAAGCAAGGCGTCCCCTCCTTGTTCCGCTGCCCAATCTTGAAATTTCATAGCGGCGCACCACACGCAAAGAAATACTGACCCCAACACCGCCAGGTTCTTCATCCAACGGGTAATACCTTTTTTCATAAAAATTTCCCTCTTTTTATAAAAAATTTACAAACTTCCCCTTGCGCCGGGGCCTGCACTTTCGTATAATAAAGTGTAATACATCACTTCTAAGTAAGTTGGAGGGTATGGTATATCGATAAAAAACGAGAACGCGCCAAAAAAAGGACGCGCGGCGCTTTTTAGACCAGCGCCAGGATGAAAGGAGTTTTTCAAATGTCTATCTACTCGGAGATCAAACCAGAGGTGCGCATGTTTGCCGACATGTGCGTGGAAAACAGCAAGATCGACCCGGAACTCTATGTGAAATACGATGTAAAGCGGGGCCTGCGGGATTTGAACGGCAAAGGCGTGCTTACCGGGCTGACCAACATCTCGGAGATCATCTCCAGCAAAACCGTGGACGGGCAAAGCGTACCCTGCGAGGGCCAGCTTTATTACCGAGGCTACAATGTAGAAGAACTGGTACGCCGCCAGCCCAAGGAAGATACCTTTGGCTTTGAGCGCACCGCTTATCTGCTGCTGTTCGGCGACCTGCCCGACCAGGAACATTTTCGGACATTCTGCGAGCTTCTTTCCTTTTACCGCACGCTGCCTACCAGTTTTGTGCGGGATATCATCATGAAGGCTCCCAGCAGCGACATGATGAACACCCTGGCCCGCAGCGTGCTTACCCTTTATTCTTATGATGAGGATGCCGAAGATATTTCTATTCCCAACGTGCTGCGCCAGAGCATGCAGCTCATTGCCTTGTTCCCCCTGCTTTCGGTCTACGGCTATCAGGCGTACCGCCACTATCACGATGGTCAAAGCCTGTTCATCCACCAGCCCGACCCCAAGCTCTCCACCGCGGAAAACATCCTGCGCATCTTAAGGCCCGACTGCTCTTACACCGAGCTGGAAGCCCGTGTACTGGATATCGCCCTGATCCTCCACGCGGACCACGGCGGCGGCAACAACTCCACCTTTACCACCCACGTAGTCACCTCTTCCGGAACGGATACTTATTCCGCCATCGCCGCGGCCCTGGGTTCCTTGAAAGGCCCCAAGCACGGCGGCGCCAACATCAAGGTCGTGAAGATGTTCGAGGACATCAAAAACCACGTGAAAGACTGGAACGACGACGACGAAGTGGAAGCCTATCTGGCAAAACTGCTGCATAAGGAAGCCTTTGACAAATCCGGCTTGATTTACGGTATGGGCCACGCGGTATATTCCCTCTCCGACCCCCGCGCCAAGATCATGGCGCGGTTTGTGGAAGGCCTTTCAAAAGAGAAGGGCCGCACCGACGAATTTCAGCTTTACAGCAATGTGGAACGTCTGGCCACCAAGCTCATCGCCGAAGAGCGGAAAATCTACAAGGGCGTTTCGGCCAACGTGGACTTTTACAGCGGCTTCATCTACAGTATGCTGGACTTGCCCATGGAACTTTACACTCCCATTTTCGCCATTGCCCGTATCGCCGGTTGGAGCGCTCATCGCATGGAAGAATTGATCGGCGGAGGCAAGATCATCCGTCCCTCTTATATGGCCGTGCAGGAACACAGAGACTTCCCCGGCGCTGCCGAATAAAAATCCTATAAAATATAGAAAGGCCCTCCCGCTTGGGAGGGCCTTTTCGTTTTTAATTATTCCACCGCCATGTATACGTCCATATAATCCAGACCGTCTTGCCTGTATTCCCGCTCGATGCAAGAAACGATCCCCTTTTTGCCCGGCTCACGCAAACCGTTGGTCTTAGCATACCGTATCAGCATTTGATAAGCATTGGGAATCAACCGGAACGGGTCTTGGAAAGGCTGGCAAATGGTGATCGTCACATATTTCTGACGTTCCTGCCGCAAAACGGACATCGCAGATCTCTAAGGCTTTTTTCATTTCCGGGTAAGCCTGATCCAATTCCCACTTCGAGACGGTCTGCCGGCTCACATTCAATTGTTCAGCCAATTTTTCCTGGGTCATCTGGTCCCGCATTCCCCGCAGGAATTGCAGTTTTTTTCCAAAACTCATCTCATGTCTCCCCTTCTGTGTGTTGTGCCGCTATTTTACAGGATATCCCCCGAAATTTCCACCTATTTTCCCAAGCTTATTTTGTGAAATCCGCCACTTAAAATTGCGAAGATCATGTCACCAAATCAATTATTTACAGGTCTAATAGGCATGAAAAAGGAAAGAATCGGGAGAAACCGGCAGTGGAGATAGAAAAAGGCGTCCCAAACTGGGACGCCTCCATGACCGTTTCTATACTATAAAACTTTTGGGGCCAGAAGCCTGCTTCCCACTGCCGGCGAGGACGGGAGTCAATGCACCGCACAGCTCGAGCGAAGCGCACGCCCCCGCGACTTGCCTGGGGTGCAACCCCTTACCAGCCCTGGGATTTCAAATACTCACGGCTCAAGGTAATGGCTTCCATGGGAGTGCGGCCATTGGACTGGTCCTGCTCCACCACTACCCACTGGGCGCCGGCGTCGATAGAAGCCTCCAAAATGGGGCCGAAATCCTGATCGCCGTGGCCTACGGGACGGAACTCGAACACACCGTGGCTTTCTTCCTTTTTCACCTCGGTGCCGATGAGCTCATACATGTTGCCGGGCTTGCCCTCTTTGTGGAAGTCCTTCAAATGGACCAAGGGGGAACGGCCGGTATACTTGCGGACATAGGCGGCAGGGTCCTCACCGGCTACCTTTACCCAGCAAGTGTCGATCTCTGTCTGGAGCAGGTCGGCGGGGATGGTGTCATAGATATAGTCCAGGGCATAGCGTCCGTCGGGCATTTTGGCGAACTCAAAGTCGTGGTTGTGGTAAAGCAGCTGGATGCCGTGAGCCTTGCAGGCTTTGGCGATCTCTTCGAACAGCTTTACATTCCCCTCGAATTTGGGGGTGCCGGGACGGTCCTCTTCCATCAGGTAGGGGATGGCCATATATTTTACGCCGATCTCCACATACTGCTGGATGGTGCCTTCCATATCCGCCACCAGTTCCTGGAAAGGCACATGGGCGGAAAGGGCGATAAGGCCAGCCTCGTCGATGGCGGCTTTGATCTCGGCGGGCTTCAAGCCATACAGGCCGGCCAGTTCCACGCCGTCATAGCCGATCTCTTTGATCTTTTTCATGGTGCCGGCGAAATCGCGCTCCGCGTCGTCACGGACAGAATAGACCTGAACTGCAACAGGCAAAGTTTTCATAAAAATACTCCTCCGTTTTCTTGATGGTTTTTCTGCATTCATCATATCTCAAAGAGTGCCAAAGGTCAAGACATAGGGTTGAAAAAAAAGGTGGTTTGTGCTAAAGTATGCAGAGAATACATAAAATTTATAATTCTTTTCATGATAAATGGGTACAAGCTATTTATCGGGAGACTATTGAAAAAGGAAAGAAGTCGAATTCTATGAAACGAAACTTGCGATTTTACTTTGCGCTGCTGTTTGCAAAAGGCACGGCGCGGGTGATGAAGCTGGTGGGAAGGAAGGGCACTTCCATGCCTGGAAGCTGGGCCATCATTTTATGCCCCGATTTTTTGGGACGTATGCCCCGTCCTAAAACCATCATCGGCATCACCGGTACAAACGGTAAGACCACGGTTTCCAATTTGGTGGAGGACGTGCTCACCCAATGCGGGTATGATTTCACCTGCAACAAGGCCGGCACCAACGTGGCTACCGGCGTGGCTTCCAGCCTCATCGCCAACTCCACGTTGTTCGGCAAGCCCAAAAAGGATCTGGCTGTTTTTGAATTGGATGAACGCAGTTCCCCCCGCATTCTGCCATTTCTCAAGCCCGATATCCTGTTGTGCACCAACTTGTTCCGGGATTCTTACAAACGCAACGCCCATGTGGAGTTCATTCACGATATTTTGAACACCTATATCCCCGACAGCACCCGGCTGATCTTGAATGCCGACGATCTGCTGTGCGCCAGTTTAAAGCCGGAAAACCGCCGGGTCTTTTTCGGCATCGACCCGCTGCCCGGGGAAAAAGGCGAGCCTGCCAACATCGTGCAGGACGTGCGGGTATGCCCTCACTGTGGTACGCCCCTGGAATGGGAACTGCGCCGCTACCACCATATTGGCCGGGCGCGCTGCCCCCAGTGCGGGTTCTCTTCCCCTGAGCCCAAATACCATGTCACCGCTTTAGACCAGGAACACGGCCACATGACGGTGATGGGCCCTGAAGGTCCCCGGGACTTTTCCCTGCCCAACTCGAACCTTATCAACGTATACAACACCCTTTCCGCCATCTCCTTGCTGGCGGAGTTCGGGCTTTCCAAAGACCGTATCGGCCAAAGCCTGGAAAACTTGACTATTGTGGAGAGCCGTTATTCAGAAGAGAACGTCAACGGAAGGGAACTGGTGCTGCATCTGGCTAAAGGGCAGAATCCCATCGCCTGTTCCCAGGCGTGCGCCAACGCCCGGAAATACCCCGGAAAGAAATCGGTGCTGCTGCTGCTGGACGACGCCCACGACAACGCCCATTCCGTGGAAAATACCGCCTGGCTCTATGACACGGATTTCGAATTTTTAAATGATCCTGATATTTTGCAGGTCGCCACAGGGGGGCCCCGTCACTGGGACACCTATGTGCGGCTGCTCATGGCAGGCATCCCGGAAGAAAAGCTGGTGCATAAAGAGGACCCCTTAGAGGCTGCCGCCGCGCTGGACGTGGCTTCTTCCGATGCGGTGTTCGTGCTGTATGACTTATATTCCGTGGACTTGTCCCAACAGGTAAAGGCCCAGCTCCACCAACGGCTGGCCCAGTCCCCCGCCAAAGGGACTGAACCGGGAAAGGAGGAGGCCGCTGATGAAAATTGAGATCTTATATCCTCAGTGCTGCAATCTGTTTGGGGATTTGAGCAACATCGACTATCTGCGGAAATGCCTGCCCCAAGCGGAATTTGTAGAGACCTCTCTGACCGACGAGCCGTTGTTCGCCACCGAACCGGTAGACATGGTATATTTGGGGCCCATGACAGAGCGGTCCCAACGGATGGTGTTGGAACGCCTGCTACCTTACCGCAAACGGATGTGGGAGCTGATCGGCGGCGATACAGTGTTTCTGTTTACAGGCAACGCTCTGGAGCTGGCGGGGGAATATATTATCCAAGAAGACGGCAGCCGTTTGAACTGCCTGGAAATATTCCCTCTTTACGCAAAGCAAGATATGATGCACCGGCATAACAGCGTTTTCCTGGGAAATTTTGAGGGACAACCTGTGATGGGTTTCAAGTCCCAATTTACCACAGCCTATCCTCTTTCTGAGAACATTGGGCTGTTCACCGTGGAAAAAGGTATGGGGCTTAACAAAAAATGCTCCTTTGAAGGCATCCGCTACCGGAACTTCTTCGGCACCTATCTGGTGGGGCCTTTGCTGCTTTTGAACCCGCCTTTCACCAAGTCTCTTTTAAAGCTTCTGGGCGCGGGGAACGCTCCCCTGGCTTTTGAGAAAGAGGTGCAGGCCGCCTATGAAAAGCGCCTGGATGATTTCCGCAAAAAAGTATAAATACGCACAAAAGGCCGCCAGTCTATGACTGGCGGCCTTTTAAACGCAAGTTATCAAGTTTTAGCAAGCGCTGACACGGCCGGTTTTGGCATCCAGGCAGACTACCGCGCCGCTCTTGAGCATATCCGTGGCGTGAACCGCTCCGGTAAGCACCGGCTTATCCATAGCCAGACCCACAATGGCGGCATGGGTATTGGTCCCGCCTTCCTCGGTGATGATTCCCGAACAACGGCGCAGATACTCCACAATGGTGTTGTCCGTCTCAGGCACTACCAGAATATCCCCATCCCGGAAATGCTTGGGGATATCGGCAAGCTGCTTGCATACGCACAGCCGGGCCGATACGCTCCGCTCGGTAACGCCTTCGCCTGTCAGCAGCACATGGCCCACCACATGGACTTTCATCATATTGGTGGTTCCGGAAATTCCCAAAGGCACACCGGCAGTGATTACCACTAAGTCTCCGCTTTCCACCAGACCGGTGGCCTCCGCCGCGTCTACCGCCCGCTCGAACAGAGCGTCTGTATCGCTGACCTCGTCGATCAAAGCAGGAAGCACGCCCCAGGAAAGGTTCAGCTGCCGCCATACATGGGCCTGGGTGGTGCAGCCCACAATGGGGTAAAGGGGCCGGAACTTGGAAAGCTGCCGGGCAGTCACGCCGGATTTTGTCACTGTGACGATGGCTTTTGCCCCCAGATCGTGGGCGGTGGTGCAAGTGGCGTGGGAAATGGCGTTGGTCACGTCAAAGGCCACGTCGCTGTTGTCACGGGCGTTGAAGCGCTTGATATAATTGATGCTCTGCTCGGCCTTCTCCGCGATGCGCACCATGGTTTCCAGAGCTTCCACCGGGTATTTGCCCGCGGCGGTCTCTCCGGACAGCATGATGCAGCTGGTACCGTCGTAAATGGCGTTGGCTACGTCGGTAGCCTCGGCCCGGGTAGGCCGCGGGTTTTTGATCATAGAATCCAGCATCTGGGTGGCAGTGACCACTTGCTTGCCCGCCAGGTAAGATTTTTGGATCAGCTCTTTTTGCAGCACGGGCACATCCTCAAAGGGGATTTCCACGCCCATGTCGCCCCGGGCAACCATGATGCCGTCTACTACCCGCAGGATCTCGTCAATATTGTCCACGCCTTCCATGTTTTCGATCTTGGCGATGATGTTCATGGTATGGCAGTTGTATTCCTTAAAAATCTGGCGGATGGCCAGGATATCTTCCGCAGAACGGGTAAAGGAGGCGGCGATATAGTCGAAGCCGTTCTCAATGCCGAAGATGATGTCGGAACGGTCCTGCTCGCTGATAAAGGGCATAGAAAGCTTTGTTCCCGGCACGTTGATGCCCTTATGGTTGGATACCCGGCCGCCATTGAGCACCGTGCATACGATATCCGTTTCAGACACATGCTCTGCCCGCATTTCAACCAGGCCGTCGTCGATCAGCACCCGGGCGCCTAGTTTCAAGTCTTTGGGCAAGTCGTGGTATGTGATGGAGACCACCTTATCATCGCCCTCCACCTCCCGGGTGGTCAGGGTGAACGTATCTCCCGCCTGTAGTTCGATGGGGCCGTTTTTAAAAGTCTTTACCCGGATTTCCGGGCCCTTGGTATCCAAAATCGTGGCAATGGGCAAGCCCAACTCTTCCCGCAGACGGGTGACAGCTTCCAGCTTTTTAGCAGCATCCTCATGGGTGCAGTGGGAAAAGTTAAACCGCGCGCCATTCATGCCGCCCAGCATCAGCCGCCGCAGAACTCCTTCATCCTCTGTGGCGGGTCCCAATGTACAGATAATTTTCGTCTTTCTAAGCATATTCCTCATCCTTTCCAGGCTGCGCCTGTGGCAAGTCGCGCAGGCGGCTTTTAGGCCGCCCGGCTTTGCGATAATTTTATCAGCGCCGCCCACGTTTTTAGATTGATGGTTGCCCTTCGCTTCGAGAATCAGGCTGCGCCTGTGGCAAGTCTTTATCAGCGCCGCCCACGTTTTTAGATTGATGGTTGCCCTTCGCTTCGAGAATCAGGCTGCGCCTGTGGCAAGTCGCGCAAGAAGTTTAGCGTATATATTATTATACCACACCTTGGGCCGGCAAGTCATCTCCCTTTTCCGGTCTTAATAAACATTTAATCTTGCCCCGGCTTAAAGCCCGCTCCTTTATTCTTTCCCCAAAAGAGCGGAATACAGCTGGCTTTTCTTAAATCCCGTGGCTTGGGCCGCCTGTTTTGCCGCCTCGCTGGCGGAAAGCCCCCCTTGAGCCAGTTCTTTTGCCAAGACTGCCGCTTCCTCCAAGGTATATTCCTCCTGAGGGGCAATGGGATGCTCTCCGCCCTCGATCACCAACACAAATTCCCCACGGGGCTCTTTCTCCCGGTAGTGGGCAGCGGCTTCCCCCAAGGTGGTGCGCCACACTTCCTCGTGGACTTTTGTAAGCTCCCGGCACAGTGCGATCCTACGCTGAGAGCCAAACAACTTGGCAAAATCCGAAAGGGTTTTCCGCAGCTTGTGGGGTGCCTCGTAAAAGATCATGGTGCGCTCTTCGTTGGCCACGGCTTCCAAGTGCTCTTTGCGGCTGCGCTTGTTCACGCTGAGAAACCCCTCAAACGTGAACCTCCCTGTTGGCAGCCCACTGATGGCCAAAGCCGACAGCGCCGCCGTAGGTCCCGGCACCACATACACCGGAACGCCTGCCTGGGCGCAGGCCGCTACCAGCGTCTCGCCCGGGTCGGAAATAGCGGGCATCCCCGCGTCGGACACCAGGGCGCAGGTCTGGCCCTCTTGCAGCCGGGCCACGATCAACGGCCCGTGCTCCAGCTTATTGTGCTCAAAATAGGAGATCAATGGCTTTTTGATGTGAAAATGGTTCAGCAGCTTCAAGGTGACCCGAGTATCTTCCGCGGCGATAAAATCCGCTTCTTCCAAGGTCTCCCTGGCCCGGGGGGAAAAATCCCCCAAGTTGCCGATCGGCGTGCCCACCACATACAAAGCCCCCCGTTCCAAAACGGGCGTGTTCTGTTCCATGGCTTTTCCCCTTTCTCACTTGGCCGGACTTTTGCCCTTACGCTCCGGGTTGTCCCGGTAATCCCCATAAATGGCTTCTATCTCTTCTGTGGGGGAACCGTCCGGCCCTTCCAGCAGCAGAACAGGTTCCACCACCATGCCCGGTTTCCCTCCCCGGCGGCATTCCATCAAAAACAGGAATGGCTCTTTACCGGGACGCTGTTGGACAAGCCGCAACCGTTTCGGCTCCAGCGCCGCCTTGTGGAACACCTCCACAGCTTCCGCCAGCCGGTTGGGACGCAGGCACACGCAGAGCTTCCCGCCAAAGCGCAGCGCGTAACGGGCGGCTGCCGCTAAGTCATCCAAAGTGAAGCTATCGCCCAGCCGGGCAGTGCGGCGGGCCTCCTCCGGGCTGGGGATGCCCGCTCCCGGCGCGGTATAAGGCGGGTTGCAGGCGATGCCATCCAAAGAGCCCGCCGGGAAATAGTCCGGCAGGTTCCGGGCGTCCCCTTGGATGATGGAGACCTCCCCGGCAAAGCCGTTCTCTTCCACTGAACGCTTGGCCTGCTCCGCGGCTTGTTCCCGCAATTCCACGCCGGTGATCTTTCCCCCGCTGGCCCGGGCCCGCCACAACAAAGGGATCACCCCGCAGCCAGTGCCCAGGTCGGCCCATGCTTCTCCGGGCTTGGGGCGGGAAAAGTGGGCCAAGAGCACCGCGTCGGTGCCAAAACCGTGTTCCCGGCTTACCAGCACCTTGGCCCCGCCCCACAGGGGTTCCCACCGGGTATTTTTCAGCTGTTCCTCCATAATGCCCTCCTCAGGCAAAAAAGAAGAGCCCGCAGGGGGAAAAGCCCCCGCCGGGCTCCGCTTTTTCTGAAATTTTCAGACCCGAAACTTAGCCCTCCTGAGGAGCGCCAACGGGGCAAGTGCCGGCGCAAGCGCCGCAATCAATGCAGGTATCGGGGTCGATCACATATTTGCCGTCGCCCTCGGAGATAGCTCCAACGGGGCAATCGCTGGCGCAAGCGCCGCAGGCAATACATTCATCGCTGATAACGTAGGGCATGAGGAACACCTCCTGTTAGATTTTCAAGTTCATTTTAACACATTTTATCAAAAATGCAATCCTTTTTTCTTTTTCCACTGGAATTCCCATGGAAAACCTTTCCCTTAAGTCTCTTCCAGCTTTTTCAGTTCTTCCAGCTCCTTGCGGTCCACTTTGATCTTTCCATCCCGCAGCACTTTGATATCGCTTACCTTGAACACCTTGGGCGCGCCCTCGGGGTCCTTGTCCAAACGCACGGTGAGCTTTCGGGTGAGCAGGTTCTGCTCGATGACCACGCCTTTTCCGTCCGGCGTAGACACCAAAGCCCCCACTTTGGGCGTGGTGCGCAGCAAGTCCTGATAGGCTTCCTGCTCATATTTCAGGCAGCACATCAGCCGTCCGCAGGCCCCGGAGATCTTTACCGGGTTCAAAGACAAGCCCTGCTCCTTGGCCATTTTAATGGAAACGGGGGTGAACCCCCCCAAAAAAGAGCCGCAGCAGAAGGGCCTTCCGCAAATGCCCATGCCGCCCAGCATCTTGGCCTCGTCCCGCACGCCGATCTGCCGCAGCTCAATGCGGGTGCGGAACATGCCCGCCAAGTCCTTTACCAGTTCCCGGAAATCCACCCGGCCGTCGGCTGTGAAATAAAACAGGATCTTACTGTTGTCAAAGGTGTATTCCACATCCACCAGCTTCATTTCCAGGCCCCGCTCGGCGATCTTCTTTTCGCAGGCCTTGAAAGCGCTTTTCTCCTTTTTGCGGTTTTCCTCCACTTTGTGAAGGTCCTCTTGGGTGGCCTGGCGCACCAGTTTCCGCAGAGGCTGCACGATAGACTCGTCGCTGACTTCCCGGTTTTCCATGGCTACTTCGCCGCATTCCAGACCCCGGGCGGTCTCTACAATGGCCATCACGCCTTTTTCCAACTGTTCCCCCTGAGGGTCGAAATAATACACTTTTCCTGTATTTTTAAAACGCACGCCGATGACTTCCGCCACGCGCATTCCTCCTTTCAAGCCGGGTACCCATCCGGAAGCCCCGGCGTTCTATCCGTCCCGTGCCGTTTACCTTCCCACAGCTTCCCGCAGACGGACGCAAAAATCCGTTACCAAAAGGGCCATATTGGCGTTGCGGTCCAGCTTCTGGCGGAACTCTTCCACCAGGGGCGGCAGCAGCGCCAAGCGTTTCATGGGCAAGTCACCCAAACTGTCCGCCAGTTCCGGGGCGCCCCCCAGCACTGTATTCCCGCCGGCGCGAAGCACAAACCCATCCCGGAAAACCCCACCCAGCCGGGTGAGCACTTCCCGGAACAGGTCACGATCCTTCTGCAAAGGAGCCGCCGCCAGCAGCAGGCTGTGCTCCCCAGGCTCCAGCAGACCTTGAACCATGGCCACGGCAATAGAAAACGCCTTGGCCTCTTCCCCGCCCGCAAGCTCCTGAAGCATCCGGCCGATATTCCCACCGCAAAGGGAAGCCAGTTCCCTGGCCCGTTGTGCCGGGATGTTCTCCCGGTCTGCCACATAGGCGGCGGCTTCTTCCTGGGAGGGCGGCTGCAAGAGAAAGCTCTGCACCCGGCTGCGGATGGTGGGCAGAAGCTGCTCTGCAGACTGGCACACCAAAATGAAAACACCGTGGGCAGGGGGCTCCTCGATGAGCTTGAGCAGCTTATTCTGGGCCGGTTCCAGGGTGCGGCTGCCCAAAAACAGCAAATAAACGCTCACATCAGCCTCTTCCGGAGCCCGGTAAGCGTCGGAGGTGATCTCTTTTACCTGGTCAACAGTAAGGGAGCGGGTCGCCCCGCTCCCTTCCACCACCCGGATATCGGGGTGTGAACCGGCTTTCGCCCGCACACAGGCAGGGCATACCCCACAGGGAGCGTGGTCCTTATCACGGCAGACAAGGGCTTGGGCCGTCAGCTTTGCAAAGGTGCGCTTGCCGCAGCCCGGTTCCCCCTGAAACAGCAGGGCATGGGGAAAACGCCCCGCGGCAAAGGCGGCTGAAAGAGCCTCCTTGACGGGAGCGTTGCCCAAAAAACCAGGAAATTCCATCAGACTTTCTCAAAGCGGTCCACGTTCAAAACGAAGATGGTGGAACCGCCCACGGTGACTTCCACGGGGAAGGAGGAATACATGCCCACTTCCATGGTGGAGGTGCTGGGAACGATCTGGGTGCGGCGGCTGGAATATTTGGAGATGATGCCGATCACGTCATCCACCTTGTCATCTTCCACACCGGAGATGAACGTGGTGTTGCCGGCCATCAAAAAGCCGCCGGTAGTAGCCAGTTTTGTCACGGAAAAACCTTCGCGGGTCAATGCGGAGGAAACCGCGCCGCTGTCGTCATTGCTCACGATTGCAAGGATCAGTTTCATAAAATATCATGCCTTTCCCGGCCGATAGGGCCAGCGCCCTTTGCCCGGCCGATTGAAAATCTGCCCGATGGGGGAAGTTACTAGGGCTATTCTACCATTAATCTAAAAAAAATACCAGTTCTTTTCAGAAAAATTATAACAGCTTTTCTTTCCCAGCAATTCTTTGCGCAGACAAAACAGGGCAAACAGGTTGGGCAGCGCCATCAGGCCGTTCATAGCGTCCCCAAGCTGGAACACGGCCCCCAGCGGCAGAAAACATCCCAGCGCGGCCGCGGCTGCCGCTGCCAGGGCATAGATGTTTTTCCCCCTGCCTTTGGTCAGATAGAACAGCCCTTCCCGGCCATAACAGCACCAGGCTATCAACGTGGCCACGGCGAACAGCGCCGTACACAGGGGGACCACTTTCCCGCCCCAGGGCCCCAGGGCGCTTTCATAAGCGTAAAAGGTGAGCTGGGCCCCTTCCAGCATAGGCGAGCGGCAGCAAAGGATACACAGGCCCGTCACCGTGCACATAAGTATCGTATCCGCGAACACCTGGAATATGCCCAGGCATCCTATCTCTTCCGGGGTGCGGCCTTTTACGTCCTCATAGGCAAACGCCGAGCTTCCCAACCCGGCCTCGTTGGTGAACACTCCCCGGGAGACCCCTGTGCGCAGGGCCAGGAACGCTCCCGCGGCGCCGCCGGCCCCCGCCCGAAAAGAAAAGGCTCCTTGAAAAATGCTGTCAACGGCCCGGGGAAGATTCTCCCGGAACACCCAAAGCACGCCCAGGGACGCCCCAAAAAACAGCAGGGTCATAAACGGCACCAGCCGTTCCGTGATCTTCACTCCGAAAGCCAGGCCTCCCCGGGCCACAAAAAACACCAGCACACCCATAGCCGCCGCCCCAATCCACACGGGCAGGCCAAAACTTTCCAAAGCGGCGCTGGCAGCGTTGGTCTGGATCATATTGCCCATCCCCAGGGACGACAGACAGCATCCCCCGGCATAGACTGCGGCAAGGGGCTTTCCCCACTTCCCCGCCCGGCGGATGTACCCCAAAGCGCCGGGGGCGTCCCGATGTCTGGCGGCAAGATAGTTTTCCGCATAGATGGTCATCATCCCCAGCAAGGCAGAGACCCACATCCAAAACAGGGCGCCGGGCCCGCCTACGGTGATGGCCGCCGCCACCCCCACGATGTTTCCCGTGCCGATGGACCCGGCCAGCGCCGCGGTCAGGGCTTGGAAAGAGGAAATCCCTCCCCGCTCCCCTTTGGAGCTGCCCAGGGCGGCTTTCATCCACCGGCCCAGGCACCGTATCTGATAAAAACCCGTGGCCCAGGTAAAATAAGACCCAGCGGCCAAGATCAACAGGAGCACATGCCAGCCCCACAACAGCCGGGACAAAACCTCAAGCATGATAGAGGTTCCCTTTCACCGCCTGGATGATGCCTTGAGCCAGGGCTTTTCCCGCCGCTCCGGTATTCCTGGCCAGCCAGGCCTCATCCTGGGGATTGTCCCGGTACAGCAGCCTTACGAGCACCGCCGGTCCTGGGATATCCTCCAGTTCCGGGATATTCTCTTCTTCCTTCAAAGCCAAAAATTCCGGCTGGGGATAGATTTTTTCCAAATGATGGGCCAGCGCTTCCCCTGCCTGCTTGGATTTTGCCCGTCCTTTTTGGCAAAAGACCACCGGCCCTTTCTTTTGGCCTTCCAGTTCCAAAGGCGCCACCTGTGAGCCAAGAACCAAATACAGCTCCCCAGGCTGGGAACGCGCCCCGCCTCCCCAAGACAGTGTGATCCCTTCTCCGGCCAGATGAGCCGCCAGGGCCCCGGCTACCTGGCCCATCCAGTAAGCTTCGTCGCCGCCGTTGGGGTAGAGGGCCTCGGCCGGGCCTGTCAACGTCAAGCAAATGGTCGGCATAGCAGCTTGCTCCTTTCTCTGGGACGGCTGTTTCCCGTCCCCATGGTGTACCATTGATACAGTATAGTCAACGGCAAGGGCTTTCATGCCCGAGAAAAGAGCTGCCTGGCAAAAGTTTTTATTTTCTCTGGCCCTTTTTATACCGGCCTAAAGCGTCGTCGTAGACCCGGTGCCGCAGGCGGAACCCCACCTCAAAAATCAGGGAAACGATAAGGTACCCGCCCAAAAAGAAGCCTAAGAACACCAGCCAGTTTTCCACCTGGCCCACTGGGAACCACTGAAAAGCCACGGCACAAACAGCCACTATGGGCAAAAGCAGCACAACGAAGGCCACCATTCTCCACAGGTAGGACAGGCGTTTGACCACATTCCCGGAAAAGAACACATACTGCAGCACCGTGGCCGCCAAACAGATCAGCAGGATTTCATACACCGCTGCCCGGCGCATGGTCTCCTTGGGAAAATCGAAAGCTGTAAACACCAGGATGCCCGCTGTAAACGACACGCACAGATTCGTCAGCACCTGGGGCAGGATTTGAACCAATTTTTTCATCGCTTGTTCCTCCTTTTCTCTTTTTATCAAATGCCCAGCTTTTTTCGGATTGTCGGGGCGTATTGCCGGGAAACCCCCACCACTTCCCCATTTTCCAGGGTAAGCCGCAAACGCCCCCCCAGATCGGGGCGGATGGATTGAACCCGCCCGAAATTGACGATCACAGATTTACTGGCCCGTATAAAATCCCAAGAGGCCAGCCGCTCCTCCAGCTCGTAAAGACGCAAAGGCGTTTCATACACTCCCTCGGCTGTATAGAAAAAGGTGCGTTTATCTACAGACTCGACATAAAATACCTCTCCGGCCTCCAAAAGGTATGTCTGGCCGTCCCGATCCCCAGTGAGGCGCTGGTCAAACGCCCGCAGTGCCGCCAGCATCCCCATCACTTGAGGCGTGGTTTCCTTGCATCGGATAATGACCTCAGTTTCTGTGAGAACAGGGTCCTCTTCCACAACGATCCTCATAGTATCGCTCCTTTCCGCAGCTGCGAGACCAGTATAGCAAACCGGATTTCCCCCCGCAAGGGGTGAAAAACCAAGTGGAAGGAATGGGCCTCCAAGCTGTAAAAAAAGCGCCTGAACCCAACAAAGGGCCCAGACGCTTTTAACGCAGAGGGGCAATCATGCCCCCTTCCTTTCTCATGCGCTTATTGCAGAATCCCCCACACGCTGACCGTATGGAACACGCTTCCGCCCAGCACGAACAGGTGGAACACCGAATGCATATAGGGCACTTTTTTCCCCACAGCATAAAGCGCCGCTCCCACCGTATACAGGACGCCTCCCGCCAGCAGGCACCAAAAAACCATAGGGTCTACCGCCCGGTAAAAATCGCCCATGGCCAGCACCACCACCCAGCCCATGGCCAGGTAACACGCCATGGAGATTTTTTTGAACCGCTCCACGCTGATGGCGTTCAAGACGACACCCACCACAGCCGCCGCCCAAACTGCCCCGAACATCGCCCAGCCTTTCCAGTCTCCCAAGCACACCAGGGTAATGGGTGTGTACGTCCCGGCGATGAGCAGGAAGATGGTGCAGTGGTCCAGGGAGCGGAACACCACCTTCGCCCGGTTCAGCCCCAAGCCGTGGTACAAGGTGGACACTGTGTAGAGCATCACCATGGTGCCGCCATAGACCGCCGCGGAAACTACACACAGCGGTGTCTTTTGGCAGGTCACCAGCAGGAACACCAGCGCCGCCACGGCGAACACCGCCGACACCCCATGGCTTATGGAAGAAAATATCTCTTCCCCCAACGTATACCGGGGCAGGCCCAAAAGCCGGCGTTTCTCCATGCGGAAAGCATTTTTCCGCTGCCGTCCGGCAAATACAGTTTCGCTCAACGCTGTGTATTCCATAGATAAACCACCCTTCTAAATCTTAAATATCTCATTATATAGTTTTTAAAACTAGATGCAGTTATATTATAAACCTCATTAAATGAGATTGCAAGGGAAACCCTTGCCCATTTCGAGAAAATATGTCCAAACATTTCTTACTTTCAAAAGAAACCTAGTTGACTTTTTCTATAGGTCATGATAGAGTGAGGATAACCGTCATTGCTAGGGCCCGCTGCCGTGAAGCGAGCCCTCCTCAAAAGCGGCTGTACGTTGCGGCGGCTTTTGACGAAATCAGGCTGGAACGCTGGGACATACTCCCGGCTTATTCGCTGTGCAGGGACGGCAGGCCTGATGGTCTGCCGTCCCTGTTTTTGCCTGAAGGCATTCGCGGCGGAATGTTCAAAACAAAGGCAAGCCGTTCCGATTCGCGGTGCGGTCCGTTTTGGAAAAAGGGAAGAACCGCTTCCCTTCGGCCTGCCAAGTAAAACCAGCGCCTTTTCAAGGCCAACCATTTTTCTTTTGGGGGCATGGCCCCTTCTGAGGTGTATTATGAATCAGGAAAAGCAAAAAAAATCAACAATCCTGCGGTTTTTCCCTTTTACCAAAGGTTTCCGGGGAAAATTCCTGCTGGCGGTCATCATGGTGGTGGTGGCTGTAGTGGCCAACTATATGACGCCCCAAGTCATACGGGTCACTGTAGACTCCGTCATCAACGACACGCCTTTTAACCTGCCCGCCTTTCTTGTGGATTGGATCAACTCCATCGGCGGCCGGGAAATGCTGCGGCAGCATATCGTGATCTGCGCCCTGGTTTCCCTGGTATTCGCGGCGGTGGCAGGGCTTTCTAACTATTCCTCCCGCATGAACCTGGCCCGGGCCTGCGAAGGCACAGTGGCCCGAGTGCGGGATACCTTGTTCGACCACATCCAGCACTTGCCCTACGCGTGGCACAATTCCCACCAGACCGGCGATATCATCCAGCGCTGCACCCAGGATGTGGACTTGATACGCAATTTTGTCAGCGACCAGCTTATGGAATGCATCCGCACCGTGCTTCTGATTGTGGTCTCGCTGGCGCTGATGTTCGCCATGAATGTGGAACTTTCCCTTATCGTCTGCTGTTTTGTGCCTGTGATGATGGCGTCATCGCTGATATTTTTTATGATTACGGGAAAGAAATTCCAAGCCGCGGACGAAAGCGAGGGCCGCCTCACCTCTTTGGTGCAGGAAAACCTTACCGGCGTGCGGGTAGTGCGCGCCTTTGGCCGGGAACGTTTTGAGATCGACCGCTTTAACGAGAAAAACGAAGAATTCACCGGGCTGTGGATTCGCCTGGGAAAAGTGATGGGCATCAACTGGGGCCTGGGCGACCTGTTCGCCGGGGTGCAGGTGCTGGTCATCATTGTTGCGGGCGTCTTCTTTGTGGAGCAGGGCAACCTGACCCCTGGAGAATTTTTGGCGTTCACCGCTTACAACTCCATGTTGGTGTGGCCTTCCCGGAACCTGGGGCGGCTTTTGGCGGAGCTGAGCAAAACCTCTATCAGCGCCACCCGCCTGTTCGATATTCTGGACGCTCAGGAAGAAGAGAACTGCCCCGATCCCAAACGTCCTTCCATGGATGGGGACATCGTGTTCCAAAACGTGAACTTCGGCTACAATCAAAGCGAAGGCGGCGTGCTCCACGACGTGAGCTTCACCATCAAAGCGGGCACCACATTCGGCGTTTTGGGAGCCACCGGTTCCGGCAAATCCACTTTGATGTACTTGTTGGACCGGCTGTATGAGCTGCCCCGGGAAAACGGCTCCATCACCATCGGCGGTGTGGACATCCGGGACATAGACCTTTCTTACTTACGGAAAAATATCGGCATCGTGCTGCAAGAGCCCTTCCTCTTTTCCAAAAGCTTTCGGGAGAGCATTGCCGACGGCGCTTCCCGGGCCGACCTGGAAACCGTGCGCCATTTCGCCAGGCTGGCGGTGATTGACGACGCTATCGAAAACTTTGCCCAAGGCTATGATACGCCCATCGGCGAGCGGGGCGTGACCATCTCCGGCGGGCAGAAGCAGCGTGTGGCTATTGCCCGGATGCTGATGCAGGATACGCCCATCAAGGTGTTTGACGACTCCCTTTCCGCCGTGGACATGGAGACCGACGCGAAAATACGCCAATCCATCCGGAAGAACGTCCATGGCACCACCATTCTTATCGCCCACCGCATCACCACCCTGATGAACGCCGACCAGATCCTGGTGCTGGACCACGGCCGGGTTTCCCAGCTGGGCACCCACCAAGAGCTCATCCATCAGGAGGGCATTTATAAGCGTATTTACGACATGCAGCGGGCCGGAGGAAGCGAGACCTAAAGTTTCGATAAACCCGTTTTACAACAAAGTTCGCGTGGTGTAAAGGCTCCGCGCGGCCTATCAGCTTCGCAGTTTTACACTTTAACGAGGTATTTTCTATGAACATCGAACAAATTGAACAGCAAAACCTGAAAGGCAGGTTTTCTTCCTTAAAGATCTGGGCCAAACTGCTGCCCTTTTTAAAGCCCTACTCCAAAACCATGGTGGTCATCGTGGTTTTAATGCTGGTGGGCGCCGCCTGTGATATCGCTTATCCGCTGCTCTCAGGTTACGCAGTGGACCAGTTTGTCACCCCCGCTACCAGCGAAGGCGTGACTTGGTTCGCTTTGGGATATTTCGCCGTGGTATTCCTGCAAATGCTCAGCACCATGATCTTCGCCCGGGCCGCTTTAAAAGTGGAAATGTACCTGGGGCGGGATTTGAAAAAGAAACTCTTTATCCACTTGCAGACGCTGAGCTTCTCCTATTACAACACCACTCCCGTGGGCACCATCATGGCCCGGGTAATGAGCGACACCAACAAGATCGGCACCGTGTTCGCCTGGAGCCTGGTGGATATCTTTTGGAGCGCCGCTTATGTGCTGGGCTCTATGGTGGTGATGCTGACCATCAACTGGCAGCTGGCCCTTCTGGTCATCGTGGTGGTGCCCTTCATCGCCCTGCTGACCCTTTATTTCCAAAAGCGTATTTTGAAGATCAACCGTCAGGTACGCCGCATCAACGCGGAGATTACCCGCCACTATAACGAGGGCATCTCCGGCGCGAAAACCTCCAAGACCCTGGTCATCGAGGACAAAAACACCGCCGCTTTCCAGGAAGTCACCCACCGCATGAAGGAAACTACTGTGCGGGGCGTGCTTTTAAACGCGGTATATGTGCCCATCATTGGCTTTTTGACCGCCTTGGCCGTAGCGTTCGTCATCACGGGCGGCGGCAATATGGTGCTGTGGGGAACCATCGGCATCGGCGAACTGACCGTATTCACCAGCTTCGCTTTGGGCATCGCGGACCCTGTGCAGACATTGGCCCGCACCATCTCCAACTTTATCGCTACCCAGGCCAACATCGAGCGTGTATCCGCCCTGCTGGAGCTGGAACCCCAGATCACCGACACGCCGGAAGTCATTGAGAAATACGGCACTTCCTTCGATCCCAAACGGGAAAACTGGGAACCGCTTACTGGGCACATCACTTTCGATGACATCTCTTTCCGCTACCCGGACGGCACGGAAAACGTGCTGGAACATTTCAGTTTGGATGTGCCCGCGGGCACCACTGTGGCTATCGTGGGTGAAACCGGCGCGGGAAAATCCACCCTGGTGAACTTGGCCTGCCGGTTCTTCGAGCCCACGGCGGGCCGCATCCTCATCGATGGGAAAGACTACCGGGAACGGAGTATGCTTTGGCTGCACAGCAATATCGGCTATGTGCTGCAAACGCCCCATTTGTTCTCCGGGTCGGTAAAGGAGAATATCCGCTACGGCCGTTTGGACGCCACCGACGAGGAAGTGGTTGCCGCGGCGAAAATGGTCAACGCTCACGACTTCATCACCCACATGGAACACGGGTATGACAGCGATGTGGGCGAGGGCGGCGGCCAGCTCTCCACAGGAGAAAAACAGCTGATCTCCTTTGCGCGGGCCGTTCTGGCAAACCCCCGCATCTTCGTGCTGGACGAGGCCACCTCTTCCATTGACACCAAAACCGAGGCCCTCATCCAAGAGGCCATTTCCACCATGCTTACCGGGCGCACCTCTTTCCTGATCGCCCACCGGCTCTCCACCATCCGCAAGGCGGACATGATCTTAGTGGTGCGGGGCGGCAAGATCATCGAGCAGGGCACCCACCAGCAGCTGATGGAACAGGGCGGCTACTACGCGGAATTGTACAACAAGCAGTTCGAGACCGAGGCCGCTGAAACCGTACTAAACCAATAATCCCTTTGATCTGCTTATAGCAAAACCCCCGCAGGGCCATGCCCGCGGGGGTTCTTTCTTTCCTTATTTTTCGTCCTCATCGTAATAGCGCAGCGCTTCCCGAAGAATCTCCTCCGTGTTGAACTGCTGTGTGGCTTCCTGATCCTGAGAAGGCTGGGAAACCGGAGGCTGGGGCGCAGGCGCCTGCTGATGGGAAGCGTAAGGCTGTTCCAAATCGTTGGGAGCCACGTCCTCATCTCCGTAATATTCATCCTCGTAATACACGTCCTGGGGATAGTCGTCCCTGTATTCCTGATAGCTTTCCTCATAGTCATCCTGAGGAGCGTATATCGGCTCGCCAGACATCTTCTCAGAAGGGGGAAGGGAAAACTCTTCTGTGTAGACCGAGGCTTCCTCCGGCATAATGGCCCCGGCAGGCGGCGCCGGCCTGACAGGCTGGGGCGGCGCCGCAGGCTGACGCAGTTCCTGGGCTGGGGGATGCTGCCCGGGACGCTGCCGCGCTTCGGCCTCGTGGATTTCTTCTAAAATGCCATCGGCATTGCTATACCGGCGGCGGCCCCGGATATAAAACACTAAAATGGCTGCCAAACCCAGCACACCTGCCGCAATACAGCCGATGCCGCTGTAAAACAGCGTAGCCGCCATGGAATTGCCCTTCACGTTCAGCCGGGCAAAGGTCACATAGTTTGGCCCAGAGGACTCTTCTTCCGCCGAGGAAGAAGAACTTCCCATATTCAAAGAGACCTGGGGACGCTCCAGCGAAGGACGGGGCGTAGCAATGGTACCCGGCGTGTAGGTGGGCGGGTCTGTAGCGTCAGCTACGCCTCCGCCTATGGGCGTCTCAGATTCCGTCTGGCTGGGAACCCAGGGGTCTTCAGAAGGCTCTTCCGTAGGCTCTTGGCTGGAAAGACTGGATTCCGATTCCCAGGGCCCTTCCGAGGAGTAGCCTGGGTCAGAAGACACAGAGCTTTCGCTGGAACTGTCGCTGGGTTCTTCCGAAGAAGATGAAGAGGATGAAGAACTGGGCTCCTCAGAGCTGCTGGAAGGTTCGGAAGAAACAGGGGGCGGCTCGGGAGTTACCGGGTCTGGGGGAACAGGGGTGGGTTCTTCCGTGGGCGGCGCTACCGGCTCGCTTTCGGTAATATCCCCTGGCACCTCTGTTTGCCCTAAGGGAATATCCCCTTGGGTCGCCAAAACCGGCAGAGCTGTTAAGGCGGCGGCCAAGGCAAGGGCCGCCAACAAAGCCGCGAAACGGCGTTTATGCTTCATAGCAGTTCCTCCTGCTGGATAAGGTATCGAACATGGTTTTATATCGGTTTATTGTACCACAAACAAAAGGATTATTCAACATATTCCCCCACAGGAAGTTTCCATAAATTTTTTTAAAAAAAGAAAAGCGGGGCAACCCCCGCTTTTCCCATGATATACCGCTTTAAAACGCGATTTTTTCCTCGATATAGTCCCGCAGCTTCTCGATGGGCAGACGCACCTGCTCCATGGTGTCGCGGTCACGGACCGTAACGCAGTTATCGGCGGGCTGGCCCTTTTCCTGGTCGCCCACGGTATCGAAATCGATGGTCACGCACAAAGGCGTGCCGATCTCATCCTGGCGGCGGTAACGCTTGCCGATGGAACCGGCCTCGTCATAATCCACCATGAAATACTTGGAAAGCATCTGGTGGACTTCCTGGGCTTTGGGCCCCAGCTTTTTCGACAGAGGCAGCACCGCGGCCTTGAAGGGCGCCAGCGCAGGATGGAGACGCAGCACCACACGGGTGTCGTCCTTGCCGTTTTTATCCTGGCCTACCACTTCCTCGTCGTAAGCGTCGCACAGGAAGGCCAAGGCCATACGGTCGGCACCCAGAGAGGGCTCTACCACATAGGGCACATAATGCTCGCCGGTCTCCTGGTCGAAATAGGTCAGGTCTTTTCCGGAGTGCTCCTGGTGGCGTTTCAGGTCATAGTCGGTGCGGTCGGCAATGCCCCACAGTTCGCCCCAGCCGAAGGGGAACAAGTATTCCACGTCGGTAGTGGCTTTGGAATAGAAAGAAAGCTCTTCAGGGCGGTGGTCTCTAAACCGCAGGTTTTCTTCTGTCATGCCCAGGCTGAACAGCCAGTTACGGCAGAATTCTTTCCAATAGGCGAACCATTCCAGATCGGTATCAGGTTTGCAGAAGAATTCCAGTTCCATCTGCTCGAATTCCCGGGTGCGGAAGGTGAAGTTGCCGGGAGTGATCTCATTGCGGAAGCTTTTGCCCACCTGGGCGATGCCGAAGGGCAGCTTCTTCCGGGTGGTGCGCTGAACGCTGGGGAAGTTCACGAAAATGCCCTGGGCAGTCTCGGGCCGCAGGTAGATCTCGCTTTTTGCGTCCTCGGTAACGCCCTGGAAGGTTTTGAACATCAGGTTGAACTGACGGATATCGGTAAAGTTCTCGCTGCCGCATTCGGGGCACTTGATGTGGTTTTCCCGGATGAATTCCGTCATCTTCTCGTTGGACCAGCCGTCGGCGGATTCCCCGGTGAAATCCTCAATGAGCTTGTCGGCCCGGTGGCGGGTTTTGCAGTCTTTGCAGTCCATCAGGGGGTCGGAGAAACCGCCCACATGGCCGGTGGCCACCCACACCTGGGGATTCATCAGGATGGCGGCGTCCACGCCCACATTATAGGGGGATTCCTGGACGAATTTTTTCCACCAAGCTTTTTTTACGTTATTTTTAAATTCCACACCCAAGGGGCCGTAGTCCCAAGAGTTGGAGAGCCCGCCGTAGATCTCGCTGCCGGGAAAGATAAAGCCCCGGGTCTTGCAAAGGTTGACGATGGTCTCCATGGTTTTTTCGGTAGCTTTCATGAGTTTGGTCCGCCTTTCTGGTTGGAGTCATACTGAGATGTATTGTAGCATGGGAAATAAGGGATTGCAATAAAAATGGGGAATTTCCCCGCTTTTCTTTTGGCCCATCTTTTGTTATAATAAGATGATAACCTGAAACCATTGGGCTTTGCGCCTATTTTATTTGTATCGGAGAAATGTGCATGGACAGAAGCAAAATTCGCAATTTCAGCATTGTGGCCCACATTGACCACGGCAAATCCACCTTGGCCGACCGCATTTTGGAACACACCAAGGCTGTCCCCCTGCGGGAAATGGAAAACCAGCTGCTGGACAACATGGACCTGGAACGGGAGCGGGGCATCACCATAAAAGCCCACGCCGTCACTTTGATCTATACCGCCAACGACGGGGAAGATTACATTTTCAACTTGATCGACACCCCCGGCCATGTGGACTTCAACTATGAGGTGTCCCGTTCGCTGGCCGCCTGCGAAGGGGCCGTGCTGGTGGTAGACGCCTCCCAGGGCATCGAGGCCCAGACGCTGGCCAACACCTATCTGGCTGTGGACGCCGGGCTGGAGATCGTGCCGGTAGTGAACAAGATCGACCTTCCCAGCGCCGACCCGGAACGTGTTTGCCATGAGATCGAGGACGTGATCGGCATTCCCGCCATGGACGCTCCCCGCATTTCCGCCAAGACCGGCGAGAACATTCAGGAAGTGATGGAGCGTATTGTTACCGACATCCCCGCTCCCCAGGGGGATGAGAACGACCCTTTGCGGGCATTGATCTTCGACTCTTACTACGACGCTTACCGGGGCGTGATCGTCTATGTGCGCATTAAAGACGGCATGGTGCGTCCCGGCGACACCATCCGCATGATGGCCACCGGCGGGGAATTCAACGTGGTGGAATGCGGCTTTTTGCGCGCCACCTCTTTGGAACCCTCCGACGCCCTTTACGCCGGGGAAGTCGGCTACATTGCCGCTTCCATCAAGGACGTGCGCCAAGCCCGGGTAGGCGACACCGTCACCTTGAAAGACCGGCCCGCCGCCGAACCCTTGGCTGGTTACCGGGCGGTTCAGCCCATGGTGTTCTGCGGCATTTACCCCGCCGATGGCGCCCACTATACCGACCTGCGGGACGCTTTGGAGAAATTGCAGTTAAACGACGCCTCCCTCACCTTCGAGCCGGAAACCTCCGTGGCTCTGGGCTTCGGCTTCCGCTGCGGCTTCTTGGGGCTTCTCCATATGGAGATCATCCAGGAGCGTTTGGAACGGGAATACGATTTGGACCTGATCACCACCGCCCCCAGCGTTGTGTACAAGTTAAAGCTTACCGACGGCAGTGTGATTACCATCGACAACCCCACCAACTACCCTGACCCCACCCTCATCCAGAGCGCCGAAGAGCCTATCTGCAACGCCCATATCTATTCCCCCTCGGAATACGTGGGAAATATCATGGAGCTGTGCCAGGAACGCCGGGGCGTGTTCAAAGACATGAAATACCTGGACACCGACCGGGTGGACATCCACTACGAGCTGCCCCTAAACGAGATCGTTTATGACTTTTTCGACGCGTTGAAGTCCCGCACCCGGGGCTATGCCTCCTTCGATTACGAGCTGATGGGATACCAGCCCAGCAAGCTGGTAAAGCTGGATATCATGCTCAACGGGGAAGTGGTGGACGCCCTGAGCTTTATCATCCACGCCGACAAGGCATATCCCCGCGCCCGAAAGATGACCGAAAAATTAAAGGAGAAAATCCCGCGCCAGCTGTTCGAGGTGCCTATCCAGGCCTGCATCGGCGGGAAAATTATTGCCCGGGAAACGGTAAAAGCCATGCGCAAGGACGTGCTTGCCAAGTGCTATGGCGGCGACATTACCCGAAAGAAGAAGCTGCTGGAAAAACAGAAGGAAGGCAAAAAGCGGATGCGCCAGCTGGGCACCGTGGAAGTGCCCCAGGAAGCGTTTATGTCCGTGCTGAAATTGGACGAATAACTTCGAAGCGGGAAAAAGTCTTGATGAAGCTTTTTCCCGCTTTTAGTCCTTGTATTCCCCTCAGGTGGTGATCCCCTTGCTCGGCCTTTATGTTCACGTTCCCTTCTGCCACGGGAAATGCCCTTACTGCGATTTCTATTCCCTCCCCGATTCTCCTTCTCAAATGGACGCTTATGTTCAGGCGGTGATTGCTTCCCTTTCGCCCTGGCGGGAGAAACTTAGAGGCAGGGAACTTGCCACGGTCTACTTTGGGGGCGGCACCCCCAATCTATTGGGCGGCAGCCGGCTGGCTCATATCTTACAGGCGGTGCGGGAGAATTTTTCCCTTTCTCCTCACGCGGAGATAACCTTGGAAGCCAACCCCACCCATGTGGACAAGGCCTTTTTCCAAGAAGTGCGGGAGGCTGGGTTCAACCGGCTTTCCATGGGGCTGCAATCGGCCAATGTGGACGAACTGCGCTTCCTGGGCCGGGCCCACTCTCCCCAAGACGTGGCCCGGACAGTGGAAAACGCCCGCTCTGCCGGGTTTGATAATATCTCCTTAGATTTGATGCTGGGCTTGCCGGGCGGCTCTAAGGAAGGGCTGAAACGCTCCATCGAGTTTGCCGCCGGGCTTTCGGTGGAACACATTTCCTCCTACATTTTAAAGGTGGAACCTGGCACTTCTTTTGCCTTCAAAGGTGTGGAGCTCCCCTCGGAAGATGAGGTTTCCGACCAATACCTGTTTGCCGTGGAGGAACTGGCGTCCCTGGGATTCACCCAATATGAGATCAGTAATTTTTCCCGGCTGGGCAGGGAAAGCCGCCACAACCTGCTTTACTGGCGGGGAGAGGAATACCTGGGCTTCGGGCCGGGAGCCCATTCCTTTTATGGGGGCAGGCGGTTTTATTATCCCCGAAACCTGGAAGGCTTTCTGGAAGGAAATCCACCTGTGGAGGATGGCCCTGGCGGGGACTTTGGGGAATTCGCCATGCTGAACCTGCGGCTGACCCGGGGCCTGCGCTGGGAGGATTGCTTGGCCCGGTTCGGCCCTCAGGGGGACGCGCTGTTCCAGGAAGTCTTGGGCAACGCCAAAAAATGCCCTTCCTCCTTGCTGCGGCGGGGAGAGGATTTCCTGGCCTTTACCTCGGAAGGGTTTCTGGTATCCAACGCCCTGCTGGTGCGTTTGCTGGGGGAGGAACTTTGACCCTTTTTATAGAAAAATATCACCGGGGGGCTTTTGCCTTCCGCTGTGAAAAAAGCCGTCCGCTGGGAACGCTCCCGGCAGACGGCTTTTTTATTTTGCTTTGTTCCCCGGTTCGGCAAAAAGCTCGGGGTGCAAACGGCTATAGTGGAACAGATATTGCTGGGCAAGCCCCCCATCCTCTCCAAAATCCTGGGGAGCTTTTCCGGGCAAAAGCGTAGCCATTGCCCGCTTCATCCAAACGTCCATAGGGAAACACTCTGTTTTGTGGAACCCATACAGCAGGGCGCATTCCGCCACCTTGGGGCCCACGCCGAAAATCTTTTGCAGCTCCTTGCGTCCCGTCTCTACGGGGGAATCTTGTATCTTTTTCAAATCCACTTCGCCAGAAGCCACTTTCCGTCCGGCATCCAGCAAATATTTTGCCCGAAAGCCCGCCCGCAAAGGAGCCAGGTCTTCCAGCCGGCAGGAAGCCACGGCCTCCGGTGTGGGAAACCCATACCATTCCGTGCCTGCCACCGGTTCCCCCAGCAAACCGCACAGCCGTTGGATGATGCCCTTAATGCGGGGGATGTGGTTGTTTTGGGAAATGATGAAAGAGCACAAAGCCTCCCAAGGCTCTTGCCGTAAAATCCGGATGCCCGGCGCGAAATCGGCAGCCTCTTTCAAGGCGGGGCTCATTTGGGACAAGGCCCGGCGTTTCTCACCATAATCGGCGTCCATATCAAAATAGGAACGCCACACGGTCTCCAAGTCCTCTTTAGAGCAAAACAGCCACACTTTCTCCCCTTGCTGCCCCAGCAGCAAAACCTTTCCCCAAGCCATGCCTTCCCACAGGGACATGCCCCCTTCTGAGGGAAGCTCCCGCCAGCGGAACGCCTGTCCGCAGTCCAGCGTTTGGGCAAGGTCAAAAAACACCGGGCTTTCGATCCCTTTGCCCATCACCGGTTCTTCTCGTCCGCTTTTTGGCGGGCCTCCGGCTCACGGGCCACCAGATACCGGATCGCCCGCTCGATGGCGTCTTTGGAATTGCCCCAGTCGCCGCCGGCGTTGCGATAGTCGAACATCCGACAAAAATGGGTCACATCCCCCGAAAGCTCTTCCAAATACTTTTTCGCCAGGCGGGTCGTCTCCTGTTCAAAAAGGATGAAATTCTTCTTGGGCATCTTCATGGCGGCCCGCAATACCATCCCGTAATGGGGCAGGCAGATGTGGGTCTGCTGGCTGTAGAGCTGGCGGAACTCCTCGTCGCTCTGCCATAGTTTCATCATGCTATCCAGCAGATGTTCCGTGTTCTTTTCGATATTTTCGCACACGAAGCAATGTGTCTGCCGGGAATCCACCGCTGCCACCACCTTTTTAGCCGGCACCTTCCCCTGGGGGAACACCTCTTCTTTTACGGTTTGCAGCAGGCTTTCCAAAATCAGCGCCACGGACAAGCGGCTGCCCCGGGCCAATATCTGGTTGAAATGCTCGGTACAGAAGCCCAGCCGGTTGGTCTCAACGCGCACATCCGGTTCCATCATGGCCGCGCCGGTGATGTATGTGGCCATCCGGTCTTCCAGCATATCCCGCATCCGGCAAAAGGGGCAGCCATCCCGGGGAAGGAACACGTCGTTGACTGGAATAGAGCAAATATCTTCCCTCATGAGTAAAACCTCCAAAATGTATGTTCGACAAATTTAATGCATAAATATTCATTTTATGATTTCAGCGCCTTTTCGGTGGAATTTTCCCGCTATTTTGGGGGATTTTGTGAAAACACGCTGGAAAACCGCAGCTTTTGACGCTAGTATACCACAAAATCGGGGAAAAGCATAGTGTTTTCTTCCACCATTCCCGTTCTTTGCCAAGGGGTTTCCTCACAGTGAAATGTATGTTAAATGCCTGTTGACAAATTGTGAGAAAGAAATCTTCCCCAAAGCTATTGACACAATATCATGCGGATAAACTCTAGGTTTTTCCCTTATATTGGGTCAAGTGGCAAAAGCGAAAAAAGGCGTTTTTTGTTCTATTTCAGAACATTTGCGGGGTTTGTTTACATAAAAGCAAGAGGTTGTGAAAATGGGGGAAAGTTGAAAACCGCATAGGACAAGGGGTTTTTCACAGTTTCCACAGAGTTTTCCACAGACCTGGTGTAAAAAGGTGGTTACACAGGGTGCGGCTGTGGAAAAATCCCGGTGAAAAGTTCTCTAAAAAAGAATTTTTTTGCATGTTTTGAAAAAAAATACCGCAAAATGGATATTGCTGTAGAAGCCTGCCGCAGCGGCGGGGATAAAGCCGCATTCTGACTGCTTTTTTATTTGAGATTTCCGGGGAACTATGGTATAATAAGCAAAATATGCCGGCTGGATGGCGCGGGAGAAACGATCTGCCGGGATATCCTGGACCAACTCGAACTAACACGAAGATTCTCACGATTTTTTAGCAGAAAGCCGCGCCATAAAATAGAACGAGGTAGCCTAACCATGGAGAAAAACCGAGACAAGCGCCGGGAAGGGTTCCGGGACACGGAACCCCGGGGCGCGGATATCATAGCGGGGCGCAACGCTGTAAGCGAAGCCCTACGGGCCGGACGGGCCATTGACAGCCTGTATGTGCAGCGGGGCGAACGCTCCAAAGCGCTGCAGGCCCTTGTGATGAAAGCCAAAGAAGCCGGGGCCGCCATTAAAGAAGCCGACCCGGTCAAGCTTGCCCACCTGTGCGGCGGGGCCAACCATCAGGGAGTGGTGGCCATGGCTGCGGTGAAAGAATACGCCACGGTGGAAGACCTGTTCCGCCAGGCGGAAGAACGGGACGAGCCTCCTTTCTTCATCATCTGCGATGAATTGGAGGACCCCCACAATCTGGGAGCGGTCATCCGCACAGCGGAATGTGCCGGCGCCCATGGGGTGATCATTCCCAAGCGGCGCAACGTGGGGTTGACCTACGCGGTGGGGAAAGCCTCCGCCGGGGCAGTGGAACACCTGCCCGTGGCCCGGGTGGGGAACCTTGCTTCCCTGCTGGAAGAACTGAAAGACCGGGGACTGTGGGTCTACGCCGCCGACATGGACGGCTCCCCCTGGTGCCAGACCGATTTTACCGGCCCTGTGGCCCTGGTCATCGGCTCTGAGGGAAAAGGCGTAGGAAGGCTTGTAAAAGAAAAAGCTGATTTTGTCCTATCCCTCCCTTTAAAAGGGAACATCAATTCGCTGAACGCGTCCGTGGCGGCGGGCATCCTCTGTTATGAGGTTGCCCGGCAGCGGAGCGGCTTAAAAGCGATCAATCCGTAAAAGGAGGATTTTCAGCCTATGGCACAGGATCACAACGAATTTACCCTGGAAGATATTCTGGCGGAACAGCGGGCCCAACGAGAGGTTCAGGCCGCCGAGCAAGCGGCGAAAGACGCCGTTAAAACCCAGCAGATTTCCCCAAAAACTCCTGCCCCGGCTTCGGAAGTCCGGCAGCCCGCCCCTCCCAAAACCGCCGCGCCGCGGCCGGCTGTGCGGGACAATATCCGGCCCATCACCCAGGCCCAGGCAAACCACGCCCAGGCCGCCCAAAACACTCCGCCTGAGGAAGAGTCCCACGCGGACTTGAACGCTTACGCCACTGGCACTGTGGAAATCCCTCTGCGGAAAGAGGCACAGCAAGCCCCTCCCCAGCCGGAACCTGAGGAAGAGCCCTCAAAAGGGAAAAAGAAGAAGAAACGCCACGGCTTATTCGGCCGCAAAAAGCGGATGCCCGACTTTGACGAGGCGGAGAACGATATCTATTACGGCATACAGCTCAAACCCATCGACGAATACCGCATGGGATACGATTCTGCCGGTGAACTCACTTCGGAGGACGCCACTTACAAGGCGTTGTTCGACGACTCAAAAAAAGCCATCGACGACGAGGTGGAAGCCAACTTCCAGCGGTTGCAGCGGGAACGCCGCCGCCGGGTGGCGGAAGCCGTGCAGACCGCCGGGGTAGACGAAGAACAGATTGCCGATGAGTTCGGCGTGGTGGCCCCTATGCCGGTCACCTCTTTCGCGGCGGACCCTTACGCCCGGCAGCACGGCATCGGGCTGGAAGGCGGGAAGAAAGTCCAGGAGGATATTCCGGATATCCAAAAAGCTATGATGGAGACCTCCAACGACCAAACGATGGAGATCAAACTCAACGTGCTCAACGACACGGTAGAGCTCCAACGTGTGGGCGATGAAGCTCCCGTCTCTGACGAAGCCATTGGCCGCGTGCTGGATACCCCTGCCCCCGAGCCTGTGGAGGAAGAGCCTCCCCAGGAACCCGCGGTGGTTACGCCCTTGTATCAGGAAGCTCCCGCCCCGGTCCAGCAGGCGGAAGCCCAACCTCCCCAAGAGCCTGTTTACGAGGAAGAACTTCCCCGTCAGGCGGCGCCCGCCGCTTCTCAGGAAGCCCCTTCCAACAGGCCGCAGCCTGCCCCGCGTAAAGCTCCCCAACGGCAGGAGGCAGCTCCCGTTCAGGCCCAGCCTGGGAAAGCGCCCGAGCAAAAAACAGCCGTGCTCAACCGCACCGCTACGGAGCCGCCCCAAGTGGCCAGCATCTACGAGTACCGCCCACGGAGCGTGCCCACCCACATCATCCATGCTGAGGTTCTTCAAAGCGCCCTGCTCTCCGAATCGGAAGAACTGCGGCAGAAAGAAGAATCTCAAGAGCAGAGGTCCATCCTCAAGCGGCGGGTGCGCAACAAAAAGCTGGAACTCCCCGAAGAGCCCGAAGCCCCTGTGCCAGACGCGGACACTGGGGAATCCATCGACGATTACACGGGCCCCGAGGATGCCAAATCCATCTCCCACGAACTGCGGGGCGAGATGCGGGAGCTTACGCTGCGGATGATGATCACCGGCGTGTGCACCGTGCTTTTGACCATCGTGAACTTGATCTTCGGCGGCCAATTCGGCGCCGGCGGAGATCAGGGCTCCCTGCCCGTAGTGTATGTGGTGATGACGCTGGTATTCCTGGCGGTGGCGGTGGGCATCTGCTACCGCACCGTAGCCAACGGTTTGAAAGCCCTTTTCTCCTTTAACGCCAACTCTGACAGCGCCGCGGCGGTAGCCGCTGTGGCAGTGGCTGTGCAAGCAGTGGCGGCGGCTTTCTTCCGCAACGAGCTCACCCACGGGGAACTTCACTTGTACGCGGTGATCTTGTCCGCTATCCTGTTCGCCAACTCCGCGGGCAAACTCACCATGATCCGGCGAATCCACAGCAATTTCCGGTTCGTCACCTCCCGGGAGGAAAAATACAGCGTGCGGCTGTATGAAGACCACAACACAGCGCTGAAAATGGCCAAGGACTGCGTGGCCGAGAGCCCGGTGATCGCCTACCAGTGCAAAACCGGCTTTCTCAAGCGCTTTTTAGAGCTCTCTTACAGACCCGACCCCTCTGAGTCGGCCTCTCAGCTTTTGGCCCCCATCGGGCTCATCGCCTCCCTGGTGCTGTGCATCGCTTCGCTGCTCATCACCAAGAGCGTGCCCACGGCCATCAGCGCTTTCGCCGCTGCCAGCTGCGCTTGTGTGGCGGTATCCAACATGCTTTCGGTAAACCTGCCCATCAGCCGCCTGTGCCGTACCGCCCGCCGGGCCGGCGCCATGGTGGTAGGCTATGAGGGTGTGGAACAGCTGGGCAACGTCAACGCCGTTATGGTGGACGCGGAAGATCTGTTCCCCCGGGGGACTGTGGTCCTCAACGGCATCAAGACCTTTGGCAACCGCTCTCTGGTGGAGGACGCTGTCATGTCCGCTTCGGCCCTGATGAAAAAGGTGGGCGGCCCCTTGAGCGGCGTGTTCGACCAGGTTATCAGCGAAAACGAGGACGCCCTTCCCGAAGTGGAGAACTTCACTTATGAGGACGGCAGCGGCATCGTGGGACGGGTAGACGGCAAGACCATTTATATTGGCGAGCGCTCTCTGCTGATCAACCACCGCATCCAGGTGCCTGCCCGTGAAGAAGAAGCCCAATACGCCTCGGGCAACCAGCAAGTGGTATATATCGCGGTAGACGCGGAAGTTTCCGCCATGCTGGTGCTGACCTACACCGCCGACCGCCGCCGGAAAAACGAACTGCAGCGGTTGGAGGACAGCGGTATCAGCGTGATCGTGCGCACCACCGACCCCAATGTCACCACTCAACTGGTGTCTCGTCTGTTCTCTATCGATACCGCTTCTGTGGGTATCTTGGATAGCCGGCTGGGCCAGGAGTATCAAAAACTCACATCCGGAGAGATTCCCCGGGCAGACGCCTTGGTTGCTACCAAAGGCCGCATGGAATCCATGATGAGCGTGATCTCCGCCTGTGTGGAAGAAAAACGCACGGTGGGCATGGTTGTGGCCATCCAAAACGCAGCTATGGTGCTGTGCTTTGTGCTGGTGGCTTTCCTGGCCTGTTTCGGCGCCATGGCGCAGCTTTCTTCCCTGGTGCTGTTCTTGTTCCAGCTTTTTTGGCTGCTGGTCACTATCGCTCTTCCCAAATTGCGAAGATAGTAAGTTCCTTATGCGCATTTGCCCTGGTCCTTTTGGACCAGGGCTTTTTTTCGCCTTCTGGCAGGATAGGGCTCTTTTCACCACAAGAAAAACTCTCTCGATTTTTTGGGTATTTCTTCTAAAAACATAAATTTCAAAACGTAAAATTCATATAATTTCAATTTAGCCATTGTATTCTTTGGAAGATTGATATATAATTAGCTATACCTTGCAGCACTGAACTTGTGCAAAACAGGGAATTGCAGGGCATGGCGGTAAAGGCCGCTTTATTATGGTAGTGGAAGGAGCTTTGCGTTATGAACCAATATCAGGCGAAAAATATTATCAACCTGGCCGTAGCCGGCCACAGCGGGGCAGGTAAAACCTCGCTGGCCGAAGCTATGCTGTATCTGGCCGGGGTTTCAGACCGCCGCGGAAAAGTGGGCGACGGCAACACCGTATGCGACTATGACCCCGAGGAGATTCGCCGGAAGGCTTCTATCTCCGCGGCTGCGGCTCCGTTAGAGTGGAAAAACAAAAAAATCAATCTGCTGGACGCTCCCGGCTTGTTTGACTTTGAAGGCGGCATGTGCGAGTCCATGCGGGCCGCCGATACCGTTCTGGTGGTGATCTCCGGCCGCGACGGCGTGGCTGTAGGCACGGAAAAAGCTTTCGCCGCCGCTGAGAAGAACAATTTGGCCAAGATCTTCTTCGTCAACGGCCTGTGCGATGAAAGCGCCCGGTTCTATCGGGTGTTTGAGGATTTGAAATCCCAGTTTGGCCCTTCGGTGTGCCCTGTGGTGGTGCCTTACATACAGGACGGCCAGGCCAACATTTACATCAACTTGTTAGAGTATAAAGCCTACGACTATTCCGGCGGCAAGCCCGTGGCTGTGGCTATGCCCGACATGGGAGACCGTCTGGAAGGCTTGCGCACCGCTATTTACGAAGCCGTGGCCGAGACGGACGACGAGCTGTTTGAGAAATACTTCGCCGGTGAGCCTTTCACCCCCGAAGAGGTCATCGTGGGCGTGAGCAAGGGCGTAAAAGCCGGTACCATCACCCCCGTGTTCTGCGGCGACGCCATGCTCATGCGGGGCATGGAGCAATTTATGGACGGCCTGGCATGGCTGGCTCCTTCCGCTGAGGAAAAAGCCGGTGAGATCGGCCTGGACGTGGACGGCAACCCGGTTGAACTGACTGTCAACGAGGACGGCGCAACAGCCGCTATCGTCTTTAAAACTGTAGCCGACCCCTTCATCGGCAAGCTTTCTTATGTAAAAGTGATCTCCGGCAAAATTTCCACCGATTCCCAGCTGGTAAACATGCGCACCGGCGCGGCTGAGCGTGTGGGCAAAACCGTGATGATGGTAGGCAAAAAGCAGGTGGACGTAAAGTACATCGGCGCCGGCGACATTGGCGCTATTCCCAAACTGGCCGCCACCAACACTGGAGACACCCTGTGCTCCCCCACCCGGAAAGTGGTGCTGGAGGGCGTGGAATATCCCAACCCCACCTTGAGCATGGCTATCGTCCCCGCCAAGAAGGGCGAGGAAGACAAGATCGCCCAGGGTATGCTGCGGCTTTCGGAAGAGGACCCCACTTTGAAGTTCTCTACCAACACCGAGACCCACGAGATGGTTATCAGCGGTTTGGGCGAGCAGCATCTCGACGTGGCGGTCTCCAAGCTGAAATCCAAATTCGGCGTGGATGTCACCTTGAAAAAGCCCAAGGTGCCTTATCGTGAGACCATCCGCAAAAAGGTGCAGGTGCAGGGCCGCCACAAGAAGCAGACCGGCGGTCACGGCCAGTTCGGCGACGTTTGGATCGAGTTCTCCCCCTGCGACAGCGACGGTTTGGAATTCGGCGAGCGGGTTGTGGGCGGCTCGGTGCCCAAGGGATTCTTCCCCGCTGTGGAAAAGGGCCTGCGGGAATGCATCCTCAAGGGACCTCTGGCGGGTTATCCGGTAGTGGGCTTGTCCGCCGTGCTGTATGACGGTTCTTACCACCCGGTAGACTCTTCTGAAATGTCCTTTAAGATGGCGGCTACGCTGGCCTATAAAGCCGGTATGCCCCAGGCCAACCCTGTGCTGCTGGAGCCCATCGGCCATTTGAAAGCCACCGTGCCCGACGCCAACATGGGCGACGTGATGGGCGAGGTGAACAAGCGCCGTGGACGTGTGCTGGGCATGGAGCCCGCCGGCGAAGGCAAACAGACAGTAGAGGCGGAAGTCCCCATGGCTGAGATGCACGACTTCACCACCTTTATCCGCCAGTGCACCCAGGGCCGTGGCAGCTTCAGCTTTGCCTTTGAGCGGTATGAAGAAGCGCCTCAGAACGTAGCCCAGAAGGTGATCGAGGAATCCAAATCCGAAAACGCTGAGTAAGAAAGTCTTCCCGAATATAGAACACAAACGAAGGACATCCACTTGGGTGTCCTTTTTTGTGGGCCTTTGGCGGTTTTGTAGAAAGATTTTTCTTTTCTTTGTAAAACTATCCACTTGCTTTTTGCACAAAAAATGTTTAAGATGTAGTTGTAAAGATAGCATTTAAGTGAGAATCGCGCTTGAGAGGAGGATCGAATGGTATGAGTACGATCAATAACAGTCCCCTTCGTCCAGATGACCCCAACATGATCACCAACTTTTTTGCGTTCAAACTCTCCCATTCCACCCCCGGGAAAAAGCTTCCGGCCTGGGTCTTCGCTCTGGCCTGTGTAGGTCTGGCGATCTTTGCCGCGGTAGCCATTTACCTAGTCTTTTTCTTGTAAAACAGCATTGTGTTGCTTACCATACACATCTGACAATGGCGAACATTCCCGTAAAACAAAAAGGACGCCCAAGTTCAGCGCTTGGACGTCCTTTTTTTATTGCATTAGGAAGGACCGGGGCCGCTGTCCTTGTCGGCTTACCCTTTCACGATCACATCGCCCCACATGGCGTTGGCGGCTTTCACCAAGTCTTGGGGAGAAAGGCAAAGCTGCAAGCCCCGTTTTCCCCCGCTGACGTAGATTTTCTCCTCATCCCGGACGCTTTGCTCCACCACGGTGGGAAACTGCTTTTTCATACCCAAAGCGGTGCAGCCGCCCCGGATATACCCGGTGGTGGCGAGCAGATCCTTGACGTGGAGCATCTCCAAAGATTTCTCTCCCACCAGGGACGCGGCTTTTTTCCGGTCCAGCTCTTCTGTCACCGGCAGCACGAACACATAATGGCCTCCGCTTTTCCCTACGGTGACCAGGGTCTTGCAAACGATCTTCCCAGGCAGCCCCAAAAGACGGGCCACTTCCAAGCCGTCGGTGAACTCCTCGCAAGGATAGGTGTGAACCTCATACGGGACCTTCATCCTGTCTAAAAGCCGTAAAGCGTTGGTTTTTTCCACTTTTTCCTTGGCCATTACTTCTGTGTTTCCCCCTTATCTTCCAGCAGCGTGATGGTCACCTCGATCTCTTTTCCCTCTCCCATCCCAGAAGTGGGCATACGATACAGGGTGACAACAACCTGATCCCCAGGCTGATACCGCAGCAGCAAGTTGGAAATATCTGTAAGGTCGTCTACAGGCTCGCCGTCAATGGCGGTGATAATATCGTTGGCCTGAGCCAAACTTCCCGCGAAAGCGCTGTCCTCGTCGATCGAGGCAATGACGAAGCCTCTGGGCATCCCATAGAAAGCCGCCTGGGCTTCGCTTACATCATAGCCGGTAATGCCTAAACGGACCCGGCCTTCCACATAGCCGCCGGAAAGGAGCTGGTCGATAATACTTTTCGCCTTGCTCACAGGAATGGCGAATCCCATGCCTTCATAGCCTTCGGTGATGATCTTGGAAGAATTGATGCCCACCACCTGGCCATACATATTCACCAGGGGCCCGCCGGAGTTGCCCGGATTGATGGCCGCGTCGGTCTGGATGAACGTCATGCCGTTCTCACTGTAGCGTTCCACCGCCCGGTCCAAACCGGAAATAATGCCACGAGTCAAAGAACTGGCAAACCGTTCGCCGCCAGGGTTGCCGATAGCCAGCACCCACTCGCCGATGGAAAGCTCTTCCGCGTCGCCAAATTCAGCAGGGGTAAAATTGTAGTCGTTTGTCTTGATGACCGCCAGGTCCGTGGTACGGTCCACACCCACTACCACCGCGTCATACTGCTGGCCGTCGTAGGTAGTCACGGTGACCAGCACGCTTTTGCTGTTGAGCACCACATGGGCGTTGGTGATGATATACCCATCCGAAGTAGCAATGATCCCTGTGCCGGAACTGTCGGTCTGCTCTCCCGTATAAGAGGCCGTAATAGACACGGTGGACTTCACTACACGGTCATAGACCGCCTGGGCATCCAAAGCATTGCCCTGGGGCTTTTTGTGGATGAGGATTCCCTCTTCGTTGGGAGTCACATCCACTTCCGGCAGTTTGATTTCAGGCTGGGTCTGCTCTCCCGGCAAGAAGGGGTTTTGAGATTCTTCCGGAAGTTCCGGCATGTTTTCTATGATGGTCTCTTGCAAGCCGGGACCGGCTATGGCCCAGCTTATGGCAAAACCGGAAAAGCCAAGGATTGTTCCCGCCACCAGGACGGAAGAAATCCACAAGAACACTTTCAGCCCCCGAGACATCTTCTTTTTGGGAGGCATAGGTGCTGGCTGCCCATAGGCGTAAGGCTGCGGGGCGTATCCCACCGGCCCCTGGGGCGCTCCATAAGGCGCGTATCCCATCCACGGCCCACCAGGGGGCGCGTATCCGGGCCAGGGCTGCTGGGGCGGCGGCGCTTGTTCCTGCCGAGGGTATTCCGGCTCCTGCACATCCGGCACAGGGGCCTCCACCGGCTGTTCCGGCTCTTGGGGAGGAGTTGCCTCTTCGGAAAGCACAGCTTCCGGGACTGGCTGCTCTTCTTTCTGAACTGCCGTTTCCTCAGGGGAATGGGGCTGGACAGGCTCCATCCCTTCCGCCGGCTGAGGTTCCCCCTGGCTTTCCGGCTGGGTCTCTTCTTGCCCAGGGATATGGTTCTTCTGTTCATCCATCATCTTTATTGCTCCTTTCAGTCTCCTGCTTCGGCTCCTTCTTATCCTTGGGCTTGGAGCGGAAACCTGTCTCCTTTACTTTGAACGAACCGGTATCCTTCAGCTTGAACGAACCGGTGTCTTTCAGCTTTGGCGCTTCCTGGGGCTTGGGGATATAAAACTCGAACCGGCAGAATTTCCCTACCGCCGAACTGACGCTGATATCGCCCCCATGGAACTTCAAAATGGTGCGCACGATATACAGCCCTAATCCCATGCCGTTTTTATCGCGGCTGCGGGATTTATCGGTTTTGTAAAAACGCTCGAAGATCATGGGCAGCTCTTCGGGAGCAATGCCCTGGCCGCTGTTCTCGATGACCACTGTGGTACGGTCGATGCCGTCGGAAATCTGCACCGAGATATAGCCGCCCTGGTTTGTGAACTTCACTGCGTTCTCGATCAGGTTATACACCACCTGGTGGAGCAGGTCCTGGTCGCCCCACACCATTTGGGGCGCCGCGTCCTCTAGCCCGCGGATCTCGATCTCTTTTTCATCTATGCTCTGCTCAAAAGTCAACAGCGTGGTGACCACGGTTTGGGTAATGTCGAAATGGATGGGACGCAGCTTTAATTCGCCGCTGTCGATACGGGAAAGGTCCAGCATGGACTTTACCAACCGGGAAAGCCGCTTCACCTCGTCGGACACAATATGCAGGTACTTATCCTCTTGTTCTTTGGGGATGGTGCCATCCAAAATCCCATCGATGAACCCGGCAATGGTGGTCATGGGAGTTTTCAGCTCGTGGGACACATTGGCGATAAAGCTCCGCCGTGTGCCCTCGGAGTTTGAAAGGGAATTGGCCATATTGTTGAAAGACAAGGCCAGCTGGCCCAGCTCATCGGCGCTGGTGACCGGCACCCGCACGGAGAAATCCCCACCGCCAAAGCTTCTGGCAGCCGCGGACATTTGCCGCAGGGGTTTTACCAGGCGGTAAGCAAACGCTCCCACCACGCAGAAAGTCACGCCCAAAGCAGCAGCCGCCGCCACCAGGAACATCTGGATGGCTTCTCTCTGAAAGGCGTTGACCGTGGCGGAGCTGGTAGTGGCGAACACCGCTCCTACGCACAGCGCGCCTCCGTCAGCGTACATGGGCACACCGATGATGTAAAACGCGCTCTGATACAACCCGCCAAAGGTATTGCGGCTTTCATACATGCCTTTGGCCGCTTGGGCCACAGTCTGTTTGGGCACCGTCTGGGGAGCGTTCAGCTTGCTGTTGGGGTAATTTCCCAGCAGGATGTTGCCCTCCAGGTCGGTGATGAAGATATCCGCGTCGATGCTGGTAGAGAATGTATTGATAAATCCCTTGAGCACGTTTGTTTGCAGCTCGTAACTTCCCTCGCCCGTCTTGGACAGGAACACGCTTGACAGATCGGCAATGGATTTGGCGTTTTGGGTCAATAGTTCTTGTTTCTCATTGCGCCAATATTGTGAAAAGAAGAGCATCATCACGCTGCCCAGCATAATGAAGCTGAGCACCACGATGGCCATGGTGATGGAAAGATACCTGGTAAAAATACTCTTTTGCATAATTCGCCTTTCTCACCTCTAAAAGGGGCCTTATTCTTTTACCTCGAATTTATACCCCACGCCCCACACGGTTTTCAGCGCCCACTTGTCCGAAGCGCCTTCCAGCTTTTCCCGCAGGCGTTTTACATGAACGTCTACCGTGCGGCTGTCGCCGTAATAGTCGAAGCCCCACACCTCGTCCAAAAGCTGATCCCGGGTAAACACCCGGTTGGGGTTGGACGCCAAATGATAGATCAGCTCCATTTCCTTGGGCGGCGTATCCACCTGCACGCCTTTCACTTTCAATTCATAGTTTGTCAAATTAATGGACAGATTCTCATAATTGACGACCTTATTTTCTTCTTTATCCTCGCTGTGCTTGCCGCTGCGGCGCAGTACGGCGTTGATGCGGGCAATGACTTCTTTTGTCTCAAAGGGCTTTACCACATAGTCGTCGGCGCCCAGTTCCAAACCCAGCACTTTGTCGAACACTTCGCCTTTGGCGGTGAGCATGATGATGGGCCGGGTAGATTTCTTCCGGATCTCCCGGCACACCTGCCAGCCGTCCAGGCCGGGCAGCATGATATCCAGCAAAATCAAGTCGGGGTTTACAGTATCGAACATTTTCAACGCAGTTTCGCCGTCGTTGACAATAGATGCTTCAAATCCTTCTTTTTCAATATATAGGCGCAACAATTCGCAAATATTGGTGTCATCGTCTACGATCAAAATCTTTCCAGATGCCATAAAGGGGTCCTCCCTTTCCAAATTATCTCTTTCATGGGTACTTTTTCCCAAGATAATTTCATTTTACCCGCAATCTATGGCAAAAGCAAGAAGAACACGTGAAGATTCTATGAAGTAAGGCCCCATCCTTGCCTGGCGGTGTGCAACCTGGCGAAAACCATAAATGTTCCCGGCAGGGAAACAAATGCCGCGTTCTATGAGGATATTGCTGCGGAAGGAATAAAAAAAGAGCCAGGAGCGCAAGGGGGACGCTCCTGACTCTATTTATAAACTGATCAATTTTTCACTTTTTCTGGATGGTAGTGGGCTCGAAAGAACCAATGGCATGACATACACCGCACACGTCGGGACGCTCCTCATAGGTTGCGCCGCAGAACATGCAGCGGTAACCGGCCACTGTTACTACCTGATCTTCCTTTGCCTGGGCAGGAGCAGGGGCAGCTTTGGCTCCGCCACCCAGTTGGTTCAGAGCGGCAAGGAACCGGAACTCGTGGTCTTTTTCGATTTGGGCGATAGAATCGAACAGCACTGCCACTTCTTCAAAGCCTTCTTCCCGAGCGATCTTCGCGAAAGAAGGATACATGCTGGTCCACTCGCCATATTCGCCCTGCATGGCTTCCATCAGGTTTGCTGTGCTGGAACCAATTCCCTTCAGCCGCTGATACAACAGACGGCCGTGCATACCTTCGTTCTGGGCCATCTTCTCAAAAAGCTCCGCCACCTCAGGGTGGTTTTCCTGCTTTGCTTTTTCAGCGAAAAACAGATATTTATTGCGGGCCATAGATTCTCCGCTAAATGCTGCCAACAAATTTTCTTCTGTGCGAGATCCTTTCAGTTCCATGGAAAAAGCCTCCCTAAAAAAATTTAATAATAATTATCGTTATTGATTATTATACTATCCCTCTTTCCAGCTTTTGTCAAGAGGAAAACTCAAAAATTTTTTCTATTTTTATATCTCCAACAGGCACTGAATAAAAAAGAGTCCTCTCAAAAAAACTTTGATCAGACTCTTTTCTTAAATTTTACAACTTAATATACCAGTTCCATAGCTTGGGGCATAGCGGTCACCGACACCTGTTTATCGCCTTGCACGAACTCTCCATCCAGCGACCAAGCCACAGGTTCCTGAAAGGAGAACCTGGCCCTCTCTACCGACAGAAAGGTAATCAACTCTGGGTCGTATTTCCCACTCATCAAGGAAAACGCTATCCGGTTCATCTCCAACAGGTTTTTCGGCATCTTAATCAACAAAAGCTCTATTTTGCCGTCGCAGAAATCCACCTTCTGGCCGTCCAGCCGTACCACGCCGCCCAAAGAGGTGGAATTGCTGATGGCGCCAAACAGGTAGTCGCCTTCCAGGACCTGCTGGTCTGTTTCCACCGCCGCGTGAGACGACTTTACTCCCGAAAGCTCTTTGATGCCTTCCAGCACATACGCCAAATGGCCCAGGTTGTTTTTCGCCGCCTGGTCTGTGTTGTAAGAAGCCTGGGTAAAGACTCCAAAGGACGCCACATACAAGAAAGTCCTCTCTTCAAACTTACCCAGATCAAGAAAGTGGGAACTCCCGTGAAGTATCTGCTCCGCCGCCCGGGCCGGGTCTTTGGCGATCCCCAGGGAGTTGGCGAAATCATTTGTAGTGCCCATAGGGATGAATCCCATAGGAAGCCTTGCACCCAGCTTTTCCAATGTCTCCACTGTGCGACTCAAAGTGCCGTCGCCACCGCAGCAAACCATTAAATCCGGCTTTTCCAGGGCAGCTTTCTCCAAAAACGCCTGGGCTTGCTGGACCGTATCCGTATAAGCGATGCGGGTAACAGCGCCGCCTAAAGCGAACACCCGGCGGATACGTTCCCCGTTCTCCCGGGCGCGCTGGCGGCCCGCTTTGGTATTGACCATGATCCAAGCTTCCATAAGCTCAGCCTCCGCACCGGACGGCGCTCACCAGGATATCGGCACAGCGGGGCACCCCTAACAGGCCGCTGTCCAGCACTATGTGGTAGCCTTCCCGCTCCCGCCAGTTCAACCCGGTGTTGGCGTGATAAAAGTTAGAGCGACGGTGATCGAACCGGTGCAGCACCGAAGCCGCCTGGTTTTCCTGGACGCCGTATTCTTCCACGGCCCGGCGAATCCTGTCTTGGCGCCCGGCATGGATAAACACGCTGAGCACGTCTTTTCTCTCCCGCAGCACCCAGCCGGCGCAGCGGCCCACGATCACGCAGGGGCCTTGCTGGGCCAGCCGCTGGATGATCTTGCCTTCCAGCAAATTCAGCTGGTCCGTTTGAGAAATCTGGGGAAGCTGGCCCCCGGCGGTCTTTGCCATAGCCACCAGGGAATACAGCAGGGAATTGGTGCAAGTCTCTTCCAAATGCTCAATATACTCCGCGGTGGTCCCGCCTTCCCTGGCAGCCATATCCAGAATCTCCCGGCCATACACAGGCAGGCCAAGAGCTTCCCCGGTAAGTTTTCCCACTTGGGTGCCGCCGCTGGCGTACTCCCGCTCGATGGTGATAATGCGAAACTGTTTCATCACAAGTCCCCCTTTCCTTAACTGGCTTCTTCCTCCGACGACTCGAACTGGCTGTTATAGAGCCCCGCGTAGAAACCGCCTTTAGCCATCAGTTCCTCGTGGGTGCCCTGCTCCACGATATCGCCATCTTTCATGCACAAAATCAAATCCGCGCCCCGAATGGTGGACAGCCGGTGGGCGATGATAAAGCTGGTACGGCCTTCCATCAGGTTATCCATAGCCTTCTGGATGAGCACTTCCGTGCGGGTATCCACCGAGCTGGTGGCCTCGTCCAGAATCATCACTTTAGAGTCTGCCAAAATAGCCCGTGCAATGGTCAGAAGCTGTTTTTGGCCCTGGGACACATTGGAGGATTCTTCGTTGAGCTCCATCTGGTAGCCGCCGGGCAACGTGTGGATAAAGTGGTCGGCCTGAGCCATTTTCGCCGCTTCCACCACTTCCTCATCCGAAGCGGTGAGCTTGCCGTAACGGATGTTCTCCATGATGGTGCCGCTGTAGAGCCAGGCATCCTGCAGCACCATGCCAAACTGGCTTCTAAGGTCCTGCCGGGAGAAATCGGTGATGGGATGGCCGTCAATCGTGATCTGCCCGCCCTTCAAATCATGGAAGCGCATGAGCAGCTTCACCATGGTGGTTTTGCCTGCGCCGGTAGGCCCGACGATGGCCACTTTCTGTCCGGCCTTCACCTTGGCGGAGAAATCATGGATGACCAAATTGTCGCTGTCCTCATAGCCGAACTTCACATGGTCGAACACGACCTCCCCTTGGATGTCCAAATCCTTGGTGGAAAGCTTGGGCTCTTCGCTGGTTTCTTCTTCCTCATCCAAGAACTGGAAGATCCGCTCGGCGGAAGCTACGGTCATTTGCAGCTGGTTGGAGATATTGGCCAGCTGGGTGATGGGCTGGGTAAAGCTGCGCACATACTGGATGAACGCCTGGATACCGCCGATGGTCATAGTGCCGCCGGCAGCCATAGAAGCTCCCACCATGCAGATGACCACATAGCCCAGGTTGCCCACGAAATTCATCACGGGCATCATCAAGCCGGAGAGGAACTGGGCTTTCCACCCAGAGCTGTAGAGCTTCTGGTTTTCCGCGTCGAACCCTTCCAGGGTCTCTTTCTCCCGGCCGAAAGCTTTCACGATTAGGTGACCGCCGTACATTTCCTCCACCTGGCCGTTGACAGAGCCAAGGTAGTTCTGCTGGTCTTTAAAGTGCTTTTGGGAAAACTTTACAATGACCATGACAAAGACCAACGACACGGGGATGATGCACAGGGCTACCAAAGTCAGCTGCCAGCTGATGGAAAGCATCATGATGAGCACGCCGACCAAAGTGCACACCGAGGTGATCAGCTGGGTGACGCTCTGGTTCAAAGAGTTTGTGAGGGTATCCACGTCGTTGGTGATGCGGGAGAGCACATCGCCCTGGCTTACCCTGTGAAAATAGGAGAGGGGCAGCCGGTTGATCTTTTTCTCAATGGCGTCCCGCAGGCCGTAAGAAAGGTCTGCGGTGACTCCCGCCATAATGAACCCCTGGGCGTAAGAAAACGCCGCGCTGAGCAGATAGATGCCGCCCAAAATCAGCAGCACCGTGCCGATGTAGCCAAAATCCACACCGCCTTCGGCCCCTGTAATAATACGCATCAGGCCCGCGGCCAATTCATCCGTGGCTTGGGCCAGCACCTTGGGGCCGGCAATGGAAAACACCGTGGAAACCGCGGCGAAAAGCATGACGAAGATCATAGGCACCCAGAACGGGCGCAGATAGGAAAGCAGCTTTTTGGAACTGCCTTTGAAGTTTTTGGCCTTTTCCCCTACCATCATGGGGCCGTGGCCAGGGCCAGGACCCCGGCGGGGGCCGTGTCTGGGTTCACTCATTCCAATTCCTCCTTTTGCAGCTGGCTTTCAGCGATCTCCCGGTATTCGGGGCAAGTGCGCAGCAGTTCTTTATGGGTGCCTTTGCCCACCATCCGGCCCTGGTCCAGCACGATGATCTGCTGGGCGTGCAGGATGGTGCTCACACGCTGGGCCACGATGAGCACCGTGGCGTTGGCCGTGTCTTTGGCAAGGGCTTTTCGAAGGGCCGCGTCGGTCTTAAAGTCCAAAGCCGAGAAGCTGTCGTCGAAAATGTAAATGGGAGCTTTGCGCGTCAGGGCTCGGGCAATGGAGAGCCGCTGCCGCTGGCCGCCGGACACGTTGGTGCCTCCCTGGGCGATGGAGGAGTCCACGCCCTCTTCCATGGCGTTTACAAAATCTGAGGCCTGGGCGATGGAAAGGGCTCCCTGCAGTTCTTCCTCACCGGCGTCCTCTTTGCCATAACGCAGGTTCGAAGCCACTGTGCCGGAGAAGAGCATCCCCTTCTGGGGCACATAACCGATCATCCCCCGCAGGTCCTTTTGCGAAAGCTTGCGGATATCCACACCATCCACAGTGATCTCGCCCGCCGTCACGTCGTAAAAACGGGGGATCAAGTTCACCAAGGTGGATTTTCCCGAACCGGTGGCCCCGATAAACGCGGTAGTTTCTCCGGGTTTCGCGGTGAACGAGATATGCTCCAGCACGTCGCTTTCGGCGTTGTGATAACGGAAGGACACGTCTTTAAACTCCACCAAGCCCTTGGGTTCTTTGATGACCTCGGGCTTTTCAGGGTCCCGAATGGACAAGGGCGCGTCCAGCACTTCCCGGATACGTCCGGCGGAAACACTGGCCCTGGGTACCAGGATGAACATTACCGCGATCATCAAAAACGCCATGATGATCTGCATCGCATACTGGATAAACGCCATCATATCACCGATCTGCAAGGTGCTTTCCGCGATGGCGTGGCCGCCCACCCACACGATCAGCACAGAGAGAATGTTCATCACAAACATCATGCTGGGCATCATGGCGCTCATCACCCGCTGGACAAACCGGTTGGTGGACATCAGGTCCTGATTGGCCTTGTCGAAACGGCGTTCTTCGTAGCTCTCGTTGCCGAACGCCCGCACCACCATCATGCCGGAAAGGTTCTCACGGCTGACCAGGTTCAAGCGGTCGATCAGCTTTTGCAGGGCTTTGAACTTGGGCAAAGCCACCCCCAAAGCCACCGAGATAAACCCGATAAGCACTACCACCGCCACAGCGATGAGCCAGCTCAGGGAAACGCTTTTCCCCACCGCGAAGATAATGCCGCCAATGCCCATGATGGGCGCGTAGCAGATCATCCGCACGCCCATGGTGATGAGCATCTGTATCTGCTGCACGTCGTTGGTGGTGCGGGTGATCAAAGAGGCGGTGGAGAATTTATCAAACTCCCCGCTGCTGAAGCTCTCCACTTTGGCGAACAGGTCGTGGCGCAGGCGCTTGCCTATGGTGGCCGCCATCCGGGCGGAGAAGAAGCCCACCAATACAGTGGCGATCACGCCCAGCAGAGCCACCCCCAGCATTTGAAGGCCCTTTTGCCAAATATAACTGCTTTGGATTTGATGGGTATCCACACCCAGCTCTTCATAAAACAGCCGGGCCAATGTAACGCCTACCTGTTCCCCCATCATAGAATCGCTGGCAGAGGCCTGGGCCTGGGCTTTCTCCAAACTCTCTTGTGGGACCTGAGAAAGCAGCGGCAGCAACTGATAGAGCCGGTCCATACTCACGTCGTCCAAACCTTTGGAGAAATCCATGGAACTGCTTCCGGCATCCTCTTGGGGCATTTCCCCGTTGCTGTCTGAGGGTGTTTCCCCGCTGTCTTGGGTAAAACCATCATCCATGACAGCGCTGCCGCTATCTTGGACAACACCATCATCCATGACAGCGCTGCCGTTATCTTGGACAACACCATCATCCATGGCAGCGCTGCCGTTATCTTGGACAGTACCGCCGTCCATGACAGCGTTGCCGCTACCTTGGGTAAACCCACCATCCATGAAAACACCGCCGCTACCCTGAGTTGAACCGCCGCCTATGGCAACGTCAGCGCCGCCAATGACGCCGTTTGCGCCCTGCCCATACGTCTGCTGCTGGTTGGTATACAATGTAGCGTCCACTCCCGCATCAGACTGGGGCGTCACGGGCTGCTCTTCTTGAGATTCTATCCCGGGCTGGAAATCCTCCTGCTGGGAAGATTCTTCCTGGGGGAAGCCGCTCTCCATACCGGGGGAAGGCTCCATCCCGGAAGAGGGCTCCATGCCGCCGGCCTGGGCTTGGCTTTGGGCCAGATTTTGGGCCGCCTGTTCCAGCTCGCCGCTTTCCCCCGCCTGCTGAAGATACAACAGCATGGTATAACTGGCTCTGCCATAAGCGCTGTCCAGCGCGGCTTGTTCCTCTTCGGTCAGGCTGTCGCGCACCACGCACACAGCTTCTTCCCGGGCCAGGGGGTATTCCTCCGACAGCCGCTGGGCTTCGCTGCTTCCCGGTTCAATGGTGAAATAGCTGTCTTCCAGCACGGCTTTATCTTCTGCCGTGGCAAAACTCGATAAAAGTTCCAGCCCTTCTTTCCGCAAAGCGCTGGGGGCTCCGTTTTCAATGCCGCTCTGCTGAATGCCCACATTCACCATGTCGCTCATCAGGTTCGGCAGGCTCAAATCGCACATGGCCTGGCCAAACAGCAGCGCCAGGCATAACAATAGGATGCCCAAAAACGGTTTGATATAACGGGCGATCAGTTTCACACGCTCTCTTCCTTTCTTTCTTCCGGCACGTCTTCCGAAAGGAATTTGTTCTGGTCAAGATTTTTCGTCATCTTCTCTACCATAGAATAGAAAGCCGCGGCTTCCTCTTTGGTGATCCCTTGGCAAAGCTGGTTAAAAAATTCTTTGCGGGCCGCCACCAGTTTTTTTACCAAGTCCTGGGCAGGCGGCAGCAGCCTCAGCCGTACTACCCGCCGGTCCAGCTTATCCTGGCAAGCTTCAATCATGCCCCGTTTTACCAGCTGGTCCACCGCTTTGCTCACCAAGGAACGGGGCATCCCCCGCACACGGCTGATATCCCGTGCGGTATCGAATTTTCCCCGCTCTAAAAACAGCAGCACTTCGATCTCGTTCTGGGTCAGCCCCTCTTCCCGCACCGCTTCTCGTAAAGCCGTACGAACACTGCGCCGAACCAGCATCATCACTACCGCCAGGTTATCTTCCATTCCCATGGGTCGTTGTTCCTGTCCCAACCTCTTCGCTCCTTTCGCCGCAAACAAGTTTTGTTTTAAATTGTTTCATTTTGAACTTTTCGCAAAGTGAATTATATCACCGGCGCTATAGTAGTGTCAACCGCTGTCGGAAGTATTTCAAAATTCTTTACAAATTCCACGCCGCCCTCCTTTTCCCAACCCACATCGAAAGAACTTTCGCAAGGAAAACCTTGCCTTTTGCTCAGAAAACCCGTATGATGGAAAGCAGAAGAAAGGAGTGGGCAACAACTATGAAATTTTATGCCGGCATCGATATCGGAGGCACCAAGGTGGCCCTGGGTGTTTTCGGGGAAGATAAGACCTTGTTGGGAAAACGGAAATTCCCCTCTGACCCTTCCCTCTCAGGGGAAGAATTTTTCCAGCGCACCGTAGAGGTTCTGAAAGAACTTTTAGAAGAGCTTTCCCTGCCCTTGGATGGGCTGGCGGGAGTAGGCGTGGGCCTGCCCTGCATGGTGCGGTATCCCCAGGGGGAAGTGGTGCTTTGCGCCATGCTGCCCGCCCTTAACGGATTTGGGGTGAAAGCCTGCTTGGAAAACCTTCTGCCCGGCGTGCAGGTGGAAGTGGACAACGACGCTCACTGCGCGGCTTTGGCAGAATCCCGCCACGGCGCGGGGATCGGCCGGCCCCACATGCTCTACTGCCCGGTAAGCACAGGGCTTTCCTCGGGCCTCATTCTGGATGGCAGGCTCTTCCGGGGAAGCAACGGCTTTGCCGGGGAAAGCGGCCACACCATCGTTACCCCCGGAGCAGGCATCCCCTGTGGCTGCGGGAATACCGGGTGCATCCAGTCGTATTCTTCGGGCGGCATGATCGTCCGGCACATCCGCAAGTGGATCGAAAACGGGGAAGAAACTTTGATGACCCAGCTGGCAGGCTCCCCGGAGAAAATCGACGCCCGGCACCTGGAAATGGCCGCCCGCGCAGGAGACCCCATGGCCCTGCGGGCGCTGGATCAAATGGCCTTATACCTGGGGATATGGGTATTCAACCTGTACATGACCCTGAACATCGACTGTTTCGTGTTTGGCGGAGGGCTGGTGAATATGGGAGACTTGCTGTTCGGCCGGATACGGAAGGTGTTCGATTCTTACCGGCAGACAGAAGAACCGGTAGATTTCCTGTTTGCCCAGTGCGGCCAGGATGCCGGTATCTTAGGAGCCCTGGAACTGTTGTTTTAAGCGTTCCATGCAACACGCAAACTCATAGTAAAAGCTTACAATCAAGAATAGAAAAAGCCCAGGAACCGGAGGAGCGCCGCTCTTTTCCGGTTCCCGGGCTTTCTTCATCATGCGATTCTTTTCTGCTGGATTCTATAAAGCCGGCTCTTATTTCGTCAGCTTATACACCACAGCGCCGTGAGGAGCGATCACAGCGCCTACCTTTTCCGCCGCGGAGCCTTTCTCTTCCCCGGCCCACAGGTCGCGGACCTGGTATGTTCCGGAAAGTTCCAGCTCTTCAAAGCAGGCGGTCACTTCACGCTCTTCATCAGACAAGTTGAACAACGCCACATACACGCCGCCGTCCTCCGAATCCACGCTCTTCCAGGCGCAGGTCCGCTCTGTGCGGTAGACTTGGTGGGCGCCTGTGCCCAAACGGTGCATCCGCAGGATATCCTTATTGGTCAGCAGGGACAGGGTGAACGAATCGTTGTCCCGCATTTCCCCGCCCATGATCAAGGGCGAACGGAAGATGCACCACAAGCTCATCATGGTGATCTGCTCTTCTTTGGTGAACTGGGTCCAATATTCTCCCCGTTCTTCACCCGAGTCCCCTCTCCAGTTCCTCAAGTGCAGCCGAATGCTCCCGATAGGAAGCATATCACAGTCTGGCCAGCACCCTGGGGACACCTGCCGTTCCCACACCTCGCAGCGCTCGAACATGGCCAGCAGCAATTCCCACTGGTCCCAAAAGTCGTCGGTGATCCGCCACATGTTGGCGTTTTGCCGCAAGTGCCACGCTTTTTCGATCACTGCCGGTCCCGGAGAAAGGCTCAGCACCATGTCGCGGCCGCACTTATCGATGGCCTTGCGGATCATCTCGATCTCTTTCTCCGCCGAATAAGGGTCGTTGGGGTAGGCGTTGGTGTTGCAGATATCGTCTACCTTGACGAAATCCACACCCCAGGAAGCGTAAAGCTCAAAAATAGAATCGTAATAAGCCTGAGCCCCTTCTTGTTCGGCGTCGATGCCGTACATATCGGTGTTCCAGCGGCAGACGGAAGCGCTGGCGGCGATCTTGTCGCAAGTGGTGTTCGTCCCTTTTACGGGCAGATGCTTGTGCACCGCCAGCCTGGGCACGCCCCGCATAATATGGATACCGAATTTCAACCCCAGGCTGTGGATCTTGTCCGCAATGGGCCCGAAGCCTTTGCCGTCCGCCGCCGAGGGAAACCGCTCCGGAGCGGGGAGCTGCCGGCCATACTCATCCAGCGTCAGCCAGGCGAAAGGAATATAATAAGGGCTCACCTTTCCCGCCGTGGGCTCGGACCACTGGATATCGCACACCACATATTCCCAGCCGTATTCCTTTAAATGGTCGGCCATATACTGGGCATTGCCCAAAAGCTGTTCCTCATTCACAGAGGGGCCGTAGCAGTCCCAGCTGTTCCAACCCATAGGCGGAGTCAGCGCTACCATGTCTTTTTTCATCGATAATCCTCCCAAAACCTTGATTTATACATTGTGCCTCTTTACACAGAGACCCGCTCGATAAAGCCCCAGTCTAAAACCACGCTTTTTTCTTCTCTTCCGTTCATCATGCTGATAAGCTTACGGGCAGCGCAAGCCCCCAGCTGTTCTTTTAAATGATCAAAGGAGGTTAAGCCCGGCGCGGCCAACTCTCCCAACGGGCTGTTGTCAAAGCTGATCAAGGCCATATCCTCAGGCACTTTCAACCCATGCCCGGCCAGGGCACGCTCCAGCTTGACAGCCACCTCGTCGTTATAACACACCACCGCCGTACACTGGGAAAGGTTCTCCAGCAGCCTGGAAATGCCATATTCATCACTGAGCAGATTCTCCCGGCTCTCCGAATTGAACCAGGCTACCCACTCATCCTTCAATGCCAGCCCATTTTTCAAAAGCCCCTGGGTATAGCCGTCATACCGGCCCAAGCCCTGCATATCGTCGTTTTTGAAAATGCCCCCGATCTTCCGGTGACCTTTGGAAACAAGATATTCCACCGCGTCGAACCCGCCCTGGCAGTCGTCCATGGTGACGGACACACAATCCCGCAACGCAGGATAATAGCTGTTGAAAAACACCACCGGTATGCCCATATCCCGCAGCTTCTCATATAAAGGCAGGTTGGGATTGGGCAGGGCGGTCTTGGTCCCTTCCACGATCAAACCATCCAGCTGCTTTTCCATGCAGTCCTTCAAAATACGGCGCTCGTTGTCCACTCGGTTCATGGTGGCGGAAAGCATGGGGAAAAAACCTTCTTCAGAAAGCTGGCCCTCGATGCCCCGAAGGATGGACGGGAAAATGTACTCGCTGATATAGGTGGCGATCACGCCCACGTTCCAGGAACGCTTGCGTCTGGGCTCTAATTTGCGCACATAAGTGCCGCTTCCCTGGCGGCGCTCGATAAGCCCCTCACGTTCCAGCATGGAGAGGGCCTGGCGCACTGTCTGCCGGCTGATGCCGAACTCCTGCGCCATTTCGTTTTCCCCGGAAAGCCGCTGGCCATCCTGGTACACGCCACGGACGATGTTTTCCTTCAGTTGGTTGAACAACTGGACATACTTCGCTTTTTCTTTCATGACGCACCCTCTTTTCACCTGCGGCGCCTGGTTTGTTTTCAGCGCCGCCACAGCCGGAAAGGAACCTTTTAAAAGTTGTACTTACATTTTACGAAATCCCCCTACAGATGTCAAGGCGGGATAAAAAGATTCCTTCCGCGGCCTATTCTTTATAGCTCATTTTTATTTGGCCGATAACACTTCCGAAATCCGCTGGTGGTATGGGGGACAGGCTTTTTTCAACGAGACGGGCTTCCCGCCTTTTCCCAAAAAGCAGTGTTCTGTCCTCCCCAGGCACCGCACCGTCTTGGAAGCCTTGTCCCTGACCACATAAGAAAAGGCGATGCGGGTGCCGGTATAGCTTTCCACCTGGGTCTCGATCTCCACGGTTTCTCCAAACCTTGTCATGGAACGGTATTCCGCCTGGGCTTTCAGCACGGGGCTCATTACCCCCAGTTCTTCCATTTGGGCGTAACCGAATCCCCCCTGGTCCATCAGCCAGGTGCGGGCTTCCTCAAACCAGCGGATATAGTTGGAATGGTGGACACAATCCATTTTGTCAGTCTCGTAATACTGCACTTTATGTTCATAAACAACAGGCATCAAAATCCCTCTCCTTCCTGCTGCCCGTTTTTTTCTTATTTTATCACGCTGGCAGAAAAAATGGGAGCGGCTTCCTAAAAAATGCCACATACCGCCATTCCCGTGGCGCATACCTTTTTCCAGAGGTTGGACATGTGCAAAATATTGATTTTTTAGTCGGAAAATGCTATTATGATTTCGTACAGCTTTTTAACAATCTCCATGTTATAAAATTTGAGAAATGTTTTTAAAAATGTTTTCTATCATGTGATTTTTATAGGATTTTTGATGTATTCATCTCAGGCGGAATGAATACTGGTTTTCAAAATGGCTGAAAGGGATTGTAAGAATATTTTCCATTTTGGGGAAGTGCATGAAAGCGCCTGTTTTACTTGGAAAGGATGATTGCAAAGTATGAAGATCGGTTTGGACGTGGGCTCTACCACCCTGAAATGTATGGTATACGACCGGCAGGGCCAGCCAATATACCAAGAATATGAGCGGCACTATTCCCAAATCGCCGAAAAAGCTTCGGGGATGCTCTCCCGCATTCAGGAAAAATTCCCCCAGGAGAAACGGGCTTCCTTGTGCGTATCCGGCTCGGCGGGCATGGGACTGGCGGAGGACCTGGGCATTCCTTTTGTGCAGGAAGTTTACGCCACACGCACCGCCACCAAAAAGTACATACCCGATGCCGACGTGGTCATCGAGTTGGGCGGTGAGGACGCGAAGATACTGTTCCTTTCCGGCTCCATGGAAGTGCGCATGAACGGCTCCTGTGCCGGCGGCACCGGGGCGTTTATCGATCAAATGGCCACCCTGCTGAACATCACCCCCACGGAACTCAACGACATCGCCGGGCAGAGCCAGCGCTCTTACAGCATTGCTTCCCGGTGCGGCGTGTTCGCCAAATCGGATATTCAGGCCCTTTTAAACCAGGGCGCCCAGAAAAACGACATCGCACAAAGCATTCTCATCGCCGTGGTGAACCAGACCATTGCCGGTTTGGCCCAAGGCCGTGAGATCGAGGGCAAGGTGGTATACCTGGGCGGACCGCTGACGTTCTTTTCCCAGCTTCGCGCCGCTTTCGACCGCATTCTGGGCGTTTCCGGAATATGCCCGGAAAACTCCCTGTACTACGTGGCGGCAGGCGCCGCCTTGGCCAATACGGGAGAGGAATTCGACCTTGCCGAGATCACCCAGCGCATTGCCAATTACAGTTCCAGCCATCACTACCAAAGCAGCGCTGCCCTGTTCCACGACGAAGAGGAATATGAGGAGTTTACCCAGCGCCACCAGAAGGACAGCGTCCCCACCGACGCCCCCCTCTTAGAGGACAAGATTGCTTATGTGGGCATCGACGCCGGTTCTACCACACTGAAAGCCGTAGCGATCAACTCCAACGAGGAGATCATCTACTCCCGGTATCTGCCCAACTCCGGCAACCCAGTTCCCCTGGCACGAGATTTCCTCACAGACCTGTATGAGAAATTCCCGGATATCCAGATACGCTCTTCCGCTTCTACCGGTTACGGGGAAGAGATCATCAAAAATGCCTTTGGCCTGGATATGGGCATTGTGGAAACCATCGCCCACTTTACCGCCGCCAAGAAATTCGACCCTCAGGTGGATTTTATCATCGACATCGGCGGCCAGGATATCAAATGCTTTAAGATCAAAAACGGCACCATCGATAACATCTTCTTGAACGAAGCGTGTTCTTCCGGGTGCGGGTCCTTTTTGCAGACCTTCGCCGGGGCCTTGGGCTATCAAATGGCAGATTTCGCCAAGTGCGGCCTGTTCGCCGACAGCCCCGTGGATTTGGGCTCCCGCTGCACAGTGTTTATGAACTCTTCAGTAAAGCAGGCCCAGAAAGACGGCGCCACCATCGAGAACATCTCTGCCGGCCTTTCCATGAGCGTGGTGAAAAACGCTTTGTACAAGGTCATCCGGGTCACCGACGCCAAAAGCCTTGGGGACCACATTGTAGTGCAGGGCGGCACCTTCTTAAACGACGCGGTGCTGCGGGCTTTTGAGAAGGAAATCGGCAAGTATGTGATCCGGCCTTCCGTTGCCGGGCTGATGGGCGCTTACGGCGCGGCGCTGTACTCCAAAGAGAAGGGCCGGGGCCAAAGCGGGATCATCGGGCCACAAGAGCTGAAAAACTTCACCCACGAAGTGAAGGCCATCACCTGCAACGGCTGCGAGAACCACTGCCGCCTGACAGTGAACACATTTGGGGGCGGCGCCCGGTACATTGCCGGCAACCGCTGTGACAAACCCTTGAAAAAACAGAACTCTGCCACCCAATATAACTTATACGACTATAAAAAGCAGCTTTTGGCCTCTTACGCTGCCTGTGACGGCCCCCGGGGAGTCATCGGCATCCCCATGGGCCTGAACATGTTCGAGCTGCTCCCCTTCTGGTACACCTTCTTTACCAAGCTGGGCTTCGGGGTGGTCCATTCGCCCGAGTCCGACCGGAAGCTGTATTTCCGGGGCCAGCACACCATCCCCTCAGATACGGTGTGTTATCCCGCCAAGCTGATGCACGGCCACATCGAGGCGCTGCTGGATATGAAGCCCGACGCCATCTTCTACCCCTGCATGAGCTACAACCTGGATGAGCATCTGGGGGACAATCACTACAACTGCCCGGTGGTGGCCTATTATCCCGAAGTGCTGGACGCCAACATCGCGGCGCTGGAAAACGTGAAATTCATCTACGACTATGTGGGACTGCACCGGCGGAAAGATTTCCCCGGCAAGATGACCAACATCCTGGCCCAGTACTTCGACCCCATTCCGGAAAAAGAAGTGAAAGCCGCTTCCGACGCGGCCTATGAGGAATACTTCGCCCACATGGAGCGTATCCACAAAAAAGGCCGGGAATACCTGGCCCTGGCAAAAGAGAAGAACCTGCCGGTAATTATTCTTTCCGGCCGGCCTTACCATTTGGATTCGGAGATCAACCACGGCATCGACAAGCTGATCTGCGAGTGCGGCGCTGTGGTTGTGACCGAGGATTCCGTCAGCGAACTGGAGACAAAGTTCCCCACCGGGGTTTTGAACCAGTGGACGTATCACGCCCGGCTCTACGCCGCCGCCAAATACGTGGTAGACAGCGGCGACAAGCGGATAAACCTGGTGCAGCTTGTTTCCTTCGGCTGCGGTGTGGACGCCATCACCGGCGACGAGGTCCGCTCTATTTTGGAAAGCGGCGACCGCATCTACACCCAGATCAAGATCGACGAGATCACTAACCTGGGCGCTGTGCGCATTCGTTTGCGCAGCCTCTTCGCCGCCCTGGGGTTAGGCACCGAAGCCACTCCGGGCTGAGCCCGGTTTCAAGCCGCGCATTGGGCCGTTCGCTTTCGCTCAGGCTGTTCTGGACATCACCTCACGTCCGCGAGGGTTAACGGCAGCAAAGCGCGAGGGTACGAGTTTGATATTGCCAGAAACCGCGGACAGAAATTTTTGGGGGGTCCAGCGCACGACCCCGCGACTTAAAAGTTCTTTGCTTACTTTCTTTCAAGAAAGTAAGAGAAAGGAGACGCTTTCTATGTCAGATAACCAGCACCGGGTAGAATTCACCCGGGAAATGAAAAAAGATTATACCATTATCACACCCAATATGGCGCCCATCCACTTTGAGCTGATCAAAAACGTGCTGGAAAGCTTCGGCTATCATATCGAACTGCTCCGCACCCATGGCCGGGAGATCGTGGACGAGGGCTTAAAGTATGTGCACAACGACACCTGCTACCCGGCTCTGCTTTCCATCGGCCAGCTGATGCACGCCTTACACAGCGGCAAATACGACTTGCACAAGGTAGCTCTCATCATGACCCAGACGGGCGGCGGCTGCCGGGCTTCCAACTACATCCATTTGCTTCGCAAGGCCCTGAAAAAAGACGGCCTGGATTTTATCCCCGTTATTTCCGTGAACTTGTCTGGGCTGGAATCCAACCCCGGTTTCAAGATCACCCTGCCTATGCTGCGCCGGGCCATTGCCGCTTTAACTTACGGCGATTTGCTGATGCTGCTGAAAAACCAGACCAAGCCCTACGAAGTAACCCCCGGCGAAAGCGACGCCCTGGTGGACCAGTGGATCAAAAAGCTGACAAAGCTCTTTGAAGGGGGCAAAGCTTTCTCCCAGCGGGAGGTGCGGGCCTATTTTGACCAGATCACCCAAGCCTTTGCGGATATCAAGCGCCGGGACGTGGTAAAAACCAAGGTAGGCGTGGTAGGGGAGATCTACGTGAAGTATTCGCCCCTGGCCAACAACGATCTGGAACAGTTCCTTTTCGAGCAGGATTGCGAAGTGATGGTGCCCGGCATCGTGGCGTTTATGATCTTCAAAGTAGATAACCGTTTGGAGGATATCCGCCTGTATGGCGGCAGCCAAGCGAAAAAACAGGTGTGCACCATGCTGAAATGGTACTTTACCAAGTTTGAGACAGACCTGATCGCCGCTGTGAAGAAATTCCCCCAGTTTACCGCTCCCGCGCCCTACGCCCATTTGAAAGAGCTTGCCGGAAAAGTCATCGGCTACGGCTGCAAGATGGGCGAAGGCTGGCTGCTCACCGCCGAGGCCATGGAACTGGTGGAAAGCGGCTATGGCAACGTGGTATGCGCCCAGCCCTTTGGCTGCCTGCCCAACCATATCGTAGGCAAGGGCATGATCCGCAAGGTGAAAAAAATCTATCCCCAGGCCAATATCGTGCCTATCGATTATGATCCCAGCGCTACCCAGGTCAACCAGGAAAACCGCATCAAGCTGATGCTGGCCGTGGCCAGGGAATGCGCCGCTTCTTCCGACCAGCAGGACCAGGGACAGGGGAGCCCCTCTTCCCAGCCCGCGCCTGCTCAAGCATAATCATTTATTTTTGGGAACTTTTCCACGGGAAAAGAGAGAGGATGTTGAAAATGGCACAACGCAAGGTGATTCTCAGCGCAGACAGCACATGCGACCTGGGCGAAGAACTGAAAGCCCGTTACGATGTGCAGTATTATCCTTTTCATGTCATTTTGGAAGGGAAGGATTATCAGGATAATGTAGACATCCACATTGAGGATATCTTCCGGGCCTACTACGACCGCAAAGCCCTGCCCCGCACAGCGGCCATTAACGTGGAGGAATACGTGGAGTATTTTCGCCCCTGGGTGGACCAGGGGTTCGACGTGCTCCACTTCTGCCTGGGCGGCGCCCTTTCCAGCGCCCAGCGCAACTGCGTGCTGGCGGCCCGGGAACTGGGCGGTCATGTGTTCCCCATCGATAGCTGCAATCTTTCCACAGGCATCAGCTTGCAGATCATCGAAGCGGGAGAGCGCATCCGGGCAGGCATGTCTGCGGCAGAGATTGCCCAGGCCATGAAAGAGATCATTCCGCACTGCCACGCCAGCTTCATCCTGGACACTTTGGAATTTATGCGGGCAGGTGGAAGATGCTCCACCATCGCAGCGGTAGGCGCCAACCTGCTGGCTTTAAAGCCCTGCATCGAAGTGGACAATTCCGACGGCTCCATGCATGTGGGCAAAAAATACCGGGGAAACCTGAAAAAAGTTTTGCCCCAATATGTGCGGGACAAACTGACACAGTATGACCGTGTCAAGCGGGACCATCTGTTTATCACGTATTCTTCCATCGACCCCAGCTATGTGGAACTGGTGCGTCAAGCTGTACTGGATGTAATGGACTTCAAAGAGATCCATGTGACCACTGCCAGCTGTACCATCGCTTCCCATTGCGGGCCCAACACCCTGGGCATCCTGTTTGAGACGGAATGACCCTGTCCCCGCAGCTTTCCGGCCGCCCTTTCCCAGGACGGCCGGTTTTTTACGCCAATGCCCCAGGAAAAACAGGGGAAACCCATTGGGCTTTCCCCGCGCTTTTTACTCAAAACGCCGAAATTGAAAAAAATATCTACAAAATTTCAAAACCCCATTGCGCTTTTAAAGCCCGTTGTGTCATAATGATATTTGTTTCTTTTCCGGGAGTTTTCCCGAGGAATCCCATTTTTCGGAGGTGCTTCGTTTTGACCAAGGATATGACCGTTGGTTCGCCTATGAAGCTGGTTTTTAATTTTGCCATTCCCCTCATGTTTGGCAATCTTTTTCAGCAATTTTACGCTATGGTAGATACGATTATCGTGGGCCGGTTCTTAGGCACGGGACCTTTGGCCGCCGTAGGCTCCACCGGTTCCATCAACTTTTTGATCTTGGGCTTCTGCCTTGGCACCTGCGCGGGATTCACCATCCCAGTGGCACAAACCTTCGGCTCTAAAGATATTCGAGATTTGAAACGCTTTGTGGGCAATATCGTATGGCTGGCGGCTGGGTTTTCCCTGGTCTTTACCGTAGCCACAGTGGTCTTGTGCCGGCCCATTCTGCAATGGATGCACACCCCCGCCGACATCATCGACGACGCTTACAATTACATAGTCGTGATTTTCCTGGGCATTCCCACTATCGTGCTCTATAACGTGCTGGCCAGCCTTTTGCGCGCATTGGGCGACAGCCGCACGCCTGTGGTGTTTTTGGTGGTGGCTTCGCTGCTGAATATCGGATTAGACCTGTTTTTGATTCTGGTGATTCCTTTGGGGGTAGCCGGCGCCGCCTGGGCCACTGTGATCTCCCAAGGTATTTCCGGCCTGGCCTGCCTTGCCTTTATCTGGAAGAAGTTCCCCCTGCTGCACATCTCACGTGACGATTTGGTGCCCCGCAAGCGCTATATGAAGCGGCTTTTAGGCATGGGCGTGCCCATGGGGCTTCAAAGTTCCATTACCGCTATTGGCAGCATCTTGCTGCAAACCTCTGTAAATGGCCTGGGCTCTGTGGTGGTGGCTTCCGTTACCGCAGCCAGCAAACTGTATCAGCTGTTTGGCTGCGTTTTCGACGCTTTGGGCGTGTCAATGTCCACTTATGGCGGCCAGAATATCGGCGCCCGCCGGGGAGACCGTATTTTCGCCGGTCTGCGTTCCGGCATGATTATTGGCAGTGTGTATTCTGTGGTAGCTTTAGTGGTCATTATATTCTTTGGCAGGCCCATGGTTCAGCTCTTCGTGGACAGCAATGAAACAGCCATCATTGACCAGGCATATCAGTTTATGGTGATTCAAACAGCGTTTTTCATTCCCTTAGCAGGAGTAAACGTTATCCGCCTGCTGATTCAGGGCATGGGCTACAGCAAACTGGCTGTATTTGCCGGCGCTTTTGAAATGATCGCCCGAGGCAGCTTTGGTTTGTTCCTGGTGCCGACATTCGGTTTTACTATGGCCTGCTTTGCCAGCCCGGCCGCTTGGGTACTGGCAGACGCCTTTTTGATTCCTGCTTATTGCAGAGTGATGAAGCACGTAAAACAGTATGGTTACTAAACAAAGCTTCATATAAAAAGCTCCTGGTTTTTGAAAGGCAGCCTTTCGCCGCTTTCCAAAAACCGGGAGCTTTTTACTTTTTCAGTTTCATACCTTTCAGGGAGCTTTGCCTCCCGGCCCATCCTGAGCGCTTTGGCTGACTAACCGGTAAATATCGCTCAATTCCATGGGATGATAATAGTAATATCCTTGTATGAGGTCGCAGCCCGTGTTTAAGATTACCTGGTTTTGTTCCTCATACTCCACGCCTTCGACACACACAGTTTTTCCAAACTGATGGCAAGCAAAACTATCTTTTATCAAAAACCGTTTATTCAGCACAGGATTGCTGTGGGTCCAAGACAAGAACTCTCCGGGCCGAAGCTGCTGGTTGTTGCAGAAAGCACAGGGCGCGTCGCAACCTTGAAGCACTTGGTAACACATTTTCCCCACATACTCTTCCTGTGTGCTATATCCCAAAGCGTCACGCAGCCGCTGATTCATATAGACTATCTGGTGTGTTTCGATATCAGACACATAGACCATTTCGTCCAGCTTCTCGAAGAACTCCCATATTTTTTCCATGGACTACCCTCTTTCCTTATGCCATCATGGGCAGATTATACCGTAACCCTATCTAACAAATCAAGCAAATTGTGTATAGGCATTCCATGTTCTTGTGTTCTATCCTGTTTCCCCAAGGCAGGCTTGGACGGAAAAACACAAAAACGCCGGGAGAACTCTCCCGGCGCATTTTATTAAAATTTATTCACAAACCGAAACTATCGGCGCGCAAAACCGGGAACTCAAATTCCCAGCAAAGCGGGAGCGGCTTTCTCCATCTTGGCGATCTCCTCCAAAGAAGCCGCCATAGTTGCGCCCTTGCCGGAAAGATAGATTTTGATCTTCGGCTCGGTGCCAGAAGGCCGTACGATCAGCTTGCAGCCGTTCTCCATCCGGTATTCCAGCACATTGGACTTGGGCAGGTCGATGGTACCTTCTTTGTCCCCATAAGATACGGATTCCAGGTAGTCGCTGCGTCCCACCACTTTAGAGCCGGCAATCTCCGCAGGGGGATTCTGCCGCAGGGTGGTCATGATGTTCTGCATGGTCTTCATGCCATCCTCGCCCTCAAAGGCGAAGTTCAGCGTGGCGTTCTGATAATAGCCGTATTTCTCATACAGCTCGTTCATCACGTCCACCAAAGTCTTGCCCTGGCGCTTGTAATAAGAAGCCATCTGGCAAATGAGCATACTGCCGTCCACAGCGTCCTTATCCCGCACATATCCGCCGGACAAGTAGCCATAGCTCTCTTCAAAGCCCAGCAGGAAGCTGTCGGCGTTGCCCTCTTTGGCTTCCAGTTCGGCAATGATGTCGCCGATGTATTTAAAGCCGGTCAGGCAGCGGCGCATCTCCACGCCGTAATCTTTGGCGATGGGGTCCACCATATCCGTGCTGACGATGGTCGTCACCGCCACAGGATGGGCCGGAAGCTTGCCTTGCTCCTGCTTTACCTTGGCGATAAAGTTCAGAAGCAGGATACCGACCTCGTTGCCGGTCATCAATACATACTCGCCCTTCTGGTTCACGGCGATGCCCACCCGGTCGCTGTCGGGGTCTGTGGCCAGCAGCAGGTCGGGCTGCACCTTCTCGCACAGCTCCAAGCCCTTCTGCAAAGCCTCCCGGAACTCGGGGTTGGGATAGGGGCAGGTGGGGAAATTGCCGTCAGGCTCGCTCTGCTCAGGAACAATGGCGACATCCTTGATGCCGATGCGGTCCAGGATGCGGGTAACGCACATCTTGCCCGCGCCGTTCAAGGGGGTATACACCAGCTTCAAGTTGCTGGCGTCGTCGATCAGGCTCTCCTTATACACATCGTCCAGGAAAGCGTTTACAGTCTCTTCTCCTATGTATTCGATCAGACCCTGCTTCACGCCTTCTTCAAAGTCCATCTTCTTCACGTCCGCGAAGATATCCAGCGCGTTGATCTCATACATGATGCCGTCGGCCATATCCGAGGTGACCTGGCAGCCGTCGCTGCCGTAAGCCTTATAGCCGTTATACTTGGCGGGATTGTGGCTGGCAGTGACGCAAATGCCCGCGTCGCACTTCAAATGCCGCACGGCGTAAGAAAGGGCAGGGGTGGGCATCAGCTGGGGATAGATATACGCTTTAATGCCGTTGGCGGCCAGCACCGCCGCGGACTGCTGGGCAAACAGCACGCCTTTGTTGCGGCTGTCGTGGGCAATGGCCACAGACTGGGGTTTGCCCTGGGCGTGCTTTAAAAGGTAATTGGAGAGGCCCTGGGTGGCCTTGCGCACGGTATACACGTTCATACGGTTGGTGCCTGCGCCGATAACGCCCCGCAGGCCGCCGGTACCGAATTCCAAATCGCGATAGAAGCGGTCATTAATTTCTTCGGGCTGCCCCTGAATGGAGCTCAATTCTTTTGTAAGATCCTCATCGTCCAGTGGCTGCTGAAGCCATCTTTCATACTCTGTCATGTGAAACCTTCCCTTCTTTTCTGTACGCCGGCGGCGTCAGATATATTGCTTAGATTTCTAAAATTAAGATTACCATTTTTTGTAATGCATGTCAACTCGAAACAGGTCGGCTTTACGGAAGTTTCACAACATTGGTCACGATGCCCTGGGGGGTGATATCCAGGGTGCCGTAGGTGGCTTCCCAGCCGTTTAAGCTGCCAGGGTTCATCATGTAGAGGCCGTCCTCATAATCGGTATAGGCGTTGTGGGTGTGGCCGTGGAGCAGCACCTGGGCGCCCCGCTCCCGGGCCGCGCACACAATGGTATATCTGCCGGACTTGACACCATACAAATGGCCATGGGTATAGAAGATCTTTACGCCTTCGGCGGTAAAATCCCCTACCGGCGGCAAAGTAGAGCCGAAATCGCAGTTGCCCCGCACCGCCAAAAACATTTTTTCCGGAAAAGCGCGTTTGGCCCGGGCCATTTCTTCCTCCCCATCTCCCAAATGGATGACCACCTCCGCCTTAGGCTGAGCCAGTATGGCCCGGCGCAGGTTGCCGTCGTTTCCGTGGCTGTCTGATACCACTAAAATGCGCATAACCCCTCGATCCTTTCTTTTTATACAATCTCTTCCCTGTCATTCTTTTCCCCCTGGCGCATACTATAGATTGGTACGGTTTTGTGACCGGCCATCCTACGTGAAAGGGGGGAATCACGGGAATGAGCCAAACACCCGATAAAAACCAACTGGAAGCCCTGCTGAAACTGACCGCCCAGCGCATGGGCACCACGCCCCAGGCACTGATGGAAGCCGCCCAGCGGGGGGATTTCTCCAACATTTTGGGCAACGCGGGCTCCCAAGAGAACGCCGCGTTGAAAAAAGTGCTCTCCGACCCAGAGGCGGCGAAAAAACTGCTTTCCACGCCCCAGGCGCAAAAGCTGTTCCAGCTTTTTGGCAATCAAGGCAAATAGACCCGGGCCGCCGGGAAAGAAAGGAGCGCCTCCATGGACGATTTAAACCAACAGATTCAAAACATCCTCTCCGACCCACAGGCCATGGGGCAGCTGCAAGGGCTGCTGCGCTCTTTGGGCGGCGGCCAAGGGGATAACCAGCCCCAGGCCACCCCGGCTTCCTCCGGCCCGGACCTTTCTTCCCTGCTGGGGGCTTTGGGCGGCGGAGCTCCGCAGCCTGCCCAGAACGAAAGCTCCCTGGCGGGAGTATCGCCCCAGGCGCTCTCTATGATGACACGCCTGATGCCCCTTTTAAGCCAGGCAAACCGGGAAGATGACGCCACCCGCCTGCTGCGGGCACTGCGCCCCCTGCTGGGGGAACAGCGGCAGAAAAAGGTGGACGAAGCCATTCAGATCTTACAAATGCTGCGTCTGCTGCCCCTGCTGAAAGAAAGCGGCGTATTTTCCGGACTGTTGTCGGGGCTGCTGTAGAAAGGGGGCGAACGCATGGCTGACCTGGACATGAACATGAACAAGCTGCGGGAGGAAGCAGCCCGCCGGGCACGGGAAATGCAGGCACGGGCCCATATCCCGCCGCCGCGCAAGACGAAAGAGCCCCCTTCCCAGCAGCCCAGCCGGGAACTTCCCCAGGAAGAAACCGCTCCCAAGGCGGTTTGCCCATCGGCGGCCCAAGAGGAAAACGGCGTATTGGGCGCTTTTTTCCAAGATAAAGAGCGCACCATCATTTTAGCGCTGCTGCTTCTGCTCAGCGGGGACAAAGAAAACCATGAATTACTGTTCGCTTTAATGTTCCTGCTGATGTGAAGATCAACTTTCAAGGGCCAACGCGCCGCGGAAATGGCGGGCGCTGGCCCTATTTTTATGGAAAATCCGGCCTCACCGTACCTGGCCGCATCCCTCGATCAAAAACTTATAAGAGGTGAGCTGCTCTAACCCCATAGGGCCCCGGGCGTGAAGTTTCTGGGTAGAGATGCCGATCTCTGCCCCCAGGCCGAACTGGCCTCCATCGGTGAACCGGGTGGAAGCATTGACATACACAGCGGCGCTGTCCACCTCGTTTAAAAACCGCTGGGCGTTGGCGTAATTTTCCGTGACGATGCACTCGCTGTGGCCTGTGGAATACCGGGCGATATGTTCCAGCGCCTGATCCAGGGAATCCACCACCCGCACCGCCAAGATGTAGTCCAGGTATTCCGTTTCCCAATCGGCTTCCTCAGCGGCCTTGATACCGGGCAGGATAGCCTGGGCGCGCTCACAGCCCCGCAGCTCCACCTGTTTTTCATCCAGCCTGGCCTTGATGGCCGGCAGGGCTTTTTCCGCTATATCCTGGTGGACCAGCAAGGTCTCCATGGCGTTGCACACCGAAGGCCGGGAAGTCTTGGCGTTATAGACGATGTCCGCCGCCATGGCCACCTGGGCGGAAGCGTCCACATACACATGGCAGTTGCCCACGCCGGTCTCGATCACCGGCACCCGGGCGTTTTCCTTCACCGACCGGATCAACCCTGCCCCGCCACGGGGGATGAGCACATCCAGATAATCCGTCAGGGCCATCAGCTCTTGGGCGGACTGGCGGCTGGTATCCTCCACCAGCTGGACACAGTCGGCAGAAAGCCCGGCTTCCCGCAAAGCGTCCCGCAGGATAACCGTCACCGCCAGGTTGGAGCGGAAAGCCTCCTTGCCGCCCCGCAAGATCACCGCATTGCCCGCTTTCAGGCACAGTGCCGCGGCGTCGCTGGTAACGTTGGGACGGGCCTCATAGATGATGCCGATAACCCCCAGGGGCACAGCTACTTTTTGAATCTTCAAACCGTTGGGCAAAACCCCCCCGGACAAGACTTTCCCTACAGGATCGGCGGCTTTGGCCACGTCCTCCACAGCTTTCGCCATATCCCGGATTCTGTCCTCCGTCAAAGCCAGCCGGTCTAAGAGCGCCTGGGACATGCCCTGCTCTTTTCCGGTCTGCACATCCAGGACGTTGGCGGCCAGCAGCTCCTCCCGGCGGTTCCACAGGGCTTCCCCAGCGTGGAGCAGGGCCTTTTCCTTCCGGTTCCCGGCAGATGCCAGTTCCCGGGCGGCTGCTTTGGCCCGTTTGCCCATCTCTTCCAAAGTCATACCTTTCCTCCTTCCACCGGCTTTCTTACTAGAAAGCCGTCCAAAACCTCCTACCTTTCTTTCGAGAAAGGTAGGCCAAAGAACTTCACGTCGCGGAGGCGTGCGCTACGCTTACTCCCAGCGCTGGGATTTGTGGACGCGCTGTCCGCGGGGTCTGACAGCATGGTAGGCCAAAGAACTTCACGTCGCGGGGGCGTGCGCTACGCTTACTCCCAGCGCTGGGATTTGTGGGCGCGCTGTCCGCGGGGTCTGATAGCATGGGACTCCTATCCTCGCGAAAAATAGGCCAAAGAACTTTATGCCGCGGAGGCGTACGCTGACGCGCTACACAGCCTGAGCAAAGCGAGCGGCCCATGGCGCGAATTGCCTAGGGTATAACCCCCGGCGCGGATGTGCGCTGATGTCCAGAACAGTGCGGGCGTATGCCCGCCGCCCATGGCGCGAATTGCCTGAGGTATAACCCCCGGCGCGGACGTGCGCTGATGTCCAGAACAGCGCGGGCGTATGCCCGCCGCCCATGGCGCGAATTGGGTCCAGCGTCACGCTGGGAAAACGGTGCCGATGTCTTCGCCGCGCATCAGGCGGTATAAGCTTTGAACATCGCTGCCCGATACGATTGCCATCGGGATGCCCTGGCTCACTGCCATGCGGGCGGCCTTCAATTTCGTGGCCATGCCTCCCGTTCCACGGCTTGACCCAGCCCCGCCTGCCAGCCCTTCGATCTCGGGGGTGATCTTCTCCACCCGGGCAATCCGCTTGGCATGAGGGTTCTTCCGGGGATCGCTGTCGTAAAGGCCGTCAATGTCGGTGAGGATCACCAACCCCTGGGCTCCGCAGAGCCCGGCGACCACCGCCGACAAAGTGTCGTTATCGCCAAAGTTGCGGCCTTCCAGTTCGCTGGTCTCTACGGTGTCGTTTTCGTTCACCACAGGGATCACCCCCATGGAAAGCAGTTCCCCAAAGGTGTTTTGTACGTTGCGGCGGCTGCGGTCCTCATCCACCACATCTGCGGTAAGCAGCACCTGGGCCACTGTCTGATTGTATTCCCCAAAGAACTTGTCATATAAAAACATCAGCTCACACTGGCCAATGGCAGCCAGCGCCTGCTTTTTTTCCGTTTCTTCGGGACGCTGCTGCAAGCCGATCTTGCCCATGCCCACACCGATGGCGCCTGAGGACACCAGCACCAGCTTTTTCCCGGAATTTTGCAAATCCGACAGGGTGCGGCACAGCTGCTCCATCCGCCCCAGGTTCACCTTTCCGTTTTCATAGGTCAAGGTGGAGGTGCCCACTTTGACCACCAAAATTTCCGCTTCTTTCAGCTCCATAATTCTCCCGGGCAGTTCCCGGCCCCTTCCTTCCCTCATTTTCCCCAAGGATACTTATATTCCGTTTCCGCCTTTGCCCCTTAGAGCCCCAGCACGATCTTCCCGCCGCCCACAACGGTCTCCCCGTCGTACAGCACCAAAGACTGCCCCGGCGTAATGGCCCGCTGAGGTTCGTCGAAGATCACTTGCAGTTCGTCCGGCCCTGTCTGGATGGCGGTGGCAGGCTGCTCCATTTGGCGGTATCGCACCCGGGCTTTCACCCGCATAGGGGTATCTATGCTTTCCTGTGAAATCAAATTGATGTCCCGGGCAGTCACTTCCCGGGAGAAAAGCTCTTCCTGCTTTCCCAGCACCACCTGGTTTTTCTTTGTGTCGATCTTGCACACATACATGGGCTGGGGGAAAGAAAGCCCCAAGCCCTTCCGCTGGCCCACGGTATAGTGGATGATCCCTTTATGCTGCCCGTAGACCTGGCCCTCTGTGCCCACAAATTCTCCGGGAGGGAACTCCTTTGGGTCCTCTTTTTTCTCTTCCCAGCGGCGGATAAAGGCAGCGTAATCCCCATCCGGCACAAAGCAGATATCCTGGCTGTCACGCTTTCTGGCGTTAATAAACCCGTGTTCCTCCGCCAGTTCCCGAACACGCTCTTTTGTCAGCCCACCCAAGGGCAGCAGCAGCCGGGAAATCTCCCACTGTGTAAGGGAATAGAGCATATAGCTTTGATCTTTCGCCGGGTCCAGGCCTTTTTTCAGCAGCCAGCGGCCGGTTTGGGGGTCTTGCTCTACCCGGGCGTAATGGCCTGTGGCCACATAGGGGTACCCGATCTCTTCGCCGCGGCGCATCAGCTTCTCAAACTTGATATACCGGTTGCAGTCCACGCAAGGGTTGGGGGTCTCGCCATTTTCATAGGCCTGGACAAACCGGCCCATCACCTCGCGGCGGAAAGCGTCTTTAAAATTGAACACATAAAAAGGCATCCCCAGCCGGAACGCCACCGACCGGGCGTCAGCTACGTCGTCCACGGAACAGCATGTCTTTTCTTGGGGAATGCCCCGGTCCTCGTTGTTTGTCAGCGCCAGGGTGACGCCCATACAGTCGAACCCCTGCTGCTGACAGAGCAAGGCCGCCACGCTGGAATCCACGCCGCCGCTCATGGCGATGATGGCTTTCTTTTCCACAGGCGCCCTCCTTTCTGTTGAAATCTTTTATTTTATCAGCTTTTTCAATTCCAGGGCTTTTCCCAAGTCCCCCTGGGCCTTCAGCTTTCCAAAGGTAAAGGCAGCCACAGGGTCCAGCTTTTTGTTGACGATCTTCCAGAAATTCTCGTCGGAAATGGTCAACTCCACATCCCGGTCGTGATAGTCATAAGGCTCGATGGCAAGCTTGCCGCCCTTGATCTCCACATAAAAGGTACCGGCAGCCTCGCCGGTGATATTGATCTGAATGCGGGTAGGGTCAGCCACGTTGGAGACATCCGCCCCCATAAACCGGTCTTTCACTTGCTGGAAATATTCCTGAAACGTCATTGCAACCGCTCCCTTTTTTCTAGTGTTGAAAATGATAGTCCCATGTTACCATATTGGAGAGTCGAATACAACGGAATCAGAAAGTTTTTACAGCGTGTTTCCTATTTCTTTGGGGTGGAACGCTCTTCTTATAGGCGGATTCTGGGCAGCCGAAAAACAAAAAGGAGCCCGCGAGGGGGCTCCTTCTGTTTTCCTAGTTTTATGAGGCAAACCTCTGGTTTGCTTTTAGGTCGTGGGGTTTCATCCCACACCCTGACAAACTTTTACGTTTACTTATCGTGGTGCTCTCTGCGGGGACGGCGGTCATGGTTCCGGTCGCCATGCTCCCGGCGGGGAGGACGTCCCTCGGAAATCTCGTTTTCCGGCACAGCGCCGTCTAAGTCGATGAGAGCGTCACGGCGAGAGAGGTTCAGCCGGCCTTTATCGTCGATCTCCAACACCTTCACCTTTACGATATCGCCCACGTTCACCACGTCGGTGACTTTCTCGGTGCGCTTCACGTCCAGGCGGGAAATGTGCACCAGGCCTTCCTTGCCGGGGGCGATCTCCACAAAGGCGCCAAAGTCCATCAGCCGGGTAACACGGCCGTTATAATAAGAGCCGGGCTCCGGGTCGTTTACGATGGTATCCACAATGTCCAGAGCGCGCTGGCACTTCTCCTGGTCCAAGCCGGAAATGAACACATGGCCGTCCTCTTCCACGTCCATTTTCACTTCGCACTCGGCGCAGATCTTCTGGATCACTTTGCCGCCGCTGCCGATCACTTCCCGGATCTTGTCCACGGGGATCTGGGTAGAGCACATCTTAGGAGCGTACTTGGAAAGCTGGGGCCGCACTTCGGGAATGGCCTTGAGGATGATCTCGTCGATAATATAGTTGCGGGCTTTGTGGGTCTTTTCCAGGGCTTCCTTTACCATTTCGGGAGTAAGGCCCTGGATCTTCAAGTCCATCTGGATGGCGGTGATGCCTTTCTTGGTGCCGCCTACTTTAAAGTCCATGTCGCCGAAAAAGTCCTCAATGCCCTGGATATCCACCATGGTCATCCAGCGGTCGCCCTCGGTGATCAAACCGCAGGAAATACCCGCTACAGGAGCCTTGATGGGCACGCCGGCAGCCATCAGGGCCAGAGTAGAGCCGCAAATGGAAGCCTGGGAAGTAGAGCCGTTGGAGGAAAGCACTTCGCTGACCAAACGGATGGTATAGGGGAACTCCTCCACGCTGGGGATCACAGGCACCAAGGCCCGCTCCGCCAAAGCGCCGTGGCCGATCTCCCGGCGGCCGGGGCCGCGGCTGGGTTTGGTCTCGCCCACAGAGTAGGAGGGGAAGTTGTAGTGATGGATATACCGCTTGGACTCTTCATCGTCGATGCCGTCCAGCAGCTGGTTATCACGGATGGAACCCAGAGTGGCCACGGTGAGCACCTGGGTCTGGCCGCGGGTAAACATGCCGGAACCGTGAACACGGGGCAGAAGGTCCACTTCGGCGGCCAGAGGACGCATGTCGTCCATGCCACGGCCGTCCACACGCTTCTGCTCGTCCAACAGCCAGCGGCGCACCACGTATTTCTGAGTCAGGTACATGCACTCGTCGATCTTCCCTTCCTGTTCGGGATAGAGGGGATCGAAATGCTCATGCACGTCCTCGTAAACGGGCTTCAAACGCTCGTCCCGGATGTTCTTGTCATCGGTATCCAGCGCGGCGCGCACAGCGTCCTCGGCGTAGTCACGAATAGCCAGGAACATTTCGTGCTCCGGCTTGTTGGAGGGATACTGGAACTTGGCTTTGCCGATCTCAGCCCGCATCTCTTTGATGAACTCGATGATCTTCTGGTTGGCTTCGTGACCGGCCATAATGCCGTTATACATCTCCTCGTCGGAAACCTCGTCGGCCCCGGCTTCGATCATGGCGATACGCTCATCGGTAGAAGCCACGGTCACCGCCATTTTGGAGACTTTACGCTGCTCGGTGTTGGGGTTGATCACAAATTCCCCGTCCACCAGGCCCACGGAAACGCCGGAAATGGGGCCGTTCCAGGGGATATCGGAAATGGAAAGGGCAATGGAAGTGCCGATAAGGGCGGCGATCTCCGGGGAATTGTCCTGGTCCACAGACATAACAGTGCACACGATAGACACGTCGTTGCGCATATCCTTGGGGAACAATGGCCGGATGGGCCGGTCGATCATGCGGCAGGTAAGAGTGGCCTTTTCAGAGGGGCGTCCCTCACGCTTGAGGAAAGAGCCGGGGATCTTGCCCACAGAATAGAGCTTTTCTTCAAAATCCACAGAAAGGGGGAAGAAGTCGATGCCGTCGCGGGGCTTGGCAGCGGCGGTAACCGCCACATGGACCACTGTGTCGCCATAACGCACCAGGCATTCGCCGTTGGCCAGCTGGGCCATCTTACCAGTCTCCACTACCAGGGGACGGCCAGCCAGTTCTGTTTCAAACACTCTAAAATTTTCAAACATAAAACAACGCGTTCCTTTCTCCCCGGGGCGCCTTTGCCAGCCGGGGCGGTTATTCAAAAGGCGGCACTGTTTGACAAGGAAACAAGCCGGCCGGCAATTTCCGGCTGGTTTGCTTGTAAAACAGTTCCGCCCCTGTAAAAGAGCGAAAGGCTGTGCCCGCCGGCCCAAAGGCCCGCAGCCACAGCCCGCTTCTTTTTTCTTACTTACGGATACCCAGCTCGGCAATGATGGCACGATAGCGCTCAATGTCGATCTTGGTCAGATAGTTCAACAGATTCCGTCTCTGGCCAACCATCTTCAGCAGGCCGCGGCGGGAGTGATGGTCTTTCTTGTTCACACGCAGGTGCTCGGTCAGGTCGTTGATGCGCTTGGTCAGCACAGCGATCTGCACTTCGGGAGAACCGGTGTCGCCCTCGTGGCGGGCATACTTCTGGATAATCTCGGTCTTTTCAGTCTTGGTCATGGTAATTCCACCTTTTCCGCGGCCATCGCCGCATAAAATTCACCCTGTCCACAGGTAGGGGTTGGTGTAGTCCCTTATCCGAGGAGCGGGCAGCTTGATTATTCTATCATAGCCCAAGGGCTTTGTAAAGTGGTTTTCGGGAAATATAAGCCATTTCTCCCAGAATAGAATAGCCTTTTTCACCAGGCAATATCCGCAGGCAGCGCGTCATCCCACTCCCACTTCGGTCCCGTGGCTATACGCCACGGTGCGCGGCTTGCCCGGGGCGCAGCCCTAAAGCTCGGCTTTCTTTTCCAACAGGCAATATCCGCGGGCAGCGCGTCATCTCACTCCCACTTCGGTCCCGTGGCTATACGCCACGGTGCGCGGCTTGCCCGGGGCGCAGCCCCCTGGGGAAAGAGGGAGGGGAGATCCGAGCGGCCACAGCTTTGGCCTCGGCACCGTTTTTCTCTATGGCAGCTTTCAGTTCCTCCAGAGAAGCGAACTTCCGCTCGGGCCGCAAAAATTCCAAAAGGAACACCCGCACCCGCTTGCCGTACAAGTCCCCGGTAAAATCGGGCATCCAGGTTTCCGAAAGCACTTTGTCGGAACCCACCGTGGGCTTTACCCCCACGTTGGTCACCCCGTAGAAGTATTGTCCCCCAACGCGGCACCAAGATGCGTAAACTCCAAATTTCGGCAGCACGAACCCTTCTGGAATGGCTTGGTTGATAGTGGGCGTACCCAGCAGGCTGCCGCCGATATGGTTGCCGTGGATCACTTCCAGCGAAAAGCCAAACGGCCTTCCCAAAAGCCGGTTCGCCAGGGGGATGTCTCCCTCTTCCACAGCTTTCCGGATGCGGGTGGAACTGATTTTTTCGCCACTATCCATAACAGCGGGCACCACATACAGTTCTATCCCTGCTTCCCGGCACAATGCCCCCAGCAGGGCCACGTCGCCTTTTGCACCTTTGCCAAAACGGAAATCCTCCCCGCAGCACAGCCGCCGGGCATTGCACTTCTCAAACAGCACTTTGCGCACGAAAGCTTCCGCTTCCCAGTCGCGCACATCCTCAAACTCCAGGGAATACAACACTCGAATCCCCGTATGTTCCAGAATCCGCTCTTTGTCCCGGCCGGTGAGCACCGAACTGTTCCCCGAGGGACTGGACCGGAACGTAAATACCCCGGGCTGCCAACACTGGCCTTCTTTCCCCGGAGCGCAGGCAGCGTGGATGACCGCCATATGGCCGCGATGCAGGCCGTCGAAAGCTCCCAAAGCCAGGGAAGAGGGCGCTTCCGCCTGTTCCAGTTCGCCCAGTGTGCGTATAATGTTCATTGGCTATTCCCCCCGTTCCAAAAAGGATTTCAAAAATCGCAGCTGCCCTTGTTCCCGGTCTACGTTTCCCAGCCCCAAAAACGCTCCTTCCGGAGATTTGACCCGGCACACCCCTTCTTCCGGCGCCTTCCGCAGCCGGGAAAGGTCCAGCCCTCCGCCGTTTTCAAACCGTTTTGCCTGGGCCTGGCTTACCGTCACCTGGGGGTATTGGGAAAAAATCCGCTCCACCGGAAACAGCGCTTCTTCCAGACTGCCTTCTCCGGCAAGGGCTTTCAGCTCTTCCAAAGAACGGGCGTCCTCCAACGTGAAGCCGCAAGCCCTGGTCCGCCGCAAAGAAGTCATCGTGCCGCAGCTTCCCGCGGCCTTGGCAAGGTCCTCGATCAAAACCCGTATGTAAGTGCCTTTGGAACAGCTTACCCGCAGCGTCCCTTCCCGGGTCTCCGGGTCGTAGGAACACAGCTCCAGCATGGAAATGGTCACCTGCCGGGCGGGGCGTTCCACCTCTACCCCTTTCCGGGCCAGCTCATAGAGCCTTTTCCCGCCAACGGATACCGCCGAATACATGGGCGGCACCTGGCTGATCTCTCCCCGGAACTGGGGCAGGACCATTTCTAAAGTTTCCAGGGGTACAGGGGCAGCGCTTGTTTCCACTACTTCCCCGGTAACGTCCCCGGTATCCCGCCGCTCTCCCAAACGGAAGGCGGCCTCATACTCCTTGCCGGTATCAGGAAGGAAGTTCAGGGCTTTGGCAGCCCTTCCCAGCAGCACGGGAAGCACTCCGGTAGCCATGGGGTCCAGGGTGCCGGTATGGCCGATCTTTTTCTGGTGCGACAGCCCCCGCATAACCGCTACCGCGTCAAACGAGGTAAACCCGCTGGGCTTGTCCAAAATGATGATGCCGTTCATGAAGGCCTCCTTTGATGGATTTCAGGGACATTCCTGACCTTTTAGCGTTTTTCGGGAAAAAAGTGGAAAACTTTTCTGTATGCCTGCCGTTAGAGGCCTTGTTCTTCCACGAAGCTGTAAAAGGCCTTTTCCGCGCCTTCGTCCTTGGCTTGGACCGTTCCCACGCTTTGAGAATACAAGGTAAACTCCTCTTCTCCATCCAGCCCGAAGGTTTTGTCGCACAGCTTCTGGTCATAGGCGCCGATGCCGCATGTGCCCAGGCCCAGCGCCGCGCAGGCCAGATACAGATTCTCGCCCACATGGCCTATATCCGCCATGACCATGCGGTGGGCAAACATGCCATACCGCCATTCGCTGCGATAGCACACAAAGCTCCAAAAGAACACCACATTGGCTTTCGCCGCCCATCCTTGGCCGCACAGGCTTTCGTCCAGCAGGCTGGTGATGGCCTGGCGGTCCTCTATGGCCTCAAGCAGTTCCAGCTGGTGGGTCATGGGCAAATAGTGGTAGATACCGGGAAGCAGACCTTCCACGTCCCGCACCGCCAGATATGTTTCAAAGGGATGCCGCGCGCCGCCGCAAGGGACCGTGCGCAGTGTGGCGTAGCTTTTGCCCCGTATCCCTTTGACGCCCTGGGTAGCCCACAGCAAGAAGGAAAGCTGGAGCAGGCTCATATCCTCTTGGGTGTAGACACGGCTGCTTTTGCGCTTGAGCAGCAGCTCTAACAGGCCGTCTCCCATGGGCAGGCTTTCAAAGTTCCGGGGAAGGTCCACACGGTTGTCTGTCATGGGGGCTTTCACCAGCGGCGGCTGGGGAAGCTTCAATTCCTGGTCGGTTTTATAATCGTGGTCACTGCGCTCGCTGCCCGCTGTGGTGGTGGACTTTAAAAAGTCCCGCCCCTTTTGGATTCTTTCCCGAATCATTTTCTCGTCCATTTACAACTCTCTCCTCTCCATTTCCCCCTAAGGGAACGCAGGGGCCTCCATCGGCTGCCCCTGCGTGGTTATCTTATAAAAGACCCAGTTCTCCCAAATATTCCCCGCAGGCCTTTTCCATGGTCTGCAAGGCCTGTTCCAAAGTCATTTCCAACGTGCAGCCGGCGGCTCCCTTGTGGCCTCCGCCTCCAAACCTGCTGCACAGCTGGGCAGCGTCCCCAGGCGGGTTGGCCCGCAGGGATACCTTTACCTTGCCGTTTTCCTTTTCTTTAAGGGTAACGCCCAGCACTACCCCTTCGATCTCCCGGGGCAGGGAAGCCAGCCCTTCCAGGTCGGTCTCTTTGACGCCGGTAGCGCCAAAGATACTCAGCGGAACCTGGATGACGGCGCATTTGCCGCCGCTGGAAAAACGCATGGTATCCATGGTCATGCGCTCAGCTTCCACCTGGGCTTTGGTCTTGCTCTCGAACATGGCGCGGTTGATGTCCGCCCCTCGGGCGCCCCGTTCCAGCAGCGCCGCCGCGATACGGTGAGTGCGGGAGGTGACGCTTTGATACCGGAAGCATCCCGTATCCGTGGTCAGCCCCGTATAGAGGCAGTCCGCTATGGCCGGGGTGATCTCCGCGCCCAGTTCTTCCAGCAGGGCGAAAACCAGCTCCACGGTGGCTGCTGCCGTAGAATCCACCCACCGTTCCGGGGCGAAAGGCACGTGGGTGCCGTGGTGGTCGATGGCAAGTTCGATCCGGTCCACCAGCTCTTTGGGAGTTTCTCCCAGCAAGGTTTTGTCCGCCACGTCCACGGTCATCACATGTTCCGGCTGGAACTCTCCCAGGGCCAGGCCTTCAAACAAGTAGGAAAACTTCTCCGGCACCGGGTCGGCGCAGAAAAACTTCACCTGTTTTCCCAGGGAACACAGTCCCCGCAGCAGCGCCGCCGCAGACCCCAACGTATCCCCATCGGGGGAAGCGTGGCTGATCACCAGCACCTTATCCCAGCTTTTCAGCAAAGACGCGGCTTTCACACAGTCGGCCATGGTCTCACTCCTTTTCCTCTCCGGGGGCTTCTTCCCCTGCTTCTTCCGGCTCTAAGTCCCGCAGAAGCTTGGAGATATGGGCGCCATACTCGATGGAATCGGTGGCTTTAAAAAGCATGGTGGGCACATGCCGCAGGGAAAGGCGCTTTCCCAGTTCGTGGCGGATATACCCCGCGGCGGATTTTAAACCCGCCACAGCGCTTTTCGTGCGTTCCATGCCTTCCATAGTGCTGACGTACACCGTGCAGTAAGAAAGGTCGTTTGTCACCTCTACCCGCACCAAACTCAGCAGGCAGTCCTTCACCCGGGGGTCCTTCACCTCCCGCAGGATGGCGGTAAGTTCCCGCCGGATATCTTCTGTAGTCCGTCCGATTTTGAATCCAGGCATATGGCTGCCTCCTTTCAACATGTCAAAAATATGGGATAGCGGGGCGCGGCCCCTCCCGGTTTACTCCCGGTATTCCTCCATCTGGTAGGCTTCCAGGATATCTCCCTGCTTGATATCGGCGAACTTCTCCAAAGTGATGCCGCAGTCGTAGCCTTCGGCCACTTCCTTCACGTCATCTTTAAAGCGCCGCAGGGAGGCCACTTTGTCGTCCGCCACGATAATGCCGTCACGCACCACCCGCACCAAAGCGTTACGGGTGATCTTGCCGTTGGTCACGTGGCCGCCGATTACCATGCCCACGTTGGAGATCTTATAAGTCTCGCGGCACTCGGCCTTGCCCAAAGCCACTTCGCGGTACTTGGGAGCCAGCATGCCCTTCATAGCGGACTCGATCTCCTCGATGCAGTCATAAATGATGCGGTACATGCGCATATCCACACCGTCCCGCTTGGCGTTTTCTTCCGCCACAGGGTCGGGACGCACGTTAAAGCCCACAATGATGGCGTTGGAGGCGTTGGCGAGCATTACGTCGCTTTCGCTGACAGCGCCTACCGCGCCGTGGATGATGTGCACCCGCACTTCGTCGTTGGAGAGCTTTTCCAACGACTGGCGCACCGCTTCCACAGAGCCCTGCACGTCGGCTTTGACAATAACTTTCAGCTCCTTCATGTCCCCTTCCTTCATCTGCTCGAAGAGGTTGTCCAGGGTCACTTTGGTCTGGGAATTGAACTGCTCTTCCTTCCGCTCGCTGATGCGCTGTTCCACCAGTTCTCTTGCCAGGCGTTCGTCAGACACCACATTGAAGATGTCGCCGCCTACCGGCACGTCGCCCAAGCCGGTGATCTCCACAGGCACAGAGGGGCCGGCTTCTTCCACTTTGCGGCCTTTGTCGTCCATCATAGAACGCACACGGCCCACCGTGGTGCCTGCCACGATGGTATCTCCCGTATGGAGAGTGCCGTTCTGCACCAGCATGGTGGCCACCGGGCCCATGCCCTTATCCAGCCTTGCTTCCACCACAGTGCCCTTGGCGGCACGGTCGGGGTTGGCTTTCAGTTCCATCATGTCGGCGGTGAGCAGGATCATCTCCAGCAGGTCGTCGATGCCCTGCTTCGTGTGGGCCGATACGGGAATGCAGGGGGTATCGCCGCCCCACTCTTCGGGCACCAGCTCATATTCGGTAAGCTGTTCCTTAACGCGCTCGGGGTTAGCGCCTTCCTTATCCATCTTGTTGATTGCCACGATGATGGACACTCCCGCTGCTTTGGCGTGGTTGATAGCCTCCACCGTCTGGGGCATGATGCCGTCGTCGGCAGCTACTACCAGCACAGCGATATCCGTCACCTGGGCGCCGCGGGCACGCATGGTGGTAAACGCCGCGTGGCCGGGGGTATCCAGGAAGGTGATCTCACGGCCGTCCACTTTCACACGGTAAGCGCCGATGTGCTGGGTGATGCCGCCGGCCTCGCCCTCGGTGACGTTGGAATGACGGATCACATCCAGGATAGAGGTCTTGCCGTGGTCAACGTGGCCCATGACCACCACAACGGGAGCACGGGGCACCAGGTTGGCCTCATCGTCCTCGCTGTCGTCGATGATGCGCTCCTCGATGGTGACCACCACTTCTTTCTCCACCCTGGCGTGGAACTCATCGGCCACCAGCACGGCGGTGTCGAAATCGATGGTGTCGTTGATGGTGGCGAACACTCCCAGGCTCATCAGCTTTTTGATGACCTCGGGGGCGGAGACTTTCAGCCGCAGGGCGAACTCGCCCACGGTGATCTCATCCGGCACTTCAATGGTGATGTGCTTGGCCTGGCGTTCCCGGGCGATACGGTTCAAACGCTCGGCCTCGGTCTCCCGCTTGCCCCGGCGCTGGCCCCGCTTCTGCTGGTTGCGGTTGGTGAACTTCTGCTTGGTCACCACGTTGTCGGTGCGGGTCTTTACCTTCTGGTCGGCCAGCTGGTCGTATTTCTCGTTGTATTTATCGATGTTCACATGAGAGGAACGGGTATCTACCACCCGGCGGGTAGGCTGCTTGGGCTCTTCCACCACAGTGGGCTGCTGCGCCTGAGCTGCCGGCTGCTTTTCGGGCTGGCTCTCGGGGGCAGCGGCGGGCTTTTGGGCCTGGGGCTTTTCCTGCCGGGGCTGAGAGGCTTTCTCTTTCTTCGGGGCTTCTTTCTCCGGCTGGGCCTGCTGGGGAGCCTGTTCCGCTTCCCCATCACGGGCGGCAAAATAGGCATCCAGATTCTTCATATTGCGGTCTTGGGTAAAGGCCTCAAACACCACGTCCAACTCCTCTTCCGTCAGGGCGGTCATATATTTTTTGGGCTCCGGGAAATATTTCCCCAGGATATCGATCACGTCCTTATTGGGGATATCCAGGTCTTTGGCCACTTCCCGCACTCTGTATTTAATCATCATTGGCATGTTCCTCCTTCTCATCCATCATGGCTTCCCCAAGGTTTCTCACAGCCTTGGAAAACCCCTTGTCTGTTACGGCCAGCACGCCGGCGCGCATCCCGCAGGCCCGGCCAAGTTCTTCCATGCCGGCCTTTACCCGCAGGGTGGGGATTCCCGCCCGGTCGCCCTCATAACGAAGGTTCTTCACGGTCTTTTCCGAAATATCCACGGCGGCGATGAGCACACACGCCTTGCCGCTTCGGGCGGCGGAAACCGCCGCGTCGAACCCGGGCTCTATTTTTCCGGCCCTTCTGGCAAGCCCCAGAAGGGAAAGCAGTTTATCCGCCATGGCCCCCTCCTTTCCCGCGGGGAAGGGCTTCTTCCGGCACGTCGATCTCGATGATGGGCTGGCCGTTGCCGTCCAGGGGGACGGAAGGCTTTGCCTGCTCTTCCAGCGCCTCTTTCCGGGCGGCCCCGGCGATCTCTTCTTCCAGCCGGGCATAGACCTCCTCCGGGATCTTGCAGGAGAACGCCCGCTCCAACCTCCGGGACTTCTTCGCCAGCTTTAAGCACTGGGCGTCCCGGCAGAGATAGGCTCCCCGGCCGGGACGCTTGCCTGTCAGGTCCAGCGAGATCTCCGGCGGCAGGGAAGCGCCGCTTTCACTTTCTTTCTGGGGGGCTTTCACCACCCGTACCAGCTCTTTTTTTGGCTTCATCTCACCGCATCCCGCGCACATGCGCAAGGGTGTTTTTTTCGGCCGCATGGATGTTCCTCCTCTCCCGGCTGGGCGCTGAAAAGGCCCGCCTTATTCTTCTTCGCCGTAAAAGCCGCTTTCCGGCTTGATGTCGATCTTCCAGCCCGTCAGCTTCGCGGCCAGCCGGGCGTTCTGCCCCTTATTGCCGATAGCCAGGGAAAGCTGGTTATCCGGCACCGTCACCTTGCAGGAACGGGAGCCGTCCTCAGCCACTTCCACCGAAAGCACGTTGGCAGGGGAAAGGGCCGCGGCAATAAACTGTTTGGGGTCATCGCTGTATTCCACGATGTCGATCTTCTCGCCGCCCAGCTCTTCCACGATCTCCGACACGCGGGAGCCCCGGGTGCCGATGCAGGCGCCCACAGCGTCCACGTCGGGGTTGTGGCTCAACACAGCCAGCTTTGTGCGGGAGCCGGCTTCCCGGGAAACCGCTTTGATCTCCACAGTGCCGTCGTAGATCTCAGGCACTTCCGTCTCGAACATGCGCTTTACCAGGTCGGGGTGGGTGCGGGAGATGATGGCCTTGGGGCCTTTCTCCGTTTCCCGGACGTCCACTACATACACTTTTATGTAGTCGCCCTCTTTCACATTCTCCCCGCCGATCTGCTCGTTCTTGGGCAGCACGGCCTCCGCTTTGCCGATCTTCAAAGAGATGGCCCCGGTGCGGGGGTCGATGCGCTCTACCAAACCGCTGACCAGTTCCTGGTGCTTGCTCTGGAACTCCTGCATCATCTGGCCCCGCTCGCTGTCCCGAATGCCCTGGCGGATAATGTTCCGGGCAGTTTGGGCAGCCACACGGCCGAACTGCTTGGTATCCAGCTTGATGCGCACGAACCGGCCCACACAGGCAGTGGGGTCTACCAGCCGGGCTTTATCCAGAAGATACTGGCGGTTGGGGTCCTCTACCTCTTCCACGATCTCCTTGCGCAGATACACGTTGAATTTCCCTGTATCGGGCTCCACGTCGATATCCACATCCTCGTTGCCATAGTTGTTCTTGCAGGCGGTGGAAATGGCCTTCTTGATCTTATCCAGCATAAACTCCACCGGAATGCCCTTTTCCTTTTCCAAAAGGTTCAGCGCCAGGAACAGCTCCTCGTTGCCTTGCTTCTCCGGTTCCTTCTTCTTTGCCATGGGATTGCCTCGCTCCTTTTCTCTCGTTTCCGTTTATTCCTCAAATTCCTCATCCACCGCTTGGATGGAGGAGCACTCTTTTTTCTCCAGGGTCACGCTGGTTTCCTCGTCCAGCTGAAGCTCCAGCTCGCCGCTTTCCTCTGCCCGCAGCAATACGCCGCAGAGCTCCCGCTCCCCGTTTTCCAGGGGACGTATGAGCTTTGCCCGCACGGGCCGGCCCAGATACGCCGCGAAATGCTGGGGCCGGGTAAGCTTGCGCTCCAATCCCGGAGAAGAAACTTCCAGCAGATATTCCTGGGGGATAGGGTCCTCTTTATCCAAAACCGGGCTCAAAGCGTGGGTCATATCCACACAGTCGTCAATGGACACGCCCCCTTCTTTGTCGATGAACACCCTCAAAAACCAGTCTGCCCCTTCTTTGACGAACTGAACGTCCCACAGGGAAAGGCCAAGCTCTCCCGCCAGGGGCTGAGAAAGCTCCCACACCCGTTGGGCCACATTTCCTTTTTTCTTTGGCGCCGGACTCATGCGCTCCACCCTTTCCCGGCCCAAAGGGGCCGCTTTTTTCACTTTTGCTTCATAAGCAAACAAAAGAGCGGGTCGCCCCACTCTTTCATCATCCTACGTTATACCTTATTGATTATACCACCCGATGCCGGGAAAATCAAGGGAAATAGCGCATAATTTCAAGCTGCGCGCCCTTTGCGGGGATTTTTCGTTAGATGCTCCAAAAACCTCCGGCGGTCTCTCCGGGATTGTCCGGCATTTTGGGGAAAGATACCAGAGATGCCGTCACACTTCCAGCTGTCTGGAAAGGAACATGGAAGCCGCCCGCAGGCTTTCCAGTGTTTCCCCGTTGGCCTTGGCGGGGGAGCGGTCCCCTTTCAGCAGCATCACCGCGCCCATAGGGTCTCCGGCTGAAACCACCGGGAACACTGCCAGCGCGGCGGCGGGGATCCCCTGGGCCACCGGCACAGTTTTCTCCCCGTTGGTGGTAAAGCTGCGCTTGCCCTGGACCAGTTCTTCCAGCTGGGGGGAAAGGGCTTTGTGCAGCGCTTCTTTTTTGGCGGGTCCCGCCAAAGCGATGACCTGTTCCGTATCGCACACTGCGGCGGCCTGGCCGGTAAGGGAGACCAACGCTTCGGCATAAGCCTGGGCCAGGGTGGACATTTCCCCCACAGGGGAATATTTTTTCAAAATCACTTCGCCGGATACATCGGTGAAGATCTCCATGGGCATTCCTTCCCGGATCTTCAAGGTGCGGCGGATCTCCTTGGGGATGACCACCCTTCCCAGGTCGTCGATCCTTCGGACAATTCCAGTGGCTTTCATACCATTCCTCCAATAACTTCTGCCGGTCATGTCCCGGCTTGTTTTCGCAAGGTTAGTATTTGCCATCTTTTTCGGGTTTATCCTCTTTTTCCAACTTTTTGATATGCATTGTGAAAAACTGGATTATTTCTGTTTGTCCGCGAAGATTTCCGCCGGAAGCCTTATCCCACAGCCAGGTGCGCCCGGCGGTATTGCCCGGGCGTCTCGTTTTTAAACCGGCGGAACATCCGGCTGAAATAGCTCACGTCCCCAAAGCCGCATTCCAACGCGATCTCCGTAATGCTGGCCCCTGTGGAACAAAGGAGCTCCGCGGCGCATTCCACCCGGTAATAGTTCAAATAGTTGATAGGCGTCCGCCCGGTGACCTGCCGGAACACCCGGCAGAAATACTTTGGCTCCAAGGCAGCCTCGGCGGCAAGGTCCTCCAAAGTCAGCGGCTGGCCATATCCCGACCGGATGCGGCGCAGCACGTTTTTTACCGCGTGGGTCCGGCGTAGGTTCCTGGTCCCTTCAGGGGACGCGGGGCCATACTGCTTTTTCCCAACGATCTCTCCCCAAAGCTGCCACAACAGCCCTGTGGTGATGAACTCGTACCCGGGCCGCTCTGTCTCCATGGCTTGGAACAGCTGGCTGATGATGCCGGCTTCCACGCTTTCCCTGGGGAATTTCCGTTCCTGCCGCACCCCTTCCTGGGTCAAGGCGGCAATCCGCTGGCCGCAGATGGTGGTCCCCTCCAGAAAGCGTTCCCGGTCGAACACCACGCACTCGTATATGCAGTCCTCCGGCACCCCGCCATGGATAGAGCCGTCGCCGATGAGCATGCAATCCCCAGCCCCCAACTCATAGGCTTCCCCTTCCACCGAAAGATGCAGCGCTCCTTGCAGCACCAAGATCAACTCGTGCTCCATATGCCAGTGGAAGGGCATCTCATAGCTGGGGTTCGTTTTATCCACATAATACAGTTCAATTGGGAAATCGAACGTGCCCCTGGTGGCGTGTTCGTGAACCGCTAGGTAACGCATGGGAAAGTCCTCCAAAAAAGTGAATATTATCCTGATATTTTTGATTATAACCCAAGACAAGCAGAATTTCAATCCGATATAATACAACTTAAATCAGTAACTTGTGAAGGGAGCGCCTACCATGGATATTGCGCTGGTAAAAGACCAAATTTGCGACGTTTGCCACAAAATGTGGCAGCTGGGATGGGTTGCCGCCAACGACGGAAATGTTTCTGCCAAATTGGAGGACGGCACCATTTTATGCACCCCTACAGGCATGAGCAAAAGCTTTATTACGCCTGAAAAGCTATTGCGTATCGACAGCCAGGGCAACGTGTTGGAGGGTATGGAGGGCCTGCGGCCTTCCAGCGAGATGAAGATGCATCTGCGCTGCTATGAAAAGCGCCCCGACGTATGGAGCGTCATCCACGCCCACCCGCCTGGAGCAACGGGCTTTGCCGTGGCCCACAAAGCCATGGACATGTATAACATGATCGAGGACGTGGCTGTGATCGGCAGCGTACCTTTGACTCCTTACGGCACGCCCAGCACTACCGAAGTGCCCGACGCCATCGAGCCCTATCTGGAAGAGCACGACGTGATGCTGCTGGAAAACCACGGCGCTTTGGCAGTGGGCAGCGACGTGATCACCGCTTTCTACCGCATGGAGAGCCTGGAACTGTGGGCAAAAATCACCATCAACGCGGTGATCTTGGGCGGCAGCAAAGACATCAGCCGGGAAAATATTCAAAAGCTTATCGACCTGCGGGGCTTTTACCGGGTAACGGGCAGGCATCCAGGATATAAAAAATTTGACAACGGGTTGAGGTGACCGCTTTATGTTAAAAGGTATCCCCGCCATCCTTTCCCCGGAACTGCTCAAGGTTCTGGCTGAGATGGGCCATGGCGATGAAATCGTGTTGGCAGATGGCAATTTTCCGGCGGAAAGCATGGGCAAAAATGCCTTGGTCATCCGGGCGGACGGCCACAGTGTACCGGAAATTTTAGACGCGGTATTGCAGCTGATGCCTTTGGACAACTATGTGGACCAGCCTGCCGCCCTAATGGAAGCGGGGGGAACAGGGGTTCCCCCTATTTGGGAAGACTACCGGGCTTTGCTGCAAAAACATGGGGAAGACCCCCAAGCAGTGGAAATGATGGAGCGTTTCGCTTTTTATGAGCGGGCGAAAAAAGCTTATGCCATTGTTGCCACTGGTGAAACCGCCATTTACGCCAACATCCTTTTGAAAAAGGGAGTGATCGCATGAAGCGGGTTCTCGCCTTCGATTTTGGCGCATCCAGCGGCAGGGCGATCTTGGCGGAATATGACAACCGCCGGCTGACCTACCGGGAGGTACACCGCTTTGAAAACAACCCCCGGGAAAAAGACGGGTATTTCCGCTGGGACTTTCAAAATCTGATGGACAATGTGAGGGTCGGCCTGAAAAAGGCAGGACCCATCGACAGCCTTTCCTTCGACACCTGGGGGGTGGATTTCGGCCTGCTGGACCAGGACGGAAACTTGCTGGAGGACCCGGTCCACTACCGGGACGAGCGCACCGCCGGGATGGTGGAAAAGGCCGAGAAGATACTTGACTCAGACCGGCTCTATGGGGAGACAGGCACCCAGATCATGGGGATCAACACGCTGTTTCAGCTTTTGGCGGTAAAAGAACGCCAGCCGGAACTTTGGGCCAAGGCCCGGCGCCTGCTGTTTATGCCGGACCTGTTCACCCACGCTTTGTGCGGAGCCGCCGCCTGCGAGACCACCATCGCTTCTACCAGCCAGATTTTAGACCCACGTTCCCGGAGCTGGAGCGCGCCGGTTTTGGAAGCGTTCCAAATCCCGGAAAGCTTGTTCGCCCCCTTGGTGACCAGCGGCACGGTAGTAGGGGAGTACCATGGGGCAAAGGTCATCGCCGCCGCGGGCCACGACACCCAATGCGCGGTAGCCGCCCTGCCCGCCCCTGAGAAGGACGCTGCGTTCCTTTCCTGCGGCACCTGGAGCCTGCTTGGCTGCGAGCTGGATGGGCCTGTGCTCACCAGGCAAAGCCGGGAACTGGGGCTTTCCAACGAGGTGGGGGCCAATGGGAAGATCAACTACTTGAAGAACATCATCGGCCTGTGGCTCATTCAGGAAAGCCGGCGGCAGTGGAGGCGGGAAGGCCAGGAATACTCCTACGCCCAACTGGAACAGCTGGCTTTGGAAGCACAGCCCCTGCGCAGCTTTATCGACCCCGACGCGCCGGAATTTACCCCGCCTGGGGACATCCCCGGCAGGGTGCGGGACTATTGCCGCCGCACAGGCCAGCCTGTGCCGGAAACCGTGGGCCAGGTCATGCGGTGCATCTATGAGAGCCTGGCGCTGAAATACCGGTTCGCCTTGGACCAGCTGAGGGAAGTAACCGGCAAACAGTTTACCACGCTGCATGTGCTGGGCGGCGGTACCAAAGACGGCCTTTTGTGCCGCATGACCGCCTGCTGCATCGGCATCCCGGTCATTGCGGGGCCCATCGAAGCCACCGCTTTGGGGAACATCCTCATCCAACTGGTGGCGCTGGGAGAACTGGAAAACATCCACCAGGGCAGGCAGATGCTGGCCGCCACCGAGACCGTTACCCGCTATGAGCCCCAAGAACATAACAGTTGGAATGAAAGCTATCGTTTTTATCAAAAATTACTTTCTAAGAACCAAGGAGGTATTTGACATGCTATATCCAAAAATCGGTATCCGTCCCACCATCGACGGCCGCTGGGGCGGCGTCCGTGAAAGCCTGGAAGAGCAGACCATGGCCATGGCCCGCAACGCCAAAGCTTTGATCGAGGAAAACCTGCGCTATCCCGACGGCACCCCTGTGCAGTGCGTCATCGCCGATTCCACCATTGGCGGCGGCGCCGAAGCCGCTGCCTGCGCCGATAAGTTCTCTCAGGAGAACGTGGTGGCAACTCTTACCGTTACCCGCTGCTGGTGCTACGGCAGCGAGACCTTCGACATGGACCCCATGACCATCAAGGCTGTGTGGGGCTTTAACGGCACCGAGCGTCCCGGCGCTGTGTATCTGGCGGCGGTGTTGGCCGCCCATGCCCAGAAGGGTTTGCCCGCTTTCTCCATTTACGGCCACGACGTGCAGGAGGCTTCCGACACTTCTGTTCCCGCCGACGCCGCCGAGAAGATCCTCCGCTTTGCCCGGTGCGCTGTGGCGGTGGGCTGGATGAAGAACAAAGCTTATGTAAACCTGGGCGGCGTAGCTATGGGTATTGCGGGCAGCTATTGCGACGCCAATATGTTCCAGAAATACTTCGGCATCCGCCCCGAATGGGTGGACATGACCGAGATCATCCGCCGCGTCACCTTGGATATCTACGACCATGAGGAATATGAAAAGGCCCTTGCCTGGGTCAAGCAGAACTGCCGGGAAGGCTTCGACTGCAACGCCGGGAAAGACCTGCCGGAGATCATTCGCAAATCCAAGGTGGTGCCTGCCGATAAGGATTGGGAATTCATCACCAAGATGACCATGATCATCCGGGATATCCTCTACGGCAACCCAAAGCTGGATGAGCTGGGCTGGCACGAGGAAGCCTTGGGCAAAAACGCTGTGGCAGGCGGCTTCCAGGGCCAGCGCAACTGGACCGACTGGCTGCCCAACGCCGATTTCTCCGAAGCCATTATGGCTTCTACCTTCGACTGGAACGGCCCCAAGCGGCCCACTCCTTTCGCCACGGAAAACGACACCCTCAACGGCGTTTCCATGATGCTCGGCACTTTGGTCACCGGCACGGCCCCTTGCTTCCACGATGTGCGCACCTATTGGAGCCCCGAAGCCTGTGAGCGCGTTACCGGCCACAAGCCCGACGGCGTGGCGGCTAACGGATTTATCCATCTGATCAACTCCGGCGCTACGGCTCTGGACGGCAGCGGAGCGGCTGTCAACAGCCAGGGCGAGCACGTAATGAAACCTTTCTGGGAAATGACGGACAAAGACATAGAAGCGTGCCTGTCTGCCACTGACTGGTGCCGCGCCAACTATGAATACTTCCGGGGCGGCGGCTTCTCCAGCCATTTCCGCTGCACCGCCGAAATGCCTGTTACCATGCTGCGCGTGAACATTGTGGAAGGCGTGGGCCCTGTGCTGCAAATCGCCGAAGGATGGACCGCCAACCTACCCGACGACATCCACAGCCCTATTGACCTGCGCACCGACCGCACCTGGCCCACCACCTGGTTCGTGCCCCGTCTCACCGGGGAGGGCGCTTTCCGGGATGTTTACAGCGTAATGGCAAACTGGGGCGCCAACCACGGCGTGACGGTCTACGGCCATGTGGGCGCCGACCTGGTGACTCTGGCTTCTATGCTGCGCATCCCCGTAGCCATGCACAACGTGCCGGAAGAGTCCCTGTACCGTCCCCATTCCTGGGCCGCCTTCGGCACCAAGGATACCGAAGCCGCGGATTTTGCCGCCTGCAAGCACTACGGCCCCCTGTACGGCTGATTTTTCTAAAATACAAGCAAGTCACTTCCTTATAGCAGAAAGGACCCGCACTACGGTGCAGGTCCTTTCTTTATGCGCCAGTCTTGCTGGTGCCATCATTTTTTGGGCTTCACGCCGGCCTTTGCCGCCATGACCCCTTCCGCATCCTCATCGGCCATATCGCCCAGTTTTTCCGCCATGACATAACGGTCCACCAGGGGCGTGGCTTCTTCCGACTCGGAAGCGCCTCTTCTGCTGCGAAAAGCCAATTTCAAGGCAATGGGCGTAAACACCGCGCAGCACACCACCATGATGATCACCGGCCCGAAATACATATCCGGCATCAAACCCATGGAGGCTCCGCGGTTGGCCACGATCAAAGCGACCTCGCCGCGGCAGGCCATGCCAAGGCCCACTTGCAGGCTTTCCCGCCAATCGAACCCGCAGACCTTAGCGCCCAAACCGCATCCTATCAGCTTGGAAAGGATGGCCACCAACACCAGCAGCACCGCGAATACCACGATCTGCCAGCTCATAGCGGGGATTTCCACTTTTAGCCCGATGTTGGCAAAAAAGATAGGGGTTAGCAGCAAATAGGAGAGAGGCTGGAATTTTGACTCGATATACGCTCCCCGGGGAGTATTGGCCACGATCACACCGGCGGCAAACGCGCCGATGATATCCGCCACGCCAAAGACTTCCTCTGCCAAAAAAGCCATCAGCAAGCACAGAACGAAAGCCAGCAGGGGGAAGCGATGGAGGTTTTTGTGGAACCGGTTCTCATACCAGGTGAACAGCTTCACGCCCACAAAAGCCACCACAGCCACGAACACGAAGAACAACACGATTTGCAGCAGCACCAGCGCCACATTGACAGAATCACCCGCCAAGCTGGTGACAACGGTCAAGACCACCAACCCCAGCACATCGTCGATGAGGGCGGCGGCCAAAATGGTATTTCCCACCTTTGTGTTCAGCTTCCCGATCTCTTTCAAAGTCTCCACCGTGATGGATACGGAAGTGGCAGTCAGGATGGTGCCGATGAACACATGCTGTAAGATCATAGAGGGGTCGCTTTCACCGGGGGCAAAGAGGAACCCCAGCAGAGTACCCATGGCCAAAGGCGCCAGCACACCGATAACTGCTACTAAAAATCCGGAACTGCCGGCGTGTTTCAGCTCTTTGATATCCGTAGACATGCCGGCGCTGAACATGATCACGATCACGCCGATCTCCGAAAGGCTGCTCAAAAAGTCGGTAGGCTGGATCAGGTTCAGAACTCCCGGTCCAAAGATCAGACCGGCCAGCAAGGCTCCCACCACCTGGGGAAGCTGTAGCTTCCGGGTGACCAGACCTAACACTTTGGTGCTCAACAGGATCAGCGCTACATCCAACAAAAATTTATACGTTTCCATATCCTCAATCCCCCTTGGCTCACCGCACCGGAATTCTTCTTTTCCATACCGGAATTCTTCTTTTCCATTATACCAGTCAAAGTAAAGATTGCAAGGAAAAGAGCATTTATAGCCATTTTAATCGCCTTTTAAAACTTGCCGAAAAAAGCAAAAGGGACAGCAAAGCTGTCCCTCTCGCCTATGGGGTAATCATAAAATTAAGTAGAGTTGAAACCTTATTTAATCAAGCCTTCGCTGTCTGCGTTCATCAGAATGGAAGCCGCTTCAGCTCTAATAATCGTGTCATTGGGACGGAAGCTTCCGGAAACATCGCCCTTCATAATGTTGGTAGCCTTGCAAGCATACACAGCATCTTTTGCCCAGTTGGAAATCTTGCCGTCGTCGGTGAACTTATCGGTGGTGGTGCCAGTCAGTTTGAAAGCGTTCTTCATGATAGAAGCAGCTTCCTCACGGGTTACAGCCTTATCGGGCTGGAAGGTACCATCATCGTAACCGGAAATGATATTGTTGTCATAGCAGAAGGTGATTGCGCCCTTGCCCCAGTGATCATCGGGAACATCGGTAAAGCGGGACTCTGCATCGGGATCATCCACATAACCCATTACATTGGCGATCATAGAAGCGAACTGAGCGCGGGTAGTGGACTGATAAGGCCCAAACAAACCATTGCCCAAACCGTTTACATAACCCTTCTGAGTAGCGCCCATCACGTTCTCATAGAACCAGTCGCCGGGATTCACATCGGTGAACTGATCGGAAACCTTCACAGTTACGTCGTAAGTGGTAGTGTGCTTCTCATCTTCAGCGATGACCACAAACTGACGCTTGGTAGAGAAGTTTACATCTGTTACACCGCTCTTCAGATAGCCCTTAACGTTGGGATCGTCGACCTTTACAACAGCGCCGCTGGAGGTGGTGAACACAGGCTTCAGGTAAGTATACTCAGTGCCGTAGGGCAGGGTTACTTCGATAGTATGGTTGGTATTATCGATAACGCCCTTGCTGCCGTTGAGAGAGAAGCTCTCAAAGTAAGCGTCGCCGTTGGGCTCAGCAACCTTCAGTTTAAAGGTGTAGGTGTCGAAACCAGACTCGCCGTTTTCATTGGTAACTACCAGCTTATCAGAATTTACGCCCTGAGCTGCTGCGCCGCCATAATATACGGTCACTTCGCCGTCGCGGCTGATGATCAGGCTCAAATCAGTAAGGTACCGATCGGTTTCCTCATCATAGCGGTCAGAGAAATAAATGGGATTGGTATTCGCAGAAGTTTCAGTAGTGCTGGTGGGCAGATTTTCACCGGTAGTAACATTTACCTTGGTGGGCTTGCCGCTGCTATCCTTGGAAGCATAAGTCTTATCGTTAGCCAGCACCCAAGCGCGGTTGGCAACGTCATAAGACAGGTAAACGGGATTCTCATTGGTCTCGCTGGTCAGAGCATAAGGAACAGTGCCGGAAATAGTGTCGTTGGAAACGTCAACACTCAAGTCGGCGGTCCAACCAGTGCCATCGATCAGGGTGATGCTGTTGAGGTCTTTTTTAGTCTGGGCATCTGCCTGGTCTACATACAGGGGATACTCAGTGTACTTGCTGACATTTTCAGTCTTAGCTTTTACAGTAGCCCAGTTGGCAACTGTGCCATGGCCATCGTCCTCATTTACCCACATACGCTCGCTGAGAACAACGATGGTGATGGGTGTGCCAGACTTGGTGGTGCGGTTCTGACCATCCAGTGCAGTAGCGGTCAGTTTCTCTTCGTTTTCATACTCGATCAGTTCCTTCAAGCTGCCGCTGACGGTATCCAGATAGTACACACGGCTGTTGGCATCAGTAGCTTCGAAAGAAGCGTTCAGGTCCTGCAAGAAGGAAACATGCTGATAAACAGACCAAGGCAGATCCACTACGATAGACTTCTTGTCCTTCACAGTTTCAAAAACGCCGTCGGTAGTATAGCCCTTAACGGTAAAGAAATCATCGCTGTGCAGGCCAAAGCTTTCCAAAGTGGAAACCTCAGAAGGCTCAGCACGGTTGATGCGGATGTTGTACACATCCTTCTCTTCAGACTCGGTAGCGGGATTTACGGAAGTTACAACGATATCCGCGCCATTCTTAGTGCTGCCGGGATCGGGGATAAAAGCTTCATCTCCTACCAGAGCAGCGCCGGTCTTGGGCATTGCGGTACCATTGTTGAAAGTAGCGGAAGCGCCTACAGTCTTGGTGTAGAACAGTTTCCAGTCTGCCAGATTAGTTTTAACTTTCACGGAATAAGGAACTTCGAACACAAAAGTCTTACCCTGCAAAACGCCCTCATACTCTGTGCCATTGGGAGCTTTCAAGGTCATGGTGTTGATAGCGGGCTTCTGATAGTTATCGCTTACAGTCACATTCAGGGTGTAATCGTTAACAGTCAGCTTATCCTGAGAAGTCACGCGGATAGTAACAGGACCAGAAGCGTTCAGGTTGGCATTGCCGCCTACAGCAAAGGAAGTCTCGATTTGACGGTCGCCCAAAGCGCTGTCGGTCAGAGTAACGCCAGTCTGCATAGGCAGAACGATTGTGGCGTTGTTAGAACCAGAAACAGCAAGTTTGGTGGGCTCGTTCTTAACATCGATAGAAGCCTTATTCACGCCGGCAGGCAAAGTGATATCGATGGTCTTTGCTTCCTGATCAATGGTAGCAGTTTCGCTGCCGATGGTCAGTTCGGTGATCAAAGCCTCGTTGTTGTTGTTTACTTCGAAGAAATAAACGTCATAAATTCTGTCGGTGCCTTCCACATAGTCAATGCTGATCTTGTGAGAATCATTTTTACCACTAGCTTTGACATAGTTGGCGCCGAAATCTGCCCAGGTCTCTTTTGTGGCTTTCCGTTCTGCCCAGCTGTTTTCACCATCGCCCAGGAAATCGGAAAAACCATTGGTGATAACCTGTGCCGCAGGCTGGCTGATAGCAGTCTCGCCGCTTGTCAGCTTATTACCAGCTTCGTCATAAGCAACAGCAGAAGGATAATCCAGTTCGAAAACAGGTGTTACCTGGATATTGCCCTTGCTGTCTACCATGTCGTTGGCATAGCCATGAGGCAGCAGCACTGCGATCGCGTTTTCGTTGGGGAACATCACAGCGTCCAGACCTTCTTTTGTTGTGAAGGTTTTGAAACCGGAAGCGCGAGTGATCTTCAAAGTATAGGTGGTCTTTTTGCCGCCTGCAGTAACCTGGATTTCATCCTTATCGGCCACAACAGTGCCGCGGGTAACTTCAACACCGTTCAATGTAGCAACAGCGCCTTCGGCAACCTCGATATCCCGAACTTTCAGTGTTTGGGAATCGTAGGGCACGGTGATTTCAATCACATAATTCTCCAGATCGATCTTGGTTTCGCCAAGCTGGGGAACCAGGTTGTTATCCCACACAGTAAATGTCTTGATGGTAGTGTCGGTAGCGTTGGCAACCGGAGTCAGTGTAGCGGTGTAGTTGGTAACACCCTCACTGTTCTTTACGAAGAGCTTCACGACGATATCGCCGTTCTCATCTTCATAATCTTTTACGTTCAGATTGGAGATTTCCCAAATACCATTGCTGGTGTTGGTGGCCTTTTTCTCTTTGGTAGCGTCTTCGGTCTGGTCATAATACCAAACCTCGCCGTTTCCCTCTGTAACCAAGACCCTCAATCCAACCTGCGTAGCTGTTTCGGGGATAGAACCGGTAATGGTTCCGTCACCAACCGCCAGCGTTTGGCTGGATGCTCCCACAAATGTGGCATACGCTTCTTTCAGCGTAGGCACAGCAGCGGAAGCGCTGAGCGGAATCATTGCGACGACCAGCATGAGTGCCAGAAGCATCGCAAGTGATTTCTTCAGAAACTTGCTTTTCTTCATAATTTCATTTCCCCGTGAGTTGAAGATATCTATATAATAATCTTTGTCCTTAAAAAATGCAAGCCTTTTTTTCAAGTTTTTGCTTAAATCTCAACACAAATGTGGAAAACTGAAAAAGCCGCAGAAATGGCGGTTTCAAGCCATTTTTCCCACTTTTTCTTTGTAATCTTTTGTTACGATTTGGAGAAATACCCATATTTTCCCTTTACAATGTGGCTGATTTTTGGAAAAACTGCCCATCCGCTTTTCTGTACACTTTTCTCTTTTGTGCACTCCTTGAAATTTTTATTTAAAACTTATTTAAATGTTGTATCACTTTTCTAAGTTTTCAGTGATTATAATTTTTCCTGTTTTCCTATTTGTAATTTTTTCTGGATTTTTCATTCATCTCTAATTCACTGCTTTTCAAACGTAAAGGAGGATTCCTTTTCATGTTTTCAGCCAAAAGCCTTGTCCCATCTACATTTAAAAGAAAAAGCCCCGGGCTTCTCCCAGGGCTTTCGCGCTTTATTTGCCCCTTAAAACAACACCCAGTTCTTCCACAGCATTTGTGGAAAGACTACGGCCATGTTCCGCGTAATAGGCGTAAAGTACCGGGCAGGCTCCCACGTACCTTCCATAAGGGCTAGCGGCCCGGCGTACTTTTGGCCGCTGGCGCAGGCTGGCGCCCACTTTCAAATAGTACGCTCTCCGGTACAGGCAAAGGGACGATTCCAATCCGGGAAAGACCTCATACAGCGCAATAGCTGCGCCGCACAAAGGGCCTGCTCCCGAAAATCGGAAAACAAGGGGCTGCGCGGGTCGTTTCAATCGCAAAAGCAGCACCTCGCATAGTGGTTTTATTCCATTCTATGGCAAGGGCTTGCCTCTGGTGTGAAGTTTTTAAACGCTTTCGCCTTTGAGCATTACCATTGCCTCTGAGGGATTCTTGGCTCCAAACACCGCTGTACCGGCAATCAGCACATCCGCGCCGGCATCCCGGCACATGGAAGCTGTTTCATAATTCACGCCGCCGTCCACTTCCACCAGGATATGGGGAAAGCGCTGTTTCAACTGGCGGATCTTCGCCAGTGGAGCCTCTTTCAACGTTTGTCCGCCAAAACCCGGCTCTACGGTCATAACGGTTACACTGTGCAGCAGGCTGCCATAGGGATACAATTCTTCCACGGCAGTATCAGGTTTAATTGCCAACCCGGCTTTCGCGCCGCTTTCCGCAATGGCTTTGAGCACTTCTCCCGTGTCGTCCTCACATTCAATGTGGAACGTAAGCCAATCGGCGCCGGCCTCACGGAACACAGGCACATACGCCAGTGGATGAAGCAGCATCAAATGCACGTCGAACACCTGGTCTGTTTTGCCTCGCAGCGCTTTAACGATCTGAGGGCCCATGCTCAGGTTTGGCACAAAATTGCCGTCCATAATATCGATATGCAAAATCTCCGCTTCCCGGACCCTTTCAATTTCCGCCCCCAGAGCGGAAAAATCCGCCGCCAAGAGTGAAGGCGCTACATAAGCCATAGGTAATCCCATCCTTTCCCATTGCGTTTTGCACCCATATTGTACACGATTGTCCTTTAATTTTCAATGACCAATATACCTTTTCCATGGGAAAGGACTTCCGGAAATTTACCTTTCAAAACTAAAAAGAAAAAGCCCCGAAGGGCTTTAGAATTTACAGCGTATCAATAGAGGAACTGGCAGGCAGCCTGAGCCAGAATGGTCAGGATGGGAATGGTGACCACAGAAAGCACCGTGCTTACCGCCACAGTTTTGGAAGCCAGCTGAGAATCGCACTGATACTGTACCGCGAACAAAACTGTATTGGCCGCTACAGGGCACGCCGCCTGAATGACACTGGTAACAAACAAATTCGGTTCCGGCCGGATGACCAGCAGGCACAGGAAAAAGAGTAACGGCGCCGCCAGCAGCCTGAGGGCGGCTACTTTATAAACAGCCATATCCGAAACAAAAGAATGCAAATCCACTTTGGCGATATAGCTGCCGATAATCATCATAGCCAAGGGCGTGTTCAGCGCTGCTAAAAAGCTCACCGGCTCAGAAACCACCGCGGGAAGATGCAAATCGAGAAAATAGATGGGCAGGCCAAATATCAAACCAATAATCCCGGGATTCAGCAGAAGCACCTTCCAGCTCATCTTCTGGCCGCCGCTCATCATCCTGAAACCGTAGGTCCAGCAAAAAATATTGAACACCACAATGAAGAACGAGCCGTACATTACGCCCTTGCTTCCCACAATGCCTTCTACCAAAGGAAGGCCCATAAAGCCCGCGTTGCTGAAATCCACAGCGAACCGCAATACTTTTTTGCGGCCTTCCGGCTCTTTTCGGAAAAAGAACAGGCTCAGCCCAATACTCAAAGCGATCGCCAAGGCCGACGTACCGCCTGAAAGAAGCAGTTCCCCAACAGAAAGGGTGTCTTCAGAAGTCAGGAAGGAGTTGACAATCAAGCAAGGCGTGACAATCTGCAGCAGCAGAGTATTGACCTCCGCTGTGCCCCGTTCGGTTAACCACTTCTTTTTGGTAACGGCATAGCCCACCATAATCAGGATGAGCATGACTCCTACCTTACTTACAATGGTAAGCATTGCTTCCACGACGCATTCTGCCTCTTTCCCTCCCGGCTAAAACCGGTTTTTACTAATTTCCCTCACAAGCCTTTTCTGGTTAGAATTCCCCATCATCCTTTGGCGGGTCTTTGGGAGCAGCGTCACGGCCTTTTTTCCGGAACTCTTTTACAAATACCACTACCAGCAGCACCAGCACCGCGGCAGTCAGAACTTTAAAGGCAATGCCCCATCCTCCCGCGAACAAATCCAAATCCGGCAGCAAAGCATCTGCAATCCACCAGCCGCCCAGCAGTAAAAAGTAGCCTCCCGCCACATAAAAGATCTTATTTTCTTTAGAAAGGGAAAAGATCAAGATCAAACCGGCAAGCAGCATTGCCGCACCATACATATATGCCATAACATGTCCTCCTTTCCCCCGAAGGCGGTATTTGTTTATTTATTATATCGGATAGCGCTCTAAAATACAAGAGGAAGGGTAAAGGCCTTTTCCCCTGGAACCAGCGGCAGAACACAGGTAAAATCACCCGCAGCATAGTTTTATTTTAAACGAAACAAGCACCTATCCCAGCTGTTGCTGAGGATAGATGCCTGTTTCAGATAGGAGATTTTAGTGTAAGGAATATACTAACTATATATATATAGTATACAATAGTATACTTTACACTCTAAATAGGGTGTTTTCAATTTTCAAAAGGCTTTTACCAGTATTTTCGGATTTTTACGCTTCGATGGGCTTCATGGGCTGTATATCTGGAAGATCCAACACACCCTCAAAATCCCGGGCAGTAAGTAAATGATCCGCGTCTACCAGCAAAATTACCGTTTCTCTTTTTACAATACCTATCAGATAATTTGCTTTGCAATCGTCCTGCTGTGGAGGCTGGCAGATTTCTTCCGGCAGAATGGTTTCCACATTGCTGATAGAATCCACAATCATGCCGATGGACCTTCCTTGGACAGTGATGATTACAATACAGTTTTTATTGCAATCAACCTCTGTATCTTTTCCAAGGCGTGTGCGCAAATCCATAACAGGAATCATTTCATCCCGCACGGCGATAACGCCTTTCATATAGGAAGAGGAATCTGGAAGAGGTGTAATAGGCGGGATACGGATAATTTGTATCACCTGTCCAATGCCGATACCAAACACCTGTCCACAACACATAAATGTCAAATACTTGCTGTTCTTTTCCGGCTCGTCTCCATCCAGAAAGGATAATTCTTGAAGATATTCCCGAACAGCTTCGACTTGTTCTGTAGACAAAGAGGATAACTGCGAGGCAATTTCCTGGGGCATATCATAGTTCTGCATGATACATTCTCCTTAGTTAAGCGATTTCCCAATTGGCGCCTGGACTTTCTCAACCCGGCGCGACCGCCCCACCTATCATGGGATTGGCTTGTTATAAAGCGTTAGAATGCTATTTAAAATTTTTATGTTTTCAATACTTCTCTACGCTTGTGCCAAAGTCATCGCCTTCTACAAATGGACGCTGCATGGCCGGTTCAGAATAATCTTGCCCCAATTTAAACTGAGAAATTTGCTGATGCATCATGTTTGCCTGTCCAGACAGCTCTTCGCTGGCGGCGGCGCTTTCTTCCGCAGTGGCCGAATTTGTTTGCACCACGTCGGAAATCTGGTCCACACCTCTGGAAATCTCTACTAGCTTGGCAGCCTGATCGTGATAGGCCGAAGCCACAGCCTCTATATTTTCGGTCACCTGTTTGGTTCCTTCGGCCACTCTCTGCAGAGAACTTGCTGTCAATCCAGTCAATTCCTCGCCACGCTGCACAGCTTGCACCGAGTTTTCAATTAACTCGTTGGTTTTCTTTGCCGCCTCAGCACTTTTACCTGCCAAGCTGCGAACTTCGTCCGCCACAACGGCAAAGCCCTTTCCAGCAGAACCGGCCCGCGCCGCTTCCACCGCTGCGTTCAATGCCAAAATGTTGGTCTGGAAAGCGATATCATCTATGGTCTTGATAATTGTCCGAATAGCGGTGGATTGTACACTGATATCCTCCATGGCTTTGCGCATGGTTTCCATTTGTGTATTGCTCGTTTCCACCTCATCCTTAATCTGTTCCAGATACTTCCCGGCTTTTACAGCCTTATCCGCTTCTGCCGTGGCTTGAGAGGACAACTCCTGCACTGCGGAAGACAATTCTTGAACAGAAGACGCCTGTTGGGTAGCTCCCTGCGCCAAGGCCTGTGCGCCACTGGAAATTTGTTCCGCGCCCGCGTTTACCTGATCTGCAGACTGGGCAATGGAGGTAAGGGTTTCCGTCATAGTCGCGCGGATATTCAAAAGTGCCTCTTTAATTTTAGAAAATTCTCCCGCATACTCATGCTGCAGGGTAAACACAAGATTTCCCTCTCCAATTTTGTTGAGTACTGCGGATATCTCGTCGATATACAAAATGTATTCTTTCAGCCGCTCCACAATCCGGGCTACGTTTGCGCCTACGTCCGCCACTTCATCTCTGCCGGTGGTGTTCACGGTTACATCCAACTCTCCGTCGGCCAGCTTTCCTACAACTACGTCAAGTCTCTTGAGAGGTTTCGTAATGGACAACGCAATAATAACGCAGATTGCAGTCAGCAAAATGCAACAACTCAACATGCCGATTATCAGAACACGAAGTATAATTGAAATATAAGCGGTATATTCTGATGTGAGCATAACACCCAGCACCATATATCCCGTGTCGCCCGCAGGAACCGTACTGCCATAATATTCAGTCTGCCCCCGGGTATAAAGCATAGCCGCGGAAGTTTGTTTATTTGTGATGGCATTTAACATATTCGATGAATAGTTAGCTTCTTTCGCATCCGTACCCACTACTGATTCATCCGGGTGATAAATAATTTTTCCGTTTATATCATAGACTGTGACATAACCGGTCTCGCCAATGACAATTCCGCTGAGTTGCTGCTTCATATGGTCTATGTTAAGATCTATGCCTACAACTCCCACTATTTTTCCGTCTACAGAAACAGGACTGGCAACAGTAATTGTATCCGCATCCCCGTTTGCGCTGGCATACGACTCTGTCGTGATCGTATCTTTTTTATTGTTGATCAGCGTATACCAAGAGCGGCCGTTAAAATCAATTTCTCCTGATTTAAACAGCGTTCCATCGCTTTGAATAAGTTCTCCGGTTTTTAGATCTGCCACCCATACATAGTCGATATTTTCCGCATCGTCTTCCTGAACCAATCGAAGTGTTTCCAACAAGCTTTCGTACAGGTCGTTTTCTGCCATACCACCTTTTATCTCTTCAGATGTGGTATCTCGAACAATCTGGGTAGCTGCCAAACATTCGGCCACACCATAATAGCGCTCTAAAAATGCTTTTACCTGGTTTGCCGCGGCACTGGCTTGGGCATCCAACTGGCCACCCATCACCTGATTTACAATTTTAGACCCCTGCACACCTAAAAACACACTCATAATTACCATCGCAGCAATCAAAGGGCACAGAACGCCTAAAAGCAGTTTTGGGGCAATCCCAAACTTTATTTTCCTGCTCCCATCATTTATGTTTCCTTTACTCATAATATTCCCTCCATTTTTACCAAAGTAAACTCGCAGCTTTTTTCAATGCAAAGAAATGAAAAGAATTAATCTATAAAAAATAACTCCTATTTATAACTTTGCGACGCCCCCCCTCAGCGACTAAAAAGTATCATACAACACAATTTTCATTATGCTGTCATATCCGCATTAATAGTATTTTTATTATACATACTATAACAATATTTTACAAGATATTTTCTCTAATCACACTTAATTTTTATTAAGTTGTTAAAATATTTTGTTCTAATGTTCATTCTATATAAAACTAAACAAGCTTAATTGGAGTTTTCTTTTACTGACATGACAATTTGGCGAGACAAAGTAATCAAACGCTTATCTCGCCTATTTTTTCTGCTTTTCATTTTTAAGAAAATATAAAAAAAGCAGACAGTACAAATGCACTGCCTGCTTTTTTAGCAATCATAAATTTCAAACCAAAGATTAACAGAGCGATCCTACTTTTGACTGGCCGTTTTCCTTTTTATGAAAGGATATAAACATTCATGGTCCGCCGACCGATGATGCTGCATTCTTCAATCGTGTTGTAGCACAGGTCCGCGATAATATCACCAGCCATGCAGGCCCCGCCGGTATCTCCGGCCACACCGTAACCATAAACCACGCTTCCGTCAGGAGAGGTGATATACAGCTTAGTGCCATAAGGAATAATGTTGGGGTCTACCGCCACCACACCGTACACAGCGTCCAGACCAATAGAGGTTGTGCCGCCCGGCACGGAATACGCGGTGCAGGTTCCGGTTAACATGGAACTGTAAGAGACTGTATTGCCGTACATATCCACAAAGGTCCCGTTAGAAACGCCTGTACCATTTCCACCGCCCACATCTACTCCTGTGGACGAATCTTCCTCAACTGCGGTACCACGGAGAACCACTTCGTTAACAGGTTCTTTTACGATCTTCTCAGAAGCCTGTTCCCGGCTCTCTTCTTTACCGTCTACATAGATCACTTTATAAGTGACCTCTTTTTCGCCGGCCACGCCGGACGTTTTCACCTGGGTCTCACCTTCATAAAAGAGATCGGTGTCCTCATATTCCGTTTCATAGGGCACTTCTTCGGTCTTTACTTCCTCTTTTATTTCCACCCGCTTAACGGTAATCTCCATACCGTCGGTGATTTTTTCTGAGCGCTGGGGCTCCACACGGTCATCCTTGCCAAGCTTTATGCCGCATTTTTCCAACGCGGTCTCAACAGTTTGGGCGGAAGTTTCATACTCCTGGGTTTTCCCATCCGCCGTAACTTGGATCTTCATGATCCGGGTCACCCGGATATGCATCTTGTCAAAGAGAGGCTTGTCCTTATCATAGTTGATGGAATCTTCTTCCCCAACCGTAACGCCCGCCTGCTTCAAAGCGTCCTCAACTGTGCCACCTACACAAGTAACGTTCTTGGTCTTACCGTCAGCTATTACAGATACCTGGCAGGAACGGCGGATCTCGATGCGTGTATCGCTGTCGATCACAGTATCCCGGCTGGGAACCACCTCATCGTCTTCTTTCAGCACGATACTGTTATCCAGTAATGCCTGTTCTACTGTATCGCCTTTATAAGCCACCAGGCCTGTCTTTTGCTGGCCGGCTTCCTGCACAGTAAGATTCACGCCGCGGCGCACAACCACGGTGGTGGTGTTCTCAACCCGTTCCGCCATATCCAGCGGTCCCAAGGGTTCCAGGCCCATTTCTTCTGCCTGCGCCAGGATCTCGTCCAGATCCGTGCTGCTCATATTAAAGGTATAGGATTGATCTCCATCAATGACGTTGGCGGAAACTGTGTTAGCCATCACAGTGGCGAACGAACATATATCGAGCGCCAAAACAAGGATCAGCGCGGCCGCTCCTCGAATGATGAAAAGCTTGGGCGCTTTCTTCATGTGTCTGCCGTGCATATCAAAGCTCCTTTCGCCGCCCTTTTTGGGCGGTATCCAAGGGCTAGTATAGTAAAAAATCTACGAGATGTCAAAATTTTTAGCCGCTCTGTTTTGTTGATTTTTACTAAATCTGAATAGTTCATTCCTTGACATAACCTGTTTTTTACGGGTACATTTTCGCTTTTTTCTGGTTTTTCTTCAAATTATGGAAACAGACCTCTGTGCAAAATGTATCAAAACCGGAACGTACAACCTGCTGCAAAGCCTAGAAAATGAAAAATTTACGAATATATATTCATATTTTTGTTTTTTATTCTAGATAATTCCTGAATTTTCCGTAAACCGCTTGTATAAATTTAAAAATCTCATGCAAAACTTTTGCTTTAAAAAACGCCTAAACTACGGGCATTTCACTTTTTCTTTTGTATAAAATACAGTGATTTTCGTTAGTTTCTCCTTTGTTTCGAACATGCGTTCTATTTTTTGCATGAACATGCAGAAACTTTTCTGAGATAGATGATAAAATTTTAAAAAATAAGTCTCCTTCCCTATTTTTCCTGAAAAAACCCTTTCCAGTGGGGGATAGAAGGCTAAAATCCTTTTCTTTTTATCTCATAGGGGATTTTTGTCCCAGAAAATCCAGATTACGGAGTTAACATCAAAAACGACACTGCTCTCCGTGTAAAACCAACGCCATGGTTCATTATTGATTATTTCCAAGACAGAACCAGCCGTTTCCCTGCGGATGTACCTTACAAGTCAACATTTCCCTGATCAATTTTTCTTCCGAGCCATGACAACATACCATTCCATTTCTTCCAACCGCATCTCTTTTCCAATAGAGGGGCAAGGATATAACATCCAACATGGTATGAATGTCTTTAATATGCCGCCGCACCTTGGATGTATAATCAATCAATGTGGTGGCACGGACATAGACAGACTGCATCAGAAGCCACTTTTCACAATACTCGGCAACCGTGGGAGATTTACGCCGGAATGTGGCGTTGTCGATTTGCTCAAGAGCCGCCATTTC
>CAJFSY010000007.1 GCA_904419785.1 uncultured Neglectibacter sp.
AGACTTTAAGCATGACTTCAATTTTGCCCGCTTTTAGGGGGCTGGGTTTTGTGCGCCTTTTTTCGGAATGGTGCCTAAATTACAATGTTTCAACCTTATTCTCTTTTAGCCCAAGCCTTGCCGGAACTGGGGCTTGAACAGAAGGAATTGGAAGCCATAACACAGGATAAAGTATATAACCTTGAAAACTACGCCTTGTTCCCGGACTCCTTAAACACATTAAACGCTCTTTGGAACAACTACCGTATCGGAGTTATCTCCGACACCTGGCCATCCATTGTGCCCGTGCTGGAACGTTTTGGTCTGCTCCCCTATTTCCACACCTTGACTTTCAGTTATAAACTGGGGGTATACAAGCCTCATCCCGCCATGTACCAGGACGCCCTGGACAAGCTGGGGATTCCTCCGGAAGAAACAATCTTTATCGACGACGGCGTAGAAAACCTGCGTGGGGCCCAAAAAGCCGGTATTCAGCCGGTGCTCATCACCGCCAAGCCCAACGCCGAAAAACGCCCGGAAGGAATGGCGGAGATCGGAAAGATCTCGGGCCTGCTGGACCTGTTGTAACCCAAGTGAAAAGCCTAAAAAGAGAGGGATCATTTATGGATCTGCAAACCTATAGGGACTATGTGAACATTTTAAAAGAAGAACTTGTGCCCGCCATGGGCTGTACTGAGCCCATCGCCATTGCTTACGCCGCCGCCGTTGCCAGAAAGACTCTGGGACAGATGGCCCAGCGCATGGAGGTGGAAGCCAGCGGGAACATCATCAAAAACGTGAAAAGCGTGTTCGTGCCCAGCACCGGCGGTCTGCGGGGAATCCCCGCCGCGGCTGCCGCCGGCATGGCTGCGGGCGACCCTGACCTTGAGCTGGAAGTACTCTCCCAAGTAGGCCAGCAGGAACAGCGCGCCATTCAGGAATATTTGGAAAAGACTCCCATTACCGTGAAACTGGCGCAAACACCCTTTATTTTCGATATCACCATCCGGGCCTGGGCGGGGGATGACTCCGCTTTGGTACGGATCGTCAACTATCACACCAACATTGTCCGAATCGAGAAAAACGGGGAAATCCTTCAAGAAGTGGAAGCCCAAGCCGCCCAGGAAGAAGGCCTGACGGATAAATCCGTGCTTTCTGTGGAAGGTATTTTGGAATTCGTCCGGGAAGTGCGTTTAGAAGATGTGGAAGAAACCCTCAGCCGGCAGATACACTATAACACCGCCATCGCGGAAGAAGGGTTGCAAGGGGACTACGGCGCCAACATTGGCCGGGTTCTGCTAAAAACCTATGGGGACAATGTAAAGGTCCGGGCCAGGGCCATGGCCGCCGCCGGGTCGGATGCCCGGATGAACGGCTGCGGCCTTCCGGTAGTGATCGTCTCGGGAAGCGGCAACCAAGGGCTTACCGCTTCTCTTCCGGTAATCGTATACGCCAAAGAGTTGGGCGTGACCCAGGAAACCCTTTACCGGGCTTTGCTGGTCAGCGATCTTGTCACCATCCACCTGAAATCGGAGATCGGCAGGCTCTCGGCCTATTGCGGCGCGGTAAGCGCGGGATGCGGAAGCGGCGCCGGAATAGCTTATCTGCATGGCTGGCAGAAATCTCCCCAAGAGCTTTTGCGGGATGTGGCCCACACCATCGTCAACGCATTGGCAGTGAATTCCGGCATTGTATGCGATGGGGCAAAAGCTTCCTGCGCGGCGAAGATCTCTTCCTCTGTGGATGCCGGCCTGCTTGGTTTTTACATGTATCAAAACGGGCAGCAATTCCGGGGCGGGGACGGCATTGTTTCCAAAGGCGTAGAAGAAACCATCCGCAACATCGGTCTGCTGGCTACCCAGGGGATGCGGGAAACTGACCGGGAGATTTTAGATATCATGACCACCCGCTGCTAAAGATTCCCCGAAATAATTTCCCATTTCTTCTTACCTAACGGTCGCAAACAGGGTCTACTATGTATACTATAATAGAGAGGGAAAGGCCTGACGTCCCCACTTGGCGAATTTTGAAAAACTTTGTAAATTCACGTCGTATTTTCCAACAACCATAAAGGGGGCTTATCCGTGCTTCGGTTTTTCCGGTCCAAAAAGCAGGCCTTGCGCAAACGCTATTTTAAAAAAACTTTTGCGGGAACTTTCTCGGCGCTTACTTTGGCGGTCTGCCTTTGCGCCATCTTGACCTTAGCCCTTACCGTGAACCTCATGGTAATGATCTTCCGACCGGCTCCAAAAAAGGATACCACTTCCTCCTTCCCGGAAACCAGCTGCGCCGCGGACCCCACCGCCTTTGAACAGGCCGACCTGCTGGAAGCGTTTTTTGACGAATACGGCTGCGCTGCAGATCAGCCTATCACACCGGAAGAAGCCGCCGCTTCTTTAAACGCCTTGCGGGAAGTCTTTCCCGAAGGGGCCTATTGGAACCACATCGGCGTAGAGGAATGGGATGAATTCACAGTCACCGATATTCCCTGCATGCACGACATCTATGGGTACCTGAGATGCAATACATATTCGGGAAGCCTCCAGGAATTCTTCCCCCAGTTTGACCCACTGAAACAATGCCTGGGTTTTGCGTCGCTGCTCAGCGACCTGGTGTTTGGGGAGGACGCCCCTGTGAAGATCCTGCAAGATGCCACGGACTTGCGGCCGGGAGACCACATCCGGTTGGAACTGACAGAACACTCTATGATAGTATTGACGGTAGAAGAAGAAGGGATCACCGTAGTGGAATGCAACAGCGATTATGAACACTGCCGCATTTCCTGGGATCGTTTTCTGGATTGGGAAGAACTATCCGCCTACAGCTACGAAATGGAGTGCATCACCCGGTATGAAACCTCTTAACGGAGGCCATCCCCAGCCAGGCTGCTTTTGAACCGATGTTTTTACTGCGGTTGCCCTGCCTGTGTAAGAAATCCCCCTTCTCCTGCCATCTGATGGATAGGCATCACAAGGAGGGATTCATGGAATGGGACATCACTTTCACCGGGAAAACAAACGGAAACGTGGCATAGCCGGATATTTTCTGGCAGGGCTGGCCGGGGCCGCCTGTATGTTGGCCTTAACGGCTTTTCCTTCCCACGGGGAGAACGTCACCGCTGGGGAGCGCGTTTTGAATGAAACTTCCAGCAGCCAAGCTGCTTTCTCCGTTCTGCCACATTCTTCCCCCACAGAGGAAGAAGACCGGACCTCCCCCTGGTATCTGCGCTTGGTAAATAAAGACCATCCTTTGCCCCCAGATTTCTCTGTAGAAACCGTAGAAGCCGGCGAGGGCCGGTTTGACAGCCGGGCAGCGGACGCTCTTTCCCAAATGCTGTCTGACATGGAATCCCAGGGGCTTTCCCCACTGGTGTGTTCTTCTTTCCGCACTTGGGAGGACCAGGATTCCCTGTATCAAACCGAGGTGGAAAGCCACCTGGAACAAGGCTATTCTCAAGAAGAAGCGGAACAGGAAGCCGCCCGCTGGGTAGTACCCGCCGGGACTAGTGAACACGAACTAGGTCTGGCGGCGGACATTGTGGCTTCCGATTATCAAATGTTGGAGGAGGAGCAGGAAAACACGCCTGAACAGCAATGGCTGATGGCCCATTGCGCGGACTATGGGTTCATCCTGCGCTATCCCAAGGATAAAACGGACATCACCGGAGTGGGCTACGAACCCTGGCACTACCGCTATGTAGGCACAGCCGCGGCTCAGGAGATCACTGAACAGGGCCTGTGCCTGGAAGAATACTGGTCCGCCCACTTCCTCCAAAACGGAAACAGTTAAAACCACCAAATCCCCACCCTTTTATCAGGGTGGGGATTTTTTCAAACTCCGCCTTATTCCTGGCCTTCCAAAACTGCTTTCAGCGTTTCGCTGGCCTGAGCCACGCTGTCCTCGTCCGGAAGAATCACATACAATTCTTCTCCGGGCATAGAATACGTCTCCCGGTAGGCGCTTTGGCCGCTGACAGTGTATGTGGTGATCTTCCAATCCCCAGAAAGAGCCGGCGCCAAGGACATGATTTGCTCCCTGGGAAGACTTGTCTCGAAATTGCCCTCCACCGCATCCAGCACGGCGGACAGGTTTTCCAGCAGGGCCGGGGACGCGGCTTTCTCCACCACCGCCCGTATGACTTCCATCTGGTTTTCAGCACGCTGGTAATCCCCTTCCGGAAAGCTCATGCGCTCCCGGGCAAACGCCAGGGCTTCTATGCCACTGAGCTGGTTGTATCCTTCCTGGTAAGTGCGGATTCCTTCCACGGAAAATTCCCGGTCGGAATAGACCGATACCCCGCCTAAAGCGTCGATAACTTCCACAAACCCGGTAAAGTTCATCCGCAGGTAATAGCTAATGTCCACGCCGTAAAGGGATTCCAACGCATCCACCGAAGCCTCCACACCATAGATTCCCGCATGGGCCAACTTATCCTTGGCACCCTGAGTCTGATCAAAGGAAAGATAAAAATCCCGGGGCGTGGAAAGCAGGAACAATTCTTTGGTGAAAAGGTTCACTGCCGCCAAAATATTCACATCGCTGCGGGAAAGTGTGGACACATCTCCAAAGGTATCGCTGCCACTGAGATATAACAAGAAGCTTTCCGGCGTGCCTTCCGGAGCGGCGGGCAGCGCCGCATCCTCCTGACTGGGGAGCTCTATAGTCCCCACTTTCCGCATCCCCTCTGTGGTCCATTCGTAACCCCTGGCATCCGCCAGGCTTTTTTGATAGGCTTCCTCCAGAAGTACCGCCTGGCACTCCCCTTTCCGCAGGGCGCTGACCAAAGCAAAAGCCGTAGGGTATCCCTGCCACGGCGGGTCCGATTCCAACGCCTGGCCCAGCAGCGCCAGACCTTCTTCCCCATTCCGTTCCAATCCGCCGTAGGAGTATCCTACAGTGTCTTTCAGCTCTTGGGCCGGGTCATCCTGCATCACATATACTCCCAGTTCCCGAAGAGGTGGAGAAGGCTGGGTCAGCTGTTCCAGGGTATTGTCCACCCTTCCGAACTGGATAAACGCCACTGCCACGGCAACAATCACCAACAGCCCTAAAATGCCTCCGATCAACAAAATCCCTTTTTTCGTGGACGCTTTCATCGTATCCCCTCCTTTTCCTCATAGGCCGATGGGGTAACAAACACCAATTCTAAAGAAAGTTTGCCCAACTGCTCTTTCATGCGTCTCTGACGCTCAAAGGCTTCCGCGGAACTATAGGGCAAAAAGGCCGGGCGGTTATAATAGCTGCTCCCCTCTTTTCCCCGAAAACCGTCAAACCCCGCCAGATATACTTTTTTTGCCCCGCAGCGTTTTAAAAGCTTCAGCAGCATCAACCCCGCATTGTCTGACACCATGGGGTCCTCGTTGGCGCACCTGTCATAATCCACATAGAAGCAGCCTTCATCCCCATAAGGGGCCAGGTTAGAGGTGAAAATCCGCCTTACTCCCGGCAAAGACCGCATCTGTCCTCCGGCGATATCCAGCCGCTTGTGGTTGCTAACAAAACAAGCTTCCACTTGAAATTTCGGATCTGCGAAATTTACCGCGATGACGAAAGGCGCCTGTCTGCGGATAAACTCCATCACTTGGGATTCCCGAATGCGCAGGCTTTGGCCGGGAGCCAGCACCAGCAGTTTTCGTCCCTGCATCAGCGCGGAAAGCTCTTCCACCGCTTTGCTGTCGTCGATGCCCTTGCTCTGATAGCGCTGGTACAATTCCCTTATCAGCTCCTTGTCGAACTCCACCCGCTGGTGCTGCGGGATGGACCGCAGGATACTTTCGATATCCGTCATGGTGAGTGTTTGTTTGTTCAGAAGATAGGCGGCGTAATTGGGGTGACAGGCGTGGATGGCGGCTATTTGGTAAGCCATGGTGTATCCCCATTCATACTCTTTGCGCAGCGGGGCGATATACTCGTCATAGACATCCATCACCATTGCCACATTGTAGCGGGACTGAATGTTTTTGTTGATATACCGGGTGATCAGTTCCGTTGGCAGATTCCCCGCTCCCCGGCCCATGCCATACACAGAGGAATCCACGATCAGATCACGTTTAGCCTGAATAGTGGAGAGAACCTGGGCGTTGGAAAAAGCCAGCTGCAAATTGTTGTGGCCGTGAAATCCCAACCGGACAGAAGGGTCCATATTCTCGTCGATCAAATGGAACTGCCGGGTCACCTGGTTGCGGTACATACTGCCCAAGGTATCCACAATATAGAAAGCAAAAGGCTTTAGCTGGTTGACCCGTTCCACCAGCCGCAAGAGCTCCAGGTCAGAATAAAAGGCGGTGCCTACTGGCTGTAAAAACACATGATAGCCTTTTGCCATAATGGCTCCCGCCCAGGCCATGGCCTGCTCTGTCTCTTCCCGATGGAAGGTGAGCCGTATCCCATGGATAGAGCCCGGCTCTCTGGCAGGCAACCGGTCTGGGGGAAGTTCCTTTTCTCCAATGGCGATCATGGCCACGAACATGGCGTTGCCCTTGCGTTGCGGCAGCAAAGGGGCGATCTCTCTGGGGCTGCCGAACAAGGAGCAGTCCTCTCCTCTGGGGCGGCTGGTTAAAAACCCGCACTCGATGATATCGATGCCGCTGCTTTCCAGCTTGTCCAAAATGGAGCAGATGGTGTGTTTGCCAAACTCCCAGTTATTGATGTACCCGCCGTCCCGCAGGGTACAATCCAGCACTTGCACACCCATGTCAAATCTCTCCCCTTTCCAGCTTCTTTCGCAGCACTCCCCGGACATACTCCAAGTCTTTGGGAGTATCCACAGAAAGGCTTTTGGCTTCTACGGGAACCATTTTCAGCTTTTTCCCATGCTCAATAAATCGCAGCTCATTGATATCCTCAATGGCCTCCAAAGATCCTTTGGGAGTCGTGTCGAAAAACTCCAATGCTTCCCTGGTATAGCACAACACCCCAAGATGTTTGTAAAATTCATATTCCACACTGGCTTTAGGGTGTGGGATGGGGCTGCGGGAAAAGAACAGGGCGTTCCCCTCCCCATCCGCTACCACTTTGATATTCGTATCGTCTACCGCTTCCACTGGGGAATGGATAGGGGCCATAAGGTTGGCGGCAAAAAATCCATCTAAAGAACCGGGGATCACCTGTTCTACCACTTTAGGGTCGATCAAAGGCTCGTCCCCATTGACGCAGACATATAAATCCGCCTCTAAGGACTGGGCAGCCTGCCACACACGCTGGGTGCTTGTGGCACATTGGGAAGAAGTCATGATGCATGGGATTTGATATTGATCGCAGGTCTCCCGGATAGATTCATGGTCTGTAGCTACCCAGACTTCTTGAAGCTTTTGGCTTTTTTTCACTTGATGGTATACCCACCACAGCATGGGCCACCCACACAAATCCGCCAGGGGTTTGCCCTTAAACCGGGTGGAGTCGAACCGGGCGGGGATGATGGCAATGGCACGCATATTCTTCCCTCCTTATTTTTTCCAAAGCTGAGCAATGGCTCGCAGGGGCCGGGTCAGTTTCCAGCTGGTAGACTGCTCGTAAAGTGCCGCAACACGTTGGCGTTCCGCTTCCATCTGCTCTTCTGTATATTTCCCGCCACTTTGAGGGGATGGGCTTTTCCCGGCGGGGGACTTTTTCTGCCGTTCAGCTTTATACAAGTTCCAATTTTCCATAAGCCGCTGGGACCAAAATTCCAGCACCGGCACACTGACCGTCTCGAACCCTTCCGGCGTGGAAAATCCACCGCGTTTGCAGCAATTCTCCCCATCGTGGAGATCGTAAGCCAGAACGCTAGGCAAATGGACTGTGATCCCCCCTTCCAGCTTTTGATGTCTGCCGTTGGCTTTTAACCCAAACCGGGTGATGAGGAAATCCCGCAGCCGCTGGCTCAAGGGCAAAAACGCCTGGTTATAGATCCGTTCTTCCTTGTAGGAATCCAACAAAACGCCAATGGCATAATGGTGGGGCACCGCTCCAAAACACAACGTGGAAAGCTCCTCCGCATTCTCAAACCCGAAAAACGCAGGCTCCATACGCCGGCCCTTCAACCTGAGCTGGGGCAATGCTGCCGGCGTCAATACTATGCCCCCATGCTCCCAAAGCGCCAGCAGGGAAAGGTATTCCTCCACATAGCGCCAATGGCCCAAGTCCGCCGCCCGCCGCACATTGTCAGGGATATCCTCTCTGGAAAGCCAGCTTTCTTGCGGCTCTATCCGTTTAGACAGAGGAAAATCCCTATTCAGGCATTCTTCCAGTTCCGGAGAAAGCTCCCGCCTGCAATGAGCTAAAATGAAATGATCCGGAATCACCTTTCGGTCAAGATACTCCAAGATCTTTGCGGTTTTGGGATCGTTTTTCAGATAAGGGTTCAGCCGGAAATCCCCTTCGAATTCCCGCAGCAGGCCGATAAAATCCGGCAGGAACAAAGCGCGTGACTGGGTCATGTTCCATAAAAGCTGCCTGGAGGTTGCATAAACTGCTTCTTCTTTATAGGCGGGGTCACAGGTGGTGAGAAAATCGCGGAACGCTTTCACAATATCCACCATTGCCCCCGTTTGACTGGTAGATATGGTATTGGAACGGCGGTAGTAATTGTAAAAGGCTTTCGGCACATAGCCTATGCGATGATACCGGGTCACCAAGGCGGGAATCAGCGCGATATCCTCAAACAGCATCTTCTCATAGCGGTTCTCTTCCCAAATGGAGCGCTGGAACAGTTTGTTCACGCTGTAGGTGATGTTGTTGCCATGGGCAATATAATCCGCCAGGTCGATCTGTTCCCGGGGGTAAGAGGAAACCTCCACCTCCCTGCCTTCTTCTACATAGCGGATGCGCACGTCGCACATCACCATTTGGTAATCCCCTTCTTTTGCTTTCTCATAAAGGGTTTCGTACATTTCCGGCTCTACCGTATCATCCGAATCCAAAAAAGCGATATACTCTCCCTTGGCCAGTCTTGCCCCGGCGTTGCGGGCCAATCCCAAACCTTGGTTTTCTTGATGAATCACCTGCACCAGTTCGGGGTATTGTCTGGCGTAGCGGTCGCAAATGGCAGGACAGCCATCCGGGCTGCCGTCATCCACTAAAATGATCTCTTTCTCCAAAAGAGTCTGAGCCAAAGCGGAATCCACCGCTCGTTCCAAATAATTCTCCACCCCGTAAACCGGGATGATGATGGACACTTTAATCTCCATACTGTCCTCCCAAATAGCGCAGGATATTCCGCAGTTCATAAGGGGTTTCCGGCACATAATAGTTTTTTCCTGCGAATTGCCGGCGGAAAGTCTCCAGATACCGCCAAAGGATGGAATCCTCTTTCCACAGCACCTTGCCGTTATAAAGCTTGTAGAGCATCACGGTATTGCTGCAAAGCCCCAGACAAAGCCTGCCACTCAAGGCCCCGTTGGAACACACGGTCACCACCGTGGGGATGTCTCCCTGTGCGTTGAGCAAAAACAGTTCCCAAGGTACAGAAAGGTCTATCTTGCGGGTAAGACCCAGATCCAGCGCCAGGTTCTCTCCATTTCGGGGATGGGGCTTTACCCCAAAATTCTCAGGGCCCACCGCTTGCTGGCACTGGGCCATCAAGTCAAGATCGTTCCCTTGGATGCCCTCCGCCCGGAAGGACTGTTCCAAAAACAGAAAGGAAGGAAGCCCCTGGGGCTGGTGATAGTCAAAAACAAAGTTCAATAGCTGCCGCAGGTCTCCATCCTGCCGAGAAAGCTTTGGTAAAGGCCGGTTGGGAAGATGGTCGCCCCGCATGGCCAGCCTGGGTTCATAAAGAAGGGCTGCTTGCGTCTTTTCTCCCAGTTTTACCCCTTGAGGATGACGGTTCACCACCGCTCGGTCGGGACGAAGAAAATCGATGACGTAGCTGGAAAAGCCATCTTCAATCCAATAAAAGGGACAATCATACCGACATGCTAGCAGACGGGCCAGCCAATCAAAATTTGGAAAAAACACCTGGTCATATCCCTGTTCCAAGGGTTTTCCCAGCACCCAGTTCAGCAAAGTCTCTCTCTCGTCAAAACAACGCTTTACATCCTCTTCCCGATTCATGGAAAACTGGTGGGAAAGTTCTTTCGTCCCGACGGGAATAACCCGTTCAAACAGGTTCGTTTCCTCCAGTCTGGCCGTTGTTTCCGCCAAAGCAGGCGTAACATCTGTCAGCACCAAGTCCGCTTTCCCACTGGGGAAAACCGTGCGCCGCAAATGAATTGATGTCAACAAATGATACACAGAATTTACTAGATACAGGGATTTTCCCATGGCAGCTCTCACCTTTTCAAAAATTATAAACTGGGATGGCGCAGCAAAGCTTCCGTCCTTTCCGGAGATGGCACGGCGCTTCCCACAATTTTACCCCATCTCACAGGGCAAGGCATGGGCAGGCTCACAGTCTCAAAGCTTTCTCCCAAATTCGCCAAGCCTGCCGAACCAAAGGCCATTACCCGCTTAGGCCGTTTCCCACGAAACACATATGGAAGCAGTTCTGCAGGGAACACCTCTTTTAATATCTCCGCTCCGGGGAATACTTCCCGGTAATCCAAAGGGTCATCCGGATGCTTCTTGACCAAAAGCGGCCCTTTGACCAGCCGGCTTTTTGCCAGCTCCCGATATAGGGCCAGCTGGCCTTCCTCACTGAGCAGGCCCAAGTTGGAAAATTGCTGGGTCAGCAAAATCGTTTCTGCTTTTGTCTTGATGGGACGTGGCAAAAAGAAGCGTATCAGGTTCTTTCTCTGTCTGGCAGAAAGAACCCTCAATCCCCGTTCCACGGAAAAATCCCACATCCTACCGAACGCTTCCACCTGCCGGCACTGGGCTTTCCCGCAGCAGAACACCTCTTGTATCAAAGGGTTCCGTGCAGAAAACAGGCCGTGGGATTGGGCCAAGGCTGCGTGTTCTGGGAACTTGGCCGCCAAAACATCCATAGCTTCTTGGGGACGGCTGAGAAGCCCGGCTGCGTCCTCAAAAAAGGAAAAAGGCTTCCGCCTCTCAAGAACATACAAAGAAAAATAGAAATGGGCCCCGGCAATATAGATTTTAGAGAACTGTTCCAAGTCTGGCAGCCCCAGGCTCTCATAAGCCCTGGCGGTATCCTCTATCACTTGCCGCTCTTCCCCATGGGGAATGCTCAAATATGGGAACAGCCGCACCTCATTGAAAAAACCGCGGCTCAGCGTTTCCCACTGGGGGTATTTCCCCACAATAAAATCCGGCAGCAGCAACACCGCCCAATCCCGGGGGTGGAACAACATCCGGTGGAGCATGACCTCTAACAGCTGATAAGAACTGACCCCGTGATACAACACTTTATCCGATGCCCGGTTCATCCAAAAGCGCCTCCAATCCCCGGCGGTAAGGGGCGTTTTCCGCTGCCAGCACTTCCAGCATGGGCCCATATGCGTCTCTGCCGGAAATGGGCAGCTCTATACCCAGCCGCCGCTCTAAATTTAGAAATTCCTCGCCGAAATCCAACAGCCCTCGGTGTATTTCCCTTACTGCCCCGGCATGGGGATTGGGGGAAAATTCCATCCGCCAGCCTTTTTCGGCAGAAGGGTAAAACCCTTTCAAGCTGCCTTCCTCACCACCCAAAAGCAGCTCCCAAAACAAGTTGTGGCCTTGACGGGGGTCATGGGAATTCCAGAGGTCCCGGTTCTCCCCTTGGGAAAATAAATAGCTCCGCAGCTTGCCTGTCAAAAGCAGTGGTTCAGCGGCGTTGCGTTCCGGGCTGTGGGCGGAATTGGTCCCCGCCAACAAACCGGTGATCTTACAATCCAGGCCCCACAGCTTTTCCGCCGCGGACCACAAGGCAACCGCCCCGCTTCCTGCCCAGCCGATATCGACGGCCATTGCCCGAAAACTCCCGGAAAGCAACTGCCGGTAATAGGCGCCCGCCGCCCTGCGCTGGGGCTCATATAATTCCAATATCCGGCTCCAGCCTGCTGTAAGGTAGTCTTGGACGGCTCCGGCATTTTTATGCGTCAAAGGCGCTGTAGGCGAAAGACCCAAAGCGGCGCAGAGTTCCGGCAGCAAGGGAGAAAGCTCCATAGACCGCATCACCTGTTTCAGCGGCAAACCCTTCTCCGCTTTGTGCCAGAGGAACCGCCGGAAATAATCCCATGGGAACAGCCCGGCTGTGATTTTAGCCGCCGCCAACCGTGACCAATAGGCGTATACAGGGCGTTCATCCTGGGGATATAGACGGCGGTAAAGTTTTAAAAGCGCTTCTCCATCCCGGGAAAGGAACAACAGCCGGTCCGCTTGGCATTGTTGGGCCATATGGTGGATAAACCTGCAATATCCCAAAGCGAACAATCCACCATACACGAAACCGTATTCGTACAAGACAGAATACTTTTCCCCGCCATGGTGCAGTTTCCCATTGACAAGCCCACGGTAGACACTCCCCACAACAGGGGACATATCCTTTGCCCGAAACGGGCCGCCTGCCTGGTTCACATTTTTGTAGAAAAAGGGGGTGGCTCCCTGTTCCCGAGCCTGCTTCACATCAGAATGGGGATTATCGCCAATATGGGCGAAAGAAACCTTTTCAGGAAACTGTTCCCGCAAACGGCGGAACAAGCCGCCTTCCCATTTGGAATCCCCTTTCTCCCCGGAAACCAACAGACCTTGGAACTTCCCGAAACCGGCTTCCTCCACCAACTTCTCCAAGAATTCTCCCGGCAAATACATATCCGATAGCAAAACCATTGGCTTTCCCAGTTTGCGCAACCCCTCAACCACTGGCAGAAAATACGGGTTGCCCCGGCAGAGAGCCCGTTCCACCTCCAGTTCCACGGCCATGCCCTGTTGAGGGGGAACCGCCGCTGTTTTTTCCAATTCCGCCCAAATTTCCTCAAGGGTCACCTCCCCGGCGCCTTGGATACGTCGCTTTTTCTCTCGGACGCGGCTCTCCGCCTCTACCCTGAGACGCTGAAAATCAGGATATCCCAGCTTGGCGCCTACAAAGAAAAAAGCGTCTTTGGGCTGGTCTACCGCCCGCAGCAGCAATGTATCGAATATGTCGAAAGAAACCACGTCAAACCGCCGAAGCTTCTCCACCAGCCGTTCTGAAGGCTCTCGATAACTTAACGCTGATTCGCTCCCCTTTTGCGGCAACGGACGGCGGCTGTTTTTCCCCCCGGAGAAAACAGCGCCCAGCAAAACAGGCGCCGCTTTCCACCGTGGCTCCCCAGAGCGGCGCAACGCCTCATAACGTTCCCGGGCCTGGGGGCTGCGTCCGCTGAGGTAGCGGTACAATGTCTCTTTCACGATGATCTCCTTTCCGCAATGAGGCTTACCGGCTGTTCTCGTAAGCGGCGCACACTTCTTTGGCAGGACCATACGCCCGAAGCTTTCCTTTGTCCAGCCAAAGGGCTTTCCCACAATTCTCCCGAATGGCTCCGGGGGAGTGGGAAACGATCAGCACAGTAGAGCCGCCATGAATCATTTCCCGGATGCGGGCTTCGCTCTTTTTGCGGAAGAACATATCCCCCACGCTGAGCACTTCATCCAAGATCAGGATTTCAGGCGCTTCTCCGGCCGTGGCAATGGCGAACCCCAACCGCGACACCATGCCCGAAGAATAATTGCGCACCCGTTCTTCCATAAAACCGTTGAGTTCCGCGAAATTCACGATCTGCCGGTAGCGCCGGGTAAGGAACTGCCTGCTCCTTCCAATAAGCGCCCCGTTCAAGAACAAATTCTCACGCCCTGTAAGTTCCGGATCAAACCCAGTGCCCAGTGTGAGCAGCTGTACCTTTTCACGGTCCACCTTCACCCTTCCTTGTGTGGGCGAAAGCGCCCCCGCTATGATCTTTAAAAGCGTGCTTTTCCCCGAACCGTTTTCTCCTACGATCCCCACCACCTGGCCTTGCTCTACCGAAAAGCTCACATCATCCAGCGCCCGGAAGTTTTCACGTTTGCCCCGGCCTTTCAATAAAAGCTCTTTCAGGCTTCCGGGAGTCCGTTCCGCCCGGCGGAATTCCATGGTGACATGCTCCACTTGAATGACGGTCCTTCGATCTTCCACCATCCCACCTCACAATCTTTGCATCAGTTTTTCCCGCAGGACACGGAAAATCCCCCAGCCTGCCAGGTATACCCCCACCCCCCAGGCCGCCATCAGCAGAAAGTCCCACCCGCTGGGAGGACGGGCGTCCATCACCGCTCCCCGCAGACAGCGGATGAACAAATATAAAGGATTGATTTCCACCACCTGCCGTATGGGTCCCGAAAGCTGGTCCACCGGGTAAAAAATACCGGAACAATACATCCATAGCGTCAAAACCACAGAATACAAATGCTTTACATCCCCAAAGAACACATAGGCCGCCGCCAAAGCATAAGACACGCCCAAAGAAAACAGAAACAGGAACGCAACCACCGGCAGGGCAAACACCACCGGCCAGCTGGCTGGGACTTGGAACACCACCAGCATCACCCCGTAGGCAGCAAAAGAATATCCCAGATTGACCAAAGCGGTAAAACCCCGGGTCAGGATAAACAGCTCCATGGGGAATTTCACTTTCAAAAGCAGGGAACGGTTATCCGCCAACGTGGTCATAGCGGAATTGGTGGTGCCCGTAAAAGCCTGCCACAACAGGTACCCGGTCAGATAGTAGATGGGGTAATTCTCGATGGAACGGCGGAACATCTGGGAGAAGATCAGGGAAAGCACCGCCATGGAAAGCAGAGGGTTCAGCACGCTCCACAAGATCCCCAGCGCGGAGCGGGCGTATTTGCGTTTCAGTTCCCGGGCGGTAAGCTGCTGGATGACGAACCAATATTGCTGCCGCTTTTCCCATTGATCCATGACTATTCCTCCCCATAAATTTTGCGTGCCCCGCTCCTTATGGCGTGAACCGCCGCCCGGGCCCACCGGACTCTTTGGAACGCCTGAAAATGTTCCTGAGGGCATTTCCCATACAGCGCGGCACTGCCCGGAAGCCATGGGCTGGTTCTCACTGGTGGGCCCTGGAGCATCCGGCGAGATGCATGATTGCTTCGCAGTTCCTCTTCCGAAAGCCGCACTGCTAAAGGAGCCTCGCCTCCTTCCAGAGGCCGGTGGGAAAAAGTCAGTTCCCCCAAGAGTTTTGCCTCTTCCCAAGTGGGGCGGGTCATGACTTGACACAGCTTTTCCCAAGCGGGGAACCGTTCTGCTCCAGCCTGGGAGCAAAGATCCCCCGGCAAGGCCCTTTTCGCCAGACAAGCTCCATAGTCCCGGAACACCCCAGCCATTTTTCCTCTGGTTTCCCCATGAGCCGGCAGTTTTCCCAACACGGGCAAGAACCTTCCCGCCACTTGCCGGTATCCTACAGTCATGCCGTGGGGGGCTGAAAACACACATTCAAAAAAGCTGGGTTCCATCCCGGCTTGAAAAGCCAAGTCTCTCCCAGGCCGAAAGAAAAAACAATCCCATATTCCCTGTCTCGGTTGCCGGTATAGCCCAGCGTAATACCCTCTTACGATGCCCTGGAAATCCATCTGCTCTAACACAGCCGACAGCGTCTCTTGAGTGGAACCCATCCATCCGCTGTCCACTAAAGCCCACGAAGCTCCATCCAAAAGCCCTTCCTGCCTTAAATAGCCTTCCAATCCTGAAAAAGCCTTTCGAGAACGGTGTTCCAAGCAGGCACAGAAACTGGAACAGTTCAAAAGCTGCTCTTCCAGCCAAACACGCTCTTTTAAACAGCTTCCGGCTTCCCCGTCAAGCTTTAACTTCCCCAAGACCTCTTCCCGTTCTTGTTGGGTAAGCCCTCCTTGGCGAAGGACTGTTTCCAGGGACAAAACCTTAGATTTCCCGCACAAAACGTTCACTGCCCGGGGAACGTCCAAATGATACAGCGGAAGCCGCCAGGCATAGCGGGAACCAAACAGATAGCGGCATTCCACTGGAAGCCCCCAAGACGCGCAAAGCCTTCGGGCCAACCCATAGGGGAACCATCCGTCCCTGGCCAGAAAGTACAGCCGGGATACACCTTCTTTCAACGCGTTTCCCAGCACCCACTGGGTAAAGGCCCCCAAAGCCGGGCAAAGCTTCTCTGCCGTGATAGCTTCCAGGGCGCCTGGGGGCTCCAAAGGCAGGAACTCTTTTTGTGTATCATCCACTGGCAGACCCTCGTCTTTTGACTTGCCAGAGCACCTGCCAAGGGACCATAGCGGCAGCCAGAGGGCGAAGGACACTCCAAGCGCCCAAAGGAACCGGAAGCCCCAGCTGCCGGCAGCCTATCCACCGGAGCCTGGCCTCTCGCAGACGGCGGGATGGCGTGCGTTTCTGATAGGAACACCCATCCTCCCAATACCCAAGCAGCGGCACCGACAGATTATATCCCCGGTATCCTTGGGCGTGGAGCCGGAAGAACAGCTCATAATCCTCACAGCCAAAATATTGTTGGGATTGGCTGTAACCTCCCCCATTTTCCAGCGCCTCCCGGCGGAACATCACCGAAGGGTGGATATAGGGGGAATGGGCCAGAAAATCCAGCTTTGTGGGACACCGGGGCATATCCAGCCTTCCCCATGGGCCTTCCTTATCCAAAAGCAAAGCCGAACTTCCCACCCACGGCACTTGGGGGTGGGTATCCAGAAACCGGGCCTGAATCTCCAGCCGGTGAGGGAAACTCACGTCATCGTCGTCCATCCTGGCCAGATATTTGCCGCCCGCTTTCTGGACACATCGGTTCAAAGCAAAGCCCAGACCCCTGTTCTCCCGGCCATGGTACAGCCGCACCCGAGGGTCAAGTGAAGCCGCCTGTTCCAGCGCCATGGCGCCTTCCGGCGAAGAACCGTCGTCCCACAAAACCAGTTCCCAGTCTTGAAACGTCTGGCGCCGCAGGGATTCCACCCCACGGCGCAGTTTATCCCACTGTGGGTTGTAGGAACCCATGATCACACTGACGATCGGTTTATTTTTCATAACGTTCCCTCACTTTCCGGTCCATCTCCCGATAAACTGTCTCCATGGCTTTTCTGGCCTTGGTCCTGTCAAAAGGGGCCACAGAATCTACACAGCGGCGTGAAAGCTCTTCCCTGCGCTTTTGATCCATCCCCCGCAGCAGAGCAATGCCCCGGGCGAATCCTGCCGGGTCGTCCCAAGGATAGATCAGCCCGTTTTTCCCATGGACCATATATTCCCGGGTACCACGGTTATCGGCGGCCAGCACGGGCACGCCCATGGCCAGCGATTCCAACCCCGCCATGCCCAGCCCCTCCCGCCGGGAAGGAAACACCGTGGCGTCAGCGCACCCCACCATCCGGGGGATATCCTGACGGTATCCATACAGAGTCACCACTTGGCCCAAATCCCGTTCTTCAATTTCCCGTTCCAGCGCCGTCCGCGCGAACCCTTCCCCGCAAATCCCATACCGTATGTGGGCAAGACCGCCGGGCCGCCGTTTCAAGATGGATAATGCCTCCAATACCACTTGATGGTTTTTATTCAAGTTCAGTTCTCCCACCGAAAGAAGGAACAAATCTTCTCGCCCCACTCCCAGCTCTTCCCTCAGCCGGGTTCTCATTTTGGGTGTAAGAGGAAAAAACACCCTGCGATCCAAACCCACTCCCGGCAGGCGGAATACCTTTCCACCCCGGCGCAAAGGCAGCTGCCGGGCCGCGCGGTAATCCTCCTGATTGATGACCACCAGGATATCGGTATACCGGGCCAGGTTCCACTCCACCGGGTAAAAGGCCAGGCGGTTGTAAAGAGGGGCTCCTTGATAAAAATGAAACCCATGGGCAGTATATACCACCACTGGGTTTCCGGGGACGCTGGTCCCTGCCAAACGGCCCAAAAGCCCTCCTACCGGAGTGTGGCAGTGAATAGCTTGGATATGCCATCTGCGAACCAGAGAGGTCAGTTGTCGAAACGCCCGGTGGTTTTCCCGCACCAAATAAGGGGAACGAACAATATCGATGTGGTGGACTGTAACCCCCAACGCCTGAATCCGCCCTGCATCGGAAATATAACCAGGTTCCCGCAGATTAGCGGCATAATGAACCTGGTACCCCATTTCTTGCAGAATACGCACATTCTCCTGTTCAAACTTCATCAGAAAATCATTGGTGGTGGCCAAAATCAGAATTCGTTTTTCCAACTTTTGCCGCCTCCCCCCACAAGTTCGTTTTGTAACAAAGTTTTCCCCCAGGAAAAGACAAATATGCGCAGCTGAGTTTTTTCCTTTCAGACCGTTACAAACTTGCTGAAATAAAAAAAGACCCGCAGGAAACTCTTCCCACGAGTCTTTTTAAATAATTTTCAGTTGGCACCCAGCGTCACATACTTAGGCTCGGTGAGAAAATGGATGGGGACCTGCTTTGCAAGCTCTCCCAGCGCTTGGCACATGCCTTGGTTCATAGCGTCCAACGTCTGGTTTTTAGCGGTCATGCGCATCTGTTCTTGGACGTAATTCTCGTTGGCGTCGTGGGAATAGCCATCCATCCCAGCCAGCCAGATCTCTTTCACGCCCAGTTGTATCAGCAGCTTGATCAGCATCAAGCCGGCGTTATCCCGCACAGCTTCCGGCTGGCTCAGCAGCCCGGCGTAGCCTACGTGATACTTTGCGCCCTGATCTGGAATGTTAGAAGTCACAATCAGCCGGTCCTCATATCCCTGACCCAGTTCTTCCATCCGGCGGAGATTGCTCAGGAAAATATAATCCGTGGCGAAATAAGCGTAATCGAAATTCACCCCTACGGAAACCACATCTTCTTCCCCGGCAAAGGCGGCGATCTCTTCCTTTTGAACCCTGGCGCTCTTTCCAGGAGCGATCACCAATGCCCGCTTGCCCTTGACAGCCTGGCCCAGCGCCGCCATGGAGTCTTCTCCGGCGCTCCGGTCCATGTAGCGAAGATACAGTTCCTCCATATACGCCCGGTCGAAACTGCTGCGTTTCTCCGGCGCCATTGCGTCGAATATCTTGTCCATGTTCTCCACAGTAAGGGTATTTTTCTCCGCCAAAAACAGAGCGTAATTGGGATGTACATTATGGCTGGCGGAAAGATAATTGGGCAGGGAATATCCCCAGTAGTTCTGTTGGTAAAATCCATCCAGCACCCGGTCGATGACCCGCAGCAAGGGCTTCACCTGATACTGTCCCCCGGCGTTGTCGTTGAGATAATCGAGGAACAGTTCCGAATTCAGGTTTCCCGCTCCCCGGCCCATGCCCATAATGCTGGAATCAATGATCAGGGAACGGCTGGTCTGCAAATCCGTCAAAGTTTGGGCGTTGGCATAGGCCAGCTGCAAATTGTTGTGGGAGTGGAATCCCACGCAGATGCCTTCCGCCAGATTGTGCTCAATCATATAGAAGAACCGCAGCATGTCTTTGCGCTTCATGGTGCCGAAGCTGTCCACCAGATAAAAAGCGTAGGGCCGCAGCGCGTTGGCCTTTTCGATCAGTTCCAAATATTCCCGGTCGGTATAGCTTAAAGCCACCATGGGCTGCAAGAATACTTTATAGCCCTTGGCTTTGATCTTCTCTGCCAGCACCAATGCAGGCTCCAGGTCTTTCTTATGAAACGTCACCCGGATGCCGTCCACAGAGCTGCCGTCCCAATTGGGCAGGTCCTCCACATTATAGGTGCCGTAGTCCATCAGCACTACAAAAAGCTTGCCCTGCCGGTCTTGAGGCAGGATGCGGGCAATCTGATCTAAAGAGGTATACCTGGAATAATCCTCCCGATATTCTACCTTCTGGGTCAAAAAGCCGCATTCCACAATGTCCACCCCGGCTTGGACCAGGCTTTCCACAATATATTTTTCATTTTCAAAACCGAAATGGCAGTCGTTGCAATAGCCGCCGTCTCGCAAAGTGCAGTCTAATACTCGAATCTCTTTCACTGAACTGCCTCCTTTCCATACTGGCGCTGATAATTGTAAATGGCGTCGGCAATGAGGAAATCTTCCGGCTCGTCGATGTCGCAGCTTTCTACTTCTCCCACAGTGACCAAGCAGGGGTTATCCCCAATACGACGGCCCATCTTTGTCATCACTTCACCCTTGTAGATGTAGAACCCGCTGGTTTCCTCATACAGGGCCGGCAGGTCCTGTGTGCGGGGGATGGCGTCCAGCTGATAGTTGAAAGGCTTGCCGTCCTTCCACAAAAAGTCCCGCAATTCCTTCACGGCAAAGGCGGAGTCATATTCTCCTGAAAGCACCGCATTAAGGCCTTTCTCGATGGATTCCTTTTTGATAAAAGGCGCGGTGGTATGGGTCATCACATACACGTCGGCGGGCACTTCCCCGGCGAACCGCTGAAGCACCTCGTTCATTTTGGTGGTATCCTGGTCCAAGTCCTCTCCCCGGCGCAGATACTTCACCCCTTCGGGCAAAAACTCCTGGATATCCGGGTTGCTGCAATAGACATATACTTCTTCCACGCCCTCAACTTGAAGCAGGGTGGAGAGGATATACCAGCACAAAGGCTTGCCGTTGGTAAAGGGCTTGGTGTTCTTCTGGGGCAAACGGCGGTTATTCAGCTTCATTGGTACCACAGCAACGGTTTTCATGGTGATTCCTCCTTAGGTTTCCCACAATTTCTCAGGATTACTCCCGGTTTTCCTTTAGCAGTTCCTCAACCCGTTTTTCGCATTCTTCCCAGGTCTTAGGGAAGAAAAACAAGTCCGGGCGGGACTGGCAGATTTTTTTCGTTTGTTCCATCACATCTACCCGCAAACGGGAAGGGTCCTCCACCAGCTCGCTGAGAAACACCGCTTTCGCGGGGATTCCAAACACACACCAGGGATTGGTGGCCGCGGAAGAACCCACCGTCAGGAACAACGTCCGTTCAAAAGAACTGTTTAAAACGATGAGTTCCCAAGGCATAGCGGTATCGGTATTGGTGGCGTAGCCCGCCTGGGCAAACCGGTTCTCGCGGTTGCGGGGATGGATTTTCACAAAAATGTTCTCTTTCCCCACCATCGCGGCGATCCTGTCAAGCAGGGCCACATCCCCGATATCCACCCCATCGCAGGGATAGGATTCCTCAAAAAACAGTACCGGCCGGTCATACCGGTCAGGAAGCTTGTCATATTGAAAAATCTCGTTGAGAAGCTTCAGCGTTTGGGGGGCGTACTTCCCGGGAAGCTTATACACCGGACAGGGCGCTTTCCAAGCCAGCGTTTCGGGGTGGAACAAATAGATGCCTTTTAGCTTCTGCACTTGATGCAGCTGCATCCGCACTTTCCAAGAGCGGCTCAAGAGCAGCCCGCCCACCTGCAGGGAATAGGTGCTGGCGCCATCCTCAAAAAGCATCCACTCCAAACGGGGGTTTTTCTTTTTCATCCCCTGGATCAAGTATTGGTTCATCAAGGAGACGTTGGAAAACAAAAACACATCGTAAACGCCTTCTAAATGCAGAAAACTCTCCAGCAGCTTGTCTGGCGCCAGCGCCCCCCGAAGAATATTTTTCAGGTTTTCCCCTCGTGCCAGGCCGTTAAGCCTTTTTTCCTCTAAATAATATACCCGGCCAAACCCGCCGCAGCCCTTGGCCGCCTCCCAAATCTTTCGCGAACCGCTCATCTGGTCGGTAACGATCAAGTCGGCCTGGTCCTGGGGATAATAAGTGGCAAGCACCTGGGCCGCCACTAACAGCTGATAAGGCGTACAGCAAGTGACGAGAACACGTTTTCCCACAGCACAGCCCCCTTTCAAAAAACTTTCAGAGAAAGAAAAAAGCGGCTTACCGCCGCTTGCAATTCCATAAAGCAGCCTGGCGCCGCTTCCCTGTTTCGAAACGGCCTTCCGCTGTCCTTATTTTCTAAAATACATTCGCGCCAAAGGGGCAAAAACCCATTTTTAGGCACATCTAGTATATAACATACCACAACTCGAAAAATAAGTCTAGTCTTTTTTTCTTTTTTTGATATACTCTTATAAGAAACTTAAAAACGAGATAAAAAGGAGGCCGCTGTCATGGACCAGGAAAAAACACCCCAGCAAGCTGTTCCCCCAGAAGAGCTTGCCCATCTATCGCGCATTCTGCGCATGGTGAACGAAGAGCTGGAAGAAGCTCAGCGCTCGGTAGATCAAATGGATGAAGAATACCGGGAGGCCCAGCTTTATATGGCCAGTATGCGGGGCGAGGGAGACGCAAAGGAAATGTTCCAGAACGAGATGGCCCTGCGGCAGATCGACTCCCAGGGCGTGCTGACCGTAGTCTACCGGGACAGGCTGCAAAAAACGAAAGCCTCCCCCTATTTTGCCCGCATCGACTTTCTCCCCGAAGGGGAACAGGAAACCGCCGCGTATTACATAGGGCTATATGCCTTCCGCTTTCAGCGCCAGCTTTACGTCATCGACTGGCGCTCGCCGGTGGCCAGCATGTTTTACGATTTCGAGCTTGGCCCCGCTTATTATGACGCGCCCCAGGGCCACACCGACGGCGAGATCCGCTTGAAGCGCCAGTTCAAAATCACCAATGGAGAAATGGAATACGCTTTCGACAGTTCTCAAAACATCCAGGACGACATCTTGCAGCAAGAGCTGGCCCACACCTCTGATGAGAAGATGAAATCTATTATCTCCACCATCCAGAAGGAACAAAACCAGATCATCCGCAACGAGAAAGCACACACCCTCATCATCCAGGGCGTGGCCGGCTCGGGAAAAACCAGCATCGCCCTGCACCGGGTGGCTTTCTTGCTCTACCGCTACCGGAACACCATCAAAGCCCAGAACGTCACGATCATTTCCCCCAACAAAGTGTTTGGGGATTATATCGGCAACGTGCTGCCCGAACTGGGCGAAGAACCCATTTTTGAAGCCAGCCTGGAGGACCTGGCCTTGATACAGCTTGAAAACGGGGTGGACTTCGTAGGCGACCGTGACCCTCTGGAAACAGCCGACCCCGCCTGGGAACAGCGGGTGAAATTCAAATCTACCGTAGAGTTCGTGCGCTTAATGGATGATTTTATAGAACGGCTGCCGGAACTTGCTTTCCATCCTCAAAACTACGAGTACAAGGAGTGGAAGGTGCCCGCGGACTGGATTCAGGCCAGGGTAGACGTATATAAGCGGTTCCCGCTGATAAAGCGTTTGGAAATGGTGGCCGACGACATCCACAGCCGGCTGGAAAACGAGTTCCTCCGGGAAGAACAACCGCCCCACCGCAACAGGATCTTCCAAGCCTTGCGCAAGATGCTCACCATGAAGACCACCCTTTCCGCCTACCGGGCGTTTTTCCGGCAGCTGGGCAAGGAACGCGCGAAGCTTTACAAGCCCTTCCAAAAAGGGGTGTTGGAATGGAACGACGTGTTCCCATACCTTTATCTGCAAGCCGCTTTTACCGGGCTGCAGCAAAGCCGTCTGATCAAGCATCTGGTCATCGACGAAATGCAGGACTACAGCCCCATCCAATATGCGGTGCTCAACCTGCTGTTCCAATGTCCCAAAACGATTTTGGGCGATTTCAGCCAGTCCATCAACCCCTATTCCCCTTATACGCTGGAGGACCTTCACCAGCTTTATGAAGGCTCTCAGCTGATGCGTTTGGAAAAAAGCTACCGTTCCACTTGGGAGATCATTCACTTTGCCAAAAAGATCGTGGCCCAAGCGGATTTCCAAGCGGTAGAGCGCCACGGCCCCGCCCCTGATCTTCTGGCCTTCCCCACCCCGGAAGAAGAATTGGAAGCCGTCTGCCAGCGGATCGCGGCGTTTCATGAAAGCAAATACAACGCCTTGGGCATCGTCACCCGCACCAATTCAGAAGCCAAGGCCCTTTATGAGGAACTGCGGGCCCAAGGGGCGGAAGTCAACCTGATCACCCCGGAAAGCAGCTCCTTCCAAAACGGCGCCACTGTGCTTTCCATCCAGATGTCCAAGGGACTGGAATTCGACCAGGTATTGCTGCCCCACGCCACAGAGGAAACTTATCACACCGATTTCGACCGGAACCTCCTCTACGTGGCATGCACCCGTGCCATGCACCAGCTCACCATAACCTGCACAGGAGAGATCACCCCCCTGCTGCGCTTCGAGGAATAAATACGTTTGCAAAAAGAGGGAAGCCCGCCAGGCTCCCCTCTTTTTTGTGGTTCTTCTTTTAGTGATGGCAATGGCCTTCCCCACAGCCATGTTCTCCGCAGGAGTGTCCCTCATGATGATGGTTTTCCCCATGATGGCTGCAAAGGATATCCGGCTGAAAAACCAGCTTGCCCGCCAGAAGGTCCTCCACCGCTTGGTCTGTATTGCCGCTGACGCCGCCGTAAAGCTGGATTCCCGCTTGGGCCAACGCGGTTTTGGCTCCGCCGCCGATCCCGCCGCAGATCAAGGTATCCACCCCTTGGTCCCGCAAAAATCCCGCCAACGCGCCATGACCGCTTCCTGCTGTTTCCACCACTTGGGAAGCTGTCACTTTTCCATCTTCCACCTGGTACATCTTGAATTGCTCTGTGTGGCCGAAGTGCTGAAACACACGTCCGTTTTCATAGGTTACTGCAATTTTCATAGCAAATTCTCCTTTGCAAAACAAAAATTATCATATATATTTGACAAAAAGCTCACCCTTAGGTACAATTTGAGAAAAAACATAGGAGGAAAGCTTATGCCCGTCCGCCAGTTAATGAACAAAGATGAATTCTTGGAATGCGGAAAAATCGAAAGCATCGCATTCGCCTATTCCTGGGACCAGGAAGAAGCTAAAAAAGAATTGGAAAAACCTGACAGACAGCAAACGGTCACATTCGGACATTTCAACGAGGAAGGCACCCTTACCGCCTGCGTCATGCTGCCGGAATATCAAGTTCATTATGAGGGAAGCCACGTACCCATGGTGGGCGTGGGAGGCGTGGCCTCTCTGCCGGAATATCGTTTCGGCGGTTCTGTGCGGCAAATTTTCCACACTGCTCTCCGCTGGATGTGGGATCAAGGCGCGGTGTTCTCCGCGCTATATCCGTTTTCCCACACCTACTACCGGAAATTCGGCTATGAACTGTGCCAGCTTTCCACTCAATTTCAAATCCCTGCCCAAGCCCTTTCCCCATTCCGATGCACCTGCCAAGTGCGGATGTTCCAGCCGGGCCAGGACCTTTCTCCCCTTAAGGAAATCTACAACGCCCACCTGGGACGGTACGCTCTCGCCGTTCAGCGGGAAGACACCCACTGGGAGAAGCTTTTGGGGAAAGACCCCTACAAAGAACGCAACTATACCTACCTGTTAGAGGAAGGCTCCCAGCCCTTGGCTTATATAGTTATGGGTGTTGAGGATGAGCCTTCCTCCAAAATCGGCAACATCAAGGAAGTGGCTTTCCGCTCCCCCGAAGGCCTGTTCCAAGTCTTTGGTATGTTGTACCGGTTGGCCGCCCAATATTCTTCCTTCCGCATGATCCTGCCCAGCGATGTTCCCATCGCCGCCCTGCTGGAAGAAAGCTACGATTTGACCGCCACCCTTTCCGGCCATCCCATGGCCCGTGTCATCCGGGCGGACAAGGCGTTGGAGCACAAAGCACCGGCGGAAGGGTCTTCCTACACCGTAGCGGTACAGGATGAAATCCTGACAGAAAACAGTGGTGTATTCCAAGTGTCAAACCACCAGGGCGCCGTATCCGTGAAAAAGCTGCCGGAAGGCTCCCCCGCTGACATCACACTGGATATACGGGTATTGGCCCAGCTGCTTCTGGGGTATCTTTCCCTGGAGGAAGCCCTCTACAAACCGGGCGTGACCCTTTCTTCCAACCGGGAAACTTTGGAAAGCGTCTTTTCGAAAAAAGCCGTTTTCCTCACCGAATACTTCTAAACCGGCTAATGGCCTTTCCATTTGATTGTACCACGTTCTTCACCGGGATTCCAGGGGCGCTTTTTACTTTTTCGCCCTGTGCGCCATTGTAAAATTTTAGAAATGGATTTTTGAACAGAAAGGGGCGTGTTTATGAAAATCACTGTTTTAGGCAGCTGTTCCGGTACCGAACCTATGCCGGGCCGCCACCAGACTTCCGTGGCGCTGGAAACCGGCGGCAAGCTGTATTTTATCGACGCTGGAGAAAACGCCGGTTACGCTTCTTATCTGGCGGGCATCGACCAGCAAAAGACCGCCGCGATCTTCATCACCCACACCCATATGGACCACACCGGCGGCCTGCCTCATCTGCTGTGGAATTTTCGGAAAATCTGCACTCTTTCCCCAGAACATCAGGCCCAGATGGAAGGCAAAGTGATCCAGATCCACATACCTAACCTATCCGTGTTTGACGGGGTAATGGCTATGCTGCGGGCCAGCGAGGGCAATTACGAAACTGTATTCCACCTGGACCCTCATTTGCTCCGGGACGGGGTGGCCTACGATCAAGATGGCTTCAAGCTCATCGCTTACCATAACCATCACCTGGGCGAACCTATTCCAGGACTTCCCTGGCTGAGCTACACGTTTGTGGTGGAAGCCGAAGGGAAAAAGGTGCTGTTTTCTGGGGACTTCCGGGACTTTTCTGAGATCGCCCCCCAGATGGAGGGTTGTGATCTTGTCTTTTTAGAGACAGGCCACCATACCGCCGCCGGGCTTTGCCAGGAGCTGAAAGATTCCGGCATCCAGGTGGGCAAAGTAGTTTTCTACCATCACGGCCTAGCAATCCTCCACAACTTCGAAAGCGAGCTGGCCGCCGCCAAAGCCGTCCTGGGAGATCAGGTGGCGTTCTCCAACGACGGGTCGGTGTATGAACTGTAAAGACAAGAAAAAGGTCTCCTACTAGGGAGACCTTTTTCTTTGCGCCCCAACGGGCGTTTTCTTTTGCTTCTTTTGAGAAAGGGCTATTTTCCACTATAGGAAGTCCCTTACACCTTCACTTTTCCTGACAGGATGTTCTTGTAGTCCTCCAAATTCTGCTGAAGCAGGGTGGGGGTGTCCAAACCATAGGGACATTTGCTCTTGCACTGGTTACAGTGGAGGCAGTCCTCCACTTTCATCATCATGGCCTGGCTTTCAGGTGTCAGCCAGTTGGCGGAGGGGCTCCGGCGGATCAGCTGGGACATGCGGGCGCACTGGTTGATGACAATCCCAGCGGGACACGGCATACAATACCCGCAGGCACGGCAGAAGTTGCCGATCAGCTCTTTGCGGTCCTTCTCGATAACAGCTTGAATCTCCGGGTCATCCATGGTGGGCGGATTTTCAATATAGCTGATGAACTCGTCCAGCTCTTCCTCCTTCTGCACGCCCCAGATGGGAAGTGCGTTATCGAACTTGGCCTGCCATGCGTAGGCCGCCGCGGAGTTGGTGATGAGCCCGCCGGAAAGCCCCTTCATGGACACAAAGCCCACATTGTTCTCCTTGCACAGATTCACCAGGGCGATATCCCGGTCTGTGGCTAAGTAGCAGAAGGGGAACTGCAGCGTGTCATACAATCCGGAAGCCGCCGCTTCTTCGGCGACGTGCAGCCGGTGGTTGGTGATGCCGATGAACCGGATTTTTCCCTGGGCTTTGGCTTCCATCATAGCTTCATAAAGGCCGGCGCCGTCTCCGGGCTTGGGGCAGAATGACGGGTTGTGGAACTGGTACACGTCGATATAATCGGTTTTCAAAAGCGCCAGGCTAGTCTCCAGGTCTTTCCAAAAACCTTCAACCGTGGTGGAAGGCGTTTTGGTAGCGATGTAGATTTTTTCCCGCACATCGCTCAACGCCAATCCCATTTTCTCCTCGCTGTCGCTGTAGGAACGGGCGGTGTCAAAATAGGTGATGCCCGCGTCAAAGGCCTTGCGCAGCAATTTTCCGGCGTAGTCCGCGCCCACCCGCTGAATGGGCAGCGCCCCAAAGCCGTTTTTGTTCACGGTGATGCCTGTTCTTCCCAAAGTGACCGTTTGCATGGTAGAACCATCCTCTCCAAAAATTGTTATTAAAATGGCGCAGGCTGTAAAAAGGCCGGAAGAATGCGCCGCAGTTCACATGTTTTTGTCATTATATCAGTTAAACTGCCCTTTAAGTCAAGGTCTCCCCATAGAAAAAGCCGTCCCAGCAGGGACGGCCAAAACCAAAGGATCACGAAAAGACCTTATACTCATAAGTTGTTTTGCAGCCGATGCCGCAGTTCCTCAAAGGAAAGAGGCGCGTAATCCGTACGCTCTACCGAAACGCAAACACTGTGAGGGCTGGCGTCCCGGTAAGCGGGATTTCCGTGAACATGCCCAAACACGTTGGCGTAAGGCATGTTCCGGTTCACATACAGGGGCTCATGGGAAAGCATATAGAAACTTTCCCACACAACCGGCCAGGATACCGCTTCCGCGAAACCAAGGGCCCGCCATTCTTCCGGGGAACGATGCCGGTCGTGGTTGCCCAACACCAGCACCTTTTTCCCATGGAGCTTGGAGAGCAGCTCACGGTCCCCCTCTTCCCCCAGTGATGAAAAATCCCCCAAGTGGAAAACAGTATCCTCATCCCCCACTTTTTCGTTCCACCGGCCCATCATTTCCCGGTCCATTTCTTCCACAGAAGCGAAAGGCCGGTTTTCATACCGCAGGATGGTTTCATCCCCAAAATGGGTGTCTGCCAGAAAAAAGACGCTCACAGCTCCATGACCTCCGCGGCTTTTGCGATTTGTTCCCCCAAGGTCTCCCCATCCTGGGGACGCCATTCGCTGTGATAGTTCAAACAGCGGCACATCCAGTGGATACCGTCTTTATCCAGACTTTTCCGGTAATGGACATGACCGCACACAGCAGCTTCCACCGGATAACGTCCATACAGCTCGCCCAGTTTCTGAGAGCCTAAAAAGGCGTTGAAATAGGACCAGTTGGCCATTTCGGGGGGCACGGTGAACTCCTTGATGGGCAGCATGTGGGTGACCATTACCAGCTTTTCGTCAGGATAAGCGGCCATGCGGGATTCCAGCCGGGAGAGCATCCACTGGCTGCGGCCCAGGTTGTCCCGGGTCCAGGCATTGCGCAGGGAATCCTGCCAGGTGCGCCCCGCCAGGGACATTTTCTCATACTCCTCAAAGGAATACCTGCCGCTGCCAAAAGAATAATCATACCAACCCGCGTCGCCGATGATCACCTTATCCCCTATCTTATAATCCCTGCCGCAAAGGCAATGCTCATCCTGGCAATAGCGGTCGTAAATGGCGTCGATCTGGTTCGGGTCGCCTTGTGGCCCCCACAAATCGTGATTGCCAGGCACAAACAGCACTTTGGCACCCGAAAGCTGCTCGATCTCACAAACCGTATCCAATGTTTCCTGCTGCTTCTCGCTGATATCTCCAGCGATCACCACCACATGGGCGTTTTGCTCTTTCACATATCGGGCAAATTCCTTTGCCACAGGATACTCCCGGTTGATATCCACATGGATATCCGAAAGGAATACTGTTCTCATTCTGTTTGTCCCTCCTGTTTCTCAGGCTCCGCTGCAGGGCGCAGACCCGTGCGTTCTTCTACCAAATGGCAGGCGCAAAACCGGCCGCCTTCAAATTCCCGTAAAGCGGGACGCTCTGTTTTGCACCGGTCGGTGCAGGCAAAGCACCTTGTATGGAAGGGGCAGCCCGCAGGGGGATGGGCTGGGCTGGGAAGGTCGCCGGACAAAATGATCCGGTCCCGGTCGCCGTCCACATCCATCGAAGCCGAAAACAGCGCTTGGGTATAGGGATGCAGCGGCATCTTGGAAATATCCTCGCCGTTTCCAAGTTCCACCAAGCCCCCAAGATACATGACGCCGATGCGGTCGGACACATAAGAAACCACGTTTAAATCGTGGGAAATAAACAAGTAAGTCAGGCCAAATTCCTCCCGCAAGTCCAAAAGCAGATTGAGCACTTGGGCTTGCACGGATACGTCCAGGGCGGAAACGGGCTCGTCGCACACCACGAAATCCGGGTCAAGAATCAACGCGATGGCAATGGCCACACGCTGCCGCTGTCCGCCGGAAAGCTCGTTGGGCCAGCGGGTGCGGTAGCTGTCGTCCAGGCCCACGGCCTTTAAGACCTTCCCAACTTTTTCGTCCCGCTCCTGCTGGGTCTTGCCAATGCCATGAATCCGCAAGGGCTCTTCCACCAGCCAGCCAATGGTCTTGTTGGGATCAATGGAGGAATAGGGGTCCTGGAACACGATCTGCATCCGTTTGCACAGGTCTTTCCGCTCCCGGCGGGGGGGCCGGGTGATGTCCTGCCCTTGCAGGAATATCTTACCGGAAGTGGGGTCTAAAAGGTGTACCAGCATCTGACCAAAGGTGGATTTCCCACAGCCGGATTCCCCCACCAGGCCAAACACTTCGCCTTTTTGAATCTCTAAATCCATCCCATGGACCGCCAGCACCCGGTCTTTGCCCTGGCGGAATTCCTTGGTCAAGTTCCGGATTTCCAGAAGGGGCCCTGCTTTTTCTGTGCTTACCATACTGCTCACAGTCCCAATTCCTCCTTCGCGTCCACGCACAGCGCCATGTGGCCCTTATGCACCACCATGGGAGGCGTTTCTTTTTCACAGATATCCCGGCGCTTTTCACAGCGGTTGCAGAAGGGGCATCCGTGTTCAGAGCGATCTTCCAAAGCGGGAACTGTTCCGGGAATAGAGGTCAGCCGCTGGCCCCGTTTGTCCAAAGAAGGAATCGAAGCGATCAGCCCTTTTGTATAAGGGTGCAGGGGATGGGCCAGCACTTCTTGGGTAGTGCCGCTTTCCACCACCCGGCCTGCATACATAATATATACCCGGCTGCACATCCGGCGGATGACACCCAAATCGTGGGAAATCAGCAGCACAGCGGTGCCCATCTTTTTGTTCATATCCCGGATAAGCTCCATGATCTGGGCCTGGATGGTCACGTCCAGGGCGGTGGTAGGCTCGTCGGCGATGAGCAGTTCCGGCTGGTTCACCAATGCCATAGCAATCATCACACGCTGGCGCATACCGCCGGACAACCGGTGGGGATATTCGTGATACAGCCGCTCCACATCGGGGAGCCCCACTTGGCGCATAACTTCCAGAGCCCGCTCCTTGGCCTCTTCTTTAGAAGCCCCATGGATGCGGGCGTTCTCACTGATCTGCTTGCCCACTTTCATCAGAGGGTTCAACGCGGTCATAGGCTCCTGGAAGATCATGGCGATATTGCGGCCGCGGTACTGGTTCCATTGTTCCTCCGAAAGGCCGCGCAGTTCCGAGCCGTCAAAGAGTATCTTCCCCTGGGCGATCTTGGCGTTTTGAGGCTGAAGGCCAATGGCCGACAAAGCGGTCATGGTCTTGCCGCAGCCGGATTCCCCCACCAGAGCCACCATTTCTCCCGGCTCGATACGCACGCTGGTGTCCCGCACCGCGTGGCAGGTCTTGTTCAGGTCAAAGTCTACAGTCAAACTCTCGATAGAGAGCACCGGGGATTTATCTGCCATGCTGTGTCACCTCCTGAAGCGCGTCGCCAATAAGGTTGAACCCCATCACCAGCAGGGTAATGGCCAAGGCGGGCACTAGCACATACCATCCGGCTTTGAGTATCTCCCCCTGGGCCTCGCTGAGCATTTTTCCAAAGCTGGGGGTAGGAGGTTGGATACCCAAACCCAGATAGCTCAAACCAGCCTCGCTCATGACAGCGCCGGCAAAGCCCAAGGAACTGGTGACGATCAGTTCCGGCACGATGTTTGGCAGAATATGCCGGAAGATGATCCGGCCATCCCCAGCGCCTCTGGATCGTGCCGCCTTGATAAATTCCGCGTCCCGGTATTTGATAAAACCGCTGCGGGAGATACGCGCGAACCGGGGAATGGACATGACGCCCAACGCCAGGATCAAGTTCTGCATACTGTTGCCGAACACCGCGATGAGCATCAGCGCCAAAAGCACCCCGGGAAACGCCATTTGCGTATCGATGAGCTTCATGATGATCTCGTCAATTTTTCCGCCGTAATACCCGGCAATAGCCCCGATGGCCCCACCTACGATCAGCCCGAAAACCACCGTCAACGCCCCCACCAGAAAGGACACCCGGGTGCCTTCCATAATGCGGCTTAAAATATCCCGGCCGAACTGGTCAGTGCCCAAGGGATGGGCCGGGGAAAAGAATTGCAGCGCGTTTTCCGTGTCCATGGCGTTGGGATCGTAGGGCATGTAGAAGAACCCTACCAGCATGATAAGCACCATCAGGCACACCATGGAACTGCCAAGGATGAAATTCCGGTTGCGCAGGCACTTTTTCAATATGATACTAAAACGCAAAATGATGTCCCTCCCTTTTTACTTCAACCGGATGCGGGGGTCGATGACGGAATACAGCACATCCACCACAAAGTTGCACACCACCACGATGATGGCCAGATACAGCACCAATCCTTGGATCAAAGGTAAGTCCCGGGAATTGATGGAGGTGGACACCAGCTTGCCGATGCCCGGCAGAGAAAACACATTCTCAATGATGATGCTTCCCCCCAGCACATCGGTGATGATCATGCCGAAAATGGTCAGCACGGGGATCAGGGAGTTGCGCAGCACATGGCCCCGCAAGATCTTTTGGGAAGGGACGCCCTTGCTTTGGGCGGTTTTCACATAGTCTTGGCGTTCCTGCTGGGTAACGCTGACCTTCACATAGCGGATCAGCACAGCCGCGGAACCAAAGGCAATGGCCACAGAGGGCAGGATCAGGCTTTTCACGCAGGCCACAGGGTCCTGGGTAAAGGGCGTATAACCCATAGAGGGCAGCCACCCCAGATTCACGGAAAAAATATTGATCAGCAAAACCGAAAAGCAGAACGCGGGCACCGAAAGGCCCAGCTGGGAAAGCATGGACACCGGCAAGGCGTAAGGCTTCTTGCTGTGATGCGCAAGCCAAATTCCAACGGGAATCCCCACAACAGCGGTAAGGATCAACGCGAACACCGCCAGCTGCACCGTTACCCCAAAGGCGTTGCCGATCAACTGGGAAACAGGCTGGTGATAGCGGTAAGAAGTGCCCAGGTCTCCGCGAAGCACACCGCCGATCCACTCTAAAAAGCGGATAGGCAAAGGCTTATCCAGACCCATAGACTGGTGAAGCTGTTCAATTTGCAGCGGGTCCGCGTCTACACCCAGAATGACCAGCGCCGGGTCGCCGGGCAGAATTTGGAACACCGCGAAGGTGAGGATGGACACCAGGAACAGGGTGACTAAAAACCCCGCTACTTTTCGGACATAATAGTAGACCATACGCGATCTTTTCCTTTCCCACAGTGGAAGGGCCGCCCGGGCTATCCGGCCCGGAACGGCCCCTGTTCCTGCTCATATGGCGGCCCCGAAGCGCCGGATGGACACATCCGGGAGCCTGTTCTCTCAGGGGGACTTATCCCTCGTAATACAGCTTGGTCATATCATGGAAGGTCACGGGATAGAAGGTGTAGCCTTTCAGGTCTTTCCGGCTGGCCACCACCAGGTTGGGGTCGCAGATATACACACCCACAGCCTGCTCCGTGAGAATCTCCTGGCAGCGCTTATAATTATCGATGCGGGCCTGCTCATCCATCTCCGTAACAGAATCCGCGATGAGCTTATCATACTCCTCATTGGAGAAGTGATAGAAATTCCGGGAATAGTTTGTCTCAAACCGGCCCAGAACAGCGTCGGGGTCCAGCTTGCCGGTCAATCCGATGATAGTGCCTTCATAGTTGGCGTTGGTGTACACATCCTCCAGCCAGGCGGCCCATTCAATGGTATCGATGTTCATGGTGATATTGATCTGAGCCAGCTGCTGGGCGATGATCTGGGCGGTGTCGATATGGGCCTGGTAGTTGGCCGGAACTTTCACCGTAAACTCGAAACCGTCGGCATAACCGGCTTGTTCCATCAGCTCTTTGGCCTTTGCCACATCGGTATCGTAAGAGCCTTCCAAGTCCCCGTTATAGTAGACTTCCATCACAGGGCTGAAATTGGTGTAGAGTTTTGTGGCGTACCCGCCGAACACACTGTTGATAATCTGGTCTTTGTCAATGCAGTAGTTGATAGCCTGGCGGACTTCCAGCTTGTTGAAGGGCTCTACCTCGTTGTTGAGGGCAAAAATCTGCACCATGTTCTGGGGAGAGTTATAAATGTCGAACTGGCTTTCCAGCACAGCGGCGTCGTCGGCGTTGATGGAAGCAATATCCAGCTGGCCGGACTGCAGCGCGGAAACAACCGCGGCGGAGTCGGTCATGATATAGAACTCGACCCGGTCGATCTTGGCCATACGTTCTTCATCATAGTAATCCTCATTCTTTTCCAGCACCACACGCTGGGAGGGAGTATACTCCACAAATTTGAAAGGGCCGGTACCTACAGGAGCGGTAGCTTGATCCGCGTATCCCTCGGGAAGGATAGGATCGATATTCACCGACAGGAAAGCCGCCGAGGGCTCTTTCAGATGCACCACAAAGGTGTAAGCATCAGGAGCCTCCACGCTGTCCACGATTTCATAATCGGAGGACACAGACTCGTTGCCATCCAGACCGGCAAAGTTATTGTAAGAATACAGCACGTCAGCGGAATCGAAATCATCGCCGTTGTGGAACTTCACGCCCTGACGCAGATGGAACGTATAGGTCAGGCTGTCCTCAGAGATCTCCCAGCTTTCGGCCAGGCCGGGGATGATCTCCCCTTTTTCATTATAAAGGCAAAGGCCCTCGAACACATTATGGAAAATAGCGTCCGTATCCGATGCGGCGGACTGCCAGGGGTCCAGGCTGTCGGGCTCAGAGCCGATATTCATCCGCACCACGGTTTCTTCGCCGCTGGTCTCCGGCTGGCTCTCATTGGAAGCGCTGCTTTCAGAAGTCTGGCTGCCGGAAGCAGTGGAAGAACCGGAAGTGGAACTGCCGTCGTTGCCGCCGCTGCATCCAGCGAACGCGGTCAGCATCATAGCCAAGGCAAGCACAAGGCTCAGGATTCGTTTCTGCATAATTTTTTCTCCTTCGTCTCACTGATTTTCACACACAAATTAAAACTGTACGCAAACCACAATTCAAAACGCAACTTTTTATTGTATAGTGCACGCGCTGCCGCGCGGTATTTTCCCGTTGTTCAAAGCTTGAACCACATCGGCCACGCGCCGGATATCCGGTACGCACCAGGCCAGCTCCAGTTCTTCAATGCCCAGCTTTCCCGGGGGATTCAAGATACAAAAATCCATCCCCACTTGGGAAGCCCCTACTCCGTCGTCGTAATAATTGTCGCCCACATATAGGCAGTTTTCCGGGTCCTCCCCAGAAAGCGCCAAGGCTTTCTCAAAAATGCGGCGGTCAGGTTTTTCTATCCCCACTTCGCTTGAGACCACAATGGGGTCCAGATAAGGGGTCAAACCATTCTGCTCCAGCACACTTCTGCAGGAAGGGTCCCAATTAGAGATAAGCCCCGTGCGAATCCCCTGGTTTTTTAAATCCCGCAAAACTTCTATCGTAAAAGGGAACGCTTTCCATTCCGGGGGACGGTGGTCTTTCAGGGCTAAAAAATAAAGGTCCTCCGCCAGCTGGGGAAGTTCCAATTCCCGGCATACCTTTTGCAAAAAGCTTCGCAGCACCTCTGGGTCGCCTTTGCCCAAAGCGCCCCGATGTTCCCGCATAAAATACTTATTGGCCAAATGATAAGCCCATTGGGCTTTTTCCAAAGGAATGGGCTGGCCCAGTTTTTTAAAGTATTCCACATAACGGCTGGGGATATCGCTTTGAGCCAAAGTCAGGCCCAAATCGAAAAACACGCGTTGTATCATCAATACCATATCTCCTATTCTGTCAAAACCACGTGGTATTATAAAAGGAGTTTGTTTCACTTATACTGGGGATTTCATGAAATCCGCGTTAATTATACCACAGAATGTTAAGTGGTTGTAAAGTGAATTGTCCTATTTTCCCTGTTTTGTAAACGGAGAATTCTGTATTTTTGCAGTGGTTCTCGTGTAAATTCCCCGTTAAATGAAAAGGCATAAATTTTTTTGAAATTTCCTGTTGACAACTTTCGAAACTAATGCTATAATATTTGAGCGTTGAGATGATTCATCTTAGCACACAAGTAAATATGCAGGTGTGGCGGAATTGGCAGACGCGTATGGTTCAGGTCCATATGAGCGCAAGTTCATGCAGGTTCAAGTCCTGTCACCTGCACCAGGACGAGTGTTCTTATAGCATTGGAAGCTGTAAAAGCACTCGTTTTTTGTTGCTTTTATCCGGGAATTAACAGCCACATCGGGGACCTTATCCGAACGATTTGGGAAAAGACGTGATCATGTACCTGATACTTAAAAATCCTTCCCAGACTTAATTTCTAAAAAAAGCCAGGTGCTGATTTTCTGCACCTGGCCTTTTTCTATACCGACGGCTTCCTTTCAAAACAACCTGCCGCTCGGGTATCCCGTTCTCTTTTCAAGCCTTAGAAGTTTCCGTTGTTCCAGCCCCAATCCGGTGTAGCCAGATAGCGGACATAGATATCCTTAGGGTCCACACCCAATTCCTTTTGGAACAAAGCGCACACGTCCCGGGTCATATTGGCGGAACCCTGGGAATCCACTTTATCCCCAAAAACTTTTACCTCAACAATGGCCATGGGTTTATCGTTCTCCCCACGGAACCACATACGACACTGGTCCTCCAGGGTGATCATCAGCCAATCCTCTGTTTTTCCCGGCAAATAGCTGATAATCTGCCCCAGCTGGCTTTTCATGATCTGAGCTGTGTCGTTTGAAACCTGTACATTTGTTTTGATCTGAATACAAGGCATATTAAAAACCTCCTCCTTCCAGAGCGCCTTTTTTACAGAGCTCTGGAACTTTTCTTTTTATTATAGTATAATCCTTTTTAGAACGATTGGGTAGGAAAACATACAGAAAAGAGCGAACTTCCATGAAGATCACGCAGACAAAAGATATCCGGGCTGCTAACCGCTGGGAGATCATGCGGCAAGTGCTGCGACATTATCCCATCAGCCGGGCGGACATTTGCCGCCAGACAGGATTGAACAAAGCTACTGTCTCCACCATTGTAAAAGAGTGGATCGATGCCGGGCTTCTCGCCGAAACGGAGCTGGGCCACTCTGAGTGGGGCCGCAAACCTATTTTGCTCAATCCCCTTCACAGTGCCGGCTGCGCTGTGGCCTTGGATATCGACATCAATCAGGTTCAGGCCATTTTGACCGACCTTTCCGGAGAATCTGTTTTAGCCCGGGAACAATTCTCTACCACAGGAGAAAGTTTTCCAACAGTGTTTCAGTTGGTGTGTCAGGCTGTGGACAAACTTCTGACGCAGATGCCTTCTACCCGTTATGGACTGGTGGGCATCAGCGCTGCCGTTCACGGCGTGGTGGATCTTTCCGGCCTGATCCGCTTTGTCCCCCGGAGGGGATGGCGAAATGTGGATTTGCGGGCTCTTCTGGAAGAGCGCTATCAGGTGCCCGTCTCCTTGGACAACGACGGCAACCTGGCAGCTTTAGCCCAGCAGGATCTTATAGAAAACGAGAGCGAGGCAGAAGATGGCCAACCCCAGGATGCTCCCTTGCAAAGCTTGGCTATGGTAAACATTGGCAACTCCATCTCCGTGGGGCTCATCACCAACGGTGAAGTGTTCCGAGGCTTTCACGGCTTTGCCAACGCCATCGGCCATCACACCATCAACTTCGACGAACCGGTCCAGTGCTCTTGCGGCAAATACGGCTGCTGGGAGCAGTACTGCTCTGACGGGGCGGTGATTGCCCACGCCAATTCCGTGCTCCCCAAACCCATCTCCTCTATCCAAGAGCTGGTGGTGCTCATCCGCCATCAGGACCCGATAGCCCAGCAAGTATTGGACAGGTTCATCACCTACCTGGCGGTTGGGCTGACCAATATCATTTTTATTTTCGACTGCCAAGCCATCGTCATCAGTTCAGAGCTCTTATATTCCCTGCCCTACTATCTGCCGGAAATTCTCCGGAAGATGGTGCTGCCCATCACCCATGCGGAAAAGGTGGTTCTTTCCCCTTTGGGAAAGAGCGGGCCCATCCTGGGAGCAGCCCAGCAGGCTATCTGCCAGTTCTACCAAGGCGTGGCCAACACCATTGAAACAACAAATGGATAAACCCTATTCTCAGCAAAAGAGGAGCCGTTTTCTGGCTCCTCTTTTTATAGGATGGATCCCGCCCGTTCAAGCCGCAGATTGCAGCACTCAATCGTAAAGCAGCTTGTGGCGGAAATAAAAGAAATGATCGCTGTGGGTATGGATGGAAAGCATCCGGGTGTGAGGATGGTCCTCGCTGGTGAATTCCTTGCCAAACTTGCCGATGGTAAGGGCTTGACCGCCCACATAGATGCAGGAGTAGTTGAAAAACAGCTCGTCCATCATCTTCTGGGAAACTAGATAATGCATATAAGAAGGGGTCTCCACCAGCAGTCGGTCAATGCCAAATTTTTTCAGCACATACAAAGCCACCTTGGAATCGGGAGCTGTGTCGCCGGTGCCGATAACCAGCACTTTGCCAGCGGCATCCCGCATGCTTTGGATCATCTCCTCGGTAACGGATTCTATAGAAGGAACGTCCACAAAGCAGGCATCGTTTTGGATATTTTTCCGGACCAGTTCCATACCCTTGCGGGAGGTGGAAATCATCACGGGCACTTCAGGAGTGTTGAAAAGAACATGGTCGAAGGGAATATCTGTTGCGTCCAAAGAAGTCACAATGTTCCAAGGCACAGGATTCTTGCCGTTTTCAATACGCATATTCTCCATATCCTGGTCAAACACATGGCAGGTATAATCGCTTTCCGCGTTCATGGTGCCAGCACCCAGCATCACACCGTCCGACACTGCCCGGAGCATATTCAAAATAAACCAATCCGTGTCGGCGCCAGCAGGGTCATACTTATTTTTCTTGGCAATCAACGGCCCTTGGGGGGCGTCGGTGAAAGCAATCCGGCCGTCCAGAGAGGTGACCAGAGACGTATAGGTACAGGGCCGGTCCTCATGGAGTTCCAAAAACTTTAACTCACCGTAAATTTCCCGGATTTTCTCGCAGCTCATGGTCTCCACCTGGCAGTGTGCCAATTCCGTGCTGGCGTAGACCCGCTGGACTTTCAACCGCTGGGAGTCAAAGGGCATTTTAAACAGGGATGTAGCCATAGCGCACCTTCCTCAGATCAAGCTGCCGCCGCAAACGTTCATGATCTCACCGGTGATAAACCCAGCCTCTTCGCTGGACAAGAACTTCACAGCGTTGGCCATATCGGCAACTTTTCCCATCTTGTGCAGGGGATACAGAGAAGCGTAAGATTCTTCCAGCGCTTTAGGGTCCTCAGCTTCCTGGAAGCGCTGTTCGATCATGGGGGTACGCACCAAGCCAGGCAGCACGCAGTTGACCCGCACCTTGGGAGCGTACTCCAATGCGATGCACTTGGTCAGCATGATCACGCCGGCCTTGGAGGGGCAATAACCGATACGCTCGGGAATGGGCCGCACGCCCAGGTCGGAACCAATGGTGACGATGGAAGGGTCGTCGCTTTTTACCAGTTCCTTCACAGCGGCCTTGCACATATTGAACACGCCGCCCAGGTTGATGGAAAGCTCCCGCATAAAAGAGTCGTACTCTGTGTTCTCCAAGGACCCAATGAAAGTGACGCCGGCACAGCACACCAGTTTGTCCACCTTTCCAAAGGCTTCCACAGCCTTGTCTACCACATTCTGAGCTTGCTCGGGCTTGGTCAGATCAGCTTGAACATAGATGGCGTTTTCACTCTGGAGCTTCATGGCGGGCTCTACACCGCAGCCAACCAGCTTGGCGCCCTCATCCAGGAACATTTTCGCTACGCTCTCTCCAATGCCAGAACTGGCGCCGGTAACGATAACCACTTTATTTTCAAATTTCATTGCAGACAGATCCTTTCTAAAAATAAATTAGATGCGCTCGAACCGGCTGTAACGATGAATACCAAAGTTTTCCTCATTCTGCACGCAGCGGGTCAGCTTATAGGGATGCTGGAACTTAGACTCGAACAGGGCGATGAATTTGGCCTGCAAATCAGGATCGTCCACCTTGTGCCAGCTTTCGATGCTCTCCCACACAAAGATAAAGTGCATTTCGCCAGGCTTGTTGTCGTTGATCCACACTTCCTTATATAAGAAAGGAATGTGGTCGAACAGATCGGTGGTTGCCTCGCCCAGAGTCCACACCTCATGGTCTACTTCCAGAAACTCCTGTACGTGCTCCGGAGCAGTCTCAAAAACCAAATGCTCTACGGGATAATGTTCGTCTTTGACATAAGTGTAACCTTGCATAATAAATCCTCCTTGTGTTTGATAGTTGATTTATGGTTGAGGTTTCTTTTTTGTTTTACGTCTTGCAGCTATTTTGACGCCGATCAAACGCTTTCAGCTTTCATCTTTTCCGCCAATTCCACCACTTGCCGGGCAATATCCGGGCGGGTTTCCAGGGAGTCGTGGTCGGAGTTGGGCAGACATACCTCGCCCAGGAACTCAGCGCTCAGGTCGTTTAACAGGTTCTTCAGCACCAACTCCCCACCCAAGAATTGATTGGGGAAACTGGGTGCGCCTCCCACCATAAGGACCGCACCTTTGCGCAGGGGTTTCTCGGGCATATCGCCTCTTACATGGCCAGCCCAGTACACCTGGAACCGATCGATGAGGGCTTTCATTTTTCCAGTGATGGAGTGAAAGTACATGGGAGAAGCCAGAACCACGTTGTCGGCCTCTTCCAGCAGCTTGTATACCTCGTCCATGCCGTCGTGGATGCTGCACCCCTTCTTGTGCCAGCAGAACCGGCAATCTTTGCAAGGGGCAATATTTTCAGCGCGGTAAGCGTCGATGACAGTGTATTCGCCGCCCAGGGTATCTAGGAACAGCTTCACCATCTGATTGGTGTGGCCGTTTTTACGGGCCGAACCGGTAATGACCAATGTTTTCATTATAACTTTCCTCCAAAACTTATTTCTTGGCAGCTTCCAAAGCAGCCGCTTTTTCCGCTTCCAGATCAGCCATGTGGGCTTTCTGGTTGAATTTGATAAAGTGCAACACCAGGAAGGCCACAATCAACACGCAGTAGGCGGCCACAAATTCCATATCCGGGCTGTACGTACCGGTGAACAGCAATCCTGGGGAGTGGATCATACCAATGCCCGTCAGAGCCAACGCCACCACATTGGTAATGGCAGCTTTCAGCCAATCGTTGTCAATGATGAACACAAACACGCAGCCTACCAACAGCCCCACAAATGCCGAGCCGTTGTCAAAAGCCAGGAAGCCGGCCAGCTTGCCCTCAGCCACATTGTCCATGATGAAATCCATCACCACAGGCAGAGAAGCCATAATCATAGCAGGGTAATACTTCTTGCTGACCACTTCAAAGGCCTGGGAGTAACTGGAAATACCCACAAACACCAGGATAGGCAACACCACGGCTTCGGGGATAAAAGCGGTAATAATTGCCGACAGTCCAGTCAAGCCCACAAGAGCGTAGAGGACCACAATGCCAAGATGGTATCCGGTGCCGGACCCCATCTTCTTCCATCCCGGATATCCCCAATACAGGCCCACAGCCAGCGGATTACCAAACAGTGCTCCCACCATGCTGGCTACCCCGCAAAGCACCAGGGGCTTTGTGGTGGTAAAGAAGGTATCGCCGCATTCTTTAGCCTGCTCCACCGCCTGGATACCGGTGATAACCTCATTGAGGGAGAACACAATGATGATGGGCAGGAAAGGTATGGTGGCCGAGAGCACGTCGCCGGAGAAAATTGCAAAAGTCACATTGGGAATATAAAATCCCAGGTTTTGAAGGGAATCCGTCACGGTGGAAAAGCTCATGGAACCGGTAACCCAAGCGATGCCGACGCCTACAACAATGGCGATCAGGGCGGCAGGCAGCTTTGTGTTGACCTTTCCCAGGTAGATGACAAAAAGTACGATCAGAGAAAGCCAACCCACCAGAGGCATTTTTAAGGTACCGTCCATGGACTGGAGAATCAAAAACGCCATGGCGCCACCGGCCAAAGAACCAAACAGCGCCCCGGCAGGCACGATCTTCAGAATCAGAGGCACCACGAAAGCACCGATGATGAACACAGCGCCGCCAATAAAGTGCGCCAGCACGCCCACCCGGAAAGCCAACATAACGTCGCCGGTAGAGTTGTACACCGGCAACATAATGGAAAACAACCATATAAACATACGCCCTGCCTGGAGACCAGCGGGCACAGCCGTCAGGTCACGGTCACCCCGGCTTTTGGCAATTTGGCGGTAATAAAGCCACAACCCGCCGTTCATAACGATCACGGTTACCAACACGCCGGGCATCATGGTACCGAACACTGTGGCGCCGTCCAGACCGAAGGTGCCAAGCAAAATAGCCACGGCCACAATCACCTTGGAAAATCCATCGAAAAACACGCCGATAGAAGCGTCCAAGTCCGCTTTTTTGAACAGTGGGATTTTTACGCTGTCCGTCATTTTTCTCTTCCTCCTAGTGAAAAGTTCCTTATGTTATCACGCCCTGCTTTCCAGGGCGCAGATGCCGTTTATTGTCTCAAGGGCCCCCTACTTGCCCGGTCCTGCCGGAACAGCAGCCCTTTGGCCACCAGCCAGGCTCCCGCCACCAGGTATACCGTGCCGAAGGGAATGCCTTCCGAGGGGAACAGAGCCACCGAAGGGGCATGGATCATGCCGATGAAAGAGCAAAAAGCCAAAGCCCCCGAGAAAGCCGCTGCGCAGAAGTATTTTTTATCTACCACATAAGCAAGCAAGCCTGCCAGCAGCAAGCTGGAAAGGAAGGCACCGTTGCCCAGGTATTGGATTCCATTGATAGGCACAGAAAATTCTGCGAACTGTTCCGCTGTCAATGCGTCCAGCGTAGTCCCCGCCGCCTGGACGGAAGAACTGATCTGAGTCTGAATATATTGGAACAGAATAGGAATCAGGGATAAGAGCACCACGCTCACATACTTCTTATCCAATTCCTGGAAGGTGCTGGCTGTCACAGAGAAGCCCACAAAGATCAGCAACACCATAACCGCTTCCGTTGGAATCAGGGCCATGAGTACTCCGGTCAAACCGGAAAGACAAATAATCAGGTACGCCGCGGCGTTTGCCAAAGAAAAACCTGCCCGCGCTCCCAGTTCTTTCCAGCCTGGATGACCGAAATATACTGTGGTGGGAAAGGGATTCCCGAACAGGGAACCCAAAATGGTAGAGCAGCCATCCATCACCATGGAACGCCGCTCCGGATACCGGTCTCCCGCTGCCTTGGCGGACTCGATACCCTGAAGAGTGGAAAAGAAATTGTTCATTTGCAGGGGAATGATCACCGGCAGGAAGGGAAACAGCCCTTTAAATCCCTTGATAATGTCCGCCCCGCAGAAGGTGGGAGGATAAAATCCCAGGTTGGAGAAGGAGGCGGTGAAGTTCTCCCAGGTCAGGCTTCCGGTAAACCAGGCGATGACAGTTCCCAGCACCACAGCCACAACGCCGGTGGGGATCTTCTCGAAACGCTTGTCCGCTTTTCCCAAATAGTCGATGATCACCATGCAGAAGGGCAGCAAGGCGTAAATGGGCTTATCAAACACCATGGCAATCCCCACGAAAGACAGCCACACCAGCGCCGAGGAAGCCATGTTCCCCATCAGCGCGCTGTGGGGCACCACCTTGATGATCCAGCGGCCAATAAAGCCACCCAGCACCTCAACGACTCCGCCCAAAAGAGAGGCCGCCAAGCCCACCTGAAAGGCAAGCTCCCCATCGCCTGTCTGCCAGTAAACAGGCCCCATGATCAAATACAGCCAACCGGTCAGCTGCGAGGCCCCTATACCAAAAGGCTGGGCTGTTACATCCTGACGCTGCTCTTTTTTGGCAAGAGCCCTCGCCTCGTAAAAATACCACAGGTTGCCCGCAAAAATAGCAAGGCCCACACCCGGAACAATCTTCCCCAGCACAATATCCGCCGGCATGCCAAACACAAATAGCATAATACCTGTAGCGGACAGGATTTTTGAAAAGCCGTCAAAGAAAATGCCGATAGTGGCGTCAATATCGCCCTTGCCCCACCAGTGGTACTTAAATTTCATCTTTCCACACTCCATTTACCTGATTTCATATCATTCCCCCACATTGCAAGCGTTTTGTTTAAGACTCAAACTATTTGCAATGCATAGAATACTACCAATCCTGTCGTTTGTCAATCCATTATCAAAGTTTCTCCCACTTTGACAGAAAGCTATTCCGTTTTTATCCAATCGTTTTTTAGAGAAAACCACTTTCTCCTATCGACAAATAGTTTACGCGTTCATCTAAAGGTTTTGCGCCCTCGGGCACACTTATTCGCTTCACGCAAAATCACGCAGTAAAAAGCGGAAAACAACCAGCCTACACCACTCCAAAAAACAAAAGCTGCTGATCTGTTATTTTCCTCGGTGTTAGTTTCTTTTACCTCTTTAAATCCCAAACAGATGCTAAGCGCTTGCCGTTTCTCATTTTTCACTCAAACACAGTTGCTTTTTAAAAAATAATATCATACAATCGGTTATAGAAATCCAAATACAACAACCATGTTTGCTTTTACCGCAATACGGTGGAATAGGAGAACTTATGAAGAAAGAATTTTACCAAGGGAACCGTGAGAAATTGTATAAACAAATGAAAGAAAACTCCCTTTTAGTGGTGTTTTCCGGCACAGAAGTGCGTAAAACCAACGATGAATTCTACCCTTTTTACACCAACCGAAATTTTCTCTACCTTACCGGCCTGGATCAAAAAGAACTTGCCTTTATAGCCTGCAAAGACAGCCTGGGCAGCATAACTGAAAAAGTATTTATTCTGCCTCCCGACATGATGGCTGAACGCTGGAACGGAACGCGCCTTAAACCAGACGAAGTATCAGAACTATCCGGAATCGCCCACATCGGCTATACAAGCAGCTTTGAAACCGAATTGCACCGACTGGCCACCAGCGGCAATTATGCCCACCTCTATCTTGATTTGTTCCGGGTATCCCCTTCTGACCGGGATGAGCCGGCCCACCTTCTTCTCAAACGGGCTGCTTCCGACTATCCTTACCTTGCCATTGAAAACGCTAACATTCTCATTCGCCGCCTGCGGACCATCAAACAACCCTGTGAGCTGGAAGCTATGCGGAAAGCCGAAGAGATTACCTGCGCTGGCATTACTTCTATGATGAAAGCCAGCAAGCCCGGTATGTATGAATACCAATACAAAGCCATATTTGACTATACGTTAGGCCAATATGGTCCTCAGGGCCCAGGTTTTCCGTCAATCATTTCCGCCGGGAAGAATAATTTCTGCATCCACTATTATTCCTACAAAGGGCAGGCCCATGATGGAGACATGGTGCTGAACGACGTGGGGGCGTGGCATGATTTCCTGATGACGGATGTTTCCCGGGGCTGGCCTTGCAACGGAAAATTCAATGAACGCCAAAAACTGTTGTATCAAATCGCTTTGGATACTTCTGACCATATGTTCCGAATCATCCGCCCGGGCATGGCCATGAAAGATGTGGATGGGGAATCCCACCGGTACTGTGCCCAGCTTTTAAAGGAAGCCGGGGTATTGGATCATGTGGATAACATCGGCAAATACATGTGGCACGGCGGCGCCCATCACGTAGGGTTCGATGTTCACGACGCGGTGGAAACACCTGAAACCGTGGCCCCCAATATGGTTTTCTGTGTAGATATCGGCATCTATCACGAAGAATGGGGTATTGGTTTTCGTGTGGAGGACAACTGCCTGGTAACGGAAACAGGTTGCGAAAACCTATCTGCGGCCACTCCCCGCACGATCCAGGCCATTGAGGAAACTATGCGTCAAAACTTTGTGTGTTTCTAAGAGTGGAATTATGAATGAGGCATTGATGATCGTTATGGCGTGCGGGGCCATACTAGGAGGAGCGGACCGTTTGCGGGGCAACAAATGGGGCTTCGGCGATAAATTTGAAACAGGATTTATGCTGCTCGGTTCCATGGCTTTATCCATGTCCGGAATGATTTGCCTGACGCCTGTTCTGGCCCAATGGCTTGGGAAAATCATTGTTCCCCTGTATCGTGCAATGGGCGTAGACCCTGCCATGTTCGGCAGTTTGCTGGCCATTGATATGGGCGGCTATCAGCTGGCGAAAGATTTGGCAGAAGACCCCTTGCTAGGCAGTTATGCCGGGCTCATCGTGGCGGCGATTTTCGGCTGTACCATTGTGTTTACCATTCCCATAGGCATGGGAATGATCCCCAAAGCGGACAGGCCCCTTTTTGCCCAAGGGATCATGCTAGGGCTGGCATCCATGCCCGTTGGGCTTGTAATCGGTGGGCTTTTCTGCGGTCTTTCGCTCCTTACCTGCTTACATCAAAATTTCCCCATTTTTCTTATAGCGCTTTTACTGCTTTGGGGCCTTTGGAAAATCCCCAACAAAATGGTTAAAGGCTTTTGCCTTTTGGCAGAAGGCATTCGCTGGCTTGTAACTATCGGACTTGTGTTAGCCGCAGTGGAATTCATGACAGGTTTCCACATAATTCCCGGCATGGCTCCTATCGAGGACGCCATGGCCACTGTGTCCTCAATCGGCGTGGTACTGCTGGGCAGTCTTCCCCTTGCCGAATTGATCCGGCGAATTTTGGTGAGGCCCTTCGCCTGTTTGGGGCATAAGCTGGGCATGAAGCCCCAAAGCCTGACCGCCATGCTGGTAGGTTTTGTCAGCGCTTTGCCCACACTTTCCATGTACCAGGATATGGATGACCGGGGAAAAATTGCGGCCGGCGCGTTTTTGGTCAGCGGAACCAGTTTGTTGGCCGCCCATATGGCTTTTACCCTCAGCACGGAACCTCTCATGCTGGGCGCCCTGATCGCGGCAAAACTGAGCGGTGCTGTTGCCGCAGTGCTGTTGGCGCTTTTCTTAACAAGAAAGCTTAATCCCATCTCTACCTGATGATTGCTAACAAACCAAAATCCTTCACAGATAAAAAAGCAGAGCCGGGAAATTCCCGACTCTGTTTTTACTTCTCCAGATATTTTACAAGTGCAGGCGGAACGTAAAGCTGGCGTTTTCCTCATACCATAACCGGAAGTTGGTATTCCAACGATTGTTAAACAGCAAATAGTACAAACCGTCCTCCAGCTTTCCGTATTCTTCATTTTCATCATACAGGTGTTTTCCGCCTACTGACAGCAAGGGCGCGTGAAGGCTTTCCAGCCGGGTATCCCCATACCGCACTTCCGGGGCCACATGAAGTTTTCGGTTTCCCCCTTCTCTAACGCAATAGGGGTCCACCGGCAGACCCAATTTCATAATCTGAAGAGGCTGCTTTTCCGAAAAATCAAGACCCATACCAAAAAACAACCCTTCCGGAATACGACTGGCGTCTTTTTGGAACCATTCCAGCCGGATGTCTACTGTTTCCCCAAAAATATAGCTGATCACAATCAGCCGGGGCGCTCCATATTCTTCCGCGGCAAAGGCATCCGCTTTCATCCACAAGCGCAAAGTATCCTGATCTTGTTCCACGGCTTCTACTGTGTAGGAGAAGGTACGGTCTTCCAGACCATTTACCACGTTTAAGCCCGGTTTGGCAAAATCGCCTTCCGCCCATACCCGGGTATGTTCCAAATCACGGTTGTACGCTTCCAAATTATCAAAAACTGTCTGAGCACTGTATACTTGGTAATGCACTCGTCCCAGCCAGGCATTTTGAAATTCTTTGCCCTCAGGCGCCCGCAACAGCTTCAAACTGCCATCTTCCAGCACCTTCATCTGATAGCCGCGAATAGAAAATTCTCTCTCCTCCACAGGGTGAACACACACAGGGGCTTGCTCAGGCCGCAACGCACCCAGCTTTTTCCGTGCCTCTTCCCGAAGCGGCAGAGGTAAAGAAGCCAAGGCGCCTTCCACATAGCCTCTCTGTTCCTCCCAGGACTGTTCCAACATGGAATAGCGGCACTGACCCCGCAAAAAAGTTTCCTGTTCCAAAGCAGCCTGCCGAAGCAGCTCCCCAGCCGGCAGCACATCCTCTTTAGTGACTAAATCTCTCTCTCGTGCTGCCTGAAAATCCTTTTTCTTCCAGTTTCGGTAGTCTGAGAACCAGCGCTTAGAATCTCTGCCCCAGGTATGCTCACATACCAGCATCAAGTTCCTGTTTAATTCTCTCCAAGCAGGAGTTTCCACCGCACCGGGCTCGTCTGCTTTCCATTGGTCGCGGAACCGTAATAGTTCTTCATAGGCACCCACTTTATAGGGATCGGTCCCCACGCCATGAATCCAGGTATCTCCCAACTCCTCTGTCACTACAGGAAGCTGCTCTTTTTCCGCCAGCACCAGTCTGGCAAATTCATCAATGGTGCCGGAAACAATCTCCGCCCCCGGATATTTTTCCTGAAGCCTTTCTATTTCTTTCCAAACGTCCTCCGGCTTAGGAGGCCCCATATTGTCCTCTGTATGGGCAAACTCCATAGCATACTGGCCGAATACGCTTGATCCACCATAAGCCCCGGCATAGTCCAAAACTACTTCCGCATCGCCATAGCGCAGCCTGCACAAAGGAGGCAAATCTACCAGTTTTGAGGAACCATTCACACCCACGTGCAAATACTGGATACCAGCCTCTGCCAGATACGGCACCAGCGTGACAGTATGGGCAGGCACATCGGTCATTTTAGCGGAAATGGTATGACAGCCGAAACGTTCATCCAACCGCCGACCAATGCTCAGGTCATACCGAAGCAGTTCGCCGTCCATAAGTTCCGTATGGGTTGTGACCGCTAAACCGTGCCAAGCAATCACTCCATCTTTAATGGCTTGTACCAACAGTTCCGGATTCTTGCCGTGTTCCAAATAGTATTCTATCAGGAACGAGCCCACTGTCCACACGAAGTTTCTTTTGCCATCCCGATTGCATACACGGGCTGTCTCAATAGCGCCGGGGATAAACGCATCCACATAGCGCGCTAAAACTTCTTTTGCGGAATCGGTAAAACCGATATCCAAATGGGTCTTATGGATTACAAATACTTTTTTGACAACTCCCATCAAAATTCACTCCTCCCGGAAAATTTGAAAAAATTTTTCATGCTGTAGCCTTCCGGTAAATATCTTTTAAACATCCCCAGATGTTTGAAAAATATTATACCATAGAACAGCTTTTTTGAAGCCCCTCCACCATACCTTTCATAAAATATTTTTTGTAAGGGTAAGGAAGACCCAAACCTCGTTTCATTGCAAAAAGTATTATTGACTGTCTTTCACATTGCAGCATATTCATGTCTAATGTTTTGTTTAAAAACCAACATTATTCGACTTGTTTTGACAAAAAATATGTCTGTTTTTATCTGAGAGAATAAAAGATTTTAACAATTATTTTTAATGTGCTTTTAATCATGATTTTTTAAGATAGAAATACAATTTATTATCAAATTCGACTTGCATATCCCGTATAATCATACTATAATAAGCACACCAACAAAGTATACTATATTGGTGTACATTTGTTTGATATTGCTAAAAACAAAAGGAACATCTCACAGGAGGATAGCATGAGCTTTTGCATGGAATTCTTCGAGGAATTAAGATAATTAGTTTATATGTCTGACCCTGTTACATATGAAATAGTCTATATGAACAAACTGCTCCGGGAATCTCTGGGGTACGAAGAAGAAAAAGAATATGTTGGCAGAAAATGCTATGAGGTTTTACAGGGTTACAATCAGCCTTGCTCCTTCTGTACCAATCCAGTTTTGGAACCTGGGAAATTTATTTCCTGGACCCACAAGAATCCCGTTCTAAATAAACGTTTTATGATCAAGGATACTTTGATGGACTACCTTGACCACCGCTATCGGGTGGAAATCGCCATCGATGTGGATTCTGAAGTAGTATGTAACACATCTTACTACTACGCCCGCAGCGAAAGCATTCTCAACGATTGTCTCCAGCAGATCTTTTCCACCACCGACCCTGAATGGTCGTTGAACAAAGTGCTTTCTTATATTGGCAAAACATTTTTCTGTGATCGCGCCTACATTTTTGAATTTGGCGACAGATTTGCAAATAACACATATGAATGGTGCGCTTCTAACGTTTCCCCTCAAAAAGATATCCTGCAAAACGTTCCTTTCACCAGCTTCGACTGGTGGCTGGATCTCTTTCAAGAAAACGATATCGTCACTATCCAAGACCTGGAAGAGATCCGCACAAAACATCCCACAGTCTACGCTATCTTGAAACCTCAGAACATTTCCAGACTGATCGCCGGCCCCATCAGCATCGAAGGCAAAGTGGTGGGATTTTTAGGGGTAGACAATCCCAGTGAGGATATGATGACTCTGATTGGGCCGTTGCTAAAGGTTTTGAGGTATTTTATCGTGGCTCTTCTGCGCAGGCGTGACCTGCTTAATCACTTGAACACCCTGAGTTTTCACGATCCTCTCACCGGCGCCTACAACCGAAACGCTATGTTTGAGCACAGCAAAAAGCTTCAAAATCTGAACTGCGTAGGAATTGTTTATTGCGATATTACCGGGCTAAAGCAAACCAATGACACCTTGGGCCACAGCGCCGGAGACCAGTTGATTCAATATTGCTTTGACGTGCTTCGCAACACACTGGATACCCCCTGGATTTACCGTATCGGCGGAGACGAGTTTGTGGCTATCTTCCGAGATATGGAAAACGATGCTTTCCTCGCACAAGTCAAAAGTCTGCAAGAATACGTGTGTCAGGATAAGCATCACATCGCGGTGGGATACGCTTGGTCTGACAAGCCCCCTTATGACCTGGAAAACTTGATTTCTCAAGCCGATAAGATCATGTATCAAAACAAGCGGGATTATTACGCCGCGAATCACCGGGTTCCAGGCATAGACCGCAGAAAACCGGAACCCAACACCCCCGCGCAATCTGACAGCATCTTCCACCATTTTCTGCAAACCACTTACCACGATACGGAACTGCTTTTCCAGTCTATCTCCCAGCAGAACAGCACCGCCTATTTCTATTTCGGCGATTTACAGAAAGACCTTTTCTATATCTCCGACAACATGAGGGATGAATTCGGTTTTCAAAGCAATATCGTAAAATCCCAAACACTATAATATTTTATGAGGAGGTCATAAATATCATGGAAGCGCAGCTTATCAATCAACACCTCGGAACTCGGTGCACAGTCCTGTCTCAGGAAAATGATTTCCTCTTTTTAGGAAAACTCGCCCAGTACAACAAAGCAAATCAAACTTTAGTTATTGAGAACTTGGGAGGACAACGCGCTTTGTGGAGCGACATTTCGCCCAATATGCCTGTCAAACTTCAAATAAATTCCCGCGCCGAAAAGGATGGACTGCTTCTGTTCGAGGGGATCGTGGATAACTCGACGCAGGACTCTATCGCGATCAGGCTTTCTTTAGCTATCTCAAAAAAGGAGGGCCGGAATTTCTTCCGGCAAAAAGTGATGCGCAAAGGCAAGATCCGCCGGGTAAACAGCTTGCCTGTGGACCATCCCTGTGTCATTCTGGATATCAGCGTGAAAGGCATCGCCATCCAAAGCGACCGCCCCTATGAGGTGGGTGACGTTTTGTCTATGGAAAAGCAGGCTTTCCGCGAGGATGGGCCGCTTCACACTTTAACTTTCCAGATTGCCCGCACCAGTCCCTTCCCCACTGGCGGAAACCTTTTCGGCTGCCGTTTCATCGACTTATTCAGCGACGACGAGGATGCCCTCTTCCGGGATATCTTCGCCTTGCAAGCTAGCGATCTTCGCTTTAGGCGGAGTATATAACGAAAAAAGCAGCGGTTCTCCCAAACAGGAGAACCGTTTGCTTTTGTATCATCCCACCCCAAACATAGCCTTCTGCGGAGAAAAAAACGCCCAGCGTTTCAACACGCTGGGCAAGGCGGATTTCTTTCAGAACAATAAGCTCACTCCAAAGCCGGCAAAAACCACAGCCGCCGCAGCGAAAAACAGAATGCTTTCCACAGCCAGGCCAGCCAGCCGCGCTCTGGCGGCCGAAGGAATTTTCTCCAGTGTACGCTGTTCCTCAAAAGCGGTCTGCGAAGCTACCGCCGCTTGGGCGTTGGCGTTAAACGGGCTGGCAGATACCCCGGTTCGCAGTCTGGAAACACCGAACAGGGCAAACAGCCCTATGATCAAGGTGACCAGCCCCAGCAGAAACGCAGCATCCTCAAAGGCGCCCACTTTCCAAACATTGGTGAGAAGCGCGGCAATACCAAGCTCTAAAACGCCAAGCACTGCTCCCACAACAGCCATCTTGCCTGCTTTTTTCATAGGATACGCCTCCCCGCTCAAAAATAGAAATATGATTGCAAGTTTATAATAGCATCACGAATTTTGGATGTCAAGAAAGAACTTATGCGCTTTTCCCTGTTTTATTTTATATTTTAAAGAATTATTGGGATAAATCTATAAAAATCTGAGGAAAACATCTTGTATTTTCCGTTTCTGGTTGTTATAATTGATAAAAATACCGCTTCTCCGGCTTCCAGGCAGGTCTAGCGGCAGGGAGGTTTAGAATTTATGGAAAACTACGCCACAAAAATCTTATCCCAAAGTGGAAATGTACCTTTAAAACTTATCCATGGCCATTTTGCCACCAACCACTCCCACGTGAACTGCTATCTGGATATGACCACTCTGAAAACACGCCAGAGCGAAGCGGAACTGGCAGCCCAGGCTTTAGTAGGGCATTATGTGGCTACCACTATTGTGGATACCATCCTCTGTTTGGACGGCACCCAGATCATCGGGGCTTTTTTGGCCCAGGAGCTGAACCGGGAAGGATTTGTCTCCATCAACGAGCACCAGACCATTTATGTCATTACTCCCGAGCACGATGCCAACGGGCAGATGATTTTCCGGGATAACTTGCAGCCTATGGTGCGGGACAAGCATGTGCTGATTTTGACTGCCTCTGTGACTACCGGCATCAGCGTGCGCAAAGCCATGGAATGCGTACAGTATTATGGCGGTACCACCGTTGGGGCATGCGCTATTTTCAGCGCTTTGGAACAGGTGGAAAACGTGCCTATTCAATCGGTGTTTGGGCCCAGCGATGTGCCGGATTATGCCACCTACGCCAACCACGATTGCCCCATGTGCAAAGCCAATCAGAAAGTGGACGCCTTGGTGAACGGCTACGGCTATTCCAAACTGTAAGCACTTTTTCCTCTTTCTCAACATTTACAAAAAAGGACCGCAAGCGCCTTTTGCCTTGCAGTCCTTTTCTCATCCCACGCTTTTTTAAAACAGAAAACCATCTGTCCCATGTCACTTTTCCGCTAGTTTTTTCGTCTAAAAAGCAGCCTTAAACTGGGAAAGAACAACTAAATTTTCCCTGTTTTGTAATCCATATTTTTCTTTCCTTCCCGTCTATCTTGCTTTATAATAGTATCAAAAGGACGAGGGCCCAGGCGCCCTATTTTCATCCAAGAACGGAGACCCGCTTATGAAACACCGCCGCAAAACCAAACGCATCGCAACCACCCTTCTCTCGCTGGCCCTCTGCTGCGCTATGGCCTTAGAAGGCCCCGTTTTTTCCGCCCGCGCGCAAGAACCGGCCCTTCCTACACCGGGGATTGCCTCTTCGCAAGAAGGCTCTCTCTCTCTGGAAGAACCTTTAATTGCCACACCTACCCCCACTCCTTCCATAGCCCCGGGAGAACCAGAAACCAGCCCACAGGAATCTCCCACACCCTCTCCCAGTGCAACACCTACACCGGAAGAAACCTCTCCTCCCGAGAGTGAACCTTCCGAAAAGCCCGAGCAACCGGAAATCACCCAGTATACCGTCACCTATCAGATGGGAAGTTTCGGCTCTACCACGTTGCTTGTGGAAGAAGGACAGATTCCCTCTCTAATTCCTTCTATCCCCGAATTGCCAGCTGCCACAATTTTAGGATGGTACGACAAAGACGGCAATCTGGTGGACCCCGCCGTTTTGCCCATCACTGGGGACGTTATTTATACTGCCCGGTGGGCCCGCCTAGTGGAAGATCTTTTAAATACCTTAGAGCATGTCACGTATATTTCCGGCTATGATACCGGCATGTTCCTGCCGGATAAAACCGTCACCCGGGCGGAAGCCGCTACTATGTTCTACAAACTGCTGCTTTCCACCGACTGGGAGAAAAAGACGTTTCCCGATGTGGGTGAGAGCGATTGGTATGCTGACGCTGTAGAGACTCTCGCTGGGCTGGGTGTGGTTTCCGGCTATGAAAACGGGAACTTTGGCCCCAACCGGAAGATCACCCGAGCGGAGTTCGTGACCATGGCTATGGCTTTCAGCACGCTGGAAACCGGTGAAAGCCCCTTCACCGATGTGGAAAACTCCTCTTGGGCTGCGCCTTACATCTACAGCGCTTCCAAACAGGGATGGATCTCCGGTATGGGGGACGGCACCTTTGCCCCCAACGAACAGATCACCCGCGCCCAGGCAGTAACGATCCTGAACAAGATGCTGGGCCGCAGCGCCGGAGAGGATGTAGCTTCCCGAAAGGACGTAAAGAACTTCTTCGATTTGTTCCCCAACCACTGGGCATATGGCGCCATTGTGGAAGCCTCTACTCCCCATACCTACCATATGGAAGGTGAAATCACTGATGAAACCGGAGAGATCATATCCAAGGGCACTGAGGTATGGGATGACTACGAGAAAGATACCAGCACTGTAGAAAGCCATTGGGTGCGGGAAAACGGCGCCCTGTTCTATGTGGACGGCGCTACCCGGAAGATCGTCAAGGGAAAGACCACCATCAACGGCGCCACCTATATGTTTGACAGTTCCACCGGCGCGGCCTACAACGGCTTTTTCACCGAGGGCGACTGGCGGCGGTATTATAAAGACGGCGCATTGGTCAACGATATTTCCGGCTTGGGCGTTGTCAGCGGGCCATATTATATCAAAGTGTATAAACCCGCCAACTATTTGATCATCTTCGCCAAAGACCCTGCCACGGGCAAGTACAACACTCCGGTGCGGTCCATGCTGGTCTCTTGCGGCTATCCTACGCCCACGGGCACTTATTACACCCCCGCCCGTTACCGCTGGCTCAAAATGGTAGGAGATACCTGGGCCCAGTGGTGCACGCAGATTCAAGGGGACTATTTATTCCATTCCGTTCCCAACTGGACCCGAAACAACTTCGACCTGGAAGTGGGCGAATACAACATGTTGGGCCAGACACGCTCCATGGGCTGCATCCGCCTGTGCTGCCGGGACGCAAAATGGATTTATGACAACTGCCAGATCGGCACCCAGGTTTATATCTCCCCTTCGGAGACTTCGGGGCCTCTGGCGAAACCCACAGGCCTCAAGCTGCCCTCTTGGCATACTTGGGACCCCACCGACCCCACCGCTTATTACGCTTGCCAAAAGCGCGGATGCCACTAAACCAACCTATAAAAAGACCGGGGAACGCCCCGGTCTTTTTGTTTGCCCAAAAATAGTTGCGGTCAAAAGGATTTGCGCCTATAATGAGGACAATCATTCTTGTTCATACAGAAAGGACGGTACTTTATGAAAGCACTGAATCTGGACGCTTTTACAAATTACGCTTTTCTCTCGGGGCTGCGCTGCGGGCCTGAGGGCGGCTTGGCATTCGTGACAGCCAAAGCGGATACGGAAGAAAACGCCTACCGCCGTGACCTGTGGTACAAACCGGAACAGGGCGGCGCCATTCAGCTGACTACCGATGGCAAGTCCGGCGGCTTCCTTTGGGATGGCCCCAACACCTTGCTGTTCTCTTCCGGTCGCGACCCGGAGCAGAAAAAGCGCCAAGAAGCGGGCGAGGAATACACCGCTTTTTACCGGATGAACACCCAAGGCGGCGAAGCCCAAAAAGCTTTTTCCGTACCCCTTTCCGCTTCTCTGGAAGAAAAAGTCCGGGACGGCCTTTACCTGCTGCGGGTAGACTGGGACCTGCGGTTCTCGAAAGCCCACGCACTGAAAGGCTCTGCAAAAGAAGAGCTTTTAAAAGAGAAAAAAGAAGAACGGGACTATCAAGTGCTGGACGAACTGCCCTTCTACTTTAACGGGCAAGGATACGTCAACAAGCATCGGGACGCGTTGTTCCTCTACGAGGAAGGAACCGGCAAACTCACACGGATCACCCGGGAGACATTCTCTACCGGCAGCGCGCGGATCAGCCCCGATGGGAAACGGGTTCTTTTTACCGGACAGAATTTCACGGTGAAAATGAAGGACAAGTCCGGAGTATATGTTTACGATATCGACCAGGGAAAAACCACCCAGCTCCTCCCCCTTCGGACATACGAGGTATACGACGCTCTGTGGTGGGGAGAGACCATCCTGCTGCTGGCTACCGACCACAAGCGCTACGGCCTGAACGAGAACGTGCAGTTCTATACCATAGACCCCGCCACTGGGGAAATGTCTCTTTTGGCCCCCTACGAGGACGCCATCGGCTCTTCGGTGGGCAGCGACTGCCGTTTAGGCGGCGGCCAGGCATGGTTGGTATACCAAGGGAAATTCTACTTTACCGCCACCATCCGCAACGCCTCCCAGGTGTTCTGCCTGGAACCGTCGGGAGACATTCGGCCGGTATATACCCAGGAAGGCTCTGTAGACTGCATGGACATCGCCAATGGCCAGCTGTATTTCATCGGTATGCAGGACATGAAGCTTCAAGAGCTTTATCGCTGGGATTTGGCCTCTTCCCAGAGAGAGCAGCTCACCTCTGTAAACCAAGCCGTTTTGGAGGGCCAGTATGTGGCGTCTCCTCAAAAGCTTACCTTTGAGAACGACGGCACCGACCTGGACGGCTGGGTGCTTCTTCCCAAAGATTTTGACCCCGAAAAAACATATCCCGGTGTGCTGGATATCCACGGGGGCCCAAAAACCGTTTATGGAGAAGTGTTCTACCACGAGATGCAGTATTGGGCCAATTTGGGATATTTCGTGTTCTTCTGCAATCCACGGGGCGGCGACGGCCGGGGCAACGAATTCGCCGACCTGAAAGGGAAATACGGCACCATCGACTATGACGATCTCATGGCCTTTACCGACAAGGTTCTGGAAAAGTATCCTCAGATCGACCAGAACAGGCTGTGCGTCACCGGCGGCAGCTACGGCGGCTTTATGACCAACTGGATCGTGGGCCACACCCACCGGTTTGCCGCAGCAGCCACCCAGCGCTCTATCGCCAACTGGGTGGGATTCGGCTTCACTTCTGACATTGGAGAAGGGTTCGCCAGAGATCAAATGGGCATTGGGACCAAAGGGACCGTGTGGAACAGCATGGAAAAAATGTGGGAGCATTCCCCTTTAAAATATCTGGACAACTGCTCTACACCCACCTTGGTCATCCACAGCGATGAGGATTACCGCTGCCCTCTGTTTGAAGGCTACCAAATCTATTCCGCTTTGCAGCAGCGGGGCGTGGAGACAAGGATGGTCATCTTCCACGGGGAAAACCACGAGCTTTCCCGCAGCGGCAAACCCCGCCACCGTATCCGCCGGTTAAGCGAGATCACAAACTGGTTTGAAAAGCATATCTGACCTGCCTTTCGAGGAGCCTTCGGGCTCCTCTTGCTATTTTATCGCCCTCCTTCTGTACTAAGCAGCCCCTTGCTTTCATATCTATAAAACACATTGGAAGCGAGGGGTGCATATGTCCAACCATGTGATCGACGACCGGGCCACCAGGCTCGGCGAGTACATCGTGGAAAACAAAGCCACTGTGCGCCGGGCCGCCAAACAATTTGGGGTCAGCAAAAGCACGGTGCATAAGGATGTTTCTCAACGCCTGAAATATCTGGACAGCAGCCTTTACCGGGATGTAAAGAACGTGCTGGCGGTGAACAAGGCCCAGCGGCACATCCGAGGGGGGCTTGCTACCAAGAAGAAATATCAGGCTCTCAAATAAAAAGGGCGGGGCTCTGAGAGCTCCCGCCTTTTTTCCGCCTGTTTCTCATCACTCTGCGCCTTCGATGACCATTTGCGGATCTACTGCCACTCCGTCCTGACGCACTTCCATATGCAGATGGGGTTCTTCTGCCGCCTCGAAAGGCACCGCTGTCACCACGCCGATCTGCTGGCCCATGGTCACCACTTCTCCCGGTTCTACCAGGAAGTTTTCTCCCAGACCGCAATAATAGAACAAATAGTCCCCATGCTCGATGAGCACCACGTTCCCCAGCATACTGTCGGTATAGGTCTCTTTTACCTGACCATTGGCGCAAGCCAACACCGGCGACTCATTTTCCGCTTTCACATCCAAGCCCGTGTGGATACGCCAATCTTTCATAGTGGGAGAATATACCGGTACCCCGGCGCTGTAAGCGTTCAATACCTGTCCATCCTCAATGGGCCAGATCAGTTCCGTGCTGATTTCATACAAGGGAGCGGTAGCAGGCACCTGCTCTTCCTGGCTGCTCTCAGGGGCCTGGCTTTCCTCAGGAACTTCCTGGGTCACCTGGCCGGCGGTCTCCTGGGCAGAGCTTTCCCGAGGTGCTTCCGGGTCGTCGTCAATCTCCTTCTGCGAAGAGGAAGCTTCCTCCTTGCTGGAAACACTGTTCTCCCCTTCGGAGTCCTGTTCCACAGCAGAGGCGTCTACATCCAGGCTGGAACCTTGGCCCTTTCGCACGTCCTGCTCCTGCTGGTCTATAAGCTCTTGGCTTTCGCTGGGTTCTACATAGCTGTTTACCGCGTCATAGGTACTCCAAGCGGCGATCCCCACCGCTACCAGACACACCGCCAACGCCAGATAAAACCCATTGCGCCGGGCCTTCTCTTGTGAAAAGCGTTTTCCGTTCATAATCACACATTCCTTTCGGATCAAAATACCGTTCTCGCATTGGTATTCTGAGCCTTTTAGAAAGTGTTTATTCACAATTTCAAAAAGCATTCCCCGATAAAAGGAGTTTGCTAAAACACAAAGATATGAAAAAAGGAAGAGCCGGCTGCCTAATCGGCAACCGGCCCTATCCTTTAGCTTGAGGGGTATTATTGAGGAGGGTAGAACATGTATCTCAAGAAAAGGTGCGGTCCATTTCTTTTGAGTACGCTGTTATTATACCCGCAAAACCCTGGGGAGTTGTTACGGCGTTGTGAATAAACCTTAAAATATTTCTTCCATTTTTGTGAACTTTCCAAAAGCACTGTTTCTTTTGACAACATTCCCGAAAAAACTTTCCGTTTTTTCACAAACAAACGTTTGCGATCACCGCTGGGCTGTGCTATAATAAAAATTACTAAAACACAGTCTTGGGAAAGCGAGGCATGGTTATGGAGCATCTCACAAAAAGCCAGCAAAAGGTTTATGACTTTCTTCGCCAGGAAGCCTCCACAGGCGTGCCGCCGACAGTGCGGGAGATTTGCGCTGCCACCGGGCTGCGGTCCACATCCACCGTACACGCCCACTTAAAAACTTTGGAGCGCTTGGGCTACATCACCCGAGAAGCGGGGCTGAACCGCTCTATCCGGGTAGAGGGCGAGACTCCCGCCGCGCAAGTGCCCATTTTGGGCAAAGTCACCGCGGGTATGCCCATTCTGGCGGTGGAGGATATCGAAGGGTATCTCCCCTTTCCCCAAAAAGTGGGAAAAGAACTGTTTGCCCTCCATGTCAGCGGCCTGAGTATGCGTGACGCGGGCATATTGGATGGGGATTATGTGGTAGCGGAACGGGTCTCCACCGCCGATAACGGGGAGATCGTGGTGGCTATGATCGATGATGAGGCCACTGTAAAACGCCTTTACCGCGAAAAGGACCGGGTGCGTCTCCAACCGGAAAACCCGGATTTTCAGCCGATTTATTCAGACCAGGTTTCTGTGCTGGGCAAAGTGATTGCGGTTATGCGCTATTATTGACATTTGATTTTTAAGGGGCGGCCATAAGGCCGCCCCTTTTTCGCGTTTATGCCTGGAAATATTCCTTTAACGGAGTCAAAAACTCCCGGTTTGTTTTGTCGAAAGAAGAAGCCACCATGCGCGCGGCTTCTCTATCCTCTTGCGTGGGGTTCTTTTTCGATTGAAGCATCTTGCGGAACATGCTCATCATCCACTTGTCAAGACCGCCCATTTTCTCATAGTTCAAACCGCCCCACAGGTAAAATGGTTTCACCTGGCTCCGCTCCTGGGCAGAAAGGTTCTGGGCCACACACTCTTCTACCGCCTTCGGGTCGGGAGCCATTGCCCCTGTAAAAAACAACGCCAGCCGCTTTCCGGAAAGTTTTGGAAGCTGCTTTCGAAACCAGGAAAGCTTTTGGATACGGCCCGCATGGACGCTGGAACCAAAGACCACGCCCTCATATTTTGAAAAATCCACAGACCCTCGCTGTTCGAAAGGAACACAATCGCAGGCTAAATCTTCTTTCAACCATTGAGCATAGCGCTGTGTAAAACCAGTTTTCGAATAATATATCACCAGAAGTTTCATCCGCTTCCTCCGCCTTTCTCTTTTTATCATACCGAATAGCCGGAACATTCGTCAAGTAAAATCCTGGATACCGGGCGGTAAAAATCTTTCTGTTTTCCCCCTTGACAAACCCAAAGGGCCGGGGTATTATAGTCTCATAGTTAGTTACTCGACTAATTAACTAAATAGGAGGCCTATGGAATTGGATTTCAACTCAGAAAAAACGATTTTCCAACAAATTGCCGACTGGCTGGAAGACAGCATCCTTTCTGGCGCCTTTCCAGAAGAAAGCCAGATACCCTCTACCACGGAGATCTCGGTGCTGTACAAAATCAATCCCGCGACCGCATTGAAAGGGATCAACCTTTTGGTGGATGAAGGCGCGGTATACAAGAAAAGAGGAGTTGGCATGTTTGTGGCTACAGGCGCAGTAGAAAAACTGCGGGCAAAACGAAAAGAAAGCTTTTACGAACATTTCATCGCTTCCATGGTATCCGAAGCCATCCGGCTGGGCATTGGCCGTAAGGAACTGGGCTCCCTTATCGACCGGGGCTTCGCCCAGGAACAAAAGGAGGAGACTTTATGAGCATCGTCATTGAAAACGTGAGCAAAAGTTTTGGCTCGGTGCGGGCGCTGAGCAATATCAACGTTACCTTTGAGGAAGGGAAGATCTACGGCTTATTGGGCCGCAACGGGGCGGGAAAATCCACCCTGCTGAACATCCTTACCGACCGGATTTTCCCTGACAGCGGCACCATCATCGTGGATGGCCAGCCCGTCTCCAACAACGATAACGCCCTTTCTAAAATGTACCTGATGAGCGAGATGAAATGCTATCCCGAGTCCATGAAGGTGAAAGACGCTTTCCGGTGGACCAAGTGTTTCTATCCCAATTTTGACCAGGCCTTTGCCTGGAACACGGCTTCTGCTTTTGAGCTGAACACCAACACGAAGATCAGCAAGCTTTCTACCGGGTACAGCTCCATTTTCAAGCTGATCATAGCCCTGTCTGTAAACACGCCTTATGTGCTGCTGGATGAACCTGTTCTGGGCCTGGACGCCAATCACCGGGACTTGTTTTACCGCACCCTGCTTGCCCGATATACAGAGCGGCCCTTCACAATTGTGATTTCCACCCACTTGATCGAAGAAGTCTCATCTATCATCGAGGACGTGATCGTGATCCATAAAGGCCAAGTGATGAAAAACGGCTCCCGGGAAGAATTGCTGTTCCAAGGGTATACCGTCAGCGGGCCTAAAAGCCTGGTGGAAGAGTACATCAAAGGCAAAGAAGTGCTGGGCGTGGACGCATTGGGCGGCCTGGAAAGCGCCTACATTCTTGGCCAGGCAAACCGGAAAGACCTGCCCCAAGGCTTGGAACTTTCCGGCCTAGACCTGCAAAAACTGTTTGTTCTCATGACAGGAAAGTGAGGGAAAAACCATGAAACTGAAAGCATCTTTTCTGTACCAGATCCTGGATCTGCGCTGGGCATTGCTGATCTATTATTTTGTGATTCTGTGCCTAACCCTTTTGGCCAATATAACTATTGTCAGCTTCTCTTCCGCATCCAGCGTGGGAGTCGTGGGAGAAAACGACACGATAGTCATGTCCGGCATCACTTTTTCTTCCGCCATCTTTATTTTTATTGTGAGCCTCAACTCCTTTACGGAGAATTTCCGATTTTCCCTGCAAAATGGCGTCAGCCGTAAAACCTTATTCCTTGCCCGATTGTGTACCGCAGGGGCTACTTCCCTGTTTATGGCTGTGGTGGACCAGATCATTCACGTCTTGATCTCTCTGGTAGAGGAACCATTGTCCCACTTGGTCAGCATTTCCCTGTTTCAGCAAATCTATCCACAGACCTTCGAAAACCCAGTTCTGGGATTTTTCCTGTCGGTGGTGTTTTCATTTTGCCTGCTGCTGTTTATCTCTAATGTGGGTTACGCCATTGTGATGATGTTCTACCGGGTGGGCAAACTGGGAAAAGTGCTGTTGGGCGCCGGCATCCCTGCGGCGCTGATCTTCGGCATTCCCGCCATCAAAGCCTTTGACACTCTGTATTTTGGGGAACGGCTGCGGGCCTTTGGCAACGCGGTGATTTCCCCCGTTCTGGACTTTGCCTTTAACACCGTCCCCAACCGCATGATCAGCCTCCTTCTCTTAGCCGCTCTCTTTGCCCTGTTTGACTGGCTCCTGCTCCGCCGGGCCACCATCCGCTGAACATCACTCGTCCATTACCCAGAACATGTCCTGGCTGCACAGGGTCCAACCCATTTGCTTATGCAGCTCTGTGGAAGCCACATTTCCCTCAAAAATTTGGGAAAATGGCACCCAGCCCCGTTCCAGGCACCAGTTGGTCATATAAGCCATCAGCGCCGAACCCACGCCCCGCCGCCGGTACTCCGGCAACACCTTGAGCAAGCCCACGCTGCCCTCATCGTGCATCCCGATGAACCCCATGATCTTGCCCTTTTCAAAAGCACCGTGCATCACCCCGGCATCCAGCCGCTCATGGATATATTTGGGGTCTGAGACTGTTTGGTAATTCTGGGAGATCACCTGGAACGCTTCTTCACCCAACTGGCGAATCTCTATTTCTTCCGGCACCGGAAGAGGTTCTCTTCTGAGATAGACTGCCTGCGTACACCGCTCACACTTTCGAATGCCATACTTCTCACACAAAAACTGAGCGGTTTCCCAATCGTGGGTGGCTGCTAAATCCATTGCCGTAACCCCGGCGCACAGAGCCCGGCCTGCTTCCAGATCATCCGCCGCCAACAAATACAGTTCCGCCGTGGGGCTATACAGCAGCACCCCGTCTTTCCGGCAGGATACCACTTCCATAATGCCCCGCTCCAAAGGGTCAAGCATGTCCATCATCCGTAAAGGGTCGCGCTTCAAATACGCTTTGGCTTGTTCTGCTCCATTCATACAATTCCATTCCTTTCTTTTAAAAAGGGAGGTCCCCGAGGGGGCCTCCCTTTTCCACATCATTTCAAACCAACGAGATCATCCCAGGCCTTCCAAAAGCAAGGGCCGCACTTGCGCCCCGTCCAAACCGCCGTAAAGCAAAGGCTGGGCCACCAAAAAATATCTTCCTTCCGGCACTTGGCTCAAATCGCAGCTCTCCAAAACCGCCACTTCCGCTTTCAGAAGCGCCCGGTGGATGGGTCCTGGATCTGAGGGGTCTCCCACTGTCATGGATTCTATTCCCAAAAACAGCAGGCCACCGTCGGCCAGTTCCTGAGCGGCTTCTAAAGAAAGCTGCGCCTGGCCTTTCACCAGCAGCCGTTTGACACCGGTTCCCAGCACAGACTTGGCCCAGTCACGGTCCAGGCTGCCGTCAGCTTCCACCACCTGGCAAGAGCCCACACACCGGCGAAGCTCCACCTGATCAATGGTCTTTCCTCCCGGCACAAAATGGGCGGGGGCATCCATATGAGTACCGCTATGGCTGCCCAAGGTCAAGGCTGTAAGATTGCACGAATCTCCCTTGGCCAGCTCCAAAACGGGCTGATGCCCTGGCACCGGGTCCCCGGGGAACACTTTGGAAGAAAAAACTTCTCGGGAAATATCGTAGATCTTCACGAGTTCCACCTCACAACTGGGTGATGACCGTCTTTAAAAGCTCCTGGGCTTTCCGGGCCGAATCCTGGGCAAAGGTGACAAAGTCCACGGTCTCGCTGTCATGGGCGTTATCAGAGATAGTCCGCAGCACCACGCAAGGCACATGGTTCACCAGGCAGGCGTGGGCAATGGCTCCGCCTTCCATCTCGCAGGCCAAAGCGCCAAACTCCTTTTGCAGCCACTCTCCAAACTGGGGGTCCGCCACAAACCGGTCGCCGGTGGCTACCACGCCCAAATGGGCATGGCCATAGAGTTTTTCCGAAGCCGCAGCCAAAACCTTGGCCAAAGCCTCATCGCAGGGAATTTCCCGCAGGGGGGCCTCAGCACCGGGAAGGGACATTTCCCCGATGGGGCAGCCATCCAGCGCGGTGGTATCAAAATCATACTGCACGCAAGCGGTGGCGATCACCACGTCCCCAATATGGACGTTTTCCCCGATGCCGCCTGCCACACCGATATTCAGCACCAGCCTGGGCGAGAAAAAGTCCGCCATGGCCTGGGCACACAAAGCGGCGTTGACCTTTCCCGGCGAACACTGGGAAACTACGCAGGGCACGCCTGCCAAAGTCCCCTGGGTAAACGTCATGCCGCCATGGAGCTCTTCCCGCTTGGATTCCATACCCGCCAAAATCGCGTCCACTTCCACTTTCATGGCCCCAATGATACCGATAGGCTGTTTCATAGCTTCCGACCCCTTTACAGTTTTTTCCCGGTCTTTTCCGAGATGAATTTTACAAAGTCCTCATACTCGCCCAAAGAGAACGTATACCGGTCCACCATATAGGCGTTCTCGGGGCCATAATACAGATAGATATAGTGATTGTGCCGGCGCACGTCGGTGATCTGGAAATAGGGGAACACACTGGCCGACTGGATGCCGGAAACCCGGAACGCTTCATCATAAAAAGCGTAATGAGCTGTGGAAGAAACACCCCGGTCATACACTTTGCGCTGAATTTTTTCCAACACATGGGGCATATTGAACACCTTATATCCATAGTAGACCACTACGCCTACTACCAGCAGTTTTCCCCACCATTCAGCGTCCAGGGCGAAAGCCACCACAAAAGCGCTGACGCACAAGAATCCCCCGATCAACAGGGAGCCTAGATTTTTTACGTAAGACTGGTACATGCTAAAGATGTGGATGGCCTCTTTCGTGCATTCGGTGGAATTGGCAAACCGCAATTCACCCAGATTTGTTTCGTTATCCCCGTGGGTCTTGTGGTATTCTGTCAGCTTTTCAGCCAATTTGGCTTTCAGCTTTTTATCCCGCTTATTTTTGATGGGGAAATATATGATCGGTACAAAAATCACCAAAAGCAGCAGCACTAAAATCGTGATCACCACTGCCACATCCTGCATATTGACAGTTGTTTCAGGCTTTTCCAAGATCTGAGAAAAAGAAATAGATTCTACCATTCCCAGCAGCATATCCTCCTGCTCCTGGGTAACGCTTTGCTCGCCGCCATAAATATCAAAGGTCAAAGAATACCCGTTGATGATGGTGCCATAGAACAGCTCGTGATACTCGGTCTCCTCATAAGAACCGTCTACCCGCACCCGGTAGAAGGGCTGGCCTTCTATGTCGATATAATATTTATCCACTTTGATCTCTTCTGTGCGAGACTGCATCAGACCATCCAAAAATTGATTTCTGTCTTCCTCAGTTAAATCTTTAAGGCTGAAAATCTGTTTGGATTTATCCGACTCGCTCTGCATGATCAGAACGCTGGTCTTTCCATCTTCGGTAACCAGCTCGGCAATGCCGTTCATATCCTGATAGACTTGCAGTTTTTCTTCAGGATTCGCCACTCCCGCCAGGGCCCACGAGGGGTCGTCCACTGGGGTAGAGGGGCTGAAATGATACATCCCGTTGGGAATCTCGATGGTAAAATCTTCGGTAGAGAAAGTTTCTGCCGCCGCCGAGAGAGGCAGGGCCAGCATGAGCACCAGCGCCAACAGCGCCGCCGTCCATTTCTTGAGCTTCACAATTCATCCGTCCTTTTTTTAATCTCTGTCAAGCCGCATTCCCCGCCGGGCGCAACTCAATTTCGTGGCACAGCGCTTGAATGATCGGGAGAAACTTCACCGCGGTTGCGGTGGCTGGGGCTATTATATCATAAGAGCGCCTGATAAGACAGAGAAAAATCTTAAAAAATTGTAAACCTTCCCCCAAACTCCCGCATTGACGGGCAGGACGGAAAAGGGTAAAATAAGAAGCAAGACTTATCTTTTTAAGAAGGGGGACGTTTTCCATGGTAACCGCCGTAATCACCGGAGCCTCCAGCGGCCTCGGGAAGGAATATATCAACGCAATCATTGCCCAATACCCCAGCGTGGACGCCTTTTGGCTGGTGGCCCGCCGGAAAGAATTGTTAAAAGAAATCGCCGAAGAGCATCCGGACAAGACCATTGCCGCCATTTCTTTGGACCTTTCCAAAGAGGAAAGCGTCACGATCTTTGAAAAGCTTTTGAAAGAGAACAACCCGGAGATCAAAGTGCTGGTAAACAACGCGGGCTACGGCAAATGCGGTGACTTTTTTTCCTCTAACCGCGACGCCCAAGTGGGTATGGTAGACTTGAACTGCCGCGCACTCACGGCCATCACCCGGCTTTGCCTGCCCTATATGCTGGATGACAGCCTGGTCATCAATGTGGCGTCCATTGCCGCGTTTGCTCCCACACCCCGCATGTCGGTCTATTCCGCCACAAAAGCCTATGTGCTGGCGCTCTCTAAAGCTTTGCACGATGAGCTCCGTCCCCGGGGAATCAAAGTGCTGGCTGCCTGCCCTGGCCCCATGGACACGGATTTTTGGCATATTGCCGGCGTGCCCGAAGGGAAATCCCGGCTGATCGACAAATTGCCCAGGGTAGACGCCCGGGAAGTGGCCATCGGCTCCCTGCGGGCAGCCAAACGCGGAAAAATGGTGTACACCCGCAGCCTGTTCTATAAATTCTACCGTTTTTTAGCAAAGATTATCCCCCACGGCATTATGATGGAATTTACCGAAGTATAACGCCCTTCCATGAGTGATAAAGAAAAAAATCCCCAAGCCTGCAGCTTGGGGATTTTTCATGGAAACTTTTCGCTGAGCAATCAAACTGCCAGCTTTCTCCAATTATTATTTTTGCTCTTGGGGCTCCTGCATCTGCGCCTCGGCTTTTTCAGCCAAATCTTTCACGCCAATGCCACTACGCAACACGCCCAACTGGTCGTAGTTTTCGGAGAAACCTTTGTCCACTGCGGGAGTGTTTGCCGGGCCCCAGCGGAATACGATCTTCAAAAGAACGGGAGTAATGATCGTAGTTGCAACAACCATCAAAATCACCGGCCCTAAGAAGCTGGAACCCATCAATCCCAAAGCCATACCCTTACTGGCTACGATCAACGCGACCTCGCCACGGGATACCATGCCCACGCCGATACGGGCACACTGATAGTTTTGATAATGGCAGAGCTTAGCGCCAAAGCCGCAGCCCAACACCTTTGTCAAAACAGCCACGATCAACAGCAGTACCGAGAACAGTATGATGCTGGGAGTCATCTCCGGCAAAGTGACCTGCAAGCCGATGCTTGCGAAAAACAAGGGAGAAAGATACGCGTAAGAGAGCACGTCAAATTTACTGGCCAGATACTGGCTGCGCTGGGTGCTGGAAATGATCAAGCCCGCGAAAAACGCGCCGGTGATGTCGGCCACGCCGAAAAACTCTTCCGCCACATAAGACATCAGCAGGCAGAACACAAAGGCGATGATCACATGGCGGTGCATCCCCTTCTGGTTGGGCACCACCCAGTAAACATAGAACTTGTAAAACAGGAAGCCGGCCACTGCCGTGAACACGAAGAAACCCAAGATCTGCAAAAGCACGATCCAGATGTTCACCGAAGAATCCGCCATGCTGCTGATCACGGTAAGAGCAATGATGCCAAGGATATCGTCGATGATGGCGGCGCCCAAAATGGCGTTGCCGGAACGGGTTTTCAATTTTCCCAATTCTTTCAGTGTTTCCACAGAAATACTTACCGAAGTGGCGGTCAGGATCACGCCGATAAACATGTTCTGTAAAAACACCGGGGTGCTGGCGTCAGACTCGATAATGCCGGGCTTATTAAAGAAATACGCCAGGATAAAACCGCCGACCAAGGGCACGATCACGCCGATGAGGGCAATGATAAACGACGCTTTGCCGCTGCGCTTGAGCTCTTGAATGTCTGTCCCCATGCCCGCGCAGAACATCATCACGATTACGCCGATTTCCGCTGTTTCACGAATGAACTCCGTTTCTTGAATGACACCCAAAATTGCCGGTCCCAAAATCAATCCGGCCAGCAGCGCGCCCACCACCTGGGGCAGCTGGAACCGCTGGGTCAGCAAACCAAGCAGTTTCGTTGAGAGCAATATCAAGGCAAAGTCTAACAGAAATTGATAACCGCCTTCCACCTGCTCATCCCTCCTATTTCGCAATTATTAAGTATTAACCCAGTTTGCTATTATACGCCCCTTTTTTATAATTGCAAGGAAGGAATGTGGCTCGGACTTATTTTTCGGCTTATTAACCAGAAAGAAAACGACTTTCTATTAACATTGACAGTAGTTTTATCTTTTTTCTCTGACAAACACCAAATTTCGATTGAAAAAAACGCTGGTTTTTCTTCGTCTATTTCACCAATTTTCTCAGAAGCATTTTGCTTGTTCATAGCCTTGCAGATAAGCGTCCGCCTGCCCTCGGGAATGGAACACTACCCACCGCTTGAAAGGGTATTTTTCCCGCAGAGCCAAAATCTTGGGTTTGTTTTTATCAGGAAATTCCCGGATATACTGCATAAACTCCCAGTCCACCTGGGTCTCCACCCAAGGGATATCCGGTCGAGATTTGCCAAACCGGGAGCGCACGCCCTCCAGGCAAACTTCCACGGGGAAATCTAAAAAGAACACCGTATCGCACTGCTGGATTCGCACCTCCAACGTTCGCTGATAATTCCCATCGATGATCCAGGCCGCCTGTTCCAAGGCTTGTTCCAGCCGCTGCTGGAACACCTCCCTGGAAACGGTAGTGCGGTCGCTGTTCCAATTCAGCTGGTCCAAATAGGTAATGGGCAAACCGGAAACACGGCTCAGCCCCCGGGAAAAAGTGCTTTTCCCACCTCCGGGGCTTCCAATGACGATCACTTTCTTCCCTAACATGATCCACCTCACTTATACAGCGAAACCCCGGATTTATCCACTTCTTCGTAAGCCTGGTGGAAATCATACCCCAGCGCTTGGTGCTGTGGGAACAGATCGGACAATGGCACCATTACAAACGCCCGCTCCCGAATGTGGGGGTGGGGTACTGTTAACGTATCCGTATCCGAGGTGAACCCCTCACACACCAGCACATCGATATCCATGGTGCGGGCCCCATGATATTCCACCCGCACCCGTCCCAAACTCTTCTCGATCTCCAGGCAGTGCTCCAGCAGCCGCTGGGGTTTCATCCTTGTCTCTAAAAGCACGCAGCAGTTCAAATAGTTGTCCTGCTGGCTGATCACGTCAAAAGGCTCTGTCTCATATAAATTGGAAAGCTTCAAAAGCTGGGTATCTTCCAAATGCTCCAAAGCGTCCAGTGCCCGGGCCAGATTGTCCTCCCGGTCCCCTAAGTTGGTACCCAATCCTAAAACCACCTGCATGGTCAACCCTCCTTCCGGCGCTGGGTAATCTCCACCGCCACATAGTCAAACTCTTCCGGAATAGGCGCTTCCGGCTTTTTCAGCAGCACGGTAACTTCCTCCACTTTCGGATAACCTTCCAGGACCGCTTCGCACACCTGCTGGGCCGCCCGCTCGATCAGGTCGAAGCTTTCTTTTGTAAAGGCTTCCCGCACAGTGCCGCATACCGCCGCGTAATTGATTGTCTCATTCAAATCGTCGCTGCGCCGCGCCTGGCTCAAATCGCCTTTCATGGCAATATCCAGAACAAAGTTCTGTCCGTCACGCTTTTCCTCGGCGCCCACGCCATGATAAGCAAATATGCGCAACCCCTTTATATGTATGGTATCCATAATGTCCTCCTTTTCCTTGACGGAAATCTCTCAGCAGATCTTCATCAAAGCGTCTGCCATGCGGGACGCTTGAACCGCTTCTTTTACGTCGTGCACCCGGACCATGTCTGCCCCATCCAGCACAGCCACGGTATGGGCGGCGATGGTAGCAGCCAGCCGCTCCTCAAATGGAGGATTGCCGCAAGGCGCGCCTGTCACCCGTTTACGGGAAGCCGCCATCAGCAAAGCGCAGCCTTCCACTTTTACCCGCCCCGCATGGGCGATAAGAGCCAAGTTCTCCTCCATAGTCTTGCCGAACCCCACTCCCGGGTCAAAGCAGAGCCGTTCCCGTGAAATGCCAAGTTCCTCCGCCGCCCGGAGACGCTCCAGGAAAAAGCCCTTCACCCGCTGGAACAGCTCCCCTTCATCTGAGCCCGGGTGCATCACGATGCAGCCGCATTGGGAGCTTGCCGCCACTTGGAGCATTTCGTCCCCAAAACCGGACACATCATTTATAATGGACGCACCTGCTTCCAGCGCCCTTTGGGCGACCCAAGGATAAAAGGTATCCACCGAAACGGGCAGGCCGGTCTCCTGGACCACCGCGGGAAGTATCTCCCGAATTCTGTCCCATTCCTGCCGGGGAGGAATGGCTTCATACCCCGGCCGGGTGGACTGCCCGCCGATATCGATCAGGTCCGCGCCTTCCCGGGCCATTTCCAAAGCGTGCTTCACAGCCACTTCTGGAGACAGGTACTTTCCCCCATCGGAAAAAGAATCGGGCGTAACGTTCAAAATCCCCATAACATAGGTGCGGTTCAAGGGAAAGGTATATCCTCCCGCTCGAAAGACAGCTACACATTGTTCCACGGTTGGTCCCTCCTTATTCTGCCAGCAGGTCTTTTACGATCTCCCCTGCCAAGATCAGCCCGGCCACGCTGGGGACAAACGCCATGCTTCCAGGCGTGGGCCGGCCCGCGGTCCCTTTCACGTCCCCTTCCTGAGCTTGGGCGGGAGAAAGAGACTCTTCGGTAGAATACACCGCTTTCACCCCGGTGATCCCCCGCTTTTTCAACTCCCGGCGCATGACCCTTGCCAGGGGGCAGACACTGGTCTTTTCGATGGCGTCCACCCGAAAAGCTGTGGGATTAAGCTTATTGCCCGCCCCCATAGAACTGATGACCGGCACACCGGCTTCCCGGCACAAACGCAGCAGTTCGATCTTGGACGTTACTGTGTCGATGGCATCCGCCACATAGCTGTATTGGGAGAAATCCACCTGCCCGGCGTTCTCCGGGGTGAAAAAGAGCTGGCAGGCTTCCACCCGGCATTGGGGATTGATCTCCAAAACCCGCTCTTTGGCCACTTCCACTTTGGGGCGGCCCACGGTGCTTTCCAAGGCGATGATCTGCCGGTTGATGTTGGTCAGGCTCACCTCATCCCCATCGAACAGATCTAAAGCGCCTATGCCGCTTCGCGCCAGGGCTTCCACCACATAGCCGCCCACCCCTCCAATGCCGAACACCGCTACCCGGGCCCGCCGGAGCTTCTCCAGCCCCTCTTGGCCCACCAGCAGTTCTTCTCTTGAAAAACGATGAAGCATTCATATCCCCCTTACTGGTACAGCCGCCCCGGCAAAACCCAGCCGCAGACGGCGATCCTATTCCTCATCATGGTCCTGCCGGAGCAAGTCGCTGGCGGCGCACAGGCCGCAGACAGACTTGGCCCCCGCCTGATACAGCGCCCGGGCGCAGGAAAGCAATGTGGCCCCAGTGGTCACGATATCGTCCACAAGCAAGATATCCTTTCCCGAAGCTATGGCCTTGCCGCTGTAAGCGTCCCGGACATTGTCTGCTCTCTGGGGACGGGTGAGCCGATGCTGGGTATCCGTCTCCCGGGCCTGCTCCAAAGCGTACCGGAAAGGCAGCCCCAATTCTTTAGCTACCGCCTTTCCCAGCAGGGCGCTTTGGTTATAACCTCTCCTGCGCAGCTTTTGGGCCGACATGGGCACACAAGTCACCAGAGAGAAATCCTTGGAAAAGGACCGGGCTGTTTCCCCCATCATCTGGCCCAAAGCCGTGGAAAGCCCCCATTCCTCCCGGAACTTGAAACGGTGCAGCGTCTTACGGAATCCTTCCCCATAGGAAAGGGAAGCCAGCACCGGCAGGAAACCACCCGGCGCCTGGGCCAGAGGCAGCTCTCGTGAAAAAGGCTGGCCCGGCAAGGATGAGGCGCATTCCTCACAGAAAAGGTATTCCGGCAGGACGGCCTTCCCACATCCAAGGCACCGGGCTGGGAAAAAGAGACACAAGGCCCTCTCCCTGAGGGAGAGGGCCCGCATTGGAATCACAGGCTACGGCAAAACCGGCGGAAAGCTTCCCGGCCTTCCTCAGTGTCTTTATACACCCCGGCGTTGCCCAAAATCTTTCCAAAAATCGTGCCGATGCTCTCTTGGATACACCGCTGGGTGTCCCCTTCTCCGGCCCCGGCGTTTTTCAGCTCTTCATACCAAGCAAGATGCTTTTCCATTTCCGGACGGGCCATAATCTCTGCCCCTTTAGCCGGATTCTTCAAAGCCTGTTCCAGCAGCTTTGTCTCTGCAAGCAGGCGGGGCGGCAGAATCGCCAGTCCCATCACCTCGATCAGGCCAATATTTTCTTTCTTGATGTGGTGATACTGGGCGTGGGGATGGAACAGCCCCAGGGGATGCTCTTCTGTGGTGCGGTTGTTGCGCAGCACCAAATCCAGCTCATAGTCGTCTCCCCGGCGCCGGGCGATAGGCGTAATGGTATTGTGAGGCGTATCCCCCGTATAAGCCAGGATGTCCACGCTTTCGTCGGAATATTCCCGCCAGGCGGCGAGGATCTTCTCTCCCAGCGAAGCCAAGCGCTCCCGGTCTTTGCCACGCAGCCGGAGAACGGACATGGGCCAATGGACGATGCCGGCCTGCACATCTTCAAACCCGGCGAACTCCACCGGTTCCCGCACAGGCGCTTTCGCCATGGGGAACTCATACCGCCCGCCCTGGAAGTGGTCGTGGGAAAGGATAGAGCCTCCCACGATGGGCAGGTCCGCGTTGGAGCCGACAAAATAATGGGGCAGCAGCGTGACGAATTCCAACAAGCGGTCCATGGAAGCCCGGCTCACCTTCATGGGCCGGTGCTCTCCGCTGAGAACGATGCAATGCTCGTTATAATACACATAAGGGGAATACTGCAAGAACCAAGGCTCCCCGCCCAAAGTCAGGGGGATAAGCCGGTGGTTGCCACGGGCTGCTTGGTTGGCACTGCCCAGATAGCCTTCGTTCTCCCGGCAGAGGGCGCACTTGGGATAGCCAGACTGAGGCGCGTTCTTTGCCGCGGCAATCGCTTTCGGGTCTTTCTCTGGTTTAGAAAGGTTGATGGTGATCACCAAATCGCCATATTCCGTAGGAGCGGTCCACAGCTTGTCCTTTTCCACCCGGTCCACACGGATATAGTTGGAAGAACGGCTCAGACCATAGTAATAATCTGTGGCGGCTTGCTTGTCCTGCTCATACAGGGCATAGAATTTTCCCACCACTTCAGAGGGCCGGGGCATCAGGCAGTTCATCAGCTCAGTATCGAATTGATCCCGCGCGTCCCGGGTATCGGGCTCGATGAGCCCTTGTTCCGCGGCGTAATCGCAAAGGGCTTCCAGCGGCTCCGCCGGGAACCGCAGCTCCTCTTCCACCGGCTGGTGTTCGAACTCCCGCAGGCCCAACAGCGCCAACATACGGTTGGCAGCGTAAGCCTCATCCTCGTGGGCCAGCAGGCCCCTTTGCAAACCATAGTTCAAAAGACGGCTGATCTCCAGGCTGAGTTTTTGCTTCTCCATACAGCTTCACCCTTTCGGATAGTTGTAAATCTTACTGCTATTTTACTACAGAATACGGCAAGAAACAACCCAGCCAAACCAATCCGCCCCGGAAAATTCCCGTGGAAACCAGCGGTCCCCCGAGGGGGGAACCTCGGGGGACCAGCTTTACGCCTCCGTTTGTTTCAAAGCGTCTGTTTCATTCAGTTTGTCCAGCAATTTTGAAATCACCGCTAAGGCTCTCACATACGTGTCGCTGGCGTCGATCTGGGTCTGAGCCCCTGAACCTCCTGCGCCTGAAAGCCCCAGCTCTTGATACACTTGTTCCACTGCGGCCCGGGCCCAAGAAGGCAGCGAGGCGATAGTCTTATATTTCTCCTCGTTTTCACGGTAGACCTTTTGTGCCTCAGCACGGGCCAGTTTGATCACTTCCGCTTCCGTCATGCTATCCTCCTCCTTTCCGGCGGTAAGGGCCGGATAATCTTTATAGGCCCAGTTCCCGTCAAATTTTCTGCCGCCCAGCACCAGCTGATCGGTAAACTGCCAAATGCCAAAGGGCTTCTTATAATCCAGCTGGCTGCTCCACTGGGCCACCCATTTGTCATAAGGGTCCAGCCGGGGGCTGTTGAGCCTGGTCTGCATCCAAGATAAAAAGGAATAGACCCCGCAGTAATATCCCGCCTTCTGCACAGCCTGGCAATAGGTCACCACATTGTCGATGAGCCCTTCCCCGGTAGGAAGGGTCTTGTCCTCCACGTCGTACCACACGCCGTACTGGGGCCGTTTCCCTTGTAGAAGCCGCAGTGTGTGGGCTGCCTCGCTTTGGGCCATAGACGTATCTTTGGCGTAAGAATACAAATACGTCCCCCAGGGGATACCGGCGGCCTCGCACTTGCGCACGTTGTTCTCGAACTGCGGGTCGTCCTGGTTGGAATAGTTCCCGCCATAGCCGCACCGGATAATGACGAAATCGATCTGGCCCTTTAAGGCGGCTAGATTTACATCTCCGTTAAACTCTGAAATATCGATGCCTTTTTTCGGAAGTTCTGCCATAACGCCACCTCCTTTCCGGGAAAAGTTTTCCCAGTTCATCCTATGCGGCAAAGTGGACAACGTGACCGCCGGCAGTTAAAAAGGCTTTTTGAATAACCTTGCCGGTTTGTGAAAAAAGAAATATTTTTAAATCAGGGCTTGACGGAGAAAGGATAATCTGCTATACTATTGCCTGTTACGGGGGCATAGCTCAGCTGGTTAGAGCGCCTGCTTCACACGTAGGAGGTCACAGGTTCGAGTCCTGTTGTCCCCACCATTATCTCTTTGTAGATGCGCTCAGCGTTAGTTCGGTGAGCGCATACACAAGGGGATATTGTCTTACATTGGCTTTCTCTTTTTGAATAGCTTGGACAATATGTTCCGTTCCCTTGACGGTTGGTGCTGGCTTGCAGCCGAAGCGTCCCCGCTTGGTGTGTCGTTTTCTTGGCATAGTATTTCAGACCTTCCTTAATTTGGAAAATTATCTCTTTGTGTATCGGCTCAACCAAAAGATTGAGCCGATCTACAAGGAGATAACCTCCTTGGTTTTTGTTTTACGCACGGACACCGGTTATCTTCATCTCCGGTCTTAAAGTATACGGAATCTCACCGTTCCTGCCGAGTAAGAGAGATGTTCCTGAACATCTCAGCCCAGCCCCCAAAGTAGCAACGTGCTGCTAACACGTTGGCTCGCTCGCACGGGGACCGTGGTCTTGGCGTAACTGTTATGGTGGCTTTCGTATTTTCACCGCTCGTGCTATTCACTTTTATGTGCGCAGGGGGTCGGCTGTCCGGTCCCGCCACGCATATCTACCCTGTTTGACCGCTTGTGGCAGTCAGGGCACAAAAAAAGGGCTCAGATTTTCTCTGAAAGCCCTTGAAATCCGACTTGCAACATGGTATGATTACTCTTACCTGTTCAAGCAGAAACTTCCATGTGTCTTTCAGATACTTGTCATGTCTGGAAGATGCCAATACCTTTATCAGGGGTGTGACCCTTTTAAAGGTTATGGGAGTTTTTATTTTGCCAAAAATTAGGTGCGTTTTTTATTTTAAGCATATTTTACGGGTTTGTCAATCCCAAATTTTGCCGCCTTTCCTCAGGCGGTTTACTTATTTCTTTTTCTGTGTCTTTAGTATAGCACATTCCTTTTTATTTTGCAACCTTTTTTGGTTGCATTTTGAAGATACATTTTAACCGGAACCAGTTCCGGTTTTCATTAAAATTCCCGGGACGGATTCTACCGCCTCCGGGAATTTCTTATCTTCTCTCTTTTTCTTTGTGGATATTGGAAAGCAGCATCATTTGATCGGCCAAGTGGCTCTGGTCAACAGTCACATAGCGCTGCAAGGTAAACGCCACATTGGCATGTCCAATGATCATTGAAAGGCTCTTGGGGTCTGCCCCTTGTTCAATCATCCGGGTGGCAAAGCTGTGACGCAGAATATGAGGCGTTACATGATTTATCCCGGCTAGTTTGGCGGCTTTTTTACATATATATCTCATATGGCCATATGTCAACTGCTTTCCATTAGAGCTAAATATAAAGGGAGAGTGCTTTGCTTCTGCACGGTGTGATAATTGCACAAACATTACTGTGACTTCTGGTATCAACGGCACATTTCTCACCCCGTTTTTTGTCTTACTTTTCCGAATGCTCAGTATATGTCGTTCCTTGTCCCAATCATCCCAGGTCAGACGGCGTAGTTCATCCCGACGTAATCCTGTAAACAGCAAAGTCAAAATAGCAAAGTGATCTACAACAGGCAATTTTGACGCCGCCTCTTCAAATTTCCGCTGTTGATCTTCCGGAAGTGCATTTACAATCTTTTGGGACGCATATTTCGGTATTGTCGTTGCATGAATGGGATTCCATTCACACAAGTGATTTTCAATAGCCGCATGATATAATTTATTGTACAGCACTTTAATGTGATTCAGCGTACTCTTGGCATATTTTTTTCCGAGCTTATTTAAGATTGACTGAAATTTTATTGGGGTCAAGGATGCCAGATTCATCTGTTCAAGTTCTGGATAATCCTTGCTTACCCTTCTGCGTGCATCCCGATAAATAGCAACAGTACTTTCTGCTAAATCTTCGGTATACACCTCAAACCACTGATCCAACCACTCGCCAATCGTCATTTCCTGCATTTTGAAACCTCCAAACTAAACTCCCGGTATTTTACGCCGAGGTTTCTCCATTGTACCGCTGCCAGTACCAAACAGGCGCACTTCCCCCTGGGACTTTCTTTATTTTATTTCTGTTCAGCAAAAATACCTTTTTCATCCTTCTTCTTTCCTCTCCGGAAGGAAGGTTAGGGATGGAAGGAAGGATATTTAAGTCTGTCTTTCTAAGGTCAGTATTTCTAGGGTAAAGATTTTAGACTTCAAGAAGCAAAGAAATTGAACTTCTAGAAGTAAAAAAATTTAAATTCTAGAAGTAAAAATTTTTAACTTCTGAAAACAAGTCCCCCTGCCCTTTTCTTTCCTTTCCCTGCCAGAACCGTTTTTGGAAAGAGATTTTCGGAAAGCCCTGAAACGCCCAAAAAGCCCAGGTTTTTCCTGGATTTTTTCAACTTCTTTGGATTCCATTTTTCCGTCATAGATTGTGTCCCCTTGCCCTTTTGCTTCATGAGCAGCCGTTTGTTCCGCAGTTTCAGAAGTAAAAAATTTTAAATTCAAGAAGTTAAGCACGCCGCCCTTTTGAGAGGGAGTTTCCTCCGGCTGCTCTTGCTCAGCTTCCAATTTTTTCGATTCCTCCACCGCCTGGAAATCCTTGATATAGAGCAAGCTGGGTTTCCCCTGCCCACGGCGCTTCTTTTCGATCAGACCCAAATCCGCAAGCTGTTTTAAAAGCTTTACCGCCGTACCCTTTGCGCAGTTCAAGTCACTTCGCACCTGATCGATCGTGTAGATGATATAAAGCCGTCCCTGATCGTCCATATACTCCTGCCCTTTGCTCTCTGAAAGAGTTAATCGGTTCAGCATCATGCTGTAGAGCAGCTTTGCCATCCGGTGCAGCCCAGCGAACACCGGGCTGGTCAGCAGCTGCTTAGGCAGCCCAAAAAAGCGATACCTTGGCCCTTCCGCCGGGGCCTTCATGTAAGGCAAACACAAGGTACTCATAAAATCTACTCCCTAAATAAAAATTACCGTCCGGTTGCCCGGACGGTTTCCTTTCAACTTTCTTTTTCATGATCCGGCCACGCAGCACGGAGCCGGGCCAGTTCTTTATGGGACAATCCCATGATCTTGTCCGCTGGGATTCCTTTTTTCAAGCACACCCGGATATCCCGCATTTTACGCCAGGGAATAGACGGGTCGTTAAACAGCGTAACGTCTACCCCTTGTTGCAGACCATAGAGAACTTCTTTTTGCTGGCGCTTTGACAGCCCTTCCGGCATCAGCCTCAGGGCCATGGCCACGCGAGCCATTTCCTTCCAGCGCAGACTTTCCATTTTATTGGCGGGGATAGCCGGGTCCGTGTACCCATCTACACGCAGGCCCATTGCCAATCCCAGTCGCAGCTGGCGAAGTTGTCTCACCTGGTATCCCGCCTCCCAATATGGCTCCATATCCAAACCGCAGTTTTCCCATCGCTTTAACTCTGCCGCAAACGAAGTGATAGAATCACTATGCTCAGAGCGTTCTCTATACGCGCACCATTCCCCGACCGATTCAATCCTCTTGACCACTTTTCGGGCCGGGTACGGCTCCCGCGCGTCCTGGACATCCTTTACTCTTACAGCGGCATAACCATCTCTGCTTTCCACCAGTACCCAGCTCCCCGGCGGCGGGATCGCCATTCCCTCCGGCAAAAGCCATGCATACACCTTCCCGTTCTTCCTGTGCGTCGCTCTCACGACCTTTTTTGTCATATTTTCATTTCCCCTTAAATTCATAGAAAACCGGAACTGGTTCCGGTTTTGGCAAAAAAGGATGCACCGCAAAACAAAAGTTTTGCGGTGCATCCCACCACGTTTCTTTCCACTCAATCACTTGCATTTTTCATCATTTAATTGCTTCTTTGTCATTGATTGAATCAACAAGAATAATATCATCTATATTGAGCCAATCATCGTTAAGAAATGCAATTTCTTCCTCCGGCGCAACACTCCCCTTGGGATGCCTGATATAGAGCGAATTATGTGAACAGCTCGCTCCACTGGAACAAAATAGTATTTTTTCAAAAAGCTTTGTTTCTGCCATACTATTTAAATCACAGTATCTCAACGGATTCTCAGTCGACTCGGTATAAATGATATGGTCCAAATTCAGCCGTTCTGAGACTACACGAATATACGTTGGAGAGGCCATATTGTCATAAAATACAACTGTTTTTTGTTTTATCATAAAGGAGGTTACGTTATGCGGTTTAGATTTCAAAATTTGTCACCTCTATGTACTTCTATTCGTCACAATCGCAAAAGCATAGAGCAGTTTGAAATTGTATATAACCAAGTAAAGTTCGATTGCATTTTAGACCTGGATTCAAATCCTTTTGAACTAATGATAGGAACACATAATCACAATTTTGCTTGTATACTACACTTATTCCCCGGTTTTATATTGGACACGAATGAAATAGATTTTAGGAAGCTTTGTGAAATATTGAATCTAAACTATTCCGAAAACCATTTCACTTCCTTTGCGTTTCTAAAATATATTGATGGACATTTACCACACCATGCTTCACCACAACTTGTTGATCCAAAATATTTTGTTCACTTCAAAAAAAGCGAATTGTCCGTTTCAGAACAAGAGGAAGGCTTCTTCTTTTGCGGTTGGCTTCGGCATAAAGGCATGAACAACGGGCACGTCCGAAATCTTCATAAAACCCAGGTGTTACTAGGAAAACCTGTCGCAGATTTTTGTGAAAAACATGATATCAGTAGTAAATGGACCACCGATGCTTCAAAGTCAACTCCGTTGACTTTTCCGGAGGACTAGAACGGTGATACAGAAGTAAAATCGGAACTAGTTCCGGTTTTGGGAAAAAGGAAAGGGCCGGGAGATCTCCCGGCCCTCCTTACAGCGACGGTTCGTCGTAATCGATATCCCGTTTTTGAGGTGGCGTCTGCGGTCCTCTCTGCTGGGAATGCTCCTGACCCCTTTGTGTCAACAGTTGTTTCAGCAGTTGCCGGTTCTGACTTTTCTCCTTTTCCAGTTCCCCGCGAAGCTGCTCAACAGTCCTTTCCAGCTCCCGGCTGCGCTCTTTTGTTTGAACCAGCTGCTCTTGCAGGACTTCCATATTTCTTTCAAACCCGGCAAGGCCTTCCACATATTTCTTGATATCCCTCTGTTCAGCGGTCAGCTGGGCTTGCCTGCCCTCCGCAACCGCTTTTTCCACCCGTAAATGGGTATGAACCTCAGTAACTCTGTCTCTAATATCGCCACACTCAAAGGATATCTGATCTGAAAGGCGCGTATTTTCTCCAGAAAGATGAGTATGTTCTTCCGAAAGGCGAGCATGTTCTCCAGAAAGGTAAGTTGTGTTTGGATTCAGAGCCTGCATGACAGCATTATGGTTGGTGGTCTCATAATTGAGTCTCTCATTGAGCAGCTTATTTACTTTTTCTTCTGTCTTTTGGGGGATTTTACGGAGAAAAGCAAACCACATAGCTACAGTGGTGAGAACTGTCCCTACCAGGGATGTTATGATTCCAATCACAACATCCCATAAAATCCCGGAAAAATCGGGCATACTAATGACCTCCTCAGTGGTTTCCAGTCCCATCCATACCAGCCCGGCTATAATAAGCAGAAACACTTGCACGGGTATGACAAAATACAGGACCCGCAAAACTTTTTCCATGATCTCATCTCCAATTATTATAATGGTAATTTGTGAATACAGCAATAAAAACCGGAACTGGTTCCGGTTTTTATTCTTTCAGCTGAGGCCATGCCTGCTCCGCGTAGATCACTCCACCAGAGGATGGGCTTCCGTAATAGTACAAAGCCAGATGGAGGTGCGCCCCGTAAGAATTACCTGTATTGCCCACATAACCCAGCAACTGTCCCTCCTGGACATACTGGCCCTGCTGTGCCACCGCTACAGTCATGTGGGCATAGCGGGATTCCCAGCCGTTTTCGTGGTCTATAAACACACAGTTGCCATAGGAGGCCAATCCATCACTTCCCTGGAGATTTCCATATCCATTCTGGACGTAGGATACTGTCCCCGCTGCCGCCGCATAGACTGGCTGCCCCTCAATCCCACTGAAAGAGATGTCAATACCCTCATGCCCGTCATATGTAGTCCAAGTGTGTCCCGGGAACGGATAAGCAAAAAATCCGTTGGCAATGGCGCTGCGGTCTCCCATGCCGCCCTGGGTTACCTGATAGTAACGCAGCACATGATCTACATACTCCGGATCGCCATACCCGCTCCATCCCATGGCAGCAGCCTGCATGTCAGAGAACTCCTGGGCGTTTTCCTTGCTGTATCCGCCATAGTGCTCCAGAGCCCAGGTAAGATACCCTCCTCCAAAGTTATAAGACTGCAAAGCCAAGCTGATACTGGCAATATCCGATGGCCCGAACGACCCGGCCTGGCTGAGGTAATCCGCCAGCAGCTCCGTACCGAAATCCAGGGATTCCTCCACCGGCACAGGCGTCCCTACCGGATAGCCCATGCCTTCGGCGCACTGCATCACGTCCCCATGGACCAGTTCAACGTTACCGCCGGATTCCTGCATCACCACAGCGGCTACCAGCGGCACATATTCCGGAATACCGTTATTCTGGCAAGCTTCCCGGATTTGAGGCATCAGTTCCAAGACTTGTTCCGACAATCCCACATTGGTGGCGCTCCCGCCCATACGGAACACGCCTACCACTGCTAACATCAGCAGCAATGGGATAAAAAATATCGCGGTAATCGCTCCCCAGGATTTTTGTGAACTCTGGAAAGATGATACCGCGTTTTGTACTGCTTCTTTAATTTGCTCTGTAAGTTTCTGAGCCAACTTTTCCCCTGCTTGGATAGCAAAGCCTACGCCACCCGTAGCGGCTGAGCCGGCAACACCCACAGCAGCTCCTCCGCCAGCCTGCGCCATTACGGCTTGTCCGTAGTTCGCAAATGACCGTACCTGTGCCGCCCCGCTGGCAAGGGCCGGGGTCTGATTACTGATCTGGTTTACAGTGGCGTCCCTCTGCCAGGTATTCAACTCCACTTTTCCACTGATCTTGACAGAAGAATCCGTCTCTTTCACCTTCAGCTGGGAATTGCCGGATTTTTTCTTTTCATAATCGGCTTTTTTCTTTTCGGGGTGTCCATTTTGACCACGCTTATCCTGCGTAGTGTTCTTCGCGCTTTTGGATGGTACGCTTTCCGGCTCCCGGCTTTCCGTATGGAAAACCGCACCTTGTTCTTCTGTATGTACCTGCCCCTCACCGGTATCCCCGGACTTATGGCTCTCAAGGCTTGTGTTTTGTTCCGGGTGAAAATCGTATGCTGTTTGAGCCGGTTCCGGATACAGTTCCGATGATGGTGGCACCTCAAGATCAACGGGCTCAGACTCGCTGGTGCGCAGTTCCGGTTTCCTGACAATATAGGAGCTGCCCTGGTAACCATCCTCTCCACTATCCCCTTCTGTGGGTTTAGCAGTCTTTACCGCATTCTGAGCGAATGCCACTCCCTGAGGAGGACCGTCCCCAAGGGTGTCCTCCAGGGTTTTCAATTTGCCGCTGCCGGGGGAATGAGGCACCTGGAAAACAGGGACAGGCTGAACGCTCGGCTCCTGCATTGACTTCACGTCTTGTCCGGTTGCCCGTTTTATCTCCTGTTTGTGTGTCTGTGGCTGATCCACTTCCTGGACAGACCGGACAGGCTCTTTCTCTTTTGAAGCTTTTTTAATAGCTTCTCCGGCCTCCTTCAGAATGGTTTCCCCGGCTTGCCCCGCCTTTTCTAAGACAGCGTCCGACGCCTGCTGCTCGGGTGATTCCCCCCTCTCCCCGTCACTCTGACCTTTGCTGCCGCGAACCAGTCCAACACCTTCCCCAGCCAAACGCCTGACTGTTCCCTTTCCCTGTTTCTCCGGTGATTTTACACTTTTCCCCGCGCTAACACCAAGCACTGCCGCTGTTTCCTTTTTATCCGCAGTGCGAACGTCCTTTGCAGGGCGCTTCCGCTGGGGCTTTTTCTTTTTGACGAGAAACGCCCCTTTTCCCAATAAAAATGATTTTTTGTTTCTTTTTCTTACCTGTTTTCGCCGAAACCGTTTAAACTTCTTAGGGCGGCTCTTCTGCTCCCGGAGCTGGCCTAAAGCTTTCATTTCTTTTTTCTCAGCACTTTCTGATATTTCCTGCTTATTTTTTCCAATTTTTGGCTTTTGCTGGACATCATCCTTTCCTGTTAGTGTTTCTTTTTTCTGTTCCTTCTCTTTATGGGACATACTGTCTCCTCCTTTTTTGCAAAATAAAAAACCGGAACTGGTTCCGGTTTTACTCTACAATTTCTATTTTGTTCGGTATCCTATCTTCTAAAATAAATCACTATAAGAGAATGTCTTTTTCACATAGCACTAAACGCCCAATACGATTACGCTGGATCAACTCAAGTCCTACAGCAGCACTTCCCGCATAAGGTTCATAAAATGTACACCCAAGAAGGTTATTCGCCTCTAATAGTGCATCAATATAACCCACTAATGATCTCTTTGCACCTGGATAGCGCAAAGGATTAGTTGTCTCAGGCAAAATACCACCTCCTTTTTTACAAAAGAAAAAACCGGAACTAGTTCCGGTTTTACTCTACAATTTCTATTTTGCTCGGTAGCCTATCTTCTAAAACAAATCACTATGTGTGCCGGTTCTGGTCAAATACAAAATCAGCTCACTGTCGAACAATTCGTAAATCAGCAGCCAATCCGGAGTGATGTGACACTCTCGACACCCCTTGTAATTGCCAATCAACTCATGATCTTGGTACTTTGCCGGCAATTTCTCTCCTGCTGCCAGCGTATCTACAACAATCTCAATCAGGTCAATGTTATACCCTCTTTTGATTGCTGTCTTTAAGTCTTTCTTAAACCTTCCAGTCTGAACGATCCGATACTTACTCATTATCCAAATCCCCTACCAGTTCAGCAAAAGAACCGTAAGTCTTTTTGTGAGGATCTCTTTTTAATTTCTGTACTTCCTCAATGGCTTCGATCGTATCCGCATTAGGTATACCATAGCGAATCACATTCATCATATATCGCACAAGATTTCCCTTTACGTTCTCTCCATTACCTGCAACAATGCTCTTATAAGCATTGTAAATGTCTCGATCCATCGTAAATGAACAGGTCACAGTCTTAGAATTACTCATAACAGTCGCCTCCTAATATGACCAAGATAAATTGCTTAGTAACCATAGTATACTTAGTTTTCCTCAAAATGTCAACTTTATCTCTGTTTTATCAAAGGTAAAAACCGGAACCAGTTCCGGTTTTTAGTAACAGCCCTTTCCCACACTTCCGAAAGTTGTCTCCCGGAAGCATGGGAAAGGGCTGCGGTTTTACCCGCAGCCCCATGGGTTTTACTGCTTCACAGCCACTACCACAAGCCGCCCGTTTTCCTGGGAATACTCGCAGGTGGCGAGGGTTAGCAGCTTATCTCCGTACACCGGAGCGATTCCGGTATTGTACAGCGATTTCTCCAAGAGGTTTTCCGACATCTCTTCAAACTCCAATTCATTCATGTAGATGCAGTTAAAAATGCTCCAATCCTTTTCATACACAGTACCGGAAGCCCTCATGACAGCGGCCACCCGGTACTGGTCTATACCGTTAGCCGTTTCCCAGGTAATCAAGGGGTGTTCCTCATAGTAACTGTACTTGGCGTATTTGTGCAGACAGGAGAACATGGTCCCATCATTCATGTGATGGCCATATACAATCAAGTTATCTGCCCGGTCCACACTGCATCGGGCGTCTAAAAAAGGGACTCCGTGCTCATTGGGGCTTTTCTCAAAACTGCGCTTGAGATAATATTCCGGTTCATCTAAGGTCTGCATGACCGGATAATCCAGATTTGTGCCTTCAATGGATACCCATCCGATACAGTCCGAGTTTTCTTCCTGCAGCAAAGAGATGTCATGGCCCGTCTTTTCCTGGCCGGAGGCACCAGCAGCGGTTTCCGTCCCGCTGCCGGTCTCTCCACTCAAATCTGTAATAGATTTTGCCTGGACAGTCCCCCGGAGCCGGTCAAAAATCTGTTCCTGCTCCGCGTTGTCCTGGAACTGGGCAACCAGCCCCACCACCGCCCAAACAGCGGCGGCAGCCAGCAGAACAGCCGCAAAGGCAATGGCTGCTTTCCGCGGCATTACTGATAACCTCCTGACCTGCGGCGGTACTTCCTAAACCAGATAACCCCCACTACAGCCAAGCCAGCCAGAGCGGCTCCCGCTAACACGATCAATACGATCAACAAGGGCTTCGTTTCATCAAATACAACAGGCGTTTCCCCCGACCCCTCCAAAAAGGTCGAGAGTTCGATTTCCTGCAAGGTTTCTTCCTGCGTTACCTCGTAACTGATCTTTTGGGATTTCTCTCCATAGAAAAGCTCCATAGAGTATGTCCCTGCAGGAACACGGATAAGACGGTGGGGACGCCCGTCTGTCAGCCAGTTGGCCAATTCCTCCCCGTCTTCGTTGTACAGCACAGCTTCCACATCTGTGACCAGCTCTTTGGATTTCTCATTGACGATATTCAGGTCCACTTTTATGTATTCACAGAGGACCTCAAATTCCGTATCCAGCCCAGCGGGAATCTCCGAAGGGATTTTTTCTAACGTGTAGCCCTCCGGGACATTAATGGCTACTGCCAGCAGCGCCGTCACAGGCATATCCTCCAGGACTACTTTCCCTTCCTCATCGGTTTTTCCGGTAAGCAGCGCGTTTTTCTTATCATAGGGGTTTGCCTTGCGTTCCGCCTCCTCCTGCTCCTTTATATATTCCTTCATCTCCTGGCTCACATCCGTGGTATCCTGCACAGGCTTTTCCTGGGGTAAGGGGTCATCCGTCTCTCCCGCGAAAAGCCCGATCGTAACGTCCTCCAGGGGCAACCCGTCATCGTCCACAACAGTCAATACCAGGTTGCGCTGGGTAGCGGTAAACTCAAATTGCAGCTTCACATTTTCCCCAGCCGCCAGGGAGAAAGATTGTCCATCGGGCAGTTCATACCCCTTATTGGGGTTGCTGTCCACAGGCGACACCGTATACGTCCCCGGTGGGACAGATACCGTAACAGAACCGGTTTCATCTGTTTTATATTCTTTGTGATATCCGGATTTCTCCGAGGTATTCCCTGTAATTTGGAACAAAAAACCTTCTTTTGTCCCGTTATCTGCCTCCACGGAAATGGTCACCTGACCGCTGGTAGGCGCGGGGGTTTCCGTGGGCCTGGGCGTGGATACAGGCTTTGGCGTAGGCGTTGCCGACGGCGTCGGAGTCGCCTGGGGTTTATTCGTGATCCCACCGCCTGTATTCCCATTACTGGGAGGCGTGGGGACTGGCGTAACGGGTTTCGGAGTCTCTTCCGGCTTTGGGGTAGGTGTTGGCGTTGGCGAAGGCGTTTCCGGGACCTGGATCTCTTCCGCCTGCCCGGTTACTTTCACGGCTCCGTTGTACTTGGCGGTAATATCCACAGAACCACCCAAGGTCCCCTGCACTTTCCGCGTGTTGATCGCTTCCATCATTTTAGAGGCGCTGGGGTATTCCTCCTGCTTCCCGTCCCCCCATTCCACGGAGAAGGCAAGGACAGTTTCCCCTTCTTTTTCCGTGGTGCGCAAGATCACATCTTCGTCTTCCGGGCCTGAAACATAGACTTCCCCGTCCTCAGCCCGGATGGTTTCCCCATCCCATAAAGTGATCTCACTCTGTTTTCCACCTTCCAGTGATGCTTCGGGCAGAGAAAAGGCAATGGGGGTGGGATTCAGTTCATACCCTTTTGGCGCTGTCACCTGTACCAGCTGGTATTCGCCGGGAATCAGGCTGCTCATCACGATCCTCCCTTTGGAGTCAGTCTTGAGCCCGCCTTTCACCTTGGCCCCGTCCCGGTACAGGTTATAACCTGCCCCGGCAACAGCCTTTCCGCCGTCCATCAAGGTAAACTCAAAACTGCCTTTCTCCGGACCGGACAGAGATACCCGGTCATACATGAGTATCTCCACTGGTATCTGGTAAGACAAGGGCTGTACCGTTTCCTTTCCGCTTGTCAAAGTACGTACCGCCCCTTTGGTAGTGACAGATAACATGGCTTTCCCGGTGCCAAGCCCGGTCAAGACAGCTATGTCCCCATCGAGTTTTACTCCTGCGTTGGCCGCCCCGCTGATAACCCGCACATCCTGGGACTGTACAGGAGCGCCGGTGCTGTCCAGGCATCGGGCCAGTTCCAGCACCGCCTCATCATGGCCCCGGGCCAGGACAAGCCGTTTTGCTTCCTGGTCCTCCTGGTACACCGCCGCGCCCAGCTCAATGGTAAGGTCCCCGCCAAAGGAGGCGGGCAGCTTCTGCACAGGGTTCCCGGACACGTCCCAGGTGACGCCATGATACCAATCGTCCCCACGGGATTCCAGAGCGGCCCAATCTGAGATGGCGTTTCCCGAAAGATCGATCCGTTTCGCGCTGCGCAAATACTGTAAGCCCTCAGGGTTGGTGATTTTCTCCAGGCTGCCTTCCCCCTGGTAAGACGCGCTGACCTGCCCGCTAAAAGCGTCCAGTACCGCATAAACGTCTTTTCCGCTTTGGCCTTTGACCGCTTCAAACACCCTTTTTCGCAAAATAGCGTCTGGAAAAATCCAGACGCCCTCTTCATTCTTCAAATCTTCTTCTGATGAAATGGTAAACGTATCGCCGGGTTCCTCCGGCTCCGTAGCTTCACCGCCACCCGGTTTTTCCGCTGATCCCGGAGTAGTTGTGGAGACAGATAAACTGTCCTCTTCCGCACTGTCACTGGACTCTAGCCCCACCGGCATGGCATACACTGCCATGGCAGGCGATATCACAATAGACGCTGATATTCCAAGTGCCAGGAACAGCACGCATAATTTCTTGATTTTCACTAGATAAAGTCCTCCTTATCTTGCTCTCTTTTTGCGATAGATCAGCCAGCCTCCCACCGCTGCCGCTGCGGCCACCAGGACTCCGGCATACACCGGTGCGGGTATTCTGGTATCCCCTGTCTTGGGGACATCGGGAGTACCGCGGGGCCTGTCTACCATGACAACCTTCTGGATTTCCCCTGTGGACAGCACATCAAAGGTGATGGGGTCCGCTATCTCATATCCTCTCGGCGCGGATACTTCCTTGAGCACATAGCCTTTTCCCACAGGAAGGCGTTCCAGTTCATGGGGCTGGCCATTGGTCACCCAGGTATCGATCAGGCTCCCGTCCGGGCCGTACAGTTCCAAGGTTGCCCCGGCAAGTTCCGCTCCGTCAGTGATATCTGTTTTGGAAATCTGCACCTTTGTATGGTCATTTATAATTGGGTCTACCACTATTTCTTCACTGTCTACTGTTATATGGACAGGCTTTTTCTCTAAAACGTAACCGTCCAGAGTTTCCAGCTCCACCAGGAGGTATTCCCCTGTGGGCACAGGCGGGAACTCATAATGCCCATTCTTGTCCGTTTCAGCGGTGGTAATGGCGGTTTCTTTCGTAAATTTGGTTTCATCGGGAAGGAACAATCCAAACAGGACGCCTTCCAGGGGATTTTCGTCCACATCGGTCTTATTGCCGCTGATGATACCCTCTGTGCGGATGGTGACCGTCTGGTCCTCGTCCTCGATATCTGTATGGACAGCCACTTCTTTCCCGTCCTTGTACAGGGTTTCAAAAACTACAATAGATTTACCCCCCAGGGCGGAAGCATTGAAGGTGAAAGTAACTTCCACCACTCCGTCGGCTGTTTTGGGGGTAAAGGTCTTTTCCGCTGTGACTTCCTTTCCGTCCACCAACAGCTTTTCGCCGGTCCCCTTGTCCATGAGGACGCCCTTGAGGGTGTATTCCTTACCAGGGGTCAAGCCGCTGTATCTTACCTCGTCTGTGATGGTCACCTCTTCCAGAGGGTCCGTTTCTTTCTCACCCTCTCCCACCGTGGCGGTGGTGCCGATTTCCGGTTTTCCAAAGCTTACCGTCTGCCCGGCGTCGTTGATATCGGTATGGGCCGCAACTTCTTTCCCGTCCCAGGAAAGAGTTTCAAAAACAACCACGGATTTCCCCGCAAGAGCGCTGGCGTCGAAGGTAAAGGGCACTTCCACGGTCCCGTCTGTTTTTTCCGCGATAAACTGCACCTCGGCGGTCACTTTCTTACCGCCCACCAGCAGCGGCTCCTCTGTGGCCTTGTCCATCAGGATACCGGAAACCGTGTAGCTTTTCCCTACGGACAGCCCTGTATACTCCACCTTGTCCACAAGGGTGATCTCCCCGGCAGGCTCAGCGGAATGGCTCCCGTTTACTGTAGCAGTGGTGCCCAGGGAAGGTTCGCCAAAAGTAACAGTCTGGCCCTGGTCCTCCAGGTCCGCGTGCACGGCAATTTCCAACCCGTCCTTATACAATGTTTCAAAAACAACCACTACTTTGCCGCTCATCCCGGTGGCGTTGAACGTAAAAGGAATATCCACCGTGCCTTTTTCCGCGGGAGCCACAAAAGTCGCCTCGGCGGTCACCTTTTCGTCGTTTACCAGCAGGGGTTCTTTGGTAGCCTTATCCATCAAGACACCCTTAATGGTATATGTCTGGCCAACCGTCAGGCCGCTGTAGGAAACCGTGTCCACAATGGTCACTTTCCCTGCGGCTTGTGCAGTATGCTGCCCGTCCACAGTTGCAGTGGTGCCGATCTTGGGAGCCACAAAGGTCACCGTCTGGCCTTCGTCCTCAATATCGGCATGGGTGGCAACTTCCCGGTCTTCTTCGTACAAGGTTTCAAAAACAACCACCTTTTTGCCATCCAGCGCGGAGGCGTCAAAGGTAAACTCCACCTCCACGGTCCCGGCGCTGTTCCCGGCTTTAAATTCCTTTTCAGAAGTGACTTCCTTGCCGTCGACCAACAACTTTTCCCCAGTTTCCTTATCCATGAGGACGCCCTTGAGGGTATAGGTCTTACCTACAGTCAGCCCGCTGTATTCCACCACGTCGGTGATGGTCACTTTGGCGGCAGGGGCAGCGTTTTTCTCTCCGTTTACAGTAGCCGTCGTGCCGATCTCCGGCTCCCCGCCGCCGTAATGGTCATCAATAGTGCCAAGCTCGATCACTGTATCATTGCGGGAAATCGTCACATGGGGGACGGTTACCAGCTCGTACCCTTCGTTGGCCTCACACCGCAGTTCCTCAATGGTATAGGTGTCGTAGGGCAGGGCGCAAAGCTTGTCCTGGGTTTCCACGATCCAGCCCTCGGTGGTCAAGCCAAACCAGGTACCGGCGTGATCGTCCCAAAGAGATTCGTCCTCTTCCTCATCATTCCCGTTGGTGTTCTGGCTGTGGGGGTTCCACTCCGTTTCCGTGCGCACCTCGCCGTTTTCGTCAGTCACCACGATGTGGACCTCGCCGGTAGTCTCGGAGATCAGCTTGAAAGCCACATTGGCGAACCGGTGCATATTGTCCTCACCGGCCTTGACAAATTGCAGATCGCCCCGGATCACCTGGTTATAGGCCGCGTTCCCTTCCCCTCGGAACTCGATCACTTCGCCGTCCTTTCGGATTTGGAAATCACGCACCTTCTGGTCTGTGTGCAGATACCCCTCGCCGGGCTTTGTCTCAACCATCTGGTAGGTGCCGTAAGGCAGGGCGCGGGGGTCTGTTTTCGCAATGCCGTCCTTTACCACGATTGTGGCGCACACCTCTCCGGGCTGGTACAGCGCGCCGTCCACATAAACCGCGTTTTTGCTCCGGTTGGTGATCTCGAAAATCGTCCCGTCCAGGCTGGCGCCGCCCAAGGGGGTCAGCAGGCCGGATTCCAGGTCACGTTTCTCAATCAGGACGCCGCCCCGCACAACCTCGTTGGGGCAGGTAAACCGATAGATCACCCCATCGTCCTCAACGATCACTGTCTGATCGGGGACTGTGTTCAGCATGGAATCGTTTGTGGCCGACTCATGCAGGATGTATTCGCCGTAGGGGAGCAGGTCGTCTGCAGTGCTTGCCTTGCCCTGGCTGTCGGTGACCAGCGTCTTAACCACCTCACCGGGGTTGTACTTCTTCCCCTCCACCATCACAGGGTTTTTGCTGTTGTTGATGATCTGGAAGGTAATGCCCTCAAAGTTGGCGTCGCCCTGGGGGGGTGGAGCCGGTAATGCTGTCCTGCTTTTCCAGGGCCAGGCCGCCGCGCTCCACCTCGTCCTTGGCGGTGACGGACACGGAAACGCCGTTCTCATGGACATTTACCGTCTGCTGGGTAAATGTCTTAAGCATGGATTCGTTGGTCTTGGATTCCCGCACCGTATAACGGCCATAGGGCAGCACATTATCCCCTGTCCCGGCCCAGCCGGATTCGTTGGTGGTGATGGTCATTACCACCTCACCGGGCTTGTAGGTCTGCCCATCCACCACCACAGGGTTGGCGCTGGAGTTGACGATCTCAAAGTCAATGCCTGCGAAGCTGGCGTTGCCCTGGGGGGTGGAGCCGGTCTGCGTATCCTGCTTTTCCACCTCGATACCGCCGCGCACTACATCGTTTTCCGCTTCGTATTCCAGCACCTTCCCATCGGAATCGATGGTGAATTCGTTCTCCTCCAGATAGGTTTTGAGCATGGAGCTGTTCGTGGCCGACTCCCGCACCAGATAATCGCCGTAGGGCAGGGCGTTGGAACCAGTAGTAGCCACGCCGCTGGCATTGGTGGTGATGGTGATGGCCACCTCCCCGGGCTGGGCGGTTTTGCCGTTCACCACCACGGCTTTGTCAGATTTGTTGATAATTTCAAAAGAGATCCCGGCCAGGCTAGCGTCGCCCTGGGGAGTGGTCCCGGTCTGGCTATCCTTCTTCTGGATGGTGACGCCGCCCTTCTGCACCTCTTCCACGATATCGTCCGGCACCAGCTCGTAGGTGTCATTTACCAATTTACTGCCGTCGATATAATACTCGTGGATTTCCGGGTCCAGCTTGTAGCCGGGAGGAGCTTTGATTTCCTGGACGGTTACCTTGCCAAACGGAATTTTTTCCAACACAGGAAACATACCCTTTTCATCAGAAGTAATTTCTTTTGTAACTGTTTCTCCATTCAATGTGTAGCTGACACGATAAACTGCTCCCGCAAGGCTGGCGTTGCCTTGGGCACCTGAGTGACCATCGGCATCTTTCTTAACAACTCGTAAAGAAAGATATCCCGGGTCATCTTGTACTTCAAGGCTTGTATCAGAACCGCTAATTGTAAAGATGTGGATTTGTGTATCCAGCTTATATCCCTTTGGGGGTTTTACTTCCTTGACAGAATATGTCCCGTCATGCAGCGATGGATTTATAGTCGCATGCCCACTTGCATCCGTGGTAAACGTGGCCACCACAGGACCACTGGCATTGCTCCCCTCATATACGTTATAAACAGCACCTTCCAGGCTGTAGGCGCTGTTGCCGCCTGTTACGGACACATCCGCGGATGTTTTGTTCAAGGTCACGGTATGGCTGTTTTCCAACTTGATCAGGATGTAATAGGAGCCTTCCGATTTAGGAGTAATGGGGCCAATCCCATTGCCCCCTGGAAGCAGATCACTGCTGTGCCACATCAGGTCCTGGCCATCGTACTCGCCCCAGTAAATACCTATATGGTTATCCGCGCCATCCGGTCCGGGGGTTTTACTCCAATACATGAGAATAATATCGCCCTTTTCCGCCAAGCCACTGGCAAGCAGCTCTTCCTTGGTCCGGAAAGCGTAAGCTGTTACATTCCCATTTTCTACCAGATTTTTAAGGTTATCCGCATTGGCTAAAATATCATATGGCTTACCAGAGCCATACTTGTTAGTATTTCCCGGCACCAGCTGGATCACCCTCATAACCTCTTCGGCATCCATCCCAGCCTTGCGAAGCACATAACTAACAAATCCGCCGCAGTTCATGCCTACAGAACCGTTATATGAGGTATCCCCGTTTGGAGATTGCCAGTCACCTCCCTTATAAATTGTTCCTTTGTAAAAGCTATCCGACTCATGGGCCTCCAGTTCCGCGATAACCGCCGCTCGGGTAAGGCCGTACTTTGTCATATCCTCGGTGCCGCCCTCAACACTGTTTTTTACCGTGTTAAAATCATCTTGGGCGTAAAGTTGCGGGATATCTAGTGTTTCCAGAACTACAGACTCCATAGCTACCAGAGCCTTTTCCGCTTCTGATTGGGGCTCGTCCCCGCTCTCCTCCAAACCGGAACCAGTTCCGGTTTCTTCCTCACCGTTCAGGGAGGGGGGCTGGCCGGAAACGTCAGAAACCGTTCCTGCCGCGCTGCTATTTTCTTCCGCTGATACAGAAAAAGGCAGTGCGCTGAAGGTCAGCACCACTGCCAAAAAGAACGCCAATATTCTTTTTCTGGTATTCATCTTCTCTTTCCTTTCTCACTTGTGTTTTGGACATAGCAAAAGCCCCCTGTTTTCCAGGGGGCTTTCATCTGTTTATTTACTTGCGTTTATTCCCAATGGCCTGCTTCTTCTACCCAGGTATGTTCAGTGGTTACAACCCATTCGTACTCTGCTTGGCTCATATCATCCCATACCCAGTAGTATTCACCTGTATATTCAGGTTCACTGGAAACCATCGTATAACCACCACAACCTGTGGCACCTTCATCAGTCCAAATAATGGAATCAAGAATATGCTGATTAATCTCTTCTTCAGTTTCAGCAACATAGCCACAAGTGTTGCACTTATAGACCCAATGGGTATGAAATACAGGCTCCCAATGTCCACCGGGACCACCTTCCACAGGAACACGTTCCAATTTCTCGGTAGTGATGAAGTGGCCAAACTGGTCTACAACCCACACGGCGTCCGCCGGGGGAGTTTCCACCTGGGTGGTAAGCAAGTCTTTCGCGTTAT
>CAJFSY010000008.1 GCA_904419785.1 uncultured Neglectibacter sp.
ATTTTCAAGGTCCTTATCGCTCTCAAGTTTTTTCTCTCAAGCGCTTAACTATCTTACCACATTCGGTTTTGTTTGTCAAGCCCTTTTTTCAAGTTTTTTTGAAGCCTTTCGACTTCAAATTCCAAACCTGTTCGTTACTCGCCTGAGTCGATCTCCAGGTTTTCTTTACTTGTTTGAGCTCTCTCTCGAGCGCTTAGATATGATACCACATGGAATTCTAAATGTCAACGCTTTTTTACAATTTTTTTCAATTTTCTTTTCCTCCACCTTTTATAGTCCTTTTACTCTTATATAACCACAAGAAATGCCTTGTTTCTACACTGCTTCTTTCCAGCCTCAGCAGATTTTGCCGGGAGACTTTTTCATGGTTCCGGAAAGAGTAATGCATAGAATTGGATTTCTTTCTTTATATATGGGACAAAGGAGGCTTGTTTATGCGTTGGTTATTACAAGATCAAAGAAATAAAAGATTGCTTCACACTTTATGGCGTATGTTTATCGTGGCTCTCGTAAACGTAATGGTTTTCTTAATGCTGTCTGCCGGGACATCTCAGCCGCTTTTTTAGTTTGAGCTTCTATATAATATATATAAGTAGAAAAAGACTGCTCCCTGTTTTAAGAGAGCAGTCTTTTTTAGGTCAATCCATATCCGCGGCCATACCGCCTGCACGGGCAATGGCTCTCTTTCGAATAAAGTAGAAACACACCACCTCAATCAGCCCAGTAACAAGCCAAGTCACCGGGTAAGAGAGGAACAGCATAAAGAAGGTACGGTCCAGAGGGAATACAGTGTAAATCCACACCACCCGCAGCACACACACACCAAAGACGGATGCCATCATAGGCGTCAGGGACGAGCCCAGGCCACGCATAGCGCCCACCATAACGTTCATAATGCCACAGATAGCGTAAGGCGCACAGACCAAGAGCATCCGCTCCAAGCCGTAGGAGATAACCTCCGGATCGGTGGAGTAGATTTGCAGCAGCCAGGGTCCTGTCAAATAGGCGCCAATGCCTAGCACCAGGCCCACCAGAGTCACCAGGGCCAAGTTATACCACACCACTTTGGTGATGCGGTGGAACTTTTTGGCGCCGAAATTCTGGCCGGTAAAGCTGAGGGTAGACTGGGTAAAGGCATCCATAGCGGTCCACACAAAGCCCTCAATATTGCTGGCAGCAGTGGAACCTGCCATGGCGATGGAGCCAAAGGAGTTGATGGAGGACTGAATCAGCACGTTGGAGACGGAGAAGGTGGCGCCCTGGATTCCGGCGGGGATACCGATCTTTGTCATTTGCAGTAATTTGTCTTTATGGATCTTAAGCTGCTTCAATTCTACTTTATATATAGTATCGCTTCGCACCAAGCACAACAATACCAGCCCGGCGGAGATGCACTGGGAGATCACCGTGGCGGTGGCAACGCCTGCCACGCCCATGTGCAGCACGATGACAAAAAACAAATTCAAGATCACGTTGACCACACCGGCGATCAACAGGAAATACAAAGGCCGCTGGGTATCCCCTACTGCCCGCAGGATAGCCGCGCCGAAATTGTAGAGCATCATCACAGGCATGCCCACAAAATAGATGCACATATAAAGCACCGACTGGTCGATGACATCTTCTGGGGTAGCCATCAGCTCCAGCAGGGTCCGGGCCAGGAGAATGCCGATAAACACCAGCACCACACCGCTGATGATGCTGATAAGCACCGCCGTATGTACTGTCTCGTGCAGGTCCTTGCGGTTGCCCGCTCCGTAATAACGGGCCACCAGCACATTGACGCCGATGGACAACCCGATGAACAAGTTGACGATCAGGTTGATGAGGGCGCTGGTAGAGCCCACTGCCGCCAAAGCCTGGGACCCGGCGAACCGACCCGCCACAATAATATCGGCGGCGTTGAACAGCAGCTGCAAAATACCGGAAAGCGCCAACGGGATGGCGAACCGGATGATCTTGCCCACCAAGGGGCCGTTGGTCATATCGATCTCAAAGGAGTTCCGGTGGGCACCGGGACGAAAAGGAAATTTCACAGCGTCATTCCTCCAAACAGATTTTCAAAGTTCCGCTTTCTTATAATTCAGCAGCTTCCTCCGCCAAGCGCCGCTTTTTGACCACGCGGGCCCGCACCGCAAAGAAGCAGATGGCCTCGAACAAGGCGGCCAATCCCCAGGTAATGGGATAAGAAGCATACAGCACGCTCAAAGTAGGCCACCAGGCAAACACCGTAAACAGCCAGACGATCCGGAAGCCGCACACAAAGCTGATGGTGATCACCATGGGCACAAAAGAAGCGCCCAATCCGCGCAGAGTGCCTACCAGCACGCCCATCATGCCGCCGATGCATTGCAGGATGCACACGATCTCCATACGCTGCAAGCCATAAGAGATCACTTCCGCCTCGGTGGAATAAATGCTTAAAAGCTGGGCGCCCAGCAGGTAGCAGCCGATCCCCATCACCAGCCCTGTGCCGGTAACCAGCAGCAGGCACAAAATGAGGATGCGGTTCACCCGCTTGATCTTACCGGCGCCTATATTCTGGCCGGTAAAACTCAGGGCCGCTTGGGAAAAAGCATCCATAGCCGTGGAGACAAACCCTTCGATATTAGAAGCCGCTGTATTGCCCGCCATAGCGATGGAGCCGAAAGAGTTGATCGAGGACTGGATCAGCACGTTGGAAATGGAAAAAGACGCGCCCTGGATACCGGCAGGCAAACCGATCTTCGCCATACCCAAAAGCTTATCCTTTTTCACCCGCAGTTCACGCAGCCGCACTTGATATGGAGCGTGGCTGCGCACCAGGCACAGAAGCACCAGGCTGGCTGACATGCACTGGGAAATCACCGTGGCGATGGCTACACCGGCCACGTCCAAGCCGCACACGATGACAAAAAACAAATTCAAAACTACATTGACCACACCGGCCAACAACAAGAAATACAAGGGCCGCTGGGTATCCCCCACCGCCCGCAGGATGGCCGCGCCAAAGTTATAGAGCATAGAAGCAGGTATACCGATAAAGTAAAGCCGCATATACAAGCAGGCCTGACCCAGCACTTCCTCGGGGGTGCCCATCAGCTCCAGCATGGGGGCCGCCAGGGAAATACCTATCACAAGCAGGATGCCGCCGAAGATCAAGCTGCTTAAAATAGAAGTATGTACCGTCTCCTCCAGGTCCTTATGATTGCCCCCTCCGTAATATTGGGCCACCAGCACGTTGGTGCCCACCGAAAGGCCAATGAACAAGTTGACGATCAAATTGATCAGCGCGCTGGTAGAGCCTACCGCCGCCAAAGCTCCGGGGCCGGAAAACCTTCCCACCACGATGATATCCGCCGCGTTGAACAGCAGCTGCAAAATACCCGAGATAGCCAGAGGAATGGCGAAACGGATAATCTTTCCCAGCAAGGGGCCGTTGGTCATGTCGATCTCATAAGAGCCCCGCAATCCCTTCCCCAATTTTAAAAACCGTATGATTTCAATCAAACTCCCTTCGTTCCGCGGGGACTTTCCCAATCAAAATGAAAAAGAGTTGCCCGCTGTTTCTGGGAGGTGTTGGGTCAATAGCCCAGCTCTTCCCCTACCAATATCACACGAATGCGGTCGGTACGCTGATAGCCCGTGACCACATACTGACAGCACATGCGCTTTTCCGAGGCACAGCCTGCCGTCATGGAGCCGTCCCACGCAGCGCAGCGTCCTATACGGGAACAAGGCGTGTGCGTTTCCAGCCGCACGCCATTGGCTGGGGCTGCCATACATTTTACCCGCAGAACAGCTTCATCCAGGTCACGCACGATCTTATTCACGCCCGCTACCACGATCACCCGTTTCGGCCCAAAGATCAGGGCCGCTACCCGGTTGCCGTTGCCGTCCACATTATAGAGCTCTCCCTCTTCTGTGATAGCGTTGCTGCTGGTGAGGAACACGTCTGCGGAAAACGTCTTTCGGTAAGCTTCCTGAGGGTCCATAGACTCCCTATCCAAAAACTCATATTCCCCGCTTTTCAGCAGATCACGCACACCGGTTTCCGCCAGGGTCATGGAACCCCCGCAGCTTACCACTTCCCCGGGATGGAGCATTTCTTTTACAGCTTTCACAGCCTCTTCCCGGTTAGCCACATACATCGCCGGTATCCTGTTTTTTGCCAGGGCTTTCAACGTGCGTTCCACTTGGGCTTGCCGCACGAACCCCACATTTCCGTCCATAATCAATCCTCCCAAAAGTTCTAGTCTCACAGGGAAACTCCCAATGCTTCCCCGTCCCATGGCTCGGGTTTTTGATTCTCCCCGAAGACGATGGTTGCTTCTGCGACTATTGTACCGCAGCGGCTAAGTGAAATCAAGGGCTGGGGAAAAAAGACTTCCCAACCTGACAAGTTAAAAAAGAAAAAGGCTCTGGGCAGCTGCCCAAAGCCTTAAAATTCAATTTACGCCTTGAAGCCCAAGAACAAGTCCATCACACGCTCTTTCTGGGACACGTTAGCTTCATTGGTGCTGGTGTCGGTATAGATCATCATATATTTACCATTCTCGTTCAATGTAGCGGGAATCTCTTTGTCCAGCAAAGTGAAGAAACCTTGGGATTTCACACTATCCCAACAAGCCTGGCCCTGCTCGTCCAGATTCTCCACATCATATTCGTAAACCTCTACCTGAACCGTGCTTCCATTCAAATGGAACCGATAACGAAAACCGCCTACAGCGCCGATGGTTTCATAGGCCATTTCCGTGGGCTCGCCAGTGACCCCTCGGTTAGCTTCCAAATACTGGCAAAGGCCATCCAGGGTATCGTCAAAATCCTTGTCCGACACAGGATCGGGCTGAGCTGCTTCAGGCTGGCTTTCAGTGCCGCTTTCCACACCGCTGGAAACGCCGCTTTCCCCGCCGGATACAGCGGAGGACGATGTGCCCAGGTCCAACGTGGGAAGCTGCTCGACCGTACCGGTACAGGCTGTAAGGGTCAAGGCCAGGGCCAGAGCGGCGGCCGCAGCCAATAACTTTTTCATCATGAGGGTTCCTCCAAAAACGCAAAAAAATGAAAAATGCCGGACCCTAAGGGTCCGGCGCTTGTGGTGACCCGGACGAGAATCGAACTCGTGTTACCGCCGTGAAAGGGCGGTGTCTTAACCGCTTGACCACCGGGCCATATTGGTAGCGGCAAATGGATTTGAACCATCGACACTTCGGGTATGAACCGAATGCTCTAGCCAACTGAGCTATGCCGCCATATCTGCGCTCCACCTTTCACGGATGGAGCGCTACCAATTATAATCGAACTTTTATGATTTGTCAAGAGCTTTTTCCCGGTTTTTTTTGGAAATCCGAAAAAAATCTTTTAAACCGTCAATCCTTAAGAATGAAAGCTGTAGTTGGGAGCTTCCTTGGTGATCTGAATATCATGGGGATGGCTTTCTTTCAAGCCTGCGCCGGTAATGCGCACAAACTGAGCTTTCTCGTGCAGCTCTTGAATGTTGGCGCAGCCGGTGTAGCCCATGCCTGCCCGCAGGCCTCCCACCATCTGGAACACGGTGTCCGCCAGGGGTCCCTTATAAGGCACGCGGCCTTCCACGCCTTCGGGCACGAACTTCTTCTGTTCGCCCTGGAAGTACCGGTCGCTGCTGCCCTTGCCCATAGCGCCCAAGCTGCCCATGCCGCGATACACCTTGAACTGGCGGCCCTGATACAGCTCATACTCGCCGGGAGCTTCTTTACAGCCCGCAACCATGCTGCCCAGCATAACTACGTCGGCGCCAGCGGCCAGCGCTTTCACAATGTCGCCGCTGTATTTGATGCCGCCGTCGGCAATGATGGGGATACCGTGCTTCATGGCTTCCTGGGCCGCGTCGAACACGGCGGTGATCTGAGGCACGCCAATACCGGCCACCACGCGGGTGGTGCAGATAGAGCCAGGGCCGATGCCCACTTTTACGCAGTCGGCGCCAGCGTCGATCAAAGCTTTGGCGCCCTCGGCGGTAGCGATGTTGCCGGCGATCACTTGCAGGTTGGGATAGTGCTTTTTCACAGTGCTTACAGCGTTGAGGACACCGTTGTTGTGGCCATGGGCGGAATCCAGAGTGACCACGTCCACCTGGGCTTCTACCAGGGCGGCTACACGCTCCAGCACGTCGTGGGTGGCGCCGATAGCCGCGCCGCACAGCAAACGTCCGCTGCCGTCACGGGCAGAATTGGGATAGAGCACCGCTTTCTCAATATCTTTAATGGTGATCAGGCCCTTTAAGCGCATTTGGTCGTCCACGATGGGAAGCTTTTCGATGCGGTGGCGCCGCAGGATCTCCTGGGCGTCCTTGAGTGTGGTGCCTACAGGAGCGGTGACCAGATGATCTTTGGTCATCACGTTCTTAATAGGCTGGTCGAAATCGCTGCCCTCCATAAAACGCATGTCCCGGTTGGTGATAATGCCTACCAGCACGCCATCCTCGCAGATAGGCACGCCGGAGATCTTAAACCGGCCCATGATCTCTTCCGCTTCTTTCACCAGGTTTTCCGGGGAAAGGAAGAAGGGGTTTGCGATTACGCCGTTTTCCGAACGCTTTACCCGGTCTACCTGATCGGCCTGGCGCTCGATGCTCATGTTCTTGTGGATGATGCCGATACCGCCTTCACGGGCAATGGCAATGGCCATATCCGATTCCGTCACCGTATCCATAGCGGCGGTCATGATGGGGGTATTCAGCCGGATGGTCTTTGTCAGGTTGGTGGAGAAATCCACCTCGGTAGGCAACACGTTAGACTCGGCAGGGATCAGCAGCACGTCGTCGTAGGTGAGGCCTTCCTTCAGAAACTTTTCTCTGTACTCCATAAACCACACTCTCTTTCTCCGCAAGTTTTTTCCTCATCTATTAAGTGATTATTATACCATTCGTTTTCTAGTTTTGCAAGGATTTTTCCCCATCCTTCTTCTTATGTTTTATTTTTCTCAAACCCATTGACAAGTTTCCTGTTTTGCTCTATGTTTAGTTCGATACCCACCTTTATGTTTCTGCTATTTTAAAACGAGGGGCTTTTTTTATGATACGTTATTTTTCCCGTCTTTCTGATACCGGCAAGCAGGCCATCATCCTTACCGGCGGCAACAGTTTATTCTGGTTTGCCTGGGCTGTGGGGTCTTATCAGGCCGTTTACTTGCAGCAAGTGGGGTTTTCCGCTTCGCAGCTAGGACTTTTAAACGCTTTGACATCTGCTGTTACCATTGCATCCCTGGCGTTTTGGGGCATGGTCAGCGACCGCATCGGTTCCCTGCGGCGAGTGCTTTTTACCCTTCTTGTGACCAGCTTCGCTTTTTACGCCCTGATCCCTGTCATCCCTACCGGGCTTCCTTATTCCTCTATCCTCTTTCTTACCCTGGTGCCCATCATCTATTTCTTTCGAGGGTCTGTTTCTACTTACGCGGAAAATATTCTGGTGCGCAACTCTAATGAGCTCCATCTGAACTACGGCGCCTTACGCTGTGTGGGTTCTCTGCTGTTTACCATCAGCGGCCTGTTGATCTCTTTGCTGCTGCCTTTTGTGGGCGTGCCCGCTACGTTCTGGCTTTCCGCGGTTTTGATCATCCCCGTATTGGTGCTCACCATCAAATCAAGAGAACCGAACGCCCGGCCTGTGAAGAAAAAGGAAAAGCTAGACCTCTCTTCCCTCTTTAAAAACAAAGCCTACATTTCCCTTCTCTTTTTCGGCTTCTTATTTTATATTGCCGTCAACTGCGAAAACTCCTTTCTGCCCTACTTTCTGAACAGCAACAACATTTCCTCCGACCTTTATGTGCTGGTGCTGGCTTACCGCGCCTTGCTGGAAGTCCCCTTCCTGGTGCTGATGGTGCGTTTGCGCCGCAAATTTCCGCTGGGCCTGCTGGTGGCTGTGTCCGCTGTGCTGATGGCTGTGGAATGCCTTTGCTTGGGATTTTTCGCTAACTCCCTGCTTTCCGTTATTATCTGCGCCACCTTTTTCGGGTTGGGCAACGGCCTTTATATCGGTTCTTCTTTAAACTATGTCTACGAACTGGCCCCTGCCAATCTGAAAGCCAGCGCCCAAGCCTTCTTTTCCGCTGTCTCTTCCGTGGCCGGAATCCTGGGCAACCTGGGCGGCGGCCTTGTATTTGACGCCATCGGCGCCAATCCCTTTTATCTGGCTGTGGCGGGAGTGTTCCTCTTGAGCGTGGCTTTGTTCCTGTTTACACAGCGCAAGACACTGCTTGTGAAAAGTTGATCTCTTTTCTTTGCCATAACGCAAAAAAGGACGTGTTTTCCACACGTCCTTTTTTATTTCTTGAAAACTTTTCCGATGCAGGTCCTTCTTTACCGGATAGCGTCCTTGCCGCCCATATACATGCGCAGGGGCTCGGGGATTTTGATGCTGCCGTCGGCTTGGAGATTGTTCTCCAAAAACGCGATGAGCATCCGGGGCGGGGCCACCACGGTGTTGTTCAAGGTGTGGGCAAAGTAATTGCCTTCCTTACCCTTGATGCGGATACCCAGCCGCCGGGCCTGGGCGTCTCCCAGGTTAGAGCAGCTTCCCACTTCGAAATATTTCTTCTGCCGGGGAGACCATGCTTCCACGTCGATGCTCTTCACTTTCAAATCGGCCAGGTCACCAGAGCAGCATTCCAAAGTGCGCACCGGAATCTCCATAGAACGGAACAGTTCTACAGTATAGCTGTAAAGTTTATGGAACCAGTCCATGCTTTCCTCGGGCTTGCAGACTACGATCATTTCCTGCTTCTCAAACTGGTGGATACGGTATACGCCCCGCTCCTCAATGCCGTGCGCGCCCACTTCTTTCCGGAAGCAGGGGGAATAACTGGTAAGGGTTTGGGGCAAAGATTCTTCAGGCAAAATGGTATCGATGAATTTGCCGATCATAGAGTGTTCGCTGGTACCGATCAGGTACAGGTCCTCCCCTTCGATCTTATACATCATGTTTTCCATTTCGGCAAAGCTCATAACGCCGGTGACCACATCGCTGCGGATCATGAAAGGAGGCACGCAATAGGTAAAGCCCTTGTCGATCATGAAATCCCGGGCATAGGACAAAATGCCGGAATGGAGCCGGGCAATATCGCCCATCAGATAATAGAAGCCATTGCCGCTGGTCTTGCGGGCGCTGTCCAGGTCAATGCCGTTAAAGCGCTCCATAATATCGGTATGATAAGGCACCTCATACTCCGGCACAGCAGGCTCGCCGAAACGCTGCACTTCCACATTCTCGCTGTCATCTTTGCCGATGGGCACAGAATCGTCGATGATGTTGGGGATGACCAGCATCCGCTTGCGGATTTCCTGGGTCATCTCGTTTTCTTTGCGCTCCATTTCTTCCAGTTCCCCGGCGATGGCGGCTACTTTCTTCTTGGTTTCTTCCGCCTCGTCTTTTTTGCCCTGGCTCATCAGCTTGCCGATCTCTTTGCTGATGGTGTTCCGCTGCTGCCGCAGCTCGTCGCCCCGAGCCTTGGAAGCACGGAACTGAGCGTCCAATTCCAGGACTTCATCCACCAAAGGAAGCTTTTCATCCTGGAATTTCTTTTTGATGTTTTCCTTTACCAGTTCCGGATTCGACCGGACAAGTTTCATATCAAGCATGATAAACCCTCCTAGTCCCTGTAGGACATAAGTTTTTTAATATAGAAAATGGAACGCCGAAAGCGCGTAAGAATTCCACAGCTTTTTCGTTTCTCGTGGATTTTATCCCATATGCAGATCATGGAGCAGGTTCTGCAAGTCCTCTTCTCCATAAAACTCGATCTGTAAAGTGCCTTTTTTCTTGGTACCAGCCACTTTTACCTTGCGGTTCAAGTATTCCCCTACCGCAAGCTGGGCTTCCTCGAAATACTGGTTCTTTTTCGGATTCTTGGCCAACGCTTCTTTTTGCTCGTTCATACGTTTGGCCAAGGCTTCCAGCTCTCGGACGGATGCCCCTTCTTTGGCTTTTTTGGCCCCCAGGCGCATTCCTTCCTCTGTTTTAAAGCTGAGAAGCGTCCGAGCATGTCCGGCGGTGATCTCCCCATTCTCCAGCATTTGCTGGATATCTTCCGGCAGGTTCAAAAGCCGCAGGGCGTTTGTGATGGCCGGACGGGATTTTCCCACTGCCTGGGAAACTTCTTCCTGCGTGAAATCCTGGGCCTCGATCAAGGTGCGGTAACCTCTGGCCTCTTCCAAGGGGGTCAAGTCCTCCCGCTGCAAGTTCTCGATCAAGGCGAAGAGCATTTCTTCTGTATCGCTCATTTCCCGAATCACCGCGGGCACTTCCGTCAGGCCAGCCATACGGGCAGCCCGCCAGCGCCGCTCACCTGCCACGATCCGGTAGCCTCCCGTTATCATGGGCCGCAGCAGCAAGGGCTGGAGCACCCCATGCTGGGAAATGGAATCCGCCAGTTCCGAAAGGGCTTCGCTGTCAAACTCCTTTCGGGGCTGGTCCCGGTTGGGCTCGATCTCGCTGACCCGCACACTGACAGCGCCTTCGGTGCTCTCCGCAGTATTTTCCGCGAAAATCGCGTCCAATCCTTTGCCAAGTCCTCGTTTTTTCAATGGACCTCCCCCTTTACCGGTTATTCTTTAAGATTTCCTGCGCCAGTTCCCCATAAGACTGCGCCCCCCGGGATGCCCGGTCATAATAGAGCACAGGTTGTCCAAAGCCAGGCGCTTCAGAAAGGCGCACTGTGCGGGGAATGACGGTTTTGAACACTTTCCGGGGGAAGTATTTCTTTACTTCCTCCACCACCTGCTGTGTCAGGTTCAGCCGGCCGTCATACATGGTCAGAAGCACTCCCTCGATATCCAGCAAGTCGTTATACTGCCGCTTGACCCGCCGCACGGTGTTCATCAGCTGAGAAAGCCCTTCCAAGGCGTAATACTCGCACTGGATAGGAATCAAGATCGTATCCGCGGCGGTCAAGGCGTTGGTGGTGATCAATCCCAGGGAAGGCGGGCAATCGATGAATATATAGTCATAGTCTCCACGGATAGGCGCCAAGGCGTTTTTCAGCATTGTCTCCCGGTTTTCCAGGTTGACCAGCTCGATCTCAGCGGCGGCCAAGTCCATATGAGAGGGCAAAAGGGACAAGTTCTTGAACTCTGTTTTCAGTAAAGCGTCTTTCGCCTTAGCCCCGCCGATCAGCACTTCATACACGCTGATCTTGCATTGGCGCCGGTCCACTCCCACGCCGGAAGTGGTATTGCCCTGGGGATCAGTATCGGCCAGCAGCACCCGCTTGCCTTTATCCCCCAGTGCGGCGGCCAAATTGACAGCAGTAGTCGTTTTCCCCACGCCGCCCTTTTGGTTGGCTACGGCAATGATTTTTCCCATTTAGCTCCCCCTCCCAAGCTGCGCCTGGACGCAAGTCGCGTTTTTCCCAGCTGAGTTTGACGTCTAATACTCCGCCGCGCCGTTACATCGGCAACCAGACTATCTCTTTCGCCGTTCTTAGCTGCACCTGGACGCATGTCGCGTTTTTCCAGCTGAGTTTGACGCCTTGTTGTGATCGTTTTGAACAAACCGGCGATTGGCGCTATTATACCACATTTTTTCCCTAAATAAAAGAGCAAGAAGCCTTTGGCGCCGTAAAAGTTTCTCGTTTCTCACTTTTTGGGAAGCTTGTCCCCCACTCCCTGTTTTGTTTTCCACAGCGGTCATGTTTCATGTGAAACATTCCTTTTAAACTAGGCAAACGAGAAAAGACGGCCTGGGCTTTCGCCTGGCCGCCTTCTCTGTGGGAAATGAATAAGGGAATGGGTTAAACTTGTACTCTGTGTAATTTGGGAATGCGCACCGTGCACTCGATATATTCCTCAGTCTCCTTTTTCTCTGACTGGGCTTGGATGCCTGCGGTTTTCATAGCATCCACGGCGTGGTCGATGGTGTTGATAAACAACCGGATATCCTTCGCCACAAAGGTGCGCTTTGGTTTGGCTCCTGTCCGTTTGGGCTGGAGCACTGCTGTTACCAGCTCTTCTGTTTGGGAAACATTCAAATGCTTTTCTCCCGCCTGCCGCAGGACTTTCTGGCGCAGTGTCATATCGTCAATGCGCAGCAGCGCCCGGGCATGGCGTTCGGTAAGCTTGTACTCTAAAATTTCGGTTTGCTCTTCGTCTGAGAGCTTTAACAGCCTCAGCTTATTTGCCAAATAAGATTGGCTGATCCCCAGCCGCTTGGCTGCCTCTTCCTGGGTGATCTGCCACTCTCGCAGCAAATTAACCAGGGCGTTTGCCTGTTCGAACATTTGCAGGTCTTTCCGCTGGATGTTTTCCAGCAAAGCCAGCACCGCGCTGTCCTCTGGGGGACAATCCGCCAAGAGGGCCGGGATTTCCTTGAGCCCCGCCAGCTTGCACGCCCGAAGCCTCCGTTCCCCGGCAATGAGATAATAGGTGCCGTTTTCTCTGCGCACCGTCACCGGTTGAAGCAAACCGTTCTCCCGGATGCTCTGTGCCAGGGCTTCCAGCTCTTCTTGCCGAAAAACTTTCCGGGGCTGGGATGGATTGGGCAGGATACGGCTTACCGGCAGCTTGACCAATTTTAGCTTGTCCTTAAAAAACATATGCCGCACCTCCCTTTCGTGGAATATTCTACCACGGGGGAGCTACGGCATTTGTTGTATCCTGTCGGCTGTATGAAATATTTACAGATATTTTTTGAAGCCTTTCGCTTCGATAAATCCCAATGCTTTGTAGAACTGATGGGCTCCTGTGCGGTTCATGCCGGAAACCAGGATTTCATAATGGCAATCCCACACATTCTTGCCCCAGGCCTCGATGGATTCAAACATCTTCCGTCCTACGCCTTTGCCTTGGTAGCTTTCCAGCACAGCTACATTCTCCACAAGCAGTATCGGCCGGCAGCTGTCGCAGATATCCTCGAACACCACGCCGAACAAGCTTCCGCAAATAGCGCCTGTATCCCGGTCCTCAGCCACCATCAAATACTTTTGAGGGTCGCTGTCGATCTTTTTCAAAAGCTTCTTCACTGTCTCACGGTCCCCGGCCTTATCGCTGATCACCAGCATTACCTGGTCCAAACCGTCCAAGTCTTTTTCTTCCGCTTTGCGAAGTATCAATTCCATAGTTATCTCTCCTTATAAGGGATGCTTCAAGATCGTTCCACCGTGGCGGGGATAGCCTTTTGGAGTAAACCTCAGCTTTTGCACGATGACCAAGTTCCGCTCTTCCCCACCGGGCAAAGTGACCGGCAGCACTTCCGGTTCCCCTGCTCCCAAAATATCCAGGGCGTTTTCTGCTTCTTCCAATTCCTGAGCGGCGCCAGGGCCTTTCATGGCGATAAAATAACCCTTCATCTTTACCAAAGGCATACAGTATTCTGAAAGCACATTTAAAGAAGCCACTGCCCGAGCGGTGGCAACATCATACCGTTCCCGCATGGTTTTATCAAGACCAGCTTCCTCTGCCCGTTTATGTACCCGGTTGGCGGAGAGCTTCAACGCCTTGCACGCTTCCCCCAGGAAATTCAAACGCTTCATTGTGCCGTCCAGCAAGGTAAGCTCAATATCCGGCCGGAGTATCTTCAAAGGGATACCAGGAAAACCAGCCCCCGTCCCTACGTCAATGACTTTGGCCCCTTGTTTCAGCTTTTTCCAGAGCAGCAAAGTCAAGCTATCCAGAAAATGCTTCTCCGCCACTTCTTCGGGCTCGGTAATGGATGTAAGGTTCATTTTCTCATTCCATTCCAGCAAAAGCTCCATATAGGTCTGGAATTGTTCCGCCTGTTCTGGAGTAACTTTCACTCCCAGCGCTTTTGACTTCTCTATTAAACTTTCCCGGATATCCGTCATGTTGGTTCCCCTCCCTTTTCTTTCCGCAGTTCTCGTTCTTTAGCCGCCAGCCAAATCAGCAGCACAGAGATATCCGCAGGGCTTACTCCTGAGATTCTTCCGGCTTGGCCGATATTTTCCGGTTTTACCTTATTCAGCTTTTCCCCGGCTTCCAAGCGCAGCCCCTTGATTTGAGAATAATCCACATCTTCCGGAAGCCGTTTCCGCTCCAGCCGCCGGGCTTCTTCTATATCTGCCAGCTGCCGTTTGATATATCCCTCATATTTCAATTCGATCTCTACGTTCTCAAACACCGCCGAAGGATATTCCGGCCTGTCGCGGTCTACCGGGGTCAAATCTTTATAAGTGATTTGCGGGCGCTTTAACAAATCCGAAAGTTTCGCGCCGGTGGACAAAGGAGATGTTCCACGTGAAACAAGTATCTGGTTCAGCTCCTCAGAAGGAGGCAAATTGGTGGATTGCACACGTTTCAACTCCGCGGCCATTTGCTCCTGCTTGCGTTGGAACTTCTCCCACCTCTGGTCCGAGATCAAGCCGAGCTTTCTTCCCAAGGGAGTCAGCCGCTGATCGGCATTGTCCTGCCGCAGCACCAAACGGTATTCCGAGCGGGAAGTCATCATGCGGTAAGGGTCGTTGGCGCCTTTGGTGATCAGATCGTCAATTAGAGTGCCAATATAGGAGCTGGCCCGGTCCAGCACGAAACGTTCCTTGCCTTGAACTTTCAAAGCCGCATTGATCCCCGCAATCAATCCTTGGGCGGCGGCTTCTTCGTAACCGGAACTGCCGTTGAATTGCCCCGCTCCATAAAGGCCCGGCCAATCTCGAAACTCAAGGGTCGCGGAAAGCTGCAAGGGGTCGCAGCAATCGTATTCGATAGCATATGCAGTCCGCATGATCTCCACATGTTCCAAACCAGGAATGGTATGATAAAAAGCCAGCTGCACATCTTCCGGCAGAGAAGAGCTCATGCCTTGCAAATACATCTCTTCTGTATCCAGTCCACAAGGCTCGATAAACAACTGATGCCGTGGTTTTTCCGGGAAGCGCACCACTTTATCCTCAATGCTGGGGCAGTAACGGGGACCGATACCCTCGATTTGGCCGCTGTACAACGGAGAACGGTGGATATTCTCTAAAATGACTTGCTTTGTGGAGTCGTTGGTCCAGCTTACATGGCATACAGATTTATTTTCCAAAGGCTCTTCCGTATCATAAGAGAAGGGCGCAACGGGTTCGTCCCCCTGCTGTACTTCTAACCCGGAAAAATCGATGGAGGATTTCAGCACACGGGCTGGGGTGCCGGTTTTGAACCTCCGCAAGGAAATGCCCAGCTGTTCCAAAGAATCGGGCAAAAACGCCGCCGGGAACATGCCGTCGGGCCCGCTCTCATAAGAAACATCCCCCACGAAAATCTTGCCGCCCAAAAAAGTACCGGTGGCCAAGATAACCGTTTTAGCGTGGTATACAGCTTCCAGCCGGGATGTCAGCAGCCATTCCCCCTCACCCTGTTCCAGCTTGACGATCTCCCCTTGCCGCAAGGTCAGGTTGGGACAAAGTTCCAGCTTATGTTTCATCACACGGGCATATTGGTTCCGGTCGATCTGCGCCCGAAGAGAATGAACAGCAGGTCCTTTGCCAAGGTTCAGCATCCTGCTTTGGATGGTGCATTCATCGGCGGTTTTTCCCATCTCCCCGCCCAGAGCGTCGATCTCCCTGACCAGATGGCCTTTGGCAGTGCCGCCAATGCTGGGATTGCACGGACAGTTGCCCACAGCGTCCAGGTTGATGGTAAACACAATGGTAGAACAGCCCAGCCGGGCAGAAGCCAGGGCTGCCTCAATCCCAGCGTGACCAGCGCCTATTACAGCCACATCATAAGAAGCAGCGTTATAAATCATAGAAGAACCTCCAAAACGCCGAAGGCGCGTAAAGTTTTCGCACAAGCCTTTTACAAAAGGCTTGCAGGGTTTGGAGCAACGCCCCAAGGTCTAAAAAAACTACATAGCACTAACAAATACCGAAGAACAGCCAAGCGCTTTCTCCGGTGGGTAACATAGCAAGGCCATAACCCACAGCTTCACAATCACTTACCTACACAGAATTCCTCAAAGACCTGGTCGATGATCTCTTCGCTTACATGTTCCCCAGTCAAAGCGGACAAAGCATTCAATGCGTCCTCTACACAAACGGTCACAGCGTCCCAGGTCATGCCACCAAGCAGGGCGTTCTCACCTTCCGCTAAGCTTTCCAAAGCCCGTTGAGCGTCGGACCTTTGCCGTTGGGTAAACAGCACGCCTTCCTCCGGATGGAAATCTTTAGTGTCCAATATTTCGGACACTGCTTGTTCCAGCTCCGGAAGCCCTTCCCCATTGGCGGCAGAAAGAAACACTGTTTTCTCGAAACGGGAGTGAATCTCTTCCACGTCGATCTCCGTAGGCAGATCTGTTTTATTCACAATAGCGATGGAGGGAACATCCCCTAAAGAGTCCATCAATTCCCGGTCCTCTTTTGTCAGGCTTTGGGAAGAATCGAACACAGCCAGCACCAGCTGGGCGGTTTCCAGCCGTTTCCGAGCGGCCTGCACACCGATGCTTTCCACCGGGTCCTCTGTTTCACGAATCCCGGCAGTATCCGCCAGCCGCAAAGGCACTCCCGCCAAGAGCACCGTCTCTTCCACCACGTCCCGGGTGGTGCCCGCATATTGGGTAACGATAGACCGTTCACACCCGGAAAGCAAGTTCATCAACGTGGACTTTCCAGCGTTAGGCCTTCCCGCGATCACCGTAGCGAGACCTTCCCGGTACATCCTGCCCCGGTCGAATCCGCGAAGCAGTTCTATTAACGCTTCCTTACCCCGGCGGATTCCGGAAAGGAGTTCTTCTTCCTCCACCTCGGGCACGTCCTCCTCGGGAAAATCCGCCCATGCCGCCAAATGGCTGGCCTGCGTCATCAGCCCATCTTTCACCTCTTGTATCTTTCGGGACAACAGCCCGGAACTGCCTGCTTCGGCGGCTTTCATAGCCTGTTCCCCGCTGGCGCCGATGATGCCCATCACCGCTTCGGCCTGGGCCAGGTCCAGCTTGCCGTTGAGGAAGGCCCGCCGGGTGAATTCCCCAGGCCCCGCAGGAGAAGCGCCAGCGTCAAGGGTCACTTGCAGCAAACGCTTCGTCACATAAAGCCCGCCGTGACAGGAAAGCTCCACTACATCTTCGCCGGTATAGCTTTTTGGCCCCCGGAACACAAGGGCCACAACATCATCCAGTTTTTCCCCGGCGGCAGTATACGCTCCTCCCAGTTGGGCGGTATAGCCTTTCATCTCGCAAATAGCTTTCCCGCTTACTCCCCGGAACACACGGTCGGCAACGGTAAAAGCCTCTTTTCCCGATATGCGCACAATGCCGATCCCTCCCGGCGCCGGAGCGGTAGAGATAGCGGCGATGGTTTTTTCCATAAGCTTCCCCCTTTCAAAAGGTAGAAAAAAGCGTGCAAAAATGGGGCCGCCAAATTGGCCGCCCCATCTGGATGTTTATTTCTTTTCGATCCGCCCATAAATAGGGGTGTTGGGATCGTCGGCTTTAGGACCTTCCGCCCTGGGCGCAGGACTCATCCGGTTCCGGTCGTTACGGGGACGGCGGTTCCGGTCGTTGAAGCCGCCATGTCCGCCGCGGCCTCGATTGCCGCCGCGCCGGTCGTTACGCCGGGGCTGGGGACGTTCCCCGCCTTCGGGCCCAATCACCACATGGCGTCCTTGATCCACGCCCTCGCTCCAAGACTTGGCGCCTTCCACAGTCTGCACCGCTGTATGGATAATACGGCGCTCATAAGGATTCATGGGCTCTAAAGAAGAGTTGCGGCCAGTCTTAACAGCACGGGCAGCCATCTTTTTGCCCAGGGCTTCCAAGGTCTCCTTGCGCTTCTCACGGTAGTTGCCCACATCCAAAGTAATGCGGAAATAAGAGCCGTCCACATGATTGGCCACCAAAGAAGCCAAGTACTGCAAAGCGTCCAGCGTTTCGCCCCGGTGCCCGATGATGAACCCGATATCTTCCCCAGAAAGGATCAGCGCGGCGCCCGCTTCTTCCTCATGGATCTCCACGGTAGCCTGGGGCAAGCCCATTTCGCGCAGAACATTTTTCAAATAGTCAGCGGCCTCCTGCGCGGGGCTGTCCTTCTCCTGCACATAAGCCCGCACTTTCGCGGGACTGCCGCCGAATAAACCGAAGGTCTTTTTCTGGGGCATCTCCAAAATCTCAAATTCCGCTTCCAAAGTGTCAACGCCCAATTCCCGGCATGCGTTGGCAAAAGCGATTTCCACGGTTTCGCCCTTGGCAATAGCTTCTCTCAACATAACGCAAACTTCCTTTCGGTTCACTTTTTCGTGCCCATATAGTCGCTGGAATTTCCAGAATTACCCGAACCGTTTTTCTTCTTTTTAGCCCCCTGCTTTTTGCCGGAGTTTTTATCCTGCTTCTGCTGCTGGGGAGCGGCTGCCAACCGTTCCGCGATCTCCTTTTGAGCCGCGGCGGGAAGAGGTTTTACGTTGGCCTCAGCCAGTTCCAAAGTGACGGCCCGCTGGGCTTCCACCTTGGCGATCATATGATTGACGCTGAAATATTTGTTCGTGACAAGGGTCTGGAGAAAACTGGTAACAGAAGAAATAACCCAGTAAAGACCCACGGCGGTAGGCATGACCCATGCCCAGTAAACGCTGATCAAGGGCAGAACGTACATCATGCCTTTCATGCAGCCGGGCTGGTTCTGGCCGATAGTCATCTTTTGAGTGTGAGTCATATAAAATTGCAGGCCAAAGCTGGTGATCAAAGACAAAGCAGGAATCACCCACAGGAACGTCAGGAAATCAGAACCTTGAGGAGTGGCCAGCAAATCCAATCCGAAAAACTTAAAACCGCTGGAAAAAGAACCGATTTTATCAAGATCCTCGGGAGTGAACATGGTCAAATGGTTCCGCAGGGCGTCAAAATTCCGAATGATGTCCATCTCGGAATAAATGCCGCCGGAAGTAGCGGAAGAAACCATGCCGGGAATACGGTTGATAAAATCCGTAGCGGCCTGAATCCGGTCAGAAGCAATGTGCAGGGTGTTGGAAAGAGGCATGATAACCGAATAGTAAATGCCCAGCATAATGGGCAAAGGCAGCAAAGCGGTCAAACAGCCGCCGCCGGGGTTTACTCCCTCTTTCTCATAGAGCTTCATCAGCTCTTCGTTATACTTCTGCTTGTTGTCGCCATAGCGTTTTTGCAGTTCTTTCTGTTTTTCCGAAAGCTTCGACTGGGAGGCCATGCTCCTCTGCTGCTTAATGGAAAAGGGAAACAGAACCGCTTTGACGATAATGGTAAAGAAAATGATGGCTACACCGTAGTTTTGAAAAATAGAATATAAAAACCACAGCAAATAGCCCAGGATGCTTCCAAAGAAATTGAAAATCGCCATCAACATATCAAATGTTACGCTCCTCTTTTAGCCCAGCTTATTCTTCTTTTCCTTTTTTTCGGGGACCGGGTCGTAACCGCCCCGGCTCCAGGGGTTGCAGCGCAAAATGCGCCAAAGGGTCAAAATTCCCCCTTTAAACGCCCCAAATCGTTCAATAGCCTCCAGACCATACTGGGAGCAGGTGGGGATATATTTGCACATAGCGGGTTTTCGCGGCGAGATGGCGCTTCGATAAAAACGGATAAGCCACAAAAAAATCTGTTTCAAGGCATATCCTCCCCCAAAATCCCCGCAGCTGAAAGCTGACGCACCATTTGGAGCGCCACGTCGGTGCTTTTCACATAAGGGGTCTTGCCACGGGCCACAAATACCAGGTCAAACCCAGGACGCACCCTGCCGGCCAAGCCGCGGAAAGCTTCCCGGATCACCCGGCGGGACCGGTTGCGCAGCACAGCGTTGCCGATCTTTTTGCTTGTGGTGATGCCCACCCGCACGTTTTTGGTGCGGTTTTTCATCACATAGACCACTACAAGGGGAGTGACATAGCTTTTTCCTCTGGCGTAAAGCCGCCGGAAATCGCTGTTTCTGCAAAGCGGCACAAACTGATCCATCGAAAAAAGCCACCACCCTTCCGCGCCAGGTCCTTCATAAAAAAACACAAACAAAGAAAGGCCACGCTAAGGTGACCTTTGAAGCGTCATCAATAAGTAAGACGCGCTCTGCCTTTTGCCCTGCGGCGTGCAAGTACCTTGCGACCGTTTCTGTCAGACATTCTCTTCCGGAACCCATGCTCCTTCTTTCTGTGGAGCTTCTTGGGCTGATACGTTCTCAGCATATAAAAAACCCTCCTTTCGAGGTTCTATCCCTTGCGAGAAAACATTATACCTTAAAGCCTGCGCTTATGTCAACACCATTTTTACAAGGTTTTTCGGGCAAAAGAAAGATTTTTTTCCGACCCCTTTCTAAAAAGTTGTTCTTTAAAGGGCAACAAACAGCAGATTTTCAAGGATTAATGAAAAACACCACAAGGTCTTGTGCTTTTTTATGAGAGGTGTAAGACCTGGAAAAAGGGGGAAAAAAATTTGAAAAAAATCGGGAACTATGATATACTTTCAGCTGAGTATCGTCCTTTTGAGAGAATGCCCCAAAAGGACGAAGTTTGGGAAATGAAGCGGGACAGCCCGCAAAAGATTGCGTTTACTTGGAGGGGAATCAATTTGGATTCATTCGATCAGGCTTGGGAGCTCATCTGCCAGTTTTGCAAATCAAATATCACGGAGGTGGCCTACAACACCTGGTTCAGCCGTTTGAAACCGGTAAGTCTGGATTTTGACCGGGCTACGGCCATCATCGAGGCCCCCAACGAGTTTCACAAGCAAACGCTTCTGCGGTGTTACAGCGACCTTTTGCGGGAGGCTTTCGAAAATGTGTTCGGCGGCGGGATCTCCTTTCAGATCTGCGTCCACGAAGAACTAAAAGTCCAACAGCAGCAACAGCCCCAGGAAGACACCATGGACCAGGACGACTATGAGCTGAACTTCGACACGTTCGTGGTAGGACCTTCCAACCGGTTTGCCCACGCGGCCTGCCAGGCCGTGGCGGCCAAGCCTGCCTTGCTGTATAACCCGCTGTTTATCTATGGAAGCTCGGGATTGGGAAAGACACACTTGCTCAACGCTGTGGCCAAGGAGTTCAAAAAGAATTTTCCAGACCGCTCCGTGATCTACATCAAGTGCGAAGATTTTACAAACGAGATCATTGAGGCCATCTCCCGGGGTACTACAGCGGCCTTCCGGGAAAAATACCGCAGAGCCGACTTGTTCCTGGTGGACGATATCCAGTTTATCGCCGGAAAGAACTCCACCCAGGAAGAGTTCTTCCATACCTTTAATACGCTTTACGAAGCAAAAAAGCAGATCGTGCTCACATCAGACCGTCCGCCCCGTGACATCGCCACGCTGGAGGACCGTTTGAAAACACGGTTTGAATGGGGCCTTACCGCCGATGTGCAAGCTCCCGATTTTGAGACGCGCATCGCCATCATCGCCCGGAAAGCCGAGAGCCTGCATCTGGACATCCCAGAATCGGTGTGCGAATATATCGCAAACAAATTAAAGAGCAACATCCGCCAGCTGGAAGGCGCCGTGAAAAAACTGCGGGCCTACCATCTGCTGGAAAACAAGCCCATCAACATTGCCACAGCCCAGGCGGCTATCAGCGATATCATCAACAACAGCCAGCCTACTCCCGTTACCGTGGACAAGATCATTGAGGAAGTGGCCCGCACCTATGGGGGCATCACTCCCGACGATATCCGCTCGCAAAAGCGCAACGCCAATATCTCCAAAGCGCGGCAGGTCTCCATGTACATCGTGCGGGAGATCACTCAAATGTCCATGGTGGAGATCGGCCAGACTTTCGGCGGGCGGGACCACTCTACAGTGGTATACGCCGTGCGCCAGGTGGAGAAGGACCTGAAAAAGGACCCCCACACCAAAGCCATGGTGGACGATATCATTAAGAACATCCGGGACCGTTGAGTCCCCAGCTTTTTGGAACCTGAAAAGGATTGGAACAGTCGGCGGTTCCCCCGCTGGTCTCCCCCGCAGCTTCGGGAGGGGGCCGGCGGGGGATTCCGGGAGCTTTTTTCCCTTTTTCCGGGCCATGTATTTTGGTCCGGAACGCTCTGTTCCATATTTTTTTTAGCCAAAAAGTTTTCCACACTTTCTTTCACATTCCCTCCACATGAATTCACACGCTGTTGAATGTGAAAAACTTTTTTCTCCGCCTCCACGGTTTCTCCACAGGAGGTTTTGAAAAACTTTCCAGGCAAAAAATCAAGCCGGCTGTGGGTTTCCAAAACTTTTCCACAAATTCACAGCCCCTACTACTACTTCTAAATCTAAGATATAAAAGAAAGGATAAAAAGGCCGGGCTCGGTTCTAGCCCTCCCCCGGCCGGAAAGGGATCCCTATGAAATTCACAGTGAACAAAAGCGACATTACCGAAGCCGTTGGGAATATCCAGCGGGCCGTTTCCACAAAAACATCCATCCCGGCTTTGGAAGGCATCCTTCTGGGGGCTGGTGACCAAGGTTTAGAGCTGTGCGCTTACGATCTAGAATTAGGGATCACCACTGTGATCCCCGCCCAAGTGGCTGAACCGGGCAAAGCTGTGCTGAGCGCCAAGATATTCTCCGATATCGTCCGGAGAACTCCCGCTGAGACCATCACCATCACAGTGGATGAGAAAAATATGGCCAGTTTAGAGAGCGGTTACAGCCGGTTCTCTATTATCGGCATTCCCGCGGAAGAATTTCCCGAACTGCCCAAACTGACAGATTCCACCCAGTTTTCCATGGCATCCAGCGTGCTGAAAAGCATGATCCGCCAAACTTTGTTCGCCATAGCTGAAAGCGACGCAAAACCCATCCATCAGGGAAGCTTATTCAACTTGGAAAACGGTGTGCTGGACGTGGTCAGTGTAGACGGTTACCGTTTGGCCAAACGCAGCGAGCCTTTGAACTTCCAGGAAGATCTGAATTTCGTGGTGCCCGGCAAAACGCTCAGCGAGATTTTAAAGCTTTTGAAAGACAGCGATGACCCGGTAGAAATTTCCGCCGGGAGAAGGCATATCCTTTTTAAGATCGATAACTACACTGTGATTTCCAGCCTGCTGGAAGGGGAATTCCTCAATTATAAGGCGGCCATCCCCCCGGACAGCCAGACGGAAGTAGTTTTAAAGACCCGGGAAGCCATCGACAGCGTAGAACGGGTGTCTCTGCTGATCACCGACCGGCTGAAAAGCCCTGTGCGGTGTGTTTTTTCCGATAACGAAGTGAAAATGAACTGCACCACTTCCATGGGACGGGCAAGCGACCAGATCGATGTGGAAATGATCGGGCAGGATGTAGAGATCGGCTTTAACAACCGCTATCTGCTGGAAGCCTTGCGGAATACCGAGTGCGACGAGGTAAAAATCCAGCTGGGCGGACCTTTGAGCCCCATGAAAGTTGTGCCGAAAGAAGGAGACAGCTTCCTGTTTTTGGTACTGCCCGTGCGGTTGAAGAGCGAATAAGGAGCGGCTTATGGAACAAATACCCATTACAACAGAATTTATTCGGCTGGATTCTTTTCTTAAACTTACCGGCATGGTGGACACCGGCGGCCAGGCAAAAGTGATGATCCAGGAAGGCCAGGTCAAAGTCAACGGGGAAGTCTGCACCATGCGGGGCAAAAAGCTTTATCCCGGCGACAAAGCCTCCCTGCTGGGAAAAGAATTCCAAACAGTCCAAGGAAAGTAAGGGTCGCGCCATGATCGTCACCCGCCTGGCCTACGAGGGCTTTCGGAATTTGAAAGACAACGCCATACAGCCCTGTGAGGGCGTCAATGTGATCTACGGCGACAATGCCCAGGGCAAAACCAACCTTTTGGAAGGTCTTTGGCTCTTTACGGGAGGCCACTCTTTCAGGGGAGCGAAAGACACAGAACTGCCCCGGCTGGACCCAGCTACCGGAGAAAACAGCCCCATCGCTTCCCTTTCCCTGGATTTTTTCAGTGAAGGAAGGGAACAAACCGCTGTGCTGCGCCTGGAAAACGGCCGTCGCAGCTCGGTGATCAACGGGGTGAAGAAAAAAACAGGCTCTGCCTTGGTGGGCAAAGTCTGCGCGGTGATCTTTTCCCCGGAGCACCTGCTTTTGATAAAGCAAGGGCCTTCCCGTCGAAGGGGATTTTTGGATGGCGCTTTGTGCCAGCTGCGCCCCACCTATGCTTCCACCCTGCATGTGTATCACCGGGCGCTGGCCCAGCGAAACGCTTTGCTGAAAGATATCGGCCGTTTCCCGGAACTCCACGACACTTTGGAAGTTTGGGACGCCAGGCTTTCAAAGCTTGGGGTAGCCGTTATGGAAGAACGGCGGCGGTACGTAGAGAATGTAGCTCCCAGAGCGGCGGAAGTGTACCAAGGCATTTCCCGGGGAAAGGAAGCTTTGTCCCTAACTTACGCTCCCTCTCCCAAACCTCCGGCAGCAGAGTGCTCTACCGAAGAATGGGAGGAAGCGTTCCGGGAAGAACTGCGCCGAGCTGAAAAAAGCGATATCCGGTCGGGGTTCACTTCTGTAGGGCCTCACCGGGACGATCTGGAAATTTCCCTTTCCGGCTTGTCCGCCAGGATGTACGGTTCCCAGGGACAGCAGCGCAGCACCGTGTTGGCTTTGAAACTGGCAGAAGCCCAGACGCTTTCAGAACTTTCCGGGGAAACACCCATCGTTCTGCTGGACGATGTGATGAGTGAACTGGACCAAAGCCGGCAGGATTATTTGCTGAACCATCTTCATGGACGGCAGGTGTTCGTCACTTGCTGCAGCCCGGAAACAGTCAGTTTGCAAGAAACAGGGAAACGGTTCCGTGTAGAAGCCGGAGAAGTGTTCGAGGAAACTGTGGGAGAGTGATCGTAACAAAAACGCCCCTCGCCGGAAAAATTTGAGGGCTTTGGAGGTTATCATGTACTTGCACTTGGGACAAGATACCATTGTGAACGAACGGGAGATCATAGGCGTGTTCGATATGGACAATTCTACGATCTCCCGGCACACCCGGGAGTTTCTTTCCAAGGCCCAACGGGAAGGACGGGTAGTAAACGTTTCGATGGAACTGCCAAAGTCTTTTATCGTGTGCCGATCAAACGGACGGGAGACCGTTTATATCTCCCAGATCTCCACCGCTACCCTGCTGCGCCGGGCATCCGGCAAGCCGGGGGCTGTTTTGGGCGGTTGGTGAGTTTTTTAGATTTATGGGAAAGGCTGGTATCGTTATGCAGTATTTTGGAGTACCCACATGCCCCTATTGCAAAAAAAGGGTCAATTTGATCCGCACCTGGTCTTTAAAGCGCCAGGGCGAGTATCAATGCCCCCGGTGCGGCGGCATTTCCAACATCTTTTTGTCCCCGCTGGTGTATGTGTTCGCTTTGTTGGCGGTATTTTCCGGCGGCGCGGTGTATTTCTTCCACAAGTTCATTTTGGATGACGTAGGGCTTACCACCTGTTTGCAGGTGCTTATCCCCTTTGTGTTGTTTTTCCTGCTGAGCTTGTTCATGGTTTATTTGGCCAAACCTGTCATCAAACGCGTATCACGGGAAGAGAACGGCAAGAAAAAGCAGGGCCGCCCCACAGGAGTGGAAGGCCGCCGCTCTTCGGGCAGTTCAGGGCAGACCGGGCAAATTTACGTCGATCAGGAGGACTATCTGCCTCAAAAGGATTACCGCACAGGGCCTTTGCCCCAAAGCAGGCCTGTGAACGCTCCCGCGCCACAGGCGGTAAGGGGGAACGTCCAGCCTACAGCGGTGCTTCCTCAGGAGCCCCGGCGGAATCCCGCTTCTTCTGTTCAGCGGCGGCAGTCATTGCAAAATACCGCCCAGCAGAGACCGGTGCGCCAGCCCGCCTCCTCGCAGAATCCCCAGGCTCAGGGACGTGTGCCCGCAGCCCGGCAGCAAGCTGCCTCACCGGCCCAGCCAGCCAGGTCTGTTTCCCGGGCCTCTCAGCAGGCGACATCCTCTCCTGCTATGTCCCAGCGCCAGTCCCCGGCGGCTTGGCCCCAAGTCCAGCAGCCTGTTTCCCGCCAGCCCATGCCCAGCGCTCATGGAGGTTCTACCCAGGAGCCCCGGCGGGCGTCTCATGTGGTCAGCAGCGTAGAGTTCCCCAGAGTGGACAGCGACTTTTTCGCCAAATACGACGACCCCTCTTATGTGGAGCGCCGTTTGAAAGAGCTTCAGTCTAAGGATGGGAACGATTCCAAATAAGGGCAGCCAAAAGCCAGCTTTCCGCCCGGAAAACCTCGAAAAAGCGGGGTTTCCGGGTTTTCTTTTCCAAGGTTTTCGAAGCTTTTTATGTTTACAACAAACGGAAAATCTGATATACTAATAAATAGCTATAAATTGATTTTTTTATGTCAGTGCAGGGTAATTCACAAGCCCCCAAGCCCCCTAGGATCGTCCCTTTCGGGTGTGGGGGCGGGCGTTTCCTTTAGGAGGGTTCTTGTTTGGAAATCAACGAAATGACAGACATGACAAAGTCTGAAAAAGCCTATGACGGCGACCAGATCCAAGTGCTGGAAGGCTTGGAGGCGGTGCGCAAACGTCCCGGCATGTATATTGGCTCCACCGGCCCCAGAGGGCTGCACCATTTGGTGTATGAGATCGTGGACAACGCCATCGACGAAGCTTTGGCGGGTTTCTGCGATACCATCCAGGTGAAGCTGCTGCCCGGCAACGTTGTGTATGTTTCGGACAACGGCCGCGGCATCCCCGTAGGCGTGCAGCACAAAACCGGCCTGCCCGCCGTGACTGTGGTATTTACCATCCTTCACGCCGGCGGCAAGTTCGGCGGCGGCAGCTACAAAGTCTCCGGCGGCCTCCACGGTGTGGGCGCGTCTGTAGTCAACGCTTTGTCCACCTGGCTGGAAGTGGAAGTGGTTCAGGAAGGCAATTTGTATTTTCAGCGTTTTGAGCGGGGAAAGGCTGTTACGGAACTGGAAAACCGGGGCCCGGCGCCGGAAGGACGGGAACGGGGCACAGTGGTGCGCTTCCAGGCAGACCCGGAAATTTTCAAAGAGACCACCGTATATGAGTATGATATTTTGCAGACCCGTCTGCGGGAACAGGCTTTCTTAAACGCCGGGGTCAATATCCAGCTCACCGACGAACGGCCTTCGGAAGACCGGGTGGAAGGAGAGAAGGACCGGGAAGTGCCTTACTCCAACCGGTATTGCTATGAGGGCGGCGTCAGCTCTTTCGTAGAGTATATCAACAAGAAGAAATCCGCCGACGTAATCCACCCGGACGTGATCCATTTTGCCGCGGTGGCGGAGGATGAGAACTCCACGGCGGAGATCGCCATGCAGTATACGGACTCTTACCAAGAGCAGATTTTGAGCTTTGCCAACAACATCCATACTACCGACGGCGGCACCCATGAGGACGGCTTTAAGCGCAGCCTTACCAGGGTGATGAACGACTATGCCCGAAAGTACAATATTCTCAAGGACAGCGACAAGAACCTTTCCGGCGAGGATGTGCGGGAAGGTCTGACCTGCGTCATCAGCGTAAAGCTGAAAGAAGCCCAGTTCGAGGGCCAGACCAAAGCGAAATTGGGCAACACCGAGATAAGTTCCCTTGTAAGCTCCCTGGTGTATAACAAGATGATGACCTACCTGGAGGAAAACCCCGCCACGGCAAGGACCATCTTCGACAAAGCGCTGTCGGCTTCCCGGGCCCGTGAGGCTGCCCGGAAGGCCCGTGACCTGGCCCGGCGGAAAACGGCCCTGGAAAACACCACACTGCCCGGCAAGCTGGCGGACTGCCAAAGCCGGGACACGGAAGAGACCGAAATCTACATCGTGGAGGGCGACTCCGCAGGAGGCTCCGCCAAGGGAGGCCGGGACCGGAAGTTCCAGGCCATTCTGCCCTTGTGGGGAAAGATGCTCAACGTGGAGAAGGCCCGGCTGGATAAGGTATACAGCAACGAAAAGCTGATGCCTGTGGTGATGGCCCTTGGCACCGGCTTGGGAGAGGATTTCGACCTTTCCAAGCTGCGCTATGGCAAGATCATCATCATGGCCGATGCCGACGTGGACGGTTCCCACATCCGCACGCTGCTGCTGACGTTCTTTTTCCGGTTCATGCGGCCCCTGGTGGAAGAAGGCCACGTATACTTGGCCCAGCCTCCCCTGTTCCGCATCACAAAAGGCAAGCGCCACTATTACGCTTTCTCCGACCAGCAGCGCGACCAGATCATGGCAGAGCTTGGCGGCGGGTATGAGATTCAGCGGTATAAAGGCTTGGGCGAAATGGACGCCGAACAGCTTTGGGAAACCACTATGAACCCGGAGACCCGCACCATGCGCCGGGTGGAAGTAGAGGACGCCATCGAGGCGGACGAAGTGTTCACCGTGCTGATGGGCGATAAGGTAGAGCCCCGCCGGGAGTTCATCATCAAGAACGCAAAAGAGGCCAACTGGGACGTGTGACCGCCCCAACCGGGAGGTTCTCCACGGATTTTGAAAAGCCTGTGGAAATGTCTCCACCCAGTTTAAGATTACATTCGCAAAGGAAATTCCTATGGCATCCTTTCAATTTTCCTATACGTTGACACAGCAGGAAGTCTACGACGGCCTGCGGCTCTCTGGGGTGTATAAGCAGAGCGGCAAACGGGCTATCATCGAATCCGTGCTGCTGGGCGTGTTTTTCCTGTTTTTCCTCGTTTCTTTCCTGCTGGAATGGGACGCTTTCGATTTGGGCATGACACTGGTCGCCGGCGTGGTGATTCTAGTGCTGAACCTGGTGCCCAGGCTGGATATGAAGCGCAAAGCGAAACAGGGGCTGCGTGACGTGAAACTGCGGCTTTACGCCAAAAAAGCGTATATCGATACAAAAGCCGGAAGCCAGTCCATCGATTTGGACGGCTCAGCCGCCATCAAAGCGGTAAAAGGCAAGGAAGGCCAGCTGGTCACAGCCCTGCTGCCGGAAGGCGGGCTGCTCATCATCCCTGTGCGGGCCATTCCAAAAGAGATACGGGGCCAGGTGCTGAACCTTCTGCTTCAGTCCGGCCGAAACGATTCTGAATAAACCAAAGCAACTTAGGCTATCAGTTTGCCCCTGGGGCAAGAAAGGCAGTATGACCCATGGACCATGAAAATTCCGAGATCATAAAGGAAGAAGCCGGCGGGCGCGTTATCGACGTGAGCCTGCGCAAAGAGATGGAGAAATCCTTTTTGGATTATTCCATGTCTGTTATCGTGCAGCGTGCCCTGCCCGACGTGCGGGACGGCTTGAAGCCAGTTCACCGGCGTATCCTCTACACCATGTATGAAAAGACCCTGTGGCCCGAAAAGCCCTACCGCAAGTGCGCCGATACGGTGGGCGCGGTACTGGGGCAGTATCACCCCCACGGCGACGCCTCTGTTTACGACGCCATGGTGCGCCTGGCCCAGGATTTCTCCATGCGCTATATGCTGGTGGACGGCCACGGCAACTTCGGCTCTATCGACGGCGACCCCCCTGCCGCCTACCGTTACACCGAGGCCCGTATGAACAAGCTCTCGGTGGAGATGCTGCAGGATATCGATAAAGACACGGTGGATTTCATCCCCAACTACGATGACCGCTTGAAAGAGCCCACTGTGCTGCCCAGCCATTTCCCCAACATCCTGGTGAACGGCTCCACAGGTATCGCCGTGGGCATGGCTACCAATATCCCTCCCCACAACATGGGAGAGGTCATCGATGGCATGTGCGCCTATATTGACAATCCCGATGCCACACTGGAAGAGCTGATGGAGCACATCAAAGGGCCGGACTTCCCCACCGGCGGCATCGTTATGGGCCGCAGCGGTATCCGGGCGGCTTACGCCACCGGCCGGGGACGCATCACTGTCCGCGCCCGGGCGGAGATCGAAGAAAACGAGAAAACCGGGCGCAGTAAGATCATCGTCACCGAGCTGCCCTATCAGGTGAACAAAGCCCGTTTGATCGAAAGCATCGCCGATTTGGTAAAAGATAAGCGCATCGAGGGCATCTCCAACATCGACGACCACTCCGACCGGAACGGTATGCATATCGTCATCGACATAAAGCGTGACGCTTCTGCCCAGATCGTTTTGAACCATCTGTTTTCTTATACCCAGCTGCAAACCACCTTTGGCGTCATCATGCTTGCCATCGTAGACGGCGAGCCCAAGATGCTGAACCTGAAGCAGATTTTGGAAGAATATGTGAAGTTTCAGCTGGAAGTTGTTACCCGCCGCACCCAGTACGATTTGAAAAAGGCCCAGGACCGCGCCCATATCCTGGAAGGCTTGAAAAAGGCCATCGATATCGTGGACGAGATCATCGCCACCATCCGGGCATGCAAAGGCGGCCGGCCCGAAGCCAAGCTGGCTTTGATGGAGCATTTCGGCTTTGACGATTTGCAAGCCGACGCCATCTGCAAGTTCCAGTTGGGCCAGCTTGCCGGGCTGGAGATTTTGAAGATCGAGAGCGAACTGGACCAGCTCCACGCCCACATCGCCGACCTGAACGAGATCCTGGCCAGCGAGGGACGCCGTCTCGCCATCGTCAAGGACGAAGCTTTGGAAATGAAGCGGAAGTTCTCTGACGAGCGCCGCACCGAGATCGCCGCCATCAGCGGAGAAGTGGATATCGAGGATTTAATTCCCCAGGAAGAGTGTGTGCTGACCATGACCAACTTCGGTTACGTCAAGCGCCAGAAAACCGACGATTATCACCAGCAGAAGCGGGGTGGCCGGGGTGTCAACGGTATGAACCGCCGGGAAGAGGACGTGGCCACCGAGATATTCGTCACCGGCAGCCACGATTATGTGATGTTCTTCTCTACCCTGGGCCGTGTGTATAAGCTGAAATGCTACGAAGTGCCGGAAGGCTCCCGCACCAGCCGGGGCATGAACATCAAGAACCTGCTGCCTCTCCAGCCGGAAGAGCGCATCAGTTCCATGATCCGGGTGACAGACTTTGACGAGGACAAGTACCTGGTGATGGTCACCACCAACGGCGTGATCAAGCGCACCAAGCTTTCCGCTTATGATACCGCCCGCAAAGGCGGCCTGATCGCCATCGACCTGGACGAAGGGGATTCCCTGTGCTGGGTGCGTGTCACCAGCGGCAGCGACGATTTGATCGTGGCAACCAAAAAGGGTATGGCTATCCGGTTCCACGAGACAGAGGTCCGGGAGCTTTCCCGTACTGCCCGAGGCGTGCGGGTGATGAAGCTGGATGAAGGCGACTGCATTGTTGGCATGTCCATCCTGCGCGAGGGCGGTTTGGTGCTCACCGTGACTGAGACCGGCTTCGGACGGCTTTCCGCTCCGGAGAATTACCGTGTCCAGAAACGCGGCGGCAAGGGCCTTTTGAACTATCACACTGAGAAGTTCGGTGATGTGGCCGCCATCAAGGTGGTGGATATGGACGACGACGTGATCCTCATTTCCGAGGACGGCGTGATCATCCGCATCGCCGCCAGTTCCATTCGTGTGTGCGCCCGTCCCAGCAAAGGCGTGCGGGTGATGAAGCTTGCGGAAGGCAGCAAAGTGGTCACCCTGGCCCGCGTGCCTCACGAAGAGGGCGAAGTAGACCAGGTGGATATCGAGGACGACGGCACCGCCGACGAGGGCGGCGACACTCCCGACTTGCCGGAGGAAGAGTCTGAGGATATGCCCCAGGAGACAGAAGAATAAAAAAGGCCCCCTTTCGGGAGCCGGTGACAAGAGCGTTTTCCAAACAAGGAGACGCTCTTTTTTATTCCTCCGTAAAACGAAACAGCTGGTTGGGAGTACACTCCAGGAGTTGGCACAGGGCCTCAATATTCTCATAGCGAATAGATTTTGTTTCGTTGTTGACCATCCGGTTAAAGTTCTGATAACTCATGCCAAGCTGTTTGTAAAGCCAGTATTTTGTTTTTCCCCGCTGTTCTAACAAACGGAGCACATCTAGTGTAATCATATGTTATTTCTCCATCCCTTATGGTTTTATGAGATAATCTCACAGTTTTCCCCTTTACATGTAGATTATTGCATTATATAATGCAAATATGCTATAAATGGTGATGGAGAATGTGTATGATCCAAGATATAACCGGGTTGGAATTAATCCCAGGAGACTGTGGAACGTATTGCCCCGGCAACGGGCAGCATCAGGACTTTGAGGGGGTAATGCTGGAATGCTGTTGCGAAGAATGCGATTACTTTATGTGTTGCGGAGAAAGCCTTCCGAAGCTGGAGTGTAAAACGTGCAGAGACCCCTATTGCCCATATGGACAAGGGAGCGGCTGTTCTAAATGAGAGAATAAAAAAACTGGCCTATGGGGTAAAGCGTTCAAACCCCAAGGCCAGTTTTTTCACAGCCTTGCGAAAAGCTGTGGAAAATTTAATTTTCGTTTCGGTCGTCCAATTTTTCTTGTTGTTCTGAAATCTGCTGGGATTTCAACTCCCGCACTTCTTTGTTTAAATTGGCTTCGGCTTCCGCCTCTTCGTTCTTGATCTCCCAGTGCAGCAGGAAAGTAAGAGCGGCCCGCAGCAGGATGATAGCCCCCACAATGGCGATCTCGCTTAAATCACGCACAATGACCGTGCGCAAAATCTCGCTGCCCAGCTTGAATTCCAAACAAAGGGCCATACCTTTGGCTAAATTCAGGCGGACCATAGGGTCGTGTTTGATATAATTTATCACGCCTCTTATGCCGGCCACGATCAGCACTATTACGCCCACCAGCTCGAAAAGATGAATGGCGTTGGATACAAGCAGGTTCAATAGCTCTTCCATAAAATTTTCGAAGGTCTCTACGGCGGAAACAGACGACATGGCGTTCAACTCCCTTAAAAATGCTGAAAACGGAATGGCTCACAAAGCCGGGCAGCGTAAAACGAAAGTTTTAAACAACCGCTGAAAAAACCGTGGAATCAAACGTAGTATACCAGATAGAGCTGTGCTTTACAACGGCGACTATGGGAAAAAGAAATATCCCCCGGAACCCCGGAGGATATTCGCTGAAAATATAATCTTGTGTTTAAAGTGTGGGGGTCATCCCACGGCTTCCCCATCGGTAGAGGGGAATTCCGGCATTTCTCCCGAAGCCTCATAAGCCGCTTCACACAGGACTTTGGCCCGGTCCCGGTAATATTCCACCACCAGCTTGGCGGCGGTCATGGAATCTTCACTGTTCTCGTCCCGGATCGATTGCAGCTGGCTGTCAAGATCGTTCTCCCAGGCTTCCTGCTCTTCTTGAAGCTTGGCCAGGCTGTCGCCGGTCATAGATGCCTGGGCGTCGGCGTAAGCCGTGTTGATGACGGTTTCCCAGCGGCTTGCGGCGGAGTTATAGGCTTGAAGGATCAGCGTGTTGGAAGAAGCCAGCAACAGGTCATCTTCCATTTTGGCGTCAATGGGGTTTTTGGAAAACTCTTCCTCAAAATCGCCCGTGGGCACGACGCTGACCTCAGAGCTGGCCTCCGGCGTGGGAGACGGGCTGGGAGTAGGTGTGGGTGTAGGCGTAGGAGAGGCTTTGCTTTCCACAACGCTGACAGAAGGTGTGGAAACTTGGGAGGAAGTTTCTTCTCCCAGCTGGGAGCACGCCCCAGCGGCTAACAGCAGTCCGGCGCAAATGGCCAGAGATAAAAATCTTTGGAATCCTTTCATGATAGGCTCCTTTCTCCATCAGGACAATCCGCCGTGAGGTGTTACAGCAGCCCTTTTTCCACCAGAGCGGCGGTCTTTAAAATCCCCACTTGGGTTTTGCTGTCGGGGATTTCGTTATTTAACACCATTTCCACAGCTTTGTCAAGAGGGATGCGCAGGTTTTGCAGGAACTCGTCCGGGTCCAGGTCCAGTTCGCCGGTCTCTTTATCTACCCGGCAGGCCCACAGGCGGATGGTCTCCCCGCAATAGCCGGGAGTGGGATACAGGTTGCCCAGGGACACATAGTTTTTCCCGGTGGTGCCGGTCTCTTCCCGCTGTTCCCGTTTCATGGCCTCAAAGGGGTCCTCCCCCGGCTCCAGCTTGCCGGCGGGCAGCTCTAACAGCACTTCTTTATAGGGACAGCGGAACTGCTTGACGAAGATCAGTTCGTTTTTCTCGGTGAGGATGGCTACGCTCACCCCGCCGGGATGGTCCACGATCTCGCGCTTGGCAAGAGTGCCGTTTTCCAGCTCTACGTCGTCCAGGTGCACCCGGATCAAATGGCCGTCGAAAACTGTGGTATCTTTCAAAGTTTTCTCATTCATAAGGATTCCTCCTAAAACAGCAGTAGTTGTGGTTCAAAATGGGATACCGCCCGGGCGGTCAATCCCTTAAGGAATTCATCACCAAGCCGGTGATGAGCTTGGGGTAAAAATAGGTGGACTTCTGGGGCATCTTTTCCCCGTTTTGGGCAACCTGGCCGATCTCTTCCACCCGTGTGGGATTTAACAGGAAGCAGCACTGGCTCTCCCCTTTTTCCACCGAGGCTTCCGCCTCTTCCGCCGAGCGGGTGTAGGTCAGGTTCTTTTGGCTTGCCATGTTCTCTTTATCAATGCCCAAAAGCTTTTCCAGCACCAGGCTGTGCAGGATGGAAACATCCAGCAAACGGTATGCCGGGCTTTTTTCCGGCAAAAGCTTCTCCATTACGACTGGGTCTTTTAACACGAGCACTGTCCAAGCGGCGCCGTCGAACAGGGCGAAAGCGTGTTTGCCTTCTCCGTAGAAGTTCTCCAGCGCTTCTTCGCTTTCCCGCCGGCCCGGCTGGGGCAGAAGGTCAAATTCTTCCCGGCAGGCTTCCAGCAGGGCGGCAGAGTCAAAGTGCCCCAGCCCCCGGACCAGCCTGTGGGTGGGGAACACTGTGAGCCCCGGGTCAGCCATATCGGTCAAAGTCATCATGATATACTGGCTGCCCGGCAGGTAGGCGCCCTGTTCCCGCAAAGCGTCACGGTAGCGCAGGCCAGTTTCATAGCGGTGATGGCCGTCGGCGATGTAAAGTTTCCGGCCGGCGAAATCCTGGCGCAGGGCTTCTATGGCTACGGGGTCGTTAATGACCCATAGCCGGTGAGTCACCAGGCCGTCGGAGAACTCATACCGGGGCGGGCAGGATTTGGCCAGGTTCTCAAGGCGCTGGGAAGTGACGTGGTTCTCATCGTGATAAAGGGAATAGATAGAACTGAAATTGCACTGTGTGGCGGAAAGCAGCTGGAACCGGTCCTCTTTGGCCTTGCTGAGGGTTTCCTCGTGGGGCAGCACCACCCCGTTCTCAAAATCCTCCAGCCGCACCCGGCACACCAGGCCCCGCACCTTTCTTGTGTCGCCCTGGTCCACTTTGGAAAAGAACTCCTCTTCGTAAAGATAGAAGCCCTCATCCATATCGTGGCGCAAGGAGCCTTCTTCCTGCCACTGTTCCAGTGTGCGGGCCGCTTCCTCATAAGGGTTCTGCCCCTCTTTGGGAAGTTCCAGCCGGATGATGTTCCGGCTGTTGCGGGAAAGATATTCCCGGCGCTGTTCCTCGCTGATGATGTCATAGGGCGGGCAGGTCAGGTCAGCGATGTCCCCCGCCTTCCCAAGGTCGTAACGCAATGCCCGAAAGGGCCGGATATCTGCCATGGAGTCCCCATCCTTTCTATGTCGGGTGTAAAATATTCCATCCTCATTATTGTAGCCCCTTCCCCATCCCCCGTCAACCGAAATCAAGGGAAACAAGTTTTTCTGGGAGGGCGATATTTCGCCTTCCCTTCACGCAAACTTCACAAAAGAAGGATAAAATAAGGAAAACTGTAGTGCCAATGGGGAAAACTCTTGCAAACAAGGCCGTTTTGAGGTACTATGGTAAAGTTACAAACGTCCGGGAAAGCTGCCGAGGAGGCGCCGGATGAAAAGACGGAAACAGGAGGAATCACGGACATGATAGAGGTCAAGAACCTCACCAAGCGCTATGGCCAGAACCTGGCGCTGGATCGCGTGAGTTTTAAAGTCGAGGAGGGCACCATCGTAGGGTTCTTGGGACCCAACGGCGCTGGCAAATCCACCACGATGAACATCATCACGGGCTATCTTTCGGCCACTTCCGGCGAAGTGACTGTTTCAGGGAAAAACACCCTGGATGAGCCCAACGAGGTAAAAAGGCAAATCGGCTATCTGCCGGAACAGCCGCCCCTTTACATGGACATGACGGTTAAGGAATACTTAAACTTCATGTACGACTTGAAAAAGACGAAGCTCCCCCGGGAGCAGCACTTGAAGGAGATCTGCCAGCTGGTGAAGATCGAGAACGTGTATACCCGGCTGATCGGCAACCTTTCCAAAGGCTACAAGCAGCGTGTGGGCATTGCCCAGGCGCTGATCGGCAACCCCCCTGTGCTGATCCTGGACGAGCCCACCGTGGGCCTGGACCCCAAGCAGATCATTGAGATCCGCACCCTGATCAAGAACCTGGGCCGCAACCATACGGTGATTTTGAGCTCTCACATCCTGCCGGAGGTGCAGGCTGTGTGCGAGCGGATCATCGTCATCAACAACGGCCGTGTGGTAGCCGACGGCGCCACCGATACCCTGGCTCACGACCTTTCTCCCGACCACCGGCTGATCCTGCGGGCGGAAGGCCCCGAGCGGGATATGGTCCACGCTTTGCAGGGTGTGCCCGGCGTAGTGATGGCCTATTCTATGGGCGAAAAAGAAAGAGGCGTTTATGAGCTGAGCGTGGAATCTACACCCGATAAGGATATCCGCCGGGACGTGTTCGCGTTGATGGCCCGGAAAGGCTGGCCCATGCTGGCTTTGAGGAACACCGACCTGACTTTGGAAGACCTGTTCTTGCAGCTGACCAGTTCCGACGCCAGCTTGAATGACCATGAGGGACCCGATCTGGACCCTGAGAAGGATTTGGAGTTTGAGGCAGCCGGGGAAAAGGAAGAAAAAACCGGCGAAGATGAGAAAACAGAGGAAGGAGATGGGGAGTAATGAAAGCGATCTTTAAGCGCGAAGTACGTTCTTATTTCAGTTCCCCTGTGGGCTATGTGTGCGTGGCCGCCTTGATGGCATTGTATGGCTTCTACTATTATCAGGCCATGCTGTCAAGCTCTTCCAGCTATATTTCGGCGGTGTTTTCCACCATGTTCACGTTCAGCATGATGATCATCCCCATCATCACCATGCGCAGCATGACCGATGACCAGAAAAATAAAACAGACCAGGCGCTCTTGACCGCCCCTGTGGGGGTCACCTCCATTGTGCTGGGCAAGTTTTTCGCCTGCTGCTGTGTGTATTTTATCGCCACCACTTTGGGCGGCATCCTGCCCGCCCTGGCTATGAGCACTTTCTCCAGCCCCGCCTGGGGGGAGATCATCGGCACGTATATCGGCGCTTTGCTCTATGGCGCCGCCATGATCTCCATCGGCGTGTTCATTTCCAGCTTGACGGTAAGCCAGATCATCGCGGCTATCGGCACCTTTATCATCTCTGTGGTGCTGATGTTCGTGGACAGCTTGGCTTCCGCTATTTCCAACGAATTTGTCAGCAAAATTGTCCAGTGGCTTTCCTTTAACGAACGTTACAGCACCTTTACCCAGGGCATGTTCAGCACTTCCAGCGTGCTGTTTTTTGTCAGCGTGGCCGCTGTGTTTGTCTTTCTCACCGCCCGTAAGGTGGAAAGCCGCCGCTGGAGCTAAGGAGGGCACGGAACATGGAAACGAAACAGACTGAAGTAAAGCAGACGGAGCCTCAGCAGGCACAGCCCCAAAAGGCTCCTAAAAAGCCCAGGAAAAACCCTTTCCGCTCTAACAAATTCAAGCGGGGCGGCATGGCTACCCTGATGACCGTGGTGTTTATCGCCATTGTAGTGGTTTTGAACGTGGTGGTCTCGGCTTTGACCGAACGGTTCCCCTCGATGGATATCGACCTGACCGCCCAGGGATTGAACACCTTGTCCGAGCAGGCGTTGGAAATCGCCAAAGGTGTGGAGCAAGATACCACCATCTATCTCATCGGCAGCGAGGACGCCTATGAGAACAACCAGATCTATTCCTCTTACGGTTTGGAATACAGCCAGGTGGCAAACCTGGCCAAGCGTCTGGCCGAGGCCAATTCCAAGATCAAAGTGGAATTTGTGGACCCGGATACCAACCCCACCTTTATCAGCGAGTATGCCGAGGATAACCTTGCCACCGGTAAGGTGCTGGTAAAGACCGAGAAACGCCACCGTGTGCTGGGTGTGGCGGATCTGTTCAGCCTGGAGCAGGACCAGACCACCGGCGCTTACAATTCTTATTCTCTGGTAGACAGCGCTTTGGCCGCCGCTTTGGAAGTGGTAAACCTGGATGAAGTGCCGGTATTCACCATTGCCACCGGTCATGGTGAAATGCTCACCAGCGACAATATGGGCAGCTTCCTTTCGATGATGGAAGACCAGAACTTCGAGGTGAAGGAAATCGACCTGCTTACCGAGGAAATTCCCGAGGGCACTCAGGTATTGATGCTGCCCACCCCCACTACTGACTATTCCCCCGAAGAAGTGAATAAGCTGCGGGCATATCTGGATGATACTTCCCATTCCGATCCGGTCACTTTGCTGGCCACCTGCTATCCTTCTCAGACCAGCCTCCCCAATTACGCAGCCTTTTTGGAAGAGTGGGGCGTGAAGGTGGAAAGCGGCGTGGTAGCCGAGACCGACACCAGCCGTATGGCTGTGGCGGATGCCAGCGGCGTGATCGTAGACCCCTCGGCGGATTATCTTTCCGACAACAGCTATGAGCGCCTGGTTTCCTACTACAGCGCTCCTTTGAGCCTGCTTTTCAAAGGCAATAACGACATCAGTACCGCAGCCCTGTGGACCACCGCGGATTCCGCCTATGTGGTCACCGAGGATATCACCGAAGAAGAAGCCCAGAATCCCGATACCAGCGCCCAAACGCTGGCCACCCTGTCCAGCAAGATTGTGCAGGTAGACGGTTCTTCCATCACCCACAGCATGGTGGTGTTTGGTTCTTCCAACGTGTTTACCGATACCTTTATGGGTACTTCCGCCTTTGGAGACAGCAGCTATATTACCGACCTGCTGCTTTATCTCACCGGAAACGACGGCAGCAATGTTTCTGTGCTGACCGAGCGGGTGCAGACCAATGTGACCGACGTTAGCGCCAGCCGTGGCACCATCGATATGCTGGGCTGGTTGTTCGGCGCCATTATCCCTGTAGCCATTCTGGCAGTTGGGCTTGTTATCTTCCTGAAGAGGAGGCACCTGTAAGCCCATGAAGAAAAACCTACGCTACCTGATCATTATGCTGGCGGTGCTGGTGGTTTTGGGCGGCGGCGCGGCCGCGCTGCTTCTTACCCAGCCCCAGGAGGAAACAGAAGAAGTTTCCTCTGCCTCTTCCGCCGTTATGGAGCCTGTGATTGACAGGGAGAGCAGCGAAGTTTCTTCCATCCAGGTGAAAAACTCCAAGGCGGATTTCCAGCTGCTTCCTTTAGAGCAGGAAACTACTACCTCTTCGGAAGAGGAAAGCTCTTCCTCCTCTGTCACTTCGGTGCAGTTTACCATCGATGGTTACCAGGGCTTTGACCTGGATACCGCCCAGATAACCGGCGCCGCTAACACAGTAACCGCAATCAACGCTTCCAAGAACCTGGGAGAGCAGGAAGACCTGGAGCAATTCGGCCTTACCGGAGATTCCGCCACGGAAGTGACGGTAAACTATACCGATGGGACCAGCGATACTTTCACAGTGGGCAATGAGGCTGGGGAATCTGCCGGCCGGTATATTCTCAAAGACGGAGTGGTGTATATCTCCTCTTCCTTCTCCGGCGCTTTGCTGGGTACGCCCCTGGACTTTATCAAGACCGATATCTACACGGTGGCTAACCGGGTGGAAGAAACTGTGGACAGCGAAGGTTCCAGTTCTCAGACAACGCTGAACGACGTGCTCTATCACATGGAGCTTTCCGGCACCCATTTGGATAAGCCCATTGTCATCGATTATGACGAGAGCAAAGTCAGCAGTTATTTGATCAAAGAGCCTGTTATCGCGGAATCCGGCACCAACCAGTTCACGGAGATCATTACCGCTTTGAAGAGCCTTTCCGCCTCTTCTGTAGCTGCGGTGGGCCGCACCCAGGAAAACCTGGAAAAATATGGCCTGGCTGAGCCTTACACAAAGGTGGTCTTTAACATGAACGGCGAGGACCATACTTTGGCGGTCAGCGATACGAATGACGAGGGCAACCGTTATCTCATCGCCGATGATGACGACGTGATCTATGTGGTGGCCGCGGATACTGTGGCGTCTTGGGCGGAAGCCGAGCTGATGGATTTGCGCATGAGCTATGTGTGGCTGCCCAATATTGACAGTGTCAGCGCCGTAACCTTGACGGTGGAAGGCGATATGACGTATCGTTTTGAAGCCACACGGGTGGTCAACGAGGAAAAATCTACTGAGGACCAGACCAAATATGATCTGACCATCACCAACGCTGACGGCAACTCGGTAGATTATGAAAATTATCAGGATTTGTACCAGGCGGCCCTTTCCATGGCGGTGCTCTCTACCGATGAGGCCACTTATGACCAAGGAACTCCCACCCTGGAAATCACCTACGAATACTTTGACGGCAGCGAGCCGGATGTAATCACTTACTGCGCCGTGGAAGGCCAAGACGAGCGCTGCGCGGCCCTGCTCAACGGAGGTTACAGCGGCTTGGTGCGCCGCAGCGAAGTGAACAACCTGATCGAGAATTTGAAGGCTGTTTATAACAACGAAGCGATTTCTTAACCCCCACTTGACAAAGGGGGCGGCGTGTGATTTAATGGAACAACCAGAGGATGGGACCAGCCTTCACTTGGAAGGCGTCCCCCGGCGGTTGGGACAGTGCCGCGAATGAAAATGTCCCTGCGACCCTTTTTCTTGGGCCGCAGGGATTTTGCTTTTTTTGAACAGGACGAAAAGAAAGCCGTGAAATGGGGTAAGGACATGAAGAAACTGCTATGTGTTTTGCTGGGGCTTATTTTTTGCGCCAGCGCGTTGGCGGGCTGCGCCAATGGGGAGAACTCTTCCCTCTCCCCCAGCCCTTCGCCAGAGACAAACGAAACAGAGAACGCGGTCTATAAGATCGGGCTGGTGCAATATAAAGAGCATACCGCACTGGATGCTTTGCGGGAAGCTTTTATGGGCCGGCTGGAAGAGTGGGGCTGCGACGAGACCCAGGTGGAGATCGACTACCAAAACGCCGGAGGAGACCCGGCAAAGGCGGTGGAAATCTGCGGGGGCTTTGTGGAAGATGAAGTGGATATGATCGTGGCCATCGCCACACCGGCTGCTCAGGCGGCGATCTCCGCCGTGGCGGGCACAGATGTAACGGTGGTGTTCACAGGGGTCAGCGATGCGGGCGTTTTGGGCCTGGACCAGGGCGAAGCGCCTTCCAGTAAGATCACCGGGGTGGTCTCCCCCACGCCTGTCACAGAGCTGCTGGGTCTGGCGGCGCAGGCCAGCCCCATAGCAAAGCTAGGCGTGCTTTATGACCCAGAGGAACCCAACTCCCAGGCAGAGGTCCAGCAGGTGAAATCGTATTGCTCTGAGCAGGGCATAGAAGTGGTAGAGGCCACGGTGACCGATGAGGAGGCCGTCGCCCAGTCTGCCACCGACCTTTGCGGCAAAGTGGACGCTGTATTCACCCCGGCGGATAATACGGTGATCGGCAAAGCAGCGGAGGTGGCGGAAGCCGCCAAAGCAGCGGGAGTGCCTTGGTACACTGGGTCAGAAACCATGGTGCAGGCCGGGGCGCTGGCCTCTATGGGCGTCACTTCCCGTGAAATGGGCGTGCAGGCCGCTGATATGGCCGTACGGCTGATGAAGGGCCAGAACATTGCCGACGTGCCGGTGTATACCTTTTCCGACAACAAAACTTATGTAAATCAAACCACCTTAAAGGCTTTGGAAAAAGTCACCTTCCCTCAAGAAACGCTGAAAGGCGCGTTTGTTTACCCATAATTTCGAGCCATGATTTGGGGCTGCCGTGGATTTCCCGGCAGTCCCTTTTTATTTTAGCGGTTGATTTTTACGGATGTCTTACAGCTTAAAAGGTATGATGTTTTTGCAACCATTCTTAAAGGATGCGAAGGAAAAGACAGCTCCTGTTGAAAAAAAGTTGAACAAATTCCAAAGGCTTTTTCTCCATTTGACACCGCCCATATCCCTGGCCTATCCTAAAGGAATAATTTAAAAATGCGGTGAAAATCATCCGCGGGAAGGAGTAAGAAAATGGCATATTTACAACCGAGAAAAAACAAACATGGCGAAGTGGTATCCTACAGCATACGGGTGTATAAAGGCCGGGACCCCCGTACTGGAAAACAGCTGACGCCATACACCATGACGTGGAATGTACCGCCGGGATGGAGTGGAAAACGTGCTAAAAAAGAGGCTGAAAAACAAGCGGCTGTATTTGAAAAACAATGCCGGGAAGGTTCTTTTTCTGACTGCCGGCAGACTTTTGCCCAATATGCCGAATATGTTCTGGAATTGAAAGAGCGTATGGGAATCAAGCATTTGACGCTTATCCATTACCGGCAGGGTTTGAAACGGGTTCTTCCCTTTTTGGGTCACATGCGTTTGGGAGAAATTCGTCCCCAGCACTTGAATTGTGTGTATCAGCAGCTTTCCCTGCCCAAAGCCCGTGAAGATAATGAAAAGGCGTTGGCGCGTCCCGCCTTGTGGCAGGCCATAGAACAAAAAGGTATAGGCACTTGTGTAACCGGAAAGGACGGCAGACGCATCAGCCTGGAAAGGCTGCGGGAAGGGAAAGCGGTAAAACCGGCTACGGCCAGACGCATTGCCGAAGCGTTAGATATGCCCTATTCCCTGCTGTTTTCCACCAGTTGGGATACTCGATGCCTGAGTGGGCGAACCATTATGAATTGCCATTTGGTAATTTCCATTATTTTAGGACAGGCGGAAAAAGAGATGCAGATCCCGCTCAATCCGGCTCACAGGGCAACGCCTCCTAAAAAAGCAGCTTCCGACCCCAACTATTTTCAAATGGAAGAAGTTGCCCAAATTCTGCAAGCGGCAGACAAAGAACCTATTAAATGGAGGACAGCGGTTAATGTGCTTTTTGTCTCTGGGTGCCGCCGGGGAGAACTTCTGGGATTAAAGTGGGACCATGTGGATTGGGAAAACAGCCAGATCCGTATAGATTGCACGTTGGTTTATGCCAGAGACAAAGGGGTTTATGAAGCCACACCTAAAACAAAAGGTTCAGTGCGCAGCATTAAGCTTCCGGAGGAAACTATGAAACTTTTACGGGAATATCAGCTCTGGCAGGATTCCCAACGACTCCAGCAAGGTGAACGGTGGAGGGATTCCCCCTATGTTTTCCCAGGGGAGCGAGGAGGGCGAATGAATCCAAGCCAGCTGGGGAATTGGCTGATTCGTTTTGAGCGCAGGCACCATCTTCCCCATTTAAATCCTCACGCGTTCCGTCATACAATGACCAGTATGCTGTTTTTTCACGGTGTGGACAGTGTAAGTATCAGCCATAGACTAGGGCATTCCAGTGTTTCCACTACTACCAGTATTTACAGCCATGTAATGCAGCAAGCAGAAAGCCGTATTAGCGATTGTATGTCCAGTGTTCTTTTGATGACTCGAAGAGCTTCCCAGGAAGATACTCTTCTCGATATAGAAGCAGTAGAAGAAAAATAACAAAGAGTTGAACAAAAGTTGAACGGGTATAGCTATAAACAGCCCATTTCAGTTTAAAATATGGTGATTTCTGTCATTTCCTCTTAAAAATGTTGGAGTGTATAGATAACTTCAACTCACAAGGGAAAGCCCTGTGAGAATCTAAAATTTAAGAGGGTTGAAATTATGAAGAAAAGCAAGTTTCTGAAGAAATCACTTGCGATGCTTCTGGCACTCATGCTAATTTGCCTGACCTCTCCACGCTGACCATCAATGGCAGCACGGTTGCGGTTGAGGCAGATGGCCAGACCTTCAAAGCCGAGATCGACGAATCGGCTGACAAGGTAAATCTGGCTGCTACTGTCAGCGAAAACGCAAAACTGACCATTGCTAAAAATGGTTCAGTTACCTCCGAAGAGGTTGGCGCCGCTAAGGATTTCCTGTTCAAGGATTATGCCAGCGAGGCCGACGGCGTGGTTACTTTGACCATGACCTTGACTTCTGAGGATGGCACCAACACCAAGACCTACAAAGTGGAGCTCACCCGCGTGGCCAAGTCTGACTTGACCAACCTGGAGAGCGTAACTCCCGGCGACAAGGTTTTGGCTGCTACTTTCGACAACAACGCTAAAGAAGTTACTGTAACCGTTCCTTATGGTTATGCCGATGATGGTGCTATCACCGTTAAGGCTGCTGATGATGCCACTGTAAGCACCCCCATCACTGTAGCCGATGGTGCTTCTTTCACTGTGACTTCTGCTTCCACCGATGTTACCGCTAATTGGACCATCAAAGTGAACAAGGTCAGCCCCATCTCTGCTTTCAGCATTGACGGTGTAGACGGCGTTTTCTCCGATGAGGATGGCAACGGCGAGGAAGAGACCTTGAAGGTAACTCTGGATCCCAAGCAGATTCAGGACGAGTATGGCAACGACAAGACCAATCCTAAGCTGGCTGTTGCTTACACTGTTCTGGCTGAGACCACTGTTGAGTGGGACGTAAATGCTAGCGAAGAGCTGACCAACGGCAACTCTTATGCTTTGACTGGCATTTCCAGCACTGCTGACGTGACCGGCAAAACTCTGACCGTTACCTGCAAGGGCAACGTGAAGACTTATGCTCTGAGCGTTGTGGTTTCCAAGGCTTCTGACAAAGAGATTACTTATGCTCAGCTGAATAGCAAGATTGCTACCATCAACGGCAACAGCATCAGCGCTGTTCTGCCCGCTGCTAATACTGACCTGACCAAGGTTGGCCTGACCTTCCGTACTGCTAAGTCTGTTAGCGACGTGAAAGTTGGCTCTGCTTCTATGAGCAAGGACGGTTCCAATTCTGCTTACAACGAGTGGACTTCCACCGATGTGAACATCGAAAAGGGCGTGACTGTTACTGTTACCGCTCAGGATGGCACCACCAAGCAGTATATTGTAACCGCTTCTAAGTCTACCGAAGCTACCGACGCAAAAGTAACTGACGTTACTTTGAAGAATGGCGACACCACTTATACTGGTTCCATTTCCGGCAACGTGGTTACCTTCACTGTGCCTTACATGACCACTTCTGCCGACATGCGTACTTGGAAGCTGTATGTTACCGCCAATGGCGAAGCAACTGCTTACAAGGCAGATAGCCAAGGCAACGCCGACACTCCTTTGATCAACGGCACCAGCACTGCTGCTGATCTTGGCACTTTGACTCCTGTTGATACCGCTGCCAGCACTCCCTTCACTCTGAAGAATGCTATCGTGGTTACCAACGACAACAACAACAAGATTACTGCTAAGTACGATGTTGTGATTAAGCTGGAGAACGCTCAGACTGGCAAGACTCTCAGCTCTCTGAACACCACCGCTACTTCTTTGACCAGCAACGATCAGGCGATCGTTCGCGACATCAAGGACAGCAACACCTTCAAGGCTACTGTGGATAACTCCGCTAAGAAGGTTTCCATCACCAAGGCTTTCTCCTTGGATCTTGCTAAGCTGTATCCCATCGACTTCACCACTGCTACCGGCGGTGTGGCTTTCGTAGGCACCAAGAGCGGCGATAACTACACTTCTGTGGCTTCTTTGACCGTTCTGGATGCTGACAATAACACCAGCGTTGCTGCTAGCGAATTGACCAATGGTTCTAACATCATTGTTCTCCCTGAGGAGATCGCTAAGCAGGTTACCGGCGGCACTATTACCAAGACTCAGGCTTCTTATGGCACCGTTTACACTGTAGAAGTTAAGACTGCTGCTGCTTCTAACAAGGCTGCTCTGTCTGCTTTGACTGTAAAGGATACCAAGCTGACCGTTTCCGGCCAGAACATTACTGGTACTGTACCTTACAGCCTGACTGTTGACTCCAGTGCAACTCTCACCGAAGACAACACATTCTTCCTGGACTTCACTGCTTCCGATTATGCTGTTCTGGGCGATGGCGCTGCTAACACCTTCCTGGTAAAGGGTATTCCCGCTGGTCAGGAAGAGGCTGGTACTGCTTCCCCTACCAACGCTAAGGTTGCTTTTGTCCGCGATACTGACAACAAGGTTATCGTTAAGGTTTGGAATGGCTCCACTGGTACTGCCGCTACTGCTCTGACTCTGACTGCTGAAGATGGCAAGACCAAGGGCGTTTACACCTTCAAGGATATGAAGTATGCTAACGCTAACACTGGCGCTGATATCACCAGCTTCCGCGTTGCTAACTCCAATGGTGTGATCAACGGCCGTACCATCACTGTGGCGGTTCCCTTTGGTACCGACCTGATGGGCCTGATTCCCACCTTCACCACTTCTGAGGGTGCTACTGTTGCTCTGAATGGTTCCAAGATCGAGAGCGGCAAGACCGCTATCAACTTCAGCAACGATGTTACTCTGATGGTAACTTCTGAAGATGGCAAGAACACTGTTGCTTACACTGTGAAAGTGACCACTGCCGCTCAGTTCACCGACGTTAACGAAGGTGACTGGTTCTATGCCAACGTGATGCGCGCTGTTGAGCTGGGCATCCTGAAGGGCAAGGGCGAAGGCATTTTTGCTCCCTATGATAACATCACCCGCCGCGATTTCGCAATCATGCTGGCTCAGTCCTTGGGCAACAGCAACGATGGCGAGGCTACTTCTCCCTTCAAGGATGTGGCTGATAACGACTACGGTGTAGTTTCTATCGCTTACCTGTACGAGAAGGGCATCGTAACTGGCGATGATAAGGGCAACTTCAATCCTGACAGCAACATCACTCGTCAGGAAGCTGCAATCATGCTGGCTAAGGCATTTGAGGCTACCGGAACTACTTCCGATCTGTTCACCGATGATGCTTCCATTGCTAGCTGGGCAAAGAGCTTTGTGTACGCTGCTAAGGCTGCTGGCCTGATGAACGGCGATACCAATGGCGCTTTCCGTCCCACTTCCACGATTACAAGAGCTGAGGCCGCGTCCGCTATGGTCAACGCAATCGATAAATAAGGTTTCAACTCTACTTAATTTTATGATTACCCCATAGGCGAGAGGGACAGCGTTTGCTGTCCCTTTTGTCTTGCCTGTTACACCTGTTAAAAAGCATGTAAAATATGGTAAAAAAACTCCCCTGCGAAAAAAGCAGGGGAGTTTTTGATTATACTATTGTTCTTGCTGGCTCAAACCGGCTCATAAAAAATGAGCAGTAAAAGAAAACTTATTCCGCCTGAGACAGTAACTTGAAGTTTTCTTTCATAGCAGGATATAGGCTCTTGTATATTTGATAGAACTTTTCGTATTTAGGTACATTTTCAGAAATTGGAGGCTGAGGCTCATTGGTCTGAATCATGGCGTCACAGGCTTCCTGTACAGAAGGATACAGCCCAGCGCCTACACCTGCCAGAATTGCTACGCCCAAGGCAGGGCCTTCTTTGGATTTCACCGTTTTAACGGGGCAGTTATATGCGTCAGCCAGCATCTGGCGCCACAGAGAAGAACTGCCGCCGCCACCGCAAGCCAGCATTTCGCCGATCTCTACGCCCATACCCCGAAGTATCTCAATGCAGTCCCGCAAAGAATATGTCACGCCTTCCATCACCGCGCGAAGCATGTCCCACTTGGTGTGCATGGCGGAAAGTCCGAAAAATACGCCGCGGCAGTCAGGATCAAGATGAGGGGTGCGCTCGCCCATCAGATAGGGCAGATAGATGAGTCGGTTGCAGCCAATGGGGGAACGATCTGCTTCTTTGTCCATTAGATAATAAGGGTCAACGCCCATGCCCAAAGCGGTCTCCTTTTCCGCGGAGCAGAAATTGTCCCGGAACCACTTCAAAGAAAGGCCGGCGCCTTGAGTTACGCCCATCACATGCCAGGCTCCCGGTACGGCGCAGCAGAAAGTATGTACACGGCCTTTTGGATCGATGGAAATGCTGTCGGTATGAGCGAACACCACGCCAGAAGTGCCAATGGTGGTGAAAGCCTTGCCATCCCGAACAACACCGGTGCCTACGGCAGCCGCAGCGTTGTCGCCCGCGCCTCCCACAACGGGAGTACCTGCCTTCAAGCCGGTAAGAGCGGCTGCTTGGGATGTGATCATACCGGTGACCTCTGGAGATTCGTACACTTTAGCCAGCAGTGAAGGATCGATATCCAGCTTTTCCAAAACCTCCTGGCTCCAGCAGCGGTTGGGTACATCCAGCAGCTGCATGCCGGAAGCGTCCGATACCTCTGTAGCAAATTCGCCGGTGAGCATATAGCGGACATAATCTTTGGGCAGCAGGATATGGGCGCACTTGGCATAAATTTCCGGTTGATGGTTGCGGACCCACAAGATCTTAGACGCGGTAAAACCAGTAAGGGCAGGGTTTGCGGTGATCTCGATCAGCCGCTGGGCTCCTACCTTCTGGGTGATCTCTTCACACTCGGCGGCAGTGCGCTGGTCGCACCAGATGATGGAACGGCGCAGCACATTGCCTTCTTTGTCCAGCATGACCAAGCCGTGCATCTGGCCGGAAATGCCTACGCCTTTAATGTCGCCGCTGTCCACGCCGCTCTTTTCGATGACAGCTTTGATGGTGCGGCAGGAAGCGTCCCACCAGTCGGCGGGCTCTTGCTCGGCCCAGCCGTTTCTCTCTTGATACAGCGGATATTCTACAGTAGCACTGGCCATTACATGACCTTCACGGTCAAAAAGCACTGTTTTGGTGCCGCTGGTTCCCAGGTCAATGCCAATTAAATACTCCATACGACTCGTGTCCTTTCTCTTTTCCCAAGGTGGGAATTTGTCTGTACAATCTTTTCTTATTTTCCCCGATTTTTGAAAGGCTGTCAAGGGAAACCACACTCTTTCTCACGATTTCTTTCCTTGCGGTATGGCATGGTTTGTGCTATCCTAATAACAGCGGCAGATTGCCGGATGCCGGAGGAAATCCGGAAGAATTTACACGAGGAAATTGGGGCGGTGAAAGAATGGAACGCTATGACGTGATCATCGTGGGAGCCGGCGCGGTTGGTTCCGCGGTGGCAAGGGAGCTTTCCCGCAAAAAGGGAAAGTTTCTGGTGGTAGAGAAAGCCCTGGATGTGTGCGAAGGCACCAGCAAGGCTAATTCGGCCATCATCCATGCTGGGTTTGATGCGGAACCCGGCACTATGAAAGCGAAAATGAATGTAAAAGGCAACCAAATGATGGATAAGCTCTCAGAAGAGCTGGATATCCCCTTTAAACGGGTGGGGGCCTTTGTGGTCTGTTTTGCGGAAGAAGAGCTTCCCAAATTGCAGGAACTATACGACCGGGGCGTGAAAAACGGGGTAACAGGTATGAAACTCCTGACAGGTGACCAGGCCCGGGAGTTAGAGCCCAATCTTTCGCAGGAAGTGGCGGGAGCGCTGCTGGCTGAGACCTCCGGCATCGTGTGCCCCTTTGAGCTGACGCTGGGCATGGCGGAAAGCGCCGCGAAAAACGGCGTGGCGTTCTGGTTCGACACGGAAGTCACCGGCATTAGCCGCCAAGAGGAAGGCTGGCTTCTGCATACATCCCAAGGGGATTTAGAGACACGGGTGGTGGTCAACGCCGCCGGGGTACACTCTGATGAGGTGCACAACTGGGTGAGTGAGAAGAAATTGCACATCACACCACGCCGGGGCGAATACTGCCTGTTAGACCGCACAGCTGGGAAGCATGTGTCCCATACGGTGTTCCAGCTGCCGGGCAAATACGGCAAAGGCGTGCTGGTCAGCCCCACTGTCCACGGGAACCTGTTATTAGGCCCCACGGCCCGTGATATCGACGGGAAAGAGGATACCTCCACCACAGCGGCAGGGCTTGCCGAAGTGCTGGAGAAATCCGCCCTGGGGGTGAAAAACATCCCCACCCGGCAGGTGATCACATCGTTTTCCGGCCTGCGGGCCCACGAGGATGGGGACGACTTTGTGCTGGAAGAATCGGCGGAAGGCTTTTTCGATGCGGCAGGCATTGAGTCTCCGGGACTTACCAGCGCTCCGGCCATTGGAGAATACCTGGCGGGACTGATCGGGGACAAGCTTTCGCTGGAAGGGAACCCGGATTTTGACCCCATCCGGAAGGGCGTGCCCAAGCTCAAAGAGATGGAGCCGGAGCGCCGGGCGGAGATGATCCGCCAGAACCCCGCTTACGGCCAGATCATCTGCCGGTGCGAGGAAGTTTCCCAAGGGGAGATTTTGGACGCCATTCACGGCATCTTGGGAGCCAAGACCTTAGACGGTGTCAAACGCCGCACCAGGGCCGGTATGGGCCGCTGCCAAAGCGGATTCTGCTCGCCCAGGGTGATGGACCTGCTGGCACGGGAGCGTTCCATGGATTTGACCCAGGTGCGCAAAAGCGGCAAAGAGTCCCAGATCGTTTTGGAAAAGACTCGGGGGGAGGATTGAGCCATGAAACATGACATTGTAATCATCGGCGGCGGACCGGCGGGTTTGGCCGCGGCTATCTCAGCCCGGGAAAGCGGAGCCCAGGATGTGTTGATCTTAGAGCGCGAGCCGGAACTGGGAGGCATTTTGAACCAGTGCATCCACAACGGGTTTGGGCTTCATACATTTAAAGAGGAATTGACCGGCCCGGAATATGCCGCCCGGTTTATTGAGAAAGCAGAAAAAATGGAGATTCCCCATTGGCTTTCCACCACGGTGGTAGATTTGCAGCGCCAGGGGGACAGCCTGTTTATCACCTGTGTCAGCCGGGAGCGTGGCTTGCAGGTGATAGAAGCCGGGGCCGTGGTGTTGGCCATGGGCTGCCGGGAACGTCCCAGAGGGGCGCTCAATATCCCCGGCACTCGTCCCGCGGGGATTTTCTCCGCAGGTACCGCTCAGCGCCTGGTGAACCTGGAAGGCTATCTGCCCGGCCGGGAAGTGGTCATTCTTGGCAGCGGCGACATCGGCCTCATCATGGCCCGCCGCATGACCCTGGAAGGGGCCAAAGTAAAGTGCGTGGCGGAACTGATGCCCTATTCCGGGGGACTCAAACGGAATATCGTCCAGTGTTTGAACGACTATGGCATCCCCCTGAAACTGAGCCATACGGTCATCGATATTCAAGGAAAAGAGCGTGTCACCGGCGTCACCATCGCCCAGGTGGACGACCATTCCAAACCTATCCCCGGCACAGAGGAGCACATCCCCTGTGATACCCTGCTCCTCTCTGTGGGCCTGATCCCGGAGAACGAGCTTTCTAAGGCGGTGGGGGTAGAGCTTTCTCCCGTGACAAACGGCCCCAAAGTCAACGAGAGCTTGGAAACCAGCATCCCCGGCGTGTTTGCCTGCGGCAATGTGCTCCATGTCCACGACCTGGTGGACTATGTTTCCGAGGAAGCGGAACAGGCCGGACGTCATGCCGCGGCGTTTGTGGCGGCAGGAGGCCGGGAGCAAGCTGTAGAAGAGATCCCCGTAAAACCGGAAGGCGCCGCCCGTTATACCGTGCCTGTGGCAATCAGCCCCCAGCGCATGGAGGACCAGGTGGTCATCCGGTTCCGGGTGGGCAGGAATATCCGCAAAGGCGTTGTGAAGGTCTATGGCGGCGGCAAGCTGCTCTATCAGCGGAAACGGCCCGTGATGGCGCCTGGCGAAATGGAACAAGTGGTATTTCAAAAAGAGTGGCTCACCGGCGGCGAGGACGTGATCCGCGTGGTGGCCGAGGAAGAGGAGGCGCAGTGACATGGCGGTAATCGAACTTACCTGCATCAGCTGCCCCCTGGGTTGCCCGCTCAAGGTGGAAACCGATGAGAACGGCCAGGTGGTAGGTGTAACGGGCAATACCTGCAAACGGGGAGAAATCTATGGCAGAAAGGAAGTCACCGCCCCAGAGCGCACCGTGACCTCTACCGTGAAGGTGGAAGGCGGCGAAGGGGTCTTGGTACCCGTGCGCACCCGGGGGGATATCCCCAAAGGGAAAATATGGGAATGTATGGCGGCGATCCGTCAGGCTAAGGTGAAAGCGCCGGTGAAGCTGGGGGACGTAGTGATCCCCAACGTGGCGGGCACCGGCGTAGATGTCGTGGCAAGTAAGACGGTTTTATAAACTGTTTCAGGCACAGGGAGGAAATTATGCTGGAACCACAGATCACAACGGTGCTGTTCGATTTGGACGGCACCTTGCTGCCCATGGATACGGAGGGATTCACCAAAGCGTATTTTGCGTTGCTGGCCAAGAAAGCGGCGCCCTACGGCTATCAGCCGGAGCCGCTGGTGGCGGCGGTGTGGAAGGGCACGAAGGCCATGGTGAAAAACGACGGCACCCAGCCCAACGACGCCCGGTTTTGGGATACCTTTGCCGGAGAACTGGGGGAGGACGTAAAACGCCTGCGCCCGGAGTTTGACAGCTTTTACGCCAATGAGTTCCATGGGGCCAAAACTGCCTGCGGAGAGAATCCCTGGGCCAAGAAAGCGGTGGACGGTTTGAAAGCCCGTGGTTATGATGTGATCTTGGCCACAAACCCGATTTTCCCCTTGGTGGGGGTCAGGACCAGGCTTTCTTGGATTGGGCTTGCACCGGAAGATTTTTCCCATGTCACAGCCTATGAGAATTACACCACCTGCAAACCAAACCCGGAGTATTATGGGGAGATTTTGCGAAATACGGGGAAACGTCCAGAAGAATGCCTGATGGTCGGTAACGACGCTTTAGAGGATACCGCCGCTTTGCAGAAAGGCATTGGGGTATACCTCGTTACCGATTGTTTGCTAAATCCCACAGGCCGGGATATCAGCCAGGTGTCCCAGGGAAGTTTTCAGGACTTTTTGGCGATGGCGGGATTGGCGTAATAAAAAAATTTTTGCAGTTGTGGCATTTGCAACAGCGAAAAGCTTTCCTTTGGGGTATCATAAAGGCACAGGCAAGATAATACCCTAGAATGAAACACAGGAAAGGATGATACGATATGGCAGTTCTTACCATTACCAAAAATAATTTTCAGCAAGAGGTCCTCAATTCCGATATCCCCGTACTGGTGGATTTCTGGGCAAGCTGGTGCGGCCCCTGCAAAATGTTCTCTCCCATCGTGGATGAGTTTGCTGAAGAGAACGAGGGCAAAGTGAAGGTGGGCAAGATCAATATCGACGAAGAGCCGGATTTGGCTGCCCAGTTCCGTGTGATGAGCATTCCCACAGCTATGTTGTTTGAAAACGGCAAGGCAAAGGAAGCTCTGGTGGGCGTACAGTCCAAAGCACGGCTGGAAGCTTTGCTGAAGTGAGCTGATGGATATGGCGGAAAACCTTTATGACGTTATCGTCATCGGCGGCGGGCCCGGCGGCTATACCGCGGCTCTTTATGCCGCCCGTGCCAATCTGAGCGTGCTGGTGCTGGAGAAACTTACCCCCGGCGGCCAGATGGGCACCACGGAGATCATCGAGAATTACCCTGGCTTTCCCGAAGGTATCGGGGGGTTCGAACTGGGTATGCAGATGAAGGAAGGTGCCGAGCGCTTTGGCGCGGTGACCAAGCTTAGCGAAGTGGTGAGCGTAGAGCTTTCCGGCGCGGTGAAACAAGTGCACACTCAAGACGGCGATTACCAGTCCCACACAGTGGTGCTGGCGAGCGGCGCCCATCCCCGGGAGCTGGGCTTGCCGGGAGAACGGGAGCTGCGGGGCCGTGGGGTATCCTACTGCGCCACTTGCGACGGTATGTTCTACCGGGGCAAAACCGTGGTGGTGGTAGGAGGCGGCAACACGGCGGTAGCCGATGTGCTGTATCTTTCACGGTTGTGCAAAAAAGTGTATCTGGTCCACCGGCGGGATGAGCTCAGAGCTTCCAAGGTGTACCTGGACCCGCTGCAAAAAGCGGAGAACGTAGAGTTTGTTTGGGATAGCGAGGTCAAAGAACTGCTCTATGGGGAAACGGTCACCGGGGTGCGGGTGAAGAACAAAAAAACCGGCGAGGACCGGGAACTTTCCTGCGACGGTGTATTCGTTGCCGTGGGTTATATACCCAATTCGGATTTGTTCAAGGGCCAGGTGGACCTGGACGAAAGCGGCTATGTGCTGGCGGGTGAATCCACAAAGACCAACCTGCCCGGTGTGTTCGCCGTGGGGGACCTGCGGAAAAAGCCGTTGCGTCAAGTAGTCACTGCCGCCTCAGATGGGGCTGTAGCGGCCCACTTTATCGAAGAATACTTTACCACCAGCATCGGTGGATAAGGGCAAATAGAAACGCCAGGGAGCATTCCCTGGCGTTCTTTATTTATCATGCGTTTTGCAGGTCGTCTTTCTTTTCACGAAGAAGGACGAAAGGTGTCATCTCTTTCCCGTTTCCGGCGGGGTTGTCTTTCAAGAGCTTTTGCAGCAGCGGCTTCTCAAAGGGGGAATGGGGCGATATTGCCAGCACGACTCCACCAAAGTCGTTGATATCCGCTACACAGCAGTGGATTCCAGTCTCCTCTTCCACCTTGGCTACAGCCTTGTCCGGATTTTTGGGAGTCATAATGCCAAACTGTTTGTATTCCGGGAAGTAGGTGCTGTAAAAACCATCCAGGCCAGCCACTTGGGGCCCAGTAATCTCATAAAATACACCCCGCTTGCCGAAGATACGGCCTACACCAGCGGCCAGGGCTGCATACATCACCTTGGGGGCGCCGCACAGCATAATGGCCACCTGCATCTTGTATACGTTGTGTACGCCGATGCCGGCAGAATCGTTGGTGCTGGCAAAGCGGGAGAGGAATTTTGCCAGTTTGGAAATTTTCAGAGATTCTTTGGGGATGATGTCCTTCTGGCAAAGGGAGACGATTTTCTCGCTGATGTATACCACATCGCCTTCACAAAAATAAGGCGATACATACTGGCGCATCAATTCTGCGAGATTTTCGCCGGGCTTGATAAAGTGGGTGTGAATGGGGCATCGGTAATACTTTTTTCGTTTACCGTTAGAAGCAGGGGCTTTTCTGGATTTGTAATGGATATTTCATCAATGGAACGCATAAAAAACCACCTTTCAGTTCATTCGCACCTTACGCCTCAATAGTAAAAAAGAGCGTATTGCCGTTAGCTTTTATCAAAACTAACGGCCTCCCATGAATATATTATAGCATATATTTGTCAGATTTCATGTGCTTTTTTCGAAAAAATCAGGTCGTGATTTTACTGAAAAATTTTTGTTGAAAAAAAGTAGATGATTTATGCAAAAAGTTTCTGTTTGAACAAAGGTTTAGGGTATAAAAATACACAAAAGCAAGTTGGCCTATTGTGAAAAATACCTAAAAAACTAACGAATATCCTGGATGTTTCTACATTGCAAATGTTTAGAACTGAGTGATTTCATAAAAGCTGGTTGCATATAGGTGGAAGTGGAAATAGAAAGAAGGGAGGGGTCCGGTGGCCTATTCCGATGTGGAGCTTTTGGCGCGGATTATCGAGTGCGAGGCCGGAGGTGAAGGTGATACCGGCATGAGGGCAGTAGCCTGCGTGGTAATGAACCGGGTGCAGGTGGATTATGGCGAATATGGCCGGCTTCACACCATTCGGGAGGTGGTATATCAAAAAGGGCAGTTTACATGCGCCATGGAGACGGTGGGTGGACAGTATAATATACAGAATATCTACAACATGCGGCCCACCCAGGTGCACTATGACATTGCTAACTGGGCGATTGCGGGCAACCGTTTGACCAACTTGGGATTTGCCTTGTGGTTTTACAATCCATTTTCGGTCACATGCCGGGATAATTTCCCCTCGGCGGTGGGAAGGCTGGTCATCCGCTTGGGCGACCATTGCTTTTATGATCCTACCGACGCGTATGCTCTAACCTGAACAAAGGAGGGACCTTATGGAAGAACGAAGAAAGAACCAGCCGGAAACATGCCATAGCCAGATGGACCGGCTGCGGAACCGCAGCGATTTTGAAGAGCTTTCCGATGGCAGCCACCGCATGGACAATTTCAATACCCCGCCCCAGCCTGTGTTCGATTCGGAAGAGATGCGGGGTTCCATGCAGGCGATTTTGAGCCAGAACATTGGGGCTTATGTGGTGATCGAGTTTCTCATCGGCACCGAACAGATGATCCGCAAGCAGGGGATGCTGTACTTTGTGGGGAGAAGTTTCGTCACCCTATACGACGAGAGCGTAAACAATTTTATTGTGTGCGATATTTTCTCGGTAAAGTTTGTGTATTTCTACATGCCCGGAGACCGTCCCCGGTACAATTACAATCTGTTGCCGCCGGTCAGCGGCGAGCCTGGTATGGGCGGGGGAAGGATGAGGTAAGCTGCGGCCCTCTTACACCTAGCAATGGAAAAGGACACCCAAGTTTAAAACCTGGGTGTCCTTTTTGCAGCTGGACGAAATGAAAACGCTGCCCAATCCTATCACCTTATAGGTGCGTGGGGATTGGGCAGCTGATTTTTCTTGTGGCTTACGCTTATTAAGGCCCAGGGCTCTGCCCGGCAAACCAAAAACTTTTACGAGCCTTCGGCGTTTAGCCTTTTATCACATCAATGTTGTCCTTGATATAAATCACACCGGAAATAACGGTGAAGATCGTAGCGATGACGATCAACACATGGCCGATGATGACAGCCGGTGTTTGGAAAGCAGGGACGAAAGTGGCGATATACTGGAACAGCAAGATGGCGATGATCGCCACCATTTGGGAGATGGTTTTCAGCTTGCCCCAGTTGTTGGCCGCAATGACCCGGCCTTGTTCCACCGCCAGCAGACGGATAGAGGTGATGGCGAATTCCCGGATCATGATCAAGATCACGCAGACCGTAAAGGCCAGATCCAACTTCACCAGACAGATCAGCGCCGAGATCACAAGGATCTTGTCCGCCAAGGGGTCCATCAGCTTGCCGAAATTGGTGATCAGGTTGTCGCGCCGGGCGATCTTGCCGTCAAGATGGTCTGTGTAAGATGCCCCGCAAAATAAGATCAAAGCGAACAAATACCGGTGAGGTACAAACTCCGCCAGCATAAAGAACACGAAAAAGGGTACGATGCAGATGCGCAGTACCGTTAGCTTGTTGGGTAGATTCATGTTGCCGTCCCCTTTCTCAGTCCGCCAGTTCGCCGGTAAGGTCGCAGTCCATGCATTCGGTGATCTGCACCTTTACAAAGCTGCCAAGCTGGGGCCGTTTCCCGTTGGTGGTGAAAAACACCTTGCCGTCGATATCCGGCGCGTCACGATAAGAACGGCCGAACCAGCATTCGGCGTAACGGTCGAAACCTTCCACCAGCACCTCCAAGGTCTGGCCAATGAGCTCCTGGCCCTGGGCGTCCATAATGTCCATCTGGTCCCCCATTAGAATCTCCGCCCGGTGTTCTTTCACTTCCTCGTCCACCTGGTTCGGCAGTTCCGCCGCGGGAGTATCTTCCTCCTGGGAGTAGGCGAAACAGCCCAAACGCTCAAAGCGCACGTCTTTCACAAATTCCGCCAGCTCTGTGAAATCTTCCTCTGTCTCCCCGGGGAACCCGGTGATCAGGGTGGTGCGCAGGACCACGCCCGGCACCTTCTCCCGAATCTTGTTCATCAGGGTGGTAAGGCTCTGACGGTCGCCCCGGCGGTTCATGGCCTTTAAAATGGGACCGGAAGCGTGCTGCAAGGGGATGTCCATATACTTGACGATCTTTTCTTCCCGGGCCATCACGTCCAACAGTTCGTCGGTGATGGAATCGGGATAGCAGTAGAGCACCCGCAGCCAGTGGAGCCCGTCGATCTTGCACAGCCGTTCCATCAGGGCAGCCAGGGAGTATTTTCCGTACAGGTCGATGCCGTACCGAGTGGTGTCCTGGGCGATGAGGATCAGCTCTTTGGCCCCGTTTTCCACCAGGTTCCGGCATTCTTCCTCGATGCTCTCCATGGGCCGGCTGCGGTAGCCGCCACGGATCAGGGGGATGGCGCAATAAGAGCACCGGTTGTCACAGCCCTCGGCGATCTTTACATAGGCGAAGTAGCTGGGGGTCGTCAGTTCCCGGTCGCCGCACAGGGGCATTTGTCCTTTCTCTGGGAAAGATTCCACAAAAGAGTTTTCTTCCATCATCTTTTTCAAGTTCTCGGCGATGTTTCCGTTGGCGCCGATGCCCAGCACCGCGTCCAATTCGGGCAGCTCTTTGTGCATCTCCTGCTGATAGCGTTCCGCCAGGCAGCCGGTGACCACCAGCTTTTTGATCTTGCCTTCTTTTTTCAGCTGGGCCAGTTCCAAAATCTCCTCAATGGATTCTTTTTTGGCGCTTTCGATAAAGCCGCAGGTGTTCACAATGGCGATGTCCGCCATGGCAGCGTCGTCCACCGTTTCGAACCCGGCGTTTTTCAGGGACGCCATCAGTACTTCCCCGTCCACTTGGTTTTTGGCGCAGCCCAGGCTGACCATGCCTACTTTTATTGCCATGAATCTCTTCCTTCCTAATTTTTAAGAAAATTGCCGTCGGCCTTGCAGATACTCTTCCAGCCTTCGGTAAAACTCCTGTTCATCACCAGCAGGGCACAAGAAAGGGGCTACTTTCCCTGCTACGGCTTCCCAGTCTTTCAAGGGCATCCACCGGGCGGCGTCGGTCTCTTCCGGCTGAAATTGGATATCTTCGATCTTAACATCCCGGGTCAGGGCAAAAATGTCGAAATGACAGTCTGTGCGCCGGTCCTCCCGCAAAAGCAGGGTGAATTCTTCCGGTTTTGCAACGAGCCCTGTTTCTTCCCGCAGTTCCCGCTGGATGGCCTGCAAAGGGGTCTCTCCAGAGCGGGCCGCGCCGCCGGTATTTTCCCAGTAACCGGGGCAGGCAGCCTTTTCCTTGGCCCGGCGGGTGAGGAGCACTTCCCCGTGGCTGTTCAAAATGACCACGATCACCGCCAGATGGTAGGTGCCTTCCGGCAAGGGTTCGCCCCGTGGGTGGGTGCGGCCCAGGGGGATTCGGTTTTCATCGTATAGATCCCAAAGTTCCATGGGCAGTTCCTCTTTTCAGGGAGAAAGAACAGCGTTTCCAGCTCCCGATAAATTTAACTATAATTAAACCATAAAACGCAAAAAACCGCAAGCCTTACGCCTGCGGTTCCCGTTTCCATATATTAGACGCTGCAACTCTGGAAACGTTACACCTTTCTGAAAAAATTTACTCTTCTTTCAACAATTCTTCCGCGGCCAGCACGGCCAGCCGGACATATTCCCCCAAAGGAAGCTGGGTGACGCCCACCACAGTGACCGAGCAGCGGTTTACCGGGATCAGCAGTTTTTGAGCGGGGCTTTCAGACACAGCCGCCGCCATGGCAGGGGTGATCTCCCCTAAAAGGGCGTTGGCGGTGAGGATGCCCATAGGCCCGGTAATGATATCCGCTGTGGGGGCGTTGACCACCACGGGGTTTTCTCCAGTGGCGGCAGCATCGGCCCCGGCTTTCAGCATGGCGGCGGTAGCTGCGGAATTTGCCCCTATGGCAATGATCTCAGCAGGCAGAGCGGCTGCTTTGCATTGGGCCACCAAAGCTGCGCCCATCCGTCCACCCTGGCCGTCGATCACCAAAATTCGTTTTTGCTTCATAGGAAAAACCTCATCTTTCTGTTAAGGCGCCCGGTAATCCGTCTCCACGGTGCGGGTGACAGGAAGTTCCTGGCCTAAAAAATCTTGGGCGGTATGGCCTTCTACCGTCAGTTCTTCTCCACCGCAGCGGAAAAACAATTCATCGGGATGGCAATAGGCTTCAAAGGTGGCAACCATAGCTTGCAGCATACGAAGGCCCTCCTCTCCCGAAAGGGAGGATGCTTGCTCTGAAAATTCCACAGTCAGGGTAAGGGTGTCCCCGTGGGTGTAAGTGACTGTGCTCCCTTCCTGGGACTCCGTGCCATGGTCGTCTATGTTTACATAAAGCAGAGAAGTCCCTGCCGGTGCGCCGCCCAACAGCACCATTTGCCGCAAGATCTGTTCCAGGTCGCCGGGGGTGTTATGGACGATATACTCCATAAAGCCTTCCTCCTCCGGGACGAACACGGACACATCTCCCACCCACTGGGCAGGTTCCTGCTGAGAGGCGTTGCCATAGATCTCCGAAGCTACCACGCCTTCTATGGGTTGAGTGGGTTCATAAGGGGCGCCGCTGAACCAGCCGTATTCCACCCCAAAATAAGCTGCAACGGCAATGGCCACCACGCCTAAAGCCAGGAAGGGGATGAGGGTATCCATCACCCGGCGGGTGCGGCGGTAGCGCTGGCGCAGGACGAATCCGGCCCCGCTTTGCTGGGTGAGGAATTCTGCCCACACTTTTCCCAAAGTATCCTCCCCAGGCGTGATGGCTTCTAAATTGGTCCGGGCCTGAGCGGCGGTGATACCCGCTTTTTTCAGGGCGGTATCCGCCAAACGCTGGGCCCGCGTGGGGGAGGTGCCCAGCACACGGGCAGTCTCTTCCGGCGAAAGCCCCATCCGTTCCCGGCAGAACAAAGCACTGCGCAGCGGAAGCCGCAGGCGCAGCATAGCCCGCAGAGGGTCCGTTAAAGAAAAGGAAAGCACCGCCCGGGGGCTTTCCTCCTGGGAAGGGGATTTCTTCCGCTTTTTCCGTTTGGGCCGGTGAAGGGAATCGTCCCCGCAGGTCTGATACCCTGCCCGGAGAAGTCCCTCTTTCCCGGCGGAAACCATTTCCCACAACCGAGGGGAAGAAGCGATGTCGCACAGGGCGGATACCATCAAATCCGCAGCATGGGCGGGGCGTCCCGCCTGTAAGTAGCACAGGGCGAACAAGTCCGCCCCGAATTGGTCGTAAAGTTCCTTGAGCCGGTGAAGGTCCGGTGAGAAAGTTGCCAAAAGGCTCACTCCTTCTTAATGGGTCTCCCGGGAGAACGCTTGCCGCGTTCCCGGCGTTTGCGCTGGCGGCGCTTTTTTAGTTTTTTCCCTAAATTGTGCAGGTCTGTGCCGATGCCGCTGGTTTCCAGCCACATGCTCACTTCCGCCCCCAAAAACATGATATACATGCAAAAGAACAGCCAAAACATCAGGATGACCAAGGTGGCAAGGCTGCCGTAAATGGAGAAATCCGAAAAGTTCTCCACAAAAATAGAAAAGAAGTAGGAGAACAAGACCCATCCCGCGGCGCTGAAAGCGGCGCCTGCCACATTGTGCAGAAACTTGGCCCGGCGGCGGGGCACCCCGCTGTAAAGCAGGATGAAAAACAAAAACAGCATGATGAAGCCCGCCAGGGATTTGAAGTTGATAAGAATGGAAGCTACAAACGTGGAAGACTTGGAAAGCAGAAAGCGATAAATCGTGGTGCCAAACACCAGCAGCGCCGCCGCCACAATCAGTACTGCAGCGAAGGCGAACACATACAGCACGGCAATTATCCGCAAGTGGATATAGCCCCGTGTCTCAGGGGTTTCAAAAATCTGGTCCAGGCCCTTGATGATGGCCAGCATCCCCATGGAAGAGGACCACACCGCCGCGATCACCGCTACAGGCAGCACACCGCTGGAATGAAGGGGGTCCGGCAGCAGGGAGCTGAGATAGGCCGCCACACTGTCGGGAAAGACTCCCAAGGCTGCTTCGATCAGCGTTACGCCGTCGGAAAAGTGGATTTGCTGCATCAGCGTTAAAAGGAACGCCACAAAGGGCAGGAAGGAGATCAGCAGGAAAAAAGCCCCGTGGGCGGCGGTGGAATCCAGCCGGTCCCGTTCGACACGGCTCAGGAACCAGCCCACATGCTTTTTTAAAAGCTTCATGGACTTCCTCCTTTATATAATAGGATGAAAAAGTGAGAGGGACCGCTTTTTCTTATCTTACCACAAATAGGGGTGGTTTACCAGAGTGAGACACAAGGAATAACGATCCCATGACCTTCCTGGATCTGTGGGTGACCGGTGGCGGCAACAACCAGACCGGCTGGGGCAACGAGGAGTATGACTCCCTCATTGAGCAAGCCACAAACGAGTTGGATGTAGAAGCCCGTCAGGAAATGTTCTACCGCTGCGAAGAAATCCTTTTTGAGGAATATCCCATCCTCCCCACTTATTGGAGAGCCGATTCTTATTCCTATAACACCGATAAGATTGTGGGCGGCGAACGGATCACCACCTTCCAGACCAAGTTCTTCTGGGCTGAAGTGGCCGGATAATGTAAGTTCGCTGTAAGAAAAAAGTCTTTCACCGCAAATACGCAGGCGAGGGCGCTTTGTGTCCTCGCTTGCGAGCATTTTAGAGGTTCTTCTCTGGGAAGGTCCCAAGGGAATGGGGAACGCGCTCCTTTCCCAACGCGGCGTGGGCGTTTTCACCAAAGCACGCGATAAGGAATTTGAATAAAACGATTGTTGGAAAGGAGGAATCCGCCGTATGTTCAAGTATGTGTTAAAACGTGTGGGGTATGCCGTGGTCACTTTGTTCGTGCTGGTCACCCTTACGTTCTTTATGCAGAGATTGTTACCCGGCGATCCTTTTGTGGGCGATAAAAACCTGCCCGAGGCCACCATGGAGGCGCTTCGCGCCAAATATGGGTTGGATCAACCGGTGTGGGTGCAATACTTGATGTATCTCGGCAACTGCCTGCATGGAGATTTAGGCATTTCCCTGCAAAATAACCGTCCTGTCACAGCTATTATTAGCGAGTCCTTTGTGGTCTCCTTTGATGTGGGTATGCGGGCGATTATCTTCGCGTTTATCCTGGGCGTGCTTTTGGGCACGGTGGCCGCTATCAAACGGGGCCGTCCCGTGGATACCATCTGCATGTTCGTGGCCTTGATCGGCGTTTCAGTGCCCAGCTTTATTGTGGGTTCTATCCTCCAATATTTCCTTGGTTTGCAGCTGACCCGTGCGGCAGGTACGGCTATTTTCGCCACCACCGGCTGGGGGGCTATGAATTCCAAGATTTTGCCGGTGTTTGCTTTGGGCTTCGGCTCTTTGGCGCAGATCTCCCGGTTGACCCGTACTTCTATGTTGGACGTACTGGGCCAGGATTACATCAAAACGGCTAAAGCAAAAGGGCTTTCCCAGCCCGCCATTATTTGGAAGCATGCTTTGCGCAACGCTATTATGCCTGTGGTCACGGTGCTTGGTCCCATCACCGCCGGCGTTTTGACCGGCGCCTTTGTGGTGGAGAACATCTTCGCCATCCCGGGCCTGGGCCGCTATTTCGTGCAGAGCATTCAAAACCTGGATTACACCATGATTTCCGGCACCACCATTTTCTACGGGGCGTTTTTGATCCTGGCCAACCTGGTGGTGGACCTGGTATATGGCGTCATCGATCCGAGAGTCAAGCTGCAGGAGGGATAACCACATGGAAAAAATCGATAAGAGCAGGTTTGCCTGGGTGGGTTCCGACCCAGACCGGCGGGAAGGTATCGCCCGCCCCAGCGTGACTTATTGGAAAGATGCCATGGGCCGTTTGTTCCGCAACCCTGTGGCGGTGGTCTGTTTGGTGATTATCCTTTTGCTGATCCTCTCCTGCGTGGTGGTGCCGTTCCTCACGCCCTTTGAGAGCCGTGAGCAGCACCTTTCTGAAACAAATGTGGGATTTTTCAGCGCCTGCACCGACGAACGCTATGCAGGCCAGAACGCGATGCATATTTTCGGCACCGACCGTTTGGGCCGTGACCTTCTGGCCCGTACCTTCGAGGGCGGCCGGGTGTCTTTGATGATCGCTTTCGCGGCAGTGTTTATCAACCTTATCATCGGTATGATCTACGGCGGAATCTCCGGCTATTTCGGCGGCATCGTGGATAACATCATGATGCGTATCGTGGAAGTGGTCAATGGTATCCCTTATTTGATCGTGGTGGTGCTGTTGATGATGGTGCTGCCCAAAGGCATATTCACCATGGTTGTGGCTTACGCCACAGTGGGCTGGACCGGTATGGCCCGGCTGGTGCGAGGCCAGTGTCTGGCTTTGAAGAACCAGGAATTCGTGGTGGCTTCGGAAGCCATGGGCGCGAAAGCTTCCCGGATCATTGGAAAGCATCTTCTGCCCAACACCTTGTCGGTCATCATAATCAACGTGACCTTGCAGGTGCCCAGCGCCATCTTTACCGAGGCGTTCCTTTCCTACATCGGTATGGGCGTGCCCGTGCCCCAGCCCTCTTGGGGCATGTTGGCCCAGGAAGGCGCCAGCGTGTTCCAGCTGTATCCCTTCCAGTTGTGGATTCCCGCCATCGCCATCAGCTTGACCATGCTTTCGTTCAACCTGTTAGGCGACGGCTTGCGGGATGCCTTTGACCCGCGTTTGAGGAGGTGACCATCATGGCCAAAGATATGAAAAACGTAGTATTAGACGTAAACGACCTGCACGTTTCCTTCGACACCTATGCCGGAGAAGTCAAAGCTGTGCGGGGCGTCACGTTCACCCTGCATGAGGGCGAAGTGCTGGCCATCGTGGGCGAGTCCGGCTGTGGCAAAAGCGTTACCGCCCAGACGATTATGAAATTGAACCCCATGCCTCCTGCCCGCATCCCCCAGGGCCAGGTACGCTTGGGCGACCACGATATCGTGAAAGCCAGCGAAAAAGAAATGCAGAAGCTTCGGGGCAAGGAAGTTTCCATGATCTTCCAGGACCCCATGACATGCTTGAACCCCACCAAGACCGTGGGCAAGCAGATCGTGGAAGCCATCCGCCATCACCGCAAGCTATCGGCGGCGGAGGCCAAAGAGGAAGCCATCAAATATCTGAAAATGGTGAACATCCCCAATCCGGAGGAGCGGGCAAAGCAGTATCCTCACGAGTTTTCCGGCGGTATGCGCCAGCGTGCCATGATCGCCATGGCTCTTTCCTGCAACCCCAAGGTGCTCATCGCCGATGAGCCCACCACCGCTTTGGACGTGACGATCCAAGCGCAGATCATGGACTTGCTGGCGGAGATCAAAGAGGAGACAAACACCGCCATTATCCTGATTACCCACGACTTAGGCGTGGTGGCGGGCATGGCCGACCGGGTAGCGGTGATGTACGCCGGTAAAGTGGTGGAGACCGGCACGGTACAGGATATTTTCTACAGCAATGCCCATCCCTACACCCGGGCGCTGCTGAAGAGCCTGCCCTCGGTAGACGCTACCAAAGACCAGCGCCTGGTATCCATCCCCGGCACGCCCCCGGACCTGCTGGCCCCGCCCAAGGGTTGTGCCTTTGGGGCCCGGTGCAAGCGCTGCATGAAGATCTGCCAAGAGGAGCAGCCCCCGGAGTTCATCATTTCCGAGGGACATGTAGCCTCTTGCTGGCTGCTCCATCCCGACTGTCCCAGCCCGGAAGAAAGGGGAGAGAAAGATGTCGATTAACAACAACGAGGTGCTCCTCTCCCTGGAGGACATCTGCAAATACTTTAAAGTTTCCGGCGGCACCCTGAAAGCGGTGGACCACGTTTCCTTTGACATCCACAAAGGCGAGACTATGGGCCTGGTGGGTGAGTCCGGATGTGGCAAGTCCACGTTGGGACGGGTAACTATGGGAATTTATCCTCCCACCAGCGGCAAGCTGCGGTATAAGGGCAAAGAAGTAAACCTGAAACGCTCTAAGGACCGCTTCAATTATTCCAAGCTGGCCCAGATCATCTTCCAGGACCCCTACGCTTCTCTGGACCCCCGTATGACGGTTTCCTCTATTATTGAGGAAGGCATGGTCATCCACAAAATGTATGATGACAAGCGGCGTAAAGAGCGGGTGTATGAGCTGCTGGAGATGGTGGGTCTGAACCGCGAGCACGCCAACCGGTTCCCCCATGAGTTTTCCGGCGGACAGCGGCAGCGTATCGGCATTGCCCGTGCCTTGGCCATCGAGCCGGAGTTCATCGTGTGCGACGAGCCCATTTCCGCTTTGGACGTGTCCATTCAGTCTCAGGTGATCAACCTGCTCCACGATTTGAAGGAGCGTTTGGGCCTGACCTATTTGTTCATCGCCCACGACTTGAATATCGTCAAATACATTTCAGACCGTATCGCGGTTATGTATTTGGGCAACGTGGTAGAGCTTGCCAGTTCCGACGAGCTGTATCAGAACACGCTGCACCCTTATTCCAAGGCGCTGCTGTCGGCGGTGCCCATCCCGGACCCCAGCCAGGAGGCACAGAAGAAGCGGATCATTATTTCCGGCGACGTGCCCAGCCCCATCAACACACCCAAGGGCTGCAATTTTGCCGGCCGCTGCCCCCAAGTTTTTGACCAATGCAAAGAGTCCAAACCCAAGCTGCAGGAGATCACTCCTGGCCATTTCGTGGCCTGCCATTTGGTGCAGCCTCAAAAGGGGTAAACCATAAAGTTAAGAAAATAGGCTTTCCCAGCGAAAGCCCATCTGGACGCCCACAGTTTGTGGGCGTCTTTTTTTTCGGGGAAAAATCTCCGATTTTCCCTCTTTTAAATTATGGGGGAACAAGGTACAATGAAAGCAAATCCCCGGCGGTAAGCTGGGAATACCCGGGAGGAACAGAAAATGAAATCTTTGACGCCGAAATATCCCCATATGCTCCATGGGGGAGACTATAATCCAGACCAGTGGCTGGATTGCCCCGAGATTTTGGAAGAGGACATCCGTCTGATGAAAGAAGCCCACATCAACTGTGTGTCGGTGGGTATTTTCGCTTGGGCCAAGCTGGAGCCCCAGGAAGGCGTATACGACCTGGACTGGCTGGGGGAGATCATCGACCGGCTGTATGAAAACGGCATCTATACCGTGTTGGCCACTCCTTCGGGAGCCAAGCCTGTGTGGATGAGCGAGAAATACCCGGAGATCCGACGGGTCCAGGCGGACCTGCACCGGGATGAGACCGGTGGGCGGCACAATCACTGCTACACTTCACCCTATTACCGCGAAAAGGTGAAAGCCATAGATACCGCCCTGGCGAAACGGTTCAGCAGCCATCCTGGAGTGATTTTGTGGCACCTTTCCAACGAGTATGGCGGCGAGTGTTATTGCCCCCAGTGCCAGGCGGCTTTCCGGCAGTGGCTGAAAGAGAAATACGGCACTTTAGACGCGCTGAACCATCAGTGGTGGACCACCTTTTGGAGCCATACCATTACCGATTGGGACCAGATCCACGCGCCGGGACCTCGGGGGGAAACCAGCGTCCACGGTTTGACTTTGGATTGGAAGCGGTTTGTCACCCATCAGGTTATCGATTTTATGAAAGTGGAACGGGACGCGGTGAAAGCGGTCAATCCCAACATCCCGGTGACCACCAACTTTATGTATGATTTTTACCAATACAACTATTTTAAATTCAAAGACGAGCTGGACGTGATCTCCTGGGACGCTTACCCCCAGTGGCACAACCGGGATAACGCTCCCATAGCGGCGGATTTTGCCCTTTGGCACGACGTGATGCGTTCCTTAAAGCGCCAGCCCTTCCTGCTGATGGAATCCACCCCCAGCTACACCAACTGGACCCCTGTCTCCAAGATGAAAAAGCCTGGGATGCACATGGCATCTTCCATGTCGGCGGTGGCTCACGGCTCCAACTCCGTGCAGTACTTCCAGTTTCGCAAGAGCCGGGGCTCTATGGAAAAGCTCCACGGCGCGGTGGTGGACCACTACGGCAAAAGCGATACCCGGGTGTTCCGGGATGTGGAGGCGGTAGGACGTCGCCTGGAAGAGATCGACCAGGTGGCCCAAAGCAATGTGAACGCCCGGGTAGCCTTGGTGTTCGACATGGAAAACCGCTGGGCCATCGAGGGAGCAGCCGGCCCCCGCAACTGCGGCATCCATTACGCCGAGCAGGTGAGAGCCCATTACCGTGCGCTGTGGCGCATGGGCGTGCCGGTGGACATTGTGGATGAAGAGTGCGATATCAGCGGCTATGACTTGGTGATCGCCCCCATGCTGTACATGCTCCGGGCAGGCTTTGAGAAGAAGCTGCGGGCCTTTGTGGAACAGGGCGGCACGTTGATCGGAACGTATCACACAGGGCTTGTTAATGAGAACGACCTGTGCTATCTGGGCGGGTGGCCCGGCGCCGGCCTGATGGACGTGTTCGGCGTATGGCATGAAGATACCGACGCTCTGTGGGATGACGAGTCCAACACCCTGCGCACCCAGGACGGTCAGGAATATGAGATACGGGAGCTTTGCGCTCTGGTGCATCCCAAGGGAGCCCAAGTGCTGGGCACATATGGCGAGGATTTTTACCAGGGCGAGGCGGCTTTCACCGTGAACCAGTTTGGCAAAGGCAAAGCCTATTATATCGCCGCGCCTTTGGAAGAACGCTTCTATTTGGATTTCTACGGAAATTTGGCCGAAGAACTGGCGTTGGAAAAGGCTCTGCCCCAGCTGTCTCCGGAAGGGGTGGAAGCCTGCCTGCGGGAAACGGAAGAGAACCAATATTTGTTTGTGCAGAACTTTTCTGGAAAAGAACAGCGGATTGAGCTGGCAAAGGGGTATACTACCTTGGAAGGGCAGCCAGCAGCGGAAGCGGCTTTGGCTCCCTATGACAGCCAGGTATTTTGCCGCCAAAAAGCCTAAACAAGAAGAGTTTCGCTGAGGGGAAGCACAAAACTGGGCGAAAAATTGAGATAAAAATTGTTCGGTACGGCAAAAATACAAAAACAAAAGAGTTTTTGTAGAAAATTGACAGGATTTATGTTAAGATTTGATTAAGAGACAGGCGGTGTGCAAAATCCCGCCTAGAGCATTCGTGTTTTCCAAAACGGAAAAGAAAGGAATGGCCTGCATATGGAACAATCGGCTCAGTTTTTTTTCAGCCCCGAAAATCGGGTAGCTCCCCTGGGAATTGTGGCGCTGCAAGGCGCCGAGGAGCTGGCGAACGACATTGAGACACACCTGGTAAGGTGGGCGAACCAGGCGGGAATGGACCTGGACAGCTTCCGTATCGGATGCAATTGCCCCCGTTTTTCTTCGGGAGACGGCAAAGGTATTTTGAGCAGCTCGGTGCGGGGTTATGATCTGTACTTTGTGGTAGATGTAGGCAACTATAGCTGCACTTACAAGTACTTTGGCCAAGAGAACCACATGTCGCCTGACGACCATTTTCAAGACTTGAAACGGCTGATCCAGGCCGCCATGGGCAAAGCCCACCGCATTACTGTGGTTATGCCCCTGCTGTATGGCGGGCGGCAGCACCGCAGAAGCTACCGCGAGTCTTTAGACTGCGCCTTCGCGTTGCAGGAGCTGCAGCAGATGGGCGTGGATAACGTGGTGACCTTCGACGCCCACGATCCCCGGGTGCAGAACGCTGTGCCCCTGATGAGCTTCGACAATCTGATGCCCTCTTATCAGGTGCTCAAAGCAATGTTCCGCAACTTCCCGGATATTTCCACCGACCGGAAGAACTTTATGGTGGTCAGCCCCGACGAGGGCGCTTTGAACCGCAACATGTATTACGCTTCCGTGCTGGAAGTGGAACTGGGCATGTTCTATAAGCGCCGGGATTATTCCCGCGTGGTGGATGGCCGCAATCCCATTGTGGCCCATGAGTATCTCGGCTCGGATGTAGCGGGGAAAGATGTGTTTGTTTCCGACGACATCATTTCTTCGGGCGAGTCTATGCTGGATATCGCCTACAATCTGAAGGCGCGCAAAGCCAAGCGGATCTTCACCTATGCCACTTACGCCATTTTCACCAATGGCCTGGAAACCTTTGACAAGGCTTATCAAGAGGGCGTCATCGATGGCGTGTTCGGTTCGAACCTGACTTACCGCACGGAAGAACTGAAGAACCGTCCCTGGTTCTATGAGGTGGACGTTTCCAAGTATATCGCTTACTTCATTTCCGCTCTGAACCATGATATGTCCGTCAGCGCCATGATCGATCCCCACGAAAAGATCAAGGCTTTGCTGGAGCGCCGCCGTCAGGAGCTCAGCACTCAGAAAGGCGCTCAGCTGACCTTCTGACCAGCGTGACGCAATACCCTGTTGCGTCATTAGAATAGCGGATAGTGAAAACGTGGACTTGCGAAAACCGTAAGCCCACGTTTTTTGTTGATATAAATTTTTGGAAAACTCTCGGTGCCCGAGGCGGTAGATTTCCTATAAGCCAACGGCGAGAAAGCGCAAGGGTATAAATCCAGTACAATGGAACCCCGCGGACAGCGCACCAACGAATGCCAGCGCTGGGAGTAAGCGCAGCGCACGAATCCGCGACATGGGTCCAGCGTCACGCTGGGGGTTTACAAATGGGGGGAAAGGGCATATAATAGGAGCAAATGCGGAGATGGAAAGAAGTACCCACTTTGTCCGGCGTCAGAGAGAAGGGGCCACCGGCTGCAAACCCCTTTCACCGGAAGATGGGGAAATGCGTTCCGGAGCAGGCAGGGGGAAATCCCTGCCCGGTGGGAGCCGTTAAAAACCAAACGAGCCTAAAGCGAAGTGGGACCGCGAGTGATCATCGCCTTCGCAAACGTGTTATGCGTTTGCGGGGGCATTTTTTATTGGTCCCGTTACGAGAAAGGGGATGCTGTCATGTTTCGCACATTGAAAGAGGACCTGGACGCAGTGATGGACCGGGACCCGGCCGCCCGTTCCCGGTGGGAAGTGTTTTTCCTCTATTCCGGATTTAAGGCGGTGCGTTCCCATAGAAAGGCCAACTGGTGTTACCGTCATAACCTGAAATTTCTGGCCCGCTGGATCTCCCAGCGTTCCCGGAGGAAAACAGGGATCGAGATCCACCCGGCGGCCCAGATCGGAAAAGGGCTGTTCATCGATCACGGCATGGGCGTGGTCATCGGAGAGACTACCCGGATCGGCGACAACTGCACCCTGTATCAAAACGTGACGTTAGGCGGCACCGGCAAAGATCATGGCAAGCGCCATCCCACCCTGGGCAACAATGTGTTGGTAGGGGCGGGGGCCAAAGTATTGGGCCCCTTTACCGTAGGAGATAACGCCCGGGTAGCCGCGGGAGCCGTGGTGCTGGACGCTGTCCCGGACGACGCCACCGCCGTGGGCGTGCCCGCCAGGGTGGTAAAGATCGGCAACAAGCGGGTGGAACATCCCAGCCAGCAGCTGGACCAGATCCATGTGGCCGACCCGGTATCCATGGAACTGTGCAGGCTGCGGGGAGAATTGGAACGTTTGCAGCGCCGCGTAGAGGACCTGGAAGGGACAGAGCACCTTCCGGTTGGAAAATGACTTGAAAATATCCGGTTTTGTGCCAGTGGAATAGAGCTGAGCCGGGGATTCCCGGAAGAAAGGATGGAACGTATGGAACTTTATAATACTTTAACACAAAAAAAGGAACCTTTTGTGCCTCACACACCAGGCCAGGTGAAAATGTATACCTGCGGCCCCACGGTGTACCACTATGCCCATATCGGTAACCTGCGCACCTACATCATGGAGGATGTGCTGGAAAAATTCCTTCGGTATGACGGCTATCAGGTGGACCGGGTGATGAATATCACCGACGTGGGGCATCTGTCCTCAGACGCCGATACCGGCGAGGACAAAATGCTGGCCGGCGCCCGCCGGGAGCATAAGACCGTGCTTCAGATCGCCAAATTTTATACCGACGCCTTTTTTGCCGACTGCGAGAAACTCCACATCCGCAAGCCCGACACCGTAGTTCCCGCCACCAGCCGGGTAGAAGATTTCATCCATATGGTGGAAGTGCTGCTCCAGAAAGGCTATGCCTATGAAGCCGGCGGCAACGTGTATTTCGACACCGCCAAGCTGGAAAATTATTACGTGTTCGGCAACCAGAACAGCGAGGATTTGGCTGTGGGCGTCCGGGACAGCGTGGAAGAGGACGGCAATAAGCGGAATAAGACCGACTTCGTGCTGTGGTTCACCAAGTCGAAGTTCGACGACCAAGAGCTGAAATGGGAGAGTCCCTGGGGCTTGGGATACCCCGGCTGGCACATCGAGTGCTCCGCGATCAGCGTCCATTTTCTGGGGGAATATCTGGATATCCACTGCGGCGGCGTCGATAACGCCTTCCCCCACCACACCAACGAGATCGCCCAGAGCGAAGCCTTCCTGGGCCATCCCTGGTGCAAGTATTGGTTCCATGTGCTCCATCTCAATGACGCCCGGGGCAAAATGAGCAAGTCAAAGGGTGGGTTCCTCACCGTATCCCTGTTGGAAGAAAAAGGCTATGACCCATTGGTGTACCGGTTGTTCTGCTTGCAGTCCCATTACCGCAAGCCTTTGACCTTCTCTTATGAGACGCTGGACAACGCGGCCCAGGCCTATCAAAAGCTCACCGCCCGTATTGCCGCCCTGAAAACCGAAGGCCAGCCCGATTTGGAAGCCGCCAAGCCCTTCCAGGAAAAGTTCAAGGAAGCCTTGGGAAATGACTTGAATACCTCCTTGGGCCTCACCGTTCTGTATGACGTGCTGAAAGCCGATTTGACCGACGCTACCAAGGCATATCTGGTGGGGGATTTTGACCAGGTGCTGTCTTTGGGATTGTTGGAAGCGGCGGCAAAGGGAGCCAAACCCGCCGGGAAAGAGCTTTCTGCTGAGGAAACCGCGGAGATCGAAGAATTGCTGCAAAAGCGGGCCGAAGCCCGGAAAGCCAAAGACTGGGCCACTGCCGACGCGATCCGCGACCAGCTTGCCGCCCGCCATGTGGTGATGAAGGATACTCCCCAAGGCGTGGAGTGGCATGTGGAGTCGTAACCGGCACAGCCGGATAAGAAAAACCAAGGAAACAGGGAGGGGCCTTTGGGCCCCTTCGACATTTTTCGGATGTCTGAGAAGTAGCCCTGCCTCAAGCACAATGCGATAGCTTGGCTTTTCTGGCCGCCTTACGCAATGGGGAACAAATTTGAGTAATAAAATACCAGTAAAGAGAGAAACAGCATGAAAAAGGTGATAGTTTTTGATTTGGGTGGAACCTTAATGGAGTATGAAGGGATGCCTCTTTCTTGGATTCCTTATTATGAGACGGGATTTTCCCAGGTGAACCACCGTTTAAATCTGGATTTGAGTGGAGAGGAAATACAAAAGTCGGTTGAAATTTTAAAAGAATATAACCCCCGGTTTCATCCCCGCGAAGTGGAAATTCCCCCAGAGGAGATATTTATTCATGCCATCAAGCATTGGCATCAGGCAGTTACTGTGAAACAGGTTATAGAAGTGTTTTTCCAAGGGCTCAGTCTGGTTCCCAGAATCTATGAGGATACCCTGACAGGGCTGAAACAGCTGCGAAAAATGGGATATAAGACAGCCTGTTTTACCAATCTTCCTTCTGGGATGCCTGATGAGATATTTCAAAAGGGAATTCCAGAGTTGATAGACTCTCTGGATTTGTACATGTCCTCTGCATTGTGCGGTTATCGGAAACCCAATCGGGCCGGATTGGACAAGATTGCGGAAAAATTCCAAGTGCCCACGAACAAATTGCTGTTTGTTGGGGATGAAAGCATCGATGCGGAAGCGGCATACAATGCCGGTTGTCCTTTCGTGTTTATGAATAGAGGGAAAAAGCCCATCCAAAGGCAGGAAACAGCTTCAGTAGAAACTATGGAAGAGCTCATTTCCCAAGGTTTGGGGCGGGAAATTCCTTGACGAAAAGCGCCGTTGTGGTGTATAACTTTACTAAAGCAAAGGCCTGGCGGACTGCCGCCGGGTCTTGTGGTATTTTGGAATGAGAAGGAGGATCACACCGTGGAAATTTGTGGGAAGCGTGAAATGGAGCTGCTGGAGAAGATCGGCTTTACCCGCATCGCGGGCTCGCCGGAGGAGGAGAAAGCGGCCCAAATTCTGAAAGCGGAGTGCGACGCCATAGGCGTGCCCGCTATCATTGAGCCCTTCGAGATCGAACAGGGTATTGTGGAAGAGGCTGTGCTGGAAATTTTAGAGCCTTTCCATCAGGAATACCCGGTAACTGGATATCAGTGCGCGGAAAATACCCCCGAAGAGGGCTTGACCGCAGAGTTTGTTTATGTAGAGAACGGCACCGATGTGGATTTGGCCGACGTGGCAGGGAAGATCGTGCTGGTGAACGGCTTTATGCGAGTGCCGCTGTTCCGAAAGCTGATGAAAGCCGGCGTGGCGGGTATCGTCACGATGGAGGGCCAGCTGCGGGATAAACGGGAGGAGACCGACCTTTCTACCCGGAAGCTTCGCCGCACCCTGCGGGCGTTTGGCAATGTACCCATGGTGCACACCCGGGTGCTGGATGCCATAGACATGGTGCGCAAGGGCGCCTGCAAGGCCCGGATGGTCTTGAAAGGCCGCACTGAGGAATGGACTTCCCACAACGTGGTGGCCACCGTCCTTGGCACAGAGAAACCACAGGAGATCGTATCCTTTGGCGCCCACTATGATTCGGTGGATTTCTCCAAAGGCGTATACGATAACGGCGCTGGCTCCGTCATCAATATGGAAGTGCTGCGGTACTTCAAAGAGAATCCCCCCAAGCGCACCTTGAAGTTCATGTGGTACGGCTCTGAGGAGATCGGTCTGGAAGGCAGCTGGGCTTATGTAAAGGGCCACAAGGACGAGCTGAAAGACCATTTGCTGATGATCAACGTGGACGTGGGCGGCCCTGTGCTGGGCGTGGACCGGATCACTGCCACAGCGGAGGAGAAGCTGGCCACCTATCTGGAATATTTCACCAAGATCCACGGCTTTGGCGCCGAGGTAAAACAGGGCATCTATTCCAGCGACAGCATCCCCTTTGCCGACAGCGGCGTGCCGGGAGTCAATTTCAGCCGGGACGGCGCGGCTGGCGCGGCATATATCCACAACCGTTTCGACACTTTGGATTTCCTTTCCGCGGAAGCTTTGCAAAAGACCACGGAAATCGTGCTGGAATTCGGCAAAGAGATGGCGGATGCCAAAGTCCTGCCGGTAGAGCGGAAGATCCCAAAAAACATAGAAGAGGATGTGGAGAAATACCTCTACAAGAAAGAACTCTCCGAAGCCGCCGAAGAGAAATAAAAAAGGCATATTTAAAAACCGCCGCACGGTGTTTGCCGTACAGCGGTTTTTTTTATTGCTGGGCTTGCGCCCAAAGGTTTTCGGTTTTTTTAAGGCCTTCCGGTTCCAGGCGGTAAAGGGTGGGGCAAACCTGGCCCAGGTATTTCCGGTCGTGAGAGACGCTGATGATACATCCGGGGAACTCTTCCAGAATGCCCCGGATCACCGGCCCGGACAGGGGGCTGAAATTCCGGGTGGGCTCATCCAGTATCAGCACGTTGCTGCCGTCCAGGATCATTTTAAGGAAAAACAGCTTGGCTTTCTGTCCGCCGGAAAGTTCCCGGATGGTGTGTTCCTGCTCCTCGGCGGTGTATTTCATGCTGCCAAGATAGGTCTTTGCCTTGGTGATCTCCTCTTTTTCCCCGCTTGTTGTCAAAAACTCCACCGGGGTCAGGTCTTGGTTGACGGTTTCCCCATAATCCTGGGGCATATAGGCGGCCCGCAGGTCAGAGCGGCCCAGCAGTTCCTGGGCGATCTTCCGCAAGAGGGTGGTCTTGCCCGCCCCGTTGCGCCCGATGATGGCTACATGTTCCGGCCCCCGCACATACAGCCGCAGGTTTTCCGCCAAAGTCCCATCCTGTGTCTCCAATACGGGGAGGGAAAAGTCCAGCACGGTTTTGCCGCTGGGCACGGCAGTATCTTCTCCAAACCCTACCAGGATGGCCTCTTCGCTGTCGGGGAACTCCGTCATGTCCTGCCGTTCCCGGTCCAGGCGGTGCTCCAGGGACTTTACCGCCTTCATCTTCTTTTTCAAAAGCTGCCCCACATGGTCCCGTTCGGCGTGGGAAATGGTATTTAGACGGTGTTCCACCTTCTGCTGGATCTTTCGGAACTTTTCCTGCTGCTTCCGGTCCTCTTCCCGTTCCTTTCTGGCAACCTGCTCCTGGTGGGAGAACTTTTGCAGCCGTTCTTCCACATACTGGCGGTAACCCATCCGGGCAACGGTCCAGCGGGGCAATGTTTTGCGCCGCAGCTGCTCCATGTGCACGATGACGTTGGCGGTTCGTTCCAGAAGCAGTTCGTCGTGGGAGATATACAGCACCGGCTGGGGACAGTCCCGGATAAATTCTTCCAGCCAAGAAAGGGTTTCAATGTCCAGGTCGTTGGAGGGTTCGTCCAGCAGATAGCAGTCCGGCCGGCGAAGAGTGAGCAAAGCCATGCGCAGCTTCACCTTTTCCCCTCCGGAAAAAGTCCCCATCTTCCGGTCGGAGTAGAACCACTCCATGGGGAACCGCAGCCGTTTGGCGGCAGCGGCCAGTTCCCCCGGGGAAGCTTCCAGAAAAGCCGGTTCCTCACAGCAGAACTCGTAGGCAGTGAAAGCGGCCTGGTCCGGGGGCAGCTCTTGGGAGAGATACCCCAAGATCATGCCGTCTTTCTGGATGGCGCCGCTGTATTCCACATAGCCTTCCACCAGGGCCGGGTCGTAGATCAGCTTTAGCAGGGTGGATTTCCCGTTGCCTTCCTCCCCGATAATGGCGGCTTTGTCCCCTGGGTTGAGGGCGAAGGTGAACTCTTTTAAAAGCTGGCGCAGGTCTTTTTTCATGGTGACGCTGAGATCTCGTATTTGAAGCATATATAACCTCCTAGGGTAGAAAAAAGGGCTTGTTCCGCCGCCGGAACAAGCCCAAGATACCCAGGAAAAGGCAGGCCAAAGGCACATAGCCCTGGCGCTGGCCACAAAAAAAGGATGTCCTAAGCCATAAAAACCGGCAGCACAGAACCGCCCCCGGGCCACGCCCGAAAGCCTGATTCTATCGTTTCCGTTCTTTAGGCTTATACTAACATCCTTCCACTCCATTCATAAGGTCGTTAGGCACAGGATAGCACGAAGGGGCGGGTTTGTCAACCGGTTGAGGGGAAGAAAAAGAAATGTTGACAAACCCTGGAGAGTCCCCTATGATACAAACCAAAAGGAGGGAAAGTCATGAAAGAGAAATCGACCCTCACCTTGATGGTGGGCCTGCCGGGGTCTGGAAAGACGACCCTGGCCAAGCGCTTGGAGGAAGAGACCGGGGCAGTCCGCTTTACCCCGGATGAATGGCACATTTTTCTGTTTGGGGATGATTTCCACGACCCTCAGCAGCACCAGCTCCACGACAGCCGCCACGACCGGGTGGAAGAACTGATGTGGTCCCTGGGGAAAGAATTGCTCCAAAAGGGCGTCAGCGTGATTTTGGATTTCGGCTTTTGGGCCAAAGAGCAGCGGGAAGAAAAGTATCGGGAAGCCAAGGCTCTGGGGGCAGAGTTTCAAATCCGGTATACCCACGCGCCTTTTGAGGAATTGTGCCGCCGTTTGGAGTTTCGGGGCAAAGAGGGCCGGGGCGATGTGTTTGAAAGCATCACCCGGGAGGACATGGAAGAATGGGCTTCGCTGTTCCAGCCGCCCGATGAGGAAGAATTGGCAGGACGCTATCCGGGCGGCAACACATAAAAACATTTGTTCGGAAAATTTGGGAAATCCATTGCTTTTCCCGGCGGATTCTTTTATAATAAAAAGTAGAAACAAACGCTTCACAGGAGGTATCATATATGGCGGAGAGCAAGCGGGCGGCAAGCGCCAAAGCGGCTAACGGGGCGGAGGAAAAGGCCAAAGCCTTGGAAACGGCCCTGGCCCAGATCAAAAAGCAGTTTGGCGAGGGGGCCGTTATGCGGCTGGGGCAGGATTCCGCCCTGAATGTGGAGGCCATCCCCACCGGGTCTTTGTCTTTAGACCTGGCTTTGGGAATCGGCGGTATGCCCCGGGGCCGGATCATCGAAATCTACGGGCCGGAATCTTCCGGTAAAACCACCCTGGCGCTGCACTGCATCGCCGAGGGGCAAAAGCGGGGCGGCAACGCTGCCTTCATCGATGTGGAACACGCTTTGGATCCGGTATACGCAGGCAACCTGGGAGTGGACGTGGACAGCCTGCTGGTGAGCCAGCCGGATACCGGCGAGCAGGCGTTGGAGATCACCGAAGCGCTGGTGCGTTCCAACGCCATCGATGTGATCGTGGTGGACTCTGTAGCGGCTTTGGTGCCCCGGGCGGAGATCGAGGGCGAAATGGGAGATTCCCACGTGGGCTTGCAGGCCCGGCTGATGAGCCAGGCTCTGAGGAAGCTGGCCGGCGCCATTTCCAAATCCAACTGCGTGGCCATCTTCATCAACCAGCTCCGGGAAAAAGTGGGCGTCATGTACGGCAACCCGGAAGTCACCCCTGGCGGCCGGGCATTGAAGTTCTACTCTTCCGTGCGCATCGAGGTGCGCAAAGCCGAGGTCATCAAGAGCGGCACGGATATTATCGGCGCCCGCACCAAGGCCAAGGTGGTGAAGAACAAGATCGCCCCGCCTTTCCGCACCGCGGAATTTGATATCATGTACGGCACGGGTATCTCCCGCATGGGCGAGCTGCTGGATATCGCCGTGAAGCTGGAGATCGTCCAGAAGAGCGGCGCCTGGTTCTCTTACAACGGGGAACGCATCGGCCAAGGACGGGACAACTCCAAGGAATTCCTGAGCAATCACCCGGAGATGGCCGAGGAGATCGAGCAGCAGGTGCGGGACAACGTGGACAAGCTGTATGACAAGATCCCCACCCGCCCCGCTTCTAAGGACGTGGCTAAGCCGGTAGAGCTCCCCAAAGTGGAAGAAGTTCCCGAAGCCCCGCCGGCTCCCGCCAATAAAGCGGCCGCCAAGCAGAGCATCGACATCACCGTGGATGACGACTGATGGAACTGACAGCGGCAGAACCCCGGAGAAAGGGGCTGGTCCAGCTTTTTCTGGACGGCGAGCCAGGGCCGAAGATAGATGGGGAAGTGTTTTTGCTTTCCCGGCTGAAACCGGGCAATGAGCTGACAGAGGAAGAGCTTTCCCAGCTGGTGGAACGGTCAGACGCCCGGCGGGCTCGGGAAAAGGCCCTTTACCTGTTGGAGCACCGCAGCCACAGCAAACGGGAGCTGACGGAGAAGATCGCCCGCACAGCGGCTTCACGAGAGGCGGCGCAAGCGGCGGCGGACCATATGGAAGAGATCGGCCTGATCGACGACCAAGCCTACGCTGAGAGCTACGCCAGAGAATTGTTTTTGCGCAGGCGTTTCGGGGCCAGGCGGGTGAAGCAGGAACTGGCCCGGAAAGGGATTGACCGGGAGATCATCCAGCAGGTGCTTGCCCAGTATGAAGAGGAAGAGGACGGGCAGGAGAGGGCTGGGGAAAACATAGCCCTGGTGCTTTCCAAACGGTATCCCTTGTGGCGGGAGGACGAAAAGACCCGCCGCCGGGCAGTGGCGGCCCTGCAAAGGTTGGGATATTCTTACCAGCAGATACAAAGCGTTATGGGCCACCCCGACGATATGGAATAGGAAGGAAGCCGGACACAATGCCGGCTTCCTTTTTGCTGCCAGGGGTGTGGAATGAAAAAAGATGCAATAGTCAAAACTAACCGTCCCTTTGTGCCTTGACAAGGGGCGGCAGAGCCAGTATAATCAAGCAAGAAAGAAACTATACCGATTCGGTATAGTTTATAAATGGAAGAATCCATGAGGGAAGAGGCGGTTCCATTTGAGCCAGACCATTTTGGTGCTTCAAGAAATTACAAAAAGTTTTGGTGGTACCCCCGTGCTGCGGGGTATCAGCCTGGAAGTAGCCCATGGGGAGTTCATCACCCTGCTGGGTTCCTCGGGGTGCGGAAAAACCACCACACTCCGCATTATCGCCGGGTTAGAGTCTCCCGACCAGGGCCGGGTGCTGCTGGAGGGCAAGGATATGACCGACGCCGAGCCCAACAAGCGGGACGTGAACACTGTGTTCCAAAATTACGCATTGTTCCCCCACATGAGTGTGGAGCAGAATATCGGCTACGCGCTGAAGATACGCAAGCGGCCCAAGGCCGAGATCAAAGAAGAAGTGAAGAAAATGCTGGACCTGGTGCAGCTTTCGGGCTTTGAAAAGCGTATGCCCGGCGAGCTCTCCGGCGGGCAGAAACAGCGGGTGGCGATTGCCCGGTCTTTGGTGAACCGGCCCAAGCTGCTGCTGTTGGACGAGCCCCTTGGCGCTTTGGATCTGCAGCTGCGGCGGCAGATGCAGCAGGAATTGAAACGGCTGCAAAAGAAACTGGGCATCACCTTTATTTATATCACCCACGACCAAGAGGAAGCTCTGAACATGTCCGACCGCATCGCTGTGATGAAGGATGGGCGCTTCGAGCAGATCGGCACGCCCTCTCAGGTGTACGATTCTCCCAAGACCTCTTATGTGGCCCGGTTCGTAGGCACGGCCAATATCGTGGAAGGAACGGTGGGAACCGTTTCCGGAGATATGGTGGAGTTTGTGGGCCAGGATGGGAAAGCCTCTTTTGGCAGCAGAGGGCACAGTTTTGCTCCCGGCTCCCCGGTGACCTTGGCGGTGCGGGGGGAACAGGCCCAAGCCGTGAAAGGTGGAGAAGGCCCCGGACTGGCGGGCGTGGTGAAGGAGAAGAGCTTTGCCGGAGGGATGCTGCGCATCGCTGTGGAACTTGCCGGCGGCGGTGAGTTTATTTGCAGCCGCCACGGCATCGATTCCGAGCTGGTTCCCGGAGATGAGGTGCGGGTGACCTGGCAGCCGGAGCACGCATGTCCTGTGGATTTGGAAGAGGAGGGCTGACCATGGCGAAAAGCGTGCCCTCCCTGAAAAAGAAGAAGGCCCGGGGGGAATTCCTCACCGTGCTGCCTTTGATCTTGTTTACGGTGCTGTTCATCGTGGGCCCCCTGATCTATATGGTGGTGCTGAGTTTTATGACACGGGCCGAAACTTGGGGAACCTTGCCGGAATTCACTTTGAAAAATTACGCCGACATCGGCCAGCCGGTCTACTTAGAGACCTTTTGGCAATCCTTGCGGCTGGCGGTCATCAGTACCGTGCTGGTGATAGCCATCGGCTATCCCTTCGGCTATTTTATGGCCAAGCTCGGCCCCAAGTGGAAAAAACGCACCATGTTGCTGTTGATGATTCCCTTTTGGACAAGCTCTCTGATCCGGCTGTATGGATGGATCATCATTTTCCGGGCCGGGGGTGTGTTCGACCAGATTTTGATGGCGCTGCACATCACCAGTGAGCCCTTGAAGGTGTTGTATACTTACCCGGCGGTGGTGGTAGGCATGGTGTACGCCTTGCTGCCGTTTATGATCTTCGCCGTGTATTCCAGCGCGGAAAAACTGGATTTCAGCCTGGTGGAAGCTGCCCGGGACCTGGGGGCCTCTCCTATGAAGGCGTTTCTTACCGTATCCTTAAAGCTGACTTTGCCGGGACTGCTTTCCGGCGTGGTGCTGACCTTTGTGCCCAGTATGGGGCTGTTCTTTATCGCGGACATCCTGGGAGGAAACAAAGTGGTGCTGGTGGGCAATCTGATCCAGGAACAGCTGATGAAAGCCCATAACTGGCCTTTCGCGGCGGCCCTTTCCGTGGTGCTGCTGCTGCTCACCACGTTGATCATCTGGCTTTACAGGAAATTGTCCGGTGTGAAAGACCTGGAGGGTCTGGTTTAAGCGGGTGACCCCGCTGGGTGATTCGCACCACGGGGCGGCGGCTTAGCGCCGCGCCTGTGCTGGACGTGAGAGCGCGTCTGCGCCGAAAGCGGGTAACGTTTTTAGAAAAAACTTGCCGGCTCGGTGGGCGCCTTGCGCTCTGCAAACTTTTACGCGTGCCCTGTGCGCTCACTTCATTGGAAAGGAAGTAGCTTCATGAAAAACCGCACAAAGCTTCCCAATATCTATCTGGGCATAGTGCTTGCGTTGATGTACGTTCCCATCCTGCTGGTGATCCTTTATTCCTTTAACGAAAGCAAGATCAGTTCCGTATGGGGGGGATTTTCCCTGAAATGGTATGAGGAGCTGTTCCGGGATAAGGATATGTTCCAGGCTTTGTGGAATTCTGTTGTTTTAGGGGTGCTCAGCAGCCTGTGCGCCGCTGTTATCGGCACTTTGGGTGCTTATGGCATGAGCAAGGTGAAATTCCCATTGAAAGGCGTTGTGGAATATGTTTCCACTTTGCCCATCATGATCCCGGAGATCATTTTGGGCATGGTGTTTATGGCCTTTTTCTCTCTGATGGGACTTCCCTTTGGCATGGCCACTTTGGTCATCGCCCATACTGCCTTCTGCATCCCTTATGTGTTCATGCTGGTAAAGGCCCGGCTGGTGGGCATGGATAAAAGCCTGCCGGAAGCCGCTCAGGATTTGGGAGCGTCCCAGGCCCGGGTGTTTTTCGATATCACTCTGCCGCTGGTGTTTCCCGCCATTTTGTCCGGTATGCTGCTGGCTTTCGCCATGAGCATGGACGATGTGATCATCAGCGTGTTCGTCACCGGTGTGAATACCAATACCCTGCCGGTAAAGATCTATACCCAGTTAAAAACCGGGGTGACCCCGGAGATCAACGCCCTGTGTACCTTGCTGTTCGCCGCCACCCTGCTTTTGTGCGGGCTGGCCGCCCTGCTGGGACGGGCGCCTAAAAAAGCAAATTCAAAAAAGGATGTGACCGAGCAATGAAAAGGATTTTGGCCCTTGCCATGGCAGCTTTGCTGCTGGTAGGTACGTTCGCCGGATGTTCCAATTCCTCTCAAGGGGAAAAGAAAGAACTGGTGCTGTTCACTTGGGAAGGCATGTTCCCCCAGGAGGTGCTGGACGGCTTTACAGAGGAGACCGGCATCGAAGTGACCTACGCCAATTTCGATTTTGACGAGACCATGCTGGCCAAGCTGGAGACCGCCAAAGGCGGGGAATATGACTTGGTGATCGCCGACGATTATATCATCGAAACGGTCATTCAAGAGGGGTTGGCCCAAGAGCTGGATACCTCCAAACTGGAAAATTACGGCAGCATCAACCCCGTATATCAGGGGCAGTTCTTCGACCCCGAGGACAAATATACCGTGCCCTATGGCGCCGGTGTGCAGACCATTGTCTATGACCCCAACTTGGTGGATGTGGACATCCAGGGTTACGCTGACCTGTGGGACGCTTCTTTGAAAGACAACGTGGGAATCATCGGCAGTTTCCGCGTGATCAACGGCATGGCCTTGAAGGTTATGGGAGAAAGCTACAATACTGAGGATGCCGCTACTATCGAGGCGGCAGGTCAAAAGCTTTTGGAGCTGGCTCCCAATATCCGGCTGATCAAAGACGACAACACCCAGGATGACCTGCTCTCCGGTGAGGTAGGCGCCGCGGTGCTGTATACCTCTCAGGTGACTATGGCGAAAATCGCCAATCCCGATCTGAAAGTGGTGTTCCCCAAAGAGGGCATTGGGTTCGGCATCATGGCCCAGTTTATCCCCTCCAACGCGCCCCACCCGGATTCCGCTTACGCCTTTATGGATTATATCCTCCAGCCCGAAGTGGCAGCCAAGTGCTATGAGCATTTGGGATATTACTGCACCAATAAAGACGCGGAGCAGTATATCTCCGAAGAGTATCGGGACTTCTTGACGCTGCCGGAGGACATTGACACCAGCAGCATGGAGATGATCGAGAACATCTCCGCTGACGCGATGGAAGTCCATCAGCGTGTGTGGACCGAGTTTAAATCCGCCTGTGGTCAATAACCAGCGTGACTTGCCCTTAGCAGTTTAAGCCTTGGACGGCATAAAAAGACATTCCATAAATCAAAAAGGACAGCCAGGTTTTCCACTTGGCTGTCCTTTTTTTATGGGTTGCCTGCTTCTGGGGGAGGGAAACTGCCGATTTCCGGCAATTGATTTTCTCCTACCAATTCCGGTTGGGCATCAATGGAATCCCATAAAACGTCTTGGTTGGGGGAAATCTCCCGCTTAAGCTTATAAAAGCCCTCGCCGGTGTAGAGTAAATCTCCGCCAGAGCCGACCAGTACGGTTTCCCGAGAGGTGTCTGCCCGGTAAAAGCTGAAATAAGTCCCTATGCCGCCGCAAGGCACATCTTCATTCACCGCGTCCCGCTCTACTTTCAAAGCAAACAAGGATTTTGCCACGCGTTGGATTTCTTCCGGGTCCGTGGTGATTTTTCGATGGGCATCCGCTGGTACTCCTCCTTGGAACACGTGCAGTTCCACCATCTCTTCCGCGTCCCAGTCCAACCCTTGTACATGGGAAGTTTGGCAGCTGCACAGATTCAGAAAAAGGAAAAAGATAAGGCACAACATCAATCCGCGTTTCATAGGTAAGCCTCCTTTTCAAACAGCCACCCCAAAGGCACTGGATATTTAGGCTTTCCGGCCGCTGACTACCCGGTCAAGGCCGGACCAGTCTTGCGTGATAGTAACGTCTTGTAAACCCCCTTGGCGGAACAGTTCCGCCACCTGGCAGCCCTGGCTTTCGCCGATTTCCACCCCGACTATGCCTCCAGGCCGCACCAGGGGCAGCCACAGTTCTGCGATAGCCCGGTAAAACACCAGACCGTCCTTGCCTCCATCCAGAGCCAGGGCCGGTTCGTTTCGCACCTCCGGCGCCAGGGCTGGAATCTCCTCCGTGGCGATGTAAGGAGGATTGGAAGCAAGAAAATCCAAGCTTTCGGGGGCGAAGGCTCCTACCGTTTCCCGGGAGAGCACGTCTCCGGGAAAGGCGGTTACCTGCCCTTTTCCATAACGCTTTAAGTTTTCCTCCAAATAAGGCAAAGCCTTTTGAGAGACCTCTACGCAGTGGGCGGCAAGGCCCGGAACCAAAGCCGCCAAGCCCAATGCTACCGCTCCGGTTCCCGCGCATAAGTCCAGGCCCTTGGGAGAGGCGGTTTCTTCCAGGCCCTTTGCCAGGGTCTCCACCAGCACGACAGTGTCCTCTCTCGGCACCAGCACCCCTTCTCCCAGGGTGAGGGAAAGCCCCATGAACTCCCATTCGCCTAAAATGTATTGGAGGGGCCGGCGGTTTTCCCGTTCACGCAGGGCGGCGAGAAAAGCTTGCGCTTTTGGGGAAGGGGCTTCTTCCTCCCCGTGAAGGGCCAGCCCCCGGCGGTCCAGGCCCAGAAAGCGTTCCGCCAAAAGAGCCGCGTCCACGCCCGGGGAATCCACCCCCGCCTGCTGCAGCCGCTGCCGGGCCTGTAAATAGAGTTCCCGGCAGGTCACTTGATCAAATCCTCGCCGTTTTCGGGGATCACAGCTTCCATAGCGGTAATGGCGGCTTCCATCATTTTGTCATCCGGTTCTTTCACGGTGAGACGCTGCATCCACAGGCCGGGAGCCGTGACTATGCGGGACAGCAGGTTGTCGTGGCGGGCGCATACCTTTTGCAGTTCATAGCCGATGTTCATGATCACCGGGATGCACAAAAGCTTCGTGAAGGTGCGCAGGAAGGGGTTGGAGAAGGGGATGAAGAAACCTACGATGATGCCCAGTACCAGCATGAGGATCAAAAAGCTGGTGCCGCAGCGGGGATGGAACCGGCGCTGTTTGCGGACGTTTTCCACAGTGAGGGGCAGGTCGTTCTCATAACAAAAGATGGTTTTATGTTCTGCCCCGTGATATTGGAACGTGCGCTTGATATCCGGCACCATGCCGATCACAGCCACATAGGCCACGAACAGGCCCACCCGCAGGATACCCTCGAAAATAGAGCGCCATCCGGCGATGTCACCGGATACAGCGGATTGCAGCAGGTTAAAGAGCACGGTGGGCAGAAAGAAAAACAAAAGGATGGCCAAGGCGATGCCCAGTATGGAGGCGATGGTCATGATGACCCCGGTGATCTTGTCGCCCAAGTGTTCGGTGAGCCACTTATCGATGCCGGTGAGCTCTTCCTCTTCGTCCCCTTCGGTAAGCTTGTCCGCCGAGATGGACAGGGCCTTGTAGCCCATGCGGAAAGAGTCGATCAGGGCGAACACGCCGCGAATAAAGGGTTTGCCCAGGATGGGGTATTTTTTGGTCAGGCGCTCAACGGAAATCTCTTCGGTAGAGATGTTTCCTTCTTCGTCGCAGAAGGCAGCGACGGTGCGCTTGGGGCCCACCATCATGATGCCCTCCATCAAAGCTTGGCCGCCGATGGTGGTGATCTTTTTAGTCATGTGCGTTGGAGTTCCTTTCCTCGATGAATTTTAAAATTTCGGGCAGCTGGGCCAGTTGGGGGTCGGCTTCCAGATGGGAGCAGGTGGGCAGAGAAATGGTGACGGTGGTGCCCACGCCTTCCTGGCTTTCGATCTCTAAAGAGCCGCCGTGGAGGCGGACGATCTCGTCGGCCACCGCCAGCCCGATGCCCGAACCCCGGACCAGCTGGTTGGCTTTGTAGAACTTCTTTTTCACATTGGGCAGATGCTCGGCGGGGATGCCGCAGCCGGTGTCGCTGATGACCACCCGCACCCAGCCGCTGTCCTCCCGGGAAGAGACGGAAATGGTCCCCCCGGGGCTGGTATATTTCAACGCGTTGTCGATGATGTTGACAAACACCTGCCGCAGCCTGTCCACGTCGCCGTAAACAGGGGGCAGTACAGTAGTTTCCTCGTAATTGAGCTGTTTTTGTTCTGTGCGGGCCCGGTCGGTGAACATATACACCGCCTGGTCCAATTCCGAAAGGATGTCAAGCTTTGAGACAAGCAGGCGCATCCGGCCGTTTTGCAGACGGGAGAAATCGAGAAGCTCTTCCACCAGCCCCGAGAGCCGTTCCGCCTCCCGGATGATGACCTTCATGCCTTTCTCAGCGGTATCCGGGTCGGCCCCCTCCTGCAAAGTCTCGGCCCAGCCTTTGATGGCGGTGAGGGGCGTGCGCAGTTCGTGGGAAACGGAAGAGATAAAGTCGTTTTTCATCTGTTCGGCGGCGCCCAGTTCGCCGGCCATGTCGTTGATGGCGTCGCACAGGTCGCCGATCTCGTCGTCTTTGGGTTTGTCGATACGCACGGCAAAATCACCTTGGGCAATCTGCCGGGCGCTTTGGCTCAGCTGCCGCACTGGCACCAGGATGGACCGGATAAAGTAAGCGCCGGACAAAGTGAGCAGCAGCATGATGAATATCCCCGCCGCTATCAGGATGAGAATGACTAGGGAAATCTGCTGGTCGGCCATTTCCATGGAGACGAGATACCGCACCGAGCCAAGGAGCCCGCCGTTATTGTCCCGTATCACACGGGTGATGGCCATGGCCTTTTCCCCGGTGTTCAATTTGCCTACCCATTTCCCATCGCCTACGGGATTTTGCAGGGCTTCCTCATAATCGGGCATTTCCTGGTCCTGGTCAGGTACAAAGCCCGTAGATGTGATGAACACCTGCCCGTTGCGGTCCAGGGCCATGATCTCCATCTGGTTCTTGTCGGGGAAAACCTCGATATATCCCCGGACAATGCCCATGAATTCTGAAGAACTGTTATATTGCCCGCCGGTGGAAAGCCAGTTTAAAAGCTCGTCGGCCCGGCCGGCCAAAGCCTGTTCAATGCCGTTGTAGAGGGAACTTTGCACCATGATGGAAAGCGTGGTGATAGAGATGGTGAGAATCAAAAACACCACGCCAATGGTATTTACCATCCACCGGCGGGACACGCCTTTTGCGAACATGGCTTTCCTCCTTTCTACCGGTTGTTTCTATACGAAAGTAAAGCTGTAAAAGAATCGTAACGCCCCGGGGCCTGGGGTAAGGGTGTCAAACGTCCCAGCGGTACCCAAGGCCCCAAACGGTGACGATATGCTTGGGGTTGGAAGGTTCTTCCTCCACTTTCATGCGCAGGCGGCGGATATTCACGTCCACGATCTTTTCTTCCCCGGTATATCCGGCGCCCCACACGTGTTTCAAGATGTCGCCCCGGGCCAGGGCCACGCCCGGATGGGAAAAGAAATACTCCATTATCTGGAATTCCACCTGGGTCAGCTCGATGGGGCGCTTGCCTTTCAAGAAAGATCGGTTGCGCAGGTTCAGGCAGAACTCGCCGGAGACCAGTTCGTCCCGCACGTTCTCTTCCCGCTTGTTAGAGGCCAGAGCCACCCGGCGGTAAACAGCGTCCACACGGGCCACCAGTTCCGAGGGGGAGAAAGGCTTCGTCACATAGTCGTCGGCGCCCATCATCAGGCCGCTTACCTTGTCCATTTCCTGGGTGCGGGCGCTGAGCAGGATGATGCCGATAGAAGGGTTTTTCCGCCGCAGCTCTTTGCAGACCGCCAGACCGTCGTGGTCGCCGGGCATCATAATGTCCAGCACAGCCACGTCGAAATCGCCGTTTTCCCGGTCATAAAGTTCCAGGGCCTGGTCGCCTGTTTCAGCCTCGAAGGCTTTGTAGCCGGCACGTTCCAGATTGATGACCACAAATTCCCGGATGTTCTGTTCGTCCTCCGCCACAAGGATTTTACGCATACAGAAACTTCTCCTTTCTTGCTTGCAAACGCCGCTTTTTAGTGAATCCATTTATTGAGAAAACCCCGGCGGGGCCTCATTCCAAAATGACCCGGAACTGACGTTTTATACGGGCGATGGCCCGCAGATAGGTTTCGTCCTGGGTGAGGGTCTGCATCCCGTAGACCAAGTCGCCTTGAGCCGCCAACAGTTCATAGCCGCTGGTCTCTCCCCGGCTGTTCCAGGCGGAACGGGTGAACACCCGCACAGAGAACAAAGGCGACCCTAAAAGCTGGGAACCGTCCTCGCCGGTGACCACTTCCGTATAGGTCACCGTGCGGGTGGAGGTGTTATTGGAAGCGGAAATTTTGCCTATCAAGGAATCCGGCAGGGGAAACCAGTAATTTTCCGCCAGGTTCATCAAAGTGGTAAGGGCTGTGTAATAGTCCGACGGCGGCTGGATGTTGCTCCACTCCACCATATAGCAGGTAGAATCCAAAGAGACCCCTTCGGGCAGCCCCGGAAGCCTTGTGGCAACAGGGATTTCCAGCAGCCCGTCCCCGTTGATATCCTGGCAGACAAACACCGCCGCCGAGGAACGGGAAAAAGGGTTTTGGTAGGTTTCTGTGTTTACCCCTGGAGGGCCGTTTTTCAAAAGGCCGTTTTCTAGGTAAAAAAGCTGGGTGGTCATGCTGCCGTCGGCTTTGGCGCCGTCCACAGCCACCCCGTTGAGGGTGCGGCTCAGTTTCCCAAAATGGATGGACGTATAGCTGGTGATGGAATTGTCTGCATTGGCTGTGTAAAGCTCTTTCAGGGAATCCCCTTGCCAGGCGTAGACGTGAGCCAAAGCGGGAAGGGCCTCGTCGCCTTCTTCTTCGGCAGGCAGATATCTATCCACGGTGAACACTTCGTTTACCTTGTCGCCGTCAAGGTCGGTGACAGCCATTTCTCCATACGTGCCCAAGGCGTATTCCGCAACATTGCCATCTTGATACAGATAGGCCGAAACAGCGGCGGTGCGGCCAGTGGTACCGGCGGCGCTTCCCCAGCCGATGAGCACGTCCTCTTTTTGGTCGCCGTTCAAATCCCCGAAGCATACCAGGTCCACCTGGGTGGCGGTGTTTGTGAAGGAGGCCGCGGTGTGCCAGCCATGTTCCGATTTTTCCAAAAAGTAGACCTCTACGCCTTGGTCCAGGGCAACAAACCCAATGGCGTCGGAAACGCCGTCGCCGGTCCAGTCCCGCATAATAATGGCCGACCGGTTTTCGCCACGTTTTGGGTAGACGAATTGAAGCTCTTGCCGGTCGCCTTGCAAAAGCTCGTAAATATCTTGTTGCTCCAGGTTGGCCCGGGGCGGGGACATAAGGTTCTGCGGGTCCAGCCCAGAGAAGGAGCAGCCTGTCTGTGTCAGGCAGAGAGCGGCGCCCAAAGACAAAGCAGCCAGCTTTTTCCAAAAACGCCCATACATATCGGCAGGCCCCTCCTTTCTGAATCACACAGCGGTCTCCCTTATAAAACCTGGGGGGCATGGCCGCCGGCGAAAATGGTTGGGAATATTATAGCATATTGTTGCGAAAAAATCATCAAGAAAGTGGGAGGAACACAACTGCTCGTTGACAAACCCTGGGGGTGGGGATAGAATTTTAGAAAGAAAGGGGGAGCGCTATGCCCAGATTTTTTGTGGACGAAACGCCCCAGGGCCAGTATTTCATCGGCGGGGAGGATGGCCGCCACATTGCCAAATCCCTGCGGATGCGGCCGGGGGAAGAACTGACTTTGTGCGACGGCCAGGGCGCCGACTATTTTTGTACCGTCGTCTCTTGCGATGGGGAAGGAGCGTTGGTCCAGGTGGAGGGAAGCGCTCCCAGCAAAGGGGAGCCCCCCACGAAAGTAACCGTGTGCCAGTGCCTTGCCAAAGGGGACAAAATGGAGACCGTAACCCAAAAGTCTGTGGAACTGGGGGCTTGGGAGATCTGGCCGGTGGAAAGCTCCCGGTGCGTGGTGCGGCTGGATGGGAAATCCGCCGGGAAAAAGACCGCCCGGCTGCAAAAGATCGCCCGAGAGGCCGCTATGCAGAGCGGCCGGGGAGCCATTCCCCAGGTGCTGGAACCCGCGCCTTTGAAGCAGGCTTTGGAAACCGCCGCGAAAGAAGGGGAAATCTTCTTTTTCTACGAGCGGGGCGAGGAAAGCCTGAAAGCCGCTCTGGCGTCGGCAGGGGAAAGACTGTTTGTGTTCGTGGGGCCGGAAGGGGGATTCTCCCCGGAGGAGGCGGCCCTGGCCCAATCCCTGGGAGGGAAGCTCCTCACGTTAGGGCCCCGTATCCTCCGCACGGAGACCGCGCCCTTGGCGGCGTTATCCTGCATATTTTACGAGCGGGGCGACATGGAAGTGGAAAGGGGGAACCGGCAGTGAAAAACGTGCTGGTGACTGGTGCTTCCGGGGGCATTGGAAGGGCCATTGCCCTGGAGCTTGCCCGCCGGGGCTGGTCAGTGGCCCTTCAATACCGGCGGAACCAGCAAGCCGCGGAAGAGCTGGAAAGGGAGATTCTCCGGCTGGGGGGCAGCGGGAAAGCTTATCAGGCGGACTTGACCGACGAAGCCCAGGTGGAGGATTTGTTTGCCGCCGCCGAGAGGGATTTGGGCTTTTTGGAAGGTCTGGTGAACAACGCCGGATCAGCCTGGAAAGGATTGTTCACCGACATGACCCTGGCCGACTGGCGCGGGGTGATGGACGCCGACCTGACCAGCGTGTTTTTGTGCTGCCGCCGTGCCTTGCCTTCCATGATACGCCAAAAGCGGGGGAGCATTGTAAATGTGAGTTCCATGTGGGGCCAGGTGGGAGCTTCCTGCGAGGCGGCCTATTCGGCGGCCAAAGCGGGGGTCATTGGCCTGACGAAAGCCTTGGCAAAAGAGGAAGGGCCTTCGGGGGTGCGGGTCAACTGCCTGGCCCCCGGGGTGATCGATACCCCCATGAACGGGGATTTATCCCAGGAGGATCTGGACGCCCTCCGGGAGGAGACGCCCCTGGAGCGGATCGGCACACCGGAGGAAACGGCGAAAGCGGCGGCGTTCCTGCTGGAACAGGAGTTCCTTACCGGGCAGGTGCTGGGGCTCAACGGGGGCCTGGTGATTTGAAAACGCTTCCCTGAGGGGAGGGCTTTCTCGAAAAGCCGTAAAAGGGCATGGTCCCTTTGGAAAGAATGGGGAGGGTTTGACAAATCCTCCCTTTTCTTATAAAATAAAGAGGTTAAGCTCCCCCAGGGAAAACGGCTGGAAATCCGGGCGCAGAACCGAGGGGAAAGCGGTAGAAACTACAAGAAATTTGACAGGAGATTCGGGATATGAGCTTTCAGATTCTGGGTACAGGCAGCTTCACACCGGAAAGAGTTCTCACAAACGATGACCTTTCCAAGATGGTGGAAACATCGGACGAGTGGATTACAAAACGGGTGGGCGTGAAAGAGCGCCACGTGTGCACTACCGAGAGCAACACAGATATGGGTGTGGCCGCGTCCCTGGCGGCTTTGGAAAACAGCGGCGTGAAGCCTGAGGAGCTGGATCTGATTATCGGCGCCACCATCAGCGCCGACACCATTTCCCCCGGCTTGGCGGGCATGGTGCAGAACCGCATTGGGGCTCATTGTCCCTGTTTTGATATGAATGTGGCCTGTCCGGGGTTCCTGTTCGCCCTGGATACGGCGGACGGCTTTTTTGCCCGGAAAAAGGTGAAGAAGGTGCTGGTGGTCAGCTCGGAACGCATGAGCGGCCTAACGGACTGGACCGACCGGAGCACCTGCGTGATTTTTGGGGACGGCGCCGGAGCGGCTGTGCTGGGAGAGGGGGACAATTACCTTTCCTCCACCCTGAGCACTATCGGAGGCGACGACGTGATTTCCATTGCCACCAAATGGGATAATTCCCCCTTCTATGAAAACGAGCTGAAAAAGAACTGCGTGATGATGGCGGGGCAAGAAACCTATAAATTCGCTGTTACTTCCATGGTGCGGGACGTGCGGCTGGTGATGGAACAGGCCGGGATCACCGGGGAACAAGTGAAAGCTGTCATTCCCCACCAGGCCAACTACCGGATCATCAACGAGGCCCGCCGCCGCCTGCCGGAGATCGCCCCGGAGAAGTTCCTGATGAACATCGACCGTTATGGCAACACCTCCTCTGCAAGCGAGCCCATCTTGCTGGATGAGGTTAACCGGCAGGGACTTCTGCAGCGGGGGGATTATGTGGTGCTCACCGCTTTTGGCGGCGGGCTGTCTACAGCGGCTTGCGTAGTCCGCTGGTGAATTTGTCAATTTACCAGCGGACCGGGAGTGTGGCTCTTTCGTCGGAAGGATACCGACGAAACCGCCAAACAGGGCCAGTGGTAAGTGATGTATGGGAAAAACGAGAGATTGAGATATGCCGGGTGTCCGGCAATATTGAGAAAGGAAGGATCGTTATGATTAGAACGCCCATCTGTGACCTTTTGGGCATCCAATACCCGATTTTCCAAGGCGGCATGGCTTGGATCTCCGACGGCAAGCTGGCAGCGGCTGTGTCCAACGGCGGCGGCCTGGGAATTATTTCCGCCATGAACGCCAACGCCGAATATTTGAAAAAGCAGATCGATCTGGCCCGCAGCCTGACCGATAAGCCTTTTGGCGTGAACATCATGCTTATGTCCCCCTTCGCGGAAGAGGTGGCCAAGCTGGTAGCCGAAGAAAAAGTGGCCGTTGTCACTACCGGAGCAGGCAACCCCTCCCGGTATATGCCCATGTGGCTGGAAGCGGGCATCAAAGTGATTCCCGTGGTGGCTTCGGTGTCTATGGCCCGGCTGGTGACTAAGGCCGGCGCCGCCGCAATCATCGCCGAGGGCGGAGAATCCGGCGGGCACGTAGGGGACCTGACCACCATGGTGCTGGTGCCTCAGGTGTGCGACGCTACCGATCTGCCTGTGCTGGCAGCCGGCGGCATCGGCGACGGCCGGGGCATCGCGGCGGCCTTTATGCTGGGCGCTGTGGGCGTTCAGGTGGGCACCCGGTTCCTGGTGGCCGAGGAATGCGGCGTCCATCCCAACTACAAGAAAAAAGTGCTGAAAGCCAACGATATCGCCACCATGGTCACCGGCAAACGGCTGGGCCATCCGGTGCGGCAGATCAAGAACCAGTTCGCCAAGGATTACGCCAAGGCCGAATACAGCCAGATCTCTGATGAAGAGCTGGAGAAGCTTGGCAGCGGCGCTTTGTACCGGGCCGCTGTGGAAGGCGACGAAAAGACCGGCGACTTCCTGGCCGGGCAGATCGCCGGTATGGTGAATAAAGAGCAGCCCGCCGCCGAGATCATCCAAGAGATGTTCCAGCAGGCGGAAGAGGTGCTGAAAGGAGCGGGCAAATGGGTAAAATAGCCTTTGTTTTCGCGGGCCAGGGCGCCCAATACAGCGGCATGGGCCAGTCTTTGTGTGAAGCAAGCCCCGCCGCCAAAGCTGTGTTTGACGTGGCGGACAAGCTGCGTCCCGGCACTTCTCAGCAGTGCTTTACCGGCACGGCGGAAGAGCTTTCCATCACAAAGAACACCCAGCCCTGCCTCTACTGCGTAGACCTGGCGGCAGCCAAGGCGTTGGAAGAAGCGGGCGTCCACCCCGACTATGTGGCGGGCTTCTCCCTGGGAGAGATCGCCGCGCTGGCTTACGCCGGTGTGTTCACCGAAGAGCAAGGGTTTTCTTTCGTGTGCAAGCGGGCCCAGGCCATGCAGAAGGCCGGAGAGGAAAATCCCGGAGCTATGGCCGCGGTGCTGAAACTGAAAAATGAGCAGGTGGAAGAGCTCTGCGCCGGATTTGAAAAAGTCTGGCCCGTGAACTACAACTGCCCTGGACAGCTGGTGTGCGCCGGAGAGAAATCCCAGATCGAGGAATTCTGCCAAAAGGTGGGGGAAGCCGGCGGCAAGGCCGTGCCCCTGGCTGTCAGCGGCGGGTTCCACTCCCCCTTTATGGAAAGCGCTTCTCAGACCCTTCAAGAGGAGCTGGGGGCCATGGAGCTCTCTGAGGCCAAGGTGCCGGTGTACGCAAACTTTACCGCGCGGCCCTATGACGAAACCGCCAAGGAACTTCTGACCCAGCAGGTGAAAAATCCGGTGCGCTGGCAGGAGACCGTGGAGGCTCTCCACAGCCTGGGAGTGGACACCTTTATCGAGTGCGGCCCGGGCAAGACCCTTTGCGGGCTGATCCGCAAAACAGTGAAGGGTGTGAAAACCTTGAACGTGCAGGATGGGGAAAGCCTGCAAGCCGCTTTGGAGGCGCTCAAGGACTGAGCCCGAAAACAGGACAAAAAGCAGAACGCCCCATAGGGGGAATCCGGCGGCAAGCCGGGACCTTGTGGGGATGACATAAAAAACAGACTAAAACCAAAGAAGGAAGCCGTTCCATAAGGGAAAGGGACGGATAGGAGGTCAGACATATGAAGCTGGAAGGAAAGATCGCGCTGGTGACCGGCGCTTCACAGGGCCTGGGCAAAGCCATTGCCCTCAAGCTGGCGGAAAACGGCGCGGATGTGGCCGTCATCTATGTGGGACCCCAGGAACCTGCCCTGGAAACCTGCAAAGAAATTGAAGCTCTGGGCCGCCGGGCGGTCAGCTATCCCTGCGACGTGCGGGACGAAAAGGCCGTTGAGGAGACCGTGGAAGCGGTGAAGAAAGGTCTGGGCAAGGTAGACATCCTGGTGAACAACGCCGGAGTCACCCGGGACGGCTTGATGGTCACCATGAAGGACGAAGATTACGACATGGTGCTGGATATCAACCTGAAAGGCGCGTTCCACATGATCCGTGCCTGCTACCGCGACTTTATGCGGAAGAAGTCTGGAAAGATCATCAATATCAGTTCCATTGCGGGCCTGGTGGGCAACGTGGGCCAAGTGAACTACGCCGCCAGCAAGGCGGGTCTCATCGGCATGAGCAAGTCTGTGGCAAAAGAGCTTGGCAGCCGCGGCGTGTGCTGCAACTGCATTGCCCCCGGTTTTATCGAGACCGCTATGACCAAGGATATCAAAGAGGACAACCCCTTGCTGGTGCAGGTGCCCATGCGGAAGATGGGCACTCCCGAGGATGTGGCCAACCTGGCTTTGTTCCTGGCTTCTCCCGAGTCTGATTACATCACCGGCGAGACCATCCGCGTGGACGGAGGACTGGCCATATGAGAAGAGTGGTAATTACCGGACTGGGATGCGTTACCCCTGTGGGCAACGATGTGCCCACTTTTTGGGAAAGTCTGAAAAGCGGGAAATGCGGCATTGGGCCCATCACCCACTTTGACGCCACCGACTATAAAGCCAAAGTAGCCGGCGAGGTGAAAGACTTCGACCCTCTGCAATACATGGAGAAATCCGACCTGCGGAAATATGACCTGTTCTGCCAGTATGCCATGGCCGCAGCCACCCAGGCTGTAGAGGAAAGCGGGATCAAAGGCACATTGCCCCCCGAGCGTATCGGCACATATTTCGGATCGGGCATCGGCGGTATGAGCACTTTTGCCGAAGAGCAGAACATACTTATGGAGAAGGGCCCCCGGCGGGTATCCCCCTTCTTCGTTCCCGGCATGATCATCAACATGGCTGGCGGCTTGATCGCCATTAAATACAATTTCCAGGGAGCTTCCATTCCCATTGTCACCGCCTGCGCTACCGGCAACAACGCCATTGGCGAAGCGTACCGGGCGGTAAAGCACGGCTATTTGGACGCTGTGCTCACCGGCGGCGCGGAAGCGGCCATTATTCCCATCGGCGTGGCGGGCTTCTCCAACATGAAGGCCCTTTCCACCTGCGAGGACCCTGCCGCCGCCTGCACTCCCTTTGACGTCCGCCGCAGCGGTTTCGTCATGGGCGAGGGCGCCGGCGCTTTGATGCTGGAAGAATATGAGCACGCCAAGGCCCGCGGCGCCAAGATCTACGGTGAATTGTGCGGCTATGGCGTCACCTGCGACGCCCACCACATCACCGCCCCCCATCCGGAAGGCTTGGGCGGCGCGGCGGCCCTGACCATGGCTTTGGAAGAGGCCGGCGGCTGTGAGGACCCCTCCAAGCTGTATATCAACGCCCACGGCACCAGCACGCCCCTCAACGACGCCTGCGAGACAAAGGCCATCAAGAAGGCTTTGGGAGAGGACGCTGCCAGAAAGTGCATGATCTCCTCCACCAAGTCCATGACGGGCCATATGCTGGGCGCGGCCGGAGCGGTGGAAGCCATCGCCAGCGTGCTGGCAGTAAAGGAAGGCATCGTGCCTCCCACCATCGGCTATCAGCAGCCCGACCCGGAGTGCGACCTGGATTACGTACCCAATGAGGCTCGTGAGGCCCAGATCGACCTGGCGCTTTCGGCGTCCTTGGGCTTTGGCGGACACAACGCCTATCTTGCTTTCCGGAGGGTTTGACAATGGATGTAAAAAAGATTGAAAGTCTGGCAAGATTGATGCAGGAGACCGGTCTTACCGGCCTGGAGCTGGTAGAAGAAGGCATGGAACTGCGTTTGGAACGCAAGCAGGAAATCATCGCGGCCGCCCCTGTGGCGGCGGTAAACGCGCCGGTTGCCGGGCCTGAAATGCTGGGGGTCGTCTCTCAGGAAGAGGCCGCTCCTTCACAGAAAGAGGGCACTATGGTGCTTTCTCCCACTGTTGGCGTGTTTTACGCTTCTCCCTCCCCGGATAGCCGTCCCTTTGTGGAAGTGGGCGACCAGGTGAAGAAAGGCGACACGTTGTGCATCATCGAGGCCATGAAGCTGATGAACGAGATCCCCGCCGAGGTGGACGGCACCATTGCGGAGATCTGCGTGGGCAACGGCCAGGTGGTAGAGTATAACCAGCCCCTGTTCCGGATCGTCTAACCGGGGGTTGCACCCCTGGCAGGTCGCGCATGGGGGCGGCGGCTGAACGCCGCGCCTGTGCAGGACGACGGAGCGCGTCCGCGCCGTTAGCTTTCGCGGACAGCAAGCCAACGGTTTTCGGCGCTGCAAGTAAGCGCAGCGCACGGTTCCGCGTTTTGCCTCTGGTGCAACCAGAGGGTTGAAGGCGGCTAACAAGTTCTTTACCTGCTTTCTCTCAAGAAAGCGGGGTATGGAGGTTTATCCCATGAATAAAGAAGAAATCAAAAAGATTCTGCCCCACCGTGAGCCCATGCTGCTGGTGGACGAGGTGGAACTGATCGACGGCGTAGCCCATGGCAAGTGCCATATCAAGGGCGACGAGTATTTTCTCCAAGGGCATTTCCCGGGGAATCCTGTAGTTCCTGGAGTGATCCAGTGCGAAATGCTGGCCCAGTCTGCCTGCGTGCTGCTGGCCAACGGCGCCGCAGAGGGTACTACTCCCATGTTCACCAGCCTGGATAATGTAAAGTTCCGGGGACAGGTAAAGCCCGGCGATACTTTGGAGACCCAGTGCGAAATCACCCGGCAGCGGGGAAATTTCTACTTTGCCAAGGGCAAGGGCCTGGTGGACGGCAAACTTTGTATCAGCGCGGAGTTTTCCTTCGCCCTGGTGAAATCCGAATAAGGCGGCTCACAAAAGCGCCGTCTTTTACGGAAAGGATGAAATAATGTGTTCACGAAAATTCTGATCGCCAACCGGGGCGAGATCGCCATCCGGATCATCCGGGCCTGTAAGGAAATGGGCATCGCCACTGTGGCGGTGTATTCCGAAGCCGACCGGGAATCCCTGCATGTGGCGCTGGCTGATGAGGCTGTCTGTATTGGCAAAGCGAAAGCCGAGGAAAGCTATTTGAACGCCCAGCGCATTGTCAGCGCGGCCATTGCCACCCATGCCCAGGCCATCCACCCGGGCTATGGTTTTTTGGCGGAGAACGCCCAATTCGCTTCCCTGTGCAAGCAGTATGGCGTGGTGTTCATCGGGCCGTCCGCTGAGATTATCTCCAAAATGGGGGATAAGGACGCCGCCCGGCGGCTGATGAAGGAAAATAACGTGCCTACCACTCCCGGCACCGATATTTTAAAGGACGCTGGGGAAGCTGTGGAAGCAGCGGAGAAAATCGGTTACCCGGTGTTGATCAAAGCCAGCGCCGGCGGCGGTGGCAAGGGTATCCGTCTGGTAGAGCGCTCCGAGGATATGGAACGGGCGTTCCAGACGGCTTCCAGCGAAGCGGAAAAGGCTTTCGGCGACGGCCGCATGTATATGGAAAAATATCTGGACCCGGTGAAGCACATCGAGGTGCAGCTGTTGGCTGACCAGGAAGGGAATATCGTCTGCCTGGGAGAGCGGGAATGCTCTATCCAGCGCAACAATCAAAAGCTCATTGAGGAGTCCCCTTCCCCGGCGGTAACCCCCGAGGTTCGCCAAAAACTGATGGAGACCGCTGCCCGTGCCGCTAAAGCTTCCGGCTATGTGAACGCCGGCACAGTGGAGTTCCTGATGGACAAAGACCGGAACTTCTATTTTATGGAGATGAATACCCGGCTTCAGGTAGAACATCCTGTGTCCGAGCTGGTCACCGGCGTGGATATCGTCAAATGGCAGATCCGCATTGCCGCCGGGGTGCCCCTGGACTTCACCCAGGAGGATATCCATGTGCATGGGGCGGCTATCGAGTGCCGCATCAACGCCTTGGGCCCGGGCAAGGTGGATTTCTTCCACACTCCCGGCGGGCCCTGGGTGCGGTTCGATACCTTCCTGTATCAGGGGTATGATATCCCTCCCTACTACGATTCCATGCTGGGCAAGATGATCGTGTATTCCTCCACCCGGGAGGAGGCCATCCGCAAAATGCAGTCGGCCCTGTGCGAGCTGGTAGTGGGAGGCACCAAGAACAATATCGAGGACCAGATCGAGATCATCCGGGACGAGCGCTTTAAGAAAGGCGACTATTACACGGATTTTATGAAGCATTTTCACAAGGCGGGGAATTGAGCCGCTAAAAGAAGGGTGATGGCAAGGTATGAATTTGATGGGCCTGTTCCGCTCGCCGCAAAACGAGCTGGAAAAGGGCGGCAAGCTGGTGCCGGAAGAGGACGCCGGCATTCGCACCACCTGTCCCCATTGCGGGGCACAGCTGCCCTTAAACGAATTGCAGGATAACCTTCACGTATGCACGGCCTGCGGGTATCATTTCCGCATGGGTCCCCGGGACCGCATCGTCTATTTGACGGACGAGGAGAGTTTTTCCGAGCTTTATGGGGATAAGAAGAGCCGTGACGTGTTGAATTTTCCGGGGTATGAGCAAAAGCTTCGGAACGCCAAGCTGGCTTCCCGGGAGCGGGAAGGCGTTGTGTGCGGTACCGCCAAAGTGGGCGGGGAGGACTGCGCCCTGTTCGTCATGGACCCCAATTTCATGATGGGCAGCATGGGCACTGTGGTAGGCGAGAAGATCACCAGCCTGTTCGAGTATGCCGCTGAGCACAGCCTGCCGGTGGTGGGCTTTACCGTGTCCGGCGGCGCCCGGATGCAGGAAGGCATCCTGTCCCTGATGCAGATGGCGAAAACCAGCGCGGCGGTGCGCAAGCACAGTGACGCCGGGAACTTCTATCTGACGGTGCTCACCGACCCCACCACAGGAGGGGTCACTGCCAGCTTTGCTATGGATGGGGATATCATCATGGCAGAACCGGGAGCCACCATTGGCTTTGCCGGGGCCAGGGTGATTGAGCAGACCATCCGGAAGAAGCTGCCCCAGGGCTTTCAGAAGGCGGAATTCCTTTTAGACCACGGTTTTGTGGATTTGATCGTTCCCCGCACGGAGCAGAAAGAAACCATTGGGAAGCTCTTGAAGCTTCACCGGAAGGGGGCCAACGCATGAGCGCTTATGAAAAGGTACTGCTTGCCCGGGCTAAAGACCGCCCCACAGGGCTTTCCTATATCGAGAACATCTTCGAAGATTTCGTAGAGCTCCACGGGGACCGGCGTTTCGCTGACGATCCGGCCATTGTGGGAGGCATTGCCACCTTGAACGGCAGGCCCGTCACCGTCATCGCCATGGATAAGGGCAAGGATATGCGGGAACGTGTGAAGCGCAATTTTGGCTCTTCCAATCCGGAAGGTTACCGGAAAGCGTTGCGCTTGATGGAGCAAGCGGAGAAATTCCACCGGCCCGTGGTGTGCTTTGTGGATACCGCCGGGGCGTTCTGCGGCATGGGCGCTGAGGAGCGGGGCCAAGGCCAGGCTATCGCCGAGAACTTAGTAGCCATGGCAGGGCTGAAAACTCCCATTGTGTCGGTGCTCATCGGCGAAGGCGGCAGCGGCGGTGCCCTGGCCCTGGCTGTAGCCGACCGTGTATGGATTTTGGAAAACGCGGTGTATTCCGTCATATCCCCCGAAGGGTGCGCCAGCATCTTGTGGAAGGATTCCAAAAAGGTGAAGGATGCCGCCGAGTGTTTGCGGCTCACGGCCCAGGACATGATGGAACTGGGCGTGGTGGAGCAGGTTATCCCCGAGGAAAAAGATTTTTCCCTGACCTACAGCCACATTCAGGAAGAACTGGAAACCACTCTTTCCCAGTTGGAAAAACTTCCGGTGGAAGAGCTGCTGGAGCAGCGCTACCAGCGGTTCCGTAAATTTTAAGAATACGGCCCAAGGTGGGCGGCGCGGAATGCGGCCTACCGGAAGCCACTGAAAAGGCCCGCCAGGAAAATGCCCGGCGAGCCTTTTCCTGCCTTTATGAGAAAGGAGTACCTTATGGAAAAACGCCATACCTCTCGCTCAATGCCTGCTAATCCCCAAAAGAAGGAGAACGCGCCCTGCCCGGTTTACCGGAAGTGCGGAGGCTGCCAGCTGCAAAACCTCAGCTATTCCAGACAGCTTGCCTGGAAACAAGACCGCTGCCAGAAACTTTTGGGGAAATTTGGGAAAGTATCCCCCATTTTGGGTATGGAGCGCCCCTATCATTACCGGAATAAAGTCCAAGCGGCCTTTGCATGGGACAAACGTCATGGTAAGCTGATCTCCGGGGTGTACCAGTCCAGCACACATCGGATCGTGCCCATCGACTCCTGCCAGACCGAGGACGAGACTGCCGACCGGATCATCGTTTCTGTGCGGAAACTGCTGAAAGACTTTAAACTTACCGCTTACGACGAAACCACAGGCCGGGGGTTTCTCCGCCACGTGCTGGTAAAACGGGGGTTCCACACAGGGGAAGTAATGGTAGTGCTGGTAACAGGGACGCCGGTGTTCACCGCCAAGAAGCATTTTGTAAAGGCACTGCTGGACCTTCACCCGGAGATCACCACCATATTGCAGAACGTAAACAACCGGTATACCTCTATGGTGCTGGGAGAACGGGAGAAAGTGCTTTACGGTCCGGGCACCATCACCGATGTGCTGTGCGGCTGCAAGTTCCGGATCTCGGCCAAGTCTTTTTACCAGATCAACCCCACCCAGACGGAAGTCCTCTACAACAAAGCCATGGAGTTTGCAGGGCTCACCGGCAAGGAAAAAGTTTTGGACGCCTATTGCGGTATCGGGACTATCGGCCTGGTGGCGGCAAAGCGGGGCGCGGGCCAGGTGCTGGGGGTGGAGGTAAACCCCGACGCCGTGAAGGATGCCATCCAAAACGCCAAAGAGAATGAGGTGAAGAACGCCTATTTCACCTGCGGCGATGCGGGGGACTTCTTAGAGGAAGCGGCTCTGGCCGGGGAGAATTGGGACGTGGTGTTCATGGACCCGCCCCGGGCGGGAGCCAGCCGGGAGTTCCTTACGGCGTTGTGCGCCTGCGGCCCCAAGCGTGTGGTGTATATCTCTTGCGACCCGGAGACACTCTCCCGGGATTTGGGGATTCTCAAAGCCAACAAGTATCAGATCGAGGCCATCCAACCAGTGGATATGTTCCCCCACACCCAGCACATCGAGTGCGTGGTAAGACTAAATAAAATTTTGTAAAAACAGCTTGACTTCTATCCAGTTCTGTGTATAATTAGAAATAGAATAATTCTAAATTAGCGATGAGAAAAAATGAGATACAAAGATACGATCTTAGAAATTATTAATGCTTCTACAGAACATTTAACTGCTGAACAGATATTTTTAAGTTTAAAAAGACAATTTCCTTCTGTGGTGCTTGCTACGGTTTACAATAATCTCAACACACTGTACGCGCAAGGAAAAATTCGCAAGATCAGTATGGAGGGTTACCCAGACCGATATGATAAAATCGTGCGCCACGATCATTTGATTTGCTGTCAATGCGGGAAATTGGCGGATGTGTATTTGTCGGACATAACAGGGGAATTGGAACAGCAGATTGGCTTTTCCATTGAGGGATATGATTTGAAAATCAGGTATCTTTGCCCTGAATGCCGCAGCCGGCAGGATGTTTCTACAGGTTCAGACGAGCAAACACGCTCGTAACTATAAAAAATAATTTATAAGGAGGCTTACCAAATGAGAAGTATCACAACATTGGATCTGCAATACGCCCACAGATTTTACGGATTTAAAGGTGAGGCCCAATATCTGCATGGCCATACCGGCGTGCTGACTATTGAGGTGGAAGATACTATAGAACCCGGCGTCAATATGGTATTTCCCTGTAATGAGATTCAAAAGACTGCTTGGTCGGTGTTGAAGAATTTTGACCATGCCCTTATTTTGCGGGAAGATGATCCGTTGCTGCCTGCTGTGCTGAAAGTATATGAGGAGCAGGGAATTCGGGATGGAGCTCCCCAAAACCAGATGAAGGGACCCGCCTTCAAGACAGAACTGGCAACAGCTTATCCGGAATGCCGTTTGGTAGTCACCAAAGAAACCCTGACGGTAGAAGGTATGATCAAAATTGTATATGATCTGCTGAAAGACAAGCTGAACATTGCCAAGATCACCTTTACCAGCGGTGTGAACGCAGCTTCTGCGGAATTTACCACTGAGAACAAGATCGACCGCTGTCCTCTGTGCGGCATCGCCTTGAATGAAAATGGTGTTTGCCCCAAATGCGGTTATAAAAAGCCGTAAATAAATTGCATCCAAGCTTTTTGGCCGACAGTAAAAACTGTCGGCCTTTTTGCGTTCCAAAAGGCAAGAACATTGCAAAAAATCCCCTGGGAGGATATAATAAATTGATTTCAACAAAAAATGGAAGGACTATGGGTAATGGAACAACTGCAACTGTATATCCCCAAGCTGGAAGACTTGTGGTTTCGGGTGAAGATGATGTCCGACCCTGTTACCATGTCCTATAACAAAGGGTGGGACGTGAAGTATCCGGGATATCACCGGGATACAGGTTGCGTTGATTTTCCCAGGGAGCAGTGGGAATCGTGGTACCGGGACTGGATCAGCCGGGAACCGCAGCGGGAGGATGTGGACGCCTACGACCTCTGCCGGGAGAAGAACTGGTGGGCTCCCGGCAGTTCCATGTGTGGGACGAGCCCGGCTGCCACGAGTTGGATATGGAATATCTTGTAGACGCAACCCCTCAGAGTTTTTGACGTGGCAGCGAATCCATGTGTGGCCGTACATTCACGGCCTGGGAAGCCGCTCGAAGAGATTGCTAAAAACATGAAAATGCGATTTGACGGGAGGAAATGAGATCATGCCCCAAAAGACCGACCTGACTGCCGGGCCTATTACGGCCACTATGCTGCGGTTTGCCCTGCCTATGATTTTAGGAAATCTGCTGCAGCAGTTCTACAACGTGGCGGATACCTTTATCGTAGGCCAGTTTCTGGGAGCGGGAGCCCTGGCAGCGGTGGGCTCCTCCTATACCCTGATGACTTTTTTGACCTCCATCCTGCTGGGAATGTGCATGGGCAGCGGAGCGGTGTTTTCTATCCGGTATGGGGAACGGGATATCCCACGGCTGAAAAACAGCATGGTCCAGTCCTTTGTGATGATCGCTGGGTTTACCCTGGTGCTGAACCTGCTGGTGTTTCTGCTCATCGACCCTATGATGGCCCTGCTTTCCGTTCCCGCCGATGTGTACCCTCTGATGCGGGAATACCTGTGGGTGATCTTTTTCGGCATTGGCGGCACCTTTTTCTACAACTATTTTGCTTCCCTGCTGCGGGCGGTGGGGAATTCCGCCGCGCCTCTGCTGTTTTTGGGAATCTCCGCCGTGCTGAATATCATTCTGGACGTGGCCCTTGTGGTGGGTATTCCCTGGGGCGTGGCAGGAGCGGCTTTTGCAACCTGCTTTTCCCAATGGGTGTCCGGCCTGGGACTTTTTCTGTACACCTGGAAGAAAATGCCCCAGCTTCGCCCCGGCCGGCAGGATTTCCGGTGGGAAAAAGCCAGCGTGCTGGAAATCACCCGGTTTTCTCTGCTCACCTGTGTACAGCAGTCTGTGATGAACTTCGGCATCCTTATGGTGCAGGGATTGGTGAACAGCTTTGGTACGGTGGTGATGGCTGCCTTTGCCGCCGCGGTAAAGATCGATTCTTTTGCCTATATGCCTGTGCAGGATTTCGGCAACGCCTTTTCCACGTTCATTGCCCAAAACTACGGCGCCAAACGCATCGACCGTATCCGCAAAGGCATGAAAAGCGCGGTGATCTGCGCTGTATGCTTTTCCCTGGCGGTGTCGGCGCTGGTGTTTGTGTTTGCCAAGCCCTTGCTGCTGTTGTTCGTCCAACCGGGAGAAACAGAGATTCTGGCTGTGGGCGTTCAATACCTGCGGATCGAAGGCGCTTTCTATTGGGGGATCGGAGGACTGTTCCTGCTTTATGGTTTGTACCGGGCCATCGAACGGCCGGGCATGTCCCTGGTGCTTACGGTGATCTCCCTGGGTACCCGGGTAGTTCTGGCCTACGCCTTGGCAGCGGTGCCTGCCATTGGGGTGGTGGGCATTTGGTGGTCGGTGCCCATTGGCTGGATATTGGCCGACACAGTAGGGCTGCTCTATTACCGGAAGATACAAGTCAGCCTTTTGAAAGGCCAGGAAAAACTGGGAGAAAAATAGGACAGGCGCCATATTCCCCTTCTTGTGATTTTACGGGGAATGTGGCACAATAAAAACAGGGAAGCTCTTTAAGCGACCGGCAAGGTTTTGCGACAGATATCTCAATACAGAGTTTTGTGTCCTGGATTTTGGACACTTTGGGCGTGATGAAAATCTGAGATAGTTGGGAGAGAAAGGGGACACCTATGAAAACACAACGAGACTATCCCGCCGTGGTGATCGACGCCCGGGGGACGAAAAAAGCCCAAGGGGGCCATCCTTGGGTGTTTGACAATGAGATCACCGAAGTGAAAGGCGCGCCCCAGGATGGCGCCCTCTGCGACGTGCTCAGTCCCAAGGGGCGGTATCTGGGCACGGGGTATTATAATTCCCACTCGAAGATACGGGTGCGGATGATCTCTCAAAACGCCAACGATACTTTTGGGGAAGCTTTTTTCCAGCGGCGGGTCCGCTATGCCTGGGATTACCGCAAAACAGTAATGGGAGCGGACGGCACCCAGAACTGCCGTGTGATCTTTGGGGAAGCCGACGGCTTTCCGGGACTGACCGTGGACAAGTTCGGGGAAATCCTGGTGAGCCAAACTTTGTGCCTTGGCACCGAGCTGCGGAAAGATTTGATTTTCCCCGCCTTGGTCCAAGCAATGGAGGAGGATGGGGAGACCATCCGGGGCGTTTATGAGCGCAACGATGTGAAGATTCGGGAATTGGAAGGGATGGAGCAGAACAAGGGCTGGTACGCCCTTGCCGGAAAGGAGCTCCCCCAAAGTACCGAAACGGAAATTACCGAAAATGGCATCCGCTATAAGGTGGATTTTGAAAACGGCCAAAAGACCGGGTTCTTTTTAGACCAAAAGTATAACCGGGTGGCGGCCGCCCGCATTGCTCCCGGCAAAACCGTGCTGGACTGCTTTACCCATACCGGCTCCTTTGGGCTCAACTGCGCAAAGGCTGGAGCCAAGCGGGTGCGCTCGGTGGATATTTCCGAAACAGCCATCGCCTGCGCCAAAGAGAACGCCGCCTTGAACGGCCTCGATCTGGAATATCAGGTAGCCAATGTGTTCGATCTGCTGCCTGCCCTTACCCCTGGGGAATTTGACTATATCATTTTAGACCCGCCCGCGTTTACCAAGTCGGGAAAAACGGTGAAAAATGCCCAGCGGGGGTACAAGGAGATCAACTACCGGGCTATGAAAGCCCTGCCCCGAGGCGGATATCTGGCCACTTGTTCCTGTTCCCATTTTATGACCGATGCCCTTTTCCGGCAGATGCTCCAAAGCGCCGCGGCAGACGCCCAAGTGGAACTGCGACTGGTGGAAGCCCGCGCCCAAGGCCCCGACCATCCTGTCCTGTGGAACGTGCCGGAAACGGACTATTTGAAGTTCTATATTTTCCAGGTAGTGTGAGAGAGGCTCTCAATGCCGAGGTGGTAGCGCGGGCGGGCAGGTAGAAAAATTTTTACTTGTTTCTGGGGCGGCGGACTGAAGCCTGCGTTGATCTGGAAAAAGCACACAGGACATTTCTTAGAGCGGCAAAGCAAAACAGACAGAAAGTGCTCTTCAAATGTGTAAAGGAGGGACACTGGGATGGAGGGTATTTTTACATCAGCCATTGCGGTGCTGGTCATGGTGGCGCTGGTAGCGCTGCTGTGGTCCAACCAGGTGCGGGAAAAAGAGAACTACCTAACGGAAGGCATGTGCCTGGGAATTGCCTTGAGCGCTGGACTCAGGAGCATTTTGGATATGGAGCTGGGTTTAGCCATCTCCATGGGAATGTTGCTGGGTGCCCTGGTGGGCCAACAGATTCCCAAAAAGAAGAACACAAGCCAAGCCGGAGGGGAAACTAGCCAGAAGGAGGACGACCATGAAGAGGATTGACCATTTTTCCTATGAACTAGGGGCTGCGGACTGCTTTTGCGAAATGGTCCGGGCGGGGGTGAAAAAACTGGCCTTGGCCCACCCTTGCGATACCAAAGCGGAGCGGGACGCTTTTCTGCCGGAGTTTGAAAAGCTGTGCGGGGAATATGGAGTGAAGATGTATGTGGAGGATGACCCCTTCCTCAGCGATCTGTTTCCCATCTCCATGAACAAGGGGAAGTTTAACGCCATTTTCTATCAGGAGGATTCTGTGCTGGAAGAATACCTGAGTTTGAAAGCGGAAAAGCGCCTTGCCTGGGAAACCGGCAGCTATACCCCTGAAAAGCGCCGGGACATTGCTTGGCGGTATGGCAAGCTGCTTTCTTATACCGATGAGGGTATCGAAAGGCTGTTGGCCGGGAATCAGGAAAAGGAATAACCACAAAGATTGAAATAGAAAAGAGGGAAGCGTTATGGCAATGCGGTATAACCGTCAGCTGCCCCAGCCGGAGGAATTGAAAGGGGAGTATCCCCTGCCTTTGAGACTGCGGGCCATCAAAGAAGAGCGGGATCAGGAGATCCGCAAGGTGTTCGAGGGGAAATCCCAGCAGTTCTTAGTGGTGGTGGGACCTTGTTCCGCCGACCGTGAGGATTCTGTTTTGGAATATGTGAGCCGCCTGGCAAAATTGCAGGAACAGGTCAAGGGCCGGCTCATTCTCATCCCCCGGGTGTATACGAATAAACCCCGCACCACTGGAGCCGGGTATAAGGGGATGCTCCACCAGCCTTCCCCGGATAAAGAGCCCGACCTGCTGGGAGGGATCATCGCCATCCGGCGGCTGCATCTGCGGGTGATGGAGGAATCCGGCTTGACTGCCGCCGACGAGATGCTGTATCCCGAAAACCGCAGCTATCTGGATGACGTGCTTTCCTACGAGGCGGTAGGGGCACGGTCGGTGGAGAACCAGCAGCACCGGCTCACCGCCAGCGGCATGGATATTCCCGTGGGCATGAAGAATCCCACCAGCGGCGACCTTTCCGTGATGCTCAACTCCATCCAGGCGGCCCAAAGCAGCCATACCTTCCTGTATCGCAGCTGGGACGTGACCACGGAGGGCAACCCCTTGGCCCACGCCATTTTGCGGGGCGGCGTGGATAAATATGGCACCTGCGTGCCCAACTACCATTATGAAGATTTGATGCGCCTGTGGGAGCTGTATCAAAAGCGTGAGCTCCAATTCCCAGCGGTGGTGGTAGACGCCAACCATTCCAACTCGGATAAGAAATTCCGGGAGCAGCCCCGCATCGTCAGCGAGGTGCTTCACAGCCGCAATTACAGCCCCGAACTGAAAAGGCTGGTCAAAGGCGTGATGATCGAAAGCTACCTGGAAGAGGGCAGCCAACCCATTGAAGGGGAGCGGGTGTATGGGAAATCCATCACCGACCCCTGCCTTGGGTGGAAAGATACGGAACGGCTGCTGTTGGAGATGGCGGAGAAAGTGTAAGAAAAACTGAGAAAAGAGAGGGCCTATGAAAGAACGGGTGTACAATAAGCTGGTGCGGGACAACATTCCGGAGATCATCCGGCAGCAGGGGGAAACCCCGGTGACCCGCGCCCTGGAGGACAGAGAATTCCTTGACTGCCTAGAGAAGAAGCTTCGGGAAGAGGTGGAGGAATTTCTGGCGGAGAAAAATCTGGACGAGCTGGGAGACATTCTGGAAGTCTTGGAGACCATCGCCTACCTTCAAGGGTGGACCGAGGGACAGATCCGCCGGGCCAAAGAGGAGAAGGCCCAGCGCAACGGGGCATTTCGGAAGCGGGTGTTCCTGGAAAAAGTGCTGGAGGAGGAATGACCCCATGGAAGGCCAGGAGCGTACCCGGGAGAAGCTGGCCCGGGCCATTAAAGAAGAGATGGAGCAAACTTCCCTCGACAAGATCACCGTGACCCAGATCGTGGAACGGGCCGGGGTGACCCGTCAGACCTTTTACCGGAACTTCAAGGATAAATATGACCTGGTGAATTGGCATTTTGAGCAGCTGGCCCAGCGTTCCTTCAAGCAGATGGGGGTGAGCCTGACCCTGCGGGAAGGGCTTATCCGGAAATTCCAGTTTCTCAAAGGGGAGCAGATCTTTTTCACCCAGGCGTTCCGCTCCAACGACTGCAATTCGGTGGTGGCTTACGATTACCAGTGCATCCTGGATTTTTACGGAACCATCCTGCGGAAAAAGCTTGGATGCCGGGAGCTTCCGGCGGACGTGGCTTTTTTGCTGGAGATGTATTGTTCCGGGTCCATCCGCATGACCGTGGAATGGGTGACCGGGGGCATGGGGCGGCCCATCCCGGAATTGGTGGACCTTTTGATCGAGGCCATGCCCCAGCGGCTTTACAGCCTTCTTTCGGATTTGCGGGGCCCAGTGGCAGAAAATTGATAAAAGAGACAGTGTAACGCTGTCTCTTTTTGATTTTTCTAAGCAATTTGTTACAATCAACCCCAAGTGTCACTTGTATTTTAAAGATGTCCTTGCTACAATGCTAATAAGGACCATCAGAACACTTGTGTCCTGAAAGAGACTGAAATATTGTTTTAAAAGATACATAGAAAGGATGTCATGCAGTATGGCCAATCGTTTTGTGTTGAATGAGAGATCTTATCACGGCAAGGGCGCGATTCAGGAGATCGCCAACGAAGCCAAGGGCAGAGGTTTTCAGAAAGCGTTTGTCTGCTCCGACCCTGACTTGCTGAAATTCGGTGTGACCAAGAAAGTCACCGATGTACTGGAAGCCGCGGGCCTTGACTATGAGATTTATTCCAATATCAAGGCGAACCCCACGATCGAAAACGTGCAGACCGGTGTGGCTGCTTTTGAGAAGTCCGGCGCCGACTACCTCATCGCTATCGGCGGCGGCTCCTCCATGGATACCGCCAAGGCTATCGGCATCATTGCCGCGAACCCTGAGTTTGCCGATGTGCGCAGCCTGGAAGGCGTAGCTGATACCAAGAATCCCGCCAAGCCCATCATCGCTGTGCCTACCACCGCTGGTACCGCCGCTGAGGTCACCATCAACTATGTGATCACCGACGCGGAAAAGAACCGGAAGATGGTTTGCGTGGACCCCCACGATATCCCCGTGGTGGCCATTGTAGACCCCGACATGATGTCCTCCATGCCCAAGGGGCTGACTGCCGCTACCGGCATGGACGCTTTGACCCACGCTATTGAAGGTTACATCACCAAGGGCGCTTGGGAGCTTTCTGACATGTTCCACCTGAAAGCCATCGAGATCATCTCCCGTTCTCTCCGGGGCGCTGTGGAGAACACTCCCGAAGGCCGGGAAGGCATGGCACTGGGCCAGTATGTGGCCGGCATGGGCTTCTCCAACGTGGGCCTGGGCATCGTACACTCCATGGCTCATCCTCTGGGCGCTTTGTATGATACTCCCCACGGCGTGGCTAACGCCATCATCCTTCCCACGGTGATGGAGTACAACGCTCCCGCCACCGGCGAGAAGTACCGTGAGATCGCCCGTGCCATGGGCGTGAAGGGTGTGGACGAAATGTCCCAGGAAGAGTACCGTAAAGCCGCCATTGACGCGGTGCGCCAGCTTTCCCAGGATGTGGGCATCCCCGCTGATCTGAAGGAGATCGTAAAGCCCGAGGACGTTGCATTCCTGTCTCAGTCTGCTTATGACGACGCCTGCCGTCCCGGCAATCCCCGTGACACCAGCGTGGAAGAGATCGCGGAACTGTACAAGTCTCTGCTGTAATTGAAAACCCGGTGGGAGAAAGGCGGTCTTTCGCGAAGCGAAAGGGAAGCCGCTCCGGCTTCAAGCCGTTCTCCGGGAGGGCTGTAATACAGACCTCCCGACACCAGCGTGGAAGAGATCGCGGAACTGTACAAGTCTCTGCTGTAAAAAGAAACTAAACCGAAAGCCTGGGATTTTCCCAGGCTTTTTGTGTGTGGAGGAAAACCGTGGAATATACCATACAAGAACAAGTTTTACCAGAGAGAAAAGCACAGTTGGCCAGGGAAATACTAGAGGCGCTGCCGGAATGGTTCGGAATCCCCGAGTCGACGGCGGCATATGTGGAAGGCTGCAAGGCGTTGCCTTTCGCTGCTCTTTACCATGGGGAGGACGCTGTGGGGTTTTGTGCCTTAAAGCAAACCGCTTCTCAGGCGGGGGAACTTTATGTGCTGGGAATCCTACCCAACTTGCATCGAAAAGGCGGAGGCAGAATGCTGATGTCGTGGGCGGAAGGATATGCCCGCAAAGCAGGATGGAAGCTTTTGCAGGTGAAAACCCTGGATGCTTTGGCCCGCAGTGCGGAATATGACCGGACCCGGGAATTCTACCATGCTATGGGCTTTCTGGATTTGGAATGCTTTCCAACTTTGTGGGATGAGAAAAATCCCTGCCTGGTTTTAGTGAAGCCTTTATAAAGGCAATCTGTTTTTATTATTACGGAATTACGAAATTTTTTAAAAATGTAGTTGATTTCTCTGCGATGTTATGATATTCTATAATTACGGAATTACAAAATTACGTAAGAGAAGGTGAGATTCATGGAACGGGATTATGGCCGGGAAATCGACGAATTGCGAAACCAGCTCAATGAGTTGGTCCAGGAGACGCTGCCGCAAAAAATGGAAGAGATAAGGGAAAAGCTGGAAGCGGCCTTTCCCAATAAGCCGTGGGAGGAACGGATGGAACGAGTGCATGTGATGCACGAAATGCATCCGGATAGCCGGCTCAGCCAGCAAATGGAAGAGCTCTGCTACAAAACAGAAAAAGACGGAACCAGCGGCTTTGTGACATATCTGGGTGTGTATAACGCAGGGGGAAGGCAGTCCAACTGGATTCGCAGCGAAGTGTCCACAGACGGGCTGCTCTCTCAGATCGAAAGCGGCATAGCAAGCAAAGTGCTGGCCTGCATCGGTAACGCCAACCGCCTGTCTATTTTGCTGGAGATACTGAGGGGGCCAAAAACGGTGGCAGCACTGGTGGAAAACTGTGGCTTTGGCTCTACCGGGCAGGCATACCATCATATGAAGCCGCTGCTGGCGGCGGATTTGATCGCGGAAGATAGTTCCCAAAAGGGCGTGTATATTATCCAGCCCCATAAGGTACAGGGCATCATCATGCTGCTGGCGGGAATCAGCGATATGGTGGATGAGACCTATACCCAGGGTGCTTGGGATGTTTCGGAAGAATCAGAAGATTAAACCAGGGACACCATGTTGTCTTTGTCAGATGAGCGCAAAAAGCCTCCTGCCCGGAAAGCACCGGACGGGAGGCTTTTACACTTAAAGGATAGCAAAACATGCTTTCTTATCCGAAAGCGGCCTGGCTCTGGTTGGGACTGCCACGCTTTTCCAGGTCGGGGAAGCGGTGCTCGATAGCAGCCAGGGAAATTTCCACATCTTCCTCCACTTCTTGGGCAGAGAAAGCGCCCAGGGTCACCATGTCGCAGGGACGGATGGCGTTCCAAGAGAAGGTGAGGCCCACATAGGGGGAACACCGCCCCGCCGCCATGGATTTGATGGTCATCACCGGTTTTTTGGCGTTTTGGATGATGGACGCCACTGTCTCGATCTCTACCTGCATCAAAAAGCCCATGCAGTTGAAAATCTGGATGTAAGTTTCCACATCATAGCCGTTTTGGTCGGAATAGACCACCAGTTCCGGCATGTGGGCCGAAAGACCGGGGATCATGCCCGCGTCCCGGATCATCTTGGTGTAATCGTCCAGGCGGCAGATCTCCCCTTTGTTCTTGTTCACCAGCTGTTCAGCGCAGGAATGGTGGAGCAGGCAGAATTTGGCGCCTCGTTTGGCCGATTCTTTTACCATGGATTCAGCTTCTTTACGGGCCTGGGGATTGTCGTCCACATTGAGGGTGGGGGTGTCTACCAAAATGATTTCCCGGCCCATTTTTTGTTCGGTGTCCTTGATGGCGGACAGAAGCTCCGGAGAAGCGCCCAAAGGCGCCATGAGGGTATCTACCCCGTGGCGGAGGTAAGCCTCCAGCACGGGCTTGAAAGCTTCGGCACTGTCATAACGCCGGCGGATCATCTCATCGGCGGAAGCGCTGGTATGGCTCCATCCCAGCAGCCAGTTGGTGCCGATGAGCATTCGGGAGAGGGAGACCCCTCCCACTGTGGTGCGTGGAAATTGTTGCATAGTGAAAACTCCTCTCAAAAGTAAAAGGGATTTTATCCAAATACCCTTTCTTGATTGCCCACTTTCAAAAATAACGTGAGCAGCAGTCCCAAAACAGTAAGCCCACACAACGCGAGATAAAGGGCAGGGATACTTGTATAATCCACCAGCACGCCTCCGGCGTTTTGCAGCAGGATGGCGGACAGGTTGGTGGCGGAATTGATCACGGAAAGCCCCGTGGTAGTAAAACGGGGGTCTAAAAGGTTGCGGACGATCTTCAAGTTGATCATCACAAACAGGGTGGAAGCAATGGCCTTTAACAACACCATAGCCAGAATGACCACCACAGCGGAACGGGAAAACCCATAAAACAGAAATTGTGCAATAATAATGGCAAAACTAGCGATAATCAAAGCTTTGCCGGAAAATCGGTCCATAAATTTGTTGGAGAAAAGAATCACAGGGGCTTCGATCAGTGTGCTGAAAAAAAGCACGGTGCCAACGGTGGAGGTGGGTACCCCCAAGCTGTTCAGCAGCATGGGGGCGTAGGTCATGTTTACGTTGGAGCAGCCGGTGAAAAGACAGGCGATCAGCAGGAACAGCAAAAAGGAAGGGTTTAGAAGCACTTTGAGCAGTGAAGGGCGCTTTGTGGGTTCATCCTTTTGGGGGGATGTCTCCTGTCCCTTGTCCTGGGGAGCCGAAGGGCAATCTTCCGCTCCCCAAAAACCTACCGCGGCAAAAATGGCCGAAAGAAAGAGCATAACAAAAATAAAAGAAGGAGAAATGTATTCCATGGCAAACCCGGCTGCTTGGGCGCCTAGGGCGTATCCCACGGTACCCCATACCCGCAGGTAGCCATAACGAAAGGCGCTGCGCCCAGCCATGCGTTCGCTGATAGGCATCAGGGAATTGATAAAGGAAAGAATCAGTCCATTCAAAAGAAAAAGAGCCCATACTTGCCTGCATTGGGCGAAAATCAGCCCCATAAAACCGGAGAGCAGCAGTGTGACAACACTAAGGGCTTTTGGGTTTTGTGTGCGGTCTGCCATATAGCCGGTTATAGGCACCATAAAAAAGGAAAAAATTCCGGAAGCGGAGACAATAAAGCTCATTTCAGAAGCGGATTTGCCCAGGTCGGTCAGGTAGACAGAAATTACCGAGCTGAACACAGCCATAGCGAAATAAAGCCATCCGAAGGCCATTACATAGGCCAGATAGCTGCCCTTATATCTTTTTATCACGAATCTCATAGAAATTCTCCTTCTTCTAGTTTCATAAAAGTACCTTACAAGGAAGGCGGCGGAGAGTCAAGCGTTTTTTGAAAATATCCATAAAAATTTTCTTTCTGTTGCCCGAAACTAATGGATGTGATACAATAATTATCTATAATATCGAAATACCTAAAAGGAGGAGCGCACCCATGATCGGACAAATCCCCCAAGAACTGCGCCGGTATGTGGAAGAGTGCGTCCTGCCCCAATATGGGCAAGCGGATAGCGCCCATGGGATTGGACATATCCGCCAGGTGATGGAAAACAGCCGGGAATTGGCAGAGCCCTTGGAAGTGGAAGCGCGGCTGGTGTACGTAGCGGCGGCCTATCATGATCTTGGCGTCTGCCGGTTTGGGAGGAAGGATCATGAGCGCACCTCTGCCCAGCTGCTTCGAGAGGACCTGTCCTTGCGGCAGTGGTTTACCCCGGAAGAGGTGGAGCAGATGGCCCAGGCGGTAGAGGACCATCGGGCTTCTTCGGGCCGGGAACCCAGGAGCCTTTATGGAAGGATCATTTCCGAGGCGGATAGGGATATCGATCCCGAAAGGATCGTTCGAAGGTGCATGGAATATGGAAAAGCCAACTTCCCCGAAATGGATGAGCAAGCCCAGATCCGCCGCACGGTGGAACATATAGAAGAAAAATACGGGGAAAATGGGTATCTCCGCTTGTGGCTGCCCTGTTCTAAAAACCAGGCGGGTTTGGACACTTTGAGGGAATGGCTGAGGACAGGAGAGCTGTGGGAGGTGTGTAAACGGTTTGGATAACACCTTGTATGTTTCAGATTTGGACGGCACTCTGCTGAACAAGGAAGAGCGGGTATCCCCGTTTACCGCCCGGGTGATCAACCGGCTGGTGGAGCAGGGGGTGCGGTTCACCTATGCCACTGCCCGTTCCCGGCACTCGGCGGAGATAGTCACCCAGGGCTTGAATAAACGCCTGCCGGTCATTGTGTATAACGGGGCGTTTATCCGGCAGGGAGGTGGCCAGGTTTTGGTGAAACAATGCCTTTCCCCGGCCCAATGCGGAAAAGCCCGGGAGATTTTTGAGCGCTGGGGCCTTTCCCCTTTGGTGTATACCATGTTGGGCGGGACGGAACGGGTGCTTTGGCGGCGGGACCGGGAAACTCCGGGGGTAGCCCGCTACATTTCCAATCGGCAGGGGGACCCCAGGCTTCTGGCGGCATCGGATGACTCCATGCTCTATGACGGGAAGATATTCTATTTTACCTGTATCGGGGAGCGGGAAGCGCTGGCTCCCGCCTGGGAGGAATTTCAGCGGGCCGAAGGAGTGCGGGCGCTGCTGCAGGAAGAAATCTACCGGCCAGGGGAATATTGGTTGGAAGTCATGGCCCAGGGAGCCACAAAAGCCCACGCCGCCCAGCTGCTGAGAGAACGTTTGGGCTGTAGTAGAATGGTGGCTTTTGGGGACGGCTTAAACGACCTTCCTCTGTTTGAGGCGGCCCAGGTGAAATGCGCCGTGGCAAACGCCGTGCCGGAACTGAAAGAATCCGCCAGCCAGATCATCCCTTCCAACCAGGAGGATGGGGTGGCAAAATGGCTTTTGGCCCATACCGCGCCGGCTTTGGCTTTGGGAGAGCGGGCCGGAGAGTTCCATCTGCGGCTGTATCAGCCTGGGGACTTAGAGGGAATGATACAGCTGTTTTACGAGACGGTCCACAGCGTGAACCTGCGGGACTATACCGAAGAGGAAGCAGCCGCCTGGGTGGCGTCTCCGGAGAGCGTGGACCGGAACGCCTGGAGCGCCAGCTTTTCTTCCCATTACACCCTGATAGCGGAAAAGGACGGCGTCCTTTTGGGGTTTGGGGATATGGACGATACCGGCTATTTGGACAGGCTGTATGTCCACAAAGATTTTCAAGGGCGCGGGGTGGCTTCCGCCATTGTACAGGGGCTGGAAGGCTACGCCTGGGGGCTGGGAGCTTCCAGCGTCAGTGTGCATGCGTCCCGCACGGCGCGGCCCTTTTTCGAAAACCTGGGCTACAAGGTGCAAAAAGCCCAGCGGGTGCTGCGCAGGGGCGTGGAATTGGAAAACTTCGCCATGGAGCGGAAGCTTTCCCTGTAAGGAGGAAAAACCATGGGTATGATAAAAGCGCTGCGGGCCTTGCTGGGGATCATCCTTTGCCTGGTTCTGGGGATCAGCGTCTGGCTGGCGGTGCAAAGCCAAGTGTTCCACCGGGAGGATATCCCCTTTTTCGGGATGACCCTGCGGGCGGTGAAAGAGGATTCCATGGCGCCGGCTCTTTCGCCGGGCGATCTGGCGGTAGTGGTCTCCAGGGAAACATACGATTTGGGCGACGTGGTGCTGTGCGGGGAAGAAGAGCGTTCTTTCCTGCGGCTGGTCGGCACTGCGGGAGAAGATTTCCTGGTGCGCACCGACAGCCAGCAGGAAGGTGAGGAAACACTGCTTTCCCCTCAGGCGGTGCAAGGGGAAGTGGTGGCGGCCCTGGCTGGCGCCGGAACGCTGGCAGGGTTCCTTGGGTCTCTTTGGGGGCCGCCTGCCGTGTTGGTGGCAGGGGCGTTCCTGCTGGTTTTGCCAAGCCTGTTGGGCGTAGGACGGGAACCAAAAGAGAGAAAAGCGAGACCGGCCCCGAACAGAGGGCGTCACGCCCGTTGAAAGGAGAAGCTTTCTTATGATAGTGGTTTGGGTCATCTTAGGGATTTGCGCGGTTCTGGTGGCGGCGCTGCTGGCGGCGTCTGTGTTCTTTTTCCGGTTCTCCATCCGCCGTTACCGGGTGGAGGGTACTGACGAGCAGTATGAGGATGAGGGCTCTATCTGGAAGCCTTACCGGGAGCGGATGGAAGAGGCCCAGCGGTTTATCAAATCTCATACTACGCAGAAAGTGGATATCGTCTCCTTTGACGGGCTGCGGCTGACGGCTTTGTACCTGCCCGCCAAAGGGCAGCCAAAAGGGGTGATCGTGGCTTTTCACGGATACCGTTCGCTGGCCACGATCGATTTCGCGCTGGAAGTGGAGTTCTTCCACCAGCTGGGGTACCATGTGCTGCTGCCCTATCAGCGCTCCCACGGGGAGAGCCAGGGGAAATACATCACCTATGGAGTGAAAGAGCGCTTTGACTGCCGGGACTGGGCCCACTACGCCGCCCGCCGTTTCGGGAAAGACCTGCCGTTGTTCTTGGCGGGCATCTCTATGGGAGCGGCTACGGTGATGATGGCCTCGGAGCTGGACTTGCCTGAGAATACCCGGGGCATTGTGGCGGACTGTGGATTCACCACCCCCTGGGAGATCATGGCTTATGTGGCGAAACGCGACTTCCGCCTGCCGGAGTTCCCCCTTTTGTATTTGATGGACTGGGTAGCCAGGCTGCGGGCGGGTTTTGCCTTAAAGGGGGCGGATACCCGGGAAGCTTTGGCGAAAACGTCACTGCCGGTGCTGTTTATCCACGGCCAGGCGGATGACTTTGTGCCAGTGTCCATGACAGAAGAAAACTACCAGGCCTGCCGCTCGGAAAAAGAGCTGTATCTCGTGCCGGAAGCGGGCCACGCTTTGAGCTTCGCCGTGGATACACAAGGCTGTGAAAAGGCCATCAAGGCCTTTTTGGAGAAGTATGGGGAGCAAGGGCCAAAAGGGTAAAAGAAAATCCCTGGGGAACGCAAAAATATGGATTGCAAACCCGCAGGGGACATGATAATATATCATATGATGAGAGAGCGGCGTTCGCGGAGCCCCAAAACTGGGGAACTGACTTCGCCGTCCCTTTTTGCCTGTAGAACGTTTTATTTTTCAGAAAGGAGTCGTTTTATGGCTCAGAGAATCCGCAGCATGACAGAAGGGTCCCCCACCAAACTGCTGGTCACCTTTGCCCTGCCCCTGATGGTAAGCAACGTGTTCCAGCAGCTTTATACGGTGGTGGATACCGCCGTAGTAGGCCAAGTGGTAGGCGTAAAGGCGCTGGCTGCCTTGGGCGCCGCGGACTGGCTCAACTGGATGGTGCTGGGCATCATCCAGGGGCTAACTCAGGGGTTTGCCATTTTGATGGCCCAGCATTTCGGCGCCAAAGATCACAGGGAGCTTTCCCGCTCGGTGGGGGCTTCGGTGACGTTGTGCCTTATTTTCACGGTGCTGCTTATGGCTGCCAGCCAGCTGGCAGCTTATCCGGTGCTGAGCCTGTTGAACACTCCCGACGATATCATGGGGGGCGCGCTGCTCTATCTGCGCATCGTGTTCGGGGGCATTCCCGCCATCATGGCTTATAACCTGCTGGCGTCGATCCTCCGGGCGCTGGGCGACAGCAAGACGCCGCTGTATGCCGTAGTCATGGCGGCGCTGCTCAATGTGGGGCTGGATCTGCTCTTTGTGATGGGCTTCCACTGGGGCATTGCGGGCGCGGCATCGGCCACGGTGCTTTCTCAGGCGGCCTCCGCGGTGTACTGCTTTATAAGCGTGCGGCGGATCACCATTTTGAAGGTCCACCGGGAGGACTTCCGCCTTGGCTGGAATCTGACCAGGACATTATTGAAGCTGGGCTCCCCGGTGGCGATGCAAAACGCCATTATCTCCATTGGCGGCATGGTGGTGCAGTCGGTGATCAACCGGTATGGTATGCTGTTTATCGCCGGGTTCACCGCCACCAACAAGCTTTACGGCATCCTGGAGATCGCCGCCACTTCTTACGGTTTCGCGCTCACCTCTTATGTGGGTCAGAACCTGGGAGCCAGACAGGTTCGGCGTATCAAAAAAGGAATGCGCTCGGCGGTGCTCATCGCGTTTCTCACCTCTGTGGTGATCGCCGTGGCCATGCTGTTGTTTGGAAAACTGTTTTTAGGGCTGTTCATTTCCGGAACGCCCCAGGAGGTGGAAGCCTCTCTGGGCATTGGCTACCACTATTTGGCCATTATGAGCGTGTGTTTGCCGATTCTTTATATGCTGCATATTTACCGTTCGGCGTTGATGGGCTTGGGCGACACGGTGGTGCCCATGTTCTCGGGCTTTGCGGAAATGGTAGTGCGTATCGGTGCGGCGCTGCTGCTGCCCTTGGCTATGGGCCAGGAGGGTATTTACTATGCCGAGGTGGGAGCTTGGGCCGGCGCGGCAGTGCTGTTGATCACGGCCTATTATTTGCGTATCCGCGCCCTTTCCCAAAGAAAAGGCTTTGCTTTGGACGAAACCGGGGAAGGAGGCCTCTATGGAGCAGACAATTAAAGAAAACAGCATCATCCAAGGTGTGATCTGGAAACAGCTTTTGATCTTCTTTTTCCCCATTTTGATCGGTACTTTTTTCCAGCAGCTTTACAACACGGTGGATACCATCGTAGTGGGGCAGTATGTGGGTACCCAGGCTTTGGCGGCTGTGGGCACTACTGGCACGCTGATCAATCTGCTGGTGGGCTTTTTCGTGGGCGTGTCCTCGGGCGCGACCGTTATTATCTCCCAGTTCTTCGGCGCGGGGGACGCCAAAAATGTTTCCAAGGCGGTGCATACTTCCATCGCTTTGGCTTTGGTGGGCGGGTTGATCATCATGGTGCTGGGCTTGCTCACTGCCCGTCCTTCTTTGGAGCTTCTGGGGGTCCCCCAGGAGATCATGGGGGATGCCCTGACATATGTGAATGTGTATTACGCGGGCATCATCGCCTGTATGGTCTATAATGTGGGCACAGGTGTGCTCCGGGCTATTGGGGATTCCCGGATGCCCTTGTATGTGCTGATCGTTTGCTGCCTGGTCAATATCGTGCTGGACTTGCTGTTCGTGCTGATGTTCCACTGGGGAGTGTTCGGCGTGGCCATCGCTACGGCGCTGTCCCAGGTGGTCAGCGCGGTGCTGATCATGCTGCGGCTCATGCTCACCCGGGAATCTTACCGGGTAGAATGGAAAAAGATCCGGTTTGACCGTGGCATTCTGCGCAACATGATCCGAATCGGCCTGCCTGCGGGCTTGCAGTCGGTGCTGTATTCCGTTTCCAACCTGGTGATCCAGGCGGGGATCAACTCTTTTGGCACCGACGCCATTGCTTCCTGGGCGGCTATCGGCAAGATCGACGGCTTTATCTGGATGGTGATGAACGCCTTTGGCATTTCTATCACAACGTTTGTAGGACAGAATTTTGGCGCGCGCAAATATGACCGGGTCAAACGCAGCGTTCGTGTGTGCTTGCTGATGTCCTTGGGCACCACCATTGTCCTGAGTATTTTGCTGCTCATCTTTATGGAGCCTTTGCTTCGGTTCTTTACCGGGGACGAAACGGTAATCGATATCGGCCAGCGGTTCTTCTGGGTGCTGGGGCCCTCTTATTTTACCTATGTGTTTATCGAGATTTTCTCCGGCGCTATCCGGGGTGCGGGCGAAGCGCTACAGCCCATGTTGATCGTGTGCTTTGGGGTGTGCGGCCTGCGGATTTTGTGGATGGTGCTGGCTGTTCCCCTGATGGGCACCATGGAATCGGTGGCCATGAATTATCCCGTGACCTGGGTGACCACGGCGCTGGTGTTCATCGTCTACTATTACCGGATGAACTGGTTGAAACGATGTATCCACCGAAGCGGCCAGGATGCCCCTGCTCCGGAAGCAGGCTGAGACAACTTTTAAAAACCAAAAACAGGCAGCGGGAAAACTTGCTGCCTGTTTTTTTACAGCAACGTCTGTGAAAAGCGGGCAAAAAGTGCTTGTAAGACAAAATATCCATGAGGAGTGGTAAGGATGGAACGTGACAGACCCTTTGTGTGTAGGATTCCCACTGAGGAGGAGATCTGCCGGAAATGGGACTATGAGATCTCCCACAATGAGGAAAGCCGGGAGAACTGGGTGGTGTGGAAAAAAGAAACTTTGGAAAATGTCCGGAAAGGCCGTTGCATTCTTTATTATGGCTTTTTAGGGGATGAGATCATCTGCGAGGCGACTGCCATGACCTGCCCGGAAAAGGTTCAGAACAGCCAGGGGCTGGTGGATGGTTCCACGGTTTATCTGGCGGCATTCAGAACCAATGAGGGATACCGGGGAAAAGGGTATTTTTCCAAGCTGTTCCGCTATATGACCGCCGATTTGAAGAAGAAAGGTTTTTCCAAAGCCACGGTGGGTGTGGAGCCTGAGGAACAGCGGAATAAACAAATCTACCGTCATTACGGGTTCACCGATTTCTTGAAACAGGGCCGGGAGACCTATCCCGACGGCACGGTGATCGATGTGGAGTATTACGCTATGGATTTGTAAAGCCATAACCTAAGGGAAAAGTTTTATCAAAATATCCGGATATTTTAACGTGTTTCGGTCTCTGCCAAAACCTTGGAATCCCCAGGGGATAAGCCCCGTTTCTCCAGAAAAAAGGCTTGCATTTTTAATGCTTTTAGACTATGATATTAAGGAATAATTGTGCGTACAAATTGGGCGGCAGATGCCGCTCGGCACGCAAGGTTTCAGAATTCTGAAAATGGAGGAACCAAACTATGAATAATATCCCTCAGGTCAAGCTGGGCGTTGTGGCCGTCTCCCGTGACTGCTTCCCCATCCAGCTCTCTCAGAACCGCCGGGCCGCTGTGGTGGCTGCCTGCGCCGCGAAGGGTTTGGAGGTCTACGAGGCCCAGACTACTGTGGAAAATGAAAAAGATATGCTCAAGGCAGTGGAAGAAGTTACCGCCGCCGGCTGCAATGCCCTTACTGTGTTTTTGGGCAACTTTGGCCCCGAAACTCCCGAGACCCTCATCGCCAAGTATTTTGACGGCCCCTGCATGTTCGTGGCTGCCGCCGAAGGCGACGGCGACCTGATCAATGGCCGCGGCGACGCTTACTGCGGTATGCTCAACTGCTCTTACAACCTGGGCCTGCGCGGCTTGAAGGGTTACATCCCCGAGTATCCCGTGGGCGACGCCCAGGAGATCGCCGACAAGATGGTGGAGTTCGTGCCCATCGCCCGTGCTATTTTGGGCATCAAGGGCTTGAAGATCATTACCTTCGGTCCTCGTCCCCAGGATTTCTTCGCCTGCAACGCCCCCATCAACGGCCTGTATGAACTGGGCATCGAGATCGAGGAGAACAGTGAATTAGATTTGCTGGTAGCTTATAAAGAGCATGCCAACGATCCCCGTATTCCCGAAGTTTGCGCCGACATGGCTCAGGAAATGGGCGAGGGCAAGTATTATCCCGAGCTGTCCGCCCGCATGGCTCAGTTTGAGCTGACTCTGCTGGATTGGGCTGAGCAGCACAAAGGCAGCCGCCAGTATGTGGCATTCGCCGACAAATGTTGGCCCGCGTTCCCCAGCCAGTTCGGCTTTGAGCCCTGCTATGTCAACTCCCGCCTGGCTACCCGGGGCATCCCCGTGGCCTGCGAAGTGGATATCTACGGCGCTTTGAGCGAGTACATTGGCATGTGCATTTCCGGCGATACCGTCACCTTGCTGGATATCAACAACAGCGTGCCCGCCTCTATGTACGAGGCTCAGATCAAGGGCAAGTTCAGCTACGATTACAAGCTTACCGATACCTTCATGGGCTTCCACTGCGGCAACACCCCCAGCTGCAAGCTGTGTGCCGACCGCGCCGTGAAGTATCAGCTGATTCAGCACCGTTTGCTGGAGCCCGCTGGCAGCGATCCCGATTTTACCCGCGGCACCCTGGAAGGCGACATCGCTCCCGGCGAGATCACCTTCTTCCGTTTGCAGAGCACTGCCGATGGCCAGCTGCGCTCTTATGTGGCTGAGGGCGAGGTTTTGCCTGTTCCCACCTGCTCCTTCGGCGGGATCGGCGTGTTCGCTATTCCCGAGATGGGCCGGTTCTACCGTCACGTTTTGGTGGAGAAGCGTTATCCCCACCATGGCGCGGTGGCTTTTGGTCATCACGGCAAAGCCCTGTTCGAACTCTTCAAATTCCTGGGCATTCAGGATATCGGTTTCAACCAGCCCAAGGGGATGCTCTACAAGACCGAGAACCCCTTCTGCTAAGCTGGTTTTCTTACACAAGTACAGCGAAAGCCTGTCGGATGATCCGGCAGGCTTTTTTGTGTTTCAAAAGCCCCATAGGGCAGTTAAATTCCGGGGAAAATCTCCGATATAATAAATAGAGGAAATCATTCCCTGTTGGGCTGTTTCCGGGGACGGATACAGCTTTTGGGGAGAAAAGGAGGCATGACCGTGAATTTTTCCATGATTGGGAACATCAACACCCATTTAAAGACCATGAAAATGCAGATGCAGTGGGATTTGAAGCGCCAGTCCGGGAATTATTCCGCCAAGGGAGAATCTTTGGACCAGTGGCTGGACTCCCCCATGAAAAAGACCGCGGAAGCGGCCCAGGTTCAGGCTCAGGTCGATGCTCAGCGGGAGAACGGGGATGACAAGCTGCGGGAGATACACCAGAAGCTGGAGGCTGGCGGTAAACTGACCGCCGAGGAGCGGAAGTATCTCCAGGTCAAAGACCCCGAAAAATACCGGGAGCTGGTGGCGGAAGAACAAGAGCAGAAAGCCTATGAACAGGCTTTGCGCCGGTGCACCACCAAAGAAGAGGTGGAACGGCTGCGCATGAGCAAACTGGGAAGCTCCCTGATGAAAGTGCAGTCAGTGGAGCACAACCCGGCTATCCCCCTGTCGAAAAAACTGGAGATCGCCATGGCCGAAAAGCGCCGGACAGACGCTGTGGCGGAAAGCACCCAGCGCTTTGTGGAAAGCGGAGAGTATGCCAAGCTGCCCACCGAGAGCGAAGAATGGCAGGCCAGCCAGGAAGCCCAGGAGCAAAACAGCCCCCAAAAGCCGGAAGGACCCCAAGGACCGGAGCGGGAGCCTGCTGCTGTTCCCGGAGAGGACGCTGCCGCGGAAAGCGGCCGGGAGCCCGCCAAAGTGGAGGATTCTCCCAAGGAGGAGCAGGGAAAACCGGCAGTGGAGACAGAATCGGAAGCGGCCAGGAAGGTGCGCAGGGCCAAAGCCCAGGCGGCTTACCATACCGCGTCGCAAACGGAAATCCCTCAAGCACAGACCACCTTTACCCGGGATGTGTGATATATGCAAATAAGGAAAAGCGCCGCTGAGCCCAGCGGCGCTTTTTTATCGTCGGAAAAAGGTAAGATTACAGGGTGAAGGTAACATCGCCAAGGTCAGCGTTTACGTGAAGCAGAGTGCCCATCCGGGTCTCTTCCGCCTGGGCGCCGGTGAGGTCCTTCACATTGGTGACGTTGCGGAGCATCACTTTCAGATTTTCCCCGCGGCCTTCAAAGGTCAGGGTTACCTTGCCGTTCTCGTTTACAGCGGTGGCTTTCAACATATCCGCGCCATACATGTCTTTGATGTCGGCCTGGGCCTTGTCCTTCAAGGCGAACAGGTGGAGGGTCAAATCCTTGCCAAAATCGTATTCCACGTTCTGGTCGTCGGCGCCCACCGCGATCAGGGAGTTTTCCCTGGCCATCAGGGGCAGGCTCATAAAGTCGTGGATCTCATGGCGCCATTTGCCGCCTTCCACGACCTCGCCGGTGAAGAAGTTGGTCCAGGTGCCTTCGGGCAGGTAGTAATCCACGTCACCTTCTTTGGTGAACACAGGGGCCACCAGCAGACTGCCGCCCAGCATATACTGGCGGTCCAGGTCAGAGCAGGGGATATCCTGGGGGAATTCCAGGACCATGGCCCGCATGGTGGGCACGCCGGTCTGATGAGTCTCTACAGCGGCGGAATACAGATAAGGCATGAGGGTGCATTTCAAATTGGTGAATTTCCGTAAAACGTCCACAGCTTCGTCGCCGAAGAGCCAGGGCACCCGGTAGGAGTTGGAGCCGTGGAGCCGGGAGTGGGTGGAAAGCAGGCCGAAGGCTGCCCAGCGCTTGTATACGTCGGCGGGAGCAGTGCCCTCAAATCCGGAGATATCGTGGCTCCAGAAGCCGAAGCCGGACATGCACAGGGACAGTCCGCCCCGAAGGGATTCGCTCATAGACAGATAGTTGGAAGAGCAGTCGCCGCCCCAGTGTACGGGGAACTTCTGGCCTCCTACGGTAGCGCTGCGGGCGAACAGGCAGGCCTGATCCTTGCCTTTGTATTCCTCCAGCAGCTCAAAGACGCACTTGTTGTAAAGATATGTGTAATAGTTGTGCATCAGTTCCGGATCGCTGCCGTCATAGTAAACCACGTCGGTGGGGATGCGCTCGCCGAAGTCGGTCTTGAAGCAGTCTACGCCCTGGTCCAGCAGCACCCGCAGTTTACCCTGGTACCATTTCCAGGCGTCGGGGTTGGTGAAGTCCACCAGGCCCATGCCTGCCTGCCACAAGTCCCACTGCCACACATCGCCGTTGGGACGCTTCAAGAGATAGCCTTTCTCCATGGCTTCCTGGAACAAGGGGGATTTCTGCCCGATATAGGAGTTGATCCATACGCAGATCTTCAGCCCGCACTCGTTCTTCATCCGGCTGAGCATGCCGGGCACGTCGTCGAACATGGCTTCGTCCCAGGTGAAGTTACACCATTCGTTCTCTTTCATCCAGTAGCAGTCGAAGTGGAACACGTGGAGGGGAATCTTCCGCTCTGCCATGCCGTCCACAAAACTGCGCACGGTTTTTTCGTCATAGGAGGTGGTAAAGGAAGTGGTCAGCCACAGGCCGAAGCTCCAGGCAGGGGGCAGGGCAGGACGGCCGGTGAGAGCGGTGTAGTTGTTCAAAACGGTTTTGCCGTCGCCGCCGCCGATGACCATAAAGTCGATCTTCTCGCCGGGCACGGAGAACTGCGCCCGGGTCACGGCCTCAGAGCAGATCTCATAAGACACTTTGCCGCTGGTGTTTACCAACAGGCCATAGCCTTTGTTGGTCATGTAGAAGGGGATGTTTTTGTAGGAGATTTCTGTGCAGGTGCCGCCGTCCTCGTTCCACATGTCCACTACCTGGCCGTTCTTCACGAAGGGGGTGAACCGTTCGCCCAGGCCGTAGACCTTTTCCCCAATGTCCAGGTCCATCTGCACCCGCATGAAGGGGCCTTCCGGAGTGGTGAGGGTGCTGATCATGGCGTGGCCGAACCGGTCGCCGATGTTGGTCAGCTTTTTGCCCTCATAATAATAGGTGAAGGAAACGGGGTTCTTGGTGATCCGCAGTTCCGTTTTGCCGCTTGTAATGGACAGCCCGCCCTCAAACTCTTCAACCTTCAAGGGGCAGGTCTCCATGTCCATCTCGAACTGGGGCTCTTTTTTGGCGCTGCCCATAAAGTGGAACGCCTGGGTGCGCAGGATATCCTTTTTAGGGGAGGAGATGTACATCTCCAGCACAGGGCCGCCCATGGCGCGCACGTCCTGGGCATAGGGGACAGTGTAAAGGTACACCTTGTCCTCCAGCACTTTTATTTCCCGGATCTGCACCGCGTCGGCGTTTTCCACGCCGGGCAGGTTCATCCAATAACCTTTTGTAAATTTCATGGATCGCGTCCATCCTTTCTTTTGCCATAAATAGTCAACTTTTTTGACCTGTTGGAAATTTTAAAAATCGGGAGGGATATGGTTGCAAATCCTCCGGCTATATTATATAGTATATTTATTCTAAGCTGTCCGGCTTCTAAAAGCTTGTGGGAAACGGACAATCGGTTCCACTATTTTGACAATTTTCAGAAAAAGGCGGTGTTGGGGTTGGTGAACCGAAAGCTGAAAGAGGAACGCCATCACGGGGATATCAGCCTGCCGGTAAGCAGTTACCGCATGGAACCGCCCTATTCCGCCCGTTACCAGGAGCTGGAGTGCCATTGGCATGACGAGATGGAGCTTTTCAAAGTGGAGCGGGGTTCGGTTCGGGTTCGGTGCGGCAGCGATTATTTCGAGGCGCATGCCGGGGAAATGGTGTTTTTTAACAGCGGTGAACTTCACGCAGCCCAATCCCTGGACGGCCAGGCGCTGAACTTTGCGGCGGTGGTGTTCAGCCCGGAAATGCTCTGCGGGGATTCCAGCGATATCGCCCGGCGCAAATATGTTTCCCCTGTGCTGGAAGGGAAGCTCTATCCCCAGCGGGTCACCCGGCCCGGAGCGGAGCAGGATGGGCAGGCGCTGGCGGCGTTCGACCGGGTGATGGACCTGCTGGCAAAGCGTCCCCCTGCGTATGAGCTGCGGGTGCGCGCCCAGCTTTTGGAGATCTTCGCGATCTTGACAGAACAGGGGCAGAGCGTGCCCCAGCGGGAGAAAGCCCCGGCCCAGGGCATCAAAACCTCCATCGATTATATCCGGGCCCATTACCGGCAGCAGATCACCATTGGCCAGCTGGCGGGGATGAGCCACATGAGCGACGGTCATTTCTGCCGCCTGTTTAAAAAGTATACCTTTAAAACCCCCGTGCAGTATATCAACCGGGTGCGGCTTTCCGCAGCCATGGACCTTTTATTAGAAAGCGACCGGAAGGTGCTGGACATCGCTTTTGACACAGGTTTTAACAGCCTGAGTTATTTCATCGGCGTGTTCAAGCAGAGCATGGGCTGCACGCCCACAGAATTCCGCCGGCAGCATGGCCGGCCCGACACAAATTGGAGGGAAGCGGTATGATGATCGTTTTTGTGGTACTGGCAATCGTGGCGGTAGTGGTCTTGTTGTGGCTGTGGGCCATCGCTCCCCAGCTGCCCCGGGCGGATTTTTCCGCCTTTCAAAAATACGACTACGCCCATCGGGGCCTTCACGACAAAGAAAAAGGCGTGCCGGAAAATTCCTTGAAAGCCTTCGATTTGGCGGTGCGGGGCTGTTTTGGCATGGAGTTCGACTTGCAGCTCACCAAAGACGGCCAGGTGGTGGTGCATCACGATTTGACCATTTCCCGCACCTGTGGGGTGGACCGGAATATCTGTGACATGACGTATGAAGAACTGTCCGGTTACCGGCTGTTCGGCACAGAAGAGCGGGTCCCGCTGTTCACGGAAGTGCTGAAACTGGTGGACGGCCGCACGCCTTTGATCATCGAGCTGAAAAGCTATACCCGTCAGGAAGAGCTGTGCCAAAAGACGGTGGAGCTGCTGAAAGGCTATCAGGGCTTGTATTGCGTGGAATCTTTCGACCCCCGCATCGTCCGGTGGTTCCGGCAGCATCAGCCCCAGGTGGTGCGGGGCCAGCTGATGTGCCGGATGCCCGAGGAGAACATGACGCGCCTGCAAGATTTTATCGGACGCAACATGCTGACCAATTTCTTTACCCGGCCCCACTTTGAGGCGTATGACTTCCACACACGCCGCAACCCTTCCCTGCGGGCAGCCCGGCGGGTGTTCGGGATGCAGGAGGTGAGCTGGACCCTGCGGAGCCTGGAGGATTACCGGGTGGCGAAAGGGGAAGGCTGCCTGTGCATTTTCGAGAAGTTCCTGCCCCCCGAAAGCTGTGCCCGGAAAAAATTTACTTTTGCAGACCTTCTGGCGGATTCCAAAGCGGCGGCGGTGTGCCTGCGCTCCGCGGAAGCCAAGGGGAAAGAAAGCCATTCATAAAAACTGACTGAAAACCAGTGGGTGAAACCGCTGGTTTTCGTGTGTTTCCCATGGGCGGAAAGCCCCGCCGCACCGGGAAAAATCCTTTGAAAAAAATCCGAAAAAGTTTTGAAAAATCCTTGCAAAACGGGAATGTGTATGGTATTATAATTGAGCGTGACTGCACAGGTGTTCCAGACAAGGGAACACCAGATATGCGATGAAGCGGGAGGTTGCGGCCCAATGCGGCCGGTTTTTCCGTGGAGTATGTCCGATTTGAAACCGGGCGAAGGAATTTGAAGGGATGGAACCACCGGGAGTGCCCGGAAGGCCGATTTTGTGCCCTTCGAAGGATGATATGGGTTTGTCCTTGCCCCGGAATCCGCAGTTTGTGGATTTCCGGTTTTTCTATGTCCAGGGTGGAAACACCCGGAGCAGTGTTGAAAAAACCCAGCCCGCCTGAAAGAATTTTAAGGAGGCGATTTTGAGTGGCAGTCAAGGAAAAAATCAGGATCAGAATCAAGGGGTACGATCATCAGCTGGTAGACCAGTCTTCTGAGAAGATCGTGGCCACCGCAAAGCGCACCGGCGCTCGGGTCTCCGGCCCCGTGCCGCTGCCCACCGAGAAGCAGATCATCACCATTCTGCGCGCTGTTCACAAATATAAGGACAGCCGCGAGCAGTTTGAGATGCGCACCCACAAGAGACTGATCGACATCCTCAGACCCAGCAACAAGACTGTGGAAGCTTTGATGGGCCTGGAGCTCCCCGCCGGCGTAGAGATCGAGATCAAGCTGTAAGGCTTGGACTTAAGCTACTTCGGAACGGAGGGTCATGTTGGGAAAACCCAACCAATAACTCTACAGGAGGAAAACGAAAATGAAAAAAGGAATCATCGGCAAGAAGATCGGCATGACGCAGATCTTCGACGAAAAGGGAAAAGTCATTCCCGTCACTGTCATCGAAGCCGGCCCCTGTGTGGTAACACAGAAGAAGACCGTGGAAAACGACGGTTACAACGCTGTGCAGATTGGCTTCGGCGACCAGAAGCCCCAGCGGGTAAAGAAGCCTCTCACCGGCCACTTCAAGAAGGGCGACGTTGCCCCCAAGAAGACTTTGCGTGAGTTCCGCCTGGACGACATCAGCGCTCTGAACGTGGGCGACCTGATCAAGGCCGACACCTTTGAGACCGGCGAGCGCGTGGACGTTACCGGCAAGAGCAAAGGTAAGGGCTACGCCGGCGTAATCAAGCGCTGGAATTTCCGCCGCTTGAAGGAGACCCACGGTTCCGGCCCCGTTGCCCGCCACGGCGGTTCCAACGGCGCCTGCTCCACTCCCTCTCGTGTGTGGAAGGGCCTGAAAATGGCCGGCCATCTGGGCGCTGAGACCGTCACCGTGCAGAACCTGACGGTCGCCAAGGTGGACGCCGAAAACAACCTGATCGCGATCAAGGGCGCCATTCCCGGCCCCAACGGCGGCATCGTCGTTGTCCGCGACAGTGTGAAAGCGTAAGGGAAGGAGGAATAAAGCATGCCTACTATCGCAGTTTTGAACATGCAGGGCCAGGAAGTCGGCCAGCAGCAGCTTGCTGAGTCCGTGTTCGGCATTGAGCCCAACGTGTCTGTTATGAACGACATGGTCAAGAATTATCTGGCCAACCAGCGCCAGGGCACCCAGTCCGCCCTCACCCGTTCTGAGGTTTCCGGCGGCGGCAAAAAGCCGTGGCGGCAGAAGGGCACCGGCCGCGCCCGTCAGGGTTCTACCCGGGCTCCCCAGTGGACCCATGGCGGCATCGTGTTCGCTCCCAAGCCCCGGGAGTACCGCTACACCCTGAACAAGAAGGTGAAGCGCCTGGCTATGAAGTCCGCCCTTTCTTCCAAGGTGCGTGACAACGAGATGATCGTCATCGACCAGATCTCTGCCGATTCCTATAAGACTAAGACCATCGCCGAGATGCTCAAGGCGGTGGGTTCTGAGAAGAAGGCTCTGATCGTCCTGGCAACTCTGGATGAGAAAGTGATCGCTTCCGCTCGGAACATCCCCGGTGTAAAGACCGCTCAGGTCAACACTTTGAACGTATACGACATTCTGGGCGCCGATAAGTTCATCGTCGTCAAGGATGCAGTGGCTAAGATTGAGGAGGTGTATGCATAATGGCAGCTCAGGATATCATCATCCGCCCCATCATCACTGAAAAGACCATGGATGGCAACAGCCAGAAGAAGTACACCTTTGAAGTGAGCAAAGATTCCACTAAGATCGACATCAAGCGCGCTGTGGAAGAGCTTTTCGGCGTTAAGGTCAGCAAGGTGAACACCCTCCATGTAAGAGGACATCTGCGCCGCCAGGGCCGCTACGAAGGCTATACCAGAAGCTGGAAGAAAGCCGTCGTCACCCTGACCGAAGACAGCAAGACGATCGAATTCTTCGAGTCTATGATCTAAAATCCGTCCTGATTTGAGGACGCTCACGAGCGAGTGAGATCGCCCAAGTGAGAATGGGCACGAATGGGGGAGACGCCGCCCCCGCAAAGCCAATATAGGAGAGTGAAAACCAAATGGCAATTAAGAGTTATAAGCCGACCACCGCGGCAAGGCGGAACATGTCCGTAACGGACTACACCAGCCTTTCCAAGAATGGTCCTGAAAAGAGCCTGCTGGCTCCTCTGGATAAAAAAGCCGGCCGTAACAGCTATGGCCGCATCACCGTCCGCCATCGTGGCGGCGGCAACCGCAAAAAGTATCGTATCATCGACTTCAAGCGTCAGAAGCACGACGTGGAAGCTACTGTGCTGGGCATCGAGTACGATCCCAACCGTTCCGCTTTTATCGCCCTGGTGCAGTATGAGGACGGCGAGAAGCGTTATATCCTGGCTCCTCACGGCCTGAAGGCTGGGGATAAGGTAGTTTCCGGCGCCGGCGCCGACATTAAGCCCGGCAACGCTCTGCCTCTGAAGAACATCCCTGTAGGTACCTTCATCCACAACGTAGAGCTGTATCCCGGCAAGGGCGCTCAGCTGGCCCGCGCCGCTGGCATCATGGCTCAGTTGATGGCCAAAGAGAACGGCATGGCCCTGCTGCGTTTGCCCTCCGGCGAATTGCGCAACGTGCCTGAGAGCTGCATGGCTTCCATCGGCCAGGTTTCCAATATCGACCATGAGAACGTGAAGATCGGTAAAGCCGGCCGGAAGCGTCACATGGGTTGGCGGCCTACCGTGCGCGGTTCTGTTATGAACCCCAACGACCACCCCCACGGCGGCGGCGAGGGCAAGAGCCCTGTGGGCCGTCCCGGACCTGTTACCCCCTGGGGTAAGCCTGCTCTGGGTTACAAGACCCGCAAGAAGAAGAACCGCAGCGATAAGTTTATCGTAAAGCGCAGAAACGGCAAGTAAGTCGCACGGGAAAGGAGCAAAGATACTATGAGCAGAAGCTTAAAGAAGGGACCCTTTGTACAGCCCGTGCTGCTGAAAAGGATCCAGGCCATGAACGCGGCCGGCGAGAAGAAGATCGTAAAGACCTGGAGCAGGTCTTCCATGATCTTCCCGGATTTCGTCGGTCATACCATCGCGGTGCACGACGGCCGCAAGCATGTGCCGGTGTATGTCACCGAGGACATGGTAGGACACAAGCTGGGCGAGTTTGCCCCCACGCGGACCTTTAAGGGCCACGCGGGCGCAAAGACCTCCAAGTAAGGGAAAGGAGAGAAGAAGCAATGGAAGCGAAAGCAACACTGAACTACACCCGGATCTCTCCCCGCAAGGTGGGTCTTGTACTCGATCTCATCCGCAATAAGCCGGTGGACCTTGCTGCCGCTATCTTGAAGCACACCCCCAAGGCTGCCTGCGAGGACCTGCAGAAACTGCTGAAGTCCGCAGTGGCCAACGCGGAAAACAACTTCAACATGGACCGGAACAGCCTGTATGTATCCCAGTGCTATGTTACCCCGGGCCCAATCTTGAAGCGGATCCGCCCCAGTGCCCACGGTCGGGCGTTTCGGGTGTTGAAGAGAACCTCTCACATCACCATCGTGGTGAAGGAAAAAGAGTAAGCGGTAAGGAGGCAAATTATGGGTCAGAAAGTGAATCCCCACGGTCTCCGTGTGGGTGTTATCAAAGACTGGGATTCCCGCTGGTTGTATTCCGCGGGTGTCCCGAAGATCGAAATCGAGCGTGACGCCTCTAAGGTGCGCATTCATATCCACTGCGCGAAGCCGGGCATGGTCATCGGCAAGGGCGGCACTGAGATCGAGAAGCTGCGCCAGCAGTGCGAGAAAATGCTGGGTAAGCCCGTTGTGATCAACATCGTAGAAGTGCGGCAGCCCGACCTGAACGCTCAGCTGGTAGCCGAGAACATCGCCTCTCAGCTGGAGCGCCGGATCTCTTTCCGCCGCGCCATGAAGGGCTGCATCGGCCGCAGCATGAAGCTGGGCGCCAAGGGTATCAAGACCAAGGTTTCCGGCCGTTTGGGCGGCGCGGAAATCGCCCGCAGCGAAGAGTACCATGACGGCACCATCCCGCTGCAGACCATCCGTGCAGACATCGATTATGGCTTTGCCGAGGCCAACACCACTTACGGCCGTATCGGCGTAAAGGTTTGGCTGTATAAGGGCGAGGTGCTCAACGACAACCGCGGCGAGCGTCGGGAACACAACCGTCGTGACGACCGCCGGGATGATCGCCGGGAGCGCCGTGACCGCCGCCCCTCGGGAAATAGGGAAGGAGGCCGCAGATAATGTTACTGCCTAAGCGCGTGAAATACCGCAGAGTTCAAAGAGGCCGCATGAAGGGCAAAGCCCTGCGCGGCAACAAGGTGACCTATGGCGATTTTGGCCTGCAGGCTCTGGAGCCCGCATGGATCACCTCCAACCAGATCGAGGCCGCCCGTGTGGCC
>CAJFSY010000009.1 GCA_904419785.1 uncultured Neglectibacter sp.
CAGCCAGCATCCTGATGAACTTTGACCAGAACGTGGCGAAGTAAAAAACACATAATAATGTGGGAAGGCCGGGACGAAAGTCCCGGCCTTTTTGTTATGGTTTTATAAAAGGGTGTGTAGATGATTTTGGACAATTAAACATCCCGATTACCGATTTGGGCACGGCGGTATTGGGAAGGCGTTTGGCCTGTTTTACGGTGGAAGAGAGAAGAAAAATAGTGTTCATCCGAAAAACATAAGCGAAAGGCAATTTCTTTTACAGATAGAGCAGTTCCCCTCAATAACAGGCAGGCTGTTTCTATACGTCTGGAAAGTAAATATCGATAGGGCGTCACTCCAAAACGCGCGGAGAACAGTCGTGTAAGCTGAGAACTAGAAAGTCCAACAGCGCCGGCAACGTCTTCTACTGAAACGGGAGAGTATAGTGTGCGGTCCAGAAAATCACGGGCACGTTCTGCGGGACCATGAGGATTTTGCGGCAGGACAGAAGAAAAAGCACGTATCCGGGAAAAAAGCTCGTGAAGCAACAAAGAGCAGCGGCGCTCCAATTCCCACGGGTCGGTGGGGGGCGAGGAACATACGGTTACAAATTCCTCAAAAACCTGGAGAAGTGGACAGTTGGGAATGTGAAAGTTCTCCTCAAGATGATATGCGCGGAGCAGATCGGCACACAGGGAGCCCCGTACGTTCATCCAGATTTTTTCCCAGGGGTCATCCGGGTCGGAACGGTAGCGGTGATGCAACCCCATAGGGAGGAGATACACGTCTCCTGCTTGAGGATCAAAAGATGTTCCGCCGATTTCTACATGGCCTTGTCCGGAAATCACATATTCTAAACACAGCACAGGAGAATGAATGCGATCAATCCGGTAATGAGCGTCTGGATAAGTCACTCCCGTCAGTTCTACAAAGAATCTTTCGGGGTCTGGAAATTGGTGGGGAAGAAAACTGAAAAGTTTTTCTTTCATGCGTGAAATCCTCACTTTTCTGCTGATTTTGTTTATTGGCACCGCATCTCCAGGAGGGTATACTAACAGCAAACAGGATATCAAGGGCGTACATACGTCCGGAATTTGTTTTACCACGAAGGAGGAAAAACTAATGGAACATACTATTCCGAGAGCAGAACATCCCCAGCCGCAATTTGAACGGAAATCCTGGAAGAATTTAAACGGGGAATGGCAGTTTGCTTTTGACTTTGGCAGAAGCGGGCTTGACCGCCGGTTTGAAGAGCGTGATACATTGGACCGCTCTATTACAGTGCCTTTTTGCCCCGAAAGCGAACTGAGCGGCATTGGCTATAAGGATTTTATTCCCGCCGTATGGTATTTGCGCTATTTTTCCATTACCCCCGAGCAATTGGCGGGCAGGGTACTACTGCATTTTGGGGCGGTAGACTACGAATCCCATGTTTTTATTAATGGCAAAAAAGCAGGCGTCCACCGAGGAGGTTACACTTCTTTTTGCTATGATATTACCGAAGCCTGTCACGCGGGGGAAAACCGCCTGACCGTTTACGCAGAGGATGACAATCGCCACGGCAAACAGCCTCATGGCAAACAAAGCGAATTGTTCTATTCACATGATTGCGATTATACTCGCACCACGGGTATTTGGCAGACAGTCTGGCTGGAATTTGTGCCCAGAAACTACCTTAAGTCGGTAAAGTATTTTCCAAACGTCTCTGCGGGAACGCTTACGGTGCAAGCGGAACTGTGTGGTGCAGGGGAGTTTTCTGTGGAGGCGTTTTTTGAGGGGCGTGCCTGCGGTTCAGCTGGCGTGTATGCGGAAAACGGCACAGCTTGTGTAACGCTGTCTCTTTCGGAAACGCATTTGTGGAATGTGGGCGAGGGAAATTTATACGACCTTGTCTTGCGGTTTGGAGACGATGAGGTAAAAAGTTATGCTGGGTTACGGGAAATCCGCATTGATGGTATGCGGGTTTTGCTCAATGGAAAGCCGGTGTTTCAGCGGCTTGTACTGGATCAAGGGTTCTATCCCGACGGCATCTATACCGCTCCCGACGAAGCCGCGCTGGTAAGGGACATTGAGTTGAGCCTTGCGGCCGGCTTTAATGGCGCCCGTTTGCATGAGAAAGTTTTTGAGCCTCGTTTCTTATACCATTGTGACCGGCTGGGATATTTGGCCTGGGGAGAAATGGCCAACTGGGGTTTGGACCTTTCGGACCCGGCAGCGTTGGAAGCGTTTCAAGGAGAGTGGCTTGACGCCGTGACACGGGATTTCAATCATCCTGCGATTGTAGGCTGGTGTCCTTTTAATGAAACCTGGGACCGGGAGCGCCGTAAGCAGATCGATTCTACCCTGGCAATGATTTACAGATTGACAAAGCTGCTTGACCCGACTCGTCCTTGTATTGATACCAGTGGTAACTATCATGTTGTAACGGATATCTATGATGTACACGACTATGAGCAGGATCCGGCTCAGTTTGCGGCGCACTATGAAGCTTTCCGTACAGGCGGGGAATTTTATGATGTTCACCGGGATAAAGGTCGCCAGCAATATACGGAAGGATTGCCCATGTTTGTCAGCGAGTATGGCGGAATCAAGTGGAATCCCAATGGTGATGTGGAAAAAGCATGGGGATATGGAGAAGGCCCCCAGACAGAGGAAGAGTTTATCGCTCGGTACCGTGGCTTGACGGACGCGTTGCTGGATAATCCCAATATGTTTGGTTTTTGCTATACGCAGCTTTACGATGTGGAGCAAGAGACAAACGGCCTCTATACTTATGACCGCGAACCGAAATTTGACATGCATGTGTTCGCTTCTATCAATAGCCGGAAAGCGGCTTGTGAAGCGGAACAATAAAATGTAATGGATACCACTTTGGGATTCGGCGTAAAATAGTTAAGTACCCGATTATCATAGCATATATAGAAATAAATGCGCAATGGGGGCAAAGCAACCTATAGTATATTTGGTAGGTAAGAGGGGAATAGTCGGATTTGGGTATCTCAAAAATCATTCATACGCTTTAACAATAAAAAGGAAGAGCTTCACCTCTCTGTGGAGCTCTTCCTTTTTATCATGTGTTTTTGCCCAAAGGGGAACAGGGTTTATCTTTTTAGAAAAATGATCCAGTAGTTTTTCCGGCAACTATGGTGCCAACTTTCACAAAACCAATGGTAAAGAACGTGTGACAACTTGAGGGTAAGAAAAGTTGTAGGTGCGCGGCTACTATGTGTTTTTTTTAAAAGTTTGGGGATTCCTGTTTTCGGTATCTCCCTTTTCTAAAAGGAGCCCTGTAATCGATGTTCGCAAAATGATGGTGATATGGTTGATGGATTCCTCACGGGTATAAGGATAGTCCTCTTCGATATAGCTGAGCATCATGCCGGCGATGGCTTCTGTCAAAAACTTGCAGTAATAGCTTTTTAGGGCTTCGGGAAGATAGCAGTTCAGCCTTTTTTCAGAATCGCTGACTACCGATTCTATTATGCCAATGAAGTCCGCGAAGAAAAACCGCTTTAGAATGTCCCGGCCTATGGATTGGCAGGCGCATTGCAGAATATCCCGGTTTTCTTGAATATAATCGCAGGTAAAACCGATGGCGTCTTCCCAGTCGATCAGCAGGTCGAATTGCTTTATTACCTGTATGGCTTCTTCTTCAAACATCCAGCGTAGAAGTCCGTAAATATCTTCAAAATGGTAATAAAATGTTTTTCGGTTTACATTGCATTCCTCAATCAACTCTTGCACAGTGATTTTTGAGAAAGGCTTTGTTTTCATCTTTTCTTTCAGAGCGGCAGCCAAGGCTTGCTTGGTGCGCAGGGACGCGATGCCGTTATTCATAAACTCACCTCTTCAAATAATTATATCCCATTAGGTTTACTACGCAATGGACAAATTGGGACATTTGTCCGGTAAGTTCAAGAGAGAAAAAACTATACCACAAATGAAAGCGTTTGACCGGTTTTTACACATTTGCGGAAATTTGACCGTAGATGCCCAGGTTGGAACGGCGTATGATAGCAGCGTGAAATTTCTATAGGGGGATGGGAGTGAATGAATCGAACCCGAAACATAAATAAAAGAAGAGGTGTCAACGAACGATGTGGCAGCAAATATACAACGTTGTTTTAAAAACCCCCATTGGCCCAAGGTATGGCACGATGGAAATCCACGGAGACCAGGGAACGGTGGACGGTTCTTTGAATGTGCTGATGGGGAAAAATACATTTCATGGTTCCATCGATGAGGGGAACCGGTGCCAAATCACCGGCCAGCTCAGGACTTTGATGCGGACGATCCTTTACACGGCCGCTGGCAACGTCACTTGGGATTCTGTATGTTTGACTATGCGCATAGGCAACAAAACTATGGAAGTGACTGGAACCGCGCTGCCTGGAAAGGAGGGCGTGCGCCCATGAAACGGTTTTATCGCGCTTTGGTGAATCATCCCAAGACAATTTTGGCGGTTTTTCTTTTGCTGACAGTAGCGGGAGGATTGCTAAGCGGGTTTGTGAATGTGAATTATGATGTGGCGGATTATCTGCCGGAAAACAGCCCTTCCACCATCGCGCTGCATGTGATGGAGCAGGAATTCGATGGAGGAATCCCCAACGCGCGGGTCATGGTCAAAAACGTGACGGTCCCGGAAGCTTTGGACTATAAAGCCCGGTTGGAGGACTGCGCGGGAGTCACGAACGTCACCTGGCTGGACGATGTGGCGGATATCTTGCAGCCTTTGGAAACATTGGATCAAGATACGGTGGAAACCTATTATCAGAAAAACGCCGCTTTGTATTCCGTGACCATTGCTGACGGAATGCAGGTGGAAGCGGTTGACGCCATACGGGGCGTTATAGGCGATGAAAACGCTTTGAGCGGCGACGCAGTCTCAACAGCGGTAGCCACAACGGGCACGGTCAAAGAAGTGCAGGTGATCACGGTGATCGCTGTGCTGTTTGTGCTGGCGGTGCTTATTTTGACCACAACTTCCTGGCTGGAACCTATATTGGTGCTGTTGGGCGTGGGTGTAGCCGTGGTGATCAACGCCGGGAGCAATTTGATCTTTGGTGAGATTTCGTTCGTTACAAATGCCGCGGGACCCGTGTTGCAGCTGGCTGTTTCACTGGATTATTCGGTGTTTTTGATACACCGTTTTGAGGAATGCCTCAAAGACTGCCCAGACCCCAAGGAAGCCATGGTGGAAGCTTTGTGTAAGTCTACCGGCTCGATTTTATCCAGCGGGCTCACAACCGTGATCGGTTTTTTTGCGCTGATCTTCATGCAGTTCCGGCTCGGCTCGGATTTGGGCCTTGCTTTAGCAAAAGGAATTGCCATCAGCCTTGTGACGGTGTTCATGTTTATGCCAGTGGTGATTTTGGCTTGCCAAAAATGGCTGGCACGGTTGAAGCACCGCAGCTTCCTGCCCAGCTTCCGAAAGTTTGGCACGTTCGTATCCCGGGTGATGTTCCCGCTGGTGTGTGTGTTTGTTGTGATGATCGTCCCCAGCTATCTGGCTTCTAACCGAAACGATTTTTATTACAGCGCAGCCCATATTTACGGGGCCAATACCCAGCTTGGGCAAGACACCCAGTCTATCGAGGAGCTTTTTGGGAAAAGCGATACCTATGTAGCTTTGGTACCCAGAGGAGATTTGAAAACGGAACAGGCCCTTTCCAATGAACTTCAAACGATCCCAGAGGTAAAAAGCATCCTTTCTTATGTGGATACCGTTGGGGCGGAAATCCCCATGGAGTATCTGGATAAAGGCACCCTTTCCCAGTTGGAATCTCCCAACTACAGCCGGCTTGTGCTGACAGTGGATGCGGAACTGGAAGGTGAGAAAACATTCGAGCTGGTGGAGAAAGTGCGCAGCACCCTGCAAGAGTTTTATCCGGATTCTTATTACTTGGCCGGAAGCGGCGTCACCTCTTACGATCTGATGGATACAGTGACAGAGGATAACGCGAAAGTGAACTTGATCGCCATTGGGGCCGTGTTCCTGGTGCTGCTGCTGACCATGCGGTCCGTGTCTTTGCCGGTGGTCCTGGTGCTGGGCATCGAGACGGCCATTTGGATCAATTTTGCAGCCCCGTATTTCCAGGGTATGACGGTGTTCTACATTTCTTACTTGATCGTCAGTTCGGTGCAGCTGGGCGCTACGGTAGATTACGCCATATTGTTTACAGAGCGTTACCAGGAATTCCGGGAAACGCAAAGCAAGAAGGACGCCGTGGTAACGACAGTCTCCGTTGTAACGCCTTCCGTGATCACATCGGGTTCTGTGCTGGCGGTGGTGGGATTGCTGATGCACGCCCTTTCCACCCACGGGATTTTGTCCCAGCTGGGGCTGTTTATCGGCGTGGGGAGCCTGCTGTCATTGACAGTGGTTTTGTTCGTCCTGCCGGGACTGCTCTACTTGCTGGATGGCCTGATTCAGCGCACGACTCTTCATACAAACTTTTTAAATTTGCCTAAGGAGGCCAAACAGAAATGAACATGTTGAAACGTGGAGTATCCCTTCTCTTATCGGGAACTTTGATTTTTGCCGCGGTTGTGCCGGCTTACGCAGCCGAGACCCAGGAACCCTCAGAAAAGGAAGAAGTAGTGTATGCCACTTTAAAGGCAGATGGTTCTGTGGAAAGCACTTATGTGGTCAACAGCTTTTCCGGCGGGGAAATAACAGATTACGGACAATACGCCAATGTGAAAATGCTCAATACGGATGATTCTATCGATCAGGAAGGGGATAAGATCACTTTTTCCACTTCCGCGGAAAAAGCCTACTATCAAGGGGATTTGCCCGACGCGCAGCTTCCCTGGAAAATTTCCCTTACGTATTTTCTGGATGGGGAAGAGGTTCGTCCGGAAGAATTGGCTGGGAAATCCGGCGCGCTGAAAATCCGTTTCCAAGTAGCGGAAAATCCCCAGTGTTCCGGCGGGTTTTATAAAGATTACGCCTTGCAGGCTTCCTTTACGCTGGATACGGAGCAGTGCGCGAATATCACCGCGGATGACGCCACCATGGCCAATGTGGGCGGGGATAAGCAGCTCACTTATACCATTTTACCTGGCGAAGGGATTGATACCCTGATCACGGCGGATGTGACTGATTTTGAAATGAAAGCTGTTTCTATCAATGGTATCCGGCTAAACTTGAGCGTTGATGTGGACGATCAGAAAATCCGGGATAAAGTCAGCGAATTGATGAATGCGGTAGAACAGCTTGACAACGGCGCGGCGGAGCTTTCAAACGGCTCGGTGGAAGTGAAAGGCGGCACCTCCCAAGTGAAAAACGGAGCCTCCGATCTGCACAGCGGAGTAGGCCAGCTGGATGAGGGCGTTGTTACTCTTCAAAATGGCTTGGAGACTGTGCAGCAAGGACTGGACGCTCTCAACAGCCAGTCCTCGGCGTTGACCAGCGGGTCTAAGGAATTTCAAACAGCTTTGCGCACCATTCAAACAGCAGTGGATTCCCTTTCTGTGACCAATCAGGATTTGTCCGATCTGGCAGCGGCTTCTGGACAGATTCACCAGGCTATCAGCGATCTTTATGACGGCGCCGCGGCTCTGCAAGCAAATTTGAGCGTGGAGCAGTATAAAGCGGTGCTGGCTCAAAACGGACTGGATGTGGATTCTTTAAAATCCCAAAACGCCAGCGCGGTGGAGACTATCCAATATTATGAATCCATGTTGCAGCAAATGGCAGGAATCCCCGGTTTGAGCCAGATCGTTGGCCAGTATCAGGGTCAGCTGATGGGCACGGCGGAACAGATCAAGGCTCTGCTCAATGCCAATACTGCCGCTTTGCAGGGATCGGAATCTTATGTAGAAGGCGTTTCGTCACAGCTTCCTGCGTTGACCCAAGGGCTTTCTGACTTAAAGGCCCAATATGAAACTTTTGACACGGCTATTTCAAAATTGGTAAACGCTTTAGGCAACATGACCGGTAACCTGTCTGCTTTAGCCGATGGCATCGACCAGCTCTCGGAAAATTACACTGCTTTAAATGCGGGCATCGAAGGTTATACCGATGGAATAGCCCAGCTGGCGGCGGGATATCAGCAGGTGATGGCAGGAGTGTCATCCCTGGCCCAGGGAAGCAAAGCGCTGGTGTCCGCTTCGGGGAAATTGTATGACGGCACGGTAGAATTGTATGATGGAGTGGCTTCTCTGTGCGACGGTGCTCAGGAAATGGCCAATGGAACAGGAAAATTCCGTCAGGAAGCGCCCAATATGGAAAATGAGCTGGAAGATAAAATTGACGGGCTGATGAATTCTTTGGGCGGGAACCAAGGAAATCCCCAATCGTTTGTATCTGATAAAAATACAAAGGTAGACTCTGTGCAGTTTGCTCTTCAAACCGCGGCCATTGAAAAAGCCGAACCCGAAAAGACTTCCCAGGAGCAGCCGGAGGAGCCGTCTTTCTGGCAGAAATTTATAGGGCTGTTTTCCACGAAATAAAGGGATATCCAGCAAAGAAACATTGAAAAAGGATTTTAGATATTATAAAACCGGGAAAAGTCAGCCATACGGCTGGCTTTTTTCGCGTTTTGCGAAAGCGTGGCGCTGGTGTTTTGGTAAGATCAGCGTGGTAAGAATTTAGTCTTTCCTTTTTGGAGGAACATGCTATAATATCCCCAAACAGTGAATTTTTAGAACGTTCTTTGGGCGGGGGAAGCACTGGATAGAACCGGGTGGTTTGTCCGCTCTGGTATGTGAAAAACACAATAACTGCAGAGACCGGTTGCCAAGCTTTATGTCATTGGAGGCATCTGCGGTAAGTTTTGGGAGGAAGTACAGATGGAATATCAGCTATTTGTGGGAGCGTATACTGGAGATGTTCCGGGAACAGGGGTCCTGTCTCTGGGGTTTGACGAGGAAAGACTGTGGGAAATCAGCAGCGCCGGCGGGTTGACAAACCCTTCTTATGTGTGCCCGGAACGTGAGTATCTGTATGGGGTGGAAGAGCTTCCGGATACGGCCAGCGTATTTCGCCTTGGTATTGACCAGGAAGGCCGCTTCACACAGTTTGAAAGATGGGAAGTTCCAGGGGCGGGACTGTGCCATGTGGTCCCAGTAGGGCCTTGCTTGTTTGTGTCGGGCTATGCCGGCGGCACGCTTACCGGTTTGGGAAAATCGGACGGCAAAACATGTTATTATAACGAATTCCAAGGTTGCGGACCCAATGTGTTCCGACAGGAAAGAGCGCATATCCATTCGGCCCAGGCATCTCCGGACGGGACGCGTCTGCTGGTGGCTGATTTGGGATCGGACAAGGTGTATCAATTTGTTCTCCAAAAGGATGGTTCCTTGGAGCAGGATAAAACCCAGCCCTGGGCGGCCACAGGCGCTGGCCAGGGGCCGCGCCATTTTGCGTTCCATCCCAATGGGGAATGGATTTATCTGGTGACAGAATTGGACAGGTCTTTGTTGGTGTTTCGTTATGAGGACCATCGTTTGGAGCAAACAGCCCAGTATTCTTTACGGCAGCCAAGTGATCCGGAAAGTTCTCTGGCGGCGGATGTTCATGTGACGGCAGACGGGAGGTTTTTATACGCTTCTGTGCGGGGGGCGGATTGTATCTATGGCTTTCGGGTATTGGAAGAAGGCGGTTTGGCTCTTTTGGGAAGGTTTTCCAGTGGTGGGAGCTGCCCGCGGAGTTTTGCCCTCAGCCCGGATGACCGCTATGTGGCGGTGGCAAATCAAGAAACGGGAAATCTGTGCGTGTTCCCAAGAGACAGCGAAACAGGGATATTGAAGCCTGTTGTATGCGCCATAGAACTGCCCCAGGTTTCTTGTGTTAAGTGGAGGGCCTTTTCAATTTAGCTTTTAATCATTATTTATCAAAAGGTGAAAATAAAAGGGATAGTCTGTAAAGTGCCCCCCATTTGTTAAACAGTATGATATACCGGATAACAAGTGGGGGGCACTTTACAATTTTCTGGGATTACACCAGTTTCTTTTATGGAGTTTTTTGGGAGAAGTTCCCTGTTCTATTTTTTATTGTTTTGGAAGTAGTTGCTATTCTGCCACTGCCTTTTCTACGCAGGCAATGGCGTTTAGACTGCGGGGATATCCGATATAAGGCAGGCATTGAGAAATAACACGAATTAAAAATTCTTTCTTATTTCCCATATTTATATTACCTTTCGCGTGAGCGATAAGCTGTGCTTCACAGCCTCCTTGTGCCATTAGAAAACAAAAAGTAATAAGTTCACGCTCTGCCAAGTTAAGTCCCTTTCGAGTATAATAATCACCAAAGCAGTTTGCTGCCAGCCAACGGTTGATATGTCCAGCTTTCCAGGCCTCTTTCATGTGTTCACCGAAAATTTTTGCCTGTGCTTCGATTCCTTTTTCCAATCTGTCGTCAAGGGTGGTAGTTGCCTGTCCGGCAAGTGGGAGTTGTATGCCTTTTTCGGTTAACGTTTCATTGATAGCGTTCAGGAACGGAAGCATTCTACCATACCCCAGATAGTCGGTAGCCTGATAAACAATTTCTTTTGCGGCTATCGGAGTAATGCCGTTTTCTAAAGCTTTTGAAAGTATTTCTTTATATGCCTCTATGCCACCGCAGCCAATTAACGCTGCTAAAATTACCAGATAGCGAGTACAGGGTTCCAATTGCTGGTTTTCTTCGTTTACAACTTCTTCAAATGCGAAATGCTCAAAGCGTTCTGCAAATTCGGGGTCTGTTTTATGTAAATCCATTTCTATTCCTCCTTTTAAATCTTTTGACTGCCGGTAGACCACACATGTTCATTTTTTGCGGCGGCAGGTGTGTTCTGTGCCATTACGCCTACTAAATTGTGAGGGACATAGGGTTCTTCTAAAAAAGCAAGCTCATCGGATGTTAAATCAAGTTGAGTGGATTTTGCCGCTCCCTCAATGTGGTGGAGTTTGGTTGCTCCCACAACAGGAGCGGTAACCTTTGTAAGCAGCCAGGCAAGGGATATTTCAGTCATAGAAACATGGTGCTTTTCGGCAAGCTGTGCTACGCGATCAATGATAACTCTATCCTGCTCGGCGGTAGCGTCGTATTTTAAGTGCGCATAGCTGTCTTCTTGCAAACGTTTTGAGGTTTCACCGGGGTGTTTTGCCAGCCGTCCTCCTGCAAGCGCGCTGTATGGTGTCATCGCGATATTTTCCTCTTGACAGAGTTTGGCCATTTCTCGTTCTTCCTCTCGGAAGATCAGGTTATAGTGCCCCTGTACGGATACAAATTTTGCAAATCCTTCTTTTTCGGCCAGCGCGTTTGCCTTCGCGAGTTGATAGGCAAAACAGTTGGAAATTCCAATATAGCGTGCTTTTCCCGATTTAACAGCGTTGTTTAAGCCCTCCATAATATCGTAAAGCGGAGTGTTGTAATCCCACATATGGTAAATATATAAATCTACATAATCCATATTGAGGTTTTTAAGGCTTCTATCAATCATTTTTTCAATGTGCTGCTGTCCTGTAACCCCCGCTTCTATTTCGTCATTGGTGCGGGGCAGAAACTTTGTTGCAATCACAACATCATCACGCGTTGCGAAATCGCGAATGGCTCTGCCGAGAAATTGTTCGCTTGTACCGCTTTGATAGGCGATGGCAGTATCAAAGAAGTTGACACCAAGCTCCAATCCCTTTTTGATAATTTCACGAGAATGCTCTTCATCAATCGTCCAGCTGTGCTGGCCGTTTCCTGCTTCGCCAAATCCCATACACCCCATACAGATACGGGATATATTGAGGTTTGAATTACCTAATCTTGCGTATTTCATAACGATGCTCCTTTCATAGGTGTTTACAAAGTTTTACTCTTACGGTTTACAAGATGCTGTTTAGACGTTTTTTCGTTGTTGCTACGGAAATATGCCGGAATTTCGCTTTTTGTATCGTTCACTTGTTTCGCTGGTTGTCATTACAAACTTACTTTCCGAATAGAGAAAAATTAAGATACTCCGTCTTAGAACACCACAATTATAAATCTGGCAATATAAAATGTCTAATGCTTATATCTTATTATTAGGTATAGCTTTTAAATATGGTTTTGCGTTATCTGGAGAATTGAAGGTTTTCATGGATAATTTTCCTTTGCTTTATCAGCTAGATACAACATTTTCTGTGCGGACTGTTTCAACATTATTTCTTCATAAGGTAAGCTGATATTGCGATTGTTTTGAAGTGGACACTGCAATGCCGTGCTTTAAAAATACTTCATTTAAAAGGTTAAAGGTACCAGCGTCTTACTTGACTTTAGGCAGTGGCTGTGGTAGAATATTTCCCGAAAAATCACAAAAGGCTGTGAAGGAGACAAGCGGGGCGTTTAACGCTCCAGAGAGCCGGCGGCAGGTGAAAGCCGGCGCGGAAACCGCTGACCGCATCCCTCCCGAGCCGCTCGCCCAACTGCGGTTTTCAGTTAAGAAGGCCGTTTAGTAAGCGGAGCCGGGTCCCCACCGTTATTGGGGCGCGTATTGTTAGATATGCCGGAATGGGTGGTATAGCGAAGTGAGCCTTCGTCCCGTTTGCGCGGGGCGTGGGCTTTTTTTATAGCCGATTCCGCAAAGCAGAGAAAGGATGACAGCAATGAGCATGTACAAAGAAGTCTCCACAAACTTGAACTTTGTGGAGCGGGAACAAGAAACTGTCAAGTTTTGGGAAGAAAACCACATTTTTGAGAAAAGCGTGGAAGAGCGGAAAGGCCAGCCTTCTTACACGTTCTACGACGGTCCTCCTACCGCCAACGGCCGTCCTCATATCGGTCACTTGGAGACCCGGGCCTTTAAAGACCTGTTCCCCCGGTTCCACACCATGAAAGGGGAGATGGTCCCCCGCAAAGCCGGCTGGGATACCCATGGCCTGCCTGTGGAATTGGAAGTGGAAAAGCTGCTGCATATCAATGGTAAGGAGCAGATCGAGGAATACGGCATCGCCCCTTTCATTGAGAAGTGCAAAGAGAGCGTGTGGAAATACAAGGGCATGTGGGAGGATTTCTCCAAGGACGTTGGCTTCTGGGCCGATATGGAGCATCCTTATGTCACCTATGACAACAATTTCATCGAATCTGAATGGTGGGCTTTGAAGCAGATTTGGGACCGGAACCTTTTGTACAAAGGCTTTAAGATCGTTCCTTATTGCCCCCGCTGTGGCACACCTCTTTCCTCTCACGAAGTGGCCCAGGGCTATAAAGATGTGAAAGAGCGTTCTGCTGTTGCCAAGTTTAAATGCAAGGACGAGGACGCCTATATCCTGGCCTGGACGACGACCCCTTGGACGTTGCCTTCCAATGTGGCGCTGTGCGTCAACGCCAACGAGGACTATGTGAAAGTGGAAAGCAAAGGGGAGACCTACTATCTGGCGGAAGCTCTTTGCGACGCTGTTTTGGGTGAGGGCGAGTATACAGTCCTGGAGCGCTACAAGGGCGCTGACCTGGAAAATAAAGAATATGAGCCCCTGTTCGACTTTGTTTCCCCTAAAGAAAAATGCTGGTATGTGGTCTGTGACGACTATGTAACTTTGACCGACGGTACCGGCGTGGTGCATATCGCTCCCGCTTTCGGTGAGGACGATGCCAAGGTAGGCCGCAAATATGGCCTGCCCCTGGTGCAGCTGGTGGACCAGAAGGGCCAGATGACCGCCGAGACCAAGTGGCCTGGGGTGTTCTGCAAGGATGCGGACAAGGATATCCTTATGGATTTGGAACAGCGTGGCTTGTTGTTCTCCGCGCCGAAGTTCGAGCACAGCTATCCCTTCTGCTGGCGCTGCGATACTCCCCTCATCTATTACGCACGGGAGTCTTGGTACATCAAGATGACCGATGTGAAAGACGAACTGATCGCCAACAACAATACGGTCAACTGGCTGCCGGAGAGCATCGGCAAAGGCCGTTTCGGCGACTGGCTGGAAAATGTGCAGGATTGGGCTGTCAGCCGTAACCGGTATTGGGGCACGCCTCTCAACATCTGGGAGTGCGAGTGCGGTCACCGTCACGCGATCGGCAGCATCGCGGAATTGAAGGAAATGTCCCCCAACTGCCCGGATGACATCGAGCTGCACCGTCCCTATGTGGACCAGGTGACCATTACCTGTCCCCATTGCGGCAAGCAGATGCACCGTGTGCCCGAGGTCATCGACTGCTGGTTCGATTCCGGTTCCATGCCTTTTGCGCAGCATCATTATCCCTTTGGGAATAAAGAACTGTTCGAAGAACAGTTCCCGGCCAGCTTCATCTCTGAGGCTGTGGACCAGACCCGCGGCTGGTTCTACTCTCTGCTGGCTATCTCCACTTTGCTGTTCCACAAAGCGCCTTATAAGAACGTGCTGGTTCTGGGACTGGTTCAAGACGAAAACGGCCAGAAGATGAGCAAATCGAAAGGCAACGCGGTGGACCCCATGGATGCCTTGAAGCAGTTCGGCGCCGACTCTTTGCGGTGGTATTTCTACACCAATTCCGCCCCGTGGCTGCCCAGCCGCTTCCACGAGAAAGCTGTAGTGGAGGGCCAGAAGAAATTCTTCTCCACTTTATGGAACACCTATGCGTTCTTCGTGCTGTATGCCAACATCGACAATTTCAACGCTTCTCAGTACAAGCTGGAGGATTGCCAGCTTACGGTTATGGATAAATGGCTGTTGTCCCGTCTGAACACTGCCGTGAAGGGCGTGGACGATAACCTCTCCGCCTATAAGGTGCCGGAAGCTGCCCGGGTATTGCAAGATTTTGTGGACGAACTGAGCAACTGGTATGTGCGCCGCAGCCGTGAGCGTTTCTGGGCCCAGGAAGAAAGTGCCGACAAGACCGCCGCTTTCATGACGCTGTACACTGCGCTGGTGATCACCGCGAAGATGGCTGCGCCTATGGCTCCTTTTATGAGCGAGGAAATCTATCGGAATCTTGTTTGCTCTGTAGATAGCAACGCTCCTCAGAGCGTTCACCTGTGCTTGTATCCGGAGTATGACGCTTCCCGTGTGGATAAGCAGCTGGAAGCGGATATGGACGAAGTGCTCCGGGTTGTCACACTGGGCCGCGCGGCCCGGAACCTGGCAAACATCAAGAACCGCCAGCCCTTGCAGAACTTGTATACAGATGCCGACCAAGGTTTGGGCGAGTTGTATCAGGATATCGTCAAGCAGGAGCTGAATGTGAAAGAGCTTACGTTCTTGCAGGATATGTCCCAGTTTACCGCTTATACGTTCAAGCCCCAGCTGAAAATTTTGGGCAAGAAACTTGGAAAGCGTCTTGGCGAACTGCGCACGGTGCTGCAGGAACTGGATGGTTCTGCCGCTAAAAAGGAACTGGATTCCACAGGCAGTTTGAAACTGGCTCTTTCTGACGGCGAGATCGTTTTGACCCAGGAAGAACTGCTGATCGAGACTGCCCAGAAGGAAGGCTTTACCTCTGTTTCCGACCGGGGGTTGACTGTAGTGCTGGATACCGCCCTCAGCGAAGAATTGATCGAGGAAGGCTTTGTCCGTGAGATCGTCAGCAAGCTGCAATCCATGCGGAAAGACGCTGGTTTCAATGTTACCGACCACATTCAGGTTTACCAGCAGGGCAGCGAGAAGGTAGCCAAGATCTTGCAGGCCCATGAATCCGATATCCTTCATGACGTTTTGGGCGACTCTTGCCAGTATGGCCAGCTGGACGGTTACACTGCCCAGTGGGATGTAAACGGCGAAGAGACCAGTTTCGGCGTGAAAAAAGTATAATCAATGTGACTAATATAAAAAGGAAGGCGCTCCCGCGTGGGGCGCCTTCCTCATTTTATAAGCTAACGAAAGGATTCGCTGCGATTATTTCTCAGAAGAGAACACATACTTTTGCTCGGTGCGGAAAGCTTCATAAGCGCCGACCATAAAGCGAGTCAAAGCGACGGCGTCCTCAATGCCGTTGGGGGCTTCGCCTTCTCCGCAGCAAGCGTCGATCCAAGCGTTGATGGGCAGGGGAGAAGGAGCGGGCAGATCCGTCATCTCTACCACTTTGCCATCGGTTTCCGGGCAGCTGTATTCCAGCTTGTCGTTATGAACCATCAAAGAGCCCAAGGTGCCGCACATTTCCAGCACGTAACCGCCGCCGGTGGTAACAAACCCGGTTTCGGAAACACCAATGGCGCCGCCTTCGAACTCAATGACGGAAACGGCGTTATCCTCTACGCCACGATTGGTCACCTCTGTAAACTGGGAAACAATGGACTTAGGCTCGCCCAGGAACCAGTTCAAGGTGTACATGGGATGGGCGCCCAAATCCATCATAGCGCCGCCGCCGGTCTGGGAAGCGTCGTAGAAGTGAGGGGGCAGCCATCCCAGGGAGCCATCAGCCTGAGGAGCCACGCTGCCGTTGTGGAAGTTATGTACCCGGGCATAAGTGATCTGGCCCAGCTTGCCGCTTTCCACCAGGGCTTTAGCGGCTTTGATGGGAGGCTGTGTTTTGTGGGGATAAGAAATGGTAAACTTCACGCCGCTTTCTTTTACGGCTTTAGCGATCTCCTGAGCGTCCTCATTGGTGAGGGCCAGCACTTTTTCTGTAAAGATGTGCTTTCCAGCCTTTGCCGCCGCCAGCAGGACTTCTTTGTGCTGATTGGTAGCGGTGGTGATCTGTACGCCATCAATAGAGCTGTCTGCCCAAATGGCGTCCAGGTCCGGCTGGAAGGGAACTCCTAAAGTTTCGGCCATGGCTTTGCCGCGCTCCTGGTTATCGTCCCACAGGCAGCAAAGTTCTGATTTAGCGTTTTTTTGGATAGCGGTGGCATATTCATGAGTGTGCACATGCCAAGCGCCTACAACTGCGATTTTCATGACAATTCCTCCGAGATAAAAGAGTTTGCCCCAAAGGGCTGATCAAATAAACAATAACACTGAACGCGGAAAAAAACAAGTAGTAAATTTTCACCCAAACCTTTGCAAAACAGCCGGCCTTCCACCAGGAACGCCGGCTGGGCTGATTTATAAATATTTGCGGATGATCTCATCCATTCCGGCACGTTTTTGCTCCATTTCCTCCACCAGCTTGAATTGATTCCTGGCCCGAACAAGGTTGTGTTCCGGGTATGCTGTGCGGAAGTAAACATCCCCGTTCAGATAGTCGGCTAAGAAACGAATCCCCACCTCGTAGGTCATTAGCCGGGCACCGTCGGGAAGAGTTTGCAGCTCTAAGGGCGTGAGGGCTTCCCCAGCCGCGGAAAGGAATCCCTGGGTATAAGCCTCGAACAGTCCCAAATCAAAGTGGACTTTGGAAAGGTCGGCTTCATCTTCCGCGGCGGTAGTGGCTCCGGCGCGGATGGAATCGCCAAAATCAAAAGCGGTCAAACCTGGCATGACTGTGTCCAGGTCAATGACGCACAGCGCTTTGCCGGTGGTGTCGTCAATGAGCACGTTGCTCATTTTGGTGTCGTTGTGGGTTACCCGCAACGGAAGTTTTCCTTCCTTGAGCAAATCCATCAGCAAGGCACAGTCCTGTTCCCGTTTGGCAGCAAAATCCATCTCTGCTGCTACAGAAGCCAGCCTTCCCGCTTTGTCTTGATTGGCGGCCTCCATCAGCTGCCGGTAACGTTCCGGGGTGTTGTGGAAGTTGACGATGGTCTCATGCAGTGTGTCCGCGGGATAACCGCTGAGCAGGTTTTGAAATTCCCCGAAAGCCCGGCCGGCTTCTCCAAGCATGGCGGGGTTTTCCACTGTTTCGTGGGAGGAAGCGCCGTCCACGTAAGTCATGCAGCGCCAGGGCTCTCCGTTTTCATCCACGAATAAGGTGGAGCCATCCCGGGTTTTCAAGATATTCAAAGTTTCCCGGTCAGGATCGCCGCCGCGGGCCAAAATCTTCTCCCGCAGAAATTCCGTGACGCCGGTGATGTTCTCCATAATATTTTGGGGAGAGGGAAACACATAGCGGTTGATTCTCTGCAAGGTAAATTTGCCATTGTCTTCCACGAGGAATGTATCATTGATATGACCGCCGGTCAAAGGGGTGATACGGCTTTCCGGAGAGAAGCCAAAAGCGGCGAGAATCTCAGGGGTGACAAGAATATTGTGTTCCATGGGTATCGATTATTCCTTTCCTTACTGTTGTGATGGATATCCCCAAGAGTGGGTATCTTTATAAAGAAATGGCGTCCTCTGGTTTGTGTTTTTAGGGAGACGCCCAGGGCTTTTGTGTTAAAAGTGGAGGGACATATGAAGAATGATATCCTCTCCGGCGCCGGAAAGAGAAAGCTTGCCGCTGTAGCGTTCCACGATCTCTTGAGCACTTTCTAAACCGTGAAAATCTTCTTGGATGGCAGGTTCTTCATCAAAAAGCCATTCCAAAATTTCAGAAAGATTTTTCCCTTTCCAAGAAAAAACAGGCTGCTGGGGAAGTTCTCCGGAATAGACCGCTTCCAGGGTGAGGGAATCCTCAGCGGGGGAAGCGGTGAAGCGCACACGTTTTTCCCCTTGATAAGCCGCGGCGTCCACGCAAGCCCGGGTGAGCAGTTCGTTGACCAGCACACACAGTTCCACGGTGGAAAGGGGCGTGTCTCCGGTGACGGCGTTGCTTTCAAAGGAGATGCCGTGTTGTGCCGCGAAAGCGGCTTTTGTGGCGATCACCGCGTTGAGGTAAGGATTTTCATTATAGGTTGCCAGCAAGGGAAGCGCATTCCCGTTTTTCTTGAAGAGGGACACATACCGGGGGATCATTTCCCCATTGCCGTCCTGCAACATGACGTTTACCGTATCCAAAGCGTATTCCCCGGCTTTCCGGGCGGCTTTGGCTTCTTGTACGGCAGCGAGGATGTCCGAGAATTCTCCGGCTTTCATATCCAGCATGCCGTTTCGGGCAATTTCTTCCACCGCTTGCTGGCGGAACTTTCCGGCCTGATAGACGGATCGGAACGCGAAAACCACCGCAATAAGCAAAAGGGTGGCCAGCAAAAGCCGCTCTGCCGGAACGTGAACCCGGAACAGGAAATCAGTCCGCCCATTGCCCACGCCACACACAGCAAGCTGGACGATGTACATGCCCACAAGGAACGCGGACGGACCACGGTCGCTGAAATGGTGAAAAGGCCGGTACAGGCAGAGCCCTAACAAAGCGGCCAGCAAAAGCTGGGAGACCAGCGTGAACAAACCGGCGAATACTCCCGCTGTGGAAAAGGGCATGATCCCCAACACTGTGGGGAGAAAAGCTTCTAAATAAAAGTGGCAGGAAAGAGTTAAAAGCACTAAGTAAAACTTTTGCAGAAGGTTGTTTTTCGATAAAAGCAGGGAAGCGGCGAAAAGCACTAAGCTCCCTGCGGCAACTGCCCATGAAGGACCCAGCAGCCGGGAAAAAATCCATCCAATCCCCAGAGAAACAAGATAAGCCGCCCCATAACTGGCCACTGTGGCCCAAAGGCGGAAGCGGTCCTCCAGCAGCGCCAGATAGAACCCTGCTGCGCACAGCAGCACGATGGCAAGATCCGTCATAGTGAGCATCCCCATTTTCAAATTAATTTGTCCCAGTTGACAAACGCGCTATTCCGGCAGTTTCGCGTTTTTCCCCGTTCAGGATGATATGGGCCGAAAGCGCAGGTACATTATAACATAAGATATTACAGGAAACAATTTCTTTTTTCGACAATGCGCCCAGTGGAATCCCCTCTGGAGGAGGGTGAAATTCATTGACAGCCGGGATTGTGTATTGTAAGATACTATATATAAGAACACGCTTGCAAGAACGCCGGGATGAAAAAGGGGAGAAAACAAATGAAAAAACGCTGGTTTTTTACTGGGGCGGCGGCCCTGCTGGCGGTCTTTTTTCTGAGTTGTGTGCTGGCAGTGGGAGGCTCTACCGGATGGTTCGGTCTGGAAGAACTTATTTCCGATAAGCCAACAGACTGGCAGTATGATTATCAAACTACCTGGGATCTGTCGGCCAGTTCGGTAGATGGGTTGGAGATTACGTGGAGCGACGGCCCGGTGTATGTGCGTCCTTGCGAAGGGGATTTGATCACTGTAACAGAATATGCTGACCGTCCGCTGGAAGAAGATGAGCGCTTGGCCCTTTCTTCTGCGGGCGGCGCGCTGAAGATACGCTGGGACCATGGATTGCTGCCTCTCGGCGTTTTTGAAAATTTGGAAAAACGGCTGGTTGTGGAAGTTCCCCAAACGGTTGCAAGCCAGATGGAAGAACTGAAATGTGTCAGCGTGGCAGGGGAAATCTATGTGGACGGCGTGACCGCTCAAGAGATCGACGTCACTTCCGCCGCAGGGGATTTGTATCTTTCATCCGTATATGGGGAAAAAGCCAAAGTTTTTACAGTTTCGGGAAATATCCAGTGGAACGTGGGCAATGTGGAGAGCCTTTCGGCGGCGACTTCTTCCGGGTATTTGCAGATTCGTCAGGTGCAGGCGGAAGAATGCGCTCTTTCCAATGTTACAGGCGGTTTGGATTTCCTGGGTTCGGGGAATGTTTTTTCTGTGGACAATATTTCCGGGCCTGTGCGGATGGAACTTTCCATTTGCCCGGAAGAAGGCGAGTTCCGTTCTGTTTCTGGGGGGATTTCTCTGACCTTGCCGGAAAATGACGGTTTCCAAGCGGAGTATTCCAGTGTTTCGGGCAGTTTTGATTCGGATTTCCCAGGAAAAGGGGAGCATGGAAGCCTGCTTTATGGAAAGGGTCGCGCGCAGCTGCGTTTTACTACTACATCTGGAAATATGGCGATTCGTAAAGGCGGCGCAAGCAAGGGATAAACGCTCGGCTTCTGGGCGCAAAATGGGAAATGCCGGGCTTTGGCCCGCCGGCTGTTGGAAGGAGGGCGCTGTATGTACGGTGCGATTTTGGGTGATATCGCGGGTTCCAGGTTCGAGTTTAGCCGCCCGCAGAATTTTGATTGGAAAACTACTGACTTTTTCGGCGGTATGAGTACGTATACCGACGACACGGTCTTGACAGTGGCAACCAAATACGCGGTGCTGACCAATACACCTTATGCAAAAGCTTACAGCCTGTTCGGAAAAAAATATGACCGGGTAGGCTATGGGACCATGTTCAAAAACTGGCTCAATGCTTCTTCTCAAAAAGGGTATAACAGTTATGGCAACGGCTCAGCCATGCGTGTCAGCTATATCGGATGGCATTATACCACTTTGGAAGAAGTGGAAGAACAGGCAGTGCTCAGTTCTATTGTAACTCATAACCATCCGGAAGGCGTGCGTGCGGCCATGGCTACGGCGGGCTGTGTGTTTCTTGCCCGGACCGGTTCCAGCAAAAAGGATATTTCTCAGTATTTACGCAAAAAATATGGCTATCACCTTGTAAGGCCTTTATGGTTTTACAGGCCTTTTGGCCATTTTGACGACACGGCTATGGGCACCATGCCGTTAGCGGTGCGATGTTTTTTGGAATCGGAAGACTGGGAAAGCTGTATTCGGAACGTATTCAGCGTAAAATGCGACACAGATACGGTTGCCTGCATCGCAGGGGGGATCGCAGATGCTTACTACGGCGGTACGGGTTTGGAAGAGGAAGCGCTTTTGAAGCGCTTTTTGATAAAGCCCAATAATCGGGGCGAGTTTGACACGTTTCTTTTTGAGTGGGCCACCAAAACTCCGGAACAGGCCCAGAAAGAGCGGGAAGAAAAATTGAAAAGGGAGAGAGAAGAGAAAGAAAAGGGAGGCATCTTCTTATGATAGTGATCACATACCAGTCCAAGCTGGTGCTGCGAGTGCTTAAATCCGGAGAGACCTACCGGGCAAAGCCCAATCTTTCGCTGCGTGGGGAATATGACGCTATGATCGATCTGCTGGGTTTGAAATGCGAATGCCCTATTTTCGGGGTGTTGAAGGGCAAAAAGCAGAATACCGGAGGCAAGGTATCGGGTTCGGTGAGGCTGGTTTTGGATGTGCCGGATGAATACATCCATCTGACGGAATACGCGGTGTGGGCGGACTTCCTTTATGCGTTCCAGTTCGCCAAACCGGGAAATTATAAATCTCTCAGGCCGGATTGTGAAGAGCTCACGGTCCGGCGTTATAACGAAATTTTAGAGGATTTGCAAGAACAGCGCAAGCCTTCTCAGTATGAGTGCCCTCAAGTCGTGTTGGAGAAGATTGATCCTTCATGGCTGCGGAACTATCATGTGGTGGGCAAAGGGGAAGGATTTTTCCGGCGCTTGTTTTTCAGAAAGGGCTGATTGGCCCGCAGATAAAGGAGTGGTTGATTATGATGGTGGGAAAGTATATTTTGTCCATTGATCAGGGAACGACCAGTTCCAGGGCTGTGCTGTTCGATTCTTTTGGCGGGATAGCTGGCATGGGCCAGCGGGAGTTCCCGCAGATCTATCCTCAGCCCGGCTATGTAGAGCATGACGCGGTGCAGATTTTGCAGACAACGCTGTACGCCATGCGCCAGGCTGTGGAGAAGGTCGGGGTCCACGCCAGGGATATTGCCGCCATCAGCATTACCAACCAGCGGGAGACCACTGTGGCGTGGGACGCGGTAACAGGCATCCCGGTGTGCAACGCCATCGTTTGGCAGTGCCGGCGCACTGCTCCCGAATGTGAACGGCTGCGTTCCAGCGGCATGGAGGACTACATCCGGGATACTACGGGCCTGATCATCGACCCCTATTTTTCCGGCACAAAAATGAAGTGGATTCTGGAAAACGTCCCCGCGGCCCAGGAACTGGCCGGTAAAGGACGGCTGCGCTTTGGCACTATCGATACTTGGCTGGTGTATTCCCTGACGGACGGAGCCTCTTATGTCACGGATGTGACCAACGCTTCCCGCACCATGTTGTTCGACATCCATAAACTTCGCTGGGATGAGACACTTTTAAAAGAGCTGGGCATTCCCCAAAGCGCCTTGCCCCGGGTGGCGGAATCCGGAGAGATCGTGGGCGTATGCAGCCCCGATGTGCTGGGCGAGGAAATCCCCATCGCGGGCATGGCGGGAGACCAGCACGCGGCCTTGTTCGGCCAGTGCTGTTTCCAGGAGGGTATGGCGAAAAATACATATGGCACAGGCTGCTTTGTGCTGATGAACACAGGCAATAAGCCGGTGGCTTCTAAAGCGGGCCTTTTGACCACAGTGGCTTGGAAAATAAATGGCCGTGTCACTTACGCATTGGAAGGAAGCGCCTTCAACGCCGGGTCGGCAATCCAATGGCTGCGGGATGAACTGGAACTCATCAAGACTCCCCAAGAAGCGGACCAGCTGGCAGAGACTGTGGAGGACGCCGGCGGCGTCAGCTTTGTGCCGGCGTTTACCGGATTGGGCGCCCCTTATTGGGATATGTACGCCCGGGGCGCGCTTCTGGGCGTTACCCGCGGCACTACCCGGGCTCATTTGTGCCGGGCTGTATTGGAAAGCATTGCCTTGGAAAGCTGCGATTTGGTGAAAGCTATGGTGCGTGAAAGCGGCGTAGCCATCCCCGAACTCCGGGTGGACGGCGGGGCGTCCCGCAGCAAATTCCTGATGCAGTATCAAGCGGACATCCTGAATGCCAAGGTGTGCCGTCCCCAGTGCTTGGAGACCACCGCTTTAGGGTCCGCCATGATGGCCGGCTTGACAGTAGGGGTGTGGGACGGCTTAGAAGAGCTTTCCTCTTTGTGGCGTGAAAACGCGCGGTTTGCCCCGGACTATCCGGAAGAGCGCCGCCAGAAGGATTTGGAACGCTGGCACGAAGGAGTCCGCCGCAGCATGGGATGGGCTCAGTCGGAAGATGCTTGAAAAACATTATACACTTTTATCGTAATGGGCCTGCTTGACAAGGTGGGGTTTATTATGATATAGTTGCTTTATCGTATTAGCGAGGTGAAGCAAAATGATAGCTATCGTGGACTATGGAGCTGGGAATCTGCAAAGTGTGGAAAAGGCGCTAAAACATATCGGGTGCGAGTGCGCTGTGACAGGGGACCCCCAGGTCCTTTTATCTGCGGAAGCGGCAGTCTTGCCAGGTGTTGGCTCTTTTGGCGACGCTATGAATCAGCTTCGGTCTCGTGGGTTTGAAAAAGCTATCTGCGATTTTGTGAACAGTGGACGTCCGTTTTTGGGTATTTGCCTGGGTTTGCAAATCCTTTTTGAAGAAAGCCAGGAATCGCCGGGGGTCCGGGGATTGGGGCTTTTAAAGGGAAAGGTGCTGAGGCTGCCCAAAGAAAGCGGCTTAAAGATTCCCCATATTGGATGGAACTCTTTAGAGGTTAAACCGGGAGAGCCTCTTTTTCAGGGGCTCCCGGCGGAGCCTTATGTATATTTTGTGCACTCTTATTATCTTCGGGCCGAAGAGGATGTGGTAACAGCCACCGCCCAGTATGGCACCGAGATTCATGCAGCGGTGCGGAAAAAGAATCTGATGGCCTGCCAGTTCCACCCGGAAAAAAGCGGCCAGGTGGGCCTTGCGATCTTACGGAATTTTGTGGCCACGCTGGAGAGGAAGGAGGACTAGCTCATGTACGCGAAACGGATTATCCCCTGTTTGGATTTGAATAACGGAAGGGTGGTAAAGGGCACCAATTTCGTGGGACTGCGAGACGCGGGGGACCCGGTTGAAGCCGCAGTGGAATATGACCGGCAAGGCGCTGATGAGCTGGTGCTTTTGGATATCACCGCGTCTTCGGATGACAGGGACATCATGGTGGATATCGTCACGCGGGTGGCGGAAAGCATTTTTATTCCTTTCACGGTGGGGGGCGGTATCCGCACAGTGGAAGATTTTACCCGAATCCTCCGGGCGGGGGCGGACAAAGTGTCGGTCAATTCGGCAGCTCTGCGCAATCCCTCTATCATTCAGGAGGCTGCGTATAAGTTTGGAAGTCAATGCGTTGTAGTGGCTATGGACGCCAAACGCCGGGCAGACGGCGGCTGGACGCTGTACCTGAACGGGGGCAGAGTTGATACCGGGCGGGACGCTGTGGAATGGGCCCGGGAAGTGGAACGTTTGGGGGCAGGGGAAATCCTGCTGACCAGTATGGATTGTGACGGTACGAAATCTGGCTATGATTTAGACTTGACCCGTGCTGTTTCAGAGGCGGTATCCATTCCGGTGATCGCTTCCGGCGGAGCGGGGACTATGGAACACTTTTATGAGGCGTTTACCCAGGGCAAAGCGGACGCGGTGCTGGCGGCGTCGTTGTTCCACTTTCGCGAGGTGGCTATCCCCGAATTAAAAAGCTATCTGGCGGGGAAAGGGATCCCTGTGCGGAAGGCCTAAAAAGCCGCCACGGAAAAGCTAAAACGGCCTGGAGATTCAAGCTGTATTGCGTAAAAATCGGAAAAAATAAAAAATTGAAAAAATTTGAAAAAGGTATTGACTTTCCAGGAAAGTTTGTTATAATAGATACTGCTGTTCGACCTGAGCAGCGAAAATAAAGCGGTATTGTGTAAGGGTAGCACAGCAGACTCTGACTCTGTTTGTCTGGGTTCAAATCCTGGTACCGCTGCCAAAGCCTCGGTTTTATATCCGAGGCTTTTTTACGAGGTGTGGCTCAGTTTGGTAGAGCGCTACGTTCGGGACGTAGAAGTCGCAGGTTCAAATCCTGTCACCTCGACCACAGTACAACCTCCAGAAAATGGCGGTCTAGAGCCATTCTCCGGGGGCTTTTCTTTTGCCTTTTTGGTGTTTTGGTCTTTATTTGGTCTTTATGGGTATAAAAATCGGGGCTTTCCAGTGGTGGAAGGCCCCTTTTCTTTATGCCTTTTTCAAGAGAATATCGTCCAGCGCTTGAGCGGCTGCCGCCTCTGCGTTCTTGATGGTCTCAGCGTAAATATTCAGTGTGGTGCTTGTCTGGCTATGCCCAAGCCGTGCCGCCACGGTTCGCACGTCCACGCCGCTGGTAATTAGCAAGCTGGCGTTTGTGTGTCGCAGGGAATGGAGGGTCACTTGGGGAAGTCCTGCCCGTTCCAGAATCTTGTGGAGCCGCTTTCCTGGCATATTTGGCTGCATGGGAGAGCCGTCCAGCCCCGTGAAAAGCCGGGGGTGCTCTGTCCAGTCGCTGGCCCAGAGGTCTCCACGCTCCAGCCTTGCCGTGGCCTGTGCCACCTTGTAAGAGCGCAGCAGTTCCACCAGAGAGGGGGAGATTTTCGTGGATCGGGCCGAGCTTGCAGTCTTTGGCGTGTCGGTGTACGTTCCCCGGTCATTGGTGTATTGAGAGGTGCGGCGCACGGTGATGACACCCGCTTCCAAGTCCACGTCCGGCCATTCCAGGCCCAGCAGTTCGCCCCGGCGGTATCCGGTCAACAGGGCCAGGGTGAAAAAGGTCTTGTCCTCCAGCGGCTCCCGCTCCAGGGCGGCCAGAAATTGCCGGGCCTGTTCATCGTCCAAACAGACAATGTGGGAGGCTGGCTTTTTCGGGGCGGCTGCGGTGCAGGGGTTCCGGTCTATCAGTTCGGACTTTACCGCCCAGCCCATAACGGAGGAACAGAAAGAGTAATAGTTCCAGATCGTTTTGGGAGCCAAGCCGCCTTTGGTGCGCTGATTCATGCCCGGTTCCGCCAACATGGCGAAAAACTCCCTGAAATGCCGGGGGCGCAGTTTGTCCACCTTGATATGGCCCAAAGCCTGGTAGGTGCGGGCCGTCATGCCCCGGTATTCGTGGTAGGTCTTGGCCTTCAAATGGCTTTTGGCGTATTCGGAAAACCACTTTTCCGCCAGCTTTTCAAAGGTGATATGGGGATCCCCGCCGCCGCTCCTGCAACGCTCTTCAAAAAGGACGGCAAAGCGGTTCAGCTCCTTTTCCACCTGCTTTTCCGTCATGCCCGGAGAGGGCTTCCAGGTGGTGGAGCGGATCACCTGCTTTCCCTGGCTGTCATATCCCAGGGAACAGCGGATACGGTAGGTGTCCCCCCGTTTTGTTATGGTTGCCACGGCTGTTCCTCCTTTCTTGCATGGTGAAAGCGGTTGTGTGAAGGCTTTTCAAAGCCTTTATGCCACACTATCCTGGTAATTGACGATAGCCACCTCGGAAACCGCTTTCCGCACTGCTTTTACAATGCGTTCCAGCTTGGCGGCTACTTCATCCGAGTAGGACACTTCCCCGCACTGGCTGCACACCCGAGAGGGGACATTCTTCACGATGATAAAGCAGTTATCCACGTCAATCATGAAATTAGTGGTCTGTTCCTGCAAATCTCCCTTGCACAAAAAGCACTTCATGCCTGGCTCTCCTTTCTGGTTGCGAAATCGTTGTCCCATTGGCTGGGATCGGGCCGGTATACGGTGATGATCCACAATTCCCCATCCCCGGCACCGCACACCACATGGAGAGGCTTCCCCTGGATGTGGAGAATTAAACAGCTTGGGTACGGGTAATCTTGTGGGTAATTCTCAATCACTTTTCCGTGTAGGATGGCCGCTTTCACTTCTTCCCTGGAAATGTCCCGCTGTAACATCCGTGTTAGGGCGTGGCGTGTCCAGGTGATTTTCCCCGCCTCACATAAAGAGCGGAGTTCCTGCAATAGTTCTTCCAAGGCTTTGGCCTCCTTTTTTATGCCGAAAGCGGTTTACTCTTTCTCAAACTCCTCTTTGTCGTCCTCATATTCGTCATCGTTTGTGGATGAATCAATATGGAACCGATGGTTTTCTTCTAGTTCAAGGATTCGAAGCATTGCTTCTATTTTGCCCCGGCGGTTGAGAAAACGGAAAGCATTATCGATGATTTTTTTTATATACCTGTCCGGTAGTCCTTCCATAGCATCTACATATACTTGATCCGCCAGTTCCTGGGCTTTATCCATTTGGTCAAACGATATGTCTTGTATAGCTTCCTCTAAAGCGGTGTGAAGAAGGGTATCCCGGGAAAATTTATTTCGGAATGTTTCAGAATGGTAGTGCTCGGATTCGGGATTGTTGTATTCATTTTCAAAATATTTTGTCAAATTATCGATACCGATTAAAGCCTCGGTTGCCTGTTTTTCTGGTAAAAGCGAGAAAACGGGTACTTGCAGAGCCTGAGCGACTTTTTCCAACACAGGCGCTGTGACAGCGGCACTATCCCGCTTGGTGATGGAATATAACGTGTTAAGCGAAACGCCGGACTCCTGGGATAACTGTTTGATGGTCTTTTTTTGCTCTTTCAGAATGGCCTTTATTTTTGATCCGGTACCCACTTGAAACACCTCCTACGTCTTATTTAAACACAAATTAGCGCACTTTTCAATAAGTTTCTTGAAAATAGTATTGACTCGCACGAATTAGTGCTATATAATTAGTGCATAGAGAACTAATAGTTCGATTGGGAGGTGATACCATGAAGATCAGCAGACAGCAACTAGAGCTTTGCCAGGCTCAGGCGGGAATGAGTGCTTCCCAGCTTTCGGAGGCTTCCGGGGTTTCTCGACAGCAGATTTCCACCATTAAAGGTCGGGGAAGCTGCAACCCTATTACCGCCGCCAAACTGGCGAAGGGTTTGGGAGTACCGCTGGAAACGATTCTGGAAAAGGAGGTCGAAACATGATTCGGTTAACGGACAAATTAGTAGTAACAGCAGACAGTGAGTGTTACATAGTGGGCAAGCCCCGTCATAGGGTGGGAAAGGGGGTTGAAATGCAAAGCCCGAGATATTACCCTACCTTGGCGCAAGCGGTGCGTGGCGCAGTTTCTACCACTCTTCGCCAGAAAGTGGCCTCGGAGGAAATCACCACCCTGTCAGAGTTTATCCGGCAGGAAAAACAACTGCAGGAAGAATTTACTAAGAGACTGGAGGACTTAGAAGCATGAGCGAATTTACACAGGTTGCCACCATTCCCAAGACAGCCGCCCGGTGCAAGGCGGAAGGGATCGGGCTGTCCGAGGCCCAGCTGCGGGTGCTGTGCAAGCGTGGGGAATTAAAACACACTAAGATGGGCCACAGCTCCTTGATTTACTGGCCGAACTTGATTGAATTTCTGGAAAATGGTTCCCAAGAGGCCAAGCCTCCAGCGGTGGGGAAGATTCGGAGAATCGAGGAATGAAGGACCACGAACCAACTCAAAAGGCGGTGATTGATTGCAGCTTGAGGAATTTTTGAACCGGCTCTCTGGAGTAAATCGCTGCGGTAGCGGCTACTCTGCCAGGTGTCCCGCCCACGACGATAAAACCGCCAGTTTGACGGTTTCCCAAGGGGAGGACGGGAGAATCCTGGTGTGCTGTCAGGCGGGCTGTTCCACAGAGGCGGTGGTCCGGGAGATGGGGCTTTCCATGAGGGACCTGTTCCCCGATGGGGACAAGCCCCTGCCGGAACGAACCAGACCACGGAACACTCCCCGGGAGGACCGGGGAAACCCGGTGGCCCACTACGACTACACCGACCCCCAGGGGAACCTGCTGGCCAGGAAAACCCGTTGGGAACGATGGGAAAACGGAAAAAAGAAGAAAACCTTCACCTGGAGCCATCCAGAGGGGAAAACCTGGAAAAGCGGCCGGAACGAAGTGGCGGTTCCCTACCGCCTGCCGGAGCTGGTCCAGGCCGACACGGTGTTTCTCTGCGAAGGAGAAAAGGACGTGGACAACCTGGTCCGGGTGTTCCGGGAACAGAGCGTGCCGCCCACTATGACGGCAACCTGTTCCCCGGATGGAGCAGGCACCGGCAACAAGTGGAAGGACGAATACACCCCTTATTTCAGGGGGAAAACGGTGTACATTCTGGAGGACAACGACCAGGTAGGGCGGACCTTTGCCCAGTATGAGGCCCAAAAGCTGGCCCCTGTGGCAGCGGAGGTAAAGGTGCTAGACATGGTGGAGCTGTGGCCGGACCTGCCGGAGCACGGGGACATTACCGATGTGCTGGAGCACTTGGAACCGGTTCACGGCAGCGCTCTGCTCCTGATGCTGGCAGAAAGGGCACCCAAATGGGAGCCGCCTCCCCCGGAAAAAGACCCGTTCCTCTCCAGCTTTCACTCCCTGGCGGACTTCCCCGAGGAGGAGGCCTCTTGGCTGGTGGAGGGGTGGCTGCCGGAGGGGCAGATCACCCTGTTGGCGGCGGACGGCGGCACGGGAAAGACCACACTGTGGTGTGACCTGGTGGCAGCGGTCAGCGGCGGCAGGCCCTGTCTGTTGGACCCGCCGGGCACGGAGAGAACCCCTCAGACAGCGGCCTTTTTCTCCACAGAGGACAGCGTCCGGAAAAAGCTGCGAAAACAGCTGCGGGAGGCCGGGGCCAACCTGGAGAAGGTGGTCACTCTGGACCTGTCCGCCGAGAGCGGGGACGCATTCCGGGAGCTGAAGCTGGGCAGTGAGCGGCTGCGGGAGTTTGTGGCCTTTTGCCGTCCCGCTCTGTGCGTGTTCGACCCCATCCAGGGCTTTCTGCCCAAGGGCACCAACATGGGAAACCGCAATGATATGCGGGAATGTATGGCCCCGCTGATTGCCTTGGGGGAAGAGTACGGAACCACCTTCCTGATCGTCTGCCACACCAACAAACGGACAGGAGCCTCTGGCCGGAACCGGCTGGCAGACTCCGCCGACCTGTGGGACGTGGCCCGGTCCGTGCTGATGATGGGGACCGCCGGGGAACCGGGACAGCGGTATCTCTCCAATGAGAAGAACAACTACACCACTCTCCAGGAGACACTGCTGCTGTCCTTTGGAGAAACGGGGACCCTCACCCGGGAGGGAACCACTTGGAAACGTGACCGGGAATTCATGCAGGACACAGTGCTGCAGACTAGTGCACCCAAGCGGGAGGACTGCAAACAGTTCATTCTGGATAAGCTGGCGGAGGCGGACAACACCCTCCCAGCCAAGGAGCTGGAGCGTCTGGCCAAGCAGGCGGGATACAGTGAGCGGACCCTGCGCCGGGCCAAGGAGGAGCTGAAAGAAAGCAGCGCCATTGTATACAAGAGCAACGGGTTCGGGGATCACAAACAGTGGACCGTGACCCGGACGGAGTTCTCCGAGCCGGAGCGCTATCTGGTCCACCCCACCTGACGCACCCGGCAGAGAAAAGGAAGGTGGCCGAATAAGCGAAAAAGCCAGGAAACAAGCGGCCTCAGCTTATTTGACCAGGTGGGCAAATAAAGGGAGTGTTCCCTCTCTTACTTGACCAGGTGGTCAAATAAAGAGAAGCCCCGGAAACACTGAGTTTTTCCCCTTACTTGGCCACGGCCTACTCTCTTCCGGGAGATGGCCATGAAAGGAGGTGATTTTGTGGCAGCAAAGCCGAAGTTTACCCTGTTGGGTGCCAGTGTGCAGCTCCATGCCCTGGCGTGCCATTGTGAGTGCTTGAGCGACCTGCTGGAGATTATCGAGCAGTACCAGCAGACAGGTCCCAGGCTCTCTGTGGAGTTTGGATTCATGGCCGATGACTTGAAAAAAGTCCAGGAGGACGTGGACGGTGTGCGAGAATCTTTGATCGAACAAGAAATGGACTAGGAGGAATCACGATGAAGTAGACCACAAAAAAAGCGCCCCGGAAAGCGGCAACTTTCCAGAGCGCAGGGGACGAACATATCCAAGACAAGATTACCACAGGGCAGCAGAGAAAGCAAGGGGATTTTCCCGCCGCTGTGGTGCTGGACGATGTGGGAACTCGTTTGGGAATGGCAATCAGCCTTTGTGGGCTATTGGCGGAGGGGCTGGAGGAGGAAGTCCCCAGCGATTCCAGCCCGGCCCTTGCCCTGGGAAACCGGGTGGAGTACTACACGGATTCTCTGTGGGTGCTCCGGGAGTTCCTGCAGGATCTGCAAAAAGAGGCAAAGGAGGTGCGTTTATGAGCCAAGAGAAAACCAGCCGGGAGGAAATGATGCAGGAAATGCTGAGCCTCGCGGAAAAATTGACCCCGGAACAGAGGGAGGACTATCTTGCCCATCTGCGGGCTGTTGTAAACGGGGAATACACCGGCAGCGAGGCCAGCGGAGAAATTTCCCAGTAAAAAAGCGCCACAGGGAGTGTACCTCCCCGGACGCTTTGCGTGGAAATCAAAACCATTGCTATTATGATATCACATAAACCGGGAAACAGTCAACCGGCGGGGGAGGTTCCTTCCCGTGTCCTTTGGCAGATTCCCCAAACCGATAAAATTAAGGAGGTTTTCAAAACCATGAGTATGGAAAAGAAACTCGAGGAACTGGCGGAAAAAGCGTTTGCCAGGTATCGACCCACGGCAGAAAAACGTGGAGGCTCCATTACCCCGGCAGCCTTGCCCATGAGCCAGATCTCCAGCGCCTTTGAAGCCTATCGCTTAAAGGCACCTGGGAGCCGTCAGCGTCAGGACCTGCCCAGCTTGGACGCAGCCCGCACCACCTACACCAAGGCCCATGCCGCCCACGAAAAGAGCAGGGCAGCGGTTCAGCGGATTCTGAGCGAGGCGGCACAACGAGCACACCGGAGCCAGGAGCAGGCACGGCTGGACCAGCAGGAAGCCCAGACGCAGATTACACAGTTGGAAGGGGAGTTGAACCAACTGCTGGACCGGGGAGGCAGTGATTCCCAGGGCGCAGAGCTGGAAAACAAGCTCCGGTTTGCCAAGCGGAAAGAGGAACACGCCGCCCAAATTGTGACCGAGAAACCTACCCTGAATCCTGGAGAACTGGCCCAGCTGCGAGAGGCAGTTCAGGAAGAACGAGAAGCGGCAAACCAGTTGGGCCGAGCTGAGCAGGATCTGCAGGACGCCTTGTGTATCCAGCTGGATAACCTGTTTGCCCAGTGGCCTACCCAAGAGAACTTATCCATCCACAACGCTTTGCCAAGTTCAGAGCTGTTGCGGAACACGTTCCCCCAGGTAAGCCAGTACCTCCCTAGTGAGTACGTCCAGGCTGTTCTGGAAAGCTAATCCTAACCATCCCCAGGAGCGGGCAGTGGTTCTCATTGAGAGCTGCGGCCCGTTCTTTTTTTATGGAATGGCAAGGCTGCCCCGGTTTGGGCAGGGCTTTGCTTGGTTACGGGTCCTTCCGAGGGAATTCCCACAAGTGGTTACTGCGACCCGCAAAAAACCGGAGATTTTGGGGCTGAAATTAGGTCGGTTCCGTTTCTGGCTGCTGGAATGTGCGCCACGGCCTGCGCAAGCGTGGGGAAGGGGCCTTTCTTTATTGGGTAGGGTATATTTTCACCTATAAAAAGAAAAACCGCCTTGCACACGCTCAGACAGGCCAAGACACGCCAGCAATAACAGGCGCAACACAAAATAGAGTCGCTTGCCCATGATCGGATACCACCAGGCCCACATGCCGCCAGAACCAAAAGGAAACCAGGGAGAAACTGCGACAAAATGCGACACATAAAAAAGACGTGTGTAATCACCGGAAATCTACAACATAAAAAAGGGTCAAAAACTTACGAAAACCACTGTTTTTCCGGGTATTTACATTAAAGGGGCTTTCTCGGAAAAACCGCAATAGTCCGCACATAAAAAAGTCGAAAACTGCCGCCTATAAAAAAGAAGTTGCCCAAAAGTGCACACATAAAAAAGAACCAGACAAAACCAGACTTTATCTCCGTTAAGCGCTGAGAAACGCTAAACATAAAAAAGGAGGGACAGCAGAAAAAGTTGCTGGTAATTCGTTGCCATTATACGCAGGGAAAACGGTGGAAAAAGTGTTTGAAACTTGGTCTTTGTTTGGTCTTTGTTTCTGCGTTTGGTCATTATATGATGGGTAAAACGGGAAAACATGAAAAGCGGAAAATCCGCATAATTACTGGGATTTTTTAAGGTTAAAATGGTTGTGAAAAACGGTGATTGCTGTTTCAAATCCTGTCACCTCGACCATAGCGGGTGTTCTTATGGCTTTTGAGAGGCTGTAAGCGCACTCGCTTTTTTATTTGGCAGTCTCCGATTATTCAGTAAAACAGGAAGATGATAGTGCGTGGTTTTCTGCTTTGTTGACAACCAAAACGCTGAATGCTACAATCAACTTCATAAGCGTCCAGATAAAGAACGGCTTTTCGGGACATTCTGAAAACTTTTGGAGAGAACTTTAAAGGAGGAATTGTTTTGATTTATTATGTTTCTGCCAGTGTAAAACGCAGCGGCGACGGCACTAAAGAAGCTCCTTTCCAGACGATCAACGAGGCGGCGCGGGTAGCCGTGGCTGGCGATGAAGTCGTTGTATTGCCTGGTTATTACCGTGAATGGGTAGACCCTATCAACGGCGGTGTCAGTGATGATTGCCGCATCACTTACCGTTCGGAAGTCCCTGGCGGCGCTGTGATCACCGGCTCCGAAGTGGTCAAGACCTGGCAGCCTTATGAGGGCGATGTTTGGGTAGCACGCATCCCCAACGGCTTGTTTGGCGAGTATAACCCCTATACCACCCTGATCGAAGGCGACTGGTATATTCCGTCTAAGCCTTTCCATACCGGAGAGGTTTATTTAAACGGCAAATCCATGTATGAGAGCGAAGACCTGGAAGGCGTGATCCATCCCCAGGTGTACAAGCCTTCTTGGGACCCGGAGTTCACCATCTATCGCTGGTATACCTGCCAGGACGGCGGCAAGACTGTGATTTACGCCAATTTCCACGGTGTTGACCCCAATGAGGAGACTGTGGAGATCAACGTGCGCCGTAACTGCTTCTATCCCAGCAAGACCGGCGTCAACTACATCACTTTGTCTGGCTTTGTGGTGCGCCAGGCCGCTACCCAATGGGCGCCTCCCACCGCCTATCAGGAAGGCATGATCGGCCCCCACTGGTCTAAGGGATGGATTATCGAGGACTGCGAGGTTTCCGATTCCAAATGCTCCGGCATTTCTTTGGGTAAGTTCCGCCAGCCCGAGAACGACAACAAATGGCTGAAAACCAAGTATAAGGATGGTACCCAGACAGAGCGGGAGTGTATCTGCCTGGCGCAGATTCAGGGTTGGACTAAGGAAAACATCGGTCACCACATCATCCGCCGCTGCAACATTCATGATTGCGGCCAGACCGGTATCGTGGGCCATCTGGGCGGTGTGTTCTCTTTGATCGAGGATAACCACATCCATCATATCAACAACAAGCAGAATCTTTCCGGCGCTGAGATCGGCGGCATCAAGATGCACGCTGCCATCGACGTGGTGTACCGCCGTAACCATATCCATCACTGCACCCGTGGCATCTGGCTGGACTGGCAGGCTCAGGGCACCCGCGTGACGCAGAACTTGTTCCATGACAATACCCTGCCTAATCTGAGTGAGAATCCCGACAAGGAAGAGTTTCTGGGGATGGGCGAGGATATCTTTGTGGAAGTTTCCCACGGCCCCACGCTGATCGACAATAACCTGCTGCTTTCCACCCGCTCTTTGAAGTTGGCCGCTCAAGGGATTGCGGTGGTCCACAACTTGATCGGCGGCGCGCTGACTGCGGTGGGCATTGGCACGGACAACGGCGCTTTGACGCTGAATTCTCCCCGGTATACTCCTTACCATGTGGCTCACCGCACGGAAGTCATGGGCTTTATGACTTTCCTCCACGGCGATGTGCGGTTCTATAACAATATCTTTGTGCAGCAGGATGTGCACCCCGCTTTAGTGGAGGCCATGGAGCGCACCAAAGAACACCCCAACATGTGGGATGACAGCAATGTGGAAGTGGGCACCTTTAAGTATGATGGCTATCCTACCTTTGAGGAATGGGACAAGGAATTTGAAGGCTATTGCGGTATGGGGTCCGAGCCCAGCGACCGCTATTATATGCATCTGCCTGTGTGGGCTGACGGCAACGTTTACTACGGCGGCGCGAAGCCCTGGGAGAAAGAGGCAAACGCCAAAGTAATCCCCGATAAGGTGACGTTGAAACTTAACCAGCAAGAAGGCAAATATACTTTGGAGACAAATCTCTATGATTTGCTTCCTGAGATGAAAGCTCCTTGCGTGTCTACTGAATTTTTGGGCGAGGCATTTGAGCCTGAAGAGAAATTTGAGAATCCCGACGGTACGCCGATCATCTTTAACCAGGACTATTTCGGCCGTCACCGGGCAATTAACCCCATGCCCGGCCCCTTCGAGTCTGAGACTGAATTGCAGGAAGCTCTATTCTGATGGAAGAAACACTGACCCTGCGGCCGATCGCCCATATTCGGACGCAGTTTTCGGAAAAATTTGGGATTCCCCGGCAGAGCGGCTTGGTAGCAGAGCTTTTGGCACGGGTAGTTTTTGAAAAGGAATACCGCATTCAAGAGGCCTTCCGAGGAATTGAGGAATTTTCCCACCTGTGGCTTTTGTGGCAATTTACAGAAAGCCATGGGTGGTCTCCCACGGTAAGGCCTCCCAGACTGGGGGGGAACCAGCGGGTCGGGGTATTCGCTACCAGGTCGCCTTTCCGCCCAAATCCCATAGGGCTTTCTTGCGTGAAGCTGGAAAAGGTGGAATATGATGGGGTTGACGGGCCCATGCTTCTGGTACGGGGCGCAGACCTCCTGGACGGTACGCCTATTTTTGACGTAAAGCCTTATGTGCCGCTGGCAGACTGCCGTCCTGAGGCGGCGGGCAGCTTTTCCGACCGGCATAGGGAAGATCATTTAGAGGTAGAGTTCCCCAAAGCGCTTTTGGAAAAAGTACCGGAAGAGCTCAGGGCTGCCTTGATAGGCGTGCTTTCCCAAGATCCAAGACCTTCCTACCAAAATGACCCGGAACGGGTATATGGGATGGCTTTTGCCGGGCTTGAGGTGAAATTTTCTGTAGAGGATAAAACTCTTCATGTGCGCAAGGTAGAGTATTGACAAATAAAAGGAGAAACGCCGGGTTTGGGCGTTTCTCTTTTTTGTTTTGAAAAGCTATTGGAGAGATGTTTTAGTGTTAGATAAGTGAAACGTTAATTTACTAAAAACCTATTGACATTAAGTGTTTACCATGATATTCTAGCAACAAAAAACAAAACGTTTTGTTTTAGAAAGAGCTCTGTTATTTGAGCGTTTGACAAGACGTTTTGTGTATAAGTGCTTAGCTTGACAATATTTTATAATGTGTGAAAAGAGGAGTTGGAAAGCATGGGCCAACAGTTTGAAGCAACATTTGATTCTTTACGGAACTATCAATGCCCGGAGTGGTTCCGGGATGCGAAATTTGGCATTTGGAGCCACTGGGGTCCCCAGAGTGTGCCAATGTGTGGTGACTGGTATGCCCGCAATATGTATATTCAGGGCACTCCGCAGAACTTGTATCATGTGCGGCATTATGGACATCCTTCCAAATTTGGGTATAAGGATATCTGTAAGCTGTGGAAAGCGGAGAACTTCGATCCAGAAGAACTGATGGGATTGTATCACAAAGCAGGCGCCAAATATTTTGTGGCCCAGGCGATGCATCACGACAATTTCTTTAACTACGATTCTCAGATTCATCCTTTCAATTCTGTAAAGATCGGTCCCCAAAAGGATATCTGCGCATTGTGGAAAGCTGCGGCTGACAAATACCACATGCCTTTTGGCTTAACAGAACACTTAGGCGCTTCTTTCAGCTGGTGGATTACCAACAAGACATGCGACAGCTATGGCCCTTATAAGGGCGTGCCCTATGATGGTAACGATCCTGCCTATTCTCAGTTTTATCATGCGAACCAGGAACACGTTATCCCTGGGGACACTACGGGGAAGATGGCACAATGGCTGACGGGCAATAAAGAGTTTCATGCTCATTGGCTGGATGTGATGAAGGAACTGGTGGATAAATTCCATCCCGCTCTGCTTTATTCCGACAGCGGCCTGCCTTTTGAGGAAGAAGGTTTCCAACCTGGTCTGGAAGCGGTTGCTTATTTGTATAATGATTCTATTCAGCAGAATGGTTCTAACCAAGCTGTTTACACACAGAAAAATCGGGATGCCCAGGTTTATGAAGTGGGCGTGCTGGATATTGAAAAAAGCCAGCTTCCCGGTGTGCAGGAGCGTCCTTGGCAGACAGATACCTGCATCGGCAACTGGTTCTATGATGCCACGCAGGTGTATAAGCGTCCGGAACAAATCATTGAGATGTTGATCGATATTGTTTCCAAGAACGGCACGATGCTGTTAAATATCCTCCAGCGGCCGGATGGCAGCATTGACGAGGAAGCCCGCTATCTGTTGGAAGAACTGGCCACCTGGTTCCCCGTATGCGGTCAGGCGATCTATGGCACACGGCCGTGGCGCGTTTTTGGCGAGGGCGATACCCGCGTTCTCATCGATGGGTTCCGGGAGGACAAAACCGATTGGAATTCCTCGGATTACCGTTTTACACAGAAGGACAACACCCTCTACGCTTTCATTATGGAGATGCCGGAAAACAGCGTGCCGGTTATCAAGTCTCTCACTCCTCAGGATAAGGTTTCTTCTGTGGAACTGCTGGGCGCGGGGCCGGTACCCTTTGCTCAGAATTACGGCGTGTTGACAGTGCAACTGCCGGAAAAACTGCCCACGAAGTATACAAACTGCCTTGCCATCCATTTGGATTGATTTTCTGTAAAACATCTTTGATTGTTCTCAATAAAAAAAGCCAGAGGTCGAAATGCCTCTGGCTTTTTGCTTTATTAGAGTTATAGTTCCTGACGGCCTTCCATGGCGCGCTGTAAAGTAACTTCATCCGCGTATTCTAAATCGCCGCCTACGGGGATTCCATAAGCGAGACGCGTTACTTTGACACCCAATGGCTTCAACAGCCGTGATAAGTACATGGCAGTGGCTTCTCCTTCTACCGTAGGGTTTGTGGCCATAATGACCTCTTCCACAGTAGAATCCATACGGGCGAGAAGCTCTTTGATTTTCAGCTGGTCCGGTCCAATGCCCGATAGCGGGCTGATAGCCCCATGAAGCACATGGTATAAGCCGTTATATTCTCCGGCCCGTTCTAAAGCGAACACATCTTTGGGCTCTTCCACTACGCAGATGGAGCTTTTGTCCCGGCTTTCACTGCGGCATACAGGGCAAAGTTCGCCATCAGTCAAGTTACAGCATACCTTGCAAGTGTGGATTTTTTCGTGGGCGTCCAAAATGGCCTGGGCGAAGCTTTGGGCTTCTTCTTGGCTGACGCCCAGCATATAGTAAGCCAGCCGTTGAGCGGATTTGTGACCGATTCCCGGCAGGCTTTCAAATTTTTCCACCAGTACCTCCAGGGGCGGCACATGATAGCCGGCCATTTTAGAACAGCCCCGGAATGTTCATGCCGCCGGAAAGTTCGGACATCCGCTCTTCTTTTTCCTGGGCAGCGGCCCGCAGCGCTTCGTTGACAGCGGCGGTTATCAAGTCCGCCAGCATTTCGGCATCATCCGGGTCGATGACCTCAGGCTTCATCTCGATGGATTTTACTTCCATCTTGCCTGTAACAGTGGCCTTTACAGCGTCGCCGCCAGCAGTGGCGGAATATTCTTTTTCTTCCAGTTCAGCGGTAGCGGCTTCCATTTGCTCCTGCATCTTCTGGGCCTGACGGGCCAGCTGCTGCAGATTGGAGGGGCCGCCTCCGCCGAATCCCTGGGGCAGTCTTGCTTTCATAATGATCCTTCCTTTCCGGCTAAAGCCGTTGCATTATTTTTTATAAATTGATCCATTAAAATGGGATTTCCGCGTCAGTAAGCGGGGGAGGGGATTCCTCTTCGGAAGAGGCAGCATCCATAGGCTCCGCTGTTTCCCGAACGTCGATACCTTCCTCTTTGGCGCGGCGTTCCAGTTCGGCAAAAGGATCGGCTTCCGGAGGCGTTTCCTCCCGAGGCTCCCGATAGGGTCCCAGCTTGTACACCCGGCCGGTCACTTGGCGGATGGCTTCCCGCATCCTATCCCGCTGTTCAGGGCGTTTCAAAAGTTCAAAGGCCAATTCCGGCGCTTGAATCAGCATATAATCCCCGTTCACATATGCCGCAGACCCCGCGAAAGCCATAGCTACGCTTTTGGTATCGCCGCGGATACGCTGCAGGATTTCCGGCCAGTCTCGAAAACGTTGAGCGCCAGCGGAAAGCGCGGCTACATCCACTGCCGGAGCTTTTTTTCGGGGCCTGGCTGCGGTGGGGGCCGTTTCCGGCTGGGCGGGAGGGGCCGAAACCTTTTCCCGGAAAGGGTCCTCTTCGGAAACGGGTTGGGGAGAGGGGGCTGGCTCGGAAATCGAAGGCTCCTTTTCAGGGGCTTTTTCCGAAACAGACGGCTGCTCCGAAAGTTCCGCCCGCTGGGCAGGCTCCGCTGGGACAGAGGCTTCGGCCACAGGGACGGCCCTCTGGCGGGGGGCGCCGTTTTCTAAAGCTTCCAGCCGTCGCAGCAGCGCTTCCGGGGAAGTGTCCAGTTCAGGATTGCACAGCTTTACAAAGGCCATCTCCAATTCAGCCCGTTGATTGGCATAGCGCATTTTGTGCAAAGTTTCCTCAAACGTATCTAGTCCGTGAAGAATGGCGGACAAATTCAAAGAGAGGGCCTGGGTAGTCATGACTTCCAGTTCTTGAGGGGAACACAGCACCAGCCGGGAAGCGTCCCGCATGGTTTTGATGAGCATCAGTCCCCGGAAATATTCCGCCATTTCCTCGCACAGCCGATTCATGTCTTTCGATTCTCTGTGGAGCCCGTCGATGGCTTCCAGAGCATGGGCCGGGTTTTGCTCCACGATATCCTGGGCTAAGGCGGCAAGGTAATCACGGGCCGCCACCCCGGCGGTTTGATTGACCACCTCCAGCGTCACGTGACGGTTACGGCCCAGGCATTGGTCCAGCAGGGACAGGGCGTCCCGCAAAGCGCCGTCGGCAATGCGCGCGATGAGCAAGGCCGCGTCCTGATCCAGCTGGGCATCTTCCCGGCCAGCCACATCTTCCAGCCGTCCGGCGATATCTTCCGGGGCGATGCGGCGGAAATCGAACCGCTGGCACCGGGATAAAATGGTAGGCAGAAGCTTGTGGACTTCCGTAGTAGCCAGGATAAAGATCACGTGAGGAGGAGGTTCCTCCAAGGTTTTCAGCAGAGCGTTGAACGCCGCGATGGAAAGCATGTGTACCTCGTCGATGATATACACACGGTATTTCGCTGTGGTGGGTGTAAAGTTGGATTCTTCGATCAAAGACCGGATGCTGTCCACACCGTTGTTGCTGGCCGCGTCGATTTCTACCACGTCTAAAATGGACCCGTTTTCCAATCCTTGGCAGATCTCGCACTCGCCGCAAGGGTCGCCGTCTTTAGGATGCAGGCAGTTGACGGCCCGCGCCAGGATCTTCGCGCAGGTAGTTTTACCTGTGCCTCTTGAGCCGGTAAACAGATAGGCATGGGCAATGCGGCCCCTCATCAGCTCGTTTTTTAAGGTGACGGTAACTTGAGGCTGGCCTACAACGTCCGAAAAAAATTGGGGACGGTATTTCCGATAGAGTACCTTATACACACGAAAGACCTCCCTTCCCGGCAAAACGTCCCAGAGAAAACATAGGGCAGAAGCCCGGTAACATATGGGAACGGACAGGCGCCCTGCATCGCCCGGGAACTGCCGCTTAATGCTGCTCGGTTCCCCGCCTGACATGGTTCACGGCGTCCCGCCGCGCAGACCTGCCCGCTCCCATATTCTACCGTACCCTCTGCCCCTTACTTTCTTGAAAGAAAGTAAGCAAAGAACTTTTATGACGCGGAGCCGTGCGCTTCGCTTACTCCCCTTAGGGGTAGGCGATGGCCTTATGTCCGCGATTTTTTGCAATGCCGAATGAAAACACTCGAGCACAGTTGCCGTTGTGGATTCTCGATTAGCTTGCAAAATCAAGAAGCAACGACCGCCTTTGGCGCGGAGCCCTGCGCTTGGCTTGCTCCCCTTGGGGGTAGACGCTAGCCGAATATCCGCGGTTTTATAACTGGAACTGCCAGTTTGCCGAAAGGCGTATGACTATTATAATGGATATTGGTTGAAAAAACAAGAGGAAATTGTTATCATAAAAAAGATGTTGCAGTGTAGAAAGGAAAGATTGTTATGGATTTACGGAAAGCGGTTATGACAGATCTTCCGGCTGTAGAGGAACTATATAGGGAAGCACAGGGCTTTTTGCGGTCTCAAGGGGTAGATCAATGGCAGGATGGTTATCCAAACGGAGAGACATTCCGCAAAGATGTGGAAGAAGAAAGCGCTTGGGTTTTGGAAGAAGATGGAAAAATCGTGGCTTCTGCTTATTTGGGTACAGGCCGGGAACCCACATATGACAAGATTTATGAGGGCGCTTGGGCAGTGGATGCGGAAGAATACGCTTTTTTGCACAGGATCGCGGTAGCAGGCTCTTGCAAAGGGAAAGGTGTTCCCAAGCTGTTTTTCCAACAGCTGGAACAGGAAGCCAGGGAGAAAGGACTGTCCGTTTTGCGGGGGGATACTCACCGGGATAATAAGATCATGCAGAAAGTTATGGAAAAAAATGGCCTTACTTATCGGGGGATCATCTACCTGGAAGATGGGGGAGAGCGGTTCGCCTACGAAAAAGTTTTGGAGAAATAAGATTCCCCTGGCGGGAGAGGATTCCTGCCAGGGGATCGTTCATTTCAAACGCACATACATTTGGGGGGAGCTGTTGCTGTCTTTGCGTTCGCTTTTGATTTCAAACATATCTAAAGAGTCCAAAAAAGGCGTCAATTTGGAAAAGCCGAAATTGCGCACATCAAAATCGGGGTAGCGTTTGCCCAAAATGTTGCCCACTTTTCCGATGATGATCCAGTTATCCTCATCGGAGTTTTCACGCACGATGGTCCGCAAGGCCCGGCGGATGGTCCGTAGGCTGGTGCGGGGCTCTTCAATGTCTTTCTGTTGTTTTTTCGTGTCGGAAGTTTTTGGCTCTTTTTCGGTTTTAGGTTCATCTTTCGCTTTCTTTTGTGAAGCTGTTTTGCGTGAAGGCGACTTCTTTTGCTGGAGAGCTTTTTTGGAGAGTTCCGGCTTTTGAGCGTCCTCCGGTTCCTCCTCATCGGCGGCGGAAAGAATATCCAGATACTTGAATTTGTTGCAGGAAGCAATAAAGGAGTTGGGGGTTTTGCTTTCGCCCATGCCGATCACGGTCATGCCGGATTCCCGCAGCCGGGCGGCCAGCCGTGTGAAATCACTGTCAGAGGACACGAGGCAAAAGCCTTCCACTTTGCCGGAATAGAGGATGTCCATGGCGTCGATGATCATGGCAGAGTCAGTGGAGTTTTTGCCTGTAGTGTAGCTGTATTGCTGGATGGGGATAATGGAGTTGTCCAGCAGGGCGCTTTTCCAAGAGATCAGCGAAGGATTAGTCCAATCCCCGTAGATGCGTTTGTAGGTGGCAATTCCATCTTTGGAAATTTCATCCAGGATGATCTTGATATATTTTACCGACACGTTATCCGCGTCGATCAACACGGCGAAGCGGCAGTCGTTTGCCATAATTTCAAATCCTCCCTGTGGGAGCGGGAAAAACCGCCCCCGCATCATGCGTTATTTTACTTGCTGTATGCTCAACAGTATACAGCAATTTGGGATTTTGCGCAAATGAACGGGGAGAAAGGCTCCTTTATAGTTCCCGGGTGAATACATAATATTCCGGTGGCTGGCCCCCGAAAACATAGTTGCCCATTTTCCATTCCAAAAAGAGATAGTCTTTCCCTTTTATATGGCGAATCTCATATTTTGCGGCAGTGGACATGCTCTGGTTGAGCAAAAGGCCTTTTGTCCAGCGATTGCGCCAGATATCGTCTCCATATTGCTGGTTTACACTGCCATCCGGTAGGAATTCCAGAGATTTAAGCCAAAGATCTGTTTCGTGGTGACCGGGAGCGAAATCTTCTTTCCTTTCTACAAATTTAACAGATACCCACCGTCCCAATACATGGTTATCTGAGACGAAAGGATAATCTATCTTATCCCGACGGCCAAGGGATTCCCAGGTATATTCTTTATCATCTATTTTTTGGAACACAGCCGTGCTGCCATTGGGTCCCATTTTGGGGAACAACAAATAAAGGGCTGTTTCGGCGGGCTCTATGGAATACTGATAGGTAAGCACAGGCTCGTCTCCGCCTAAATGGACGAACAGAGAGCCTTTTGTCCACCCTTCGAAAATCCAATATTTATCCCCGTGGGGAAGAAAGTAGATTTCATCTGTTCCCTCGTAGGTGGTTTTGCGGGATGTGTCCACCTTCTCCAAGGAAAAGGGTTCTTCTGGACTAAGCGTGCCAAAAGATTTCCATTTTCCAATAACAAGAGGGTCATTTATAAATGTAGAACAGTCCATTTGAGTTCTGCCTCCTCTCTGGTTTACACGTGGTTGTTTTTTCTGCAGAGTTGCGCTAAAGGAGTGGTTTGCCGTATGCAGTCTCCCCCAGCCAATTAAGTACAGTATACAGCAAAAGATAGCTGGCCGCAAGTTCATTTTGTGAAGAACCGGCGTTGCTTTTTAAATCTAAATAAGGATGGAGTACCGGTGGCTTTGGGCCAGACTGTAATCTTTTCAAAACCGCTGTTGTGTGTTACAATAAAAAAAGTTGATTTGTTGGAGGCTTACCGATGTACCAATGTGTGGTGTGGGATTGGAATGGTACGCTGCTGGACGATGTGGCAGCCGCTATGGGCGTGATGGATACGATGCTGGCCCGCCGCGGACTTTCTCTTTTAGGGGGAAAAGAGCGTTACCGGGAGATATTCACGTTTCCTGTACGGGAGTATTACTTGTCCGCGGGTTTGGATTTGGAACGGGAACCCTTTGAGGATTTGGCTGTGGAATGGACGGAGCTCTATCAAGAAGCCTCTCAAAATTGCGGACTGTTCCCGGAGGCGGCAGAAATTTTAGCGAAACTGGAGCAAGCGGGTGTGGCGCAGCTGATTGTGTCCGCGTCCCCTCAGGAGACCTTGGAGCGCCAGGTGGAATCCCTGGGAGTAAGGGGGCGGTTCCAAGCGCTGCTGGGACTTTCTGATATTTACGCCGGCAGCAAAGCGGGGCTCGCCCGGCAGTATTTCGCACAGGAGAAGATCAGCCCGAACCAGGTTCTGTTTGTAGGGGATACCCTCCACGACTGGGAAGTGGCGGAGGATGCCGGGTGCCATTGCGTACTGCTCTCCCAAGGCCACCAAAGCCGCCGCCTTCTGGAAAAGGCAGGTGTTCCCGTAGTGGATGCTTTGGAACAAGCGGCGCTCATTGCCGTGGGAAATGAGCGGTGCTGTTGATCGCCCACACGCATGGTTTTTGATGGAAAAATGAGAAAACAAGGGCTTGACAACCGCAGGAATGAACAGTATAATGGTTTGTGTTGTACTGGTGTGCTACGACGAAAGAACCCCTGCCTTACGGCGGATGGGAGGGATATAAATGGCTGAGATCCGGCTCAAGGAAAACGAGTCCCTGGACAGCGCGCTTCGCCGCTTTAAAAAGCAGTGTGCGAGAGCGGGCGTCATCCAGGAAGTTCGTAAGAGAGAGGCTTATGAGAAGCCCTCTGTCAAGCGTAAGAAAAAGTCTGAAGCAGCTCGCAAGCGCAAGTATAAATAAGGCTGCTCACAAGTACCTTGAAAGCGGGCGGTTCGCCCGCTTTTTTGTTTCAACAAATCGCGCAAGGAGAAGGTTAGATGGGCATCTTTCAGCCGACTGCCATACAGGAAAGGGTCACGGATATTTCCCCGGAATTTTTAAAAAGCCTGGGGGTAGAAGCCCTGCTTCTGGATGTGGATAATACCCTGGCCACATACACTTCCCACAAGCCTTTTAAAGGGGCATTAGAATGGGTGCGGGCCATGGGAGACGCCGGTTTTCGGATGATTATCATTTCTAACAATTTCAAAAAAAGGGTAAATTCCTTTGGCGTTATGTTTGGTCTTGATACTTTGAGCTTTGCCGTAAAGCCTTTGCCGGTGGGATATCTCAGGGCGGCCAGACGGCTGAAAGTGAAGCGGCGGGAATGCGCCGTGATCGGAGACCAGGTCTTTACCGATATTATCGGGGCGAACCTGTGCGGGATGAAGTCTGTACTGCTGACGCCCATTGAGCCGGAGGAAGGCTATACCTTTAAGGCGCGCAGGCATTTTGAAAAGGGCCTGCGGGAAAAATTCCGGAACAGAAAGGATGTTTTGCGATGAAAAACCCTGTAGAACGTCTTACGGAACGTCTTATTCATGGCGACAGCCAAAAGGCTGCCTTAGTGTTTTCTGAGAAAAACCGCCGCTATTTCACCCAGTTCCCCGCCACAGACGGCGCACTGCTGGTCACGGCGGAAGAAGCGTATTTGCTGATGGACTTCCGGTATGAGGAAGCGGCCCACTACAAGGCGCAGTATTGCACGGTGGTCGGGTTCGATTCTATGATGGAAAAGCTGGGCCAACTGATCCAAAAGCATGGCGTGAAAGAGATCTACCTGGAAATGGAGCAGCTGTCCGTGGCCCAGGCCCGGCGTTTTGAAAAAGCGTTTCAGAAATATGGAGCCGAGGCTGTTTTGGACGAGACCCTGGATAACGCCATCCGGGAGCTGCGCATGATCAAATCCCCTGAGGAAGTCAAAAAGATCGAAGACTCCCAGGCTATCACCGACGCTGCTTTCCAGCACATCCTGCCCTATATCAAAGAGGGCGTCACCGAACGGGAGCTGGCGTTGGAGATCGAGTTCTTCATGCGCAAACAAGGCGCTGAAAACGTGGCCTTTGAGTTGATCGTGGCGGCCGGCAAGAACGGTTCCCAGTGCCATGCGGTGCCCTCTGAGAACACTGTGAAAAAAGGTGATTTTATCACCATGGATACCGGCGCCCTTTTGGACGGCTATCACTCGGATATGACCCGTACCGTGGCTTTGGGACAGGTCTCTGAGGAACAGAAGGCCGTTTATGACACGGTGCTGAAAGCCCATTTGGCGGTGATCGATCAAGTGAAGCCCGGCATGCCCTGCTGCGATGTGGACAAGATTGCCCGTGACATCATCGAAAAGGATTATCCGGGGACTTTCGGCCATGGTTTGGGCCACGGCGTCGGCTTTGAGATTCACGAATGGCCCCGCTTCTCCCGGCTGGATTCCACTCCTTGCGCCGAGGGAATGGTCATCACCGACGAACCCGGCATCTATATTCCCGCCAAATATGGTGTGCGCATTGAAGATATGCTGCTGATCACAGCCGATGGCTGCCGCAGCCTGACAAAATCCCCCAAGGAATTGATTTGCCTGTAATATGGGATTTTGCGCGGCACCCTGGGGAAATTGCTTGCAATCTCTGGGGGAATACTGTAAAATAAGAGTTGAGAAAGAATTTGGAGGTTGTTAATATGGTAACCGCAGGCGATTTCAGAAACGGCGTAACGTTCGAGATGGACGGCGGCGTCTATTCCATCATCGAATTCCAGCACGTGAAGCCCGGTAAAGGCGCGGCTTTTGTCCGTACCAAGATCCGCAACGTGATCACCGGTGCCGTGACGGAAAAAACCTTTAACCCCAACGATAAGTATCCCACCGCGTTCATCGAGCGCAAGGACATGCAGTATCTTTACAGCGATGGAGATCTGTATTACTTTATGGATAACGAGACTTATGAGCAGATTCCGATCAACGGCAGCGTGCTCGGCGATAACTTTAAGTTTGTCAAAGAGAATATGGACTGCAAAGTGCTTTCTTATAAAGGCAATGTGTTTGGTGTGGAGCCCCCCAACTTTGTGGAGCTGGAAGTTACCAAGACTGAGCCCGGCGTGAAGGGCGATACCGCTACCAACACTTTGAAGCCCGCTACTTTGGAGACCGGCGCGGAGATCCGTGTGCCCCTGTTTATCAACGAGGGCGAAATGATCCGCATCGACACCCGTACTGGGGAGTATATGGAGCGCGCATAAGCGTTTCATTTGCTTTAATAATCACCGTAAAACGGAAAGGGAGGAACGTGTAATGACGAATTCCGAAAGAGCTTCTTATATTCGCGGCCTGATGGATGGCTTGGAGCTGGACCCCGGCACCAAGGAAACCAAGGTCTTAAACGCTATTGTGGATCTGCTGGAGGATCTGTGCCTGTCTATGGATGAGCTGGAGGACGACGTTTCTGAGCTTTCCGGCCAGGTAGATGAGATCGATGAAGATCTGGGCAATTTGGAAGAAGATTTCTACGATCTGGACGATGACGAGTGCGGCTGTGGCTGCCATCATCATCACGACGAGGATGACTTCGACGACGCAGAGTTTGAGGTGACCTGCCCCAGCTGCGGCGACACCATCGAGCTCAACGACGCCATGCTGGAAGAAGGCAGCATCGTTTGCCCCGGCTGCGGCGAAACCTTGGAGTTTGATTTCGACGACGACGAGGAAGAGTCCGAAGAGGACGAGAAAGAGTAAGTTTTCTACAAGCGAAAAGCCTTCCCATTCGGGAAGGCTTTTTTTGTATGCTGGAATTTGTTTTATTAGTTGATGTTCTAGGGGAATCATTCCCCTTTTCGTGCCTCTTTTACCAGTTCCACACATTCCTTGGTGCGTTGGAGGATTTTTTTCCAGTTGCCGGATTCAATATCGCTTTCTGGGCAAAGCCAGCTACCGCCGCAGGCGATCACATTGGGCTGGGCTAGGTACTCTTTGATATTTTTGGTGCTGATGCCGCCGGTGGGCATAAATTTCACTCCCCGATAAGGGCCATACAGCGCTTTGAGCATCTTAACGCCGCCCACCACTTCGGCAGGGAACAGCTTCACAGTGGTAAGACCCATACTCATAGCGTATTCGATTTCGGTGGGGGTAGCGCAGCCAGGATATACCGGCACTTTGTTTTTCACACACCACTCTACCACTTCGCGGTTCGTGCCGGGAGAAATAACCGCTTTCGCGCCGCAGTCCACGGCCAGCATGGCTTGTTCCACGCTGAGCACCGTACCGGCGCAGACAAACATTTCCGGCAGGGCGGAACTAAGTTTTTCAATAGCTTTTGCCGCTGCCGGTGTGCGGAACGTAATTTCCGCTGCGGCAATGCCGCCTTCCAGTAAGGCGCTGCCCAAGGGCACGGCTTTCATTTCATCATCCAATTTGATCACCGGGACAACCCCGGCCATCCGCAGAGCTTGTTCTACATGTTCCATAAGGGTTACCTTCCTTTCACAAAGTGGGGACGCGGTTAGTCCATGTAACCGCCTTTCATGGGGGAGGCGGCGTTCTGTGTGAACAATCCTAAAGCGCCGGTTTTATATTTGGGCTCCCGGGGCTTCCAGAGGGATTTCCGGTGGGCAAGCTCCTTCTGAATCTCTTCTTCCGAAGCAGTTTTGCCGTGAAGCCCGCAAATCCGCAGTGTCCGGGCGGGGATATCGATTTCGATCAAGTCGCCCTCTTCTACCAGAGCGATAGGGCCGCCTTCTGCCGCTTCGGGAGAGACATGGCCGATGGCGGGGCCGCGGCTTGCCCCCGAAAACCGGCCGTCGGTGATAAGGGCGATGGAGGCTGAAAGCTCCGGGTCGGAGGAGATTGCCTCGGTAGTATAGAACATTTCAGGCATACCGCTGCCTTTGGGCCCCTCGTACCGGATCAGTACAGCGTCTCCAGGCTGGATACGGTGGTGGAGAATAGCGTCGATGGCCTCTTCCTCACAGTCAAAGGGGCGGGCGCGCAGGACTTTTTGATGCATCTCTTTAGGAACTGCGCTGTGTTTTACCACGCTGCCTTGCGGCGCAAGATTGCCTTTTAACACGGCGATGGTCCCGTTGGTGCCGATGGGCTCCTCAAAAGTGCGGATAACATCCGTGCGTTTCAGCCCGGTTTTTTGCAGGTAACGGTCGCATTTTTCGTAATAACCGTTGTGTTTCAATTCTTCCAGGTTTTCGCCCAGAGTTTTGCCGGTGACGGTCATAACGTCCAAATGGAGCATGGATTTGATCTCTTCCATAATCCTGGGCACGCCGCCGGCATAATAGAAATACTCCGCAGGCCATCTTCCTGCGGGGCGGATATCCAGCAGATAATGGGCCCCACGGTGAAGCCGGTCGAAAGAATCGGCATCCAGCTGGACGCCAAACTCTCGGGCAATGGCGGGCAAATGCAGCAGGGTATTGGTAGAACCGGAAATCGCCGCATGGACCATCACAGCGTTTTCAAAGCTCTTTTCCGTAACGATCTGCCGGGCGGTGACGCCTTCCCGGGCCATTTGAGCGGCGCGGACGCCAGCCTGCCGGGCTACATCCAAAAGGTCTTGACAGGTGGCGGGCATCAGGGCGCTGCCAGGCAGCATCAGACCCAAAGCTTCTGCCATGATCTGCATGGTAGAAGCGGTTCCCATAAAGGAGCAAGCGCCGCAGGAAGGGCAGGCATGATGTTTATAAAACGTGAATTGCTCTTCCGTGATCTCTCCCCGCTGAAACATGGCGCTGTAAGTACCAATCTGCTCTAGTGTGAGAAGGTCGGGACCGGCTTCCATAACGCCGCCGGTGACTACAATGGCGGGGATATCGATCCGGCCGATGGCCATAAGCTGGGCCGGGACGGATTTGTCACAGCTGGAAATAAACACACCAGCGTCAAAAGTGGTGGCTTTCGCGTGGATTTCAATCAGGTTGGCGATGGTATCCCGGGAAACCAGGGAGTAATTTCCGCCGTCGTGTCCTTGGGACATGCCATCGCACATATCGGTGGCAAAATATAAAGCTGATTTTGCGCCTTGCTGGTCGGCTGCTTTGGCCGCTTCCTGGGCAAACTGATAAAGGTGCGCGCTGCCCGGATGGCTCTGTCCATAGGTGCTTTCGATCAATATTTGAGGTTTTTCAAGGTCTTCCGCAGTCCAGCCCATCCCCATGCGCAAGGGGTCCATTTCGGGGGCGAGCTTGCGTGTTTCCTGACTTTTTAGCATAAATCAATTCCTCCCAAAGCCCCGGTTGGGACTTTTCAAATTTCATTATACAATATCTGGTGGAGGATATGCAACGGGTGACATAAATTAAATTTCTTGTTTCCCGCAAATTGACAATTTCACTTCCCCTCGGTATACTTTATAAATATGTGGGAGTTGTGGTAAAAATTGAGAAGGAGTGGGTAGTTTGAAGGCGATAGAGATACATGGTTTGCGCTTTGGTGAAGGCCTCCCAAAGCTGTGTGTACCTTTGACGGGCCAAGGAATTCCCGCCCTGCTCAGTGAGCTGCAGCAGGTCAGCGCTTTACCGGCGGACCTTTACGAATGGCGGATGGATTGCTTTTTTGGCGACCCGGTGGAAACGCTTCCCGCTGTGATGGCGGGGGTGGGCGGCAAACCGGTGTTGTGTACTATGCGAACCAAAGACGAAGGCGGGCAAGCCCGGCTTTCTCCGGAAGAATATGAACAGCGGCTGGCAAAGCTCATCCAGGCTGGTGATTTTGCCATGATAGATATAGAGTTGGCTTGCGGCGAAGAGCGAGTTTCCAGATTGGCGCGTTTGGCCAAGGAAAAAGGGATGGGAGTTGTGGTGTCGAAACATGATTTTGAAAAAACTCCGCCTGCCAAAGAAATTTCCGACACGTTGGTGCGGATGAAAAACTTGGGAGCCGATTTGCCCAAGTACGCGGTGATGCCCCATTCTCCGGAAGATGTGCTGGAACTTCTGGCCGCTACGTGGGATGCTAACTGCCAGGTGGGGCCCGTGATCACCATGTCAATGGGCGAACTGGGGAAAGTTTCCCGTGTAGCCGGGGGATTGTTCGGTTCGTGCCTGACTTTTGGCGCTGGACAGAACGCTTCCGCTCCCGGGCAGATCGACGCGGAAAACCTTCGGGCCATCTTAGAGGACCTGCAGCCTTACGACGGCAATGCGGCAGGCTGGAATGGCCAGGCATCTCGTGACTGATGAGGGGATAAAAGGGGTACTGTTTGAAAATGGAAAGGATTATGTCCCATGAAAAACGATATTGATTCCCTCCTGGATTCTATGTTCCGGGGCGGGAGGCTTCATTTTAAAAGTTCTGTGCCGCCGGATGAGAAAGCGGAACAAGCACCGGTACTTTCACAGGCCGAGGTTCATACTCAGGACGCGCAGAAAGCTTTGGACGCCGTGGAAAACGCCGGGGATAGTTTATCGGCTTCTTTGCGGGAAAGCATCGACCGGTTGACACAAGAGGCCCGGGCAGATATGGCGGATCTGGAGCGCCACCTTCGTCAAGATGGCATAGATACCACTGCCCGTTCCCATAACGCGGGGGCGCCGGTGGATTTGGAAATGGCCTTTCAAGTGGCGCGGCAGGAGGCCGGCGCGTTGGTTTTAGGTCAGGAAGAGTTTTTGGATAGTTTGCTGATCGCTTTTAAGCGTCCTTTTGTGGCGGGAAGCAAAGACGACACACCTTTGTGCAAAGCGGTCGTTTCCGGACCTCGTGGTACAGGAAGGCACAGCGCTTTGCGGTGTGTAACCGCGTCTTTAGGAAGGCAGGGCATTCTGAAAAGCCCGAAAACAGCTTTGCTGGATCTTTCACGGTATGGGGCTGCCGGTTCGGAAAAACTTTTTATACAGGATTTTTATGCCGCTCTGAAAAGCGGGGCGGCTGCCCTGGTATTGGAGAACTGGGAAAAATGCCATACGGCGGTGCTTTCTATGGTAGCGGCTCTTTTCCGAGAGGGAGCCATTCCTCTTCCCAGCCGCTACGCGGAGCAAAAGGGAATGCTGGTGGAGATCGGCACGGCTTTGGTGCCGGGAGCGGTATCCAGTTTATCGGCGGGGGGGAAATATTTGTTTCTCGTCACAGACCGGCCTGCCTCTAAACTGGTGGACACATTCGGCGCCCCTTTCCTGGCGGCGCTGGACGACCAATGCCAAACAAAACCATTTACCCGCCAGGCTTTGGAAGAGATCGCCCGGCGCGAACTGGAAGATTTGGTGGAACGCTGTGGGAAACAGCTGCAAATCACCCTTGCCTTTGAAGAAGAGGCGGTCCGCGCGTTGGCAGACAGTTTTACGCTGGAACAAGGCGCCTATGCGCTGAAATCCGGTGTAGACCGTCTATACCGGGCGCTGAGTGAAGAGAAGCTCCAAAAAAGCCTGGCGCCGGTGGAGGGCAAGCTCTTTGTGGAACAAGGAGCTTTGCGGGCGGAATACACTCAGGCTGGGATCACTGTGAAAGTGGGGGAGAAAGACCCCTCTTCCGCGCGGGAAGCGGCTGTGGCGGCAGTCAAAGAGGAGCTTGCTCAGATTGTGGGTTTGCAGCCTGTGAAAGATTATATCCTCTCTTTAGAGGACAATTTCAAAATCCAGCAGCTGCGGCGGGAACGTGGCTTAAAAGCGGATTCCCCTTCCATGCACATGATCTTTACCGGCAACCCGGGTACTGGAAAAACCACCGTAGCCCGCATTGTTTCCCGCTACTTGAAAGCCATCGGCGTGCTGGCGGGCGGTCAGTTGGTAGAGGTGACACGGGGCGATTTGGTGGGCCAATATGTGGGCCATACGGCGCCTTTGACGCAAAAGGCCATCCAGTCGGCGCTGGGAGGCGTTTTGTTCATTGACGAAGCCTATTCTCTGTATCGGGGCAAGGATGACAGTTTCGGGCTGGAAGCCATCGACACTTTGGTGAAAGGTATGGAGGACCACCGGAACGATTTGATTGTGATCTTGGCAGGGTATTCCCGGGAAATGGAAGAATTCCTCACGGCCAATTCCGGCCTGCGTTCACGGTTCCCCAATATCATTGAGTTCCCCGATTACACGGCCCAGGAACTTTTGGCGATCACGCAGAATATTGTTCATTCCAAGGGCTACCGGATGGATGCTGCCTGTGAGGCACCTTTGCTCTCTTACTACGAACAGCAGCAAGCTGCCGGTGATCCCCGGACCAACGGAAACGGCCGGATGGCGCGAAACAAAGTGGAAGAAGCGGTGATCGCTTGTTCCCGGAGGAACGTCCGGGCGCCGGAAGAACAGCGGGATTTGGAACTTCTGCTGCCGTCGGATTTCGGTTTCTGATCAAGGGAAGCCAAGCTTTGGGAATAGAGCAGGATGAAAGCGCGGTTTTTGCTTGCTTTGCCACAACCGCAAGATGGAAAAATGGATAAAAAAGGGGACTGTATGCTTCGAAACATACAGTCCCTTTTCTGTTATTTTTTTTCCAATACTTTTACGATTTCGCCAATGAACATGCGATGGAGATCATTTTGAGGGTAGTACTGCTTCAAGAGCTCTTTGTCTAAAAAGCATTGGCTTTCCATATCCTGGCGGTAAAGCTTGCGGCAGATGAATACCAGGCGTGCCTGCTCGTAATAGGGAGCGGCTTGGTCAAACTGGGCGGTGATGCCGGCAGCCTGATCTTTGTCGATGTCCCGGCCGGATTTGCTTCCGCACAGAGCCAGCGCATCACGGTATTCCGGACCGAAGAAGCACAACGAATAGTATTCTTCCTGTTCTACAAATTCCAAAGTGTACCGCTGGGGACGAATATAGATCGTGGATACATATTTTCCCCAAAGCTCTCCTACGCCGCCCCAGCTGGCGGTCATAGTGTTGTGCTTTTCATGGTTGCCCGCGGTGATGAGCATCCAGTCTTTATTGATGAGAGTGAAGGGGTTGTCCTTCAGTTCTTCCACGGAGATTTCACGAAATGCCATAAGAACCATCCTTTCAAAACAGCTTCATCGATACTTATGAAATGACCCTGGGGGATAATCCTTCTTTTTTCAAAGCCGGCTGAAAAGTATCCCGGCCACAGAGAAGAATCTGCAGGAATGTGAGGTCCCGCTCTCCGGTTCTGTGACGCTGTTACTCTACCAGATGTTCTTCCGTCCACTGGAAGGCGGCCTGGCATACATCTTTGACACAGCCTTCGTCTATGGGAGAACGCAAGTCCACAGAATGGGCCAAATCCACAAAGGTTTTGGTGCCGCCCAGGCGCAGGAATGCCATATATTTTTTCCAAGCGGCGTCACGGTCTTGCAAAGACAGGGCAAAGTATTGCAGAGACATGACCTGAGCCATGCAGTAATCGATATAATAGAAGGGATACAAATAAATGTGAAGCTGACGCTGCCAGCCCGCGCCCCGGCTGTAGAAGGGCAGATTGTCAAAATCGATATAAGGACGGTAGAGCTTTTCCAGCTTGAGCCAAGTCTGGTTCCGCTCTTCGGGCGTCATTTCCGGATGGCGGTAAACTTCTTCCTGGAAATGGTCTACCAAGCAGCCGTAAGGAATGAACAGCAAGGCGTCCTCAGCGTGGGAAAGCTCATATTTTTCGGTCATGTCCCCGAAGAAAAGATGATGCCAGGGCTCGGTGAGGAATTCCATGCTCATGGAATGGGTCTCAGCGCCTTCCATGGAAGGGCAGCGCAGAGCGTGGGTCTTTACGGTCTCGGTAGCGATGAAATCGGCAAAAGCGTGGCCTGCTTCATGGGTGAGCACATCCACATCGCTGGAAGTGCCATTGAAGTTGGAGAAAATAAAGGGGCAGCCATAATCGGGCAGACCAGTGCAGTAGCCGCCGGGTGCTTTGCCTTCCTTAGCCAATACGTCGAACAGGTCGTTTTCAAACATAAGGTGGATAAAATCCCGAGTTTCAGGCGAGAGCTCTTCATACATGGTTTGGCCAGCTGCCAAAATCTCTTCGGGAGTGCCTTGGGGCGTGGCGGAACCATCTTTGAAGTTCAGGCCGTTATCGTAGAATTTGAAATCGGAAATGCCCAGGCGTTTCGCCCGCCGTTCTTTGATTTTGACGGTGAGGGGTACCAAATCCCGGACAACCTGCTGGCGGAAAGAAGCCACGTCGGCAGGGGTGTAACAGTTGCGCTGCCGACGGATGGCGCCCAGCTCTACAAAGCTTTCAAAACCCAGTTTTTTCGCTTGTTCCGTACGGTTTTTAACCAGTTTGTCAAAAAGCTGGTCAAACTCTTCCCGGTGCTGGTCGAAGAAAGAACCTTCAGCTTCCAGCGCGGCGCGGCGGGTGGCGCGGTCAGTGCTCTCTTTATAGGGGCCCAGCTGGGCTACCGTGACGGTTTTCCCCATAAAGGGAATTTGGGCGCTGGCGTAAAGCTTTTGATAGTCGCTGGCAAGCTTGTTTTCCTCCTGCATCAAGGGGACGATCTCAGGAGAGAACCCTTTCATTTCCAACTCCATGTTTTGGAACAGCAGGCTGCCCAAAAGGTTTTCCAGTTCCCCGCGGAAGGGGGAATCCATCAAGGCTTTTTGGAAAGTTTTGACCTTTTCTTCCATCAACGGGGTCTGCTGGTCGTTGTAATCGTTTTCTTCTTCGTAAAACTTGTCGTTGGTGTCTACTGTGTGACGCACATAAGCCAAGGTGGTTTGTGTGCTCAGATGGGAAATAAGTGTTTCATATTCCCGATAAACAGCAGTCTGATCTTCTGCAGAACCGGCATCACGCAGCTGCTGGGTGAGTTTGTCCAGCTTTTCGGAAATTGCGGCGTAATCCGGTCTGGTGTAAGGCATTTCTGAAAATTTCATATACGTTCTCCTTCCTTTCATGGGAAAAGCCCATGGATTTCAATTTAAAACAAGAGGCTTGTCATGAGAGCTGCGGGGAGTTCTGAGGTGTGCCTTGAGGGGCGCAAGGCTGAGAGCAGCCCCGTAAAAAGTCCATGCCGTGAAGCATGATGTTCTTTCCCATCTGGGCCATCTCTTCTACAGAAGTGGTCATGCCCTCTTCCAGCCATTTCTGCAAAAGGCCAATATGGCCGTTGCTGACAAAGGCGTAAAAGTATTCCAGCTGACGTGGGGAAGCTCCCCACAAATGATTGGAATAGGCGGCCAAACAGCTTTCCCAGCCCATAGATAAAAGGCGCACAGCGAAAGCTTTGTCCCCGTATTCTCCCAAGGTGACCGTGCAAATATCCCCATTATCTTTCAGGCATTGATAGATCCCGGTAATGACCCGCAGCAGAGAAGGCTCTTCCATCCCTGTTCCAAACAAAGGCGTAAGGGCTTGTTGAAAGTCATTCGCCATATCCTCTTCCAGCTTGGCCAGCAAGTCGTAAATGTCCACATAATGGGCGTAAAAAGTGCTGCGGTTCACTCCCGCTTTTTGGCAAAGCTCTTTTACAGTGATTCGCTGGATAGGCTTTTGCTTCAGCAAATCCGTAAAGGCTTGGCGGATTAAGGAGTGGCTAAGCCGGGTGCGCTGGTCGTTTCCGGTATCTCTCAAAACGGCTGTCCTCTTTTCCGGCTGGAGACTTCCAACCAAAGTATGCCATCCAATTATAATATAAGTGTAGGAAAAGTGCAATGAGCCTTTCTATTTCTCAGTGTGCCCACAGTAGGAAAAGTCTTGCGTTATAAAAGGGGAAATGGTATACTGTAAACAAATTTGCAACGGAAAGGCGGATTTTTTATGGGAGAAGAGGAACGGATTTTTAAAGGGATCGTATTTTGCCCAGGCGATCCGGAATTAAAAGCCATTAAACTGCGCACGCATAATCTGAATTTGGAATATAATGCCACCCGTGAGGACGAGACCCAGCGCCGCCGGGAGATTCTTTCTCAGATCGTAGGGGAGATGGGGGAAAACGGGTTTATTCAGGGACCTGTATTTTTCCATTATGGCAGGCACACCAAAATCGGCAGGAACTTTTTCGGCAACTTTAATTTGACGATTCAGGACGATGGGGAAGTGGTCATCGGAGACCGCTGCAATTTTGGTCCCAACGTGACCATTGTCACCCCGGTGCACCCTATGGTTCCGGAAGAGCGCAACGCACTGTTAAACCCTGAAGGGAAACCGGTGCGATTGTGTTATGCCCGGCCTGTGCATATTGGCAGTGATTGCTGGCTGGGAGCCAATGTAGTGGTTTGTCCCGGCGTTACCATTGGGGATGGCTGCGTGATCGGTGCTGGGGCCGTAGTCACCCGGGATATCCCGCCCCGCACGTTCGCGGCTGGGAATCCTTGCCGGGTCATCCGGGAGATCACGGAAGAAGATAGCATGAAAAACAAGCCGGAGATATTGGCTGAATTCACGGTACCGGAATCTTGGGAAGGTCTGTATTGACAAAGTAGCTGGGAAGACCAGATAAGCGGGACAAAATGGAGAAAAAAGAAAAGAGCCGCCCTGGGAGGAGGCGGCCCCTAAAAAGAGGAAGTAAGGAGATAAAATGAGGATGTAATGAAAAAGATTTTGTCCCGTGGTCTTTTCTTGACCACGGTTATAGGATACCGGATCAATGTGAATATTTTTTGAAGATTCTTAGAAATTTCCCTAAATATCCGGTGACATGTTTTTTTGTCCGCAAGATTAAGTGGATCGACCCGAATTTGTTCCGGCTCTTGACAGTCTTTTGGAAAAATGGTAAACTAAACAAACGGACTGGGGGAGTAGTCGGCATGGAACCATGCAGCTAAGTCAACATCTTGAGCGTTCGCTCTGGTTTAGCTTGAAACGACAAGACCTGTGCTTTTTTAGGCATAGGTCTTTTTTTATACCCCCTTTTCAGGAAGAATTGTTGCAAAAAGGAAGGATGAAGTAAACAATGGAATTTTTGTGGGAAGGCCTGCTATCTATTACCTGGCAGCAGGCGGTCATGTATGTGGTGGGCGCGGTGCTCATCTGGCTGGCCATCAAAAAGGACTACGAGCCCTCCCTGCTGTTACCTATGGGCTTTGGCGCTATCCTGGTGAACTTGCCCGCCTCTGGCGTGCTCAACCAGGTGATGGAGGGCGTAGGGGAGACCCACGGTATCATCCAGTGGTTGTTCGAGATCGGCATTGAGGCTTCCGAGGCGTTCCCGCTGCTGTTGTTTATCGGCATCGGAGCCATGATCGATTTCGGCCCCCTGCTTTCCAACCCCAAGATGTTCCTGTTTGGCGCGGCCGCTCAGTTCGGCATTTTCCTCACCATCGTTTTGGCGGCTATACTGGGCTTTAACATTACGGATGCTGCTTCCATCGGCATTATCGGCGCGGCAGACGGCCCCACCTCCATTCTGGTGAGCCAGGTGCTCAAATCCAATTATATTGGGCCTATCGCTGTGGCTGCATATTCTTATATGGCCCTGGTGCCCATTATCCAGCCTATGGCAATCAAGCTGGTCACCACCCAAAAAGAGCGGGCCATCAAGATGGAATACCGTCCCAACGCCGTGACCAAGACCACCCGTATCCTGTTCCCCATCATGGTTACTTTTGTAGCCGGCCTGGTGGCTCCCGCTTCTGTTTCTCTGGTGGGCTTCCTCATGTTCGGCAACCTGATCCGGGAGTGCGGTGTGCTGAACCGTTTGTCTGAGACCGCTCAGAATGATTTGGCAAACCTGGTCACATTGCTGTTGGGTATCACCATTTCTTTCTCCATGCGTGCCGATCAGTTCGTCACCGTGCAGACTATTATGATTATGGCTTTGGGCTTGGTGGCATTTGTATTCGATACGGTTGCCGGCGTGTTCTTTGCCAAGATTCTGAATCTTTTCAGCCGCACCAAGATCAACCCCATGGTGGGCGCCGCTGGTATTTCCGCGTTCCCCATGTCTGCCCGTGTGGTGGAGAAAATGGGCATTGCCGCCAACAATCAGAACCATCTGTTGATGCACGCTGTGGGCGCCAATGTTTCCGGTCAGATCGCTTCCGCTGTGGCTGGCGGTATTATACTGGGCTTCTTTATGTAAGTTGGTTTGGGTACGAGGGACAATTTTCCTCATACAGGGTGCCTGTATATCTAAGTGAAAACAGCTGTTTGGGTTCAGGTGGATATAAACTTGAAAACCAGTTGTGAAATCGTGAACGTTTGTTTATGAAACCATCCTGTTTGTTCTAATAGGAATAACGGAAAGTCACTAAAGCGGCAAGGGGCCGCAAAGGAAGGAGAAACAGATGTTTTTCGGAATAATGAATGAAACTGTCCTGGAAGCTCTGGATATTATGGCTAAAGGCATGTTGGGCATTTTCGTGGTAATTGTGGTCATCGCTCTTTTGGTCTATTTGCTGACGAAGGTTAGTTCTGGGAAAAAATCTTGATTATTTTTTGATATAAGAAGACCGGGCTTTTGGGTCCGGTCTTCTTATTTATGTAATCAATTGTGAAACTCCAAGACCTATCCTATCAAATGTAGATTTATCAATCTTTTTGAAATGATACAGTGGTCTCAAGGTAAGCTTCTCCCGGTTTTCTGTAATCATAAACCTGTCGATTTGTCAAGTGCGAGTTTTGACGTGGAAAGCGCCATTTCTTGGTACTGGTTAGGCAAACGAAAAAAGTTCATAATAAGTATGACATGAAAAAATGTTGTTCTCACCTGAAAGGGAAGGAGGAAGTTATGGTAAAAGACTATTTCAAAGCCTGTGAAAAACTTTATGTGCATATGTAATACAATCGTTTATTTTGCTATAAAGTAAATTTTTGCCTTTTTTATTTGACACATTCCGAAGACTCGTGCTAAAATTTTAAATATATAGACAGGATGAAAAGATTCCCACCTTTTGAAAATGAGGAAGTAATATGCCAACAATTTATGATATTGCCGAAAAAACAGGGTATTCGGCATCTACCGTGGCGCGTGCCTTAAGTGGAAAAGGATATTGCAGTCCACGGGCCAAGGCGGTTATTTTAGAAGCTGCAGAAATTATGGCATATGTGCCACATCAGGCAGCTAAAACCTTGAAAAATAATATTACAAATAAAATTATGATGTGTATTCCCGATATCATGAACCCTTATTATTTTGAGATGATTCATGGTGCGGCTATGGCTTTAGAGCCCTTTGGGTACAGTATTTTGCTGGAGTACACAATGCACAGCCCTGAAAAGGAACTGGAAGTTTTGGATTCTCTCAAAGGGCATTTTGTAGATGGTGTGATCTTCGGATCTTTTGACTACACTCCGGGCTTGATCGAAGCTATCAAGGATATGGGGCTTCCCACAGTCATCACCAGCTATTATCAAAGCCCTGGAAGTTTTAACGATTATGACTGTGTGTATGTTGACCAGCCCAGAGCAGCGTGGCTGGCTACCCGCCATTGCCTGGAAAAGGGGCATAAAAAAATCGCTTTTTTAGGCGGGGATGCCAGAGAGCAAAATACACGGGAACGCTTTGAGGGATATAAACGGGCATTAGAGGAACAGCTGGTTCCCCTCTCCAAATCTTTAGTCATTCACGCTGATTTTACAAGGGAAGGGGCGTACCGGGCTGTTACGGAATTTCTACAGCACGGGGAAGAATGTACCGCAGTGGTAGCTTGTAACGACCTGATGGGCGTGGGCTGTATGAAAGCCTGCGTGGATTTCGGATTAAAGGTGCCGGAAGAGATTTCCATTGTGGCCCTGGACAATACCGAATACTGCCTGTGCACTACACCTGCCATGACCTCGGTGGATATGCTGCAGGGCCAAGTGGGGCAGGAGGCCGCAAGTTTTGTGATAGACCGCATCGTCAATAAAAGAAATTTTCAAAAGAATATGGCGTTTTCCCCGGTTCTGGTTGAGCGGGATTCTGTGGCCCATTGGACAACTTAACAAAAGGTCAGTCTTTCCGGGAGTTCCCGAGGGACTGATCTTTTTTTGTTGGGATTTATGTTCAAAACTGCTTTAGAGATGCTTTTGTTATCTTTTTTACTATTATTTCTTGTGTATTTGCGCAACTTTTGCTATAATAAACCAAAAAAGAGCCTGGCGCGCATCTTTAAGGAGTGTTTAGGGATAGTATTCTTGGCTTCGGAGCAGACGGCTTGTGTTTTCTGAAGCCATTGTAGAGAACAACGAGGAACCCCAATGATACAATATCATTTGAATCATCTGAAAGGACAGATTGGTGAAAGGAAGGTTTGTTATGGCACGAAAAAAAGCAAATTCCAGAAAGAAAAAATCACCCGCAAACGGGGTTGGCAAAAAAACGGCTCCCGCCGTTGTGAACCAAACTCCTGCTGAGGAAAAGGCCGCCCCCATTGTGGAAGAAACCGCCCCTGTCGCTGAAAAGACAGAGGTCACCGCAGCTGAACCGGCTCCCGTGGAGGAAAAGACTGCTCCCGCCGCAGAGGAAGCCGCCCCTGCCGTTGAAAAGATGGAGACTCCCGCAACCGAACCGGCTCCCGTGGAGGAAAAGACTGCTCCCGCCGCAGAGGAAACCACCCCTGTCGCTGAAAAGACGGAGACTCCCGCAGCTGAACCTGCTCCCGTGGAGGAAAAAGCCGCTCCCGTTGTGGAGGAAACCGCCCCTGCCGCTGAAAAGATGGAGACTCCCGCAACCGAACCGGCTCCCGTGGAGGAAAAGACTGCTCTCGCCGCAGAGGAAGCCGCCCCTGCCGCTGAAAAGACGGAGGCCACCGCAACCGAACCGGCTCCCGTGGAGGAAAAAGCCGCTCCCGTTGTGGAGGAAACCGTCCCTGCCACTGAAAAGACGGAGACCGTCGTGAAAAAGAGAACATCCACCAGAAAGAAGGCTGCCCCTGCCGCAAAGAAAGCAGAGAGCTCCCCAAAGAAAACAACGTCCACTAAGAAAAAGGCCGCTCCCATTGTGGAAGAACCTGCTCCTGTTGTGGAGGAGACTACAACCATAAATGTAATGTCCGACCTCCCCAGAAGGAGCGTGGCGTTTATCGGTTCGGAATGCCATCCGTTCGTCAAGACAGGCGGTTTGGGCGACGTGATGTACGCATTGCCCCGGGAATTGGTGCGGCTCAACTGCGATGTCCGCGTGATCCTGCCCCGTTACGCCTGCATTCCCCAGCAATATCAGGACAAAATGGTTTACCGCGGCGAGTTCTACATGGACTTGGGCAAAACCGGCCGGGAATACTACGTGGGAATCATGGAGTATATCTGTGACGGCGTAGTGTATGATTTTATCGATAACCAGGAGTTTTTCTCCTCCGGCAACCCCTATCTCAATCTTGTGGATGATATCCCGAAATACTGTTTCTTCAGCAAGGCTGCTCTGGCCGCGTTGAACTTCATGAACTGGATCCCCGACATCATCCATTGTCACGATTGGCAGGCGGCCCTTGTGCCGGTATATCTGCGCACCTTGTTCCAAGATTCTCCGGTGGGGCACGCCCGGTCCATTCTCACCATCCACAACCTCCGCTTCCAAGGCATCTACAACATTCCCACCATTCAATACTGGTCTGGCCTGCCCGACTCTGTGTTCAACATGGGAGCGTTGAAACAAGACTATGAGGATGCTAATATGCTCAAAGGCGGCCTTGCCTATGCGGATCGTATCACCACTGTCAGCGGTACCTACGCCGGGGAGATCCAGACCAGCGAGTACGGAGAGCATCTGGAAGGTCATCTGCGTTACCACAGCGGCAAGCTGAGAGGTATTGTGAACGGCATCGATTATGGCATGTGGAATCCTGAGACCGACCCCGCTCTGGCGGTCAACTACGGTCTCGGCAACGTGTTGGACCACAAAATGGAAAATAAGCTGGCGCTCCAGAAGGAACTTGGCTTAGAGGAGGACGAGAGCAAATTCGTCATCGGCTTGATCTCCCGTCTCACCAACCAAAAGGGGTTGGACCTTGTCAGTTCCATTGTTCCCCAAGTGCTGGATGGCAACACCCAGGTAGTGGTCCTAGGCACCGGCGACAAACAGTACGAAGACACTTTCCGCTATTATGAGGATACTTACCGGGGTACGTTTTCCGCCTGTATCCAGTATGATGAAGCAAGAGCCCACCGCATTTACGCGGGAGCTGATGCGCTGCTGGTGCCCTCCCGCTTTGAGCCCTGCGGCTTGACTCAGCTCAACGCCATGCACTATGGCACCATCCCCATCGTCCGGGAAACCGGTGGCTTGAAGGATACCGTAGAGCCTTACAACACCTTTACCGGCGACGGCAACGGTTTCACCTTTGACCGCTATGAAGCGGGCCTGCTTTTAGATGCTATCAATCGGGCTAAAACGGAGTATTTCACCAACCGCTATCACTGGGACGAAGTTGTTCAGCGGGACATGGCGAAGGATGTCTCTTGGGAGAACTCCGCTAAGCAATACAAGGATTTATATCTTGAGCTTACTCCGTGGTAAGCGGAGATCTTATTTAAATAAAAGCGATGTATTTATAAAAAAGCCGGCAGTCATTGACTGCCGGCTTTTTAGCTTGTTTTGAACTGCGTGGATCGTAATTTGTATATAAATACGATGTTTAGTTTGTAGGTTGCTCTCAGAAAAATGAAACTGAAACAGGCAGTTTTCAAAATTAGTATATACATTAATCTACGGTATTTTTTCCACAACTAATCAGAAAACCGATACAGCCAGATACAAAGTCACGAAGCTGAGATATGGTTGCGGTAAATTCGGGCGTAATATTCTGAAAGTTTTTTGAAACTAACAATATGATCAAAGAAATCAATCCGATGATTGATACTGTAATTATTTGTGTTTTGTTATGGGATTTGATAGGGGATGATGGGGTTTCGGATAAAGAAGGCTTTTGTAATTCGTTATTTGATGAAGTTGAGGAAGTTTGAAAGCCGATCTGATTTTTGACGCTATTTGTAGAGTTGCTATCCACAGATGTTGCAGAGAGATTGCTGTTAAAAGAATTGGCGTTTTGAGATATAGGCGGCAGATCTTTTCCCACAAAATTGTTGCTTATAAAATAGCCGAAAATAGAAGCGACGGAAGTTCGAACAATAATATGGATTGTATTTATGTCTTTAGAAGTATCTTGGCCACCAAAAAGATGGCAGATTATATAAATGAATAAAATCATCATAAAGATCATCAAAAAGCGGTCTACAATAGAAATATTTCGTATGATTTCTTTTGTTCTTTGCCATATTCTGCTCATGGTATGCACCCCATTGTGCGTAAATTCAAGTTTGCAAAATAAAAACGGTAAGTTCAAATTATGAATTATTATATGTATATGGGTTCGTGAGGGTGAGCTTTTATTTTCTTATTTTGTGTTCATGTGTTACAACATGTTGCGAGAAGAATTGTTTTGTTGATAAAGTTCAAATGGCAGCAACGCCTCACCACGTTGCTGCCATTTGAATTTAAAATATTATGGAGTTCTTATAAGAAATTTACATTTTTTATCAAAAATTAAGTTAAAAGCGTGTGGTGACATATTCTAAGAGTAGTGCTACAATTTGTCTGGGAGAGCAAGGGATATTTCCTTTGCTGTAAATTTTAACAGATAGGCGTATGGATGGGAAATTTCACGCTTATCTGGAAGTAAACGAGGAGGAAAAATCTATGAAAAAGTCATTGTCCGCAGTCGCATTGGTTTTAGCAATGCTGTTTGCCATGCCGTCCATATCAGCTGCCGCGGCTGGAAACCCGTTTCAGGATGTAACGGAAAGCCATTGGGCTTATCATTATGTGGAGCGGGCGGCAGAGAAAGGTTGGATCACTGGTGTGGGCGGGGGACGTTATGCGCCGGAACAGAGTGTTACAGGTGCCGAATTTGTAACGATGGTTACGAAGTCTCTCTATTTTGATGAGGTCCGTCCTGGACAAGCCGGAGAGCCATGGTACCAGCCTTACGTGGATACCGCCCAGTCACATGGTTTGCTGACGAACGGTTTGGGTGAAAAAAATGTGTTGGATAATCCAGTCAACCGTTATCGAATGGCTGCGCTTCTTTACAATGTAGCCAAAGAAGCAGATGTAGTGCAGTATGTAGATGGCGGAATTCTGACTGTAGGCGGTGTAACTGTTTTGAACAGCTCCAACGCTTCTGAGTATATTGGGGATTGGGCTGGAATTCCAGCAGAATACCAGGAATCCGTCTTGGCGTCTTATGCGCTTGGTTTGTTGAGCGGAATTGATGAATACGGTACATTTGGAGGGGAGTTTTCCATGACCCGTGCCCAAGGCGCGGTAGTACTGTGCCATATCAACAATCTGGTCAGATATGGTATGGGTGTGAGCATGTATTCTGCTGAAGTTGTGGAACTGGTCAATGAGGAACGCGCGAAAATGGGACTCGGTGAACTGCGTGTAGATACAAATTTACAGTGGGCGGCCCAAGCCCGTGCCTTGGAGTTGATCCAGTCGTTTTCACATACACGGCCTGATGGCAGCAGCTGCTTTACCGTTTTAGAAGAGTACGGTGTGATTGGATACGTCACTTGTGGAGAGAATATTGCTGCCGGGTATCTCAATCCGGAGATGGTGATGGATGGCTGGATGAATTCCCCTGGCCATCGGTCAAATATCTTGTCGGCTAATTTTGATACCATTGCGGTGGGCTGTGTGGACTACTACGGAACCCCCTATTGGGTACAGCTGTTTTTGGGATAACGGTTTCATATAGTTTCATACTCTTATATAATGATATAATGTAATTTCATACCTGATCTGTTTGAATAAGTTGAAGCCATCCGATATTAATCGGATGGCTTTTTTATTTGCTTTTGAGCATATAAAAAGCATCCTGTTTCATGGAAAAATATTTCTTGGAAAAGAACTTTTAACTGAGAGAAGAAGTGAAATCCCATATCAGAAATATATTTATTGAAATAAAAATAATGATATTGGTGCCATCCGGGGTCATGTGGCAAAAAACGGTGTTTATCGTGTTTGCTTATGGTACCGGCAATGTCCAAAAGGCAAACGTATTTCACAGGGATAGTGTAGTAGACAGTGGCAGTGGTATTTCCTGTCCACGTTTTTCATAGCTATTTATTGTCGAGATACCATGGCAGAAAAAGGAATTCCATTGCGACTTAGTATTTTGTTTTGTGTATCTTTCATCCTTTTTTGGCATTATCTTTTCTTATTGATTCAAAGGCGGAAAATAGAGAGTTTTGCGGAAAAACAGTTGTCGAATTAGGCGCTTAATATTGACAAAAAATATGCGCTTTTTTTAAAAAAAGCGCAATGCACACATGAAATTGAAATGGCTAATCAAAATATATAAAAAATAAAAATTTATATATTTTTTTAGTTTATGTTTGACAAATGATATCTGACGTGTTATGATCTGTTCATCACAGAATATTAAAAAAATACATATTCTGTTAAAATTTTAGGTATTTTTCTGCAGAGTGCTTGGCTGCCGGACCCAAATCGCAGAAGCCCCCAGCAGGCGAATCCCGAATGAGTCCCTACTTCAAATTCTCAAAGGAGGCATTACTCTATGGCAAAAGCAAGTGCCCAACCCGTCGATGCGGCAACCGAGCTGACCAACCGCCAAAAAAGGCGCAAGGAAATTGTGAAGCTGATGAAGCGGAACTACCAGCTTTATCTCTTCCTTCTTCCCACCGTTGTATTCATTGCCGTGTTTATGTATTTTCCCCTATATGGACTCCAGATCGCCTTTAAAGACTTCCGTCCCGGCTTGGGTATTTGGGGCAGTGAATGGGTGGGCTTAAAATGGTTTGAACGTTTCTTCGGAAGCCCTAACGCTGTGCAGATTATCTCTAACACCTTGATCGTTTCGATATACAGTTTGGTGGTGAGTTTTCCATTTCCCATCATTCTGGCGTTGATCATCAACTACGTGAAAAACTTGAAGTTTAAAAAGTTTGCCCAGACTGTTACCTATATGCCTTATTTCATCTCTGTGGTGGTTCTGGTCGCCATGATGAACCTGTTCTTTTCTCCTTCCAGCGGCTTTGTAAATACCATTATTGAGGCTGCAGGAGGCCAGGCCCAATACTTTATGGGTGAGTCAAGGTTTTTCCGACACATGTATGTTTGGTCGGGCGTGTGGCAAAGTATGGGCTATAGTTCCATCATATACATAGCGGCGCTGTCAGGCGTTAGCCCAGAGCTGCATGAGTCTGCCAGGATCGATGGCGCGAACGTCATGCAACGCATTCTGCATATCGATATTCCCACGATTATGCCCACTATGGTCATTTTGCTCATCATGGCTTTGGGCAATGTGATGAACGTGGGATATGAAAAGGTTTTGCTGATGCAGAGCGACTTGAACCAAGACGTTTCTCAGGTAATCTCCACCTATGTATACGAAATCGGCATTAAAACGGGTCAGCAAAGTTTTGGCACGGCTGTAGGCCTTTTCAACAATGTCATAAACTTCATCATTTTAATTGCCGCCAACACAACGGCCAAAAAAGTGTTTGGCTCTGGTCTCTGGTAAGGGAGGGGTTCCGCTATGGCAAAAAATCCAAACAAGATTAAAGAACCGCTTTTTGACAGAGTATTTTACATCGTTACCGGCATTATTTTGTTCTTACTGTTGATCGTTATTTTGTATCCCATGTGGTTTGTGTTGATGGCCTCCTTTTCCGACGCTCAGTATGTGAATAACGGCACGATCCTGCTTTATCCAATGGGCTTTACTCTGTTGGGCTATGAGCGGACCATCGGCAACATGGATATTTGGGTTGGATATGGCAACACCATTCTTTACACGGTGGGCGGCACAGCCATAGGTACTTTCTGTACTGTGGTGGCAGGTTACGCTCTTTCTCGAAAAGACCTGCCTGGTCACAGCATTATCATGAAACTGTTCGTGTTCACCATGTACTTTCAGGGCGGAATGGTTCCGTTCTATATCATCATCAACCAGCTTGGCTTGATGAATACCCGGTTTTTGATGATCATTGTCAGCTGTATCACTGTGTACAACATCATTCTGGTGCGTTCCTATTTTGTAAACTCGTTGCCAGTAGATTTGTTCGAGGCAGCTTCTATCGACGGGTGCTCCAATGCCCGATTCATCTTCCAGATCGCCCTGCCGCTTTCCAAGGCCATCATTGCCGTAATTGCCCTTTATGTGGCGGTCAGCTACTGGAATTCCTATTTCTATCCCATGATCTTCCTGAGTGATTCCAGCAAGTTCCCGTTGCAGCTGTGGCTGAGACAGTTGCTGTTGGTGGCCAATATGAACACCGCAGACTCTGGAACTGACCCTGCCGCTGCACAGCAGTTGGCAACTATGGCCAGTGTGATGAAATACTCTACTATCGTGGTTTCGACCATTCCGATCATTTGTGTTTATCCCTTCATTCAGAAGTATTTTGTGCAGGGCGTCATGATCGGCTCCATCAAGGGATAAGCCCTAAACTTGGGCTTTCTTATACGTTGCCTTTCCGAGAAAGGCGAAAACTATCTATTCCATATTCAAAGGAGGATAACAATGAAAAAGGTCTTAGCACTCCTGCTTTGCCTGTCGCTGATGGTCGGTGCGATGGCAGGCTGCAACAACAATGGCGGTGGCTCCAGCACTGCTTCTGGGACCAGTAGCGCTGCGGGTGAATCCAGTGAAGGAACCCCTGCGGAAACCAGCGAAGACGGTGTAACAAACACTGGTACGAAGCTCCCCATTGTGAACGAACCGGTTACAATCACTGTAGCCAAAGAACGCCACATGCTCGACACCACCAAGAGCTATAACGAAAAAGCGGCTTGGAAAGACATCACCGAAGAAACCGGCATCACCATCGAGTGGATTGAGCTGGCTGCTGGTACTGCCGCTGAACGTGTACCCTTGATGCTTTCCGGCGGCGATCTGCCTGACGTGTTCTGGGCTTTGCTGAATGATGCTCAGGTTTTGCAGAACGAAGAGCTTCTGACGCCTTTGGAAGATATGATCTCCACATACGCACCCAACTCTCTTAAGACCTATGAAGAGTTGTCTACCGATTGGAAAGAGATGGCTACTACTCCCAGCGGACACATTTTTGGTATGCTGGGCCGGTATGAGTCTTTGAAAGAGAACTCTGGTGATGGTATCCAGATCATCAATAAAGCTTGGCTGGATGCGGTAGGCAAAGATGTACCTACCACTCTGGATGAGTATTATGAAGTGCTGAAAGCCTTCAAAGAGCAAGATCCCAATGGCAATGGCCAGGCAGATGAGATTCCTTACTGCTTCTCTGAAGATATGTGGTGCGCTCATTTGGCCAATGACATGGGCTGGTGGGGCCTGGGAGATGGCTGCGACGGTACTGCCGGCGATCCTCTCAGCAACCGTTCTACCCGTGATGGCGTTGTTTCCGGAAGCGTAAATACGGAAGAGTATCGCCAGTTCTTGGAGTTCTTCCACAAGCTGTATAGTGAAGGTCTCATCGATCAGGAAGGCTTTACACAAAATACAGAAATGTTCTCCACCAAGATCAAGAGCGGTCAGGTAGGCACTTATTACTCCTGGACGGCTTTGGAGTATTTGACCAGTGAACAGGCTGAGGATTGGGTTGTTATGCCTCCCATCCAGGCTATTGAGGGAGTAGACCCCATCGCTAATGGTGCGGAAGATCGTTCTACTATCCAGAAGAACAAATGGGTCATTACTACTGCTTGCGAGCATCCTGAAGCTGCGTTGCGGTTGTGGGACTATCAGGCTCGGGACGTTGAGAGCAAGATGACGGTTGCCATGGGTGAGAAGGGCAAATTGTGGGATGAATATGAAGATGGCTCCGGCTACTACTTCATCGTTCCCGAAGATACCACTCCCGAATTTACTTTCGAGCATATGAAGTATACTTATGGCGTTGTCAACGATCCTCCGTTGCTGACGATGGCTGAGACTCCCATCAACGACGGTGAGATTTCTCCCTCCGCAGCTCTGCGTGATACCATGGTTGACCAAGTCAGCCAGTATTATCTGCCCAAGGAAGACCAGATGCCCCAGACTTACATTTCTCCTGAAGCAATTGAAGAGCGCACCTTCATTGAGACTGACTTGTTTGCTTACATCAAGCAGTTCCGCGCTCAGGCCGTTACAGATGGTATTACCGATGCCCAGTGGGAAGAGTATCTGTCCAAGCTGGATGGCTACAAGTATCAGGATTGGCTGCAGTGGTATCAAGATTTCTATGATGGCACTTTGGAATAATGTAGAGGATTCCATTAGCCAAAAGTGAAAGTTCTAGTTGTAGCGTTTTAGTATGAAAAGCGCCGCCAAGCGGATAAAATGTTTTTTTGCCGCTGGCGGCGCTTTTTTGTCCGAAAATATTTTAAGATAAGGAAGGGTTTTTATGAAAATACCTTTTGCACGTATCCTTTATGGCGGGGACTATAACCCAAACCAATGGCCCCGAGATATTTGGGACGAGGACATGAGGCTGTTTAAACAGGCGGGAATCAATTCCGCTACGATCAATGTGTTCTCTTGGGCCAAGATACAGCCCGACGAGGAAACCTACGATTTCTCCGAGTTGGATGACATTGTGGATATGCTCTCCAAAGAAAACTATGACATTGTGCTGGCAACTTCCACAGGTGCTATGCCTGCATGGTTATGCAAAAAGTATCCCGAAGTCACCCGGGTGGACTATGAGGGACGCAGGCATAAGTTTGGTCAGCGCCACAACCATTGTCCCAACAGCCCTGTGTTTCAAAAATACGCGAAACGCCTGGTTTCAGAGCTGGCCAAGCGCTATGGTTCCTCTACTCATGTGACTTGCTGGCATGTAAGTAATGAATATGGCGGGGAATGTTACTGCGAAAACTGCGAGAAAGCGTTTCGTGTGTGGCTGAAAAAGAAATATGGCACGATTGAAGCCGTTAACGCTGCTTGGAACACAGAGTTTTGGGGCCACACCTTTTATGATTGGGACGAGATCGTTGCCCCCAATGCCCTCAGCGAAGGCATCGGCCGTGATAAGACTGCTTTCGCGGGTATTTCCATCGACTACCGTCGGTTTATGTCCGACAGTATGCTGGAAAACTTCAAAATGGAGCGGGACGCCATCCGGGAATACGATAAGGAGACGGCTATCACCACCAATTTGATGGGGACTTATAAGGGATTGGATTACTTCAAATGGGCCAAGGAGATGGATTTGGTTTCCTGGGACAGCTACCCTGCGTACAATACGCCTTGGAGCATGACGGCTATGCGCAACGATCTGATGCGTTGCCTCAAAGATCAGTCCTTTATGTTGATGGAACAGACCCCAAGCCAGCAAAATTGGCAGGCGTATAACTCCTTAAAGCGTCCGGGCCAGATGCGGGCGCAGAGTTATCAGACGATTGCCCATGGGGGGGATACGATTCAATTCTTCCAGCTCCGGCGTTCTAAGGGCGCCTGCGAGAAATTCCACGGCGCGGTCATTTCCCACTCTGGAAGCGGAGAGACACGAGTGTTTAAGGAATGCGCTCAATTAGGCGCGGAATTGGCAGCCCTGGGCACCCAAACTTTGGGGGCAGGTACTCCTGCCCAGGTGGGGATCATTTTCGACTGGGACAACTATTGGGCTTTGGAGTATACCAGCGGCCCCACTGTGGATCTGAAATATGTAGATCAAATCCACCAGTATTACCGCTATTTCTATGATAAGCATATCCCCGTGGATATGGTGCCTGTAGACGGGGATTTCTCTAAGTATCAAGTGATCGTTGCCCCTGTGCTGTATATGGTGAAAGAGGGGATGGCCGAGGCGCTGGAAAAGTTCGTGGGGAACGGCGGGGTATTGGTTACCGGGTTTATGAGTGGTATCGTAGACCAGTCCGATAATGTGCACTTGGGCGGGTATCCCGGTCCGTTACGCAAGCTGTGCGGCATTTGGGCAGAAGAAATCGATGCCTTAGCTCCCGAACAGAACAATATCCTGCGTTTTACGGACAATGCAGAAGCCAAATGCGGCCTGTTGTGCGACATCATCCACCTGGAGGGGGCTGAAGCGCTGGCCACTTATGGAGAGGACTTCTATGCTGGCACCCCAGCTGTTACCAAAAACGCTTATGGCAAGGGCACGGTATATTATGTAGGTACCCAGCCGGAAGCTGCTGCTCTGGATAAGATCTTGGATGGAGTGATGTCCCGGGAAGGAGTGGCACCCATCATCCCAGATGCGACTGTGTTGGAAGTAGATCTGCGAACCATCGAAAACCGGGAATACTGGTTTATTCTTAATCTGACGGGCAAGCCTCAGGAGCCGCCTGCTTCCTTTGTAGGGGAGACGGATATCCTTACCGGCATGAAGATCGGTGAACCGTTAAAGCCCTTTGACGCGCTATTGGTTAAACGTGAAAAGTAAAGATTTTCTAAAAATACGAAAGAGGCGTGGTGGAGCCCCGTCTCTTTTGTTTTGCTGTATTATCCTATTTTTAGAACTGGAAAAAAGAAAGAAAAGGCGGTATAATTAATCTTAAAGTATCGAAATAGAAATTCCATTGGATACTGTTGAGGGTAAGCAGTGTGTTTCCCGCGTTTTGAGTTTATATCTTAAAACTTTAAAGATAGAAAATCTCTTTTGGAGGAATGGTTATGGCTTATCTCACTGTGCAGGAATTTGCTCAAAAATGGAACCTGTCGGAGCGCATGGTGCAGCAACTCTGCGTTCAAGGCCGCATTGAGGGAGCTCGGAAATTTGGACGCTCCTGGGCCATTCCAGCTGACGAACAAAAACCTGCAGAATCCTCCCTGATTCATTCTCAAATATTAGAACAGCTTTCCGACCACACTTTGTTGGATGACGCCAATTTGATGCCTTTGATGAATACGGCTTTTATGCCAGGCCAGTGCCGAGCTATGGCGGAAGCTATGGCGGCTGGTCCTCAGCGGGACATTGCCTTGGCGGAGTATCACTATTTCTGTGGCCAATCTGAAATGGCGGCCAAGGAGACAGAGGACTATCTTACGAGCCATGATATGGGGGCAAGGTTATCTGCCTGCTTGATTTACGCCTATGCCAACCTTTCTGTTGGTCAGATACGCCGAGCCAAATTTGCCTTGGGGGAGCTGAACGCCGCTCTTTCTGTGGCGGGGGAGCAATCTCCCCAATTTCAAGCGGCGTCAGCTTTTGTAGCAGCGGCTGGAGCAGTGCTGCTCCATCTGCCTCTTCCGGAAGGGTTGCCGAAAATAGAAGGCTTTTTACCTTTACTGCCGCCGGGATTGCGGGCTTTTGCTTTGTATGTTTATGCCCATTACCGCTATCTGCAAGGCGACTACGCTGGCAGTGCGGGTATTGTGGAAGGGGCATTGGCCATGGGAGCGGGGAACTATCCTATTCCTGCCATCTATCTGCATTTGGTGGCAGTGATGGATACCATGAGTTTGAAACAGACCGATCAAGCAAAGGTTCACTTGCTCGCGGCCTGGGACTTGGCGCAGCCCGATGACCTGATCGAAGGTTTTGGCGAGCATCACGGATTGCTGGGCGGTATGCTGGAATCTGTTATCAAGCCCGAATGGCCAGAGGATTTCAAGCGCATTATCGATATCACCTACCGTTTTTCCGCAGGATGGAGAAATGTCCACAATCCGGAAACAGGGCATGATGTGGCAGATGATCTCACTACTACGGAGTTTGCGTTTTCCATGCTGGCAGCCCGGGGATGGACAAACCAGGAGATTGCCGATCATATGCATATTTCAATTAATACGGTAAAACGGTATCTTTCTTCTGCTATGAACAAGCTTCATATCAGTCACCGGCAGGACTTGAAAAAATATATGCTTCTCTAAAAACTAAGGCATGTGTGGAGTATTGGTTGGTATTTTTGGGTTTATCTCTAAGTGTTGGCACTTTGGTCAGCTTGATCTGGTGACAGGTTTTGTCAGCGAGAGGTAAATCAATCGATTTTCTATTCTGATAGCGAGGGAAATGTGGTTGTTTTTCCTGATCCTTCTGTAACAGTGCAGTGCGGTATTGTTATAAATCCTAAACCATGTCCGATTCCAGTGGATTTGACCATAGACGGATGCCAAGATTCTGTTGTTGTGGATACAGGCGACACGTATCTTGGGTCTCTGGGACGGATTCTTCAGCTGGATGTTACCGTAAAAAACGTCTGTCCCGGAAAGCGGGTTGCGTTGGCGGTCATCCTCACCGAGGTTGATTCCAAAGGCGTTGAATATCAGCGCGGAATGAAGACGATAACGATTCCTGCGCACTACTACCCAAATTGCCGGGATATCCTTGTCAAATGCATTAAGTTTGTCCTTCCCGAGGAGTTGGACGTGTCAGGCGGAACACCGTAAGCCATATGCAATCCAAGAAAATTTAAAGCCCGGTTTATTGCCCACAATATCGATACGGACTATAGATGCTGCGATTCTATTATTACGGTTCTGTAACGGAACGCCGGTTGCCCGTGGCGCCTTAATAACTGGGGAAGTCAGGGCTGCATCTCTGATGCAGCCCTTGGCTCCTCGGCGCATGGATTCCTCTGTTTTAAAACAATTCTGTAAAATCTTCATAATAAGAGGTGTAGAAGGTGAATCAAAATAAATCGACTAACAGGAATATGAAAATAAGAGATTGCGGTTGTCAACCATTTATAGCAGATATAGAGGATTTAGCAACAAGAAATTCCAATTATCGAACTGCGTTATGGACCGGTGAGCATCTCCAAGTAACCTTGATGTGTATTCCGGTGGGCGGAGATATCGGGCTGGAAATGCACGATGATGTTGACCAGTTTATACGAATCGAAGACGGATGCGCCTTGATTCAAATGGGGAAGTGTAAGGACAATGTGGATTATCAGCAGAAAGTAAACAGCAATTTCGCGATTCTTGTTCCGGCGCGCACATGGCATAATATTGTCAATGTTGGCAATGTTCCGCTTAAACTCTATTCAGTTTATGCGCCACCCAAACATCCCTTTGGAACGGTTCATAGGACAAAGGGAGAAGCGCAGTGCGCTGAAAGGCATTAATTAGTGAGAAAGTAAAACACCCATTGTGATTCCTCCATCAGGAGTTGAATGACAATGGGTGTTTTACTATTAGGTAAATATCCACTATAAGGATAAAGGGAATACATTCTTTTTTCTGCCTTATGTACTTCCATTATGTGAAAAATGGAGAAAATGAGGCCCTGAATATTTAGCGAAAAATAAACATTATCAAAATCCAATGGTATATAGAGTATGTTTAGAGGGCAAGCTGGAGGACAGTTTTCAGGATGGCTTTATTGTTTATAATTGTCCAAGTTTCGGTCAGAATAAAACAAACAAGGCAGAAAAAAGAGGAGGGACTATATGAATATTCTTAATCTTTGTCTGGTGACTTTGGCTTCTTTTGGCGTGCTGTTTTTGGTAGCTAAATTAATTGGACACAAACAAATTGCCCAATTGGACTTTTTTGATTACATTACGGGAATAACCATTGGCTCCATTGCGGCCGAAATGGCTACAGAGTTGGAACAGCCTTGGAAACCTCTTATTGCTATGGTGATATATGGGGGAATCACTCTGTTGTTAAGTGTTGTTTCCAATAAATTTCCCAGGGCACGAAAATATCTTAATGGCACTCCCACTATCCTTATGGATCATGGGAAGTTGTACTATGAAAACCTAAAAAAGGCAAAGCTGGATCTAAGTGAATTTATGGTTATGTGCAGGCAACAAGGATACTTTGATCTGACCAGTATCCAGACGGCAGTTTTTGAATATAATGGGAAACTTGCTATTCTTCCTGTAAGCAGCCAACGTCCTGTTACGCCAAACGATCTGGACCTTTCTCCCGAACAGGAACTTTTATTCACAGAACTGATTATGGATGGCAGGGTTTTAGAGGGCAATTTGAAACGTATGGGTTTGGATATGGCTTGGCTAAATAAGAAATTGAAAGAATATCACGTCCAATCTCCGAAAGATGTTCTTTTGGCCATTTGTGACCGGAATAAGAAATTTGTCTTATATTCATATAAATAATGAATAACATTTAGATAATGGAGAGAGCATTCATTCTGTTAGATGAGAAAAAAGAGGCGGTATTGTCAGGAAATCTCAGACACAGTATTGGAAACTGAGCCGGACTACCGGGAAGGTATGCACGACTGGTTTGACGGATAGCAATCTCACCGCCCGGGAGGAAGCGGTTTCCATGGTCATGGAAATGGCGGCAATGCTGGGAAATAAGATAGGTAGCATACGGAAAAACCGGGAGAAATCCCGGTCTTTTGCTTATAAAGAGTTTAGGGTGATTGGAATTACTTGGAAATTCTGTCTTTGGCTCGTTTTTTCGGTCAAACTTTCAAAGCGAGAGGATGGTTTGATGCTATGAAAAAGTTCTTCCTCAAAAAGCCTGCAAAAGAACTTTTTTAGACTAAAAAACATTTTTGTCCCTTTTAGCTGTGCGGAATACCGCATAGCTAAAAAAACGCATAGCGCTGGGAAAAATTCGAGTTTTCAACATAGGAAACAGGCGAAATTATCCCAAAAATGAGCCAGTTTCCCCCCGAAACGGGTAATTGTGTGAAGATATTTTTCGTGCTATGATAATTATACATAAATATGTGAAAGGGCCATGGCCCTTTTTCCGTATGAGAACCCATACGGAAAAAATTTTATTGAAAAGAACGGAGGAAGGAACTTCTATGAGAAAACGAATCATTAGCCTGTGTCTGGCTTTGGTTTTGTGCTTAGCTATGCTTCCGGTTAATGCTATGGCGGCAACTCCCGTTTACGTGGCATTGGGCGACAGCATCTCAACAGGCTATAAACCCGGCACTCCACCAGGTAAAGTTGACACTCCTTTTGTCGATGCAATAAAAAATATGTATGGCTATAGCATGCAATACTGCAGCGAGGATGGCCTAACTTCCGAGGGTTTGTTAAATAAGATAAATAGTTGGCAAAACTTATCAAGAAACGCGGAACTTGTTACCATCACCATTGGTGGTAATGATTTAATGAACGCCTTATATGACTTTTTAGTACAAACATATAATACTGCTAATCCGGGTAAGACTATTACCAAGGAACAGTTAATGGCGGCTTTTCTTGAGCCTCAGAAGAATATTTTGTTATTGATGAGCATTATTAACTATGTCCCGCAATTTGCCGGTTCTACTCAAGCAAGCAGTGCTCTCAGTACGTTCGAGACCAATCTGGGCAAGATTCTCGATACGGTTCAACAGAACGCCACCAATGCGACCATCATTATCGCTAATCAGTACAATCCGTATAGTCATATCACCGATTCTTCGGCAGCGACGATTGTCAATACTTTTGAAACAGTTGTAACCCAGATGAACGCAAAAATTACCCAGGTGGCTCAGACTAAGAATGTCAAAGTTGCCGATATTTACACCGAGTTTAAAAATGCGGCGAGCAATCCCACTAACGCCGCGTTTAGTACGTCGGATTTAGGAAACGCCAACCTGGATATTCATCCCAACCAAAGCGGCCACGACATTATCGCCCAGACCATCAGCGAATTTTTGTCCCCAATCACCGAGTATAGCTTGTGGGTGGACGGTACACAGGTCACAGCTAGCAACGCCAGCAATGTGCTGGGGGATAATACGGTATCCTACGATCCGGACACCTATACCCTGACCCTGAACGGGGCAAAATTGACGGAATGTACTTCAAGCAGTCTCCTAAATAAAGCTGTTATTTACATGGATTCCTCAAAGTTGAATGTTAACGTACCTACTGTTACCGTTAATATTCAGGGTGAAAACGCAATCACCACTGATGCCGGAATGGGAATTTGGAATGAAAATGGTTCCATTAAATTGACGGGTACCGGAAGTCTGAATGTTGACGGCAGTTTTTATTGTTACGGCGATTTAAAGATTCAAGATAGTGCTGTTATAGATTGTGTTTCTCTTTATTCCGAGGCTGGCAACGTAATTATTTCCGGAAACGATGTCCAGGTTACCGCTAAAACGAAGGAAGGCTCTTCAATTCCTGCCCTGGAAGCAAAGAACGGAGATATCACGATTTCCGGAGGCGCGTATGTCAAGGCTACAGGAACCATGGGCCCTGGAATTTATGCACATGACGCTGCCAAGGGCATTACCATCAGCGGCTCCGGCACTGTGGTAGAGGCTGCCACAAGCGATGAGCAAAGCGCTGCCATTCAAGCTATGAGGAATGGGAAAGTAATGATTGAAGATGGGGCGGTTGTTCGGGCAACAGGCCCAAAGATGGGTATTTATTCCGAATTTTCCCCCCAAAGCGGCGACTCTTCATATCCCATTACCATTGTTGGCTCGTGGGTAGAAACTACGGAGACGAATTCTACACGTGGGGTTGGCAACAGTGTTTTGTTTGAAGGCGGTGCTGGTACGGTTTATGGCACCATTGAAGTCCCCGATGGGGTAAGCATCTCCCAGGGCAAAACATTGACCATTTCGGAAGGGAAAAAGCTGATTGTTCCGAACAATATCACACTGGTCAACGAAGGAATCATGGAAATAAGCAGCGGCGCTGAATTTACCGGAGCTGCCGATGTGGAAGGAACGGTATACGTGTTTGAGGATGGCGCCACCAATCCTGTATCTGGCGCCACATTCTCACTGACCGAGAACGGCAAGGTTTACAGCCAGTTGACCCAGCTTTCCGGGACTACCTTTAATGATTCCAGGTTGCGGACTGGCGTAAACCATTCTTATAATGGAACCACTTTCGCGAATGAATGGTCTTATTATGTGCCGTCTCCTGTTGGACCTTCCAATCCTACCACTTCTTACTCTGTGGTAGTTTCCGGAACAGAAAACGGCACCGTGACCGCTAGCCCCAACAGCGCAAACAAGGGCGACAAGGTCACCCTGACTGTAGCTCCCGCAGAGGGCTATGAGCTGGGCACCCTGACCGCTAAGGATGCCAAGGGCAACACCGTGGCTCTG
>CAJFSY010000010.1 GCA_904419785.1 uncultured Neglectibacter sp.
GAGTGTCAAGAAGGGCCAGCAGATCGGGAACATGGGCAACACAGGCAACAGCTACGGAAGCCACCTTCATTTTGAGGTGCGCAACACTTCTGACACATGTATCGACCCGGCGCCCTATCTCGCGGCGGATTTGCCGGGACTTAAAACAGAAACAGAAACGGAGGAAAAGGATATGACAGAAGCAGAAGCCAGAAAGATCGCCCAGGATGAGATCGCCAAGTATTTTGCCGCCCTGGAAAAGAAGCCCGTGTCCGGGTGGGCGAAAGAAGCCGTGGACTATGTAAAGGCCCAAGGATATATGCTCGGTGACGCAGACGGTTCTTTCCGTCCTCAAAGCCCCATTACACGGGAGGAAGTAGCCGCCGTACTGAAAAACGCTTTTGACAAGTAAACAACTTCAAAATAAAGGCCCCGGCGTAAAAACCGGGGCTTTTTTATGGTCATTTTCGTGTTGTGTTTTGTGTTGTATCTAATTTTAAAAACCGCTAAATATATTTTTCGGATATTAAAAATATTTTGGGATAATTAAAACATAAAAGCATAAAAAATGGCTTGAAACCTAGAAATTCAGGAATCAAGCCACTTCTTTAACTGGTATGAGTGGTGATACAGAACTTTTTGAAAAGCCCAGTAATATCAAGGATTTGTGGGCATACGAACAGAGAATTATCTTGTATATCCCCTATCTTGGGGCGGCTGCTTTGAATCAGCCGCCCTTTTCTTAACGCCCAAAATAAATGTGCCGATTAGGGTTGAAAAAGCGTATTTTTTCTTTCTGTATTGCTTGTTAGAAAGATGGTGCAGGTGATTTATCATCCAGAGGGTTAAAGTGGCCCAGAAACGGCTTTTCCCCAAAAAGCAACACTTTTCTAAACCTCCGAAAAGAGGCATTGTTATGATGGCATTTTGTATGGAGAAGACCTAGAATATGCCAGCTATTATCGTTCGAGACTGCTTCCGTGACAGCAAGGATAAAATCGTGAATGTGAAATATTCATCTACGAGATACTCTATTCCCCAGACACAAGCCAGCCATGTGAGGACTAGCCAAATACGGCCTGTCCAGATACGGAAAACCCGGATATGGATAACCCATGTCTGGAAAACCGGCCACAATTAAATAAAGATAAAAGAAATACGGATTTATTAAATACGGAAAGAATCAAATCCTATCCTATCAAGCTTCTGCAGATACCAGTTATACCGGACGGGACTAGATGCGGGAAAGAGCCATAGAGAACTCATTTGAGGGAACATAGGGTATAACTATCTGTGTCTGGTCGACCAGCTAGGGTAGCGGTACACATCAGCCAGCGGCGTGGGCGAATCCAGCAGGACCTGGGCCTGGGCGTCGGTCAGCTCCAATTCCTCCATCGCCATCACGATATCCTCCCGGACGGTGTACTCATAGGCATGGTTCAGAACCTCCGCCGGGGACTGGCTTTTCAACCAGTCCCGGTATTTGTCCTGCTCGGCGGCCATCTTCTCATAGAGGGCAGTATTCAGATCGTTGGGTTTCATGTTTTTATCGCACCTCCTGTTCGTTATACAAGAAAGAAACAATCTCCGTTTGGTTTGTCCGGTCTATCTGGTCTTGGTGTAGTAGATGGTTGATACTTCTCTGCCCGTGGTTGAATTGTTAATGATTTTCAAGTACAATAAAACAAATAAACTGGAGTTTTTAGAGGAGATATTGGGAATGGAACATGATATAAATTTAAACATTCATTATACTGCACCAAAAGAGGTTTGGGAAAAAATTGATACAGTATATTCGTCCATGCCATACTGGGCAGGAGATAAAAATGGGCCGCGATGGATGGGGAAAGACATAGATTTATGGGCCTCCGTTGAACCAAGCGGAATACAGATTGCTGGAACAATGCCTAATGATATTTGGGAAGGATGGTATGCTTTATTAAAAAAGCGATTAACAGAAGTTTTAGGATATGAAATTGGCGAACCCGAAGAAGGTTATGATTTTAAGTATTTTGACTAACTTCCCATTTAATGAGCAGTAGAAAGGACGGGCAACTTGCCCGTCCTTTTTCTTATCGTACCTCCTCGTGCTGCTTCGGTTTCTTTTCGGGGCTGCGTGGCGGCACCGGGCGTTTCAGGCTGTCCAGCACCGAGGGCCGTGCGCCTTTGGCAACCACGGTTTCCGGCTGGGCATGGCCCTTGCCATCAATGTTCAACAGCGTATCCAGCTCCACCAAACGGGCACTTTTGCTTTTCAGCTCATCCTCATAGGGGAACGGCTTGCCCACTTCCTCTTTGGCGGCCGCCTGCTGCTGATAAAGGTTCGACAGCTGGTTTTGCACCGCCTCAAGGTGCTGTGTCATTTGAGAAAGCGCATTGTCGATACGGGTGAGATTGCCGCGTGGGTCGGTGCCAAGGGTCGCCCGGTGGGTCATTTGGCCTTTCAGCAGGAGCGTATATTCCTGTTTCCAGGCTGAAAATTCCACGGACATGGTAAAGCCCCGGTAGGTGCCAATCTGCACCGGATCGGAGCCTTTGACCTCCTTGCAGGCGTCCAGCAGGGCGGCACCGGCGTTCTCTTTGTCGGTCAGAATATCGCCCCGAATCTCCATCCCGGCAAAGCCGTCCTTCGGGTGGGGGTGGGCGGCCAGGGTCTCCTGGTCAGCCTCAAAGCCCTGGATATAGCCCTTGTTGGTTTCAATTTCCTGGGGGAAGTATTTGAGCAGCTGGTCCTCCAGACGGTACTGCTTGCTCTGGTGGTCGGCTTTCATCAGCTTCAGGCGGGCAACCTCTACATCCAAATCCATACGCTCCTTGATACGGGGGTCTCCGGCGCACAGAGCCTTGATTTCGGCAAAGGAGAGGGCCGTTTCGTCCACATCATCGCAGGAACGCACGGGCCTTTTGCTGGTCATAATTTGCGAAATGAACTTCTGCTTATTTTCCACCGTCTGCCACAAATAGGCGTCAAAGGTTCCCTCAGTCACATAGCGGTACACATGGACCAGGGGATTTTGGTTGCCCTGGCGCTCGATACGGCCTTTGCGCTGGGCAAGATCTCCCGGCCGCCACGGGCAGTCCAGGTCATGGAGCGCCACAAGCCGGTCCTGCACATTGGTGCCAGCGCCCATCTTGGCGGTGCTGCCCAACAAAACTCGCACCTGCCCGGTACGGACTTTGGAAAACAGCTCTTTTTTCTGCACCTCCGTTTTGGCTTCATGGATAAAGGCAATCTGGTCGGCGGGCATTCCCTGGGCGATGAGCTTTTGGCGAATGTCCTCATAGATGGTAAAGGCAGGCTCGGCGTCCGGCAGCGGGATCGCTTCTTCCAGTGCGTGAAGTGTGGGGTTGTCCAGCGCCTTGGCAACCTTTTGAGAGGGTGCTGCCTGGGGTGTGGAAATATCGCAGAACACCAGCTGGGTCAGTTTGTCCGCCTCGCCGTCCCGCCAGATCTGCACGATATTGTTTACACACTGATTGACCTTGGTGCCGGGTTCATCCGGCAGCAGCTGGTTGATAATGCGCTGGTCCAGGCCCAACTTGCGGCCATCGCCGGTGATCTTGAGCATATTGTCCTCAGATGGGTCAATCGTGCCGCTGTGTACCTTGGAGGCACGTTCGGAGAGGGCCTGCACCATTTCTTTCTGGTGTGCCGTAGGCTGGGCCACAATGTTGTGGTATTCCACCTCCGGCGTGGGAAGGTGGAGCTGGTCAGCGGTCTTGATGTCAGCAACTTCGCGGAACAAATTCATGAGTTCAGGCAAAATGAAAAACTTGCTGAATCTCGTTCTTGCCCGGTAGCCGGTGCCTTCCGGTGCCAGCTCCAGCGCCGTAACGGTTTCTCCGAAGCGGCTGGCCCAGCAATCAAAATGGGTCATGTTCAGCTCTTGCAACCGCTCATACTGGAGATACCGCTGCATGGTGTAAAGCTCGGTCATGGAGTTACTGACTGGGGTGCCGGTGGCGAAAATCACCCCACGGTTGCCGGTGATCTCGTCCATGTAGCGGCACTTGGCGAACATATCGCTGGACTTTTGGGCGTCGCTGGTGGAGAGGCCCGCCACATTCCGCATTTTTGTGTATAAAAACAAATTTTTGAACGAATGTGCCTCGTCCACAAACAGCCGATCCACGCCAAGCTGCTCGAAAGTTACCACATTATCTTTGCGGCCCTCGGCCTGGAGCTTTTCCAGTCGGGCCTCCAGGGATTTGCGGGTGCGTTCCAGCTGCTTGACCGTAAAACGTTCGCCGCCGCTGGCCTGTACCTCGGCAATGCCCTCGGTAATCTCGTCGATCTGCTCGTAAAGGAGCCGTTCCTGGCGCTCCCGGCTGATTGGGACTTTCTCAAATTGGCTATGCCCCATGATAATAGCGTCATAGTCACCAGTGGCAATCCGGGCGCAGAATTTCTTGCGGTTGTGGGTCTCAAAGTCCTTTTTAGTTGTGACCAAGATATTGGCGGAGGGATAGAGCCGCAGAAACTCCGACGCCCACTGCTCGGTCAGGTGGTTCGGCACCACAAAAAGGGATTTCTGGCACAAGCCCAGCCGCTTGGCCTCCATAGCGGCTGCCACCATTTCAAAGGTTTTGCCCGCGCCCACCTCATGGGCTAACAACGTGTTACCACCATAAAGAATGTGGGCGATGGCTCCCAGCTGGTGATCCCGCAGGGTGATGGCCGGATTCATACCGCCGAAGGTGATGTGGGACCCGTCGTATTCACGGGGGCGGGTGGCGTTCATTTCTTCATTGTACTGGCGCACCAGCGTCTGGCGGCGCTCCGGGTCTTTCCAAATCCAGTCCTTGAACGCCTCCCGGATGGCCTGCTGCTTTTGAGCGGCCAAAGTGGTCTCTTTGGCGTTCAGCACTCGGCGTTCCTTGCCGTCCGCATCCTCTATGGTGTCATAGATACGGACATCCCGCAGGTTCAGACTGTCCTCCAAAATCTTGTAGGCGTTGGCGCGGTCAGTTCCATAGGTGGTATAGGCGGCCACATCATTACCCGACACAGAGTTTTTTCCTGTAATCTGCCATTCAGCGGTAAAGGACGAATAATTGACCTCGATATTGCGCTGAAGGTAAAACGGGGTGTCAAAAGTCTCATACATAAACTGCTGGATGTACTCTTTGGCGATCCAGGTAGCGCCCAGGCGCACCTCAATCTCCGAAGCGTCCAGGTCTTTGGGCTGAGCGGCGGTAAGAGCCTCCACATTGACAGTGAAGGAGGGGTCCTGCTGGGCTGCCCGCTGTGCCTGCCGCAGCTTACGACGTACATTACCGGACAGATATTCGTCGGCGGTCACATAATGGGGGGTGCCGTCTTTCTCCAACTGTCCCGGAACCCGGAAGATTACGCCTTGCAGCTCGGAGGCCAGCTCGTCGCTGGTCTTGCCGGTGAGTTGTTCCATATACTCCATGTCCACACGGGCCTTTTCCGCGATGGATACGGCCAGGGCTTCGCTGGCGGTGTCCACAGAAGTTACCGCCTCATGGGGCTTGATGGTCCGTTTCATGAACATATCCGCTTTGCGCTCCAGCTTGCCGTCCTCGTCAATCACTTCCAGGGCGCAGAGCAGATAGTAGCTGGAATCATCGGCAAAGGCCAGCCGGTTTGCCCGATCATTGATAAGTCCATATTTTGCCGAAAAGCTGTCATAGAGGAGGTTGAGTTCAGTCTGTTTGTCTTGGATGGCGCTGTCCGGTGTAGCAGCATCCATTTGCAGGTCGATCAGCTCCTGGACGCAATTCCGCAGCCCCACCATGCCTTTGACACGGACTTTGGCGGTAGCGTTGAGATCGGGGCGCACCATACGGCTGTTTTCACGGAAGTACACATCGCCGTCCACCACGGTATAGGAGTACTCCAAATCCTACAAGAACAAAAAGAGGTTGGAGAATGACCGTGAGAATTGGGTCATCTTTAAGGACGTCCACGAGCCAATCATTGAACGGTCCGTATTTGAGCAGGTGCAGCAGAAGCGGGGCAAAATCCGTAAGCGCCGCACCAACGAAGGCGAGCACAATATGTTCTCTGGTCTGCTGGTCTGTGCTGACTGCGGTAGCAATCTTCACTTCCATTTCAATCAGGGCAACCCAGAGATCGAATATTTCAACTGCTCCAACTACAAGGGCAACCGTGGGAGTTGTACTTCCACCACTATGTCCGAGTGGATTTTCTGGAACAGGTGGTGCTTGGTGAAATCCGGCGCTTAACGAAGTTCGCCAGTCTCTATGAGGACGAATTTCTGAAAGCGGTGATCGGGCACTCCCAGCAAGCAGCGGAGATCGACCGCAAGTTGAAAGAGAAGGAATTGAAAGCCCTGCTTGCCCGTGACGAAGAACTGGACGGACTGTTTGAACGCATCTATGAGGACAATGTTTCTGGCAAGCTCTCCGACGACCGTTTTGCGAAAATGTCCAGACGGTATGAGGACGAGCAAAAGGAGCTGGCGGAGAAAATCAAAAAGCTCCGCTCCGAAATCGAGAAGCAGAGCAGTCAGGCCATGACCACGGATATGTTCATCTCTTTGGTACGAAAGTACACCCGCGCACGCAAGCTCACGCCCCGGATGCTCAATGAGTTAGTTGAGAAGATCGAGGTTTACCATGCGGAGAAAATTGATGGTGTGTGGGAGCAGCGACTTCGCATCCATTATAACTGCGTGGGAGAAATCACAATCCCTAAAATGCTGCCCCTGCCCATCCCTGATGTGACCGTCAATACCCAGAAGGGTGTGTTCGTCAACTACGCCCCAGCAGAAATCGCCGGACGAAAACAATAAAAAGACGAGTGTTCTTACAGCTTTTCAAATGCTATAAGAACACTCGTCATGGTGCGCGAGACGGGACTTGAACCCGTACGTCGAAGACACACGCACCTCAAACGTGCCTGTCTGCCAGTTCCAGCACTCGCGCATAACCAACGGTGCATATTATATCATTCACATCGCTGGTTGTCAAGAAAAGAATGGAATTCCTTTGAAAATTATTTGCATAACGATAAGAACGTCTCAAAAATAGCACGTCCATCCACAGTGTCTTGGCGGCGAAGGGCAAAGGACATTCTCTCGGGATGCCATTGCACACCCAAAATCCTCTTTTCAGGCCATTCTACCGCTTCGATCACTCCGTCTTTCGCGGAACGCGCGGCTAAACGCAGTCCAGGAGCCAAACGTCCCAAAGCCTGGTGATGTGCGCTGTTTACGGAAAACTCCTTGCCATAGAGTGGGAAAAGAAAGCTGTTTTCCTCGGCGATGACTCCATGTGTTTGATCGCCGGTGACCGGATCGTGTTTGTGTTCCGCGGCAGTGGGAATGTCTTGGATCAAATCTCCTCCCAAAGCCACGTTCAGCATTTGTACTCCCCGGCAAATCCCCAAAATAGGTTTGCCCCAGGCCAGAAAATCCGATACAAGTTGCAGTTCAGCGGCGTCACGCTGTAAGTCTGGTTCCTCGCTGCCGGCGCATTCCTGCCCATACCGCGCGGGAGAGATATCTCCTCCTCCGGGAAGCAGCAGTCCCGCGCAGTCTTTGGCCGGAGCAAGGTCCAAGCTGAAAATCCCCGTGGCCCCGCAGCCTTCCAGAGCATTGGCGTAATTGGCCATTTTTTCCTGGTCGCCATATACGAATATTTTTATCATACCTCATCCCCCTAAAATAGAATCAAACACGGATTTGTTTTTGATCAAATATAGTTGCGTGTTCTTATTTAAAGAAATCCCGCTGTCATTAACTATGCGCCTTTTGGGAAAAATAATCAAGATATTTTTTAGTTTTTAGGAGGTCGTTTGAAATGGGGGAAAAGACATCATCAAAAGGGGCCGCCGGAATGGTGATTGCTTTGGGGATAGCGGTAGCATTGCTGTGTAATTGGGGAGGAAGCCTGGAGGGAGAGCGCCTAAAAACGGAGATTGTTCAAGAAAGCGCCTTGGCCAACGGGGTTCCCCAGCAAAACGCCTTTCAGGATTATAGCCAGCTTTCCGACCCCATGTTGGTTTTGGTCAACGAAGAAGTGCCGTTGCCGGAAAGCTGGGGTTTTTTGCCTTTTTTAGTAGATGACGAGGTAGTGGACCGGCGCATGGCCCAAGACCTTTTATCTATGGTACAGGCAGCAGAAAAGGACGGGGTGTGGCTTTGGGTGGCCTCGGGCTATCGCAGCAGGGAGCGGCAGCAAGTTCTGCTAGACAATTTGATTCAGGAAAACCGGGAAGCAGGCATGGAGGAAGTGCAAGCTCGAAAGGACGCGTTGAAAACAGTGGCACTTCCCGGCCACAGTGAGCATGAGACAGGCTTGGTGGTGGACTTCAACGATGTAAGCCAACAGTTTGCCGATACGGAAGCGTACCGATGGCTGCAAGAGCATGGGCCGGAATTTGGTTTTGTCCAGCGGTACCGGGCAGAAAAATCTTCGGTTACCGGCGTGGAAGAGGAGAGCTGGCATTACCGTTATGTTGGAAAAGAAAACGCGCGGGAAATGGAACGCTTGGGCTTGTGCTTGGAAGAGTATGTCCTTTATCGGAAATCACAGGGGGGACGCTAAAAAGGCGGTGGATATTTTTGCTGCTTTTTATTGCCAAAACCACCTTTTCTGCGCTATAATAATCTCCATTGAAAGATTGCGGCGTCCGGCGGTGTGCTTGTAGCTGGACCACAACCGCGCTATCGTGGAATAAAATCCTGCTTTCCGGTTTTGGAAGGCTGTAAGGAGAGGTAGAATATGGCAATAGTCAGGACGAGATTCGCTCCCAGCCCTACGGGTTTTATGCATGTGGGAAACCTGCGTACAGCCCTGTATGAGTATCTGGTAGCCAAGTCTCAAGGGGGCAGCTTTGTCCTCCGTATTGAGGATACAGACCGTGAGCGCCTGGTAGAAGGCGCGGAAGACGTTATTTATAAAACGTTGGAACAAGTGGGCCTTTCCCATGACGAAGGTCCCGATATAGGCGGAGAATACGGCCCATATGTGCAAAGCCAGCGGAAAGACCTGTATAAGCCTTATGCTGAGCAGCTTGTCCGGGAGGGGAAAGCCTACTATTGCTTCTGCACCAAGGAACGGCTGGAATCCCTGCACAACGAGGCGGGCATCGGCGGCTATGACCGTCATTGCCGGGATTTGCCCGAAGAAGAGGTGCGCCGTCTGCTGGATGCCGGCACGCCCTATGTGATCCGCCAAAAGATCCCGTTGGAGGGTTCCACCACTTTCGAGGATGCTGTGTTTGGCTCCATCACCATTGAGAATAAAGAGATCGAGGACCAAGTGCTGTTGAAGGCAGACGGTTATCCCACCTATAACTTTGCAAACGTCATCGACGACCATTTGATGCACATCACCCATGTGGTCCGCGGCTGCGAGTATCTTACCTCCACACCCAAATACAACCTGCTGTATGAAGCTTTTGGGTGGGAGATCCCCACTTACGTTCACTTGCCGCTGATCATGGGCAAGAACGAGGACGGCAGTGTGTCGAAGCTGTCCAAGCGTCACGGCTCCACCAGCTTTGAGGGGTTGATGGAAGAAGGGTATCTTGCCCCGGTGATCACCAACTATATCGCTTTGCTGGGTTGGTGCCCCAAAGATAATCAGGAGATTTTCTCTCTGCCCGAACTGGTAAAAGCCTTTTCCATCGACGGCATCAGCAAATCTCCAGCAGTGTTTGATTACGACAAGCTGAACTGGTTCAACGCCGAATACATTAAAGCCATGGACGAGGAAGAGTTCACTTCCCACGCCATGCCCTACTATAAAGAAGTGTTCGGGGAAGAGGAAAAGCCTTGGCAGGTGCTTTATTCCATCCTACCCGCCCGGATTTCCAAGTTCACTGAGATCCCCGGTCTGCTCCATTTCTTGAAGGAACTTGCCGATTATCCGGTGGATTTCTTTGTGAATAAGAAAAGCAAGACCAACTTGGAGAATTCTCCCAAAATGCTGGAAGCCGCTTTGGAGGCTCTGGAGCAGCTCCCCGTGTGGGAGCTTACAAAAATACACGACTGTCTGATAGAATTAGCGGCAAAGCTGGAAGTGAAAAACGGCACTCTGCTGTGGCCGGTGCGTATCGCCGCGGCGGGAGCGCTGGTTACTCCCGGCGGCGCCATGGAGATTTTGGCACTGCTGGGCCGTGATGAGTCCCTGCGCCGTTTGAGAGCGGGCCTTTCCAAATTGCAAGGATAAGGACTGCTGCAAGCTTATATCACAACAACGTAATCCCTTAGAAAGGAACCGTGAACAAGATGAGTGAAAAAGTAAATTTCGATGAAGTAGTCTCCACCAATTTTATTGACGAATTTGTAAAAGAGGATATGGCGCCCGGCGGCCGTACCGAAGGGATGCAGGTGCATACCCGTTTTCCACCCGAGCCCAACGGCTACCTTCACATTGGCCACGCCAAAGCGATCTATATTGATTTTGGTACTGCGGAGCGTTTTGGGGGCATCTGCAACCTGCGGATGGACGATACCAACCCCACCAAAGAAGATGTGGAATATGTAGACGCCATCAAAGAGGACATCCACTGGCTGGGCTACGATTGGGACGACCGCTTCTATTATGCTTCCGATTATTTTGAGGCCATGTATAAAGGCGCCGAGGAATTGATTGAAAAGGGCCTGGCTTATGTGTGCGAGCTGACTCCTGAGCAGATGAAGGAAATGCGGGGCGACTTGACCACTCCCGCTACCAGCCCTTATCGTGACCGTCCCAAAGAAGAGAGCCTGGATTTGTTTCGCCGTATGCGGGCGGGCGAATTTGAGGACGGCCGCATGACACTGCGGGCGAAGATCGATCTGGCTTCCGGCAATTTCAATATGCGCGACCCGGTCATCTACCGCATCAACCATTCCGTCCATCACCGGACGGGGGATAAGTGGTGTATCTATCCCATGTACGATTATGCCCATCCTTTTGAGGACGCCATGGAGTGTATCACCCATTCTCTTTGTTCGTTAGAGTTTGAGGACCATCGTCCCTTCTACGATTGGGTCATTCAGAACGTGACGTTGCCCTCCAAGCCCCGTCAGATCGAGTTTGCCCGTTTGGGCATCAACAATACCGTGATGAGCAAGCGGAAGCTGCGTACCCTGGTAGAGGAAGGTTATGTGGACGGCTGGGACGATCCCCGGATGCCCACCCTCTGCGGTTTGCGCCGCCGTGGCTATACTCCGGCTTCCATTCGGAATTTCAGCGAACGCAACGGCGTATCCAAGGTGAACTCCACAGTGGAGTATGCTTTTTTGGAATACTGCCTGCGGGAAGATCTGAACTTGAACGCCCGCCGCGCTATGGCGGTCTTAGACCCTGTAAAGCTGACCATCACTAATTGCCCGGAAGACAAAACGGAACTCTTCGATGTGGAAAACAATCCCAACCGGCCCGAAGAAGGAGACCGTCCGGTGAGCTTTTCACGGACAGTCTACGTGGAGCGGGAAGATTTTCTGGAAGAGCCTGTTCCGAAGTACAAGCGGCTTTATCCCAATGGCCCCGAGTGCCGCTTGAAAGGCGCTTATCTCATCCGCTGCACCGGCTGCGTGAAGAACGAAAAAGGTGAAGTGGTAGAAATCCTGGCGGAATATGATCCGGAAAGCCGTGGCGGCAATCCCGCGGATGGCCGGAAGGTCAAGGGAGCTACCATTCATTGGGTCAATGCTGCCGACGCTTTGGACGCGGAGATTCGGCTGTATGACAATCTCTTCACCGTGGCCAATCCGGACGAAGGCAATTTCCTGGATTATTTGAATCCTGATTCTTTAAAAGTGCTGCGTGGCTGCAAGGTAGAGCGTGGCTTGGAGAACGCCAAGCCTGGGGAAAACTATCAGTTCTTGCGCCAGGGATATTTCTGCGTGGATAATAAGGACAGCAAGCCGGGAGAGTTGGTATTCAACCGTTCGGTGAAACTGAAAGATAGCTTTAAGCCTGGCAATTAACGAGGATATTGAAAGCGGTTCAAAACAGAAAGGTACCGGTTCGTAATGAGCCGGTACTTTTTTTATTTGTTGATTGTCACCCTATAGATGACGATCAAGTTGACAATCTCGGCTCCAAGTGATAAAGTGAGATCATTCTGATGGGAATAGGAGAATGCGTATGGCAGTTACAGAAGATATACTAGACTTGCTGGAAAGCGCCGAAGGGCCGGTTTCCGGTGAGGAAATGGCTGAAAAGTTGGGAATCAGCCGGAATTCGGTGTGGAAGGCTGTGGGAAAGCTGAAAGAAGCGGGATACGAGATCGAAGCCGGCACGAACCGAGGATACCGATTGATTTCTTCCCATAATGTTTTGACGCCCCAAGGGGTGCGCAGGCTGCTTTCCGGGCCTGCCAAAGGGTGTGCCATCGATGTGCGGGATTCTGTCACTTCCACCAATACCGTGCTGAAGGCCATCGCAGAGCAAGGGGGAGCCGAAGGTATGATATTGATTGCCCATCAGCAGACCCAAGGGAAAGGACGCTTGGGGCGCACGTTCCTTTCTCCGAAGGGGACAGGGCTGTATATCAGCATCTTGCTGCGGCCCAAATTTTCCGCTGAAGAGTCTCTGTGTATCACTACGGCGGCAGCAGTGGCTGTGGCGGAAGCCATCGACGAAGCCACAGGCCAGCACGCTATGATCAAATGGGTGAATGACGTATATTTGCGGGGAAGGAAAGTCTGCGGTATCTTGACCGAAGCTTCAGTGGATTTTGAGAACAGCGGGCTGAATTACGCCATTGTGGGTATCGGTGTGAATATCCAAGAGCCTCTGGGGGGGTTCGCTCCTGAAATACGGGATGTGGCAGGGGCCCTTTACCAAGGGGAAGTTCCTTCAGGCATGCGCACGAAGCTGGCGGCTGAGATCGTCAACCGGTTCTTTGGGTTTTATACTGATCTTACACAGCGTCCTTTCATGAAGTCTTATCGGGAACGCTCCTTGTTGACAGGATTGGAAGTGACTTTCGCCCAGGGGGAATCTATACAGGAAGGGCTCGTGCTGGGCGTGGATGATGAAGCCCGGCTGCGGGTAAGGCTTAAAAGCGGGGAAGAACGGTTATTTTCCGCTGGAGAAGTGAACATCAAAAAGGACTTTTTGGAAAAATTGCGGCAGGAAGAGCGGGAAGCTTGAAATGAAAACTATCGGTGATCCGCATTGGAAGAAAGGGAAAATAGAATATGAAGATTCAATATAAAAATAAACTGCAAAAAATGGTAATGGTAGGGGTGTTTGCCGCTGTTATGGCGGTGTTGTCACAAATTTCCATCCCACTGCCTACAGGGGTACCTATCACGCTGCAAACCTTCGCCGTGGCTTTATGCGGATATGTGCTGGGCTTTAGCATGGGTGGCTTGTCGTTGGCGGTCTATTTGGCTTTGGGAGCGGTAGGGCTCCCTGTATTCGCGGGTTTCAGCGGAGGCGTGGGTGCGTTTTTAGGAGTGACCGGCGGCTTTTTGTGGGGCTTTTTCTTGATGAGCCTGTTGTGCGGTTTGGGGGCCAGACAAGGAAGAAAATGGCTGGCGCTGCTGCTGGGCCTGAGCGGTTTGGTTCTCTGCGATCTTTGCGGGGCCATCCAATTCGCCGTGCTGATGTCCACCTCGTTGCCCCAGGCAATCCTGCTGGTTTGTTTGCCTTATCTTGTAAAAGATATCATATCGGTGGTGTTGGGCTACGCTGCTGCGCAAGTGATCTTGTACAGCTTGAAAAAATCCAAGCTGGTGAGCGCCGTATGAAGAAGCTGCGGGGGCATCACATCTTTTGCGCGGCTCTCTTTCAAGGCTGCGGGTATGACGAAACGTTTACGGCTTGTATGGAAAAAACGTTGAAAGAACTTTCCGCTGGGGAATATTTCATGTTGTGCCGCGGCAGCGATGACCTTTGCGCAGCCTGTCCTCATCGCATGGAGGGGGATGGCTGTGCGTTGGGGACAGCGGATGTCGCTCGCCGGGATGAAGCGGCTTTTTCCGCGCTAGGGCAGGTTCCCGAAAAAGCGCTGACTTTTTCTCAGATAGGTGAGAAGCTGAGAGAAATTGAGAAACAGCAGTGGGAATCTGTTTGTAAAGATTGCCGGTGGCAGCGAAAAGGGCTGTGCTCGTGGGAGCTTTTTCAAAAATTGAGTCAGGAACGATTTGTATAAATTGTAAAAAAGAAGGCGGTTTTCGGAAAAAATCGAAAGCCGCCTTTGCTTTTTTGAAAATTCTCTTGCTTTCAGAAAAGGAATATACTAAAATGGTAATAAACAAATCGGGAAAAACTGCTTAAAATTCGGACGCTTTATGGCTGGATTTAGGGAGTGTTAACCATTCTTTTCCATGATCTTCACAAAAGCGACAAAGTGTACAAATTAAATCGCTAACTTGATATCGATATATCACTCCTACCAATTTACAAGGTCATGGGAATCTGTTAAAATATTGTCAAAGTCAGTGGAAAGAGGTGAGGAGAGTGCCGAGCCAAAGCGTTTCCAAGCAAACTCTGCAAAGGCTTCCAACTTATCTCAGCTATTTGAAGAGTTTGCGAGACGCCTCAAAGTACATCTCGGCAACAACAATAGCAGAAGCGCTGAACATGAACCATGTGGTGGTGAGAAAGGATCTTGCCTCCATCAGCGGTTCGGGCAGGCCGAAAGTGGGCTATGTGCGCGAAGACCTTATTCGTGAGTTGGAAAGTTTCTTGGGATATGATAATACCCAAGACGCTGTGCTGGTTGGCGCTGGCCAGCTTGGCAAAGCCCTTCTGGCTTACGATGGTTTTGTGCAGTATGGCTTGAATATTTTGGCCGCGTTCGATACAGATCCCTTCACGGTCAACACAGAGGTGGGGGGGAAGATGATTCTCCCGATGGACCGTCTGGAAAGTCTCTGCCACCGCATGAAAGTGCGCATCGGTATCATTACGGTGCCGGGTGAACATGCTCAAGCGGTATGCAACTTGTTGATCAAGAGTGGGATTCTGGCTGTTTGGAACTTTTCGAACGTCCATCTGGACGTGCCAGAGGGCATTCTGGTACAAAACGAGAACATGGCCGTGTCTCTCGCCCTCTTGTCTAACCATTTAAAGGAAAGATTCAGCACAAAATAATATAAAAAAGGATGGATCATTTCATGAACACGAACTTGAATTATGAGATTGTGGAAAACGCGGAAACATTCGAAAGAATGCTTGCCCGGGTGCGGGAGGCGCAGAAAATCTACGCTACCTATACCCAGGAGCAGGTAGATAAGATTTTCCGTGCCGCCGCTATGGCCGCCAACCTCCAGCGTATCCCGCTGGCCAAGATGGCTGTTGAAGAGACCGGCATGGGCGTGGTGGAAGATAAGGTCATCAAGAACCACTACGCTGCCGAGTACATCTACAATGCCTACAAGAACACCAAGACTTGCGGCGTTATTGAAGAGGATCCCGCATACGGCACCAAGAAGATCGCTGAGCCTATCGGCGTGATCGGCGCGGTTATCCCCACCACCAACCCCACTTCCACCGCCATCTTTAAGACCCTGATCGCTTTGAAGACCCGCAACGGCATCATCATCAGCCCCCATCCCCGTGCAAAGAAGTGCACCATCGAGGCTGCCAAGGTTGTGCTGAACGCTGCGATCAAGGCCGGCGCTCCCGAAGGCTTGTTCGGCTGGATCGACAGCCCCTCTCTGGAGCTGACCAACACCTTGATGGCTGAGGCTGATATCATCCTGGCTACCGGCGGCCCCGGCATGGTGAAGGCTGCTTACTCTTCCGGTACTCCCGCTCTGGGCGTGGGCGCCGGTAACACTCCCGCCATCATCGACGACACTGCCGACGTGGTTCTGGCTGTGAACTCCATCATTCACTCCAAGACTTTCGACAACGGCATGATCTGCGCTTCTGAGCAGTCTGTGATCGTACTGGATAAAGTTTATAAGGCCGTTAAGGACGAGTTTATCAAGCGCGGCTGCTATTTCCTGAACAAAGCTGAGACTGAGAAGGTCCGCAAGACCATTATCATCAATGGTGCTCTGAACGCCAAGATCGTTGGTCAGAAGGCTCACACCATCGCTGCTCTGGCTGGCGTGGATGTGCCCGAGAGCACCAAGATCATCATCGGCGAAGTGGAGAGCGTAGATATCTCTGAGGAGTTCGCTCATGAGAAGCTGTCTCCCGTGCTGGCCATGTACAAAGCCAAGACTTTCGACGAGGCTATTGAGAAGGCTGAGCACCTCATCGCCGACGGCGGTTACGGCCATACTTCTTCTCTGTATATCAACGTGGCCGAGAAGGAAAAGATGGCAAAGCATCAGGCTGCTATGAAGACCTGCCGCATCTTGGTCAACACCCCCTCTTCTCAGGGCGGTATCGGCGACCTGTACAATTTCAAGCTGGCTCCCTCCCTTACCTTGGGCTGCGGTTCCTGGGGCGGCAACTCCGTTTCCGAGAACGTGGGCGTCAAGCACCTCATCAATATCAAGACGGTTGCCGAGAGGAGAGAGAACATGCTGTGGTTCAGAGTGCCTGAGAAGGTATATTTCAAGAAGGGCTGTATGCCTGTTGCCCTGGATGAGTTGAAGACCGAATACAACCGCAAGAAGGCCTTTATCGTTACCGATACCTTCCTGTTCAAAAACGGTTATACCAAGCCCATCACCGATAAGCTGGACGAAATGGGCATCCAGTATGCCTGCTTCTATGACGTAGCTCCCGATCCGACCTTGGGCTGCGCTCTGGAAGGCGCCAAGCAGATCAGCGACTTTGAGCCTGACGTGATCATCGCTTTGGGCGGCGGTTCCGCTATGGACGCTGCTAAGATCATGTGGGTGCTGTACGAGCATCCCGATGCCGACTTCCAGTCTATGTCCATGGACTTCATGGATATCCGGAAGCGTATCTACAAGTTCCCCAAGATGGGCGAGAAGGCTATCATGGTAGCTATCCCCACTTCTTCCGGTACTGGTTCCGAAGTAACTCCCTTCGCTATCATCACCGATGAAAAGACCGGCACCAAGTGGCCTCTGGCTGACTACGAGCTGCTGCCCACCATGGCTATCGTAGATGCCGACAACATGATGACCCAGCCCAAGGGCTTGACCAGCGCTTCTGGTATTGACGTTATGACCCATGCTATCGAAGCTTATGTGTCCATCATGGCTACTCCCTTCACCGACGGCTTGGCACTGAAGGCGATCAAGGCTGTATTTGATTATCTGCCTTCCTGCTATGAGAACGGCGCTAACGATCCCTATGCCCGTGAGCGTATGGCTGAGGCTTCCTGCATGGCCGGTATGGCGTTCGCCAACGCGTTCCTGGGTGTGAACCACTCCATGGCTCACAAGCTGGGCGCTTACCACCACCTGCCCCACGGTGTTGCCAACGCTTTGATCCTCACCGACGTGATCCGTTACAACGCTGCAGAAGTTCCCACCAAGATGGGCACCTTCTCCCAGTATCAGTATCCTCATGCCAAGGCCCGCTATGTTGAGGCCGCCCGCTTCGCCGGCATTCAGGGCAAGACCGACGACGAGGTCTTTGAGAATTTCATCCAGGCTTTGGAAGACCTGAAGGAAAAGATCGGCATCAAGAAGACCATCAAGGATTATGGCGTAGACGAGAAGTACTTCCTGGAGACCCTGGACGAGATGGTAGAGAATGCCTTCAACGACCAGTGCACCGGCGCTAACCCCAGATATCCCCTGATGAGCGAGATCAAAGAAATCTATCTGAAGTGCTACTACGGCAAGTAATATAACGGAGGAGTTTTACCATGAAACTGGAAAAGGTAATCGCTGTACGGACTTCCAAGACCATCTACCGGGATGGAAACTATGTCATCAAGGTGTTCGACGAGGGCTATTCCAAGTCTGATATCCTGAACGAGGCATTGAACATCGCTCGTGTAGAGGAGACCGGCCTGTCCATTCCCGGAGTGGAAGAGGTCACCAAGATCGACGGCAAATGGGCTATCGTCACCGATTATGCCGAGGGCAAGACCCTGGCTCAGATGATGGCTGAAGACCCTGCCAACAAGGATAAGTATTTGGAGCGTTTTGTGGATATCCAGATTGAGATGCACAGCAAGACCGCTCCCATGCTGAACAAGCTGCAGGATAAGATGAAGAAGAAGATCGCCCAGACCGGCTTGGACGCTACCACCCGCTATGAGCTGGATGCACGTTTGGCTTCCATGCCCAAGCACAACAAGCTGTGCCATGGCGACTTCAACCCCACCAACGTGGTGATCACTCCCGATGGGACGGGCTATTCCATTCTGGACTGGGCCCATGCCACTCAGGGTAACGCCAGCGCCGACGCTGCCCGCACCTACCTGCTGTTCTGGCTGGCCGGCGACATCGAGACCGCTGAGAAGTATATGAGCCTGTTCTGCAAAAAGACCGATACCGCCAAACAGTATGTGCAGAAGTGGCTTCCCATTGTGGCTGCTTCCCAGTCTGTTAAGGGTAAGCCCGAAGAGCGCGAGTTCCTCATGCATTGGGTGAACGTGGTCGAGTACGAATAAGCCTTTTAAAGTTCTGCTGAGAAAAACAAACTATGTGGTAAAAAGAGTCTCCGCGCCATGCCGGGGAGTGTGGCGCGGCCGCTCTTTATCTTGAAATGAACTTTTACCATTTTTAGGAGGATGAAATCCATGAAAGTTACCATTTGCATTGGAAGTTCATGTCATCTGAAAGGCTCCCGCCAGATCGTGGAGCAGCTCCAGTACCTGGTGAAGGAAAATCACCTGGAAGATAAAGTGGAACTGGGCGGTACCTTCTGCATGGGCAACTGCGTCAACGGCGTGAACGTTACTCTGGACGACAAGCTTTATTCTCTGTCTCCTGAGACTACTAAGGATTTCTTTGATAACGAAATTCTTCCCAGAGTAAAATAAATAACACAACGCAGGAAGCTCCATCAATGGTAACGCATTGATGGAGTTTGCCGTGCACGGAACCTTATTTTGTTAAATGAGAGGTTGTTCCCACATGGCTGAATATTTAAAATTAAAAAAATCCAACTGCGTAAACTGCTATAAATGTATTCGCCACTGCCCTGTGAAGTCCATCAAATACTCCACGGGCCAGGCGCAGATCGTCAACGATGAGTGCATCCTTTGCGGTCAGTGCTTTGTGGTATGTCCCCAAAACGCCAAAGAAATTCGCAACGATGTGGCGGGAGCGGTGGCCCTGTTAAAGAGCGGCCCGGTGATCGCCAGCGTGGCACCTTCTTTTGTGGCGAATTATCCTGGGGCGACCATCGCAACTATGGAAAAAGCTCTGAAACAGTTAGGCTTTTCCGCTGTGGAGGAAACCGCTGTTGGCGCTTCTATTGTAAAGACACAATATGAGCAGATCGTCCGGGAAGGCAAGCAGGAAGTGATCATCTCCTCTTGCTGCCATTCTGTGAATTTGCTGATTGAGAAGTATCATCCCGAGGCGCTGCCTTATTTGGCGACGGTGCTTTCACCTATGCAAGCTCATTGCCAGAAAATCAAGCAGGAGAACCCCGGAGTCAAGACTGTTTTTATTGGGCCCTGCATCTCCAAAAAAGCCGAAGCTGAGGATTATCCAGGCTATGTGGACTGTGTACTTACTTTTGAGGAACTTTCAGAGTGGCTGAAGCAGGAGCAGGTCACCATTGAGCAGGGAGAGGACCACTTGGAAGAGAGCCGGGCGCGTTTGTTCCCGACCACCGGCGGTATTCTCCGTTCTATGAACTGTGATTCCGATGAGTATGCTTATCTGGTAGTCGACGGTATTGATAACTGCATTGCCGCTCTCGACGATATTAAAGAGGGCAGGCTCAAAAAATGCTTTATCGAGATGTCCATCTGCGCAGGAAGCTGTATTGGCGGCCCTGCTATGGAACGTGACCGCCGCCGTCCTGTGTCGGATACCATCGCGGTGAACCGCTATGCCGGTAAGAAGGATTTTGCCGTTAAGCAGCCTGACGCCGCGGAATTGATCAAGGATCACCGGTTTATTGGTTTGCACCGGCAGATGCCCGGCGAGAAGGAGATCGAAGATATCCTTCGGAAGATGGGGAAGAACACACCGGAGCAAGAACTCAACTGCGGCGCCTGCGGATACAATACTTGCCGTGAGAAAGCCATCGCTGTGTATCAGGGCAAGGCCAACATCAACATGTGCCTGCCTTTCTTGAAAGAGAAAGCGGAAAGCTTTTCCGATACCATCATCAACAACACGCCTAATGGCATCATCGTTCTGAACGAAGATTTGGAAGTTCAGCAGATCAACTCCGCTGCATGCCGGATCATGAATATCCGCCATGCGTCCGACGTGTTGGGCGACCAGGTGATTCGTATTCTGGACCCCAAAGTGTTCCTGGATGTGATGCAGACAGGCAAGAGCGTGCGGGATGAGAAAGTGTATCTCACCGAGTATAAACGCTATGTAGAACAAAGTGTTATTTACGATAAGAGCTATCATATCGTAATGTGCATCATGCGCGACGTGACAGAGGAAGAGCGTGAGCGCATGAATAAGGAAAAGATCAGCCAGCACACCATCGAGGTGACGGACCGGGTCATCGAAAAGCAGATGCGCGTTGTGCAGGAGATCGCCTCTCTGTTGGGCGAGACAACTGCTGAGACGAAGATCGCGCTGACGAATTTGAAGGATTCTTTGGCAGATGAATAACCTTTGCACTGACATCGGATATTTAAGCCTGAACAAGTGGGGAGAACAACTCTGCGGCGACCGCGTGGAAATTGTGGAGCAGGGTGAGAACTCCACCGTGATCGTTCTGGCTGACGGAATGGGAAGCGGCGTTAAGGCGAATATTCTTTCTTCCTTGACCTCCAAAATCATCTCTACGATGATGGCGGCCAATATGCGCCTGGAAGACTGCGTCTCTACCATTGCCTCCACACTGCCGGTCTGCGCTGTGCGGGGCGTGGCCTATTCCACGTTTACCATCATCCACATCATTGAGAATGAGGAAGCGGAGATCATCCAGTATGACAATCCCTTGCTGATCCTCATCCGGGATGGGAAATTTGTAGAGATTCCCAAAACCGGTACGGAGATCGAAGGGAAGATGATCTACAAATCCAAGATCAGCCTGCAAGAAAATGATTTCCTGTTTGCCATGAGTGATGGCACCATCCATGCCGGTGTAGGGAAATCCTTGAATTTCGGCTGGGAACGCAAAGACATCATCGACTTTTTGGAGATGATGTATGATAAGACCTATACCGCGAAAACTTACGCGTCTATTTTGTTGGAGGAATGCAACCACTTGTACGGCGGACATCCCGGGGACGACACCACAGTGTGTGTGGTAAAAGTCCGAGACCGTTCTCAGGTGAATCTGATGATCGGCCCGCCTTCGGACCGCAAGGACACAAATAAAATGCTCTCCTTGTTCTTCTCGAAGGAAGGAAAGCACATTGTTTGCGGCGGCACAACTTCCACGATTACCGCTGAGTTTTTGAAGAAGCCTATGGTGGCAAACCTGGATTATCTCGATCCCGAGATTCCGCCTACCGCCAAAATCGAGGGGGTAGATCTTGTCACCGAGGGCGTGATTACCATCAGCAAAGTGCTGGAATACGCCAAAGGCGTGATCACAGACAATTCATCCTATACCCAGTGGGGCTATAAGCGCGACGGCGCCTCCCTCATTTCCCGGATGCTCTTTGAAGAGGCTACCGATATCAATTTCTTTGTGGGGAGGGCTGTGAATCCCGCCCATCAAAACCCCAATCTGCCCATCAACTTCAATATCAAAATGCGCCTGGTAGAAGAACTGAGCGAATGCCTCAAGAAGATGGGAAAGCGCATTAAAGTGAGCTACTTCTAAAAGACATCCCGCCAGAAAGGAAGGTACAAAAATAATGGCCACAAAGCCCATTAAAGACAGAAAATTTGACACCCAGGTACAGTATCTCAAATATAAAGTGCTCCGAGAGGTGGCGCGTTACGCTTTTGAGGACCGCCTGTTGGACACTTACACCGAAATCCCCAAGCTGATTGTGAAAGATAAGCCCACAATGCGTTGCTGCGTTTATAAAGAGCGCGCCATTGTGGAGGAGCGTATCAAACTGGCTATGGGCGGTGATAAATCCAACCCCAATGTCATCGAGGTAATCGAGATCGCCTGCGATGAATGCCCCATGAGCGGATACAATGTCAGCGACGCTTGCCGCGGATGTATCGCTCACCGGTGCGAGGATGCCTGTCGCCGCGGTGCCATTACTTTTGACGAGCATCTCCATGCCCACATTGACAAATCAAAATGTGTGGAATGTGGCCAGTGCGCCAAGGTTTGCCCTTATAGCGCTATCGTCAACCAGAAGCGTCCCTGTGAGAACGCCTGCAAGATCAAGGCGATCAGTATGGGCGAGAACGGCGCAGCTTCCATCGACAACGAAACTTGTATTTCCTGCGGCGCCTGTGCGTATCAGTGCCCCTTTGGCGCGATTATGGATAAGTCCTATATCTTGGATGTAGTAGACTTGATCAAGAAGAGCAATCATAATGAAGAGTATAAGCTCTATGCTGTGGTGGCGCCTTCCATTTCCAGCCAGTTCAGCTATGCGAAACTGGGCCAGGTTATCACCGGCATTCAGGAATTGGGCTTCTTCCATGTGGTAGAAGCGGCTCTTGGTGCAGATATGGTTGCTTATGCCGAGGCTGCGGAGTTGGCTGAAAAGGGCTTTTTGACCAGTTCCTGCTGCCCCGCCTTTGTGGATTACATCGAGAAGCAGTTCCCTCAGTTAAAGGATCATGTCTCTCACAACCTGTCTCCAGCGGCCACAATCGCCAAATATATCAAGGAGACTACGCCCGGCGCCAAGATCGTATTTATTGGGCCTTGCACCGCGAAAAAGATGGAATTCCAGAAGGAAAGCGTGCGTCCTTATATCGACAGCGTTATCACCTTTGAGGAATTGCAAGCTTTGTTCGACAGCCGCGATATCGATTTGAAATCTCTGGAAGAAGGCGTGTTGGATAATGCCTCTTATTATGGCAGAATCTTTGCCCGCAGCGGTGGTTTGAGCGATGCTGTGACCCAGGCCCTTAAGGAACAAGGGCTGGATGAAACCTTTGAATTGAAGGCGATTCCTTGCGACGGTATCGAGGCATGCCGTACAGCGCTGCTGAAAGCTTCCAAGAATGTGCTGCCTGGAAACTTTATTGAAGGTATGGCTTGTGTGGGCGGCTGTATCGGCGGCGCCGGCTGCTTGACCCACGGAGAGAAAAATAAGGCTGACGTGGACAAATACGGCATGGAAGCCTACGAAAAGACTATTTCTGACGCCATTGGGATGCTCAAGAAATAAATCTGGCTCAAAACGGAAAGGAGGGGGAAACCCCTCCTTTTTGTGCATTTTCTCTTGACATTCAGAGGATTTTGGTGTATTTAGAAAGCAGTGGAAAATCACTGACGGAGGAGAATTTTGCCATGAAAGTAGCTCGTTTTTTAGGAAACAAAACATTTGAAGTGAAAGACTTGCCTCAGCTCCATGCCGGTCCTGGAGAATTGTTGCTGCGGAACAAAGTGTGCGGTGTTTGCGGAACGGATGTCCATATATACCATGGAGAACCTGGTTCCGCCGATGTATGTCCGCCGGTAGTGCTGGGCCATGAGTATTCCGCTGAGATTGCCGAAGTGGGGGAGGGCGTGACTGGTTTCGCGGTAGGAGACCACGTTACAGTAGACCCCAATATCTATTGCGGAAGTTGTGAGCCTTGCCAGAACGGGAAAAAGCAGCTTTGCGAACATATGGAGGCGATCGGGGTCACGCGTGATGGCGGCTTCGGAGAATACAGCGTGATTCCGGCTTCTCAGGCGTTTAAGCTTGATAGCGGCGTCCCCTTTGAATACGCGGCAATGGCGGAACCGCTGGCTTGCTGTATCCATGGTACCGACTTGGCAGGGATTCGTCCCGGTCAAAAAGTTTGTGTAGTGGGCGGTGGCGCGATCGGATTGATCATGGTGCAGCTATCAAAACTTTCTGGCGCGGCGAAAATCGCGTTGAGTGAGCCCAACGAAAAACGTCGTCAGGTGGCTTTGCATTTGGGGGCGGATGTGGCTATTGACCCAACCCAGCCTGATTATAAAGAGCGTTTTCAAGAGGCCATGGGCTCTGGCGCAGATGCAGTCATCGAATGTGTGGGCAATGTGCCGGCTGTGAAGAGCGCTTTCCAATTTGCTGGGAAGGGCGCTACGATCTTGTTGTTCAGCGTGCCTAAGGTAGACTCCACGTTCGATCTGCCCTTGTTCGACATCTATAAGAAGGAACTGACCGTGAAAGGCTCCTTTGTCAACCCGGATACTCACGCTCGGGCGGTGGCTTTGATCAACAGCGGGAAAGTGGATTTTGCTCCTATCATTACCCACCGTTTTACCTTAGAGCAGCTTCCGGAAGCCATTGCGATGCAGATGAGCGAAGAATCCATTAAAGTTGTGGTTGTAGCAGAGTGATGGATATGAGGGAGTAAAAGGACTTTAGAGGTCGATTTAGCGCCATATTTTAAAAGAAAAAGGACTTCACCCGGTTTGGGTTGAAGTCCTTTTTTACGGCGGCTCATAAAAGCCGTGTCCCGTTTATGATAAGTTCAAATTGCAGTTCTAAAATCTGGGCGGCTTTGCGGCACAGCACCATGCGTTCCAAGAAAATCTCGAAATATTCCATTACCGGGCATATTTCCGTGGCGATCTCAATATGAAAGATACAGAGCTTCTGCTCTGGGTCGATATCCAGAGTGGCGGCTTCTACCGCGTAGTTCACCCGGTCATGGATATCGGCCTCTAGCACAGCGTCTTTCCGCACTCGGGAACGGCGCACATCGCTTTTATCTGAGAGGATCAAAGCAGCAGCCAAGGGGTTTACCGGAAACGCCGTTTTCTCGTCGTGGTGTCCGATAGCCGAACAAACCAGCCCGATTTCTTCCGGGGGCATGTTCAGCTTGTTCAAGATGGTAAAAGCCATCAAAGCGCCGCTATGCGCGTGGTCTACCCGGTTGATACTGTTGCCGATATCATGCATATATCCGGCGATAGCAGCCAGTTGGCAGTCACGTTCGGGATATCCCAGCGCGGTCAAAATTCCCCGGGCGGTATCGCTGCTTCGTTTGGCGTGGGCCAGACCATGTTCCGTAAAGCCTATGGCACCCAGGGAATCGTTCCCACGCAAGATGTAGGAACGTATTTCCTCGTTGTGAAAAATGTCCTCTGGGGTAATTTTACAGTATTCCATAGTCTTACTCCGCAGTCAGCATCCGGTACATGGCTTCCAAGCAGATCTCAGCGTGGAGCTTAAACCGGCGCAAATCCAAGAACTCGTTTGCCTGGTGGGCTTTGCAGTCCTCCTGATCTTTGAATTCGGCGCCGAAAGCAACGCCCTTGCCAAACATCTGCCGTGCGTAAGTACCGCCGCCCATAGAGAAAATTTCGCACTCTTCTCCGGTAATGTCCTTGTAGGCGCCGGAGAGCAAAGTGACCAGCTGGCTTTCCTTAGGCAGATACAGAGGAACAGCGTTGGAAAGCAGCTCGTACTCCACTCCGCAAGACTCTGCCTGCTCTTTCAGCACAGCGGAGATTTCCTCACCGTTTTTGGTGGCGGGATAGCGGATGTCCACAGTCAGGCTGCACTGAGAGTCGTCTACGTTTACCAGTCCCAGGTTGAACGTAAGGGGACCGCTGGGTTCATCGCTCATTTTCACTCCGATAAGCTCGCCATCGGTGCACAGACCGATCTTTTCATGGATAAACCAGAAGAATGCGCCCAGCTGCTCTTTAGAGAACACTTTGGCCAGCAAATCCACCAGATAGGAAGCGGCGTTGACACCGTTCCAAGGAGCGGAAGCGTGAGCGGCGTGCCCGTGACAGATAACATCAGCGCCCTGCTCAGTAGCGGTAATCTCGTACATGTCCTTTTCTTTTTTAGCGGCAGCCATCAATTTCTTGACTTCCTCTTGAGAGCACTCGAGACTGCACTCTGCTTTGAAAGGCACAGCGTTGGGCACGGTGCCCGATACAAAAGACCGGACCACAGAGGAATCGTTGGCAGCTGTTACTTTGAAGTCCAGCAGACCTTTTTCACAATGGCAGATGCCATAAGAAGCATCTGGCGTAAAGCCCATGTCAGGCTTTTGCTCGCTTTCAAAATAGTGGGGCATGTCCGCCATGCCGATTTCCTCCGCAGAACCAAAAATGACCCGCAGTTTCCGGTTGCCCTTGACACCGGCATCTTTCAAGGCGCGCAGGCAGTGCAGCGCTACGATAGCAGGCCCCTTGTTATCGGAAACGCCCCGGCCATAAGCCAGATTATCATCAATGACCATGGTATAGGGATCTGTGTTCCAGCCCTCCCCGGCGGGAACCACATCCAGGTGGGCCATTACTACCGCGTTGCCTTCGCCTTCGCCGTATTCAGCGTGGGCGGCATGATAGCCAACATTTTTCGCTTTCAAGCCATAGCTTTCCGCCAGGGCCACTACAGTATCGATAGCCCGTGCGCATTCTTTGCCATAAGGGTATTCCCCATCCTGCGCTTTCGCCACGGAAGGGATCGCTACCACGGTAGCCAGGTCTTTCAGAATATCGTCCCAATAGTCCAGGATTTTCTCGCCAAATAACATGAGTCATGTTCCTTTCTTGTGTGGGTATCCTTCCTCAAAAAGAAGGTACCTTCTAACGATAAACTTTTTTTGTTATAAAGTCAAGTTCAACTCTGGGAAAAGGAGGGGAAAGAATGTTAAATTCTATTTGGTTCGGTATGATCGCCTTAAGCGTAGTGTGCGCTTTGATGACCGGTCGCCTGGGAGAACTTTCTTCCGCAGTGATGGACGGAGCCCAAACAGCGGTGGAACTGTCCATTTTTTTGCTGGGAAGCATGTGCGCCTGGCTGGGATTTCTAAAAATCGCGGAGGAAAGCGGGTTGAGCCGTCTGTTGGCCCGGGCTTTGTCTCCCATTATTGGACGGCTTTTTCCCGAATATAGGGAAGATGAGGAGATTCAAGGAAAAATATCCATGAATCTGTCTGCGAATCTTCTGGGATTAGGCAATGCCGCAACACCTTTAGGGCTTGCCGCCATGAAGTCTATGGCAGAGAAAAACACAACAGATTCCCCCACAAAAGGGATGATTCTTTTCGTAGTTATGAATACCGCATCACTACAGCTCATTCCCGTAAATATGGCAGCTATGCGGGCAAATTGCGGAAGCGCCGCGCCTTTTTCCATTCTTCCCCAGGTGTGGATTACGTCCGCGGCGTCCCTTGCGGTGTGTATGGTGGCGTGTAAGCTGCTGGAAAGGAGCCCGTTGTGGAACAAGTAGGAGCCGCCGCTCTCCCGGTAATGGTAGGCATGATCCTCTTGTTTGGGTTTGTGAAAGGCGTTGCCGTATTCGATGTATTTCTGGCGGGAGCCAAAGAAGGAGTCCGCACGTCTATCCGGCTTCTGCCCACGTTGATCGGCTTGATCGTAGCAGTCACCATGGTGCGGTCCTCCGGGTTGTTAGAGCTTATTTGCGAGCTTTTATCTCCTTTGGCGCAAGCCGTGGGGGTTTCCCCAGAACTGCTGCCGTTGGCGCTGCTGAGGCCTATTTCGGGCAGCGGAGCCTCTGCCTATACGCTAGACTTGCTGCGGCAGTTCGGCCCTGACAGCGAGACGGGAAAGATCGCTTCTGTACTTTCTTCCTCAACGGAAACCACGTTTTACGCAGTAGCGGTATATTTCGGCGCCTGCGGATATAAAAAACTGCGTCATACGCTGCCAGCCTCACTTATGGGGGATGGGGCCGCCTTGGTATTTTCTATTTTTGCCGTGAAGTTTTTGGGATGAGTGTTCCATGGTGTGACCATGAAATTTTGCAGATCGCTCTAAACCCGGTATTTGGATATATCTAAGATCACCATCTAGGGGATTGATTGAGTATGCAACAGCTAGTTTCTATTACTTTTTAAACACATCCCTATATGCCACAATATCTGTTAATAAAAAACCTCCCCGATGTGCTAAAAGGCAGCATAAAGGGGAGGTTTGTTATGCTCATATCTTAATTTTTTGCAGACTGTGTTACTACCAAAATATCACCGGCTTTCACTACAGTGCTGCCAGTGGGGATGATCGTGTCGATTCCACGCTTGATCAAAATCACACGGTCAACATGGGCTTGAGGGATTTCAGACAAGGGGCGGTTGACATATTGTTTTCCGCCTTCTACCACAATCTCACGCAAACACAGATGCGCTCGGTCTTCAAAGCTGCGCGCTGCAAGTACCAGCAGATCATTGGATTCCAGCAGGGTGTCTCCGGTGGGGATGATGATCTCGTGTTGGCGAATAATCATGACAACCAGAAGATCGGTGGGAAATTGTAGCTGGGAAAGGGTTTTCCCACACCAGATATGATGAGGATTGACATGAAGCTTAATAAAGTGAATGTCACTATCCTGCTGATAGTCGGTAAAGGTGCGTCCCACATCTGCTGTAAGGTCGATCATAGCAAGCTTTTTAGCCACTAAAGGAAGAAGAGTGCCTTGAATTGAGATGGATAGCAGTACCATGCAAAATACCAGGTTGTAGAGATTGTAAGTCGTTTCTACACCGCTCAGCACTGCGCCAATGGCAAACACTATGGAAGCCGCACCACGAAGGCCTGACCAGGATACCAGTACGATTTGGCGCAACTTGGGGCGAAATGGAGCCAGCAGCACTACACTCACCAGAGGTCTTGCCACCAACGTGAGAAACAGCATCAAAATGAGTGCGGGTACAATGACGGAAGGTAGGTTCACAGGCGTTACCAACAAGCCCAGCAGGAAGAAAATCAACACCTGTGCTACATGGGTCAGCACGTCAAAGAAGTGGACAAAGTATTTCTTTTGCGGAAGATTGGAATTGCCGATCAAGATTCCGCACAAATACACACTCAGATAACCGTTTCCGTTCAGTTGTGAGGGAATAGCATAGGCTAAAACCATGATTGCCAGTAAAAAGATGGTGTGGCTTTGCTGTGAAGAGAGAAGATTTTGATGGAGTAGCTTTACTGCTAACCAGCCCATTGCGGCGCCACAGAGGATTCCAATGATAATTTGCTGTGCCAGTAAAAGCGGTACCGAAATAGATTGTCCGCTTAAAAGAGCGATCGCCACTGTAGTGAGCATATAGGACATGGGGTCATTGGAGCCTGACTCCACCTCTAACAAGGAGTCAGTGTGATATTTAAGAGCCAGCTTCTGAGAACGTAGGATGTTAAAGACGGAAGCGGCATCGGTGGAAGAGATTACCGCGCCGATGAGAAAACACTCAAGCCATGAGAGCTTCAATGCGAAATGGGCAAACAGTGCCACTGCTCCGGCAGTTCCCACAACACCTAATGTGGACATCAGTATTGAAGGAGCCAGAACAGGGCGGGCGGCATGGAGGTTGGTTCCAAAACCTCCATAAAACATAATGAAAATTAGGCATATAGAGCAAATGATGTTGACTGCTTCATAATTATCAAAAGGGATTCTTAGGACGCCATTTTCTCCAAAAAACATTCCCAGTGCGATAAAAATCAACAGAGATGGGATGGGGATTTTCTCCAGAAACCGATTGAGCAGAATGCAGATTAGGATGACAACACCCATCAGCAGCAATGGTTCATTCAAGATACCACACCTTTCTGATAATGTAACGGCGGATTTATGTATATGCTGAGTTTTCACTCGTAGATTCCATATTGCAATAAGCAGATTGTCTTTCTCTTTTCAAAGCATGAATCTGTATATAATTATATCACAATTTAATTTGTGTGTCCATTGCCGCAGCTCTACTGGATGTATTTGGTATATTTTCCCATCAAAGTAAAAACAGAAAGGCATACTCTTTGACCTTATTATTTGCCCATGGGCTTCATTGTGGGGAAAAGAAATACCTCTCGAATGGCTTCCTTTTTGAGAATAGCTGGGGTATAATGACCTTAAACATTTTCAGGAGGTAACCAGCATGATTGATCTCCATTTGCACCTGGACGGTTCTCTTTCGCCGGAGTTGGTAAGAAAACTGGCCCATTTGCAAAAGATTACCTTGCCCGCTGAGGACCCGCAGGCGCTGGAGGATTTCCTTTCCGTGCCTCAGGATTGCGATAGCTTAAATCAGTATCTGCGCTGTTTTGATCTGCCGGTGGCAGTCCTTCAAAGTGCGGAGGCTTTGACTATGGCTGTTCAGGACTTAGCTTTTCGTCTGGAAAGACAGGGGCTGTTATACGCTGAGATGCGGTTTGCGCCTTCGCAGCATACCAAACAGGGTCTGACCCAAGCCCAGGCGGTAGAAGCGGCTGTGGCCGGGCTTCCCAAGAACGGCAAAGTGGGAGACACGTTTTCAGCCCAGTTGATTCTTTGCTGTATGCGGGGTGGGGAAGAGGCTGCAAACCGAGAGACGGTAGATGTAGCTGCCCGTTATTTAGGACAAGGCGTTTGTGCTGTGGATTTAGCCGGAGCAGAAGCTTTGTATCCCACGGAAAATTATGGGGATTTGTTTGCGTACGCTCGTTCTTTGGGCGTGCCGTTTACGCTTCACGCAGGGGAAGCGGCTGGCCCGGAAAGTATTTGGAAAGCGGTTGAACTGGGCGCCCGGCGTATCGGCCATGGTGTGCGCGCTAAAGAGGACCCCCAGCTGGTTGCCCGCTTGGCAGAAAAACAGATTCCTCTGGAACTGTGCCCAACCAGCAATCTGCAAACGAAAGCGGTTGCCGACCTGGAAGATTTTCCCATCCGAGAATATCTTGAGCAAGGGCTTATCGTTACAGTGAACACCGATAATATGACGGTTTCCCATACTACCATATGGCAGGAATTTCAGCTGCTTCGTTCCCAAGGGCTGACAGAAAGCGAATATCGGACGGTATTGGGCAATAGTGCAGCGGCAGCGTTTCTATCTCAGGAAGATAAAGGGAAGCTGTTACAGGCTGTGCAAGCTCGGCTGTCATAATCCCAACAAAAATGCCCCGGACGTTTGTCCGAGGCACTTTTCGTTTTATGTGGCATTAGTCCAGAATCATCAGATCCCGAATGTACTTGATGGTGTATTTCACACCCTTTTCGCCCTTTTCACCCATCCAAGTGGAAGAGTGGGGCTCAATGGCCAAATATCCGTCATACCCATATTTGTAGAGGATGGCGAAAAATGCCCGCCAGTTGATCACGTCGATGCCTGCGGGAGGATTGTCATAGCGGGTATCCTCTTGGGGGACTCTTGCGGGAAGAATATCTTTCAGTTCAGGATGCGCCATAACCAGGTCGCGCTCTGCCCAATGTGCAGGTTCCTCAGAGGGACCGCGCTGAATTACACCCTTGATATGGCAATACTTGAAGTACTTGCCCCATTCCAGACCTTCGTCCAGATAAGCGCCCTGAGGACCGCCGTGAACGAAGCTGTGGGAAGGGTCATATTTGATGCCCAGACCGGGGACTTCGCTCAAAACCAGCTTCCACTGTTCAGGCGTGCGGATGTAGTTGCCGCCCATCATGCAGTTGACGATAGCGCATTCCATGCCGCGCTCTTTAGCAGCAGCGACGATCTTGTTCAGCACCTTGATTGCGGCGGTGATATTCTTATAGTAAGAAAGCTCTTTCACATAGTTGACGCTGCACAAGTAATGCTTGGCACCCAAGAAGTGACCGAAGTCCATTACGTTCAGAACTTCATCCCATTCAGCAGGAACGATTTCGCCGTTCTCGTCCAGAATGGGGCTTGCCCAACGGCCTACAGCGCCAACTTCCACGCCGGTGCGCTGGCTGGCTTCTTTGATCTCTTCCTTTTTAGCAAGCAGTTCAGCAGTAGGCTTGCCAAAAAAGGAGACGGGATTGCAGTCAAATTCTACAAAATCCAGGCCCAACTCTTTGGCATGGTCAAAGCTTGCGGCTTCCGGAGAAGCGATAATACCAAGTTTCATGATGTTTTCCTCCTTAACTTAATAAAACTAAAATAAAAAATCAGGATGCCATAGAAGCGGCTTCTCAGATTTTTTCAGAAGTTAAAAATGCGCGCTTTCGCAAAATAGAAAACCTCTTGCTGTGGGTCACTTGTGGGAAGCGCATTCTTTTTCCGCGGCTTCAAACAAGCCGTTGATATAGGCGGCGCCCAGGGCACGGTCATACAAACCGTATCCAGCCCGGCCGGTTTCGCCCCAGATCATTCTGCCGTGGTCGGGCCGCACATAGCCGTCAAACCCATTTTCTACCAGAGCCTTTACGATGGCATACATATCCAAAGACCCGCAGCTGCTGAGATGGGCCCGCTCCTCAAAACCATTCGGCAGAATTTGCACGTTGCGAAGATGTACAAAGTGGATGCGTCCCATTTCAGCGTATTTGGCGGCTAGCTTGGCCACATCGTTTTTGGCGGAGCATCCCAAAGAACCGCAGCATAGCGTCAGCCCATTATGAGGGTCGTCCACCAGCTTTAAAAAGCAGTCCAGATTCTGTTCGTCCGTGATAATACGGGGCAAGCCAAAAATGCTCCAGCAAGGGTCATCTTGATGGATTGCCATATTCACACCGCATTCTGCTGCAACAGGAATGATTCCCTCTAAAAAGTATTTCAGGTTTGCCCATAAGTCCTCTTCGGTAAGCGATTGGTACTGCGCCACTACATCCCGAAGCTCTTCCCGAGAATAGCTGGCATCCCAACCGGGCAAGGTCAGGTCGCTGTCGCTTTTAAGCGGGTCCACCTGTTCCACTTGCTCCTGATAATATACCAGCGAGGTAGAACCATCCGGCAGGGGATGGTCCAGCTGTGTGCGGGTCCAGTCGAATACGGGCATAAAATTATAACAAATGCATCGAATCCCAGCTTCGGCCAACCGGCGGATATTTTCGCAATAATTCTCAATGTATTGGTCACGGCTGGGTTTTCCCAGCTTGATATCCTCATGCACGGGAACGCTTTCGATCACTTCGAATTTAAGTCCCGCTTGTTCGGTAAGTTCTTTTAGTTTGCCAATGCTTTCCCGGCTCCAAACTTCCCCAACAGGTACGTCGTACACTGCGGTGACGATCGCTTCCATGCCAGGGATTTGCCGGATTTGTTCCAAGGTGACTTTGTCATCTTGGCCATACCAGCGAAATGACAGTTTCATAATAAACTCCTCTCCGGTTGTCCCAAGTGGACAGCCAAAAACAATATATGATTAGGGCCTATTCCATTGCGTTACGGATACATCCATAGCTCCATCCTGGAAGAGAAAGGGGAGACATAAAGCCAGCGCGGCAGTAGCCCATAGAGTTGGCAGACTCCTGCGTATCGTTGACTTGTATTCTATTAAAAAGAATATCACAGAAACGCTTTTCCCGCAATGCGCATGAGGAGGAAAAGAGAAAAAATTTCTTTTTTTAAAAGGAATATAGTTCTGTAACAGAATAATAAAAGGAAAAAAGTAGCATATTATGTGGGTAATGTGTAGCGATTTTTTCTAAAATGAATTTATTGCTGCAAAATCTGATAAAGGAGGAACAAACCAATGGCAGTGTATGTATGTGATGTTTGCGGCTATCGCTATGATCCCGAGGTGGGCGATCCCGATAACGGCATTGCTCCCGGCACCAAATTCGAGGATCTTCCTGAGGATTGGGTCTGCCCTCTGTGCGGAGTTGGCAAAGACCAGTTCTCCCAGGAGTAAGAAGGGTTTCACAAAGTTAAAAAAAGGGGCTGTCCAACAGGGCAGCTCCTTTTTTGTGAGTTAAGAGGTTTCATAACCATGCGCTTGTTGCAGCATCATGTCTTTTACTTTCATAAGCCTTACCTGGGTGGAGCGCTCGTTCTCATCCAGCTTCATAGTGATATACCGTATGGTCTCTTGAAGCTGGGGGATCATCACATGTTCCAAAGCGTTAACACGCCTGCGGGTTTTTTCGATTTCCGAGGCCATAAGCTGGCAGGCCTTTTCGCTTTCTGCCAAACGCAGCATGGCCGGAAATACATCTGCCAGCGATTCTATTGCGTCATCCAGATCGCCAGAAGTAAAAGCGAAACCGTAAGAGAACATATCGCTCTCTTGGGGGGAGCGGGTGTGGAAGGTGAATTTAGGAACTTCAACGCTCATAACGTTTTCCGTGGCGCATTCCAAAGAAACTCGCTGTTTTGGGGCCAGCAGAGCGGTATTCAAAACCGGGTCTTGCATTCCAGCCCGTGCCAGCATAAAGTCTTTATTGGCGGCGGAAATCCCTGCTTCCACCTGTTGGCGCAGCCGTTTGTTTTCACGAACCCTCTCCAAAAATTGCCGCATCAGTTCATCCCGTTTGTCTTTCAAAAGCTTGTGCCCCCGTGTAGCGGTAGTCAGCTTTTTCTTTAACCGGGTGAGCTCCATGCGGGTGGGGTTTACCTGCAAACGTTCCGCCACAGGTCATTCCACCTTTCCATAATACTGGTCCAGCAGCTTATTGCTGATACGTTTGAGTTCGCTTCTGGGCAGGATCTTTAACAGCTTCCAGCCCAAGTCCAATGTTTCTTCAATAGACCGATCCGTGTTGTATCCCTGAGAGACATATTCCTTTTCAAAAGCATCGGCGAATTGGGCATATAATTTGTCGATCTCTGTCAAAGCCGCTTCACCCAGCACGACCATGAGTTCTTTGGCTTCTTTGCCTCGCGCATAGGCAGCGAACAACTGGTTCATGGTGCTGGCGTGGTCTTCTCTTGTTTTTCCCACACCGATACCTTTGTCTTTCAAACGGGAAAGGGAAGGCAGCACGTCAATAGGCGGGGCGATATTTTTGCGATAAAGCTCTCGGCTTAAAATGATCTGCCCTTCGGTGATGTAACCGGTCAAGTCAGGGATGGGGTGGGTCTTGTCATCTTCAGGCATGGTCAAAATGGGAATCAAAGTGATAGAGCCGTTTTTGCCCTTTTGCCGTCCGGCCCGCTCGTAAAGAGACGCCAAGTCGGTATACATGTAACCAGGATAGCCCCGTCGGCCGGGAACTTCCTTTCGGGCGGCGGAGACCTCACGTAACGCGTCGGCGTAGTTGGTGATGTCCGTTAAGATGACAAGCACGTGCATGTTTTTCTCAAAAGCCAGATACTCCGCGGCAGTAAGGGCCATGCGTGGCGTGGCGATACGTTCTACCGCAGGGTCGTTTGCCAGGTTGATAAACAGCACAGTGCGGTCAATAGCGCCTGTTTCCTGGAAGCTCTTCACAAAGAAGTTGGATTCTTCAAACGTGATGCCCATAGCGGCGAACACTACCACGAAGGGGTCTGTGGTGCCGCGCACTTTCGCCTGCCGCGCGATCTGAGCGGCAAGCTGAGCGTGGGGGAGGCCACTGGCGGAGAAAATGGGAAGTTTCTGTCCGCGTACCAGCGTGTTCAAACCGTCGATGGCGGAAACACCAGTCTGGATAAATTCTTGGGGGTAATTCCGCGCGGCGGGGTTCATGGGCAGGCCGTTGATATCGTCCCGGCGATCGGGGAGAATGTCCGGTCCCCCATCAATGGGACGGCCCAGACCATCGAATACCCGGCCCAGCATATCCTCGCTGACGCCCAATTCCATGCTGCGGCCCAAAAAGCGCACTTTGCTGCTTTCCAGGTTGATGCCGGTAGAACTTTCAAACAGCTGCACCAGAGCGTTGCCCTCATTGATCTCCAGCACTTTGCAGCGGCGTTTTTCACCGTTAAACAGCTCTATTTCGGCCAGTTCGTCATAGCTTACGTTTTCAACGCCCTTCACCAGCATCAGAGGGCCTGCCACCTCTTGGATAGTACGATATTCCTTTGGCATTACAAGTCCTCCTTTGCTTGCTGGGCTTCTGCCAGTTCTTTATCCAGCTGGGCCAGGACCGCTTGGTATTGTTCCTCGACCTGGTCAGGCAGAGTGTATTTAAAACGACCGATCTGTTCGCGCACAGGCAAATTTACCAAAGTGCTAATCTCTAAGCCTTGCTTTAAAGCTTCCAAACTTTTTTCATAGAAACTGAGAATAAGCAGCATCATAGCGTGCTGTTTAAACAAGGGAGTATAAGTATCCACCTCGTCAAAAGCGTTTTGATGCAAGAAGTCCTCACGGATAGAGCGTGCGGCTTCCAATTTCAAGCGGTCGGGAGCGGAAAGAGCATCCATGCCAACCAGCTGCACGATCTCTTCCAGTTCCGCCTCGTCCTGCAAAAGTCCCATCAGTTTGGCCCGTAAGGTTTCCCAGTCTTTGGCGACCGATGTGGTGAACCAAGATTCCAAAGTATCAAGATACAAGGAATAACTGCTCAGCCAGTTAATAGCAGGGAAATGACGCTTGTAAGCTAAAGCGGAGTCCAACCCCCAGAACACCTTCACAATGCGAAGGGTAGCCTGGGAAACAGGCTCGGAAATATCGCCGCCAGGAGGGGAAACAGCGCCGATTACAGACAACGCGCCTTCCCGTTCATCGCTGCCCAAAGCGACAACCCGACCTGCCCGTTCATAGAACTGTGCCAAACGGCTTCCCAGATAAGCGGGGTAACCTTCTTCACCGGGCATTTCCTCCAAACGGCCGGACATTTCACGGAGAGCCTCGGCCCAGCGGGAGGTGGAATCAGCCATCAAAGCCACAGAATAGCCCATGTCCCGGAAATACTCAGCAATGGTGATACCGGTATAGATGGACGCTTCCCGGGCGGCAACAGGCATGTCGGAAGTGTTGGCGATCAGCACTGTGCGCTTCATCAGGGAGTAACCGGTTTTGGGGTCTTGCAGTTCGGGGAATTCGTTCAATACGTCGGTCATCTCATTGCCGCGCTCGCCGCAGCCAATGTATACCACGATATCTGCTTCCGCCCACTTGGCAAGCTGATGCTGCACTACGGTCTTGCCGCTGCCGAAGGGGCCGGGCACAGCCGCCACGCCGCCTTTTGCCAGAGGGAAGAATGTGTCGATGACCCGCTGACCTGTGACAAGAGGCATATCGGGGGAAAGCTTTTTCTGATACGGACGGCCCCGGCGAACAGGCCAACGCTGCATCAGCGACAAAGGAACTTCTTTCCCATCAGGGGTTTCCACCACAGCCACCGTTTCCGTTACGGTGTGCGCGCCCCCTTCGATGGTTTTCAAAGTGCCGAGAATCCCCGGGGGGACTAAAATTTTGTGAGAGACGATCTCTGTTTCCTGCACAGTGCCAAGTACATCGCCGGCAGCCACAGAATCGCCGGGCTGCTTGGCAGGGACAAAATCCCATTTTAGGTCACGTTTCAGTGCGGGGACTTCCACGCCGCGCTGAAGGTTATTGCCAGAGATCTTCATGATGTCGTCCAAGGGGCGCTGGATGCCGTCGTAAATACTGCCGATCAGTCCGGGCCCCAGCTCCACGCTCATGGGCTCGCCAATAGATTCCACAGGCGCGCCCGGTCCCAGGCCGGAGGTTTCCTCGTAAACCTGGATGGAGGCCTCATCCCCGTGCATTTCGATGATCTCGCCGATCAAACGCCGTTCGCTGACGCGCACCACGTCGAACATGTTGGCGTTGCGCATGTTTTTGGCGATCACCAGGGGGCCGGCCACTTTTTTGATGGTGCCATTACTCATTTTATGATTCACCCGTTTCTTTCAGGATTCATTCTCCAGAATATCAGAGCCTACGGCTTGCTCTACAGAACGCTTTACCATAGCCATGCCCATTCCCGTGTTGCCTGAGAGGCCGGGGATAGGCACCACGGCAGGAAGGGGCAGTTCCCGCAGCCGTTCCAGTTCTTGAGGGATCTGGGCGCAAAGCGCTTCTGTAATGTAGAGGACAGCATAGTCCTCTTCCGCCAGATGGCGCACAGTTTTCGCGCCGGTTTCGCCGTCGTCTATGGGAAACACTTCCAGCCCCAGAGCGCCAAAGCCGTAGATGCTGTCTCTGTCTCCCAGTACCGCGATTTTATACATAGGTTTCCCTCAACCTTTCCCGGAGCTTTCCATCCTCTAAGCCGTTGCGCTTTCCAGAGAGGATGATTCGCACCGTGTCGATTTCCCGCCGTCTGGCTACCGCGTAGGCGAATAGGGGGCCAGCGGAAAAATACTCGCCTTTTTCGCCCTGGATAAGTTCCATGGCCCGGTCATCCCGCCACTTTTCAAAAGCGGAGGCCGATTTTCGCAATTTTTCCACTCCCTCGCCGTAGGGCGTTGAAGCCAAATATTCCAAAAGTTTTTCCATGCCCCTTGCCGCAGCTTCTGTCAACTCTTTGACGTTCAAAGTCTCGCAGGGAGCCAGAGCTAACTCTAAGAACTCCCGGTTCTTGTTAGCTTTGCAAGCGCGGGCAGCAGTTTGGATATTGGCTGTTGCCACGGTCCATTCGCTGTATTTCTCCAGCGCGTCTAAACGGCTTTCTTTGCCGAGCCGCAGGATTTCCTCCAAACAAGCCCGGTCGAGAAATACGTCGCAAAGCTGGCTGTCGCCGGTTTGCAGCAATGTTTGCATGGCTTTTTCAGCAGCTTCAGCCAAAATGGGGGGGAGGGCGGAAAAATCACGTTCCCGGGCCATGCGCAGCAGATCGTCCGATTCCCACTGCCCGCCGGGAAGGAATACCCCGTGGGGTTGGGTTTCCGTAGCCGCGCATTTGATGGCCGCTTTCAGATTGTTCCCGTCGATAGGGAGCAGCAAGGGTGCGAACGGAGCGGTATCCTTTGTCAGTTCCCGCAGGAACGACCAGGTTTTTTCTTCTTCCGCTGCCAGAAGTTCTTCCGGGGAAGAAGAGCCTTCGCCACGTCCCCATCCCTTGTCCCGCAGTACCCGCAGACACTCTCCCTCATTGGGGCAGGCCATCAGCCGCTCCAGGTCGTTTTTCCCTAAAAGAGACACCTCTCGGGAGCGTACCCGAGCCACCGCGTAGATATATTCTTCGCTCATGGGTTCCTCCTTCCCGCCTTACACTTGGGAGAACAGGATGGTTCCCACTGCGTCTCTCAGTTGGTCATAAGCGTCCCGGAACAAGGCAGGGAAGGTACAGTCCATCTCGATAGGGCCATATTCCAAAACAAAGCCGCTTTCCAGGTCTCGGGGCGTTTTTGAAACAGTGATCTTTCCCTGAGGCGTTTCCTGGTCTAGTGCCTGCTGAAAATTAGCGGGCATCCGGTCCAAATCCCGTGCGTTGAGATAGAGCGTTCCCTGGCCCGGCTGGGCAGAGCGCGCTGCCAATTCCAACAAAAGGGAAAAATATTCTTCCGTAGGCGCGTTTTCTATGGAATCGCAAACTTGATCCAATGCCTCCCGGATCAGCCGCTGCTTGCAGAGAAGAAGCTGGTCTCTTTTTTCCAGCAGCGCGGCGGATTCCGCACGCTGCCGGATGGCATCGGCCTGTGCCTGCGCTCTGTCCAAAACTTCTTTGGACTGCCGCTGCGCTTCTTGTTGGGCCTCTTCCAGGCTGTCCTGGGCTTCCTGTCTGGCTATGGAGAGCAGCGCTTCCGCCTGGCTTTGGGCGTCTTTTTCAATCTGTGCCAAAATGGCTTCCAGTCCTGTCATGCGTTCCCCTCCTTTCCAAAGATGCGGCGGGGCATCACACTGCCAACCCGCCGATGCTGAAGATGGAAAGGATAGAGACCAGCAGAGCCAGCACGGCGTAGGTTTCCACCATGGCGGGAAGAATCATAGCTTTGCCGAACTGGTCGGGTTTTTTAGCCAGCAGAGCAATGCTGGCCACGGAAGTTTTTGCCTGCCATTTGGCAGAAACCAAGCCTACAATGGCGATGGGCAGGCAGCCTGCCAGATACAGCAAGCCTTTCGCTACACTGATGTTGGGATCGCCGCCCAAAATGCCGATCTGGGTAAGGGTGATGAAACCGATGAGCAAGCCGTAGATGCCCTGGGTGCCGGGCAGCAGCTGCAAAACCAGTGCCTTACCGAACAGAGAGGGGTTTTCCGTAACTACGCCGGCGGCAGCCTGACCAGCCATGCCAACGCCAACAGCCGAGCCGATACCTGCCATCAAAGTAGCCAGCACAGCCCCCAGCAGGGCAAAAACAATTCCCATAACGTTCCAATCGAATCCATTCATCTCATTTTTCCTCCTTGATCTGAAAATGTCTTGTATGTGTGGCGAAAGGCGTAAACGCGCGACCTCCGCCTTCATAGAACTTGCCGAAAAATTCCACATACTGCAATCGGTTGGTATGCACGTAAGCGCCCAACACGTTGATGGCCAGGTTCATGGTGTGGCCGATAAGGAATACCAGTATGAAGAAAATGGCTCCCAGCACACTGCCGCCCATCATGCTGCCCATTTGATTGAACACCGTGGCAATAACGCCGGTGGCCAGACCCAGGGCTAAAAGGCGGGAATAGGACAGGATATCGCTCAAGTAGCCGGAAATGTTATAAAGTCCGTAAAGCCCCTTGAGCAGACGCTTTACCGGGCTGCGGGATTCTCTTCCGGCGGTGCAGACAATGCCTACCGCTCCGATAGCGGCCAGAACGCCTGCCACGGTGCCGATCACGCCAGGGACCTTGAAAGGCAGGTTCACCATGGTGACGAACATATCAGTGGAGAGCAGCAGGATAATCAAACCGCCAACCAGCAGATACCAGAACACCACGTCATAGAGGGCGTCGGCATACTTTTTGCGACGAGCCAGTTGATAGAACTGCACTCCGAGACCAGTAAACAGATGTACGATACCTAAAGCAAACGAGAATAACAGCAGACGCATGGGGTCGTCCAGAGGCGCAAACCACAAAGCGGGGATGGTGATCTCTGTATGGAAGAAAGTTCTGGCGATCACAGGGATGCAGTCGCCAAAATAGCTTCCGAAAAGGATGCCCCATACCGTTGTGGAGATGCCGCAGAATAAGAACATCCGCAGCGTCTTGCGCAGCGACATTTCCATGTTTTTGAACTTTGCCAGAGCCGCGCCGCACCCAATCACCATGATCAGGCCGTAAGCAGCGTCTGAGAGCATCAGGCCAAACAAAATATAATACAGCAGCGCCATCACAGAAGATGGGTCGATCTCGTATTTTCCGGGCAAGCTGTAGCCTGCCACTACCGACTCCATGGGGGCGGTGAAGAACCCGTTTTTCAATTTTACCGGAACTTCTTCATCTGGGTCAGGGTCGGCTGTTTCCGCCCATAAAGTGAATTTGCTTTCCAGTTCTTCCAGCAGAGACGGCCCATCTTCGGCAGGCAGATAGCCGGTGAGGAAAAATACATGGGAACTCTGCCAAAGGTTGCCAAGCACCTGGTATTTTTCCGCGCGCACACCATAGTAGTCCGAGGCTAGAAGTAAATCCCTCCGCTGGTCAGAGCGTGCCCGGATAGCTTTTTGAGTGTTTTCACGCTCGTTTTCGATCTGGCGGATCTCTTGCTTGATCCGTTCGGCTTGCTGTCCAGGGGGAAGCTCTGTAGAAAAAGCCGGGTATGTAAATCCCAAAGACCGTAACGCCTCTTCCACCGGGGCGGCATCTTGTTTGTGGCACAAACAGAATATGCAGGTCTGTTGGGCTTGACGGCTGAGAACTTCCGCGTCCACTCCTGGAATTTGGGGAAGCAGCTGGGCGAGTTTGTTCTTTAAGGTCTGTTCGTCCAGATCTTCCGGCAAAGAGCCGGCGAAAACCCGGCAGTGTTTCGTTTCCTTAAAGTCCAGGGGGATGTCCAGGGACATCCAGGGCTTTAAACTTTCCAGCTGCGCCTCCAGCCGGAGAATCTGCGCGTTGTTGTCAGTCACCCGTTTTCCCAAAGCGTTGATCTCCCTGGCTTTTTCAAGGAGAGCGGGGGCGCGTTTCCACAGGTTGTCATACTCGCTTTGAGAGACAGGCGTGCGCCCCTCTAAAGCGGCGAACATGCTCTTTTTCACAGGAGCGTATTCGTCCAGCAGCGCTACGGCTTGTTCCAGCAGATGGATGCTTTGCTCAAATTCCAACTGAGCCTGGGTCGTGTCGGTTCTGGCAAAAAGATTTTCTGCTTCTTCTGGCGTATGAACTTCCACCACGCCCCGGCTCTGCAAATATTCCAGAACAGCTTTTCGCTCTCGTTTCAAGCCGTAGAGCTCCAGGCGTTTCATGGGTACTATCGCCACGCTCTCACCTCCTTCTAGGGTGGCCCAACACAATGCGTTCCGCTTCTCGGGCCACTTGTTCCTGGCGGGATTGTGCACAGGTTCGCAGCTGTTCCTGCTCTTGAAGTGCTTCCTTTTGGATAGCGGCTTTTCGTTTTTCGCCGTCAGCCTTTGCTACCCCTAAAAGGATTCCCGCACGTTTTCTTGCTTCTTTTACCGCTTCCGCAATGAGCTGCTGGCCTTTGTCGGCAGCTTCACGGCGCAGCCGTTCGCTTTCTTCTTTTGCCTGCTGGATTGTGTCGCTGGCTTTTTGCTCGGCTTCATTCACAACCCGCATGGTTTCTTTTGCCAAATGTTCCACCTCCCTGCTGTGAGAAGCCTTCCTTCCTCCAAGATAGAAATGGAGGAGGGGCTTTATCACAGGAAAACAGCAAATTCATTATACAGGATGGATGCGATATTGTCAAAAATAAAATATATAAAAAAATAATTTTATAAAAAACTTAAAAATTATTCCTCTCCTTTATGACTAAACCCACAGAGAAAGGCTTTATCAATAAACAAAATAGGCAGAGGAAATTTCCTCTGCCTATTTATGTTAGCCTATATTAGCCTTCCGAACTGGTGCTTTCGCTAGAAGTGGTTTCCTGATCGGAACTTGCTTCGGAACTGGCGCTGCTTTCAGAATTGGAGCTTTCTTCAGCGCTGGAAGATTCTGCCGATTCTTCGGAGGAGGTGCCATTGCGGTTGCTGTCGCTTACCAGAGAAGTAACCTTGATGCTGTCGATAGCGGCCTGGTTCAACTCTATGCCTTCCACAGAAGAGGCCTGCTCCAGCACATAATCGTTGAATTCTTTGCCCTTCATTTCAGACAGAAGGGAAGAGAGCTGCTCTTCATTGCCGGCGACGTTTTCGTCGTAATAGTCTTTAATGGAGAGTTTGCGCAGAACGAGGTAACCCGTGTTTGTCTCCACAACGGTAGCCTCATCTTCATCTACAGAGTTTAATCCATCAAAGACCTCGCTGGACAAGTTATCAGATTTCACAGCCATGGGGCCCATGTAAGAAGACTCATTGCCGGAATCTTTCGCGTAATCGTCCGCCGCTTCGCTTAAGGTCATATCGCCTTTATTGATCTTGTCCACATATTCGTCCAACTGTTCTTTCAATGCGGTCTTTTCCTCGTCGGAAAGGCTTACGCTTTCACCCTCGTCGTTGGTGGTGCTCAAGGAAGCATAGAAATACTCATAATTGGTATAAGCGCCGCAGTAATATTCTTCTATAGCGCCGTCTTCCAAAGCCAGTTCGCCGCCTTCACCATACATAGCGGCCATCAGCTTTTGCAGCTTGGTGCCGTAGAGGGAATAGGTTTGCTCAAAAGATGCGCGGGAAATGCCCATAGGCTCCATGGTGGTCTGATAATAGGACCAAACGTTGTTGGTGGTGCTTTCCACTTGCTGCTGGTCCTCTTCGGTTATCTCCAGACCATATTCCTCGAATTTGTCGCCAACATAGTAATAAGCCTTCAAATACTTCATGGCCAAGTCTTTGATCCATTGGGTAGCATCCTGGCCTTCTATCTCAGAATCGAGAACAGATGTATCTGTGCCCACCTTGTTTGCGGCTTCCATATAAGCGCTGTACAAATAGTAAATGTACCCGCCAATGGGAAGCTGGTCATCGCCTTGACGGGCGGCCCAGGTTTTATTCTCATCATAGCAGCCGGCGAAGCTGAGGCACAAAGCCAAAGAAAGCGCTACAGCTACGACTCGTTTCCAAATGTTTCTCATGGGTGATCAGCCTTTCAAAAATTTAGTGTTTTTTTGCAAAGAACGACAAACATTATACTCCATTTTTTTTAGTTTGTCTACACGGAAATTGTGAATAACCAGCTCAAGCGTGTGCTGAGGTTTCCTGCATGGCGGCAAGGGTTTCGCCCAGCGCTTGGGTTGGGGGAGCGCCAGCCATTTTCACGCTGATATAGGGCTTGCTCCCAGCGCTGAGCAGTACCCGCCCTCCCAGCGCTTTGATCAAAGGGGCCACCTGCTGCATATCGAACTTCTCTTTGTAGATGAGCAGGGAGTCCCCTTGTTGTTTTACTTCTGTAATCCCCAACCGGGCAGCGGCATTGCGCAGCATGGCCACATCCAGCAGCCCCTTGACTGAAGCGGGAGGTTCGCCGAACCGGTCGATCAGTTCGTCCATCACGTCCATGGCATCCTCTTGGGTTTCCACTTCGGCGATGCGCCGGTATACGTCCAGCCGCAGGCTCAGGCTGTCGATATAGCTTTCCGGAATGTGGGCCTGCACCTGCATATCCACCAGGCAGTCCTGGTCCACCGGACGGGCAGGTGCTTCGCCTTTCATCAAGGCCACCGCCTCGTTCAGAAGCTTTACATACATGTCGTAACCCACGGCTTCCATGTGGCCGTGCTGTTCGCCGCCCAGAACGTTTCCGGCGCCGCGGATTTCCAAATCCCGCATGGCGATTTTAAAGCCCGAGCCGAACTCGGTGAACTCCCGGATGGCGGAAAGCCGTTTTTGGGCGATTTCCGTCAACGCTTTGTTGGGGGTGTAAGTCAGGTAAGCGTAGGCGCGGCGGGTGCTGCGGCCTACCCGGCCGCGAAGCTGATGCAGCTGGGAAAGCCCCATGCGGTCGGCGTTTTCGATGATCAGGGTGTTGGCAGTGGGAACATCCACGCCTGTCTCGATGATGGTGGTGCATACCAGCACATTGATCTCGTGGTCCAGCAGCTGCCTCCACACCTCAGAAAGCTCTTCCTCGGTCATTTTTCCATGGCCGATGCCGATGCGGGCCTCGGGCACTCTTTGCTGGATGAGGTTGGCAGTGCTCTGGATGGATGCCACGTCGTTGTGGAGATAGTACACTTGGCCACCGCGCCGCAGTTCCCGGCGGATAGCGTCTGAAATCACACCGGGGTCGTATTCCAGAACATAGGTCTGTACCGGATGCCGGTCGTGGGGAGCTTCTTCGATGACAGACATGTCCCGGATGCCGGAAAGCGCCATGTTCAGCGTGCGGGGGATAGGGGTGGCCGACAAGGTGAGCACATCCGCACTCTGGCACATCTGTTTGAGCTTTTCTTTTTGTGCCACGCCAAAGCGCTGTTCCTCGTCGATGATGACCAACCCCAGGTCATGGAACTTCACGTCTTTTGAAACCAGCCGGTGAGTGCCTACCACCAGGTCCACGCTGCCTCGCTTCACGCGCCGGAGAATCTCATCTTGCTGTTTGGGAGTGCGGAACCGCGAAAGCAGTTCCACGTCTATGGGGAACCCTTCCATCCTGCGAAGGATGGTCTGGTAGTGCTGCCATGCCAGAATGGTGGTAGGCACTAAGATGGCGCATTGTTTTCCCGCGGTAACACATTTGAACGCCGCCCGCAAAGCAACTTCCGTTTTGCCGAAGCCCACGTCTCCGCAGAGCAGCCGGTCCATTGGCACGTCACGTTCCATGTCATCTTTGATCTCGTTAATGCAGCGCAGCTGGTCCTCGGTTTCGTCAAAAGGAAAATGGGACTCGAAATCCCGCTGCCATTCCCCGTCAGGGGGGAAGGGGAAGCCTTTTTGCTGCATCCGCTGGGCGTAAAGCTGAATCAGTTCTTTGGCGATATCCTTCACAGCCGTGCGGACTTTGGTTTTCTGCTTTTGCCAGTCGCTGCCGCCCAGCCGGTTCAGTTTAATGGCGGAATCTTCTCTGGGACCAATATATTTTGAGACCAAATCCAGCTGGGTGACGGGGACGTACAGGGTGTCGTTTTTGGCGTAGCGCAGCTTGATATAGTCTTTAGTGACGCCGTTCATTTCCAGTTTGTGGATGCCTTCAAACACACCGATGCCGTGAGTGGTGTGCACCACATAATCCCCGGGAGAAAGTTCCGAGAGGCTGGAAATCTCCTTGGAATTCTTATCGCGCTTTACCCGTTTGCGCTTGACTTCCGTCATGCGGCCATGGGTGATCAAAACGAAATTGGCTTCCGGCAGCTCGAATCCTGCGGAAAGGGACCCGAGAGTGACGGTGACCGTCCCTGCCGCGGCGGTGGAAGCGGTGTCCAGCCAAGCGGCGGGCAGGCCGGCTTGCTTCAAATCTTCCGCCAGGGCAGTGCCGGCCCGTTCTGTGCCTGCCAGGACTACACAGGAGCGGCCTTGGTCCACCAGGGGCTTTAAGTCCTCAGCCAAAAGCTGCACGCCGCCTCCCCAGGGGGAAATCTGTTTGACGGTCATATTTACCAAAGTGCTTATGGGTATCTCGTAACTGCCCCGGGCGAACAGGTCCGCGAACAGGGCGGGGGTCTCCTGAGCGCGACCCAAGGCATATTCCCAGTCTTCGCTGTATTTGTCCAACCCCTTGCACAGCAGGCCGTCGGATAAAAAGCTTTTCAAATCTTCGCCCCATTGCCACAGGGAGGTGCGCATCCGTTCTTTGAGTTTGTTCCCTTCCGAAAATACCAGCAGGCTGTTTTCTGGGGGAAAATAGTCGAACAGCGTGGCGGTTTCGGGATAAACCAGAGTAATGAATTTATCCAAGGAACCCACATGCAGGCCGTTTTTCAATTTGTCGGCTTCGCTGTGAAGGATTTCTTTTGCTTTGGGGGCGGTTTTCCCCCGAAGGGAAGAAGCCAGTTTTTCGATTTTTTGCGCCAGAATCTCCGGCTTTTCCGGGATGACTTCCACGCAGGGAGCGAGAGTCACCGCGTCCACAGGGTCGGTGCGCCGTTGATTCTCTATATCAAAATAGGAGAGGGAGTCGATTTCGTCTCCCCAAAATTCCGCGCGCACAGGGGCGGTATCGTTAGGGGAGAAGAAGTCCACAATGCCGCCGCGATGGCTGAACTGGCCAGGCCCTTCGATCTGATCTTCCCGGGTGTAGCCGCAGTTCACCAGCGCGGCCAAAAGATCGTCGATTTCCATCTGAGTCCCGGCTTCCACAGGGAAAAGCCGTTTTTTCAATTCGCCGGGCCCCATGGTATATTGCAAGGCCGCGTCCATGCAGGCTACAATACAGTCGCACCCACCGCTTTCAAGCTTGGAGAGCGCTTCCAGCCGCAGCCGTTCATATTCGTGGGAAGTGCCTGCCGTATCCCGAAAGTTGAAATCCCGCAAGGGGTATGGAACGGGGCGCATTCCCAGGGTTCTTAAATCTTCGCAGAAGCGCTGGGCTTCCGCTTCGTCCGCAGCCAGTACCAGAGCTTTTCGCCCGGTTTTTTGACACAGGGCCGCTGTGATACAGCATTTGTGGATTCCGGAAAGTCCCGTGGCTACCGCGGGCATGGCGCCTTGTTCCAACGCCTGCTCCAAGCGGGTATAGTCCGGCCAGCGTTGTAATGCGTTGCGGATGAGTTTCATTGCGCTTCTCCTTTCTCTGCTGCCTTTGCCTAAACAAAAGCGCGTTTTAACTATTGTATAAATTCATGGCCCGGTCTATGTCACCGCGGACAATGAGCTCAGCGGCGGCAGCGGCGTTTTCCAGGGCGATGTCCAGGTCTTTTTGCTCCTGCGGCGTGAAGCGGGAAAGCACCCAGTCCGCCAGGTTGTAATCGGGATGGGGCTTTTTTCCAACGCCCAGCTTGATGCGGGGGAATTGATCCGAGCCGGTGAGGTAAAGGATGTTTTTGATCCCGTTGTGCCCTCCGTCGCTGCCTTTTCGGCGGATGCGCAGTTTGCCGGGCTCTAAGCTGATATCGTCAAAAAGGATGAGCACTCGTTCTGGCGGGAGTTTGTAAAAGCTCATGGCTTCTTTTACCGATTGGCCGCTGAGGTTCATATAGGTAGAGGGCTTCAAAAGCAGGACTTTTTTTCCACCTAAAGAGCATTCTCCCACCGTGCCTTTGAATTTGATCCGTTTGATGTCTGTGTGGTTTTTCTGGGCAATCTTGTCCAGCGCCATAAAGCCGGCGTTATGACGGGTGTTTTCATATTCTTTCCCCGGATTCCCCAAACCTACCAGAAGAAATTCCACAGGGCCGGGGGAGGGGGTGTTTTTTTGAAAAAAGCGCAGCATCACTTGCACCTCCATAAAATAGATGAGAAATTTGCCGCAGGCACAACAGCAGGGCGGGCCGGAGCTGCCGGCCCGCCTGTGCTTTCTTTAAATGCGTATACATTTTTACTATGTTTATTATGCCAAAGAAATTTCACTTTTGCAAGACCTTGCCAACCCAAAACAGGAAAAGCCTATTTTTCCTAAAAGCTGTAAAAAATATTTGGTTTTCTTCTATTTAGCTATGGCATTTTCGAAAACATTTTGCTATAATTCTTCATAGGAACCCCGATGGACGGGCTTTTTTGGCCTGCTCGGGTATCCCATTCTGCTGTCACCCGGAAGGGCCATGACCCCTTGGTCCAGCGTCCGGTTGAACATTATTAGGAGGTTTTGATACCAATGAGCTACAAGTATGTCTATCTGTTTAGCGAAGGCGACGGGTCCATGCGTGAGCTTCTTGGCGGCAAAGGCGCGAACCTTGCGGAAATGACCAAGCTCGGCCTTCCCGTTCCCCAGGGCTTCACCATCAGCACGGAAGCCTGCACTCAGTATTATGAGGACGGACGCCAGATCAACGACGACATCCAGGCCCAGATCATGGAATATGTGGGCAAGATGGAAGAAATCACCGGCAAGAAGTTCGGCGACAAGGAGAATCCCCTGTTGGTCTCCGTGCGTTCCGGCGCCCGCGCTTCTATGCCCGGCATGATGGATACCATCCTGAACCTGGGCCTCAACGAGGAAGTTGTTGAGGTTATGGCGAAGAAGTCCGGCAATCCCCGCTGGGCTTATGACTGCTATCGGAGATTCATCCAGATGTACTCCGACGTGGTTATGGAAGTGGGCAAGAAGTACTTCGAAGAGCTGATCGACGAAATGAAGGAAAAGCGCGGCGTCACCCAGGATACCGAGCTGACCGCCGACGACCTGAAAGAGCTGGCTGAGCAGTTCAAGGCTGAATACAAGGAGAAGATCGGTTCCGACTTCCCCTCCGATCCTAAAGAGCAGCTCATGGGCGCTGTCAAGGCCGTGTTCCGTTCTTGGGACAACCCCCGTGCCAACGTGTATCGCCGCATGAACGAGATCCCCTATTCCTGGGGCACCGCCGTCAACGTGCAGATGATGGCTTTCGGCAACATGGGCGACGATTGCGGCACTGGCGTGGCCTTTACCCGCAGCCCCTCCACCGGCGAGAAGAAGCTCTTCGGTGAGTTCCTGACCAACGCTCAGGGCGAAGACGTGGTGGCTGGTATCCGTACCCCCATGCCCATCTCCCAGATGGCTGAGAAGTTCCCCGAGGCTTTCAAGCAGTTCCAGGAAGTCTGCAACCTGCTGGAGAGCCATTATCACGATATGCAGGACATGGAGTTTACCGTTGAGAACGGCAAGCTGTATATGCTGCAAACCCGTAACGGCAAGCGTACTCCCGCTGCCGCTATCAAGATCGCTTGCGATCTGATCGACGAGGGCATGAAGACCGAGCAGGAAGCTCTGCTGATGCTGGATCCCAAACAGCTGGACGCTCTGCTCCATCCCCAGTTCGATCCCACCGCTTTGAAGTCCGCTAAGCCTGTTGCCAGCGCTTTGGCAGCTTCTCCCGGCGCCGCCTGCGGCAAGATCGTGTTCACCGCTGAGGATGCTGTGGAAGAAGGCCAGAAGGGCGAGAAAGTGGTTCTGGTCCGTTTGGAGACCTCTCCCGAGGATATTGAAGGCATGCAGTACGCTCAGGGCATTCTGACCGTGCGCGGCGGCATGACCAGCCACGCTGCTGTTGTGGCCCGCGGCATGGGTACTTGCTGCGTTTCCGGTTGCGGTGAGATCAAGATGGACGAAGCCAACAAGAAGTTCACCTTGGCCGGTCGTGAGTACCACGAGGGCGATTACATCTCCCTGGATGGCACCACCGGCAACATCTACGGCGAGGCTCTGCCCACCGTTCCCGCTTCCACCGAGGGCGGCTACTTCGGCCGCATCATGGAGCTGTCTGACAAGTATCGTCAGATGGAAGTTCGCACCAACGCTGATACTCCCCGTGACGCCAAGCAGGCTGTGGCCTTCGGCGCTCAGGGCATCGGCCTGTGCCGTACCGAGCACATGTTCTTCGATCCTGACCGTATCGCTGCCATCCGTGAGATGATCTGCTCTGACACTGTGGAACAGCGCAAGGCTGCTCTGGCTAAGTTGGAGCCCATGCAGCAGGGTGACTTCGAGCAGTTGTACGAGGCTCTGGGCGGCCGTCATGTAAATATCCGCTTCCTGGATCCCCCGCTGCACGAGTTCGTTCCCACCGAGGAAAAGGACATCGAGCTGCTGGCTCAGGCTCAGGGCAAGAGTGTGGAAGATATCAAGGCTATCATCTCCTCTCTGCACGAGTTCAACCCCATGATGGGCCACCGTGGCTGCCGTCTGGCTGTCACTTATCCCGAAATCGCTGAGATGCAGACCGAGGCTGTGATCAAGGCTGCTATCAACGTGCAGAAGGCTCATCCCGATTGGAACATCGTTCCTGAGATCATGATTCCTCTGGTAGGCGAAGTCAAGGAGTTGAAGTTTGTCAAGAAGACGGTTACCGACACCGCTGACAAGATCATTGCCGAATCCGGTGTGGATCTGAAGTATAAAGTTGGTACCATGATCGAGATTCCTCGCGCTGCTATCACCGCTGACAAGATCGCGGAAGAGGCCGAGTTCTTCTCCTTCGGCACCAACGACCTGACTCAGATGACCTTCGGCTTCTCTCGTGACGACGCCGGCAAGTTCCTGGGCGCTTACTATGAGAACAAGATCTATGAGAACGATCCCTTCGCTCGTCTGGACCAGGAGGGTGTTGGCCAGCTGGTTAAGATTGCTGCTGAAAAGGGCCGCGCTACTCGTCCCGACATCACTCTGGGCATCTGCGGCGAGCATGGTGGCGATCCCAGCTCCATCGAGTTCTGCCACAATGTTGGCCTGAACTATGTGTCTTGCTCTCCCTTCCGTGTTCCGATCGCTCGTCTGGCTGCTGCTCAGGCTGCTATCAAGAACCCCCGCAAGTAAGAGAGTGTTTTATCGCAAAGGTGAATTGGAATTAGCCATGGCCTTTGTATAGAGATGCTTTATAACACTTATGTGAGAAGTGTTTCTTGCAAATCCCCATGTGTCCCCATTTGGGCGGCGCATGGGGATTTTTGTATCCCAAATTCCGTTCCGGGTGACGCGTTGTAAACCGTTTTATGAACCCTCTTCAAATTCTCTCTGTTTTGTGGTACAATAATCAGCAGCAAAAGTGGAGGAGGCAGTGAGCGGTGCTGTATGGTTCCCAGTATGAGGCTGGATTTTCCACGCGCAAACAAGAGCTGGAATATCAGCGGGCATTGGCTGAAAAACTGCTTCAATGGGCACTGCTGAAAGAGTATGGCGTGTCGCTTTCAGAACTTCGCCGGGAACGCACATCCGCAGGAAAGCCTTTTTTTGTGGATTGTCCTATCCATTTCAGTTTGAGCCACTGCCGGGGGATGGTCTGTTGTGCGCTAAGTTCTGACTCTGTAGGCGTAGATGTAGAGCAGGTGCGTCCGGTGCGTCCGGCTATAGTGCGACGAGTTTGTACGGAGGAAGAACGGTTATGGCTTTCTGTTCAAAGAGACCAGACCGATGCTTTTTTCTCTTTGTGGACGTTAAAGGAAAGCGTGATGAAACTATCCGGCCAGGGAATCCGGTATGGTTTTCAGCAAGCGTCCTTTACCTTTAAGCAAGATACACCTTGCTTTCGGGAGCCGGAAGTGCTTCTTTCTCAATTCGCTCTTTCTGGCGGTTGGAAGGTATCCGCGGCGTCTCGTAAGGAGCGTTTCACAAATATCTGTTTGATCGACCTTCCGTGATGGATTCATAACTATAACGTTTCTCTCATATGTATGCCACAAGGAACCAATGAGAGAGGAACGGTGGAAAATATGGTCGTATCGCTGAAAGCTAATCGAAAACGGATCATTGCTTTTTTGTTGTTGGCAGTCATTGTGGTGGGGGCGTGTTTCTTCTTGCAAAGCAAAGGGGAAGAAGAAGCCCAGCCTATTCCGGGCGGGACCAATGAGGAACGGCTGGCATATCTGCAAAGCTTTGGATGGCAGGTGCAGACGGAACCAAGCGAGACCAGGGAAGTGATGATCCCGGCCCAATTTAACGATGTGTACACGGCTTACAATGTCATGCAGAAGGCCCAGGGGTTTGATTTGGAACCCTATGCCGGGCAGATCTGTACCCAGTATTTATATAAAATTGAGAATTATCCCGATGAGTCAGAGGTGTACGCTACACTGCTGGTATATGGGGAAGAGATCATTGGCGGAGACGTGGCCTGTGCCGAGGTGGATGGCTTTATGCACGGTTTTGCTCCGGATAGCGCCCGTTTTGGGGAAACCGGCATAGGTTCTTCCGAAAGTTCCAAACCGGTGGCCAGCGCCAATCCTGCCGTAACAGCTGCCCCGGAGAGCGCAGCGTCCGCAGCGCCTGAGACTGGAACAGAAAGCGTTGCAACAGAAGAGGAAGCCGCAGCTTCTGAAGAGAGCAGCGGAGAAACAGAAACTGCAGGGGAGCCCTTGCCCGAGGAGGCGTATCCCGTGGATTGAAAAGTTTTGGAAAGGACGTGAAAGCATGGGGGAACGGCTGGATAAATATTTGTCATCCCAGGGGTTTGGCACCCGGAAAGAGGTGGGGAAGCTGATCCGTTCCGGCTTGGTAGCTGTGGACGGGGTCCCCCAGAGGGATGCTGCGGCAAAGCTGGACCCGCAAAAGGCGGTAGTCACAGTAGAGGGCCGTCCTGTATCTTACCAGCGTCATCTTTATATTATGATGAATAAGCCAGCAGGGGTCTTGTCCGCTACGGAGGACCGCCGAGCCAAGACGGTTTTGGATTTGCTCCCGGAGGAACTGCGCCGCCGGGGGCTTTTCCCGGCGGGAAGGCTGGACAAGGATACCACAGGCTTGCTGTTGATCACCGATGACGGTGATTTGGCCCATAGGATGCTTTCTCCTAAAAAGCATGTTTATAAATTGTATCGGGCGCAGTTGGATGGCCCTGTGACTCAAGAAGATATACAGGTGTTTTCCCGGGGAGCACAGTGGGGAGAAGAGCATTACGCCCCTGCCAAGCTATGGATAGATCATGACCCTAACATAGCCTTTGTTGAGATTCATGAAGGAAAGTTTCACCAGGTTAAGCGGATGTTTGAGGCGCGGGGCAAAAATGTCCTGACGCTGAAAAGACTCAAGATAGGGGGGCTTTACTTAGATAATACACTACAAGAAGGGGATTGCCGCCTGTTGGATGAGGAGGAAACACGTCAAATTTTCCATTAGCAAGTTGTACCAAAATTAACTGCATCATTTGGATTTTAGGGAAAGTCCATAAATGATGGAAAAAATCTTTGGGCAAATCAAGACTATCACAAGTAAGCTTTATCTGGTATACTTAGGGCAATAAAACATGACTTGTGCAGTTATGGAAGACACAGGGTCATGGAAAAATAGGAGGAAAACCTGAATGGCAAGCGTAACTTTAAAAAATATTTACAAGATTTATTCTGGTGGCGTTACTGCTGTTACCGACTTTAACCTGGACATTGAAGATAAAGAATTTATTATTCTGGTTGGCCCCTCTGGCTGCGGCAAATCCACTACTCTGCGTATGATCGCAGGCTTGGAGGAAATCAGCAAGGGCGAGCTGTACATAGGCGATGTGCTTTCCAACGATATCGCTCCCAAGGATAGAGATATCGCCATGGTGTTCCAGAACTACGCTTTGTATCCTCATATGACTGTGTTTGATAACATGGCGTTCGGCTTGAAGCTGCGCAAGACTCCCAAGGACGAGATCAAGCGCCGCGTGGAAGAAGCTGCCCGCATTCTGGATATCTCCCATCTGCTGGACCGTAAGCCCAAGGCTTTGTCCGGTGGTCAGAGACAGCGTGTGGCTCTGGGCCGTGCTATCGTTCGTGACCCCAAAGTGTTCTTGCTTGACGAGCCGCTGTCCAACTTGGACGCTAAGCTGCGTGCTCAGATGAGAACTGAGATCGCCAAGCTGCACAAGCGTTTGGGCACCACCTTTATCTATGTTACTCACGACCAGACCGAAGCTATGACCATGGGTGACCGCATCGTGGTTATGAAGGATGGCTTCATTCAGCAGGTCGATACTCCTCAGAATCTGTATGATTATCCTGTCAACGAGTTCGTTGCCGGATTCATGGGTTCTCCTCAAATGAACTTTATCGATGCCAAGCTGGGCAAGGATGGTTCTGATTACACCCTGACCTTTGGCGGTTGCACCATTAAGGTTCCTCAGAAGAAAGCTTCTGGCGCTGTTGGCAACCTGGCCGAGTATGTGGGCAAGGATGTTGTGTTTGGCATCCGTCCCGAAGATGTGCATGATGAGCCCGAGTTCATCGAAAAGATTGGCGGCGCTCATGTTACTGCCGACGTGGAAGTTACTGAATTGATGGGTGCTGAAACTTATCTGTATTTGAACTGCGAAGGCAACGCTGTTACTGCCCGTGTAGAACCCACTTCCACTGCCAAGTCTGGCGATAAGTCCAAGATTGCTTTTGACCTGAATAAGATGCATTTGTTCGACAAAGAGACTGAAAAGACCATTCTCAACTAACAAGAGTTTGCCATTCAAAAAAAGGATGCCAGAAATGGTATCCTTTTTTGTTTAAGCAAAATGAAATAATTTCTTTTTTCAAAAAAAGGTTGAATTTTTTCTTGCAATTATGTAAAATAGGTCTATATACCTGTATTTGTACGTCAGAAAAGCTATTCTATTTTAATATTTACAAAAATTAGCGAGGCAAAAGGCCTCTGTGATATAAAAAGAAAGGGGAAGAGTCATGTCAAACAGATTATTCCAGGGCATCATTCATCAGATGCGTGACACGATCGACCGCACCATTGGCGTTGTGGACGAGTCTTCTGTGATTATCGCCTGCAGCGAGTTGGGAAAGATTGGAGAAGTCTGTGAGGAAATTACACCCGAGGAATTAGCTTCCGTGGATGTGTTCCAAACAGAGGAGTATACTTTCAAATCTTTCGGCAGCCGTCCCCGCCCCGAATATGCTGTGTTTGTGGCCGGAAAAGACCCGGAAGCTCAGAAATATGTGAAGATTCTGGCGGTTTCCCTAAACAGCATCAAGCAGTATTACGATGAGAAGTATGACCGGGGCAACTTTATCAAGAACGTCATCTTGGATAATATCCTTCCCGGCGATATTTATCTGAAGAGCCATGAGCTTCACTTCGATTCTGATGTGAGCCGTGTGTGTATGTTGGTGAAGATCGCGGAGAAAAATGATATTTCCGCGTATGATGTGCTGCAAAATCTGTTCCCCGACAAGAATAAAGATTTTATCATCAATATCAATGAAACGGATATTGCCCTTGTCAAAGAAATCAAATCCAACATCGATGAAAAAGATATCGACAAATTGGCTGGTTCCATCGTAGATACCTTGTCCGGTGAGTTTTATACCCATTGCACAGTTGGCATCGGTACGGTGGTCAACAGTATTAAGGATCTGGCCCGTTCTTTCAAAGAAGCTCAGGTTGCTTTGGAAGTGGGGAAAGTGTTTGACACAGAGAAACCTATCGTCAGCTACAATCATTTGGGAATCGCCCGGTTGATCTATCAGCTGCCCACAACTCTGTGCGAGATGTTCTTGAAAGAGGTTTTTCGCAAAGGTTCTATTGATTCTCTGGATCATGAGACCTTGTTTACCATCCAGCGGTTCTTTGAGAATAGCCTGAACGTTTCTGAAACTTCCCGAAAGCTGTTTGTCCACCGGAATACTTTGGTGTACCGGCTGGAAAAGATCAAGAAGATCACCGGCCTGGATTTGCGGGAGTTTGAGGATGCTATCGTGTTCAAAGTAGCGTTGATGGTTAAGCGCTATCTTTCCAGTAATCCCGTAAAATTCTAACGGTTTTTGTCTGGTGTTCTAAGTTCGTTCATAATTTATTTCCGCAATAGAATGATACAGGCGGCACCCATTGGTATAATACATCTATGCCGATGGGTGCTGCCGTGTGCGTTAATTTGCCTTGCGGCGGCGTATACTGACTTTCAAATGGAAAGGGAAAGGGTTCGCTCTTTTTCAAGTGTATCCTTGCGGAGAAAGGACGGTTATAGGCTTGATAGAGTTTCGCAATGTGTCGAAAGTGTATAACAACGGGACGGAAGCCCTGCATAACATCAACCTGACGGTGGAAAAAGGGGAATTCGTCTTTATTGTAGGTTCTTCCGGTGCCGGTAAAAGTACGTTTTTAAAATTGGTCATGTGTGAAGAACGACCCAATTCGGGCCAGATCATTGTGGATGGCGTGGATGTTACTCGGATACGTAAAGGCAAGATCCCTTACATCCGCCGTAAAATGGGCATCGTGTTCCAGGATTTCCGTTTGATCGACCATATGACGGTTTATGACAACGTGGCCTTTGCCATGCGTGTGGTAGGCGCTTCCGCCCGGTCTATCCGGAAGCGGGTGCCCTATATCCTCAGCTTGGTGGGCTTGCAGCACAAAGCCAAGCATTATCCCACCGAACTTTCCGGCGGTGAGCGGCAGCGTGTAGGTTTGGCCCGCGCTTTGGTCAATAACCCTTCCATGATCATCGCCGATGAGCCCACTGGTAATATTGACCCGGCTTTGTCTTTTGAAATTGTGGACTTGCTCAGCGAGATTAACCGCCGGGGTACCACCGTGTTGATGGTAACTCACGAACACTCCCTGGTGAAACATTTCCACAAACGGATTATCCAGATTCATTCGGGCGAAATCGTGGCGGATACCGCTGAGATGCAGGATACGTATGCTCCGCCCCAGCAATATACCGCCGCAGAAGAGGCTGCGCAGTATGATGACGATTACGCTGAATACGATAATCAAGAGGGCTACGAGCCTAATCCTCAGTTGATGGATCGGTTAGAGAGCGAGCCTGAGGACGATGAGGACAGCGTTGAGCTTTATGCATCCCAAGATTCTTACAGGGAAGATATCCAAGAAGAAAGCGCGGACGAGATCGCTCGGGAAGTTTTGATGGAGCAAAGCCTGCCATCTCAGGACGATGACAGCAAGGAGGTGGAGCAATGAGTTTGCACAGTATCGGCTACCTGTTTCGGGAAGGTATTAAAAGCTTGCTGAAAAACCGTACTATGTGTATCGCTTCTATTGGCGTATTGATTTCCTGCTTATTGATGACCGGTATTGCCGGATTGCTTTCGCTGAACCTTTCAGTTACAATGGAATCTATAGAAGGGAATAACACGCTTACAGTTATGCTGCGCCAGGATGTCCCGTCTTTGACCGCTGTGCGAATAGGTGAGGAAATCCGTCAAATTGACAATGTGGCGGAATGCACCTTTGTGCCGAAAGATTCCGCGTTGGAAGGAATTATGGCGGATGTGGATGGTGGAACAGATCTGTTTGAGGAATTTGCGGGGGATGAAAATCCTTTGCCGGATTCTTATAAAATTTCTTTGTCAGATTTGAGTTTGTATGACGAAACCATCAGTGCCATTACTGCCATTGATGGAGTGGATTCCATTTCGGATTACCGGGCGGTTGCGAACAAACTCAGCAGCTTGGATCGTTTGGTGCGTTATTGCAGCATTGGCATTGTTATCATTCTGGCGGTAGTGTCTTTGTTTATCATCGCCAATACGGTAAAGGTCACGATTTTTTCCCGCCGTGTAGAGATCAATATCATGAAATCAGTCGGCGCCACAAATGGATTTGTGCGAGTGCCGTTTATTGTAGAAGGCATTATTATTGGCATTATTTCAGGGCTTGTTTCAGCAACGGTGCTTTATTTCGCTTATGATCAAGCGGTAGAGGTGGTTTACGGATTGGCCCCGTGGCTGACGATCGTAAACATTCGGCCTTATGTATGGCTAATTTATGGCGGATATTTGGTAGTAGGCATGTTGTTTGGCTTGCTGGGCGGTACTATTTCCATTGGCAAGTATTTAAAGAAACAGGGCGAGAACGCCATTATTTAAAATTCTGAAAGAATCAGCCCGCTGGAAAAAGCATATATTGTAAAAAGCATAGCCCGGGAGCCGCTTCAAACAGCGATTCCCGGGGTTTGTGCGTTCTTTTAACATTGACAAGACCCCTTGGGGCAACTATAATAAAGAGAAATCCGGTCCGCGGGGATGCGGGCCATTTTCAGTAAAGGATGGAGTAAGCATGGCAGAGAAACAGTATTATGTAACTGAAGAAGGTTTGGCCGCTCTGGAAAAAGAGCTGGAATATTTGAAAATTGTACGCCGGAAAGAAGTAGCTGAAAAAATTAAAGTAGCCTTGTCTTTTGGTGACCTTTCCGAGAACAGCGAATATGATGAAGCGAAAAACGACCAAGCTATGGTGGAGGCTCGTATCGCTGATTTGGAAGTCATGCTGAAAAGTGCCGTCGTTATTGACGAAAGCGAGTTGAACAATGAGTCTGTGCATATTGGCTCTAAAATCGAGGTGGATTTGACTTCGGCCACAGGCGCCCAGTCCCGCCGCGATTTTAAGATCGTGGGTTCCAATGAGGCTGACCCTCGTAATGGAAAAATCTCCGACGAGTCTGCTGTGGGCAAGGCTTTGATTGGCGCCAAAGTGGGTCAGACAGTGGAAGTGGAGACTCCCGCGGGTATCTCGAAATACCATATTGTTACCATCTCTTGATAAATAGAAGAAATTTGAAGAGGAACGGCGAAAGGAACGGATAGTATGGCGGAAAAGAATGTAAAGGGACCTCAGATGGAAGAGGAGCAGGACGTAAAGGAAATATTGCGCATTCGCAGAGAGAAATTGAAGCGGCTTCAAGATCAAGGGGAAAATCCTTACGATCACACTTCTTACGATGTGAAACATCATGCGCAGGAGGTTGTGGAACGTTTTGAAGAAGAGTTTGAGGGGAAACAGGTGTCTGTTGCTGGCCGGATTATGAGCTGGCGTGACATGGGTAAGGCCTCCTTTATGGACTTGCGGGATTCCACCGGCCGCATTCAGCTTTACGTAAAGATCGACGTGCTGGGGGAAGAGGCATATCGTGAACTTACTTCATCGCTGGATATTGGCGATGTTGTAGGTGTTACCGGCGAAGCCTTCCGTACCCGTCGTGGCGAGATCTCTGTAAAAGCAGATAGCATGGTGATTCTTTCCAAGGCTCTGCTGCCCTTGCCTGAAAAGTACCATGGTCTGAAAGATACGGATGCCCGTTATCGCCAACGCTATCTGGATTTGATCGTCAACCCGGATGTAAAGGACGTCTTTATGAAGCGTTCCAAGATCATCACGGCTGTACGGGAATATTTGGATACCAAGAGTTTCTTGGAAGTGGAAACACCTGTCCTGCATACGCAGGCTGGCGGTGCGGCAGCCCGGCCGTTTATCACGCATCACAATACACTGGATATCGATATGTACCTGCGCATTGCGTTGGAATTGCACCTTAAGCGCTTGATCGTAGGCGGTTTTGAGCGGGTATACGAGATCGGCCGTGTGTTCCGTAACGAGGGTATGGATACCCGCCACAATCCGGAATTCACGATGCTGGAGCTTTACCAGGCTTTTGCCGATTTTGAAGGCATGATGGATTTGACCGAGGATATGGTCCGCACAGTTGCCCATAAGGTATTGGGTACTGGAAAAGTGGAGCGTGATGGTGTAGAGATTGACTTGGACAAGCCTTTTGCCCGGATCAGCATGGTGGAAGCAGTTCAGAAATACGCTGGTGTGGATTTTATGCAGGTTGAAACACTGGAACAGGCCCGCAAGCTGGCGGACGAGCATAAGATTGAGTATGAACAGCGCCACAAGAAGGGGGATATCCTCAACTTGTTCTTTGAGACATACTGCGAGGCCAAGTTGGTACAGCCTACTTTCTTGACAGGGCATCCGGTAGATATTTCGCCTTTGGCAAAGCGCTGCAAAGAGAATCCCGAATATACAGAGCGGTTTGAGTTGTTTATTTGCGGTGCCGAGTATGCCAACGCTTTTAGCGAGTTGAATGACCCCATTGACCAACGTGCTCGTTTCGAAGCCCAGGCCGCATTGAAAGCAGCTGGAGACGACGAAGCTTGCGATGTGGATGAAGATTTCCTGACCGCCTTGGAATATGGTTTGCCGCCTACGGGTGGTATGGGCATGGGCATAGACCGTCTTGTCATGCTCTTAACAGGAGTGGCTTCTATCAGAGATGTTTTGTTGTTCCCCACTATGAAGCCCCTTGATTGATAAAACCATTGTAGCACAACGGGTTTACGGTTTCTATACCGTTTTGAAAAGCTGTTTTACACCTGTTTTACACCTTTTCATTTCATGAGCCCGCAATAACGACTCCTGAAAAGACACCTCTGCTTCGAGCAAGGGTGTTTTTTCTTGCACATTTTTACCGCCTTGAGACAAAGGCGGCATACATATTCTCTGCATGTTTATAAGAGTGCTGTAGTTGGACTGCAACAATGTTATAAACACACAGATGCTTGCCACGGGCGTCAGGATGCGCTGTAAGCGACTTTGCACGCCTACCCATGCTGGGAGATGTCTGCAGCATAAAGGTTCGTACACGGCCTCTCTCGTGGTAATAAAAGCATGCCGTGGATTTACGGCGCAAAAAAAGGAGAGCCACCCGCAAATAGCAGGAGACTCTCCAAACAATTGACTTTTGAAGTCGAAGTAACTATAATAATGCCGTGGAACCCACCGTTATATGACAGTCAGAGACGGTGTGCGGTTAAAAGGACGGTCGCCTGGTATCCCGCGAGAGCGGAAAGTCAGGTGAATGTATAGCCTCGCGGGAAATCTTTTTCCTTGGGAGGTGGTACATATAACACTTCAAGATTTGTTCTGGGTCGTATCAATCGGCTGGATTATCATCCAAGCGTGGAACATGTTCCGTGGTAAAAAGAAGTGAGCCGTCTGGTCGCAACAGAACGGCTCACGGGTTTGTGAAGCGTAGCTTCACTCGGCCTATGTGGTTTATATGTTGTGGCGACCGTCTGGGTCTCCACCACGGGGAGAGCTTGTTACCAGCAGGCATCTCCCTGTGTCTTTATTATAGCCCCTTATGGGGGCAATGTCAAATGCTTTTAGTCGGATATACTATGGGAGTTTTCAAATGAGTTCAGTTATTGCTATGATTTATCGCAATGAAATCTGCTTAGCATCTGACACCAAAGCAGTAGGCCGCGATATGGGGTTCGAGCTTGAACCAGCGGTGAAACAGACCGTCATCAATGATGAATATGCTGTTGGATTTGCTGGCTCCGGAAACATAGCGAAGGCTATAATAGGCACTTTAGAAAGTCATAGGAATGCACATATAGTCAGTGGGCTTACCTTTGACGAGCTTCCTAAAGTTTTGGATGATATATATCAAGCGCATATTTCCAAAGCCCAGTATCCGGACGAAGAAATGAATCATGTCTCAGCCCTTATTGTTGGGTTTAGTGGACGTACTCCTCAAATTATTCGTTGGGAGAGCTCTGGAAAGATAGAAGTGCTTGAGCGGATTATCCCAGAGAATTTTGTAGCGTCTGTTTTAGAACCATACGACATGGAACAAGCAGAATGCAAAGAGATTTTACTCAGTCTTGCCATAAGTGCCGCCAATGACAATCTCGGTACTGTCTCCCTTCCTGTAATAGCTGTAAAGTATTTCGATATAGTCTCCTCGAAGAGCAAGTTCACAAGCAAAGAAGCGGTCATCTGGAGGCATCAGACTTTCGGGATAATAGATTCTTTCTGAGTTGTCTGACAAAATCAAACCATATGTTTTTGTTTTTATTTCTGAATTGGATTTTCCCATATAATACCCATTCCTCCATTTGCGGGAGCCACTGTTTTGTGGCTCCCGTTTTTTTGTTTTCTGAATTTTACACCCACAAAATATCAGAAATGTAGTTTGTTATTTTGGAGTCGGATAACCACGTGCGTCTTCCACAAAGGTATGGTTCCGCATGTGTTTCTCATAAGACTCCTTGATGATGCTCAAGGCGATATCTACCTCGCCGTTGGTCATCCCATTACTTTCAATAATACTTTCATATTCTTGGTGAACCTTAAAAATACGATTGAACTGCTCGCGAGTCACCGGCTTGCTTTCATCAATCACCAATGAAGCAAAGCTAATGATAGCGTTGCGTTTGCTGTCTATTAGGATGGACAGAGTATCGCTATTATTCTTATCTAATTTTACTCCAAGTTCACTTATGCTCTTGTCGTATTGCTCCAGCTTCGAATTGACAAGGCGCATCCATTCATCGCGCATCCGTATGTTATCTGTACTGTAATGCTGGTTCAAATCATCAAGAGTAAGCTGGACTTGGTCAATGGTCTTCTCCATTTTCTGCAATAACATCCGTTCTTTCTTCCTTCGAGCAAAGACCTTACGGATTTTTGCAAACTCAGGAACGACCTTTCCCTTGAATTCCAAAAGCTCCCCGATTACTTGAATAACAAGGAACAGGCCGACGAGGACAATAGCAATCTTCGCCGGCACGTTCAGAAATTCAATGTAGTTAATCATAGGGCTTGCTCACCCCCTATATAAGCTTACACGCAAGCGCCTACAATTACTTGCT
>CAJFSY010000011.1 GCA_904419785.1 uncultured Neglectibacter sp.
ACCATGTGACCCGCTCCCCATGGAGCAGAAAGGAAAACCATGATACGCACAAAGAAAATACTCGCATTGTTTCTGGCAGTGGTGCTGATGTTCAGCGCGCTGCCTTTTTCTGTTTCCGCAGATGAGATCGAGAGCATGATGGAAACGGACGGTCCGGTCCTCTATGCTCAGGACCCGTTCAATACGGTCAAGTCGGAAGTGGAGGGTGGCACCAGCTACATGACTAGTGTAGGCGTCACCCGAGAAAGCATTGTCCGGGAACTGGAAGCCCACGAGCATGACAGTTACTACCTGGGTACCAAGTATGTGGGAGGCGACGCCCAGTCACCAAACGGGGATACCTCCTACAACAGCGGAACCGTGGGGATGAACTGCGGCGGCTTTGTTTCTTATGTTTTGCGAAAAGCCGGCCTGGACGCGGATCTGGTCATGGAGATCATGCACCGCACTCCCGTCAACCAGTTCGGCTCCGGCCTACCATACGACTGGCTGGCAGGTGCGTCCAACTATAAAAACCTCATTGAGAACGGTCAGATTTCCGCATACGCCTTCCGCACCAAACAAGAACTGTTGAGTTCCGGATTGGCCGAGAAGGGCGACATTATCCTCATGTGGTGGAGCGACAATCCCGGCGCGGATGGAGCGGACAACCACATCGGTTTCTTCTGGGGCGAGGCGTCGGATGACGATGTCATGTGGCACAGCGGCACCGAACCCAGCTCGGGCAACCAAATTTCCGCCATCACACCCAAGACACCGGGCAGCTTCTATATCCTCATCAAAATTGAGCCCTTGCAGCCCAAAGAGTATGAGGTAACGTTGACTAAGACTTCCGCCGATGTGAGCATCACCCAGGGCAACTCAGCATACAGCCTGGCAGGAGCCACCTACAATGTGTACAAAGGCACTTCTGGTACAGGTTCTGTGGTGGCAACCTTCACAACGGATGAAGCTGGCCATGCCACTCTGTCCACCCCGCTGGAGGACGGCACCTATTCCGTAAAGGAAGTGACCCCACCCAAGGGGTACAAGCTGGACACCAAGGTATACACCTTCACCATTGACGGCAGTGACACTTCCCTTTCCGTGGAGGACGAGCCTGGGACCCTGACCTTGAAACTCAAGAAAAAGGACTCCCAGACCGGCAGCACTCCCCAGGGCAACGCCAGCCTGGCAGGAGCTGTCTACCAGATCAGTTATCAGAAGGGCGGCCAGACCGTCACAGAGGAACTGACTTCAGACGCCTCCGGCAATCTTGGCACCCTGGAGGGCCTGCCCCTGGGGACGGTGACGGTCAAGGAACTCACCGCCCCGGAAGGTTACCGGCTGGACACCCAGGTTCACACTTACACCGTGGACGGCAGCCAGCTCACCGGCGATGTGTACGAGCTGGAGGTCACGGACCTGGCGGAGGAAGTCCAGAGGGGCGGCCTGACCATTCAGAAGAAGGACAGCCAAACCGGTACGACCCCGCAGGGCGATGCCAACTTCGAGGGGATCACCTTTGAGATTATCAATAATTCCCGCAACCCCGTGATGGTGGATGGCCAGAAATGCTTTTCTGTTCGTGAAGCCCCTGCACGCTATGTTCCATTTCTCCCTTAACAGGCATGATGGGTGGAGGATTTCCAAAAGTGGTATCCGGGAATTGAATGGGCGCAGCCCACTTTACAGCGTTCACGATCACCTTTTGGATTTCCGGCTGATGATAAATGGGAAACACCTCATGGCCGGGCCGGAAGTAAAAAACTTTGCCCTTTCCACGGTGCCAGCAGAAGCCGCTGCGGAATACCTCGCCGCCCTCAAACCAGCTGATAAACACCTGCTCATCCGGCTGGGGAATATCAAATCTCTCACCATACATCTCTTCGTGGGGAATCATGATCTTTTCGTCTAACCCGTCTACAATGGGATGGCTTGGGTCCACCACCCAGAGGATTTCCTTTTCCCCGTCCTCACGCCATTTCAGTTTCCAGGTATCTGTGCCGCACAGTTTTTGAAAAATTTTTGAGGCGTGCCCGGAATGAAGCACAATCAGCCCCATTCCGTCTAAAACCCGCTTATAGACCCGGTCCACAATTTCATCGGCTACTTCATGATGAGCCATATGGCCCCACCAAACCATCACATCTGTATTGTCTACCACTTCCTGGGTCAAACCGTGTTCCAGCTCCCGCAAAGTCGCCGTTCTTACTTCCATACCCGCTTGATTCAGGAAATCCGCAATACATCCGTGAATCCCCTTTGGATAAATCTGCGCTACTTCAGGAAACTGTACCTCATGGAGATACTCGTTCCATACAGTTACTCGAATTGACATATTACAAAAACTCCTCTCAAAAATTCCTGTCATTCACAGGGCAGCCATTTTTCTTCTTCCGCTGAACGGATAATTACATCCAACGCGTGTTGAATACGGCAGCCATCTTGAATTGTAGCAGCCATTCCATCTCCGCACCCATTCAGAATATCGGCGAAAGACTGCATCTGATCGCATTGGAAACGCTGGGGCACAGGCAATTTAGTGTAAATCCCAGACCTGTCATATGGATAACCAAAGCAAACCTCCAGTTCATCCACCCCTGGGGTAACGTCCAAGCTATAGACCAATCCGCCTTTACTTCCGTAAATTTCCATGCGCTGATAGTTTCCCCGGCCATACGCAAAACGGGTCACAGAGAAATTGGCGGATGTTTTCCCATCCATTTCCATCAGGTAATGGCAGAAATCGTCTACATCTACCGGCCCATATCCTTCGCCTTCCTCCAAGCGCCGCTGATACACGTAAGTATCCGCATGGCCCACAGCTTTCCGATAGCTTTTACCTGTCACAAAACTCACCAAATCCAAAGCGTGACAGCCCAAGTCTCCCAACGCGCCGGTACCGGTAAGTTCTTTCTTGTATCTCCAGGAACGGGGCAAATCATAGGAGGGGCCGCCGCCCTGCAAATACTGCATATAGACATGGTAAATATCGCCAAGCAATCCTTTTTCCACCAGTTCCTTGGCGTAACGAGCCGCTGCCTTAAACCGGTAAGAGAAACACACCATATTGGGAACACCTTTTTCCTCGCTCAGTTTTGCCAGAATATCCGCTTCCTCTGCGGTAAGGGTAACCGGCTTCTCCAAGCAATAGGGTTTTCCCGCTTCAATGGCGGCTTTGGCAACTTCAAAGTGCGCGTTGTTGGAAGTGGAAATATCGATCACGTCCACATCCGGGCAGGCAATCAGATCGTGATAATCGGCAAAACAGTGGTCTTCCCGAATCCCATAAGTCTCTCTGGCATAGGCCATCCTTTCTGGCTTTAGGTCGCACACAGCCACCAATTCCAGATCCGGGCTCTTTTGAATCCCCGGAAGATGAACTCCTCGGGAAATTCCGCCAATTCCTACGCTTCCCACGCGAAACACTTTTTTGTTCATAAAATACACATCCTCCCAGTTTGTAATGGAATCGATTTTTAGTTTTCCCCAATAGAAAATTGGCGGAACCCAGAGACCGGAACAGCCTCCAGGCTCCGCACGAAAGCTTTTTCTAAAATCTCAAAACGTCGTTATCAGCCCGCGTTATTATATACGTCCAAAGCCTCCTGATAGATTTCCATCAGCCGTTCCAGACCCATTTTGTTCAGCTGGTCCACATAGGCATCCCATTCTTCTTCGATGCCGCCGTTCACAATCCACTTAGCCCAGCTTTCATTCACATACTTGTAAATATCCACAGTCAAAGAAGAGATTTCTTCGGCCTGTTCGCTGGTGTAGTTGACCATGGGATAAGGCTTCGCCACAAATTCTCTCATAATCTCATCTTCCTTTAACTTGGCGCCGTCGCCGCTGTCTTCGGGAAGGATGATCTTCTCCTCAAACTCAGGGCTTACATACTTGGGACCATGGTCACGAGGAGAAATCTCCCAATACCACTGGTCACCGGTTTTCCCTTCGGGAGGATCCAGGAAGACTACATTGCCATCCTCGTCCTTATCCAGCACCACGCCATAGGGACCCCAATAAGACTGGACAGAGATATCATCGGTAGCGAAATAATCTGCCCAGCGCATCGCTACTTCGGGATACTCGCAGGCGGTGGTAACTGTAAACTCGTTGCGGGAATACGTGATGGTCTCATCGTTGCCGCGGATATAACGGTCACCGTTGGGGCCAGCCAGAGGAGGCATGGGGACATACTCATCCTGATGAGGCTGAGTACCGGAGGTAACTTCCCAGGTGATACCGGTGCCCACCAGAGATACTTCCTCATTTTTCATTTTGGCATCTGCCATAGAACTATCCTGGGTAATAAATTCAGGGTCCATAATGCCTTCCGCATACAGCTTGTGAAAGAATGCCACTGCTTCCTTATACCGCTCGTCGGCAGGAATAAAGACCGGCTCCAAGGTATCCTGATCTAACGCCAAGAAGTTTTCTTCCAAGCTGTCGGTAATACCCCAAGGGTTGATGTAACGAATCCAGTCAAACAAATTCTGCTTGGCGCTGCCGGTCAGAGGAATCTCATCATTGGGATCACCATTGCCGTTGGCGTCCTGCTCCTTAAAGGCTTTCAACACTTCATACCACTCGTCCACAGTGGTAGGCATCTCCAAACCTAAACGGTCCAGCCATGTCTGGTTGATGAAGGGAGTGTCACAGCCCTTGGGCCGCAGAGGCTTTTTACCGGGCAGGGTATAAATGTGCCCGTCGGGATTGGTCACCATCTTCCGCATAGTGGGTTCCGCTTCCCAAGCCGCTTGGATGTTGGGGCAATATTTTTCCACATAATCTTCCAACGGAATGAACAGGTCCAAGTTGGTGGCAATGTCCATATCCTTTAAAGAATTGCTTCCGAAGAACACGTCGGGCAAATCGCCGCTGGCCAGCAAAAGGGATTTTTGCTCAGACCAGTCCGCATCACCGGCGTACTGCCAATTAATAATGACATTGGTGTCTTCTTCCATCTGCTGGAACATGGCGTTCTCTTTCAGATCTGCCAAGTTTGCGCCCTTCACATACAGGAATGTCAGCTCCACCGGCTCATTTACAATAGGCAATCCCGTCTCATTAAAGTTGGAATCTTCTGCCGAAACCCCGCTGGAAGTGCCAGCCCCAGAGGACTGGCCGCTGGTTTCCTTTCCGCCTCCAGAGCTGTTTCCGCCACCGCTGCAGCCTGCCAGCATAGAAGTCGCCAAAGTCAGGCAGAGTATGGCTTTACCCACTCTTGTCCACTTTTTTCTCATGTTCGCATCTCCTTACTGTTGGTTATTATTTTGACTGTTAAATCCTCAGGCCCCCACGCCCAAGGCAACGTCCCTTTGAAATGAGGCTTTTACCCCTTGATAGCACCGATCATCACACCTTGGCTGAAATACTTCTGCACAAAGGGGTACACGCACATAATCGGCACGGTTGTAATGATGATGACGGCGTATTTCATCAGATTGGAAAGCCGCATAGCCTCCTGAGCAGCCAGGCCGTCACCGGCGCCTACCAAAGACTGGTTGGTAATCAGGATATTTCTCACCACCAGCTGCAACGGTTTCAGGTGCTCGCTGCGAATATACACCAAAGCGTTAAAATAAGAGTTCCACTGGGCTACCGCAATGTACAGGGCGATTACCGCAATTACCGCCTTGGAGAGAGGCAGGGCAATGGAGAAAAAGAACCGAAGGTTTCCGCACCCATCAATCTGCGCCGCATCCAGAAGTTCCTTGGGCAAGCTGGAGTCAAAGAAAGTTCTTGCCACAATAATGTTGTAAACCACCACGGAAAAGGGAACTACCATAACCCAGAAGGTATCATACAGATGAAAATCCCGAATGGTGAAGTAAGTAGGAATTAAACCACCGTTGAAAAACATGGTGAAGATAAAATAGAACGTTATCACTTTACGGCCTATCAAATCCCTGCGGGACAACGCGTACGCCGTCGAAATATTGACCATCAAGCCAATAGCCGTTCCCACCGCTGTATATAAAATAGTGTTTAAATAGCCAGTCCAGATATCTCCATGGCGCAGCAGTTCTTTGTAGCCGTCCAACGTAAACTGGCTAGGCCAAAACCACACATTGCCATTGGATACTTCCGAAGGGTTGCTAAAGGACGCAATGATGATAAAATACAGTGGGTATGCAATTACAAGTAAAATCAAGCTGCATATTCCATACAGAAAAATATTAAAAGCAATATCCTTACTGCTTATTTTTTGCGCTTTTGATGTTGTCTGTGCCATACAATATATCCGCCTCTTTCCCCTGAATTATGCCGTAAGTTTCCGCGTTTACCACAAGCTGGTATCCCCCAGCTTTTTGGAAACCCCGTTGACCAAAATCAGCAACACAAAGTTGACAATAGTGTTAAACAGGTTTACCGCTGCGGAAAGGCTATACTGGTTGCTGATCATACCGATCTTGTATACGTAGGTGGAAATCACTTCACTGATGGTGGTGTTTAGGGGATTCTGCATCAGGTATACCTTTTCAAATCCCAAATTCATTACATTGCCCGTACGCATAATCAGCAGGATAACCGCCGTGGGAATCAGGAAGGGCAGATCGATATACCGCAGCCGTTGAAATTTGCTGGCTCCATCCACAGTAGCCGCTTCATACAGCGAAGGGTCAATGGCCGCCAACGCGGCTATGTAGATGATGCTGTCCCATCCCGCATGCTGCCACACGTCGCTCCACACATAAATGTGTTGGAACGACCCTGCTTCTCCCATAATATTTGGGGGGTTTTGAATTCCCAACAAATGTGCCAAATTCCCTTAGATGCCATTACTGGGAGAAAGAAGGATCAGCATAATGCCTACCATAACTACGGTAGAGATAAAATGAGGCAGATAAGTTACCACCTGCAGCACTTGCTTAAACCGCTTTACCCGAATCTGGTTTACCATCAAAGCCAGAATAATGGGAAACGGAAAACCGGCAACCAAACTGTATAAACTTAGTGTAACCGTGTTCCAGATCAAGTTTTTCGACTGGAACGAATTAAAAAAGGTTTGGAAATTTTCAAAACCCACCCATGGACTTCCCTCAATCCCCTGGGAGGGGGTGAAATCCTTAAAGGCAATTTGCACGCCATACATAGGCAGGTAGTTAAAACAAAACAACAGCAATACCGATGGGAGCAAAAGCAAATACAATCCCCAATTCCGCTGAATTCCTCTACAAGTTCGCCGCAGTTTATGCATCCAGTCTATCCTTTGTTTACCCATTGCTTTTCCTGTCATAAACCTCATCTTCCTTTCTCCAATACCTCCCAAGCCAATTCCTTCCAGGAATTGGTTGATCTGTTTTTTATTATAAAAAAACACCTGGGCAAACGAAATGGCTTAATTTATGATTATTTAACATTTTTTATTAACTTTTTACATCTATTTCTTTTTGCAGTATACATACGAAAGGCTTTTCATATTTTACATGTCTTATTTCCCTTCCCGTTTTTGCATAAAAAAAACGCGCCTCGTTTCGCGAGGCGCGTTTCTCAGTTCATTATTTTTTAGAATGAATCGCAAATAAAAAGTTTTTTCCTGTAGAAAATCTGATGAAATGGGGCGTCCTTCATCTCATCTTCCCAGCAATTTCCCAACAGCAATCTGGAGAATGTTCCAATATCCAATTCTTTTTCCCAAGATGTTCCCGAACGTACCCCGGTACACCTTCCATTTTCGAAGCTGACTTCAAAAACACCATTGTTTTCCTGTATCCAAGGGTCGTTCAATTTAAAGGAGACTTTGCCGGTGCCACGATAAGACGCCGCTTTCAAGGCTTTTTCCACATGGATTACCCGGCCCATTCCGGCAAACTGCAATGTCCGTCTGCATCCTTTGCTCATTTCGGGCAACACCTGTTCCAAATGAACTTCTTTCGGCAGAGTGATCTTCACCTTTTGAAAATGACCCCGGTAGGAACGGATATGCTTCAAAAGGCCTTTCAGTCCTTCTGTCCCCACAAAAAAGAACTCCTCACAAATCATAGTTGCCCGTTCCAAGCCTTTTTCGTATTCTTTTCGGAATGTGAGAACTCCTTCGGGCACTCCGTTTCCATTCCGCCAAAGATATGTATACCGGTGCTGGGAAGCAGGGTCTTTGGCGATTGCTCTGTTCCACTCCCAGTCCTCCCGGACAAAGGAAAGATTATATTCGCTCATGGATTGGGCGTACACTTGCTCAATGGCGGGCCGTTCCGAAAAATTCTCGCTGAGGATGCACTCCCCGTCTGTTTCTCGAAACTCTGGAAACTCATCGATATTCAATTCCCATTCCACTTTTTCCGCGCAGTTTTCATAGCCAAACTGCCTGTAAAACCGGGTACTGAATGGGTACAGGTATGAAAATACATGACCAGCCTGGTAACTGTCTTCCAAATGCTTTTGGAAGCACCCCGCGATGGCCCCCCTGCCACGGTACTGCGGCAGGCTGGACACACCGCCAATACAGGTGCAAACCGCTTCTCCTCCATCAAAACGCACTGTGGCAGGAAATCCGATCAAGAAACTCATCATTTTCCCTTCTTCGGTAAAAGCGGCCCAGCGTTCTAACCAATAGCGCTCTTCCCGTGTACGGGGAAACGCTTTTATTCTCTTTGTTTCTGTATCCGCAAGGCTTTCTCTGTTCAGCGGAATTTCAAAAGCCAGGGAAAATAGTTCCTGTGTTCTGGGGTATTCTTCTTCTCGTATTTTCCGAACAATCATACAATTTCTTCTCCTACTTGGAATTCCGGGTCAATCTCCCGGCGAATCCACCGGTTGATCTCATTGACAAACACATTCCATGCAAATACTTTATGATCGCTATTTTTTTGGGGATTTCCCAAAGCGTGCAGATATTCGTGGCTTACCGGAAAATCCGGGTCGCTTTCAAATTCCGCCCTCATCCTGGCTTTCATTAAGGCGTCTGCTTTTTCCCAACCATGATATTTTCCTACTGCCAAAGCAATGCACTGGGGCCGCAAATAGCTGCCTCCATTGGCGTAACATCCGCCTTCCCAATATAGCCCACCATTAAAAGGGTTGCGTTCCCGGGTAAAGAAGGAGCCGTCTATACAAGAAACGATGGGCATTCTACAATCGCAAAACACGGGTATCTGATCCAGGGTATCCCTCACGATCTTTTCCCCCAGAATGCTTTCGCCCAAAAGATACAGGCTTAAAAATTCCGGTTCCAGATCCAAGCAAGAGATAATTTCCAAATCCTCGCCACGCTCTCCCAGTTTATTTCCAGGAAATGTCTGCAAATACTTCTTGCCTGAACTGCCAATACGATAATAGCTTCGATAACCTTCCTGTACCCGTTCCAGGTACGCCTGGTCCACCCCGGCAATACCCAAGGCAAAAGCGATTTTCATGGTGAGGCAAAAATATCCTTGGCTTACCGCGAAAGCGCAGGGCTTCTCCTGCCACATTACATCCATCAGTGACTGAGGGTTATTTACAAAGATTTTTCCCTCACGCTTTGGGTCGTACCGATTCAATACCAGCGATACGACCTTCTCCACTTTTTCCAGGTCAGTCGCCACCCCAAGCTGTTTTTGATTCCAATAACTCCAAATCACATACAAGTAATTCAATTCGTTATCGGTTTTTTCCTCACTTCCATAATAAGGGGTGATAATATTGTCTACCCAGCCCCGGGCGTCCATGGTTTTCTCAATCCTTCGGAAAATCCCTAGCTGAAGGTCCGGGTCCTCCACACCATGGACACTCCAGAACACATCTCGAAAATACATTTCAAAATAGTCGATGCTGGGCACGCAAAGGGGCTCTTCGCCTTCTGGCTCAGCCAGCCAATTCAGCATTCGGAAATCGGCGTAGAGGATTTTTTCCCCCGCGCTCCCGGAAAAGCCCAAAGCCTGTGCCAAATACAGCTGAGAATACTTTCGCAGATTGCGCAAAGATGGCTCAAACTGGTCCACAAAGAAGAAATATCGGTATGTTCTTGTATCCCCCTGAGCCAGTCGGTGCCACGGCCGGTACTCCGGACATTTCTCAAACAGTCCTTTGCAGGCCGCTTTCCCCTTTTCCCAGGTGATTTCCCATATACCGTTTTCCTCACAGACGGGAAGTTCCAACACCTGTCGGCCTTGCTCCTTCCAAACCATCCGCCCAGGCTCTCCGTCTTGCCATGTGGCGGAAACAGAACAGGGACAATCTCCACAATCAAATTCCAGGGAATAGCTGTACCCCTTCCTGGCCAAAAAGCGTGCTGTATTTTCCGTAACGTTATCCGGGGCCACATCATACACAGGGAAATATTGTCCCGCTCTCAGGAGAAGCTCTGTCTGCTTTCCCGCCGCTTCCATCAGCACAGGGTCGTAACAGCTAACCGCAACCCCATTTCCCCCGCTTGTCCTTCTCAGGCACCATCTGGACCAGCTGTTGTTCACGCCCGTATCCATCAACACTCCAAGCACGCTGCCGTCATTCCAAAAAAATCCTGCCGCTGGAAAAGCTTGACGGCTTTCTTTTCCAAAAATACAGCCATCTTCCTGCTGGGCATCATCAAAAGACCACAGCGTTCCGCCTTTTTCCGGAACCACTTTCTGAGTGAATCCTACATACAGATTAGGGATATTGTTTTGAAAAAAGGAAACCTCTTTTTCCACCAAATCCCCCTTTCGGGTATACGCCACTTGGACAGCCAAATCTGTATTCAATTCCTCAATCCTTACTGTACTGGCCAGAACGCAACTGTCTTTTTCCAGCCTCGTCAGATTCCAGCGGTCAACAAAGTGCTGGCCCCACACGCTGCGGTCTGTGTTAGCGTAAAAAAGATTCATAGGTTCCCTCTGTAAATTCCATAAGGGACGATCTCCGCCAACCAGATAAACCCCGTCCTTTTCCTGCTGAAACACTGTTTCTTCTCCTCCTATTTTCCTTGGCTTCGAAATGCCGTGGGCGTCATTCCATAAGCATTTTTAAATACGGTAGTAAAATAAGCGGAATTGACAAAACCCAATTCGCTTGATATCTCCCCAATAGTTTTACTGGTTTCCAGCAAGAGTTCTTTCGCTTCTTCCAGCCGGCACTGGGTTACATAGGAAGCATACGAAACCCCTTGAACCGACTTGAATATTTTTCCCACATACGCAGTGGTCAGGTGGAACATATGCGCCACATTTTTCAGCGACAACTCCGGGTCTTTATAATTCAGCTTTGTGTATTCAATCATGGCCTCCGTCAATTTCCGGTTCTTTTCCTGATAGCTTTGGTTGATCATCTGGTTGGAGTCGATCAGCTCATTTTTACCGATAAGGCGGCTCATCTTCATGTATTGCTCCGCCCGTTGGTAAGATAAGTAGATGTCCTCCCGCTTATCCACAACGCAGCCCATGCTTCCCGAAAGGAACAAGTCCAGATTCTCCTGGCAGAACTCCTTGATCTGCTGAAAACACAGCACATACTCATCAGAAATCTCATATGCATCGGATAACAACAGCACTGCCACCTTGTTTTCCTCAATTTCCACCGTTTTACACCGGTACGCCTGCCCAAAGATTTCATCTGCCAGATTGCACACAGTAAATCGGTAGATGCTGTATTCTTCCCGCAAAGATTCTTCCGGTATCTCTTTGGTACTTTCCAGCTTGATCAGCAAAACGCCATAATAAGGCGCTTGGTAAGTTTCCAGCAGCTGCTGCACTTTTGCCTTTGGAAACCCGAAAGGCATCCCTTGTCCCAGCATCAGATTTTTCAAAAACGAAGACCGGATATATTTTTCGTTCATATATACTTCGTGATCGATACGGGCAATGGTTTTGTCAATGTAAAGCAGCTCATCTTCTGTGAGAATTTCTTCCATGCCTGCCACCGACCGGCATTTATTGACGATTTTCAAGAGATGTTTTCGCATTTTCTGGCTGAACAAAACCACCGCTACGCCGCTAATTAGAAGAAATCCTCCTAAAACGCCTCCGAAAACCAAACTGACCCGTTGATAACTTTGATAAAAGGAAGCGTAGCTTTGGATATCCCCAAACCACCAATTATAGCTCTCTGATTTGGCCAAAAATACAAATTGCTGGTTTTCAGCGTCGTCGTATACAATCCGTTCTTTCCCGGGAGCGCTTTGTGAAACAACCTCATACAGATAGGAGGATATTTTCTTTCCACCCATCTCCACCCCGGAAGACTGGGTTACCGGCGTTCCTTGGGCATCAATAATATATGCTTCCCTTTGATCTGTGCTGCCATCCAAAATGCTGTATTGAAACAAATCTGAACTAACGTCGATTATGATTCCCGAATTCTGATAGGGGAAATACCAGAAGAATGAAATCACATTGATCTTTTCCTGAAACACCGAAATATCCCTGCATAAGATATCCTGCTTCTCCTGCTGCATTTCCTCCGCCACGCTCAAATTCTCTCTGCCAATATCCGGGTCTCCCAAAATATGGACACAAACGTCGCTGTTCAAATTCCAAACCGAGATATTTTCAATATAAGAGTAAAAACCTTTCAGGTTTGACAACTCTAAAAACAGGCTGTAAATAGCCTCTTGGTTTTTCTCTTTCTCGGAAATAACCCGCAGAGTATTGCCAGACCCGGCAATCACCGACATCACATTCGCGATATCCGTCTGCGCTCTGTCTGCGGAATTGACCAGCTGTTCCAGCATCTGCTGAGAGGTATTCATGGTTTGCTGCTTCATGGAAGAAGTCATTACTCCGAATACGCTGGCTAACATGAGGATGGTGATGACCACCAGGCTCAAAGCATATGCACATACCGTTTTACGGTATACAGAATGATACAGTATTTTCTTAAACAGCCTAATCATGTGTTTCAGAACCCCTAACTCAATTCAACGGGCAAGAAAACGGATACGCAATGGTGATTCTTCCCTCTTCCACATCGCTCATTCCGCCGTAAAGATCGGCCTTCCCGTCCTCCCGCATTACAATTCCAGAAGTAAACGTGCAGTCCCGCAGATTCGGACGCTTGCTGGGGCCCTCAGGGTAACAGCCGCGGGTACCAATAATCTTCTGGTTGGTCACCTCAAAGGTGACAGGGTCAAACTCAAAGGAAATATTCACATAAACCGCCAGGTCTTCCTCGCCTTCCACAGGCTGGCTGAAACTTTGGTGGCCAATTACGCCGATCCTGCCGTCTTGCAGCAAATACGCCTGGTTGCAGCCACCCCATTCCCCTTTTCCAAAAATCCCTTCGATGGGCGTAGCATTGAAAATCACGTCATCTGTCAAGTCTTCCAAATGGTCGATGACGGCAAAGCCAATCATGGCGCTGCTCCCGTATTTCTTTTCAATCTCTTCATTTCTGGGCCTAGAAAACACACCGATCTTTCCATCTTTCAGTTCCACCAGACGAATGTCTTTCATGTAATCCGGCCCAGTGGTAAAGTATACCAAATCATTCAAGTCCTTGCCACGGTAAAAATATCCATAGTAGGTATCCACTTCCCCGCTGCGCTTACGCACATGGGTTCCACCCAGCACCATCTCCCCCTGGATAATGGAAATATAGGGGTCCTCCAACTGGTAGATCATGTGGTCTTTTACCAAGGTATACTCGTCTTTCCCGGTTTTCTCAAAGAGTCTCGCCCAGGACCGCGCCCACTCATCCCGCTTTTCCACGCGGCCATAAATGTATTCTTTTCCCTGCCACGCAAAGGGGATGGAACAGTTATACACATCAAAACCTTCTACGCCATGGAACGTAAGCTTAACGCTTTCCTGCACCTTTTGATCTTTTTCCTGTTCAAACTTTGCCTTTTCTTCCCAAATTTTCATTGTAAAAACTCCTTTCTAATTTGCTTGCCACAAAACGGGACCGCCGTCCTCTCCCACAGTGAAGAAACTACAGGACTTGGGAGGCAGCGCCACCCGCCATTCATCCGCGGCTCCGCACCTTTTTTTCCAATGATGCGAAGGCCGAAAGCTCACTTCTTTTGCCACATCATGGGGGTTCTGCACCAAAAACACCGGCGTTTTCTGCCAGCTCACCCAATCGGTCAGTGATAGATCCAGCGCAAAAATCCATGGCTCTTGGGTAGGACGCACCAACGCTTCCACCCACATCAGATATCCCGCCCCATATACGGATCGATGGCCGCAGAAATCCCCGCAAGCCACAGGTTCTCCCGTTTGGGGATCCTGTATCAACCGTTCATAAGGCACCGCTCGGTTAAGGTCGGGCCGGCTTTCTTTCAAAGGATTTTGCCCTTTTCCATAAAACAGCTGGAACGAGGACAGAAGGTGTCTGGTCCAGTTGGAGACAGTTTCGGCCAGTTTTGGAGCATAGCGCACCGCGGGCAGCACAAACTGCAAAGGCATCAAACTCTCCATACTGTAGGCCGAGTCCATCGCGTCCTGACGTGTCTCTCCGCGCCACCCCATCATCAACCCGTTAACACTTTCATGCCCCCATCTTCCCATCTGCAAAGGACCTTGCTGATGGTCAAACACCCAGGCTGCTGCTTTCGCCACGTCGTTCTCATAGCCGTGGGCTTGCAGCCATGCCGCGGCAAACAACGCGGCGCTCCCATTGGGTATTTCATACCAGGGATTCTCCGGAAAGGCCTCATACCGCTTTATCGCGTTCAGACCTTCCTCCAAGCACTCTTCCATGCCCAAAGCCTGGCTGGCAAACACCATCTGATAGGCATAGCCGCCAATAGAATCCGGCTGCCGGTAAATGGGCCGATTGCAAAATGGTTTCTTCTCTGAAAAGTCATACCCCTGGGCGTTGAAATCGTAATCTACCCCATGGGCCAGACGTTTCATGGCCTGGACAGACTGCTTCATGCGGGAAAAAGCTTGTTCCTCTCCACGATACAGCGTCTGCTGCACAGCGCCTGCCAGCGTATTCGTGTAAAACAAATACCAATACTCTGACTGTTTGCCACCGGGCTCATTGAGGAATATCTGAAATTCCTCATTGAAAAAGTCAAAATAGGTGGGCGCAAGCCACTCATATTTCTCTTCCAAAAGCCAATGACCAATGGCTAAAATGCCCCATGTCACCATTTCGTTGGAATCACTTTTCAAATAGGCTCCAAAAACAGGATGCCCATTCTCCGGATTCTTTCGAACCATTTCTGTCTCAGGGTCTTGTAACGCCTTTAAAAACTCCCGATTCAGCACCCCATAGTCTGCTATGGCAAGATCGGGAAGGTTTTTCAATTCCATTTCTTCCCATAAACCCATATTTTCACCTCTTCTCAATTTCTTTTTTTAGGCCACACACTCGTTGGCATAGAGCACATACTTCCCATCAATCTGTACCGCGTTCCCTTGAGGATCGGACAAAATTGCCGCGGATTTGGAGGGAACAGGACGCCCCTCCCCATCCACCAACAGCGGCCCTTTCTTTTGCCAATGAATCAAGTCCTGGGAAACAGCATGGCACAAGTAAACCTCCTGAGGATAATGGTAGGCCCCATAAATCAGATGCCACATGTCACCCACACGGCAAATCCGCGGGTCTTCGCAGCCGCCTGGCAGTTCCAGCGGCTGGTCCGCGTCAATTACAGGTACGTCGCCGGCCTTTTCAAAATGAATACCATCCTGGCTGACTGCCATCCCAATGCGGGAAGTACCCAAATAGGGTGTATTCGCTTCTTCCCGTGTTTCTGCCCGGTAAAACATATAAAAGACCTGGTCTTTCACCGCCACAGCCGGGTTATACACCGCCCAAGAGTCAAATCCCTTTTCCGAAGGCCATAATACCGGCTTATCCACCGGCTTTTCAAATGGACCGATCGCCCATTCCGGATATAATTTTTCCATACACTTCTCCCATATCATAAATGAAATAAAAAGATGCCGCAAGAAATTATATGTCCTAAAAAGTCTCGCGGCATCCTGGCGTTATCATTTCTTACTTTCTGCAAGCTGTGTCTTGAACTCTTCAATCAACCGGTCGGCACCTGCTTTTTCCAGCATAGCCAACGCCTCGTCGATATTCTCCTCGTAATCCTTTACGCCACAAGCCATAGGATTGATATACTCGGAAATCACAGTCATAACGTCCGCGTATTCTGTCTGCACAGGGCTGGCGTCAAAGGTAAACTGGGCGGCATAACCTTCCACAGCATTCTCATTATAGGTGTAAAGCCGCTCGCTGTATGCTTTGGGCTGGGAATTGGCAGGACGGATAAACTCCACATTTCCCATCATCCAATCGCTGAAGTAATAATCGGGAACACTGGTGGATTCGTCGATAATATCCTCTCTTCCCTTTGGATCGTCTATTTTGATATAATCCACATCTTCTCTGCCGTACATAAACATATCATAATTATCCTGGCTGGCATAAATCCAGTTTACCAGCTTTACCGCGGCTTCCGGATGTTCACTGGAAAGGGGCACAGCGTTCATATTGCGGGTGCCGTAAGGACGCACATCAGGCTTATCCGGGGCCAGTTCCACACGGACAAAATCATCTGTGGTAATATCCGGATAGTTTGTTTTTAAAGGACCAATATCGGAAGCGCCAAGAAAATAGTTGCCTGTACGCATCTGGTTATCTGCCTGCTCGCTGGTAATCGTCATGCAATCAGGATCGATGATCCCACGTTCGTACCAGTCACTGGCATACATACAGTCTTTCCGGAAAGCGTCTGTCTTAAAGTAGTTTTCCACGTTTCCTTCCTGGTCCACATAGAAGATCTTATCATAGATCACAAAGGGCCATTCCTCATACGTCTTGGCAGGGTATGCAAACCGGGAGGTATTGCTTCCTGTCAGCATCAAATACGGCTTTTGAGGGCCGTCCCAATTATTGATTACCGTCTCCATGGCGGCTGTAAGCTCGTCCCATGTCTCAGGCACTTTTTCAATACCGTATTTCTCCATCAAATCCTTACGCAAAAACAACTCAGGATCAATGGCGCTTTCAACCCAGTAAGCCGGAATCGCATACTGCACGCCATTGACTTGCCCGGATTTCATCATGATCTCAGGGTTTACCGCTGTAATATTTTCACCGTAAGTCTCCATGGCCTGGCTGATATCCGCCAAAGCTCCCCGGGAAGCGTAGTTAGCCAGAGAAACTCGGTCGTTCATCACCTGGAACAGATCAAACTTTTCGCCTGTAGACAGCATAATGTTAATTTTTTGATCCCAAGCATCCCAAGGGATATACTGCATTTGCAGTTCCACGCCTACTCCGTCTTCAGCCATCTTCTCGTTGATCAGGGAAAGGCCTTCCGCAAGAGCTTTGGGCTCGTCGCCGGGCACCACATACAGGCACTCCACAGTTTCTGCGGAATTGTCTGTTTCCTGGGTGGATGTCTGGGAAGCGGACTGGCTTCCGGTACTGGACGTCCCCGAAGTGCCCGAGCTTTCTCCTTCACTGCATCCGGCGTAAACACTTGCCAGCAATAAAGCCGAAAGCAGTAACGCAATGGTTTTTTTCATATTTTTTCCTCCTTTTGTTGCTCCACTCTCTGGTTTTCCAGAAGAGCGAAATCTGTATTTCAGCCCTTTACAGAGCCAACAACCAAACCTTTTACATAATATCTTTGCAGGAACGGATACAACAGGATAATGGGGCCCACAGTGATGACGCTTGTGGCCATTTTCAAGGATTCGCTGGGGGGCGTCTGAGAAGCTGCCCCGCTTAAATATTGCAGGTCCCGCAGCATACTGATCTGGGATTTGAGCTGCAACAACAGGTATTGGATGGGATAAAGGTCCTTTTCTTCCACCAACATAATGGCATTCCACCAATCGTTCCAATACCCCAGCGCGTAGAACAGTCCCACAGTAGCCAATACCGGCACCGCCAAAGGGAAATAAATTTTATAAGCGATCACCATATCGTTAGCGCCGTCAATTGTAGCGGATTCTCGCAGAGAATCCGGAAGCCCGCTCATAAAATTCCGTACCAAAAACATATTAAACGTGTTAAACAGCAAATTGGGAATAAGCAGGGCAAAGATATTGTTGCGAAGATGCAAAGCATTGCAGATTAAATACCAGGGCACAATTCCGCTTCCAAATACCATTGGAATGAAAAAGTACAGTCCCAGCGCGCCCCTGTATTTCACATTTTTATTGGAAAGGGTGTAGCCGGCCAACCCGGTGATCACAATAGCGCCTATCGTGCCCACCACTGTAACAAAAACCGAGATCAGATACCCTTGCAGCACATTTGAGCCGCTTCGAAACATCAATTCGTAAGCGTAAAAGGAAATCTTTTTCGGGAAAAAGCTGTATCCGTTTTCCAAAATCGCCATCTCGTCAGTAATAGAAACAATCACTGTCAAAATCATTGGCAGTAAACAGGCGATCGTAAAAATGGTGATAAACACCCCGATTAAGAAATTGCCCCAGGAAAAACCCTTTTTATACATCTTTCCGCCTCCCTCAATATAACGCGCCGTCCGGGTAGAACTTTCTGGCCAGCCAGTTGGACCCGAATACCATGAAGAAACCTATAACCGACTGGAACAGGCCAATAGCGGTAGACTGGGATACATCTCCCACCTGCCGCAGCGCGCGGAACACGTAAGTATCTATAATATCCGTGGTGGAATACAACATGCCGTTATCCCCGATCAACGCATAAATCATGCCGAAATCGCCGTACATGATTTTTCCCAGGGAAAGCAGCGTCATAATTACGATCGTTGGCATCAACAGCGGAAGAGTAATCTTCCGAACAATCTGGGCCCGGGTAGCGCCATCAATGGCTGCCGCTTCATTAAAAGAAAAGTCCATTCCCGCAATGGCGGCTAAAAAGATGATAGCGTTCATGCCGGCGCCTTTCCAGATACGCATTAAAACCAAGATCGCCGGCCATACTCCCGGTTCGGCGTACCAGTTTACCGGCTCAAGCCCGAAAAATTCCAGCCCTTTGTTTACCAAGCCATATTCTGTGGAAAACAACCCCATCAACATATAGCCCACAACCACCCAGGACAGGTAGTTGGGGAACAGCATAATGGACTGGGTGGTTTTTACAAAAAACCTGCACCGAAGTTCATTGAGAAACAGGGCTAACAAAACGGATACCACCGTACCTGTTAAGATAAACAGAATGTTGAGATAGAGGGTGTTAAAGGTTACGCGAAAAGCGTTTTGAGAAGTGAAAAAGAATTTGAAATTATCAAATCCCACCCACTGTCCATGAAATAAAATATCCCAGATGGTGGTGTTGCGATAATCGTACCGTTGAAACGCGAGCACCAAATAGGGATACGTCATATAACTGAAAATGAACGTATAAATGATGGCGGGCAATGCGATGAGATATGAAAATTTATTTTGTGCCACATCTCGAAAAAATCCAACTTTTTTTGAGGTCGTTCCTTTTTTCCATTTCATTCACATTCTTTCCTCCTTAAAGCGCACTACATTTTTCCGAATTTCGCATTTTCGAAAAAGCAATATAACTTTATCACCTCTTTTTCTCACCGTAAACCGAGCACAAACGGGAATGCTTTTATGAAATTTACGAAAACCTCTTTTCATTTTATAGAAAACCCATTGATTTTTAGTAATAAATCAAAAATAAGAGTACTGAACAGTTCTTTTAGGCTGTCCAATACTCTTGGTTTTCCCTCTTCTATTTTCTCAGGCAGAAGGGAAAAACGGTGGGGTTCCACCATATTTACAGAAAAGCAAATTCCTTTGATATCAAAACATTCCGGTTAAAGTGACGGGATATATTCCCTCATAACGCGGCCCATATACTATAAAAATAGTGATTGGGAACCGCGCCTCACTCTTGCGAGGCGCGGTTTTCTTCGCCTTTATCATCCCCAAACAGCCATTTTCAATTTTCTCTTCCCTTGACTTTGTCAGTGTCTTGTGATAAAATTATTGCACTAAAATAGCCTTGCCTTGGGGCTTTGGCTCGATCAAAAAAAGAATGGAGCGATATGTCATGGAAAGAATCCAGACCTTAGATACCCGGAACTTGTGCGAGAGCGCCAAAAACGGCGGCTGCGGTGAGTGCCAGACTTCCTGCCAGTCCGCTTGCAAGACCAGCTGCGGCGTGGCCAATCAGAAGTGCGAAAATACTGAGGAATAAAAAAAGCCGCCGCCTTTCGGGCGGCTCTTTTTCTGTTTAGAGAGGACTCTTATGATACATCAATATCAACTCAACGGATACAACATTGTGCTGGACACCTGTTCCGGCAGCATCCACGTGGTAGACAAAGTGGCCTACGACATCATCGCCCTGTTCGAAAACCACGCCCCGGACGCCATCGTGTCCGCTATGCTGGAAAAATACGGCAGCGCTGTAACGGAGCAGGATATTCGTGACTGCATCGCCGATGTGCAGGCTTTGAAAGACAGCGGCAAGCTTTTCACGCCCGATACCTTTGCCGATCTGGCTGGCACTTTCAAAGAGCGTTCCGGCGACGTGGTGAAGGCCCTGTGCCTCCATGTAGCCCACACTTGCAACCTGAACTGCGACTACTGCTTTGCCAGCCAGGGCAAATACCACGGCGACCGGGCCCTGATGAGCTTTGAGGTGGGCAAGCAGGCTTTAGATTTCCTCATGGACCACTCCGGAACCCGGCGGAACCTGGAAGTGGACTTTTTCGGCGGCGAGCCTTTGATGAACTGGGATGTGGTCAAACGCCTGGTGGAATATGCCCGCAGCGTGGAAAAGGAGCGGGGCAAGAATTTCCGTTTTACCCTCACCACCAATGGCATGCTCATCGACGACGAGGTCATCGACTTTGCCAACCGGGAGATGAGCAATGTAGTTCTGTCCCTGGACGGGCGCAAAGAGATCAACGACCGCACCCGGGTAGACTACGCCGGAAACGGCAGCTACGACCGGATCGTGCCCAAGTTCCAGAAGCTTGTGGCTGCCCGGGGCGGGAAAAACTACTACATGCGAGGCACTTTCACTCACGCAAACCCCGACTTTACCAAGGACCTGTTCCATATGGCCGACGATCTGGGCTTTACCGAGCTGAGCATGGAGCCGGTGGTCTGCGCCCCGGACGATCCCGCCGCTTTGACGCCGGCAGATCTGGAGATCGTCAAGGAGCAGTATGAGATTTTGGCAAAAGACATGCTCCGCCGGGAAAGAGAGGGCAAGCCCATCACTTTCTACCATTACATGCTGGACTTGACCGGCGGCCCCTGCATTTATAAGCGCATCTCCGGGTGCGGCTCCGGCACGGAATATATGGCGGTCACCCCCTGGGGCGACCTGTACCCCTGCCATCAGTTTGTGGGGGAAGAATCTTACAAGCTGGGAGACATTTGGAACGGCGTTACCAACACAGCCTTGCGGGAGGAGTTCCGTTCCTGCAACGCCTACGCCCGTCCCGACTGCTCCGACTGCTGGGCAAAGCTTTACTGCTCCGGCGGCTGCGCGGCCAACGCTTTTCATGCTACCGGCTCCATCCGGGGCATTTATGAGCCTGGCTGCGAACTGTTCCGCAAGCGGATCGAGTGCGCTATCATGATGAAAGCCGCCAAGGAAACTTCCCGATGAACACCCCTGTTGCCGATTTCGTAAAGCGCTATGGGGATATGGATATTGCCAGGCTCCATATGCCCGGGCATAAAGGGAAACCGTTCCTGGGCTGCGAACATCTGGACATTACGGAAGTAAAAGGCGCCGACGCCTTGTTTGAGGCGGAGGGAATCCTGGCTGAAAGCGAGGCAAACGCCACAGAACTGTTTGGCTCACGCCGCACCTGCTATTCCACCGAAGGTTCCAGCCACGCCATCCGGGCCATGCTGTATCTGGCGCTTACCAACCGCCCCGCAGGAGCTTCTTCTACGGTGGTAGCTGCCCGGAACGTTCACAGGGCGTTTGTATCTGCCGCCGCATTGCTGGATTTGGACGTGGTCTGGCTTTGGCCGGAAGAGAGCCATTCCCTGTGCGGCTGCAAAATTTCCCCAGAAAATTTAGAGCGGACCCTGGGAGCGCTTTCCGCGCCTCCCGCCGCAGTATACCTCACCTCCCCCGATTATTTGGGCAGCATGGCGGATTTGCCCGCCTTGGCGGACGTGTGTCACCGCCACGGTACCCTGTTGGCAGTGGATAACGCCCACGGGGCTTATCTGCGCTTTTTGCGACCTTCCCAGCATCCAGTGGACTTGGGAGCCGACATATGCTGTGATTCCGCCCACAAGACTCTCCCGGTGCTCACCGGCGGGGCTTACCTCCACATAGCGAAAACTGCTCCGCAAACATTGGCGGACAACGCAAAAACTGCCTTGGCGCTGTTTGGTTCCACCAGCCCTTCCTACCTGACGCTGGAGTCTTTGGATTTGTGCAACCGCTATTTAGCGGAGGGCTATGCTCAAAAGCTTCTGGGAACCATCGCTCAGCTGGAAGCCTTAAAATCCCAGCTGAACGAGGCCGGCTGGCAAGTAGAGCCCGGCGACCCTCTGCGGCTGACGGTCCGGGCGCCCCAGGGCTTGGAAGGGACTTTCCTAGCAGAGCAGCTCCGCCGTGAAAAGATCGAATGCGAATACGCCGACGAAGATTTTCTGGTGCTGATGGTCACGCCGGAAAATACACCGGATGAACTGGCCCGGGTGCAAAAAGCGCTGGGGAAAAACCAGCTTCCCCCGGCAAAGCCATCCTCCCTGCCGCTGGCGAAAGGCCGCCGCGTATGTTCCATCCGGCAAGCGTTGTTCTCTGCCCATGAACTAATTCCGGCAGCGGAGTCTTTGGGCCGTATTTGCGGCATCCCCACGGTGGGATGTCCTCCCGCTGTGCCCATTGCTGTGGCTGGAGAAGAGATCACTCCAGCAGCCCTGGAATTATTTGAGCGCTACAATGTGAAACAAGTGGATGTTCTGAGAAACGTCCGCCTATTTTGACAAAACCTGGAAAAGATATTTGTGCCTCCTTGAAAAATATCAAGGAGGCTTTTTTATCTTCAACAACCTTTTAAAAGGGTTTGGCGCACAAAAACATACCCTATGAAACACCAAAGTTTGAGAATATCTTGCAACTTTTCGGCGGTATTCTATAATATACTAAAAGACAAAATAAATCATCTAAAATTATTTTATCTCCGAAATATTAATATTTTTTGGTTTCAGCCGATATAAATAATGAGCAGTTAATTTTGCACAATGATTTTTAAAATAACCTTGGCACAAACAGTTAACCTGACGAAAATATCATATGCACAAGAGGTGATTCACAGGTGAGCTCCAAGGAAACGATGCACTTGCCCTTTACTTCTGATGAAGCCGTCCAGTCTCCTGATACCAAACCGGATACACAGGCAGACTCCACCAATCCCATATTTTATCCAGACCACGATTTGTGCAAATTATGGTCTCTTTGGTCTGGTCTAAGCTGTCAAGATGCCCCTTTGCGGCTGGAACAATTTTTTGAACAATCCAGCCAACTGGCAGTGGCTCAGTTCTCTTCAAAAGATAAATATCGTCTATGGGATTTTTTAACCGCCGCTGCCCGCAAACGGATCGAGTCCATTTCTGCTATATCTGTCTACGCTCCTCTTGATTTGGACGAAGAGGCTTGTGTCTTTTTCTCCGGAAACGAAATGGACGCCTGGCTGTTTCTATTTCCCCCTATGGGCCAGGGTAAACAACTATCCCCTTCCCAGATTCACAAGATACTGGCACACCAGGGCGTAACCTTTGGCGTTGACTGGATGCGGCTATGGAAACTTTCCTCTGTTACCCAACGGTATTTTCAATTATTCCCCATGGCCCACGGAGCGCTTCCGGAACCCGGCCAGGATGGGCAGATTCTTGATCATTATCCCCGTTCACTTCAGGAGGATGTGCATGTGGACGAACTGGACCAGGCAACCTACACCACACTGAAATTGGTGCAGAATATCCGGGAAAACGACATCATTTGTGAAATAATTCCTCCTACTCCGGGAAAACCCGGCACCACAGTCACTGGAAAAATCATTGCCGCCACAGATGGGAAACCGGCTCTGGTTCCCCAGGGACGTAACACCCGCCTATCGGATGACGGAAAATATTTGCTGGCCGCCCGAAACGGCCATGTAGCTTTTTCCGGGCGCAATTTTCAGGTGAAGCCGGTTCTGCATCTCTACGAAAAAGATATAGCCTCTAAACAAAACATCAAGTTTTTGGGAGATATTCATATCCACTGCGATATAGGAAGAGGCATTTCCATTTGCGCTATGGGCATGATCCAAATAGACGGCGCTGTAGAATGCTGCGCCATCGAAGCAGGTGAAGATATTATCGTCTCCAGCGGCGTACAAGGCCAAGATAAGGCGGTGCTCCATGCGCAACGGAGCGTTTACGCCAAATATCTGGAACACTGCACCGTGTATGCCAGAAACAGTATACAAGCTGACTGTATCATCGCTTGCGATATATTCAGTAATGGCACCGTTAAGGCGCGTACCGGCCGCGGAGCCATTATTGGAGGCATCATCCGTTCTTCCGGCCAGGTTTCCGCTATTACAGTGGGTTCCAAAGCCGAATGCCCCACCACTGTCTTGTTGGGTGGACAACCCTGTGAAGAAGCGGAACGGGCCCAAGTACAGCTAGAACTGGAAAACATTGAAAAATCCTTGGCTAGCCTGGAACAAAAGCCCCACGACCAGGCTCTGGAACAAAAGCTCTCTAAACTGCGCTTAAATCAATATGTGGCCAAAATGAAACTTGAAAAATTCAGCAAAGAGTTGGAAACGCACGCTACTCTTTCGACAAACCGTGATATGCGCCGTTTACGGTGTGATACAGTATATCCAGGCACTACGGTGACCATTAACCACAGCTCTTTCCGTGTTTCCCAAACGCAAAGCAACTGTGTTATCGGCGTTGTGGATGGTTTGGTCGGCTGTCTGTGAACTTTAAGAGAGAGGAGGGGTTCCATTTGACAGCGTATATTCACACAGAGCTTGAAAACGTTTTGAACCATTGCATGCAGGAAACTACCAGCCGTTTCGCCGGCATCCAGCTATTAGAACAAAACGGTTCCTTATCGGATGATATCTGCACGGTGCATACCGTATTAGAAGGGAACTGTCCCGCTGCTTTGCTCTTGCGGGCGGATACTCCTTTGCTCACCAGACTGGCGCAGAAAATCATGCACAGCGAAACAGTTTCGCAGCAGGATATTGAGGATGTGGCTACAGAGTACTTTAACGTTATTTGTGGCCGTGTTGTTGCAGGATTATTTCAAACGGCAAAAATTTCATCTCGTTTTCAAACCCCACGCTTTCGCACAGGCTGTTATTTTCCGGAAGATGGCTCTACATGCCGTTGTGTGTTAAACTATACCGACGGCGGCGGTGAAAACATGCAGCTTGTTTATATGAAACTGCACACATCACAAGCTTTACGGCCTGCCGCAGCATGCTAAGTTTTCCATGAGATGGCTTTCTCTTTTAAGCCAATGCTCAAAAATATTCAATCAGCTCATGAACACAAATAAAAAAGGAGAGATACATAATGTCTAAAAAAATTATGGTGGTGGACGACTCCAGAATCGCACAGCTTCAATTGCAAGAAATCCTTGCTGGCACCGACTATGAAGTAACCGCCTGCTGCCAGAATGGCGAGGACGCTCTAAAAATGTATGATGAAATTCAGCCTGACCTGGTAACCATGGATATCGTCATGCCCGGCATGGACGGTCTGGATACAGCCCGGCTGATTTTGAAATCACATCCCGACGCCCGTGTCGTTATGATTTCTTCTTTGGCTTATGATGACACCATTAAGGAAGCCAACGCCATTGGCGCGAAAGGATTTGTCTATAAACCGTTTGACCAGGAGCAGATACTCGCTGCTTTTGAAAAAGCGTTTACTCCAGTTCAAGCCTGATGTATTTGCTTGACTTTGAATGTTAGTTAGCCTATTTAAAAACAGAAGTAAAAAACAAAAAAAGAGAAGGACCCAACTGGGGACCTTCTCTTTTTTTACTATCTTATTTCCCATGGCGTTTCCGAATGATTCCCAGAGCCTTAGCCAATTCCATAACCACTAGGGGCACCAGAACCAAACCCAAGCCTGCAAGATACAACCAAGCGGGTAAAAGTGTCAAACCAAAAGCAATGCGCACGGGAGTGAACATCACCAGCGCCACCAACGCCAACGAGATCAGCGCGGCACCATTCAATTTTGTGTTGCTGAACGGCCCGATAACAAACAACGAGTGTTCCGACCGCATGTTGAACGCCTGAACGATCTGGGTTAAAGCAAGCACCATAAAGGCCATGGTCTGGCCGCCCTCCACGACGCCTGTAACACGTTCGCCCAGCAAAAAGGCGATAAGTGTCAGCAGCGCGAACATACACCCTTGCAGCACCACCTGCACTCCCAAGCCATGGGCGAAAATCCCCTCGTTTTTGGGCTTGGGCTTGTGATCCATCACATCGGACTCCACCGCTTCCATGCCCAAAGAGATGGCGGGCAAAGAATCGGTCACAAGGTTGATCCACAAAAGCTGCATGGACAAAAGGGGCGTTTTATGCCACAGGATCATGGCGAAAAACACGGTAAGCACTTCGCCGATATTGGTCCCCAGCAGGAACCCTACGACTTTTCGGATATTGGCGTAAATTCCACGGCCTTCCCGCACAGCATCCACAATGGTGGCGAAATTGTCGTCGGTAAGTGTCATGTCCGCCGCGCCCTTGGCTACGTCGGTGCCGGTAATGCCCATAGCGCAGCCGATGTCCGCGGCTTTCAAAGCGGGAGCGTCGTTTACGCCGTCGCCGGTCATGGAAACCACCTGGCCCTGGCGCTGCCACGCTTTTACAATGCGTATCTTATTTTCGGGGGACACCCGGGCATACACAGAGATGTGGGTCACTTCCTGATCCAGCTGGCTATCGGTCATGGCGTCCAGCTCGGCGCCGGTAATGGCTTTATCCCCCTGCTCTAAGATGCCCAGTTCCGCGGCAATAGCCGAAGCCGTCACCACATGGTCCCCGGTAATCATCACAGGCTTGATGCCCGCCTGACGGCAGGTAGCCACAGCCGCTTTCGCTTCTGGGCGGGGCGGGTCGATCATGCCCACCAGCCCCATCAAGGTCAGGCCGTTTTCCAGTTCCTCCGAGGTGGGGTTCTCTGGCAGTTCTTCCAGCACCTTGTAGCCCACAGCCAGCACACGTAGGGCTTGGCGGCTCATTTCCTCGTTCTTTTCCTGGGCCGCTTTCAGGTCGCCTTTGACACAGCGCTGGGCCATTACGTCAAAGGCTCCTTTCACAATAGCTACCAGTTTGCCATCTACCCGGTTCACACTGGTCATCAGCTTTCTGTCAGAATCAAAGGGCAGCTCCGCCAAACGGGGATACTTTTGATTCAATTCCGGCTGTTCCATATGGTTTTTGTGGGCCGCCACTAAAATGGCTGTTTCCGTGGGGTCGCCAATATGCTGTTCCTTGCCGTCCTCTCCATAGGTGACGGAACCATCACAGCAAAGCGTGCCGTAGCAAAGAAGTTCTTTCACCTTTTCAGAGTTAGCGTTGGAAATGGCTTCCAGCTCTGGGGCGCCATCTACCCAGGCCCTTGTCAAGGTCATGCGGTTCTGGGTCAAAGTACCGGTCTTATCGGAACAGATCACCGAGGCGCTTCCCAAAGTTTCCACCGCAGGCAGGCGGCGGATCAAGGCGTTGCGCTTGACCATCCTCTGCACGCCGATAGCCAGCACAATGGTGACAATGGCGGGCAATCCCTCGGGAATGGCAGAAACCGCCAAAGACACCGCTGTCATAAAGATCTCCAGCACATTGATCCCGTTCAAAATGCCCACCACGAAGATCACGGCACAGGCCGCCAAAGCCACAAAACCTAGATACTTGCCTAGCTGGGCCAGTTTTTTCTGCAAGGGGGTCTGGGTCTCGTTCTCACCTTCCAGCAAGCCGGCGATCTTGCCCATTTCGGTCTGCATTCCGGTGGAAGTGACCACTGCCACGGCGGTGCCATAGGTAACGCTGCATCCGGAAAACACCATATTGGTGCGGTCCCCCAAGGGAGCGTTTTCCAAAACTTCAGCGGCGGCGTCCTTTTCTGAGGGAACCGACTCGCCGGTCAAGGCGGATTCCTCGCTCTTCAAGCTGACGCTCTTTAAAAGCCTGGCGTCGGCGGGAATGAAAGCGCCGGCCTCTAAACGGATGATATCCCCGGGCACCAGCTGGGAAGCGTCAATGACCGTCTCTTTTCCATCCCGCACCACCCGTGCATGAGGAGCCGACATATTTTTCAGTGCGTCCAAAGCTTTTTCAGCCTTACTCTCCTGCACCACACCTAAAACAGCGTTAAGGACCACAATGAGTAAAATCAGCAGAGGTTCGAAGAATTCCATAGGATCGTGGCCAAAACAGGCTATTCCAAAGGAAACCGCTGCGGCGATCAGCAAGATGATGATCATTACATCTTTAAACTGCTCTAAAAATCGCTGCAAATTTGTTTTTTTCTTGCTTTCTGTCAGTTTATTTGCTCCATAGCGCTCTAAACGAGCCTGAGCCTCCTGGCCGGAAAGCCCAGTTTCTGCGGAAGTACCCAGCTCCCGCAAAAGTGTTTCTTCAGGGGTATTATGAGGGCTCACATACATTCCTCCTTTATGGGCATCTAAAGTAATTGTATTATATCAGCTTTCCCAAAACCATTCATCAAAAATATAAAAAGTTTGCAAAAAGTTTATTATTTAAACTTTTTCACGATTACTTTTCTTGCTTTTTTCCCTTCTCAACTTTATACTATATGGGAAACCCTAATTTATGAGGAGGATTCCTGTGCGGTATCAACAAGTTTTTCCTGCCAACCGTTCTGACCAAGAAGCCCAGAACGTCATTGCCCAATACTTATCTCAAGAAGGCTTCACCTCTACCCAATATAAAGGCGAGGCTGTGTGGAAAAAGGGAATGGGCTTCTTTGCCGGCCCCCAGTATATCAAAGCTTACTGTCAAAACGGCCAGGTGCATTTAGAGGCGTGGATGCGTTTTGCTCTTTTCCCCGGCGTGTATGTGGGTGAAATGGGCATTAACGGTATCGTGGGCGGCCTGCCCAAAAAGATGCTGCGGGACCGGGTAAAAATGCTTACCCAGCTTCTGCAAGGCTAAAATCTATTGAACCAGGGGATACACTATGCGTTTTAAACGGGAAGGAACCATTGTAACGGCAGACCTCCACGGGGTCTATGAGCGGGACGCCAAAGACCTGCTTGCCGGCTGGCTGAACCAAGCTCCCGCCGACGTGACGGAACTGAGGGTCATCCACGGCTACCAACGGGGCACCACCCTGCGTGACATGATCCGGGGAGGTTTTTCCCACCCCCGTGTGAAATCCATCCTTCCCAGTTTGAATCCCGGGGAAACAAGGCTGATTTTAAGAAAGAAATAAAAGGGGATGGGAACAATGACTGTCAACGAATATCAGACACTGGCTATGACCACCTTGAACCCCGCCCTAAGCCAAAAGGATATCCTGATCAACGGAGTGATGGGCTTGTGCGGCGAGGCTGGCGAGGCCATTGACGTGGTAAAAAAGCACCTGGCCCAAGGCCATGAGCTGGACCGGGAACGCCTGATCAAAGAACTGGGCGACGTGGCCTGGTATTTGGCGGAAACCGCTACCGCCCTGAACATCACCCTAGAGGAAGTGCTGGAAGGCAACCTTCGGAAGCTGCGGGCTCGCTATCCGGAAGGCTTTGACGCCCAGCGGTCCCTCCACCGGGAAGAAAACGACTCCGAATAACGCAAAACACCTGTGTGAAACCCTCACACAGGCGTTTTTTTGTTTATCGGGAGACAACTCAGCTGTGGTCGAACTGGCTGTTGTACAGCTCGGCGTAGAAGCCGCCCTTTTGCAAGAGGCTTTCGTGATTGCCCTGCTCGATGATGTGGCCATCCCGCATGACTAGGATCACGTCCGCATCCCGGATAGTGGACAACCGGTGAGCCACGATAAAGCTGGTGCGGCCCTTCATCATCTTTTGGAAAGCCTTCTGAATCCGGATTTCCGTGCGGGTATCGATGGAGGAAGTGGCCTCGTCCAAAATCAACATAGGAGGCAGGCAAAGCATCACACGGGCGATACAGAGAAGCTGTTTCTGGCCCTGAGAGATAGAGCCGCCGTCCTCGCCGATAACTGTGTCATAGCCCTGGGGCAGCCGCTTGATAAAGCTGTGGGCGTGGGCCGCTTTCGCCGCTTCCACTACTTCTTCCAGGGTAGCATCGGGCTTGCCGTAGGCGATGTTCTCCCGGATGGTACCCCGCTTGAGCCAAGTCTCTTGCAGCACCATGCCATAATTCCGACGCAGGCTGTGGCGGGTGATATGCCGGATATCGGTGCCGTCCACCTGGATGGCGCCTTTGTTTACATCGTAAAAACGCATGAGCAGGTTGATCACTGTGGTCTTGCCGCAGCCGGTAGGGCCAACCAAGGCCACCCGCTGGCCGGGACGGACTTCCAAGTTGAAATTCTCAATGAGCGACTGGCCCTGACGGTAAGAGAAATCCACATCTTTCACGGATACGCTGCCTTCCGCTTGCCCCAGCACCCGGACATCCTGGGCATCGGGCGTTTGGGCAGGCTCTTCGATCAGTTCGAACACCCGACCGGCACAGGCCAAAGCGTTTTGCAGTTCGGTGACCACGCCGGAAATTTCATTAAAGGGTTTGGTATACTGGTTGGCGTAGCTCAAAAAAGCGGAAAGCTGTCCCACGGAAAGCCCCCCGGAGACTACGCTCAGCGCGCCTACAATGCCCACGCCGGTATACACCAGAGAGTTGACAAAACGGGTGGAAGGGTTCGTGATGGAAGAGAAGAAAATAGCCCGCAGGCTGCATTTGCGCAGCCGCTCGTTGATCTCGTCGAACTGCTCTAACGCAGCTTTTTCCCGCCCAAAGGCCTGAACTACCTTCTGGCTGCCTACCATCTCTTCCACAAAACCGGTCTGCTCGCCCCTCACCTGGGACTGGAGCCGGAACATATCATAGGTGCGCTTGGCGATAAACGCGGCCACCACCAGTGACACGGGAGTGATGACCACCACTACTACGGTGATCACCACGTTAACACTGAGCATAAAGCACAACGTGCCCAAAATGGTGATGACTCCGGTGAACAGCTGGGTAAAGCCCATCAGCAAGCCGTCGGCGAACTGGTCCACATCGGCGATGACCCGGCTGACAACTTCCCCGGCAGGGCGGGCATCAATGTATTTTAAAGGTAGAATCTGGATTTTTCGGAATGCCTCGTTGCGGATGTCCCGAACCACCCGGTAGGTGATCCGGTTGTTGAGCAGATTCATGATCCACTGGGCCAAGGCAGCGATGCCGATAACTACCCCGATCTCCACCAAGATGGCGAAGATGCCTTGGAAATCCACCTGGCCCGGACCTACGATCAAATCCACAGCGTCGCCCGTCAAAATGGGGATATACAAGGTAGCCGCTACCGTTACCGCAGCCAGCAGGATGGAAATACCAACCAACACCCAATAAGGCCGGATATAGCGAAGCACTTTCTTTAAGGTTCCCTTTTGCGCTTTTTGGCCTTTCATGCGGATACCCCCTTTCTTTCACTTTGTTGGAACTGGGATTCGTAAATCTCCCGGTATACCTGGCAGGAATCTAACAGTTCTTCGTGGGTGCCAACACCTACCGCTTCCCCGTCGTCCAGTACGATGATCTTATCCGCGTACCGGATGGAGGACGCCCGCTGGCTGACGATAAACACCGTGGGCCCGCCTTCCATCTCTCGGATAGCTTTCCGCAGCCGGGCGTCGGTGGCAAAGTCCAGGGCGCTGGCGCTGTCGTCCAGAATCAATATTTCCGGCTTGCGCACCAGGGCCCGGGCGATGGTTAGCCGTTGGCGCTGGCCTCCCGAGAAGTTCTTGCCTCCCTGGGCCACGGGCTCATCCAGCCCCATGGGCTTGCCCTCTACGAAATCTCTGGCCTGGGCCGTTTCCAACGCCTGCCAAAGCTCCTCCTCCGTAGCGTCGGGTTTGCCCCATTTCAGGTTGTCCCGGATGGTCCCGGTAAAGAGCATGGCCTTTTGGGGCACCACGCCTACTTTTTCTCTCAGCGCTTCCAGGGGATACTCCCGGACGTTGCGGCCATCCACCAGCACGGCGCCCTGGGTGGCGTCGTAGAACCGGGGGATCATATTCACCAAAGAGGATTTGCCGCTGCCCGTGCCGCCGATAACGCCCACTGTCTCCCCAGGCTTCACGGAAAACGTCAGCCCGGAAAGAGACGCGTCGCCAGCGCCTTTATAGGTCAGGCCCACATTTTGAAAGGTGACCCGGTCCCCATTTTCCACAGTCCCGGTGAGGGCCTGGGGAGAATCCATAGAAGATTCTGTATCCAGCACAGCTTGGACACGGTTGGCGCAAGCCAGGGCTTTGGTGATGTTGATGATCAGGTTGGCAAGCTTGATCAGCTCCACCAAGATCTGGGACATATAGTTGAGCAATGCTACCACCGCGCCCTGGGTGATGATCCCGGTATCTACCCGGACGGCGCCGACCCAGATCAGCACCACAGCAGCCAGGTTGATGATCACATAGGTGACAGGGTTCATCAGGGCCGAAACCCTTCCCACATGAACTTGCAGCCAGGTGAGGGCGTTATTTTCCGTCTGGAACGCTTCTGCTTCCGCCTCTTCCCGGCCAAAAGCCCGGATGACCCGCACGCCGGTCAAGTTTTCACGGGTGGCGCTCAGAACTTTATCCAGCCCGGCCTGTACTTTTTTATAACGGGGCATGGTCCACAGCATCACGCCGAACACCACTACTGCCAGCAAGGGGATGGTGACCACGAAAACCAGTGCGGCGGGCACGTCGATGGTAAAAGCCATCACCATAGCGCCGAACACTACGAAGGGCGACCGCAGCAGCAGACGCAGGGCCAGGTTCAAACCGTTCTGCACCTGGTTGATATCGCTGGTCATGCGGGTGATCAGGGTGGATGTGCCGGCGGTATCCATTTCAGAGAAGCTCAGCTCCTGGATATGGGCGAACAGGTTATGCCGCAGTTTGGCGGCAATGCCCACCGACGCTTTGGCGGCAAAATATTGGGCGGTGATGGAACAGATCAAACCCACCACACCCAAAGCGGCCATCACCAGGCACATGCGTCCGATGTAGCCCCGGTCGGCGTTTGCGATGCCCACATCGATGACGGCGGCCATGACCAAGGGCACCATCAGCTCGAAGGAGGCCTCCAGCAATTTGAACAGGGGTCCTAGGATACATTCTTTTTTGTAAGCATTCATGTAGGTGAAAAGCTTTTTCACAGAGATCGTCCTTTCCCTTTGACGTACAATATAGTTCGTTATAATTTTATCACAAAACCGCAAATGGTTCTATGCGGAATTTTGCAGTTTCATGTGACTTTTTTAGTTTTCGACTTGTGTTTTTACAGGTTTGTGCCATGTCCCCGGTGCCGAAAAATGATTTGGGAATACGGCAACGGCCCTTGTTATTTTTAAAAAGTAAGTTTACAAACCTTCTGAGCTTATTTTTTGTGCGTTTTGTAAAAACAGTAAAATTTCTTAATTTTGGCTGTTGCTTTTTCTCTCCCTGTCTGGTATCATGAACTCACAAGGCCCCTGCAACTGACGGGCTGATGTGGACTTTACCACAGGGGAGCAGGGAATGTGCCGTTTTGCCGACCGTCTGGGCAGTGTCGCCGCGCGATGCTGCCCTTTTTTTGTGGCCATCGGCACGGCTCTTTCGACGATAGAATTGGTTTTGTTACACCCTGTGTCTTTTTAGAAAGGATGGTACCCCATGAAGCGGCAAGAATGGAATGGTTTTACAGGCGGGCTTTGGGAAGATGAAATCGACGTCCGCAATTTTATTCAGAAGAACTACACCCCCTATGGCGGCGACGGCAGCTTTTTGGCCGGACCTACCCCCCGCACTTTGGCGGTACGGGAAAAATTTGAGGAACTTCTCCGCCAGGAGCATCAAAACGGCGGCGCTTTGAAAGTGGACACCGACACGGTGATCACCGTTACTTCTTTCGGCCCCGGCTATCTGGACAAGGAAAAAGATATCATCGTGGGCTTGCAGACCGACGAGCCTTTGAAACGGGCCTGCAACCCCTTTGGCGGTATGCGCATGGTGCGCTCTGCCTGCAAAGCCTATGGCTATACTGTATCCGACAAGATCGAGCAGGAATTCCGCCTGCACAAGACCCACAACGACGGCGTATTCTCCGCCTACACCCCGGAGATCAAAGCCGCCCGCCATGTGGGCCTGATCACCGGCCTGCCCGACGCTTACGGCCGGGGCCGGATCATCGGCGACTACCGCCGTGTTGCCCTCTACGGCATCGACCGTCTGATCGAGCAGAAAAAAGCCGATAAAGTGGCTTTGGGCGACTGTGTCATGAGTTCCCCCTCTATCCGGGCGGCGGAAGAGCTCCACGACCAGATCCAGGCTTTAGAGGACATGAAGGTGATGGCCCAGATGTATGGCTTTGACATTTCCGGCCCCGCGAAAAACGCCAAAGAAGCCGTTCAGTGGCTGTACTTCGGCTATCTGGCCGCCATCAAGGAGCAAAACGGCGCCGCTATGAGCTTGGGCCGGGTCTCCACCTTCCTGGACATCTACTTCGAGCGTGACCTTCAAGCCGGCATCCTCACAGAAGAGGAAGCCCAGGAGATTTTCGACGACTTTGTGCTGAAACTGCGCATGGCCCGGCATTTGCGCACTCCCGAATACAACGAGCTGTTCGGCGGCGACCCCATGTGGATCACCGAAAGCGTAGGCGGCATGGGCGAGGACGGCCGTCCTTTGGTGACAAAATCCTGCTTCCGGATGCTCCAGACCCTCTACAACCTGGGGCCCGCTCCCGAACCCAACCTGACCGTGCTGTGGAGCGCCCATCTGCCGGAAAACTGGAAGCGTTTCACCGCTAAAGTTTCCTGCGACACCGACGCCCTCCAATACGAGAACGACGACGTGATGCGCCCCGTTTACGGCGACGACTACGCCATTGCCTGCTGCGTATCTGCCATGCGGGTCGGCAAGGATATGCAGTTCTTCGGCGCCCGGGCCAACTTGGCCAAGCTGGTGCTGCTGGCTATCAACGGCGGCCGGGATGAGCTGAAAGGCGACCAGGTAGGCCCCAAAATGCCTGTGTGGAACGAGGAATATCTGGACTATGACGCGCTGATCGAGCGCATCGACTTTTACCGTCCCTGGCTTGCAAAAACTTATGTCAACGCCATGAACATCATCCACTACATGCACGACAAGTATTCTTACGAAAAGAGCCAGATGGCCCTTCACGACAGCACCGTGCGCCGGCTGATGGCCTTCGGCATCGCGGGCATGAGCTGCATGGCAGACTCCCTCTCGGCAGTAAAGTATGCCAAGGTCAAGTGCATCCGCGACCCGGAAACCGGCCTTGTCACCGATTTCGAGACGGAAGGGGACTTCCCCACCTTCGGCAACAACGACGACCGGGTAGACCAGATCGCCTGCGAGCAGGCCGAGAAATTCTACCACGCCCTGTGCCAATACAGCCTGTACCGTCAAGCAAAGCACACCTTGAGCATCCTCACCATCACCTCCAACGTGATGTACGGCAAAAAGACCGGCAACACGCCCGACGGCCGCAAGCACGGCGAGCCTTTGGCTCCCGGCGCCAACCCCATGTCCGGCCGTGACAAGTCCGGCGCGCTGGCTTCGTTAAACTCGGTGGCCAAGCTTTCTTACGACTACTGCCGTGACGGTATTTCCAACACCTTCTCCATCACTCCCCAGGCGCTGGGCAAAACAGAGACAGAACGCATCGACAATCTGGTGAGCATCCTCACCGGCTATTTCGCACAGAGCGCCCACCATCTCAACGTGAACGTTCTGAACCGTGAAACTTTGATGGACGCCTACGAGCATCCCGAAAAGTACCCCAGCCTGACCATCCGTGTATCCGGATACGCTGTGAACTTCTACAAGCTTTCCAGAGAGCAGCAGCGGGAAGTTATCTCTCGTACCTTCCACGTTTCCCTGTAACGGGGGCCGCCATGAAAGGAAGAGTACATTCTATCCAGTCCCTGGGCGCGGTAGACGGTCCCGGGGTGCGGTATGTAGTGTTTTTGCAGGGTTGCCCTTTGCGCTGCGCTTATTGCCACAACCCGGACACCTGGGACTTTAGCGGGGGCACGGAACGGGAAGCCACCGATCTAGTGAAGGAGATCTGCCGCTTTAAGCCCTATTTCGGCGCAAAAGGCGGGGTCACCGTCTCCGGCGGGGAACCACTTGCCCAGGCCCCCTTTGTAGAAGAGCTGTTCTCCCTGCTCCATAAGGAGGGCATCCACACCGCTCTTGACACCTCCGGGGTGGGAGACCTGGAAAAAGCCCGGAGGGTGCTTTCCCACACCGACCTGGTGCTGGGAGATATGAAATTCGCCACAGCGGAAGAATACAAAACCCACTGCGGGGCGGATATGGACAAGGTTCTATCCTTCTACCAAATGACAGCGGAAAGGAACGTGCCTCTCTGGGTGCGCCATGTGGTAGTACCAGGGCTCAACGACACCTTGGAAGATATGGGGAAAATCAAGGCGCTGGCGGAATCCTTCCCCAATCTGGAAAAGATCGAGTGGCTGCCGTTTCACAACTTGTGTCTGGAAAAATACCAGGCAATGGGCATCGATTTCCCCCTGGAAGGCGTTCCCAACATGGATGAGAACCGTTTGGCAGAACTGGTGGGAAAATTATAACTCCACCGCTTAAAAAAACACCCCAAAAAAGCACGTAGACAAAGCAGAAACCAGGCCCGGAATTTCCGGGCCTTTTTCTTTATCCCCAGCTCTTTTCTCCAAGAGGGAATTAGGGTATAATAAGGCCTGTACCCAAAAAAAACCATTCCGAAATTTTTACGCGCCTTTGGCGTTTTTTGAGAGGCTTTTTATGAAACATATTTTACTCATCGCCACGGGAGGCACCATCGCTTCCCGTAAAACAGCGGAAGGCTTGACGCCCCAACTCACTCCCCACGAGCTTTTAAGCTATGTACCGGACGCTGCTTCGCTTTGCCACATCGACACAGTACAACCCATCAATCTGGACAGCACCAACATTCGGCCGGAACACTGGCTGCTGCTTGCACGGCTGATCGAGGAAAAGTATGAGGAGTACGACGGGTTTGTGCTTTGCCACGGTACCGACACCCTGGCTTACACCGCTTCTGCCCTTTCCTATTTGATCCAGCACACCCGCAAGCCCATTGTCCTCACCGGAGCCCAGCGCTCCATAGACGAGGACACCACCGACGCTAAAACCAACCTGATGGACAGCTTGCGGTTCGCCTGTTCCGGGGAGAGCGGCGTGTGCATCGTGTTCGGCAGCCACGTCATTGCCGGCACCCGTGCCCGGAAATCCCGCACGAAAAGCTACAACGCCTTTACAAGCCTGAATTTTCCCGACCTTGCCTCTGTTCACGAAAGCCGTGTGGTACGGTACATCCCCTGGACAGAGACAGCCCAGCCCGTGTTCTACCACGACCTGAACACCCGTGTGTTCCTGCTGAAGCTCACCCCTGGTATGGACCCTGCCGCCTTTGCCGCCGCCGGACAGCTTTGCGATGGGCTCATCATCGAAAGCTATGGCGTGGGAGGAATCCCAGACGTGTACCTGGAAGAACTGGACAAGCTGATTAACCAGGGGAAAACTGTCATTATGGCTACCCAGGTCCCCCAGGAAGGCAGCGACCTTTCTGTTTACCAGGTAGGCCATCGGGTAAAACAGCGCTATCACCTGCTGGAAACCTACGACATGACTTTGGAATCTACTGTGACAAAGCTCATGTGGGTACTGGGCCAGACCAGCGACCCGGAGGAGATCCGCCGGTTGTTCTGCACCACCGTCAATTACGACTTGCTTTTTTAACAAGACCGCTTCCCGCAACCTGGGGAAGTTTTCATTTAAACCAATCCTCTAAAAGAAAGGAATCACCCTATGAAACGCTATGCTTTATTGTTATTGGCTCTATCACTGCTGCTTTCCGGATGCTCTTCCCAGACTTCCTCTTCCCTAAAAGAATCCGCCCCATCTTCCACGGTGGAGTCCTCCTCCCCGGAAACCTCTTCCTCCCTGGTGGAAACTTCCTCTCAACCTTCCACCGGAGAAGTGGAAATCACCGACACAAACGGGGCTACTATCCCTGTGCCGGAGAATCCACGGGTAGTTTCCCTGTATGGCTCTTACGCGGAAGCCTGGACGCTGGCTGGCGGCGAACTGGTGGGCGTCACCCAGGATGCCATTGACGAGCGGGACCTGGCCCTCCCGGAAGAAACCGCGGTAGTGGGTTCTGTAAAGGAACCCAATGTGGAGGAAATCCTGGCGCTGGACCCTGACCTGGTGATCCTTTCCTCAGATATCGCCAACCAGGTGGACTTACAGGATACTTTGGAAAACGCCGGGCTGGCCTGCGCTTACTACCGTGTGGATACCTTTGAGGACTACGATTTTATGATGCAGCAATTCTGCGCTGTCACCGGCCGGGACGATTTATATCAGGAGAACGTGACCCAAGTGGCCAGCCAGATCGAAGAGGCAAAGGCAAACGCCGCCCTTTCCAGCACATACTCTCAAGTGCTGCTGATCCGGGCGTTCTCCACAGGCATCAAAGCCAAGACCGACGATGAGCTGGCCGGGGTGATCTTAAAAGACCTGGGCGCCCACAACATTGCCGACGACCATCCCTCTATGCTGGAAGATCTAAGCCTGGAAGAAGTGATCTCCGCCGACCCGGACTTTATCTTCGTCACCACCATGGGCGACGAGCAAAAAGCCTTAGACTATCTGGATTCCCTTATTGCGGAAAATCCTGCCTGGTCGGAGCTGACCGCCGTGAAGGAAGGCCACTATGTGGTGCTCCCCAAAGACTTGTTCCACTACAAACCCAACAACCGGTGGGGGGAAAGCTATGAATACCTTGGAAAGATCCTCTATCCCGACCTATTCCAGTCCTAAAACAGCCCTCCGGCTGGGACTGCTCCTCATCCTGCTGTTGTTGGCTGCCTTGACGGGCGTGGCCGCCGGGTCCACTTCCATCAAACTGTTCCCGGCTTTTTCTGAGATCTTCTCCGGTGCGGCAGATTCCACAGACGCCCGCATCCTGCTGCATGTGCGGCTGCCCCGTGTATGCGCTTCCCTCCTTTCAGGAGCGGCTTTAGCGGTCAGCGGGATGCTGATCCAGGCAGTGCTCTCTAACCCCCTGGCTTCTCCCAACGTGATCGGCGTCAACGCCGGGGCGGGCTTTTTCACCTTTCTGGCCATGGCTGTGTTCCCGGGCCACGCCAGTTCCGCTCCCATCGGCGCTTTTTTGGGAGCGCTGCTGGCTACGCTCATCGTGTATGCCGTAGCAGCGGGAGCCGGCGCCGGGAAACTGACCATTATCCTGGCTGGCGTAGCGGTGAGCAGCATTTTTACCGCTGGCATCAACACTATCAAAACTTTTTTCCCCGAAACCCTCTATAACGGAAGCACCTTCTTGATCGGCGGGTTTTCCGGTGTTTCTTTTGGAGACATCTCCCCCGCCTGGATGATGATCCTCCCCGCTTTGCTGCTGGCGTTCCTTATGGCCCGCCCCACAGACGTGCTGTGCCTGGGAGAAGAAACCGCCCACAGTTTGGGGCTGCCGGTCAAGACCACCCGGTTCGCTTTGATTCTGCTGGCCTGCATACTGGCGGGCTGCGCTGTGAGTTTTTCCGGATTGGTCAGCTTTGTGGGCTTGCTGGTGCCCCATATCGTCCGCAGGCTGTTCGGCCAGGGGCGGCACCGGGTGCTGATCCCCGCCGCAGCCCTGCTGGGAGCCAGTTTCGTCACCTTCTGCGACCTTTTAAGCCGGGTGATCTTCGCCCCCTATGAGATTCCAGTGGGAATCCTCCTTTCCTTCCTGGGAGGACCCTTCTTCCTGTTTTTGATCGTCAAACAGCGCCGGCATCATCCCAAAAGCGGTATGGGGCGCAGCATTTTCCGTCCCCGGAAATCTGCCTCTTCCTTGAAAGGGGGCGACGGGCCATGATCGAGCTGAGAGAAGTCACCGTGGGATACCCTGGAAACACCGTATTAGAAAAGGTTTCCCTCACCCTGGAACCGGGGAAGATCACTTCCCTCATCGGGCCAAACGGCTGCGGGAAAACCACTTTGCTCCGGGCAGCCTGCGGGCTGCTGCCCCTGGTGGAAGGGGAAGTGCTTTATCATGGGAAAAACCTGCGGCAGTTCGGTCGGAAAGAGTTCGCCCGGCTGGTATCCATCCTGCCCCAGGTACGGGACGTGCCTTCCATCCGGGCAGGACAGCTGGTGGCTCACGGACGGTATCCCCACTTGAGCTTTGGGCGAAGCCTTACCGGACAAGACCGGGAGAAAATCCGCTGGGCCATGGAGCAGACCAACACTTTGTCTTTGGGAGGGAAAGAGCTTTCCCAGCTCTCAGGAGGAGAACGGCAGCGGGTCTATTTGGCTATGACGCTTTGCCAGGATACGGAAATCCTCTTTTTGGATGAACCCACCACCTATCTGGATATCGGCCAAAAATACGAAATGCTGGACTTGGTGCGCCAAGTAAACCAGCTTGGGAAAACAGTGGTCATGGTGCTGCACGATCTGCCTTTGGCTTTTTCCTACAGCCATCAGGTGATCGTGCTGGAAAAAGGCCAAGTCGCCGCCCAAGGAGACGCCCAAGAGGTTTTTGACAGCGGAATCCCCGCCCAGGTATTTGGAGTGCGGTCCAAAGCGCTTTCGCTGGAAGGCCGGAAAGAATTCCTCTTTTACCAAACGTAACTTGCGACGCAAAAAAAGCCTGGAGCTAATGCTCCGGGCTTTTTTAGGAAATCTCCCGTTTTGCGAAATAATCGCTTTTCAGTGTGTTAAAAGACGCTTGTTCCCGCTCGTTCACCTCACTGGTGATCTGCTGTATCTCTGAGGTCACTTCTCCCGTATAATCGCTGGAATAATACGTCTCCCCATCATACCAGGCCGAATTCGGAAAGAACACCACCCCGCCTTGGTCCCCAAAGATATCGTCGCCTATATAGTATTGGGGTTCCGCGGGCAAGTCGAACAAGTTGGCGATGGTAGGGGCCAAATCCACAGTGGAAACATATTTCTCCACCGTGCGGGGCTCTTCCCCTTTGGCGTAAAAGAAGCACGGCGTGCGGTAGAGCTCCGGGCTGTCGGCTTCTATCCCTTTCAGCTTTCGAAGGAAGGTTTTATCGGTCATATATTTTCCATAATGGTCGGTATAAAACAGTAACACCGTATCGTCCAACCGGCCTTCCTCTTCCAGGCGGGCCGTCAGTTCCCCCACGAATTTGTCGGTCTCCATGGCGTGGGCGATGGCCAAGGTATACTCTTCCATGTTAGAAGCGCTCCCCGTAACGCCCGATTTCTCCACAACTTCCTCAGCGTCTTTTAGATGAGGGCCTGAAATATTGCTCAACTCGTCGGTATAGGGCCCATGACCGGAATAGGTGATAATAAAACTGAAAAAATTTCCATCCGGGGCGATTTTGTCATAGCCGTTCAGCAGCTGACTGTCCAGCATATAATCTTCCATCCCCAAAACAGAGGAATTGTTATACGCTTCAAATCCCAGGTTCTCGTGGACACTGCCCCGGCTGTAAATATCCGGGCTGGCAGAGTGGAAGGAATTTACCGTATACCCTTCCCCGCTAAATAAATGGGCCAGGGAGAAAGGAAAGCTGTTGGTAGAATAAACACTGCTGGAAAGCCCGGTCACCGAGGGGAGCAGCCCAGTTTGGGAGATAAACTCCGTGTTGAACGTGCCCGCCGAAAGGAACAGCGGCGTATAGTGATGGGAGAAATCCGTGCCTTCTTGCTGGAGGGCGTAAAGGTTCGGCATATACTCCGGGGTGAGCATCCATGTGTCAATGGATTCCATCATCACCATAATCAAGTTTTTATCCCGGAACAAACCGGTCATTTCATTTTCCCCGCTGATTTCCCCGGCGCGCTGCTGATAAAACCGGTCCAATTCCCCCAACTGGATGGGGCTTCCCTCCAAGCCAAAAGAGACCAAAAAGTCCCGCACAGTATACTGGTAAAGCCCTGAGATCAAAAGGTTGCGGTTCGAATCAGTAAACTCCTTATAAGCCTCCGCCTCGCTGCTGGGGTCGTATGTATTTCCCCACCACATGGTATCGGACCTTGGCAGCATGGACTGATGCACCATCATCACGCATACTGCCGAAGCAATGCCAGTCACGGCGGCCACGCCCCGCAGGAACCAACGTTTTCTGCCCGGCTGGGATTTTGGTACCAAAACCGCGGCCATCACCAGGCAGAGCACGCCTAGAAGAATGCAGCCTATCAGCGGGCTATGAAGATCAAGGTAAGACCAGCTGAAAAACTTAGCGCCGTCGCCGGCAAAGTTTGTATCTGAAAAGCTGAAAAATTTTCCAAAGATATTGAACATCACCCCATGGAGCACTGTGAGCAGCCCAAAAAACAAGGCGTAAATGCCCATGAAAATACGCCTTGCCAAAGTGGGAAGCAACCCGCACACTGCTGTTAAAAGCAGCGCCCACGCCCCAGTGAACTGAAAAGCCCGCCAGTCTAAAAAGCGGGTGCTCCCGGCAGACCTGTAAAAATAGCGCAGGGCCCCATCAAACAAAAAGAGTCCGGCAAAACAAAGGGGCAAACTGGTCCACGCCAGTCTCGCCCTCAGCTGCCGCCAATCTATTGAAAATTTTCCCTTGGCCATAAAGGAAACAACCTTCTCATACGTAAAATTCAAGTTAAATATAACATAATTCGACTTAAACCGCAAGAAAGAAACAGTTTTCTCCAAAAGATACCATCTCTTTTTTTCAAAAAGTTTTTGTGGTATGATTAAGAAAATTTCCTTTCGGTAGACACGGATACTTTTTACCGGGGGAAACTGAATCAACAATAGAAAGGTGTGCGCCACATGGCAGAAAAAAACATAGGATTTTTAGGGTTTGGGAATATGGCCCAGGCTATGGCTCAAGGCTTTTTACAGAAAGATACGCCGGCTTGCGGGGAGATTCGGGCCTGCGCCAAGCGTTGGGAAAAACTGCAAGCGTCCACAGAACGGCTGGGGGCCATCCCCTGCCGGGACAGCTTGGAAGTTCTGGAACAGTCGGATATCCTCATTCTGGCGGTAAAGCCTTATCTCATTGAGGAAGTACTGGCGCCTATAAAGGACAAGCTGGAAGGAAAAGTCTTGCTTTCCGTGGCGGCGGGATGGCCCTTTTCCCGCTTCGAGGAAATCCTTCCTCCGGGCGTGCACCATCTCAGCATCATGCCCAACACGCCGGTAGCTATTGGGGAAGGCGTAGTGCTTTTAGAAGAGGAACACTCCTTGTCCCAGGAAGAGCACACCTATATAACGGAACTGCTGGCCTCTTTAGGCACCGTGGAAACGGTGGCGGCAGCCCAAATGGACATTGCCGGCACATTGAGCGGCTGCGGCCCCGCATATGCCGCCATGTTCCTGGAAGCCTTGGGGGATGCCGGTGTGCTGCACGGCCTTCCCAGAGAGCTTTCTTACCGCTTAGCAGCCCAAATGCTGGCGGGCACAGGGAAGCTCCATTTGGCTACCGGACAGCATCCAGGCGCCATGAAAGACGCGGTATGCTCTCCGGGAGGCACCACCATCAAAGGCGTTGCCCAGCTGGAACGCCGGGGCTTCCGGGGAACTGTTACCGACGCCATTACAGCGGTCCTCCAGCCCAAAGGATAACGTCTCATCAAAAAACCTCCGGTCCGGGTTTCAAACCCAGCCGGAGGTTTTTCTATCCAAAACAATATACAAGTAAGCGTGAAACACATTTCCACTGGCGGAAAAAACTTTACAGCGCTTTCTCCAAAGCGTCGATGACGATCTTCAACGCCTTGATGCGGGCGTATTTCTTATCCACCGATTCCAAAATATGCCAGGGCGCGTAAGTGGTGCTGGTCTTTTGCAGCATCTCATCCACGGCCTGTTCGTACAGGTCCCATTTTTCACGGTTGCGCCAATCTTCATCGGTGATCTTCCATTGCTTGGAAGGCGTATTCTGCCGCTCGGTAAACCGTTCCAGCTGGGTGTCTTTATCGATCTGCACCCAGAATTTCAAGATCACCGCGCCCCAATTATGCAGCTCCTGCTCGAACTCGTTCATCTCGTAATAGGCCCGCTGCCAATCATTCTCCGAGCAAAAGCCTTCCAGGCGTTCCACCATGACCCGGCCATACCAGGTGCGGTCGAAAATGGCGATATGCCCCGTTTTGGGGAGGCGGGTCCAGAAGCGCCACAAATAGTGCCGGGCCTTTTCGTAAGGTTGCGGGCTGGCAATGGGATGCACTTCATACCCGCGAGGGTCCAAGGCGCCTGTCAACCGCTTGATGTTGCCGCCTTTTCCTGCGGCGTCCCAGCCTTCATAGGCGATGATCACCGGCACCCGCTTGCGGTACAGCCGGTTGTGGAGCTGCCCCAATTTTTCTTGAAGCTCTTTCAGCTCCCGCTTGTATTCCTCGTCGGAAATCGTCTTATCCAAGGGGATATCCTTGAGCTTGGGCATCTTCACCAGGGGGAACACGTTTTGCAGCAGGGGCACTGCCAAACTCTCGTTGTGAAGGGCGGTTTCGATCCCCACGCAAAGCGTTTCCATCACTTGAAGTTCCGCGAATTTCTTCGACTTGGAATCGATAATGTACCACGGCGCGCTGGGCGTGTTGGTATCGTCCAAATAGCGGTCGAAAGCTTCCAGGCACTTGTCATAATGCTCGTTCTGCCACAGGTCGCCTTGGCTTACCCGCCAGGCTGTATCCTTGTCCGACAAAAGTGTTTCAATACGGCTTTTCTGCTCCTTTTTGCTGATGTGGAAGAAAAATTTCAGCACCAGATAACCGTTATCTGTAAGAGAACGCTCGAACCGCTTGACACTTTCCACACGCTGGGCATACGCTTTGTCATCCAAACGGCCATCCAGCCGTTCTTTCATAATCTGGTCCATCCAGCCGGAATCCAGGAACGTGAATTTTCCCTCTTGGGGGATCTTCTCGAAGAAGCGGTATAAAAACGGCTTTCGCAGTTCTTCCTCTGTGGGGGTAGAGGGCATAGAGAACACCTTGAAAAACCGTGGATCGATATTCCGTATGATCTGGCCGATGGCGCTGCCTTTCCCGGCCGCGCCCCATCCTTCGATGAGCGCCAGCACCGGCAATTTCTTTTCTTTCAGCTTCATCTGCTGGACCCCCAGCTTTTCCTCAGCGGCCTTCAACCGCTGTTTCAACTCCTCGCTCTCGGGCTTTTCCGGGCGAATCCAATTTTTCAGCATACGTGTCACCTCGCATCCGGGTTTCTCCCGGAAAATTCGTTCATTGCTATTATAACAATTTTCTTTTGAGAATGCACGGTTTTTTAAACAAAATTTTCAAAAGGCAGGAAGCTTTTCTTACATAATTTGAAGCTCTGCCCCCTTTTTCCCTTTTCACGCTCCTGGAAGCAGCCCGGCATATCCGGCAATGATGCCCACCACCGCTGAAAAAATGATCAGCAGGATGGGATGGACTTTCTTGATATGGGCGAAAATCACCAAGGCCAAAAGCACTGCCGCCAAGCCCCATTGCAGCATCCCATCCGAAGGGGAAAAGGCCGATGCTCCCACAGAAAGCAGGGAAGCCCCGATCATCCCTACCACCGTGGGACGCAGGCCGTTCATACAGCCTTTCACAATATTGTTGTGCTGGAAAGCCTCGTAGAATTTCGCCACCAGCACGATAATCAGAAACGACGGCAGCACCACGCCCACTGTGGCGGAAAGAGCTCCCAGAATGCCGCCGGTCTCAGCCCCCACATACGTGGAAAGGTTCACCGCCAAAGGCCCCGGTGTGCTTTCAGACACCGCCACGAAATTCACCAGCTGTTCCATGGTCATCCACTGGTGGGAAAGCACTTCCTGCTGGATCAAGGGCAGCATGGCGTAACCGCCTCCAAAGGTGAAGGCGCCAATCTTAAAAAAGATGAGGAATAGCTCAAGATAGATCACAGCTTCATCCCTCCGATCTTCCACTTGGAAGCCGCCAGGCCCACCAAAGCGCAAGCCACCAATACCAGAACACTGTTGGCGCTAAAGAATCCCACCAACACGAAGGCGGCCCCCGCCAGCACACAGGCCACCAAATTCCAAGGGCACTGCCGGGCCATAGACACCAGAGCGCTGAACACCAAAGCCACTACCGCCACCCGGATGCCCCAGAAAGCGTACCGCACTGCGGGGGAATCCTCAAACTGGCGCAGGACAAAGGAAAGAGCGAAAATGATCAAAAAAGAGGGCAGCACCACGCCCACTGTGGCCGCGGCGGCTCCCAGCTTGCCTGCCAGCTTATACCCGATAAACGTAGCTGTGTTCACCGCGATAGGCCCCGGCGTGCTCTCGGACACCGCCAGGATATCCAGAATGTCCTTTTCTTCGATCCACTGCTCCCGCAAAGCGATCTCCCGGCGGATGAGGGGGATCATAGCGTAGCCGCCTCCAAAGGTGAAAGCGCCGATCTTTAAAAATTTTAAAAACAGTTTGAGGCACAACCTCCATTTTGTAACTTCCATAGGCCGCTCCTTCCATTTTGCTTCTGGCATCATTGTACACCAGATAGAGACCCGTGGCAATTTCTTTGAGCAAAGAAACAGACCCCGGTTTTCCCAGGGCCTGTTTGGAAGGATTTTTATCGCTGGACAGCGTCCAAAGTGCGGGTATCGGCGTAAAGGGTCTCGCCGGTATCCATGTCTATGATCTTCACGGTTACTTTCTCTCCAATGGGTACTATCAGGCCCGTGACATCCCCCGAAACTTGACACTCTCCCAGGGCAGCTTCCGCCTCGCCTGCTTCTTGGGCCAACTGCCCCATCATGGAATCTTCCGGGCCGGAATATTTCCAACGGTCATTCCAGGAACCGTCGGAATTGTAGGCATTGCTCTCCCACAACAAGGTGCTTTGAGAGTCGTAGACTTCCACCCGCAGGTTGGTTTCCCACTGCTCTGCCGGCAGGGTGAAATACACGCTGCCCGTATATCCGTTTAGTTTTTCAAACGTCACGTTCATTACGGAAAATCCGTTCTCTTCCTTGCCCATACCGCCGTTTTGCAAAATCAGATACCGGTAAGGATTGTCCAGGTCCAGCAGGCCTCCATCATCGTAGGTGGTAGAGGGGGTCACGGTCTGGGCTTCGATATCGATGGTGAACTCCGCAAGCACTTCTTCCTGCTGGGTCCCAGTATCGTAAAACCGGAGCACCGCCTGGGTGGTACCGGCGGGTAAACCGTCAAAATACAGGTCGGCGGTCTGGGGCTCTTTAGACTGGTAATCGTAGCCTGTGGTCTTGGTGTAATCGATTCTGTAAGTCTCTCCATCGGGTGTGCACAGGAAAGGATATCCCAAACTGCCGTCCGCCGGTACATTGGGCGTCACATCCCCCCAATAGGGTTTCTCGATGGTAACCACCGTCTGGGTGGGTGTGCCGGACACAGCCAACACTTTAGCCCCGTTGTCCTCCGCGTCGCTGGTGAAAGAGAACTCATGGGCCCGGTCCACGGTCAAGGAAAAGGCGCCTTCAAAGTCCCCTTGGATGCTCTCTGTCTGGTAGGAGCTCTCTCCCTTATCCCCCTTCACCCGACCGGAAAGGTCCCGCAAGGTGAGGGTGACCTCCAAGGTCTCCGCTTCCCGATGGCTTTCCGGGACGGTCAGGGACAAGGTGGAGGTCCACTGGCCGTTTCGCTCGTAGAAGGGGTTCACCCCTACCAGTTCCGCCGCTTCCCCGTTGATGGTGGCAGTGGAAGTCCGCCCGTAGTTTCCAACGTCCACCCCGCTGTACCGGTCCAAGTCCTGGTTGGGGCCAGTAAGGGCCAAAGATACCTGCACCGTGTTGCCATCGCTGTAGCCCTGCTGAAAGGTAACGCCCCATTGGGCATTTTCTGTTACTGCGGCCACGTTCACGTCTTTCAGCACGTCATAGGTATCAAGATAAGCGCCATTGGTGCCCACTTTGCTCATGTGGTTGTTCTCATAGAACAGCCCGCCCAAAAAGTTCCCCACCAGGGGGATTTGAGATGCCAGGGCGGGATTTACCGCAGCCACTCCAAACAACAAGCCTACTACAGCCACAAAGCTGCCCGCCACGGTGCCTGCCCGGCGCAGCAGCCGCTTTCTGTGAATTCCCCGCACTTGGGCAAGAGCTTCTCCCACCCGGGGAGCAAGCTGGCTGGAGATGGGGATCTCCGGGATTTGTATCTGGTTCAAATCTTCTCGCATACAGGTTCCTCCTTTAAAATGACCTGCAACTGCCTGATGGCCCGCCGCAGATATACCGATACCGTGCCTTCCGGCATACCGGTCACGGCGCTGATCTCCCGAATGGTGTAGCCGTCTAGGTATTTCAGCTTCACCACATCCCGATACTTTTCGGGCAGTCCTTCCAACGCCTGGTACAAATCCAGCCGCTCCTCCGGGGCCATCTCCTCTTTGGCCGCACATCCCACCTCTTCTTCTAAAGGCACTGTGGGCTTTCTTCTGCGAAGCATGTCCTGGGCGGTGTTGATGAGGATTTTTGTAAGCCAGGTGCGGAAGTACTCAGGCTCCCGCAAGGTTTTCAAGCTTTTATACGCCTTGATGATGGTATCCTGCACCACATCCAGCGCGTCCGCTTCCTGCCGGACGTAGAGAAACGCCATACGGTACAGGTATTCCTGTTCCCGCTCTACCAACGCCCCAAAAGCTTTTGGGTTGCCCCGCATGGCTTTTTTCACCAGCGCCCGCTCTTGCTTTTCCACCAGCCGCTCCCTCCTTTCTCAGCTTCTTTGCCTCTTAGACGAAAGTCACAGGCCCTTTTCTTACACGGTTTTTCCTATGTTTTCAAATTTTTTGATGCAACGTTAAATCTTTCAAAATCCCTTGACAGCTTTCCTTTTTCTCTTGTACAATTACAGGGTATTATTTTCCACAAAACCCTTTTATATTTTATGAAATTTTAATCATTTTTTGAAGATAGGTCAACTTTTAGAACGGGTGCTGCCTGTTTTGCAGAAAGGTGAGGTCCTATGGCTGCTACATCTATGGAAAAAGGCTTTTTGTTCGGATGCCCTCTGGCGGGCGAGGTGATTCCCATTTCCCAATGCTCCGACCCTACTTTCGCCCAGGGCATTCTGGGGCCGGGAGTGGTCATCCAACCCCAAGACTGCGTGGTATACGCTCCCGCTGACGCCATAGTGGAATTCTCCCTCTCCACCAAACACGCTTTGGGCATGGAAACAGAAGCCGGCATCAAATTTCTCATCCATGTGGGCATGGATACCAACCGCCTGCAAGGAAAGGGCTTTGAGATTTTCGTGCAAACCGGGGATCGAGTCACACGGGGCCAGAAAGTGCTGGCTTTCGACCCAGCGGTGATGGCAGACCACCAATGCGCTCTGGACACGCCTTTCGTGTTCTGCAACTGCAAAGAGGGCTGGGAAGTGGACCTTTTGAAAACCGGCTTCGTTCCCGCAGGGGAGGATCTGCTCCGCTTGACGCCCCTGCAAAAAACTTCCTCATCTTGACCCCAACCAGGCCGGAACCCCTGCTGTTTCCTGCATTTTTGGGGTGGCTGTTCTTGCATTTTCCCCCACGCTGTTGTATAATGCTGCCACGGAGTTTTACCCCGTTGGCGGCTTTTTTATAGGTATTCCAGCGCTGTCAATGGGAAAGTCCCCGGCAAGCAATAAATCTCCGGGGCTTACCGGATTTTGTTCGCGCCAAGCCCCTGGCGCACTTTTCATCATTATGGGGCAGAAAGGTATGGATGTTTATGAAACGCGTTTTGTCTTTCACACTAGCCTTGGCCTTGTGCCTGGCTTTATTCGGCTGCTCTGGCCAAGAAAGCTCTTCCAGCAGCGCCGTCTCATCTGAGACGGGTACTTCTTCTCAGGAGAGCCAGCCTGAAAGCCAGGTCTCCTCACAAGCAAGCGGGCTCTCTTCCGCCAGTTCCGCTGTTTCTGAAGAACCTGCTCCTTTGGGCACCGCTGTGGTAGCGGCCCTGAAAGGCCCCACCGCCATGGGTATGGTCAAAATGATGAGCGATGACGCTGCTTTGGATTCCCCAAAGTATGATTTTTCCATCTACGCCTCTGCTGACGAGATCACTCCCAAGCTGGTGCAAGGCGAGTTGGATATCGCCGCGGTTCCCGCCAATCTGGCAAGCGTCCTCTATAACAACACCGAAGGCCAGGTGCAGGTATTGGCCATCAACACCCTGGGCGTGCTGTATATCGTGGAAAACGGCGACACGGTCCAGTCGGTGGAAGATTTGAAAGGCAAGACCATTTTCGCTTCCGGCAAAGGCTCGACCCCGGAATACGCTTTGAACTATATGCTCTCGCAAAACGGCATCGACCCGGAAACCGACGTGACTATCGAGTGGAAATCCGAGCACTCTGAATGCGTGGCCGCTTTGGCTTCTACAGAAAATGCCATTGCCATGCTGCCCCAGCCTTTCGTCACCACCGCCCAGACCCAGAACGAGAACCTGCGGGTGGCACTGGACATGACTGAGGAATGGGAAAAACTGGCCTCCGCTAACGGCGGCGACGCTACTTTGATCACCGGCGTAGTGGTAGCCCGGAAAGACTTTGTGAAAGAAAATCCCGATTTGATAAACTTGTTTCTCGCAGGATATGAGCAATCGGTGGCTTACACTGAAACAGACTTGGAAGGCGCCGCCGCTTTGGTTGGCCAGTATGACATCGTGCCCGAAGCTGTAGCGCTGAAAGCTCTTCCAGAGTGCAACATCACCTTTATCGCGGGGGAGGAAATGAAAACCAAGCTTTCCGCCTACTTGCAGACCTTGCAGGAACAGAATCCCAAGTCGATTGGAGGCGAACTGCCCGGTGACGACTTCTACTATGTCGGCTAAAACGGGAGAAAAACAGAAGAAACCCCGCCGAGGGGTAAAGTTGTGGGCCGTAGCCGTTTGGATGATCGTGTGGCAGCTTGCGGCTATGGCTTTGGGACAGGAGATCCTTTTGGTATCTCCTGTTTCTGTTTTACTCCGGCTGGGGGAGCTTCTCCCTCACGGGGATTTTTGGGGAGCGATCTTTTTCTCCTTTTGGCGCATTACTTTAGGATTTTTAGCCGCTTGCCTGACAGGGACCGTTTTAGCGGTGCTTTCTTCCCGGTTTGGCCCGGTGCGGGACCTTACCGCCCCGCTGATGAGCGTGGTCAAATCCATCCCTGTGGCATCCTTCATCATCCTGGTGCTTATCTGGGTGCCCTCCCGGAACCTTTCCATCGTCATTTCCTTCTTGATGGTGACCCCCATCGTATACGCTAACGTGTTGGGCGGCATTTCCAGCATGGATCAAAAGCTCACCCAAATGGCGGATGTGTTTGAAGTGCCCTTCGCCCGCCGGCTGCGCTATCTCTATCTGCCCCAGGTGGCTCCTTTTTTCCGGTCGGCCTGCGCTGTAGGGCTGGGCCTTTGCTGGAAAGCCGGTATCGCCGCCGAGGTCATCGGCCTGCCCGACGGCTCTATCGGTGAGCGGCTCTACGAAGCTAAAGTCTATCTGGAAACCCCGGACTTGTTTTCCTGGACATTGGTCATCATCCTGGTCAGCCTGCTGTTTGAAAAATGCTTCCTGTTCCTGCTGGACCGTGCTGTGGCCCGATTGGAACAAAGCTGAAAGGAGGCCCTTATGGAAATCGAATTGCGGGACGTTTGCAAATCTTATGGGGAAAAGAAAGTGCTGGACCACTTTTCCCACAAGTTCCCGGAAGGGGAGCTGACCTGCATCATGGGGCCTTCCGGCTGCGGGAAAACCACCCTGCTCTCGTTGCTTCTGGGGTTGGAATCTCCGGACAGCGGCCAGATCTTCGGCATGGAGGGCCGCAAAAAAAGCGCGGTGTTCCAAGAAAACCGGCTTTGCGAAAACACAGGAGCGGTTTCCAACATCCGGTTGGTAAATCCTTCCCTGACAAAAGAGGAGACCGAAGCCATGCTGTGCGCCCTGGGGCTTTCAGACAGCCTGCGCCAGCCGGTGCGTACCCTTTCCGGGGGCATGAAGCGCCGTGTGGCGATCCTGCGGGCGCTGGCGGCAGAATATGACGTTTTGTTTTTGGATGAGCCGTTCAAAGGGTTGGATACTGGGACGAAATCCCTGGTAATGGGATATTTCCTGGGAAAAACAAAAGGGAAAACGGTAATTTTAGTGACCCACGACCCCAGCGAGGCGGAAACTTTGGGCGGCCGCTTATTGCTCTTGTAAAAACCACGATCTTAGGGTATTATATAAAAAATGGCTTAAAACCTTTTGCCGGGGGCCTTTCGTTTCCGGCTTTTTATCTCTCAAAAAGGAGTGTTTTGACTATGCTTCCAAAATTACAATATCATGTAGAACCCCAAAAAGGCTGGCTCAACGACCCCAACGGCCTTTGCTATTTTAAAGGAAAATACCACGCCTTTTTCCAGCATCACCCCGAAGCCACCCAATGGACTGCCCCTATGCACTGGGCCCATGCGGTCAGCGAAGACCTGATCCACTGGGAAGAGCTTCCCTTAGCTTTGGTGCCGGACATGCCCTATGAAAGCACTTTGGGCTGTTTTTCGGGCTCTGCTGTGGAAAAAGACGGCAAGCTTTATCTGTTCTACACCGCGGTGGGAGAAAACCTGGCTCAGACCCAATGCCTGGCCACTTCTGAGGACGGCCTGCATTTTGTCAAACATTCCGGCAACCCCATCATTCCTCAAAGCCCGGTAGACCCCCAGAGCCTGGATTTCCGCGACCCTAAAGTATTCCCTTGGGAGGACGGCACATATCGTATGGTCTGCGGCGTAGGACGGGACGGCTTGGCCGCTGTAGTGCTTTACAAATCTTCCGACCTGCTCCACTGGGAGTATGCCGGCAAGCTCTTTGAGACCCGTGAAATGGGCCCCGTTCTGGAATGCCCCGATCTGTTCCCGGCAGGGGACAAGTGGGCCTTATGTTTCTCCCGTATGGACCAGCCCCAGTGCGTCCAATTTGTGCTGGGCCAGTTCGACGGGGAACATTTCACGCCGGAGGACTTCCAACGTCCGGCAGTAGGCCCCAATTTTTACGCTCCTCAAAGCTTTGTGGACCACAAAGGCCGCCGCATCCTTATGGGATGGATGACTCCCTGGGGCCAGCCCGAGGACCCAGAAGCCGTGCGCTGCGGCTGCTTGACCGTTCCTATGGAGGTGTCCCTCAACGACGCAGGCAACCTCTGCCTGTATCCGGTGGAAGAAGCCCAAGGCTATCTCACCCAGGAGGACCCCCATGTTGAGCAGGGCCAGTGGATCGTCAAGGTCACAGACGGCAAACACATCCTGTTGGAACGCCCTGCGAAGGACGTGCGGGACGTAAAAGTCTTTGCCGATACCCACACCTGCGAGGTGTTCCTCAACGGGGGCGAAACAGTGTGCTCTTTCTATTTTGAGCCGTAAAATCAGTGATTTTTAAAAACGCAGCTTCCACTATTGAAACATCAAACGGGATTCCCCGATAAAAAGAAAGCCCCCGGTATCCGGGGGTTTTCTTTTGTTATTCTTCTATGGTGGAGAGCAGCTCCCACACCAGGCTTTGGAAACTCTGGGCCACACGGTCAGCTGTCTCCTGCACCTCTTCATGGGAAAGGGCTTTGTCGCTCAAGCCGGCGGCCAGGTTTGTGACACAGCTGATACCGCAGACTTCCATCCCCATATGCCGGGCAACCATGGCCTCACAAGCGGTGCTCATTCCTACAGCGTGGGCGCCCAGGGCCTGATACATGCGGATCTCCGACGGCGTCTCATACTGGGGACCGGTGGTTTGGAGATATACGCCCTGCTTTAAGCGGATGCCTAACTTCTGGGCCGCTGCCAGAGCTTTCTCCCGCAGACGGAGACTGTAGACCTCTGTCATATCCGGGAAACGGGTGCCCAACTGATCCTCATTGGGCCCTATCAGCGGCGATGGCACAAAGCTGGCGATATGGTCTGTCAAAAGCATCAAATCCCCTGCCTCCAGCTGGGAACCGATGCCTCCGGCGGCATTGGTGAGCACCAGACGTTTCGCGCCCAGCTGGGCCATGACCCGGGTGGGCAGAACCACATCTTCCATGGGATAGCCTTCATAATAGTGGACTCTTCCCTGCATGACCACTACGGGCTCTTGGCCCACATAGCCAAACAGAAACCTTCCCTGGTGTCCCGGCACGGTGGAAATGGGAAACCCAGGGATTTCGCTGTATTCCACAACGGCTTCCAACGAAAGCCGCTCACCAAAACCGCCCAGGCCAGAGCCCAAAATCAAGGCGGTGCGGGGAGTGAAACTGGTTTTCTCCCGAATGGCGTCGGCACAGCGCCGCACTCTGTCTAACACATTGCCCATAAAATCGATCCCTTTCTGAGTAGAATTGAGAAAAATCTATTTTTTCAATCCTATCAGTTTACGGGCTGTTTGTCAACATTCCTCGATGCGCAGCAGGCGGTTATATTTCGCCACACGTTCCGTGCGGCAGGGCGCTCCTGTTTTGATCTGCCCAGCGTTTACAGCCACCGCCAAATCCGCGATAAACGTATCTTCCGTCTCTCCCGACCTATGGGAAATAATGGTCTTATACCCGCTGCGTTTGGCCAGCTCAATGCAGTCCAGCGTTTCCGTCAAGGTACCGATCTGGTTGGGTTTGATCAAAATGGCGTTGCCTGCCCCTTCATCGATGCCTTGCCGCAGCCGTTCTATATTGGTGACAAACAAATCGTCCCCTACCAGCTGCACTTTCTCTCCCAAACGTGCCGTCAGGGCCGCCCATCCGGCGAAGTCCTCTTCCCCTAAGGGGTCCTCGATGGAGATGATGGGATACTGTCTCACCAGCCCCTCCCAATATTCGATCATATCCTCCACACTGAATTCCTTGCCCCGCTTTGGCAGGCGGTAACGGTTTCCCTGGGCCCATTCGCTGCCGGCGGCATCCAGGGCAATCTGCACCTTTCCGCCGTACCCTGCTTTCTCCACGGCGCCCAGCACCGCTTCGATGGCCGCTTCGTCGCTGGGAAGGTCCGGCGCGTAGCCGCCTTCGTCCCCTACCCCAGTGGAAAGCCCCTGCTCTTTAAGCTGTTTGCCCAAAGTGTGATAAATTTCCGCGCACCAGCGCAGCCCTTCACGGAAACACCCTGCCCCTGTAGGGACGATCATGAACTCTTGGATGTCAATATTGTTCCCCGCGTGGGCTCCCCCGTTTAAGATATTCATCATAGGCCGGGGAAGCTGGTGGGCGGCGGCCCCGCCTAAATAGCGATAAAGGGGCATACGGTAATGGGCGGCAATGGCCCTGGCACATGCCATAGAGACCGCCAGAGTCGCGTTAGCCCCCAGATGAGCCTTGTTGGGCGTGCCGTCCAGCTTTTGCAACACCTGGTCGATCTCCCGCACTGTGAGGCTGTGGACTTTTTCCAAAGCAGGTGAAATGATCTCGCTTACATTGCGCACGGCTTTCAGCACGCCTTTTCCATCATAGCGGCGCTGGTCGCCATCCCGCAGCTCTATAGCCTCAAACTTTCCTGTAGAAGCTCCCGAGGGCGCGGCGGCTGTGCCCATCGTGCCGTCGGTGAGCTGCACTGTGGCGCTGACAGTTGGGTTCCCCCGGGAATCCAATATCTCGCAGCCATAAACTTTTTGAATCCTTACCATGGCGATACCTCTTCTTTTCAAAGAATTTTGCAGGAATTGTTATTAGTATTCTGCGTTGCAACCTGTTTTAAACTGTGTTACACTAGTTTTATAAGTTTGCTAAATTTCTTTCGGAAGGAAGTCGTTTTATGGAATTTCTGCGAGTTACCCCAGAAAGCGTAGGGGTACCTTCTCAAGCGGTGATCGACCTGCTGGACGAGCTCTACCGCTATGGCATCGAAATGCATGGCATTATGCTGCTGCGCCACGGCAAGTTATATGCCGAGGGCCACTGGAAACCTTATAACGCCCAAACGCCCCACATTTTATTTTCTTTCAGCAAAAGCCTGACTTCTACCGCCATTGGCTTTGCGGTACAAGAAGGCATCATCTCCTTAGACGATTATCTGGTGGACCTTTTCCCGGATAAGATCCCCTCTGAGCCCAGTGAGAACTTAAAGAAATGCCAAGTGCGCCATCTGCTGATGATGGGCTGCGGCCACGAGACGGAGATCCCCAACTTGGGCGACGGCTATCCTGACTGGATCTCCGCCTTCCTCCACCACCCCTTCGTGTATGAACCCGGCACCCATTTCCTCTACAATACAGCGGGGACCAACATGCTTTCCGCTATCATCACCCGGAAAACCGGGCTGTCTCTTACCCAGTTCTTAAAACCCCGTTTGTTCCAGCCCTTGGGCATGGGGGACGTTCACTGCTATGTGATGCCGGATGGCACAGAAATGGGCGGCGCAGGCATGTATCTGACCTTGGACGCTATGGCCCGTTTCGTGCAGTTTGTGGCTAACAAGGGCCTTTGGGAAGGCCAGCGCCTGCTGAATGAAAACTGGTTCGACATGGCCACATCCAAGCAGATCGAAAACCGCGGCGCAGGCTGGGATGGCGATCCTGACTGGCAAGTGGGCTATGGCTTCCAATTCTGGCGCTGCGCCCAGCCCGGCGTGTTCCGTGGAGACGGCGCTTATGGCCAATATGGTGTGGTGCTCACCCACCAGGACGCCGCTGTAGTGATCCATTCCTGCTCCACACGGCTGCAAGCCGTACTTACAGCTGTGTGGGAAAAACTGCTTCCCGCCTTTGCAGACGGCCCCCTGCCGGAGGACCGCCATGCCCAGCACCGCTTGGAAAAACGGCTGGAACATCTGGAACTCAACCCCATGCTTGGTATGCGCAATCCTGGGGCAGAACAATCTTTAAACGGAGCCGTATATGCTCCTGACGGTCCCGCTCCCGGCCTCGTCGATCTGATCGGCGGAGGCGGCCATTTTAAGCCTGAGGGCAGCACCTTGCAGAGCCTGGAATTTGTATTCCAGGGAGACGACGTGCGCCTGGTCTTTCAGCAAGATAATGGCCGTATAGAACTGCCTGTAGGCATTACAGGCCATTTCTCCTGCGCGGAGATCGGCGACACAATATTCGGCACTAACGCAAGCTGGCGCGCAAGGAATAAACTGGAACTGGAAGTCCGCAACACCCGCATGGTCACTGGCGCCCGTTTGCTTTTCCAATTTGACGGCAGCAAACTCACTCTCACGGGTGACCGCACCGTGCCGGAATCCGGCGGCTTAAGCGGCGATCCTGTGCCAACCCTTGCATTCACCCTGCAAGAGGGAGAAATCAACACAAAAACAAAGATGTACTGGGAACAATAAGAATTTAAAAAAGGAGTGTGGAATCGTCCACACTCCTTTTTTATAAGTTTTTTTAGCCTATTACTTTATTTCAAATGAAAAAATTCCGTCCTTTGGCAACAGCTTTCAGGACGGAATTTTTTATGCTATCTCAGTTTCGTAAACAAAACTCTCTTAGATCAAACCAATTCCAGAATCGCCATCTCAGCAGCGTCGCCGCGGCGGGGCCCCAGCTTGGTGATGCGGGTATAGCCACCGTTGCGGTCAGCATACTTGGGGGCAATTTCAGTGAACAGCTTATTGGTCACGCTCTCCTTAGTGATGAAGCTCATCACCAGGCGCTTGTTGTGCAGATTATCCTGCTTGGCAATGGTGATCATTTTTTCCGCCATGGCGCGCACTTCTTTGGCGCGGGTCACGGTGGTCTCGATCTTGCCGTTCTCCAAGAAGAATGTCACCAAGCCCCGGAGCATAGCGGTCCGATGGGCGGTATCTCTTCCCAGCTTTCTCGTTCCCGGCATGAATATTCACTCCTATCGTAGTAAAAGTAGGTTGCTTATTCGTCGTCCTTGCGCAGGCTGAAGCCCAGGGAAGCCAGCTTCCACACGACCTCTTCCAGCGATTTCCGGCCCAGGTTGCGAACCTTCATCATGTCCTCTTCCGAACGGTTGATCAGGTCCTCCACAGTGTTGATGCCAGCGCGCTTGAGACAGTTGAAGGAACGGACGGAGAGATCCAATTCCTCAATGGTCATCTCGAGCACTTTCTCTTTGCCGCCTTCGTCCTTCTCCACCATGATCTCTGTGCTCTTGCCCTTGTCGGACAGGTCCACGAACAGATTCAGGTGGTCGGTGAGAACTTTGGCCGCCAAAGAAACGGCTTCCTGGGCATTGATGACGCCGTTGGTCCAAACTTCCAGCGTCAGTTTATCATAGTCGATGCTCTGGCCTACGCGGGTGCTTTCCACATTGAAGTTGACCTTGAGCACAGGTGTGTAAATAGAATCGACCGCAATCTCCCCGATCACGCCTTCCGGCATATTCTGCTTGTTGCGTTCGTTCGAGACATAACCCCTTCCCTTATCCAGGGTAAGTTCCATATAGAACCTAGCCCCTTCGCCCAGGGTGGCGATGTGCAGCTCGGGATTCAAAATCTCCACTTCGCTGTCGCTTTTAATGGATTCGGCTGTAACCTCACAAGGTCCTTCCGCAGAAATTTCTACGGTTTTGGGGCCGTCGCAATGAAGCTTTGCCACCAGACCTTTAATGTTCAGTACGATCTCGGTGACATCTTCTTTTACCCCTGGGATGGTGGAAAACTCGTGGAGCACGCCATCGATCTTGATGGATTTTACGGCCACGCCCGGCAGACTGGAGAGCAGCACCCGCCGCAATCCATTGCCCAAGGTGGTGCCAAAGCCCCGCTCCAGGGGTTCGACCACGAATTTACCATAAGTGCCGTTTTCGGAAACTTCCGCAATTTCGATTTTGGGTCTTTCTATCTCAATCATCCGCGATCCTCCTTTTACACAGTGCAAAAATATCGATGGTGCCTGCTAAATCGGGAGCCCGCATTACTTGGAGTACAACTCCACGATGAGGTGCTCTTCCACGGGCAGGTCGATATCCTCGCGGACGGGCATTTGTAACACAGTGCCTTTCAAGGCGTTCTTATCCCGCTCCAGCCACTGGGGCAGGGTCACCAGGGGAGCATCCTCACCGGTGAGCTTAGAGAACTTCACAGAGGAACGGCTGGAAGCCTTGACCTCGATGACATCGCCGGGTTTTACCAGGTAAGAGGGAATGTTCACCTTCTGGCCATTTACGGTGAAGTGGCCATGGTTCACCAGCTGCCGGGCGTCCCGGCGGGTGGTGGCGAAGCCCAGGCGGTAAACCACGTTATCCAGGCGGCGCTCCACCAAGATCAGCAGGTTCTCACCGGTCTTGCCGGCCATGCTGCTGGCCTTCTCATAATAAGCGCGGAACTGCTTTTCCAGAATGCCGTAAACGAACTTGACCTTCTGCTTCTCCTGCAGCTGCAGGGCATATTCGCCCTTCTTTCTTCTCATCTGGCTGCCGGGGTTGCGGTTGGTGTTCTTCTTCGCATAGCCCATAACAGCAGGAGAAATCCCCAGCGCGTGGCAGCGCTTTGCGATGGGCTGCATATTTTTAGCCATAGCTTTTTTCTCCTTTCAAGTTAGACGCGGCGGCGCTTCGGCGGGCGGCATCCGTTGTGAGGGATGGGAGTGACGTCCTTGATCATGCTCACGTCCAGGCCAGCGGCCTGCAGGGCGCGGATAGCGGCTTCACGGCCGGCGCCGGGACCCTTAACGTAAACTTCTACGGACTTCATGCCATGCTCCATCGCAAGGCGGGCAGCGGTCTCGGCGGCTGTCTGCGCGGCGAAGGGAGTGGATTTACGAGAGCCACGGAAGCCCAGCTCGCCAGCGCTTGCCCAGGAAATAGCATTGCCCTGGGTATCGGTGATGGTGACGATGGTGTTGTTAAAGGTAGACTGAATATGGGCGGCGCCGCGCTCGATGTTTTTGCGCTCGCGGCGGCGGCGTACTGCGCCCTTAGTGCCCTTTTGTGCTGCCATTTAAAAATCCCTCCTTACTTCTTCTTGTTCGCCATGGTCTTTCTGGGACCTTTGCGGGTGCGGGCGTTGGTCTTGGTGCGCTGGCCGCGGACCGGCAGGCCCTTGCGGTGACGCACGCCGCGATAGCAGCCGATTTCGATCAGACGCTTCACGTCGAAAGCAACGTCCCGGCGGAGGTCACCCTCCACATGGCAGTTCTTGTCAATATAATCTCTCAGTTTCGCTGTATCATCTTCAGAAAGGTCCCGAACGCGGATGTCGGGATCTACGCCGGTGGCGGCGCAGATGTTGGTCGCGGTCTTACGGCCGATGCCGTAGATATAGGTAAGGGCGATCTCGATCCGCTTGTCTCTGGGTAAGTCGATACCGGAAATACGAGCCATTCTTACACCTCCATGGTATTGCGCCGGCCCTTAGCCCTGGCGCTGCTTATGCTTGGGGTTGTCACAGATAACCATGACTTTGCCCTTACGCTTAATAATCTTGCATTTTTCGCACATCTTTTTAACAGAAGGTCTGACTTTCATAATGTGCCCTCCTTTTCAGTGGGATACGTCAGTAATTCTGTGGGTTTGTCTTATTTCGAGCGCCACGTGATGCGGCCCTTGGTCAGATCATAGGGTGACATTTCCATGGTGACCTTGTCGCCGGGCAAAATGCGGATGAAGTTCATCCGAAGCTTGCCGGAAATGTGAGCCAGCACCGTGTGCCCATTGGGAAGCTCTACCTGAAATGTGGCATTGGGCAGCGCTTCCTTCACAACCCCCTGCACTTCAATTACGTCCTGCTTTGACATAGGAAAAACCTCCGTACTTCACTTCGCCGCCGCGTCCGCGAAAGGACGCAAGGCGCTGCGTATTTGTCGATTGGTTTTTAGGGCCTCTTCCGGCAGCACCGTGGCTGTTGGCGCCAAGTGGAACAACTTTTTCCGCTTGGGACGCTCTAACGGCCGGTGTTTGCCGTCGCACACCACCGCCCAGGGTGGGGCGTATTCCAGCACCGCCAGAAAGCTGCCTTTATCATGGCCGGCAAGGGACCTGACCACTTGGCCTCGTTTCCACTCCATAGCCCGCCCTCAATCCAACTGTGTCAAGAGGACCGGCCCGTCGTTGGTAATGGCCACTGTGTGTTCAAAATGGGCGGAAAGGCTTCCGTCCTTGGTCACGGTGGTCCAGCCGTCATCCAGAATCTGCACTCCGGGTTTGCCCATGTTGATCATAGGCTCAATGGCGATCACCATGCCAGGCATCAGTCTTACGCCCCTGCCGGGCGTGCCGTAATTGGGAACGCTGGGGTCTTCATGGAGCTTCGCACCTACTCCGTGGCCGACGAATTCTCGTACCACCGAGTAACCGCGAGCTTCGACATACGCTTGCACCGCATGGCCGGGAACTGCCTGCTCAATGCCTAAAAACAGGCTTTGCTCCGTGGCATCCAAAAGCGCCTGGGCTTCTTCGCTGATCTCGCCGCAGGGGAAAGTCCAGGCGTTATCGCCGTGGAAACCTTCGTAATACGCGCCGATATCTAAACTTACGATATCGCCCTTTTTCAAAATAATGCTTTTGGAGGGTATGCCGTGGATAACCACATTGTTTACAGAAATACAGGCGCTGGCCGGGTAGCCGCTGTATCCGAGAAAACTGGGCGTAGCGCCTTCGCTCTCGATGTAAGTGCGGACGATCTTATCGATCTCCCAGGTGGATACCCCGGGTTCTACCGCCTCGCCAGCCAACCTGAGTGCTTTTTGCGAGATTTTCCCGGCTTTCCGCATAACGGAAAGTTCCCGGCTCGTCTTTAGCACGATCATGTCAAATCCTCCAAGGCTTCCATCACCAGGCGGGTGGTGTCTTCCACCTTTTCCTGGCCGTGGACCACAAGCAGTTTGCCCTGCTTGCTGTAATATTCCTTGAGGGGTTCCGTCTGGCTGTGATACACTTCCAGACGTTCTTTCACTGTATCCGGATGGTCATCCTTGCGCTGAACAAGGGTGCCGCCGCAGATGTCACACTTGCCCTCTACCTTGGGCTGCTTATACAGCGTGTGGTAAGAGGAACCACAGCTTTCACAGACACGGCGTCCGGACATGCGGGTGACGATATCCTCATCCGCCACCTCGATATCGAGGACAGCGTCGATCTCCACACCCATTTTGTCCAAAGCCTCGGCTTGGGGGATGGTCCTGGGGAAACCGTCCAGGATGAAACCGTTTTTGCAGTCGTCCTGGGCCAGGCGGTCCTGGATGATGCCGATTAGGATCTCATCGGGCACCAGCTGGCCGCTCTCCATAAAGCTTTTTGCTTTCAGGCCCATCTCCGTGCCGCTTTTCAGCGCTTCGCGGAGAATATTCCCCGTAGAGATGGTGGGGATGTTGTTCTTCTGGCAAATCTTTTCCGCCTGGGTGCCTTTGCCGGCTCCCGGCGCGCCTAACAAAATCAGCTTCATAGCTTCATCCTCCGTTTCCATTAATCCAGAAAACCTTTATAGTGACGCATCATCATCTGGGACTCCAGCTGCTTCACGGTTTCAAGAGCCACGCCCACAATAATGATGATGGAAGTGCCGCCCAAAGAAAGGCCATACATACCGGTCACGTTGGTATAGATGATGGGGATCAAGGCCACAAACGCGAGGAACAGAGCCCCGATCAAAGTAACCTTGGAAAGGATCTTCGCAATGAAATCTGCCGTGGGCTTTCCGGGACGGATGCCCGGAATCGTGCCGTTGCTCTGGCGGAGATTATTGGCCATTTCCAGCGGATTATACTGGATGGACATATAGAAATAAGCGAACATCAGGATCAGCAGGAAATAGAGCACCACATACAGCCAGCCTGTTTGAGAGAAAGCATCCAGCAAAGCCTTGCCAAAGCCCTCGGTGGGGTTGGCGAAGAACTTGATAAACTGGGGAATGGCCAAGATGGAGCTTGCGAAAATGACAGGCATTACGCCGCTCATAGCCACTTTCACAGGCAGGAAAGTGCTCTGGCCGCCATACATTTTACGGCCTACTACTTTTTTAGCATATTGCACCGGAATACGGCGCTCGGCTTCGTTCATGAAAACGATAACCCAGATCACCACCAGGAACAATACGATGAACAGAGGAGCAAGGACCAGATACTGGCCAGCGGAAGAAGCGCTCTCCATGCCGAGCTGCATATACTGCCACACAGTGCCGAAAGTAACCGGCAGCCGGGCGACGATACCGGCAAACAGGATGATGGAGATGCCATTGCCTACGCCCTTTTCGTTGATCTGCTCGCCCATCCACATGATCAGGGCTGTGCCGGCAGTAAAGGTGAGCACAATGACAAGCGCGGCGAACACACCAGCGAAACCGTTGGTATATTCTACAATGTTATAGCTGCGCAGATAGAAGTAATACGCCACACCTTGAATCAAGCCCAGCAGCACGGTGACATACCGGGTGATGGTAGCGATCTTCTTGCGGCCCTCTTCGCCCTCTTTTGCCAGACGCTCCAACGGCGGGATGGCGATGGTCAACAACTGCATGATAATCGAGCTGTTGATATAGGGCGTGATGCCCATGGCGAACAAAGAAGCGTAAGAGAACGCGCCGCCGGTGAGCATATTGATATATCCCAGCGCGGAATTCTCACCTGCGGAAGCCATCAGGTCCGACAGAGTGGAGACATTCAAAAACGGCGCGGGAATGACGGAACCGAAACGGAACACAACGATGATCAGCAGTGTGTACAGGAGCTTCTTGCGCAGGTCCGGAATCCGCCATGCGTTTCGGATCGTGTTAAACACTTAGATCACCTCGGCCTTTCCGCCAGCGGCTTCGATCTTGGCCTTGGCAGCCGCGGAAAAACCATTGGCTTTCACGGTCAGCTTCTTTGTAAGCGTTCCGTTAGAAAGGATTTTTACACCGTCGCACTCTTTCTTCAGAATGCCGGTTTCGATCAACGCAGCGGTGTCAACCACAGCGCCATCCTCAAAACGGTTCAGAGAACCGATGTTGATGGAAACGATCTCTTTGGCAAAAATATTGTTAAAACCTCTTTTGGGAATTCTTCTCTGCATAGGCATCTGGCCGCCTTCAAAACCGGGCCGCTGGCCGTGGCCTGCACGGGCCTTCTGGCCCTTGTGGCCTTTGCCGGCGGTCTTGCCGGTGCCGGCGCCATATCCTCTGCCGATACGCTTGCGCTCTTTAGTAGCGCCGGGCGTAGCTGTCAGCTGATTGAGCTTCATTGTCACGCACCTCCTTAGCTTGTTTACTTGCTTACCTCGATCAGATGGCCGATCTTCTTCAGCTTGCCCTGAGTTTGGGCGTTATCGGGCTGCTCGGTGGTGTCGCCCACTTTTTTCAGCCCCAGGGATTCGGCCGTTGCGATCTGATCCTTCTTGCTGCCGATCAGGCTTTTTTTCAAAGTGATTTTCAAAGCTGGGCCCTCCCTTACAGAATCTCTTTCACGGTCTTGCCACGCAGCGCGGCCACTTCTTCAGCGGAGCGCAGCTGGGTCAGGCCAGCCAGGGTTGCGCGAACCACGTTGCAGGGGTTGTTAGAACGCAGAGCCTTGGCGCGGATATCGCGGATGCCAGCGCATTCCACCACAGCACGCACAGGGCCGCCGGCGATAACGCCGGTACCGGGGGCGGCGGGCTTCAGAATAACGCGGCCGGCGCCAAACTCGCCCACGATGTCGTGGGGGATGGTGGAGCCACGCAGAGCGATAGAGGTCAGATGCTTTTTCGCATCTTCAATACCCTTGCGGATAGCGTCCGGCACTTCAGCGGCCTTGCCGATGCCAAAGCCCACAATGCCGTCGCCGTTGCCCACGACCACCAAAGCGGAGAACTTCATTACACGGCCGCCCTTAACGGTCTTGGATACGCGGTTGATAGCCACAACCCGCTCTTGCAGGTCCAGTGTAGTAGCGTCAATATTACTAGCCAAAATCATTTCCTCCTTACTTAGAAGTTGAGGCCGCCCTCGCGGGCGCCTTCGGCCAGCTCTTTGACACGGCCGTGGAAAATATATCCGCCGCGGTCGAAGACCACATTGGTAATGCCTTTCTCTGCTGCCTTCTGGGCGATCATCTTGCCCACCTCACGGGCAGCCTCTTTGTTGCCGCCGTTGCCAGTAAAGCTCTTGTCCAGAGTGGACGCAGCGCACAGGGTATGACCTGTGGTGTCGTCGATGATCTGGGCATAGATGTTGGCGCTGGAGCGGAACACGTTCAGGCGGGGCCGCTCGGCGGTGCCGGAGATCTTGCCGCGCACTCTCTTGTGGCGGCGCAGCCGTGCCTTGTTACTTAGAGCCCTTACCGGCCTTGCCTTCCTTGCGGCGCACGAATTCGCCAGCATAGCGGATGCCCTTGCCCTTATAGGGTTCCGGCGGCCGCTTCTCGCGGACTTCGGCGGCAAACTGGCCGACCTTCTGCTTATCGATACCGGAGATCACGATGGTGTTGGCGTTGGGAGCCTCAATTTTGATGTCCTCATTCTCAGACACCACCACCTGATGGGAATAGCCCAGGTTCATAACCAGGTCTTTGCCCTGCTTCTGCACACGGTAACCTACGCCCTGAACATCCAGGGTCTTAGAGAAGCCCTCTGTCACGCCAACCACCATATTGTGGATGAGCGTGCGGGTCAGGCCGTGGAGCGAACGGGACTCCTTTTCGTCGTCAGGACGGGTAACCAGAATTTCGCTGCCTTCCACCGCGATGTTCATCTTGGGGTTGAAGGCCTGGCTCAGGGTGCCCTTGGGGCCCTTTACCGTCACTTCGTTGCCGTTGAGCTTTACCTCAACGCCAGCGGGAATATTGATGGGTTTTCTTCCAATTCTCGACATGCTCTCGCACCCCCTTTTCTTACCAAATGAACGCCAGCACTTCGCCGCCGACGTTTTCAGCCACGCCCAGGCCCTTCATCACTTTGGGCAGTTCCTGCGCGTTGGAATAGATGCGCAGGCCGGGCTTGGAGACCCGCTTTAAGCCCTTGATCACCGGCTGCTTGCCGTTTGCGTATTTCAGGGTGATGCTGATCATGCCCTGTTTGCCGTCTTCCGTTACGCTGAAGCCCTTCACATATCCCTCGTCCACCAGAATCTGGCAAATTGCCTTCTTCATGTTGGAGGCGGGCACCTCCACGGTGTCATGCTTGGCGGCCTGCGCGTTGCGGATGCGGGTCAGCAGATCGGCGATTGTATCTGTAACTTGCATGTCTTAGTACCTCCTTGATGATTTACCAGCTTGCCTTCTTCACGCCGGGGATTTCGCCCTTGTACGCAAGCTCCCGGAAGCAGATACGGCAAATGCCGAATTTCCGAAGGTAGGCATGCGGCCGGCCGCAGATCTTGCAGCGGTTGTATTCCCGGGTGGAATACTTCTGAGGTCTACTCTGTTTTACTTTCATCGAAGTCTTGGCCACAATAATCCCTCCTTATTTGGTGAACGGAGCGCCCATCAGAGTCAGGAACTCGCGGGCCTCTTCGTCGGTGTTGGCAGTGGTGACAAAGCAGATATCCATGCCCCGCACTTTATCGACCTTATCATAATCGATTTCGGGGAAGATCAGCTGCTCGCGGATACCCATGTTGTAGTTGCCACGGCCGTCAAAGGAATTGGGGTTGATGCCCCGGAAGTCACGAACACGGGGCAGGGCCACGTTGAACAGGCGATCCAAAAACTCATACATCCGGTCGCCGCGCAGGGTGACCTTCACGCCGATGGGCATGCCCTCACGCAGCTTAAAGTTAGCCACGCTCTTCTTGGCCTTGCACACCACGGGTTTCTGGCCGGTGATCTTGGCCAGGTCGCCGCTGATAGCGTCGATTGCCTTGGCGTTGTCTTTGGCTTCGCCGGCGCCCACGTTGATGACGATCTTATCCAGCTTCGGGATCTGCATCACGCTCTTGTAGCTGAATTTCTTCATCAGAGCGGGGGCCACTTCTTCTTTATAGAATTCTTTCATTCTAGCCATGCTTTCTTATCCTCCCTCACAGCGACTCGCCGCATTTTCTGCAAATGCGTTCCTTGGTGCCGTCCTTCAGGATCTTGTGGCCGACACGGGTGGGCTTGCCGCAGCGGGGGCAAACCACCTGCACCTTGCAGGCATAGATGGCGCCTTCGGCCTTGATGATGCCGCCGGCCTCGCCCATTCTGCGGGGCTTTACATGCTTCTGCACAAAGTTGGCGTTCTCAACGATCACTTTGCCTTCTTTGGGGCTTACCTGCATGACTTTGCCCTTCTTGCCGCGGTCTTTGCCGCTGAGGATTACGACGGTGTCACCGGTTTTTACATGAACCTTGTTATTCATTTCAGTGCACCTCCATTAAAGAACTTCGGGAGCCAGGGACAGGATCTTCATGTATTCCTTGTCGCGCAGCTCACGGGCCACAGGCCCAAAGATACGGGTTCCGCGGGGGTTCTTGTCATCGCGGATGATGACGGCCGCGTTCTCATCGAAACGGATATAGGTGCCGTCCTCGCGGCGCACGCCGGAAGAAGTCCGGACGATAACTGCCTTGACAACGTCGCCTTTTTTTACCACGCCGCCGGGTGCTGCTTTTTTAACGGAAGCAACCACCACGTCGCCGATATTGGCATACCTCCTGCCAGTGCCGCCCAGCACGCGGATGCACATA
>CAJFSY010000012.1 GCA_904419785.1 uncultured Neglectibacter sp.
ATATTCTAACAAATTACGACTTGCTGCGTTAGAGGCTCCTGTGTTTCATACCCTTTGGTGCCTTGCAGCGCAGCGGAAAGGAATGGTCATAAAAATGAAAGGTACTTTGAAAAAAATGTTAGCGACTGGCTTGGCTGCTTTTATGGCCTTTAGCGTCACCGCATGCGGTGATTCAGGAGCCAGTTCATCCACGTCGGGTGCTGCATCTTCCGGAGATGTGTCTGCTACCCAGGGTTCAGAGACGATTGAGATTACCGGTTTCGCAATGGAAGGCCCCTATACAAAAGGAGATTTCAATGATTTGCCCATTTGGGACTATGCGGAAGAAGCCACAGGCGTGCGGGTCAATTTCGAGACCGCCCCTCAAGCTTCGTTCCAGGAAAAATTAAACTTGAAGTTCGCTTCCAACCAGTTGCCCGATGTGTTCTTTAAGTGCACCCTGGAATCTGCGGATATTACCAAATATTCTTCGGAAGGCACCTTGGTTCCTTTGGACGATTATCTGGAGGAATATGCCCCCAATTTCTCCACTTTTATGGAGGACGACACTTCTATTGAAAAAGAAATCCGTCTGGCGGATGGAAAGATTTATGGTTTCCCCTATTTGGTAACAGCAGCACCTTCTCGCATTTTCCCCAAACTGTTTATCAATCAGAAGTGGATGGAAGCCCAAAATCTGGAAATGCCGGAAACAACTGACGATTTCTACGAAATGCTTAAAACTATGTCCGGCTACGATTACAATGGCAACGGCACAAAGGATGAAATCCCCTTCTGCACGGAAGGCGTTAACGGTTTGACTAAGGGCCTGATGGGTTCTTTTGGCCTTCTCACCAGAGGTGCCGCCCAGGAAGAATGGGATATCGATCCTGAAACTGGAGAACTGCGGTTTGTTAAGACGACTGATGAATATAAGGCTTTCTTGGAATTCTGCAATAAGCTCTATGAAGAAAAACTTCTGGACCAAGAGGTCTTCACCGTTGATATTCCCAAGCTTACCGCGAAGGCTGAACAGAATATTCTGGGCGTTGTGTTCACAAACAACACCAATTATCTGGGAAGCTACGCAGAAGACTATACTTATATTCCCGCTCCCCTTATCGGGCCGGACGGCGACCAGCTTTTCGGCGGCAGAACCATTCCTGTAGCTGGTCAGAATACTTTTATCACAAAAGTGAACGAGCATCCTGCTGAAACGGTCAAGTGGGTGGACTATTTCTATTCTCCTGAAGGCATCGAGCATTTCTTCATGGGTGTGGAAGATGATACCTATACCATCGACGATGAGGGCAATCCCCAGTTTACCGATAAAGTAATGAACAACCCGGACGGGATGAATATGGAAGAAGTTTTGGGCAGCTATGTTTGCTGGAGTGGCGGCGGTAATCCCTCTGTGGCGGATGACGCTCACTTTGGAAACTTTATGATCCCTGAGACCACCGTCAACGCAGCCCAGGCTCTGATAGACTATACCCCTGAAATCGTTTGGGGACAGCTCAACTATTCTGCGGAGGACGCAACCCGCATCTCTGTTTTGACCACGGATATCTCCACATATTTGACGGATATGACCGCCAAGTTTATCACCGGAGAAGCAAGCTTTGACCAGTGGGAAGACTACAAAGCCAACGTGGAAAAAATGGGGTTGGAAGAATATCGAGAGATCGTACAAAAAACCATTGACAACGCTGGAATGGAATAAATAACTCCAGATGCAACAAGAGGAGTAACAATATGTACTATCAAAGCAGATATCACCTATCAAATGGACGCTTATCCCTGGCTTTGGACAGTCTCACCGGCGAGCTGTTGGAACTTGTAGATGAGACTTCTGGGGAGAACTTGATAAAAAACCACACGTTTGCTTTGCCCCAGCCTTTTGCGATTCTGGCCAAGAAAGGGGAGGCCTGCCTCCATCCTGGATCAGCCGAAACAATTGCCCGGTATCCCCAGCTTCAGCCAGAAATTGCTGTCTCTCCTGAGGGACAGTCGGCAACCGTAACCTACCATGCTTTGTGGGATGGGGAGCGCCCCTGGGAGGTTCAGGTAAAATATACTGTCGAGCTTACTGAAAACGGCGACAGCCAATGGCGTATCCATGTAGAGAACCATTCCACTGAGACGCTGAAGGAAGTTCGGTTCCCTTGTGTAAACGGCATCTATTTTGGAAGGGATTGGCAGGAAAACGCCTTGGTCTACCCCTTTGAGGCAGGCATCCAAGTAAAAGACCCAGTGACAAACTTTGCGAAGGGATCTTCCCATATTTACTGGCGCTGGCAGAACTACAAATACGTCTATGGCGTGGGGACAATTTCGCGTAAATTCCCCGAAGATGTATACGGCATAGAAGAGAGATACTCAGGCAATCTGTCCATGAAATGGTTGGATTACTACGGAGAAAACACAGGTCTTTACTTCGCGTGCCATGATCCGGAACCCAATATCTGTGCCCTTCGGGTAGATACCTATGGGCCTCACAGCCCAGGAATGAACTTTTCATTTGGGCATCCAGTGAGAATGGGGGCGGAAACCTGCTGGGACTCTCCTGAGTTTGTGGTTTCAGTTCATTCGGGAGATTGGCACCAAGGGGCCGACAAATACAGGGCCTTTCATCGGCAGTTTTCTCCTGCCACTACCTCCTGTCCCAAATGGTTTGAGAAAAGCGCCGGCCTGATGGCGCACTATGATTTCAAATATCAAAACGGCGGTGTAGTTCATCATTTTTCCGATATAACAAAGCTTTTAGAGCAGGCCAAGGAAATAGGTTTGAATCACCTGCTGGTGGCAGGCTGGCACAAGGACGGATTTGACAACGGGTTCCCTGAGTATGTGCCTGCTGATGACCTTGGAACAGCGGACGAATTGCGAGATCAGGTCGCTAAGGTAATTGCTCAGGGAGGTCATATCTGTTTTTATGTTAACTCCCGGCTTGCTAACACAAAGTATACCCATCTAAAGGACTTTATTGCGGAAAACGGTGTGCTGCAAGAGGATGGTTCTGTAATGACAGAACAATACGGCTCTGGCGATTTGCGTTTTTCAGTGCAGTGCATTGGTAGCCGAGGTTGGAGAAAGAAGCTTGAGGAAACCGTGGCCTATGTGACGGAAGACATTGGCATCGATGGGATGTATTTGGACCAGCTCTCTATGGGCAGCCCTTGCGTGTGCTACAACACAAACCACGATCATAGCTTTGGGCAGTGGAACTTCTGGTACCAGAAACTGCTGGAGGAGGTTGCCAAGCGACGCCAACAGCAAAACCCGCAACCCCTTTCCATGATTCATGAAGGTGTTTCTGATTCGTATGGAAACCTGGTTTCCGGCCAGTTGGTTTCTACTTTTTCTTACCACCACTGTGGCGCGTTCCCTCAGCTTTACCGTTATACATTCCCGGAGCAGATTTTGGTAGATATGCTTTATCCTGAGCAGAACCTGGCCATGCGTCCCGTTCATGTGGCGCAGGCCTCCAGGGAGATGATTGACAGGGCGTTCCTTCTGGGGATGTATTTCTGGATTTACGATTTGGAAGAGGACAATACCTTCCGAAGAGATCCCAAAAGCTACGAATATTTAAAGAAGGTTATTGCCCTGCGGAAATTCTGGTTGGAAGAGTTCGGATTGGGAACATATGGCGACCAAAATGGCCTGACAAATATTCCGGAAGGAATTCAGGCGGCCTGTTACACACTGGAAGATGGGCTTCTGATTGTTTGCAGCAATACAACATCCTCCCCGCAGACCATCCAGGTGCAAGTTGAAAAACCTTGTTCTGTTCAATCCTTTACAGCAGAAAGCCTTCCCAATGCCTTTGCGGCAACATCACAGAACCCGAACCACGACGGTACCATCTCTTTGGAACTCTCTAGCGCCCCACATACATTGTTCCATCTAAAATACTAAAACCAGTCCCTGTAAGCGAGGAATAGATATGGATTACTCAGAGCTGACAACAGAGAAAGTGAACCCTAATACCGTAAATATTGACACCTGCAGCACAAGCGACATATTGAAGAAAATTCACGCAGAAGACTGCAAAGTAGCCGACGCAGTAGGCAAAACACTTCCTGAAATTGAAAAGGCTGTGGATATCATTGTGGCGCGAATCAAGTTGGGGGGACGTCTCATTTATGTTGGCGCTGGGACTAGCGGAAGGCTCGGAGTACTGGACGCTTCGGAATGCCCTCCCACCTTTGGAACCGACCCCGGATTGGTTGTAGGTATTATCGCTGGCGGGGATAAGGCGCTCCGAAACTCCATTGAAGGCGCGGAGGATTGCTACAGCCAAGGAAGTGGAGATTTAGACCTGCTTCAAGTTTCCGAGAAGGATGCGGTGGTGGGCATCAGTGCCAGCGGCAACGCCCCCTATGTATTGGGAGCCTTGGAACATGCCAAGAAACTGGGCGCGGCTACCATTGCCCTCAGCAATACCTACCCTGGAAGCGTGATCCAAGTGGCGGATGTAGCCATCGTTCCTATTGTGGGGCCCGAGGCGATTATGGGAAGTACCCGTATGAAAGCGGGAACGGCCCAGAAAATGGTGCTGAACATGATTTCTACCGCCAGCATGATCAAACTTGGAAAAGTCTATCGGAACCTTATGGTGGATCTCTCCCCAAGCAATAAAAAATTGAAAGACCGCACACTGCGTATCATTACACAGGCGACAGGGGTCACCAGAGAAGAGGCTGAGCACTCGCTTCAGCAAGCCAAGGGAGAAACAAAAACAGCCATTTTGAGCTTGCTGTGTGGATGTGAGGCTGAAGAAGCCCATCGCCTTCTGGAAAAGGAGCAGACGATTTCCAAAGCTGCCTCTCTTTACTGGGAGGAAATGCAGGGCAGGAAAGTGGTTGGAAAGTGAGGGAGTCGTACAATGGAGTATGTCATTGGGATTGATGGTGGCGGCACAAAAACGCACTTGCTCGCCGTTGATAAGAACATGGACATATTGTACGAATCGAAAGGCGGAAGTTCCAACCTGGCAAGCAACCCGCCGGAAGTAGTGAAAGATAACCTTTCCTCTCTTCTGGAGGAATTCCGGCGGGAAAGCGGCCTTTCACCTCTTCAGTGCCGAGGACTCTGCCTGGGGTCTGCTGGCGCTGGGAGGGAATCCGCCAAGAAAACGCTGTATCAGTTTCTACAGAAGTCGAAACTTTCCCCTTATATCTATGTGACCACAGATGCGGAAGGCGCCTTATACGGAGGAACCGAAACGGGCTGTGGGCTGCTGCTGATAGCGGGAACAGGGTCCATCTGTTATGGGCGCAATGCCGTTGGGGAGATTTGCCGTGTAGGCGGTTGGGGTCATATTATGGGAGACGAGGGAAGCGGTTTCAACATGGCCTGCCGGATGCTTCAGGCTGTTGCAAAAGCCTGGGATGGCAGAGGGCGTCCCACGATTTTGACAGACCTTATTATGGAGTACTGGTCTCTGCATAACATGGATGAACTTGTAGATTATGTCTATCACGCAAATAAAGGGAAAGCGGAAATAGCAGCACTTGCTTTTTTATGCGATTTAGCATATAAAAAAGGGGATGAGTCCGCATTTGAAATTATGGAAGCTTGCGCCAGAGAACTGGCCGGCCTGGTCAAATCCGCTGGAAGGGCTTTTTCCCAAGACTCCCAAGTGATTTGCGTATATTCCGGCAGTCTCATCACAAAGTCCCCCTACCTCCTTCAACATCTGCGCCATATGTTAGCTGAGAACACGCCTGAGATCCTGTTTATCCAGCCCAAACAAAGCGCGGCCTGGGGGTGTGCCAGACTGGCATGGGAATTGCAAAGCGGAAAATAATCCATAGGGCAAGGAGGAGTAATATGGCTGAAATCTTCGCAAAACTCAGTCAGATCATCAATGACTTGGCACCTTCAGAGCAAAAGGTGGGAAAATACCTTTTAGAACACTCTGACAGTGTCATGGGGATATCCATTGAACAGCTTGCGGCTAAAAGTACCGCAAGCCAGGCAGCCGTTACCCGTTTTTGTAAAAAGATGGGCTACAAAGGTTACCGTGATTTATCCATTCAACTGGCCGCCCAGCTGGCAGCGGAACAAAAAACTGGTGATCAAGAAGAGTATAAAGATATTAATATAGGGGATGACGTGGACACCATCATGCGCAACATCTCCTATCACAACGCGAAAGCCATTGAAGATTCTCTTGCCCTGACAGACACATCTCTAGTACAAGAAGCGGCGGACCTGCTATATCGTGCCCAGCATATTGATTTTTACGGCCTGGGTGCATCCGGTATTGTTGCCCAAGACTCCATGTACAAATTCATGCGGATCAATAAGTATTCCACTGCTTATGCAGACCCCCACTTACAGATTACTTCAGCTGCCAACCTTGGCAAGCAGGGGGTGGCTGTAGCTATCTCCTGGTCTGGTGAAACAAAAGATATTCTCGAAGCGGCTCGTCAAGCCAAAGAAAGCGGGGCTTCCGTCATTTCGATCACAAGGTATGGAGAAACCTCACTGGAAGCTTACTCTGACATTCATTTTGGGCTGAGTGCTCCAGAAACCACGATCCGTTGCGGAGCCACAAGTTCCCGGATGGCCCAACTCAACATGATCGACATGCTCTTTTACTGTATCGTTAGCCAACATTATATGGAACTCTATAAATATCTTGAGCGTTCCCGCCAAGTGGTGTCGGCAAAACGAGAGGCAAAATAAACCATACTCACTTAAAACCAAAGAGGAAATTCCACGAAAGGGATTTCTCCTTTGGTTTTCTGTTTGTCCAAGTTTTGCTGTTTTTTTTACCTGTATTCCGGCCTCATATCCATTGGATTGCAGGTGCGTTTCAGCGGTCAAACGGCAGCTAGAGCCTTATTCCAAGAAGCGCGATAGGGTATAAGGTGAGCAAAATTTCGGTCTGCAACTGCGCTAATGCTGAGAAATGGGATATAGTAGTTGCCCTAAGAGCGTGCCTGGTCCGGTTTGTGGGAAATTCTTACTTAATGTTGTTTTAAGTCAGCTTTTGTGGTATACTTTTTCAGATTCATGCTTGATGATTTTAGCGTATTTTCAGAAAGGAGCGGTATGGTTGAAACTCTATCAGCGGTTTTTGGCGTCTTACCTGTGCGTTTGCTTGATTCCTCTGGCTTTTTCCCTGATAGTAGTATTCAACCTGCAGCAAGAGATTCAAAAATCCATTGGGAAAGATCAGGAAACAACTTTGCGTAACGCCCAAAGTAATTTGGAAAGCTGCTTAGTAGACGCTTCTAATACGCTGGATCTTCTTTCACAAAATGAGGTGCTGGAAAATCTGGCTTTACGAGAGACGCTGACGGGAGAGGACCTTTATAAATTGAAGGGGCTTATCCAGACGTTGTCGGTAGCAAATGAGAGACATCCCTCTTATATTCGAAGTTTTGTTTATTTTCCCCGCAGCGGGTACTTGGTATCCAGTAAAAGTACCTACCATCCCGCCCTGGCAGGAATGGCCACGTGGGATTTAGGGATAGATTATGAAACCCTTCGCGATGGTTTGGTTGGAAACGGCGGTGTGGATGTGGCGGTGCGTACTCTGTATCGTCAAGATGGAAACGGCGGATACTTGCTGGTTTCTAAAAATTGGTACGATAGCCGCTACCAAACTGTATATGCCTCGTTGGGCATTGTTATCCAGCTGGAGAAAGAGGAATCCTTTTTAAATACGTCCACCACCAGTATGTTTGCTTTGGATGCGGACGGTAGTTTGTTTTGCGGCACACAATATGGGGAAGAGGTGGCCCGCCGCTTAGAGGAAACCGGCCAGAATCAGGGGAAAATCCGTGTTTCTGGGGAGACATGGCTTTATTCCGTTTATCCGGCCCAAAGCATCAGCAATCTGCGCTATGGGCTTTTGATGTTGAGCAGCGCTTATTACCGCACGTTATACCCCGTCTTATGGCAACTAGCTGTGGAACTGCTGGTGATGCTTGGAGTAGGGATTGCGCTGGCAGTATTTTTCAGCCGGCGTACTTGGTCGCCTATTGAACGGGTGCTGCCGTTTGTGGAAAAATCTTCCGGAAGGGAAGGAGATTATCATTCTTTAAAAGAATTTTCCCAGGACTTGATGGATTTTGTCCAAGAGAAAGAACGATTGCTTGAACAGTTAGTACAGTCGGAGGAGCGGGACCACAGCTTGGCCCTTTGGCGTTATCTTCTGGGGTTTACACAGGATTCCTCCTGCTTGTCCCGTTATCTGGAAGAAAACCAGCCTTACCGGCTGCTGGCGTTCTGTCCAGCACAGCCGGAATCACTTTCTCAGGAAGGAACAGAGGATATGCGCGCCTTTCTGGAAGAACTTTACAAGGCGTTGGAACAAGTGTTTTTAGACAGGCAGGATGGCGTTTGCTTGACCATTGGCGCCAGTACAGTGCTGGTATTGGTGCAGAACGTAGTAGACATGGAAGAAATCCGTCAAAAAGCGGAACAGACTCAGCAGAAAACCGGCCAGCCGCTGATTTGCTATGTCAGCGATGTATGTAGTGGTTTGGCGGAAGCGCCCGAGGCTTGGGACTGGGTGAAACGTGCCTGTGACCGGGACAGCTTTTGGGAGCACACCCGCAAGCCTGGAGTGTGGCTTGCTCAGGAGGTACTGGAATATCCCGGCTATTTTGAGGATTTCGCTCTGCACCGCAAGCAGTTTGTTTCCGCGTTGACTACAGGCAAGCTGGAAAAAGCTCAACGGACGCTGGACACCATCTGGGGGCAGGATATGCAGAATGCTTCGTTGCCGGTGGAGATCATTCGCCACCGGTGTGGCAATGTTGTGGAAGCGTTACTGCCCTATTTGGAAGAAGAAGAGCGGCCTGCAGCCATGAAGGTGATATCTGCGCCCACAGTGCAAGAAATGAAAAAAGAATTGCATGCCATGCTTCAAAAAGCCCAGCTGCGGGAACAACAGGAACAGCCTGAGGAAAAGGGCAGCCAGTTGGTAGCCCAAGTGCAGGAGTATATCCGGAAGAACTATCAGGACCCCTTCCTCAATGTTTCTTTGATCGCAGACCGGCTGAACAGAAACCTGTCTACGCTCAGCCATCAGTATAAAGACCTTACGGGACACGGACTGTTGGAAGAACTTCACACGGTGCGTTTGGAAGCAGCCAAGCGTTTACTGAAACAAGGCAAAACCGTACGGGAGACAGCGGAGTTGACAGGCTATGGAGACTCCCGCGCGCTGATTCGTGCTTTCAAGCGATATGAAGGAAGCACCCCCGGACAATTCATAGACAAGAAATGACCTCTTTTCCTAATTGCCGTTTTTTGCCCCGCCCAAATCACAAAAAATCCAGGTTTTTTCCCGTTTTCGGGATGTCAAATTTTTTGTGAATCAGGGTGGGGCAAAATTTGGCTGTTTACAATTTATTAAAAGTTTTGTACAATGAAGTTGCATAATTTTTGAGACGCCGGCACAGCATGCCGGTTATTTCGCAACTTCAAGGTTTAGCGATTTAACGTAGCGAACAACAAGACGGCATACAGGCTAGGGCGTTCCCTAAAATAGTATCGAGGAAGAGAGGTAGAAGTGCGTATGCGTAAGTCTGCGGAGTTCATGTCGAACCCGGCTATCCAGTCGAACCCAGACATTCAGGTTCGAAAAGCCCGAAAGTACACTTGGGAAAACATTAAGAAAAACACTATCCGGAACTGGCCATTGCTGATAATGGTTCTTCCCACAATAGCGTTTTTCGTTTTGTTCCATTATATCCCCATGGGTGGCCTTTGGATGGCCTTTGAAGATTTTAAGCCCAAACTGGGTATTTTAGGTTCCCCCTTTGTTGGACTTGAAAACTTTGCGGATTTTTTCAGTTCCGCTTATTGCTGGCGTACCATCCGCAATACGCTGATTCTCAGCGGCTTGCAGATCGGTATTGAGTTCCCCATTACGATTATATTCGCTCTGCTTCTCAATGAGTTGCGCAGCAAGCGCTATAAGAGATTGGTGCAGACCGTTTCTTACATGCCCTATTTCGTTTCTATGGTGGTTGTGGCCGGTATCATTGTGGACTTCTGCTCCACCACTGGCCCCCTCACTGCTTTGGTGGGCGCCTTTACCGGCAACTATGACAACCTGTTGGGCAATCCCGCAAACTGGCGGCCGATTTACGTCCTATCAGACTTATGGAAAGATTTGGGTTTTAACGCCATCATTTATGTGGCGGCCCTTTCCGGCATCGACCAGACCTTGTATGAGGCTGCTGAGATCGACGGCGCTAACCGTTTGCAGCGCATCCTGCGGGTCACCATCCCCGGCATTATCGATACCATCATGATCATGCTGATTCTGCGAATTGGCCAGATGCTTTCGGTGGGTTATGAAAAGACCATTTTGCTTTACAATCCCCAGGTATATGAAACTGCTGATATTCTTTCCAGCTTCATCTACCGCAAGGGTATCCAAGAGATGAACTACGGTTATTCCACAGCGGTTTCCCTGTTTAACTCTGTTATCAACTTTGTGCTGCTGATTTTGGCCAACGCTTTCAGCAAAAAGTATACGGAAACCGGCCTGTTCTAATTAAAGGGGAAGGAGAGATTGTAAAATGGCAATGGTTAACAGCAAAAGCGCAGGCAGCCGGATCTTCGGCGTTGTAAACTGCCTGTTTTTCGCGGCAATCATGATCGTATGTATCTTGCCTGTGTGGCATGTGTTCTGCGCGTCTTTTTCCGACGCGTCTTGGGTCATGAACCAAAGCGGTTTGATTTGGCGTGTTGAGGGTTTCAACTTTAACGGATATAAATTGGTGTTTGCCGACAACAACATTTGGACCGGCTATCTGAACACCTTCATCTATGTAATTGGCACCACCATTTTGGGAATGTTCCTGACTGTGATGGCAGCTTACGCTCTTTCACGGAAGGACTTCATCTGGGCCAACCCCCTGATGCTCATCATTTCCTTTACCATGCTGTTCTCTGGTGGTATCGTTACCTTGTACATCCTGGTTACACAGACTTTGAACATGTTCGACAGCCGCTGGGCTTTGATTCTGCCCAACTGCATGAGCGCGTTCTATCTGATCTTAGTGCGTACCGCCATGCAGAACGTTCCCGACAGCTTGGAAGAATCTGCTATGCTGGATGGCGCGGGCCGGTTCACGATTTTGTTCCGCATTATGCTGCCCCTGATTAAAGCAACTTTGGCCACCATCATCCTTTATTATGTGATCGGCAACTGGAACAGCTGGTTCAACGCCATGATCTATCTGCGTTCCCCCGATAAAAAGCCTTTGCAGCTGATCCTCAAGGAACTTTTGGTGGACGTGAACAGCAGCAACGCCAATGTGGATGTGAGCATCCTGGCGTCGGGCGAATCGGGCGATGCGGTGCTTTATAAACAGCTGACCAAATATTGCACCATCATCGTGTCCACAGTTCCCATGTTTATCTTTTACCCCTTCATCCAGAAGTATTTTGAGTCCGGCGTAATGATCGGCGCCATCAAGGGATAAAAAGCTCTCATGGAAGCAACAGCGCTTTCGCGCTTTTGCACGGCGTTCCCGAGGGACGCCTATAAACCTAAAATATTATTAGGAGGAAACCAACATGAAAAATGGCAAAAAACTGGTTGCCCTGCTGCTGGTTATGGCTATGATTTTGTCTCTGGCCGCATGTGGCGGCAACACCAATGACAACAGCGGCTCCAATTCCAGCCAGGCTTCCACTGCTAGTGGTACAGCTGAAGAGGGCCAAACTGCCGAGCCCGGCGAGGTTAAGCTGCCCATCGTAGACGAGCCTGTCACCCTGACTTATTTCAACGCGGACGATACCAACGCCGCCATCATCACCAAAGACTGGAACGATAACGAGTTCTATAAAGAGATGGAGAAGCGCACTGGTGTTCATCTGGAATTCGAAACCGTTTCCAGCGCGGACTATCAGACCAACTTCAACCTGATGATCGCTTCCGGCAACTTGGCCGACCTGATCTATGTTGGCGCTTCTTACTATGCCGAGGGTGTGGACGCCGCTATTGACGACGGCTACTTCCTGGACCTGACCGACAAGGTTGACCAGTATATGCCTAACTATCAGGCCATCCGTAAGTCTGATATCAACTACGAACTGCTTTCCACCACCGACTCTGGCCGCTTGGGCGCTGTGTATGAGCTGCGTCAGTCCAAGCAGGGCCCCTGGCTGGGCTTGTGGATGCGCCAGGACTGGCTGGATGATCTGAACATGGAAGTGCCCGAGACCTTTGACCAGTGGCATGACGTTCTGACTGCTTTCAAAGAAGAGAAGGGCGCTTCCGCTCCCCTGATCCTGAACTTCAGCGGCAGTGACGGTGAATTTGGCACCATGTCCGCTGGTTTGGGTGTGCTGAACAACTGGCAGCTGGATGAGACCGGCAAGGTCAACTTCGGGCCTTATATGGACGAATGGAAAGAGTATGTCACCATTATGAACCAGTGGTATAAGGAAGGCTTGATCGATCCCGACTTCATGGCTACCGACGAGCGTACCGCCGACATGGCTAAGGTTGTTACCGGTGCTACCGGTGCTTTCGCCGCTCTGTACACCATGCCTTCTTTGTATGAATCTTCTTCCGAAGATCCCAACATGAACCTGGTTCCTGTCAATCCCCCTGTAAAGAATGAGGGCGACGAGATCCACATCCGTCTGCGCGACTCTTACACTTCTGGCAACACCGCCATTTCCGCTGACTGCGAGAACTGGGAAGTTGCTCTCCGTTGGCTGGATTACCTGTATACTGAAGAGGGCGCTCTGCTGGCCAACTACGGTATTGAAGGTGATACCTTCGAGTTCGACGAAAGCGGCAAGCCTGTTTTCACCGACAAGATCCTGAACAACGAGAATGGCTGGACCATGGCTCAGACCGTATCCAGCTACCTGTGCCCCTCCGCCGGTATCGCTAACTGGTCCGACTGGACCCGTGAGCTGGCCGGTGTGCCTGAGAAGGACCAGGAATGCTACACCGTTTGGAGCGAAGCCAGCGACGATTGGCGTTTGCCCACCATCTCCCTTACTCAGGAAGAATCTACCGAGCGCGCTGCTCTGTATGCTGATATCAGCACTTGCGTGAAAGAGAACACCGCTAAGTTTATCAGCGGCGCTCTGGATATCGAAGAGAACTGGGACGCTTACATTGCTGAGCTGGAGACCAGCGGCATCGAGCGCGCTATCGAGATCACCCAGGCTGCTTACGATCGTTACATGGCTCGTGTCGATTCTTAAATTAGTATAACGAATGAGAACCCTGCCCTTGGGCGGGGTTTTCGTCGGTTATAAAAATAAAAATTTTGGAGGAAAAAACTATGGAGTACGGTTTGCAAATGTACAGTGTACGTGATCTGACCAAGACCGACCTGCGGGAAGCTTTGAAGCAGGTAGCGGAAATGGGCTATTCTTTCGTGGAGTTTGCCGGCTTTATGGGCAATTCTGCGGAAGACGTGAAGAGCTGGCTGGATGAGTTCGGCCTGCGTGTTTCCAGTACCCACACTCCCCTGGCGGAGCTGGAGGACAGCGTGCTGGACGAGACCATCGCTTATCACAAGGCCATCGGCTGCACCAACATCATCATTCCTTATGCTAAGATGGAGACAAAAGAGCAGATCGACGCTTTGGTTGAGCGCGTGAATGTTTTGATCCCCCGTCTGAAGGCTGAAGGCATCACTCTGCATTACCACAACCATGACTGTGATTTCGCTCCTACCGCAGAAGGCATGGTTCCTGAAATGGAACTGCTGAACCGGACCGAGATCATGCTGGAAGTGGACACCTACTGGACTTTCGCGGCCAAGAAAGACCCGGTTGCTTTCATCACCGAGCATAAAGACCGCATCCAGATGATCCACCTGAAGGACGGCATGGGCGACCACACCGGTAAATCTCTGGGCTTGGGCGTTGCTCCTGTAAAGGAAGTGCGTAAAGCAGCTATTGAACTGGGCTTCCCCATGGTCGTTGAGAGCGAGGGTCTGGAACCCACTGGTTTGGAAGAGGTAAAGCGCTGCATCGACTTCCTGCGCGAGCAGGACGCCCAGTAATTGCACGAAGCTGGAGCGGATAATCCATAATCAAAAAGGTGGCACAGCAAGCTTGCTGTGCCACCTTTTCTTGTTTTAGGGTGTAAGACCATTATCGTTTTGTAAGGCCGTTTTATGGGCCTGTAGAGCGTCTTTAAAAGAAACGGAAGAAGAAGAAATACAATACCAGACCAAACACCAGGAGAACCACAAGAAGGGCCGGTACAAATACGATAAGGCCAGCTAAGATCATAGCGGTGCGGTCGTTTTTTTCCAGAGGAGTTTTTTCCAAGTCTTTCTGGAAGCGTTCCTCGGCTTTTTTCACATCCACTACCCGGTTGATCTTTTTACAAAAGAACATAATCTCAGCCTTTCTCGCCAGTGAGAGGGAAGTGACAGGCTACATAGTGGTTGTTGCCCATGTCGCGCCACTCGGGAGCCTCCTGCCGGCATTTTTCCTGGCAATGGCGGCACCGGGTGTGGAATTTGCATCCCTTTGGCGGATTCACCGGGCTGGGGATATCGCCTTCCAGCAAAATCCGTTCCCGGCCACCGTTATTCTCTTCGGTGGTGGGGATAGCGGAAAGCAGAGCCTGTGTATAAGGATGGAGGGTGCGGGTGAAAAGTTCCTCAGAATCAGCCAGTTCCACCATGTTGCCCAGATACATTACACAAATACGGTCGCTGATATATTTGACCACGCTTAAGTCATGGGTAATGAACAAATACGTCAGGCCAGCTTTTTCACGAAGCTCTGAAAGCAGGTTCAAAATCTGTGACTGAATAGAAACGTCCAGAGCAGAAACTGCTTCGTCACATACCACGAATTTGGGCCGCAGTGCCAGGCTCCGGGCAATACCGATACGCTGGCGCTGGCCGCCGGAGAACTGGTGGGGATAACGGTTAAACATATAACTGGAAAGGCCACATTCTTCCATGATCTGGAAGATATAGTCCTTCATGGCAGGGTCGCCCCGCTTGAAAATACCGTGGGAAGTAAGGCCTTCCCCAATGATCTGGCCCACCGTCATACGAGGGTTCAGAGAAGAATAGGGGTCTTGGAAGATTAACTGCAGATCTTTGCGCAGCACCCGCATTTCATCATAAGAAAGCTTTTTCAAGTCGATGGGAGCGCCGTCTTTGTAATAGATGATATCGCCCTCTGTTTGAGGATAGAGCTGCAAAATGGTACGCCCCAGGGTGGACTTGCCACAGCCGGATTCGCCCACCAGGCCCAGTGTTTCCCCTTCGTAAATATCCAGGGTAATGCCGTCGTTTGCGCGGACATAGCGCTGCTTTTCCCGCAGTTTTGTCTTTTTGACCGGAAAGTATTGCTTGACATCCTGCAAGTGCAAAAGCACTTTACGGCCGTTCTCTTCAGGCTGAGAAGAGGTGGCTTTCTGCTTTTCAATGGCCTCTTGGCCCATTTTTTCATTTTGCATTTTCTTTTCTCACCGCCTTTTCCGCATAAAAACAACGTACCAGATGGCCGGGTTCCACTTCGCTGAGAGGAGGTTCTGCCTCCATGCACTTCTTAGTGCAGTATTTGCACCGGGGGCCAAACTTACAACCCTCAGGCAAATAAAGCGGGTTGGGCACCGAACCGGGAATGGCTTCCAGCTTTTCTCCCTTGGGAGTGTTGAGCTGGGGGATAGAGGTCATCAGCCCTTCGGTATAGGGATGGGAAAATACCGAGTCATGGAAAATTTCCGCTGCGGAAGCTTTTTCCACGATCTGTCCGCAGTACATTACCGCTACTTCGTCGGCCATTTCGTGAATGACGCCCAAATCGTGGGTGATGAACAAGATAGAAGTACCGGTCTGCTGCTTCAATTCGTTCATCAGCTTCAAAATCTGAGCCTGAATGGTCACGTCCAAAGCGGTGGTGGGTTCGTCCGCAATCAGCAGCTTGGGCTTGCAGGCCAGGGCCATGGCGATCATGACACGCTGGCGCATACCGCCGGACAGCTGGAAAGGATACTGCTTCGCCACCCGCTCGGGGTTGGGGATTTTCACGTCAGAGAGCAGTTCCACAGCTTTCTGGCGGGCTTGCTGCTTGTTCATATTCTGATGGATTCGCAGTACCTCGCCAATTTGCCGTTCTACTGTGAACACCGGGTTCAAAGAGGTCATAGGCTCCTGGAAAATCACCGAAATCTCATTGCCGCGGATGTGATACATTTCTTTGTCGGTGCAGTTCAAAATGTCCTGGCCGTCAAAGGTGATGGTGCCGCTCTCAATATAGCCGTTGCCGTCCAGCAGTTTGATGATGCTCATGGCTGAAACACTTTTTCCCGAACCAGATTCACCCACGATGCCCAGGGTTTTTCCCGCTTCCAGAGAATAGGTCACGTCGTTAACGGCTTTTACGATGCCTTTCTTGGTTTTAAAATACGTGTGAAGGTTCTTAACTTCCAGCAAACTCACAGGTGCTCACCTCTCTTTCGATTTGGGGTCAATGGCGTCACGCAGGCCGTCGCCCACACAGTTGATGCTGATAGTGCAAATGCCCAGGGCTGCCGAGGGGAATACCCACCGCCACCAGTAATTTTCGATTACCTGGCCGTTCTGTGCGCCGGTAAGCATGTTGCCCCATGTTGCGTTGGGCTCGTTGACGCCGAACCCGATAAAGGACAGGGAAGATTCTGTCAACATACAAGTGGCGAAATCCAAAGTGGCGTTGACGATAATTACGGTGATGATATTGGGCAGGATATGGCGGAAGATGATGCCGAATTCCTTAACGCCCAATGCTTTGGCAGCCGTAACGAATTCCTGTTCACGCTCAGCCAGTACGCTGCCGCGCACCAGACGGGCGATGCCGGGCCAGGAGAGCAGGCCCAGAATAAACATGATCAAAATAATTCGCTGTGTCTCTGAGATACTGTTGCCCAGGATACTTGATAGGATGATACAGAATGGCAGGAAGGGGATGGAAGAGACGATCTCTGTCAAACGCATGAGCAGGTTGTCGATCTTTCCTCCCTTATAGCCGGAAATACCACCCACAATAATACCGATAAGGGTAGAAATGATAACAGCGATAGCGCCAACGGTCATGGTCATACGGCCGCCAACCAGCAGCCGGCGGAACACGTCGCGGCCGAAAGCGTCGGTGCCCATCAGGTAACCATCAAGGCCCCAGCCCTTTACTTCGCCGTTTTCCAAAACAGCGTAGCTGCTGTAGTAACCGGAAACCACGGAAACAACCTTGCTGTTGAAGCTGGGAACGTTAGTCTGTCCGAAATTGTTATCGCCCCAGGAAGCTACGGTGCCGTCATCCAGCAGAGCGGTATAGTGATAACGTCCTGCGGACAAAGCGGTTACCCGGCCCTGAATCTCTTCAGGCACATCCATGGAATGGTTCACGTTGTTGCCCCAGGTATGCACCTTGCCGTCTTTGGTCAAAGCGGCGGCGCTCTCGTCTGTAAGGGCAATATCGATCACGTTTCCTTGGATGTCTTCGGGCACCGTAGTGAAAGCAGATGCTTTGGAAGACAGGGGAACCACTTCGCCGTCGTTTGTCAAGGCTATGACAATATTGGTATTGTCATCAAACTTCTGAATGTTGCCCTGAACACCCTCGGGGAAGGTGATATTCAGCAGATACGTGCTGCCCCAGTTGTAAAGATGGCCGCCTTCTGTAAGGGCCAGAGAGATCTGGTAACCAGCTGAAATCTGTTTGATCGGATCGGTAGACAAACGCATTTCCACCGGGAGAGAGGCAAGGCCCATACGGTCATTACCCCAGGTAAAAATTTCCCCGTTTTCATTGACAGCTACGATGTGATCCAAACCGGCAGAGATCTGGGTGAGTTTACCCATTTCCGAAGAGGAAGGGATCTTTTTCAGTTTGTCGGTGGGGAAAGTGCCCCATTCATACACCTTGCCGTCCTTGTCGATACCAACCGAGAAGGTGCTGCCGGAAGAGACCATCTGGGCATTCCCCTGCAGCTGGGAAGGAACGTTCAACATACCGAAGCCGGGGGCCACGTTAGACTGGGTTACATCCTGATAATGCAGATCGATGGGCAGAAAGAAGGGGAGCACGATGCAGCACAGGAAAATTATCAGGAACAGGCACAGGCCTGTCATGGCAATTTTATCGTGCAGAAAGCTCTTAACCACCATACGGGCAGGGCTTTGCATCAATTCTTCTTCTTCCTGAGGCAGTCCGCCAAACACCATACGTTGGGCGGCTGCTGCGGCGGTTGACTTCCGGCCGCCGAATAACTTTTTCTTAGCCATAGGGGGACCTCCTAGTTTTCAAGCCGGACCCGCGGGTCGACCAGGGTGTAGGCAATGTCCATGATGACGTTGCCGGCGAGAGACAGCACCACGTAAAACATCTGCATGGTGAGCACGATAGAGAAGTCCCGCTGCAAAAGGCCGTCGATCAGCATTTTGCCAAGGCCGGGCCACAGGAATACGGACTCGATAACGATGGAGCCGCCGAACAGGGAAACTACCCAAGCGGTAGCAATGGTAACCACAGGAATCAAAGCATTGCGGAAAGCGTGGACATAAATGACCACTTTTTCGCGCAAGCCTTTGGCACGAGCGGTTTTGATATAATCCATGCGCAGCACATCGATCATGGCGGCGCGCACATAACGGGTAATACCGCCGATACCGGAAATAGACATTACGATGACCGGCAGCGCCATATGCCAAAGGGTATCTAAAGCCATTTGGAAAGCATTTCCTGAGAAGCCTGCCGAACGCACGCCGCTGATTGGGAAGATAGGAATCTTTACGGCAAAAGCGAAAATGGCAAGCAAGGCAATGATAAAGCTGGGAAGGCTGTAGCCGATAATGGTGACAACCTGAATCGTCTTGTCAAAAATACCGTTTTTCCGCACGGCAGTGACAATACCCAGCGGGATAGCTACGATAAACACCAGCAACATGGAAAGAAGGTTTAGCATAACGGTGTTCATCATGGGGGTGGCAATTACCTGAGCCACCTGCTGTTTATACTGAGTGGAATAGCCAAAATTACCGGTAAGCATGTTGCCGATCCACCGGATATACTGTTCAGGCAGGGAACGGTTCAGACCCAGGCTTTCCGCGGTGCGGTCATAAAGAGCCTGATAAGCCTCGGGCTGCATGTTGTTTCGGGCGTCACCCAGCATCATGGTAACAGGATCACCGGGCATAAGCTTGTAAATAAAGAACATCAAAATGGATATGATGAAGAAAACAAAGATGATATAGATCAATCTTTTAAGCAGATATCTGCCTTTTCCCACTTGTATCCCCCCATTTCTAAATTTGTTTTTTATAAAGGAGCCGGCGGTGCCCCGGAAAGGAGCGCCGCCGGACTCGTTACATCATAATTAGGGTGTTATTCCGTTACCCAAGCGTCCAGTACAGCAGAAGACCAATCCCAAATGGAAGAGGCATCCCAGCCTTGAAGCTTCAGGGAGAAGAAATCATAGTACTCGTCGGAATACAGGGGGATATCCGGCAGTTTGGTGTTCCAAACCTTGATATACTCACGCCAAGTCTCCAGCCACTTTTCGTTGTCTTCATAAGGAATGCTCTGGAGAGCGCCGGCAGCGTCGGCCAACTCCTGATCCAAAATCCAGTTGGAGTTGTAACCGGAGGTCATGAACCGCTCGTCTGTAGAATAGTTGTACCAAGGCGAGTTGGCTGTAGCAAAACCGGTAGCCAGATTGTACATGTTGTAGATCTTATCGCCGGAATGGTCAATGCAAGCGAACAGAGTAGAAACGTCCATGGTGGTGGGGCTCAGTTCCATACCAGCCTCAGCCATGGTCTCGGGCAGCATGGTGGCCAGCAGCTCGGAAACAGGGTTGCCTTCGGAGTTGGCCCACTCGATCACCAGGGGCTTCAGCTCGCCGTCAACATCCTTGTAACGGGTGCCAGTGCCGGAGTAGGGAGTGCCGTCTGCGTTCAAGGTCCAGCCGTCCTCTTCCAGCAGCTGCTTAGCGGTATCGATGTTCATTTCATAGGTGTTCAGGTTCTCGTTGATCCAATCGGTGGATTCCTGATACTCCCACTGGGCCAAGCCATATGCAGCGTGGACAACAGCGGCGTAACCACCGGAGTACTGACGGACAAACTCGTTGCGGTCCAGGCAGTAAGCGATAGCCTGACGGACTTTCTCAGAGTCAGTGGGGAACTGGCTGCAGTCAAACTGGAGTTTGCCGTAGCCATTACGGAAATAGGTGTGATCCTGAACTTTGCCGGCTTCCACCAGATCCAGGCCGGCATTGACAGTGTCAGCGCCGCTGGACTGGAACAACAGATCAACAGAACCGGACTCCAGCTCGTTCATCATGGTGTCGTTGGAAACAGTCTTGATAACCAAGGTTTCGATAACGGGCTTTACGCCACGATAGTCGCCAGCGAACTTGGGGTTCACCTTCAAAGTGGCCTGGCGGCTGGCGGTGTCATAGCTGTCCAGCAAATAAGGGCCGCAAACAACCTCGGGATGATACCGATAGCCGGTTTCGGGGTTATTGATGGTTTCGGTGAGCAGTTCGGTGGTGAAGTCGCCGGTGATCTTGGCGCCGTTCTCACTATCCTCTACATCGCAGCCGGGAGCCAGTACGGCCATGGGCCGGGGAGCAAGGCCAGCGTAAATGATATCGTAGTGGTTGGGCAGCTCCTCAGCGGCGATGGTGACGGAGTAGGTCATGTCATCCACCAGATGGACGCCGGCGAAGGTGTCGCTTTCACCGGAAACATACTCGTTATAGCCCTTTACAACAGACATGCCGTTGGCAGGATAGCCATCCACGCCGGTGATCTCGTTGCTGTTTTCCAGCAGAGCCTGGAACACATAATCCTTAGCGGTGATGGGAGTGTCGTCGCTCCACACCAAGCCATCTTTAATGGTAACAGTATAGGTCTTGCTGCCATCTTCGTTTTCGGTCTCTTCATGTTTTTCCACTACAGTGGGATTGAACTCGAATTTACCCTCTTTGGTGTAGACTACAGTGCCGCCGCCGTGGATCAGGCTGTACATGCTGTAGTTGGTAGCGGCGTTGTTGAAAGAGGAATCGTAGAAATCGTTTTCAACAGGTGTGTTGGTGCCGATTATCAGCTGGCCGGAAGGCTCGGTGGGCCGTTCGCCGGTCTGGCCGGCTTCTGCGTCAGAGCTCGTAGTCTCCGAGCTGCTGCTTTCCACCGCAGAAGCGGTGGAAGAACTCTCCTGGTCGTTGGTGACAGGTTGCTGCTGTCCGCAGGCTGCCACCGAAAGAGCCAGGATCCCTGCCAACAACAGGGAGAGAATCTTTTTGGTTTTCACTGTGTTTCTCCTTCTTTCCTCACATACGTGATTTTTTGATTTCCTCTCACAAAAAATGAGAAAGGTGTGCCTTTGGGAAATCCCTTATATATTAGCAAATTCCTGACAAAAGGTCAAGATATTTTACGATCTGGCGCTATTTGCAAAAAATGATAATGAGATGCGCGCAAATTTTGGCACCGCAAAATAAGGCAATGTTTTTTGCTTATTGGGTTGAAAGCTGTTCCATTTCTTTTACCAGTTCTTCAAAAAGCTTCAAAGCGTCGTCCACAGGAGCGGGGGCGCTCATGTCCACACCGGCGCCTTTCAGCAGTGACACAGGGTCGGTAGAGCAGCCGCCGCTGAGGAAGTGGAGGTAATCCTTCACAGCAGGGGCGCCTTCCCGCAGGATACGCTGGGAGAGGGCGATGGCGGCGGAGAAGCCAGTGGCGTATTGATAAACGTAGAAATTCCGGTAGAAATGGGGGATCCTGGCCCATTCCAGGGCGATCTCCTGATCGGGCTCGATCTCCTCACCATAATATTCCCGGTTAAGCTCTCCATATTTATCGCAGAGAGCTTCGGCAGTAAGGGGATGGCCTTTCCGGGTTTCCTCGCTGCACCAAAGCTCAAATTCAGCGAACATGGTCTGGCGGTAGAGGGTGGTGCGGAACTGCTCTAAGAAATGGTTGATCAGGTAAGCGCGCTGTTTGGGCTCCTGGGTCTTTCCAAGCAGATGCTGCATCAGCAAAGACTCGTTGCAGGTAGAGGCCACTTCCGCCACGAAGATTTTATAATTGGCATAGGTGACAGGCTGTTCCCTGTTGGAAAGGTACGAATGGAGCGCGTGGCCCATTTCATGGACCAGCGTGAACAAGTCATCCAACGTGTCTGTGTAGTTCAACAGCACAAAAGGATGGTTGCCGAAAACGCCGGAGGAATAGGCGCCGGACCGTTTGCCCTGGTTCTCATACACGTCGATCCAGCGGTTGTCGAAACCTTCCCGCAGGATGCCCAGGTATTCTTCCCCTAAAGGCGCCAAAGCTTCCAAAGCGGTCTCTTTGGCCTGGTCGAAGGGGATGGTTTGTTCCTGGTCGGCGACCATAGAGGCGTAGATGTCGTAATAGTGGAGCTTGTCCACGCCTAAAAGTTTTTTCCGCAAGCGGATGTACCGGTGCATCGCCGGGAAATTCTTCCGCACGGCTGCGATCAGGTTGTGGTAAATCTCCACCGGAACTTCCGTGTTATCTAAAGCGGCGTGCAGGGCGGAAGGGTATTTCCGGGCGTTGGCGAAAAATTGAAGCTGTTTCATCTGGCCTTCCAACGAAGAGGCAAAGGTGTTCTGAAACTGCTTGTAAGCCCCATACAAAGATTGGAATGCGGATTTCCGCAGTTCCCGGTCGGGAGCCTGCATCAAGGGGATGAACGTTCCGTGGGTGACCGGGTGGTTTTGGCCGCTTGCATCCACCGCGTCGGGGAAGGTCAAGTCGGCGTCGTTCAAGAAATTGTAGGTGAGTCCCGGTGTCTGGCCCAGCTTGCCCGCGGCGGCCAGCAGCGCTTCTTCGCTTTGGGAAAGAGTGTGTTCCTTTTGGCGGCGCACCCGGTCCAGCACCAGTCGGTAATGCTCCAGCTCTGGAACAGCCTGATAAAAACCATTTAACGTCTCGTCGGGGATTTGCAGCACTTCGGGGGTAAAGAAAGCCAGGGCTTCCTGGGCCTCCAGCAAGAGGTTCTGCATTTGGCCGGCCATTTTTTGGTAAACGGGATTGCGGGTGTCCTCGTCTTTTTTGTACATGGCATAGCCCACGAAGGGATCGGCAATGCGGAGAAAATCATCCTCTAAACGGAGAAAGCCCAGCAGGTTCTGGCCGCTTTCCCCAAGCTTGCCTTCATATCCCTTGAATTTTTGCACCATGTCTTGGATTTTCGGGATTTCAGCTTCCCAAGCTTCATCGGTAGGGAACAGGTCGGTAGTGGCCCAGGTGAATTTGGGGTCCACTTCGCCCCGGACGGGAATCTTGTGTTCCATGTGGTGAATGGCTCCTTCCTTTGAATAAGATTGTGAAAATTTTATTTAAGGCCAAGTATAGCACAGCCGGCAGGGAAACAAAAGAGACAACTGCGGATTTTTTTAAAAAAGGGAGACTTTAGAGGCACGGGGGACGGTAAAAAAGCAGGAAAGACAAAATCATCATTGGTTATAAATGAAGAGAAAAATCCCGGAAGACGAAACTTGCCTGGTGGCGGATGTGGGGATTTTTTACGGCGGTTTGGCGTTGAGAGCATAATTGGGCGACGGTATGCCACACTAAACAAAAACAGCGATTGGGGGATGTTTATGAAAACCGTATCAAAAGAGGAATATAAGCGGCGGGTGGAAAAAGCATCGCCGCCTACCACTGTTGCGAAAAACTGCATTTTAGCATTCCTTTTTGGGGGCGCTATCTGCACGATTGGGCAAGCGCTATGCAATCTTTATCAAAACTTGGGGTTAGACTTGCCCCAGGCGCGCACCGCCGTTTCGATCAGTTTGATTTTCTTATCGGCTTTACTGACTACTTTGGGATTGTACGATAGAATTGCAAAACACGCCGGCGCAGGCACCCTGGTGCCCATTACCGGTTTTGCCAATTCCATGGTATCCCCAGCCTTGGAGTTCAAAAGCGAAGGTTATGTTACCGGGCTGGGCGCCAAACTATTTACGGTAGCCGGTCCAGTGCTGGTGTTTGGCATTACCGCATCGGTGGTGTACGGGTTAATTTTATTTGGACTGTCTTTACTGTGAGGTAGCGGAATGAAACGTATTGGAAAAAGTACCTTGGAATTTGACCGGCCTCCCACGATTTTGAGCCACGGGGCGGTGGGAGGCAAAAAAGAAGCGGAAGGGCCTTTGGGGGCCCAGTTCGACCAGACCTTCCAGGATACCACACTGCAAGAGGACAGTTGGGAAAAGGCGGAAGCACAGCTTCAAAAGGAAGCGGTGACAATCGCTTTGCGAAAAGCGGGAGTGGGGCCGGAGAATGTGGATTTCATTCTGGCGGGGGACCTTTTGAACCAGTGTATTTCCTCCACTTTTGGGCTGATGGATTTCCAAATCCCATTTTTGGGGCAGTATGGGGCCTGTTCTACCATGGCCCAGACGTTGCTCATGGCTACCATATTGGTGGAAAGCGGGGCGGCGGAAAAAGCTTTGGCGGTGACCAGTTCTCACTTTTGCTCGGCGGAACGGCAGTTCCGGCTGCCGCTGGAATATGGCGGGCAGCGTTCCCCAACCGCCCAATGGACTGCTACTGCCTCGGGATGCGTGCTGGTGGGAACAGGAGGTCCGGTGGAAATCCGCCGGGGACTGGCGGGGAAAATCCAGGACCTGGGGGTGAAAGACCCGGCCAACATGGGGGCGGCCATGGCTCCTGCGGCGGCTTCCAGCATTTTTGAGTTCCTGGAAGACACTCACACCCGACCAGAGGATTACGACGGCATTTTTACCGGCGATTTGGGGCTTGTAGGTTCCAGGCTGTTGTATGAATGTATGGATGACAACGGGATAGACCTGCGGCCTGTGCATCAGGATTGCGGCTTGCTCCTCTATGACAGGGAACGTCAGGATGTCCACGCTGGAGGTTCGGGCTGTGGGTGTTCGGCCGGAGTGCTTTGCGGCCACTTGCTCCGGCAAATGGAAAAAGGAGAATTGAAAAATATTTTATTTTGCGCTACAGGAGCCCTCATGTCGCCTACGTCCCAGCAGCAAGGCTTGGCTATTCCAGGGGTGTGCCATGTGGTGCAGCTGGTGGCGAAATAAGAAGAAGGCCCTTTGCGGGGGTGTTCCCGCAAAAGGCCTTTCGTATTATCTGGTGCCGCGTTACGCGAATTTTTCCATGGGAGAGATGTCTATGTCTTCCTTGTGGGTCTCCAGGAACTTCAAGAGCTTTTGGCCGATGGCTCGTACACCGCCGGCAACATCGCTTTCCAGGTTGATGGGCAGTATGGGGTCGTGTACGGAAAGCCGCAGCAGGAACCATCCTTCCCCTTCGCCTTTCGGGAAAGATACCCGGATGCCCTCCCGATTGTCGGGGGCAATGGCCCAGCTTTGCTCTTTGGCGTACTCTTCCAATGCTTGGATCAGCGCCTCGCCCCGGCGGCGGAAATCCGGATCGGTAATGGGAAGCCGGACTTCGCTGGCTTCTACAGGTTCCCGCAGAGGTGCCAGCAAGTCTTCCAGTTCCTTGCCCTCTTTTCGTAAAGAAGCCATCTTGATTAGGATCTTTGTGACCAAATAGGCGCCGTCATCCAGAAAGTGGTTTTCCCGCATAGCGGCGTGACCACTGGTTTCGATAGCCAAGGGGCAGTTGATGCCTTCGGCGTTCAGGCGCAGGGCTTCGTTGATCACGTTTTTGTAGCCCCGCTTGAAACGATGGTGTTTGCCCCCCAGGGTATTCTCGATGTATTCTTTCAGCCCGTCGGAAGTGATGGAGTCGGTGACGATGGTGCCGCCTTCGTTGCCTTCCAGAGCAATGGAGGAAGCCAGCGCCACCAGACGGTTCCGGTTGATCTCTTCCCCACGGTTGTCCACAGCCGCGCCCCGGTCTACGTCTGTGTCGAAAATTACGCCCAGGTCCGCATGGGAATCCTTTACCGCTTTGCAAATAAAGGCCATGGCTGTTTCGTTTTCGGGATTGGGAATGTGGTTGGGGAACATGCCGTCCGGCTCTAAAAACTGGCTGCCCGAAATGTTGGCGCCCAAAGGAGCCAGAACTTCTGTGGCATAAAAGCCGCCGGCGCCGTTACCGGCGTCCACGACGATATGAAAGCCTTTTAGGGGATGCTCATAATCTGGCGCGCCTACGCCTTTTTTAATGGTTTCGCACAGGCGCTTGGCATAGTCTTTCATATAGCCGCAGTCTTCCCGGATGCCTGGGGTTTCCTGCCGGGGATGTTCCCCTTTTTGGGCGAGCTGCAAAATTTCCCCAATGTCGGGAGCGTCCAGGCCGCCCTGGGGTGTAAAGAATTTTAAGCCATTCCGGTGATAGGGGTGATGGCTGGCAGTGATCTGTACCGAGCAGTCACAGGGAAGGTCCAGTGTGGCCCAGAACATGGAGGGTGTGGAAGCCAGGCCGCAGTCCAGAACATGCACACCGTATTTTAAGAACACCCGCTGCAGCGCCGCGCTGATTTTGTCTGCGGAAATGCGGGAGTCGTGGCCAATGGCGATGCGCATCCCCTGGGGCTTTTTGCCCAGGTGGTTCTCCGTCCATTTGAGAAAAGCCGCCGCAATGGTTTCCACAACCTCATCCGTGAGAGTAACCGGTTCCCCCGCCACGCCTTCCACGGCCACGCCGCGGATATCCGTGCCGCTTTTCAATTTGAGATAATCCATAAAGAGCACCCCTTTCTTGATTTTTTTCATTGTATCAAAATTCCCCGGAACATGCAACGGCCCATTTAAGGGGAAAGTAAGCAAATCGCACGTTCCCGCGGCACGGGTGCAGCGTGGCGCTGGGTTGCATCTTTTTGGAAAGTGTGCTATGATGGCACCGGAACAAATTGCAAAGGAGGAATGACCATGTCACCCAAGATGGTAGAATTGCACGATATTGATGTACCGGCCTTTTTGAAGGTGCTAGACAGCTGTGAAGGCGAAGTCTATTTGATGACTCGTGACGGCGACCGACTGAATTTGAAAAGCAAGCTTTGCCAATTGGTGGGTCTCACCGCGCTGATTGAGGGAGGAAAAATCGCTGAGGCCTTTGTCATGTGTGAGAAAGAGTCTGACGAATCCAAATTGTTCCGGTTCAACTTGTATAAGAGCCCAGAGGATCACGAGGAATAATCCAAGCCCCGGTAAGAAAGGAAGCAGTGACATGCTGACGGAAAAGAAAAAGGAATTTATCGAATTTATGCTTTCGGCCCAAGTGCTGCGCTTTGGCCATTTCGTTACAAAGAGCGGACGGAATACCCAGTATTTCGTCAATACGGGGAACTATAAAACCGGTGCCCAGCTTTCTCGGTTGGGCAGCTATTACGCCAGCCTGGTGAAAGAAACGGTGGGCGGCGAGTTTGAAGCCATGTTCGGCCCCGCGTATAAGGGAATCCCCCTGGCTACGGCCTGCGCCGCTGCTTTGTACCGGGATTTCGACATCGACAGGCCCTATTTCTTCAACCGCAAAGAAGTGAAAGACCACGGCGAGGGCGGCGGCATTGTAGGCTATCAGCCTCAGGACGGCGACCGGATCATCATTATTGAGGATGTGATCACCGCCGGCACCGCTGTGCGGGAGACTATGCCCATCTTGAAAGCCTGCGCCGATGTGAAGGTACCCCACATGTTTATCAGCGTGGACCGCTGCGAAGTAGGGCAGACCCCGGGCAAGACCGCCATTATGGAGGTAGAGGAAGAGTTTGGCGTGAAAGTCCATCCCATCGTTACGGTGGTGGATATCCACGAATATTTGAAAAATAGCGGCACGGACTCCGAGCTTATCAAAGCCATGGAAGGGTATATGGAACAGTATTGCGTGCTGTAAAAAAGCATTGAGATAAACAAAATCCCCCGGTTTTCCGGGGGATTTCTTTATGTTCTGGGTAACGGATCAAAGCGTTTACCGGGCGCCGTGACGGGAGCGGCCGGCCCTTCTGGATTTCCGCTTTTTGAGGGGATATAAGGGGCTTTGGGAGTTGGCGATGACATGGTCGACGAAATGGACCAAAGTCAGCATCATCACGATGGAGAACAGCAGCATAGGCGCCAAAGCGATGAGCATGGGCAGGGTCAGCGTAGTGAGGGCGAAGAAATCGCTTAAGAACAGTACCGCGCCCAGGAAACCCGCCAGCAATACGCCGAAGAGAGCTCCCCGCAGGCCGTTGAAAGGCGTGCTTACTTTGAACAGCATGATAAAGCCGGTCAGGCTGGTGAGAACCACCGCCAAGGTGGACATATCCTGGCTGGAAAGCCCCAAGGGGCCGCTGAGAGCGCAGAGAAGCACGATGTTGGCGGCCATGGTCAAAGCGGCAGGAATGCTCTGACGGAGCACGTTCAGGATGAATTTTCCCCGCAGCCGGTCTTTATTAGGCTCCAGTGCCAGGATGAAAGAAGGCGTGCCAATGGTCAAAGTGCTGATCAAGGTCTGCTGCACGGGCTGGAAGGGGTAAGTATAGTTGATGAAGATGAACAGCACCGCGATCAGGGCGGAGAAGATGGTCTTTGCCAAAAACAGAGCGCTGGACCGCTGCAAGTTGTTGATGGACCGGCGTCCCTCCTGCACGACTAATGGCATGGAGGCAAAGTTGGAATCCAGCAGCACCAGGCTTGAAACAGTGCGGGCCGCGTCGCTGCCCGAAGCCATGGCGATAGAGCAATCGGCTTCTTTCAGTGCCAACACATCGTTGACGCCGTCGCCGGTCATGGCTACGGTATGGCCTTGGGCTTTCAGGGCTTTGACGAAGCTCAGCTTCTGCTGGGGAGTCACCCGGCCGAATACGGCGTATTCGCTGACTGCCTGCTTGATATCTTCCTCCGTGTGGAGTGTGGTGGCATCCACGTATTTGTCGGCGTTCTCCAGCCCGGCTTTCCGGGCGATATGGGCCACAGTGACCGCGTTGTCGCCGGAGATCACTTTTAGGTCTACGCCTTGGTCGGCAAAATAGCGCAGCGTCCGGGGAGCCTCGCGGCGGATCTTGTCGCTGAGGAGCACAAGCCCCAGCAAACGCAGCTCTCCGGGAAGGGTCTGGCCCTCAAAATCCTCTTGGCTGTGGACTAAAAGCAACACCCGCTGGCCTTGCTGGGAATAAGTCTCCACCTGTTCCCGAATGCTTTCGAAGCCTTCGCCCAGGATGAATTCTCCCGCGCCCATGACATAAGAGCCCTGGCCCGGGAAGTAAGCGCCGCTCCACTTCCGGGCGGAAGAAAAGGGCACCAAAGTGGAAGCCCGCCAAGGGCTGGTTTCCGGAAGCCTGTCGCGGATGGCTTGAAATGTGGGGTTATCGTCGGCCAGGTTGGAGACAAGAGCTGTGAGGGGAACGGTCATATCTTGTTCGGTGACCCCCTCAAAGGGGACGAACTCGTCCACCTGCATGGTTCCTTCGGTGATGGTGCCGGTCTTGTCCAAACATAAGGTGTCTACCCGTGCCAGGGTCTCCACGCAGTAGAGGTCCCGCACCAGGGTCTTGCGGGCGGAAAGCTTCACAACGCTGACGGCGAAGCACACGCTGATCAACAGCACCAAGCCTTCGGGGATCATGCCAACCATGGCCGCGGTGGTGCTGACCACCGAGGTGGGAAGGCTGTCTCCCAAGACGAAGAATTGCTTCCAAAACAGCAGTGCCCCTATGGGGAGGATTCCGAAGCCCACCACCTTCACGATCTGGTCGATGGAGTCCATGATCTCGGAATTGCGCTTTTTAATGTATTTAGCGTCACCGGTGATCTTGGTGGCGTAGTTGTCCGCGCCCACGTGTTCTACTTGGGCATGGCAGTTGCCGCTGACCACAAAGCTTCCCGAAAGCAGGCTGTCTCCGGGACGTTTCAAAATAGGGTCCGATTCTCCGGTGATAAGGGACTCGTTGACTTCGCATTCCCCGGCGGCCACAATGGCGTCGGAGCAAATCTGGTTGCCGGAGGAAAGCAGCAGGATATCGTCCAGAACCACTTGTTCCACGGGAATGGACTTTTTCTGGCCTCCCCGCAGCACTACGGCTTTGGGGGCGGAAACGATGGAAAGCTTATCCAGTGTGCGCTTGGCTCGGATGCTTTGGAAAGAGCCGATGAGGATATTGGAAAAAATGACCCCCAGGAACACGGCGCTGCGGAACGATCCTACTAAGATGACCGCGGCAGCCAGGGCGAAGTTGAGCATATTGAAAAAGGTGAATACGTTTTCCCAGATGATCTGTCCTTCGGTCTTTGTTTTGATGCCGGCGTTTCCATTGTGCAGACCCTCGCGGACCCGCCGCTGGACTTGGTCTTGGGAAAGGCCAATTTGGGGGTCTGGGCGGAAGCGCTCCACCTCTTGCCGGCGGGTGGTTTGAGGAACAGGGCGCGGGTTATCTCGGTTGTGGCTTCGGGACAAACAGATTCCCTCCTATGCGGCAAAATTCTTTACCCTCAGTATACACCAAGAACAGAGTGTTTCCAAGCGGCGAAGGCGTAGTTTTTCAGAAAATTTCCGCTTTTCACCAATTTCGGCTGGCGGCGTTCCCAATAGCTTTCCAATTATAGCCAAAAACCTTGAATGGAATCGTGTTTAATCGGGAAAAAGCCAGTTTTTTTGCGGTTTTCAAGAATTTGACAGAACCGGGGAAAAAGAATATAATGCAGGCGTGATAGGCTGATACATAATTTGAGGTAATATAGAAAGGATGTTTCGCAGATGGCTGGCAAGAAAACAGCGGAGTTCATGATCGTTAACCGCAGAAGCGGCAAGGCATTGCAGGCGACAGGTCTGGATAACGGTTTGGTAGTGGAACAGGCGGAACCCGTCAAAACCGACGCCCAGATTTGGACCTCGGTAGAAACTGAAAGCGGAGTAAAGCTTTTTAACAAAGCTTGTGGCAAGGTCCTGGACGTAATGGCCAACGGCACCGCCAATGGCACTTGGGTACAGACCTGGGAAGATGTGGATGGCGAAAGCCAGCTGTGGAAGCTGGTGACCGTGACCGCCACCTATAAGAAGATCATCAATGTAATGGCCGGCAAAGCGCTGGATATCGTGGATATGAGCAATGAAAACGGCGCTCCCGCCCAAATTTGGGAGGACGTGGAAGGCGAAGGCCAGCAGTGGAAGTTTGTTTCCGCCGCACCCAAGGCAGAGACAAAAACTGTGCGCAAGCCCGCGGCAAAAAAGGCCGAGGCAAAAACTGAGAAAAAAACCACGAAACGCTCCACGCGGAAAGCGAAGGCCGAAGAACAGAAAGCCGTTGAGCCCAAAGCAGAAACTGCCGCTGTAACAGCGATTAAAGCGGAGCCGGCTAAGACCATGAAAAAACAGGAAGAAACTCCCAAAGCTTTGAAAAAACAAGAGGAAACACCCAAGGCGTTAAAAAAGCAGGAGGAATCTCCAAAAACGTTGACGAAGGTTTCCACGGGGGCTGAAAAAGCGGTAAGCAGTGACAGCAAAAAATAACAGCTTTTAAAAGACTGTTCCCAGAGGGAGCGGTCTTTTTTGTTTTGCAAAAGATTTTCCCCATTTACAAAAAGAGTAAAAACAGGTATCATTATTTTCAGAAAGCATTTTTGTTTGGAAAGGCGGTTTGGGATATGGCGGAAATCGTATCCATGGGCGAACTTTTAATTGATTTTACCCCAGTTGGAACAACAGAAGATGGGCGGCTGCTATTTGCACGCAATCCCGGAGGCGCGCCGGCGAACGTGGCGGTACAGGCTCACAGGGCAGGTGTGAGCGCCGGATTTTTGGGCCGGGTGGGAAAAGATATGTTCGGTGATTTCCTGGTGGACACACTGAAAGAGTGCGGTGTGGATATCCAGGGCCTGACCCAGGACCCGGACTATGCCACAACCTTGGCTTTTGTGCAGCTCAGTCCCGAGGGGGACCGGGATTTCAGCTTTTACCGCAATCCCGGAGCGGATACCAGGCTGACCTTTGAGGACACCGACCTGTCCATTCTGGACCAGTGCAAGCTGCTGTGTTTCGGGTCCCTGCTGATGACGGCAGAGCCTTCCCGTTCGGCAGTGACACGCCTGGTGGATTACGCGCGGGAACACGGGAAGATCACCGCATATGACCCCAACTGGCGGCCGCCCCTGTGGAAGGGCCGGGAAGCGGAAGGCGTAGAACAGATGAAGAGTTTGGTCTCCAAAGCGGATATCATGAAAATATCTGGGGAAGAGCTGGAACTGCTTACCGGCAAAGAGTCCATTGAGGAAGGGGCTTGGGTGTTGTTGGAGCAAGGCGTCTCCCTGGTAGTGGTGACTTTGGGTGCCCGCGGATGCAAAGCGTTTGTCCCAGGCGTCAGCGTGGAAAAGGAAACATACGACACCCAGGTGAAAGATACTACCGGTTCTGGTGACAGCTTCTTCGGAGCGCTGCTGGCGAAAATCGTGGCCAGCGGGAAGCGTCCTTCTCAGCTTTCGCCGGAAGAATTGGGAGATTTTTTGGATTTCGCCAATGCCGCCGGCTCCACTTGCGCCACTAAGACAGGGGCTATCCCTGCCCTGCCGGATGTGGAAGCCATTGAAAACTGCCGGAAAACAGTGCCGCTTTTGCGGCTGTGACGCAGCTGATAAGGATGAAAAAAGAGCCCCTTCGGAATCGTTCCGAGGGGGCTTTTTTGTGGGCGTTACTTTTCTTGTTTGTTTTGCAGATAGGTCTCTACCCGGAAGCGGGGCCGGGCTTTCACTTCGCTGTAGATTTTGCCGATATAACCGCCTACCACGCCAAGACACAGCATTTGCAGGCCGCCTAGCAGCCAGATGGAACACACAATGGCGGTCCAGCCGGAAACCGTAACTCCGGCAAAGTAAGAGATGAGTGCGTAAAGCAATCCGAAAACACTCAGCGCCGAGATAAGGATTCCCAAGTTGGAAATGAGTTTCAAGGGCTTTACGCTGAAACTGGTGATGCCGTCCAAAGCGAAAGAGAGCATCTTTTTCAAGGGGTATTTACTTTCTCCGGCGAAACGCTCATGGCGGTCGTAATACACATAATCGCTGCGGTAACCGATCAGCGGCACGATGCCCCGGAGGAAAAGGTTCACTTCCCGGTATTCAGAAAGGCCTTCCAAAGCTCGTTTGCTCATCAAGCGGTAATCGGCATGGTTGAATACCACGTCGACTCCCAAAGTTTTCATCACTTTGTAGAAGCCTTCGGCGGTAGTGCGTTTGAACCAGGTATCCGTTTCACGCTTGTTGCGCACGCCATAAACCACGTCGCAGCCTTCGCGGAACTTCGTGACGAATTGGTCCAGCGCGTCGATGTCGTCTTGCAGGTCGGCGTCCATACTGATGGCGCAGTCACACAAAGGCATGGCGGTCATCAAGCCGCAGAGAAGGGCGTTCTGGTGGCCCCGGTTGTGGGCCAGCTTCACGCCTTCCACCCAGGGGTTCTCCCGGTTGTATTGGGCGATCAGTTCCCAAGTCTTGTCTTTGCTGCCGTCATCCACAAACAGGATGCGGCTCCCTGGGCCGATAAGGGCTTTCTCCCGCATAGAGTCCAGCTTTTCCGTAAGCCGGCTACAGGTTTCCGGGAGCACAGCTTCCTCGTTGTAACAAGGGATCACAAAATACACAGTGGGTTCCATATGAATTCTCCTTTAATGAGATGGGGTATCCGTTGAACTGTTCTGGCCGGGGTCCGCTTCTTCCTTCTGAGAGGGAGCGTCCTCGCTGGGGAGCCCTTCTTGAGAAGGCAGGTCCTCCGGTACGGCGGCCTCCCGTGGCACATGGGGGATTAAGGCGCCAGGCCTGCGGAAGGAAGCGTGATGGGCTTTGGCGTATTGGGAGAACCGGCCAACCCTTAACAGGCTGGCGCCCCGGTTCGGCGCCGGCCGGGTGGGGAGGCGGTTCATCAGCATCAAATAAGCTACCAGCAGGGCCAGAGACACAAGGGAAACGATAAATCCAACTGCCAGCCCAGGCGTGTGGTACGTGAATTCAATGACCACGCTGTCCCCCTCGGGGACGATAACGGACATAAATCCGATATTTGAACGTTCGATGGCTACATGCTCTCCGTTAACAGTAGCGCTCCAACCATCCTCGTAAGGTACGCTGAAGAAAATAACCTGCTGCCTATCTGAGTCTAGCTGGGCTGTAAAGCCGGAATTGGTGTACTGGAAGAAAGAACAAGACCTTGCCGCCCTGTCTAGGCAGTCCTGCAAATAGTTGCTTTCGGTGAAGCTCCTCTCATTATCGGGCAAATGCTGCAAAATGCCGTCATATAGATGTGCCCGGTCATCTTCAACAACCATGGCTCTAAGCATGGCCAACTCCCGGTCGCCAATGGCGTTTTCGCTGCCTTCGCTCATGGCTTCATATTCGCTGCGGGTAATGTAGTAGTCGTAGGAGAAGCCCATGGGAATATAATATTGGTTTTCCCAAATATCAAAGCCATTGGCGTTTCCATAATAGGCAAAACCGGGCATGGCCGGGTCGGAAGAATCCTTCCCAGCAAAATATTGGTCATCGTGGTCGTCGTCAAACAGCCAGTGAACGCTTAAAAGCCCCCGAATGGCATAGTGATCGGTGGTGGGGCGGGAGGCCACGTCACGAGGCACGCCGATAGAATCGTAAAACTCCATAATCGAGCCCGGCACCACGCTGTGGAACGCCTGGATAGAGGGGATTTCCCAGAACATGGCGGCGTTGTCCAGAGACTCGTAAAAGTCTGAGCGGCAGGCCTGCAAGTCGGGCAGGTCCGCGTTTTTGCCGCCGTTTAAAGAATAAGGGATGAGATGGTCCCAGGTGTATTCCGATTGGGTCTTGCCCAGGGCGATGAAGAAGATGGAATAAAATACGGAGATGAGGGACAGCGCCACCAACGTGGAGCGGTAAAAGAGCTTTTTTGTTTTGCGGCAGAAGCAGAACAGGTACACCAGCGCTCCCAAGGAGACCAGTGAGATAGCCACGTAGCTCCAAAAACGGGTAGGATAATCCTCTAGCCCGAAGGAAAGGGACTTGACGCCGTCCACAGTTTCCACAGCGGGCATAAAGCCTATCACGATAGCGATGCCCACAGTGATGACAGTGGTCCAGGTGATAGAGCGTTTCCAGTCGATACGGTCGTTTTCCAAGGCCAGGACCGTAGCCATGGCCATCATAAGGGTGAGCATATAATACCACCGGGCGTAAAACGCGGTGTTCATCATCTGGAAGGAGGAATTTAAAAACGGCACCAGGGCCATGAGGAACAGAATCCAGATAAACTTTTTCAGCCAGTGTTTCCGGCGCATTTGCAGCCAGCCGATGACGCCGGTCATGCCGAACAAAGGCAGCCAGGCCCCCAGCGAAGCCCATTTGGAACCGGAATCCGGTGTGAAGTTGGGACGGGCAGGCAGGTCCGGCGGGAAGAAGAAGCAGGTGAGGATGTGCAAATACCGCTGCACTTGGTTATACAGCACCGCATTCCAGCCGTTGATGTATTCGGAGGTGCGGTAATTCTGCAGCACCGTCAGCACGGAAGGAACCAGCAGCGTGCAGGAAAGCCCCACGCCCAGCACAGCTTCCAGGGCCAAGAGGAGGAAATCCTTTACAGAGATACGCCAGCTTTTGCAAATAAGGCGCAGGAAAAAATAGATCAGCGTGAAGGTGACCTGCCCCACGAAGAAATAATAATTCACCGTGCAGCAGGCAAATACCGCCAAGGCGAACAATCCCCGGCGGCGGGTGGCGATGTATTCATCCAGCGCTGCCAGCAGCAGGGGGAAGAATACGATGGCCTCGTGGAAATGGTTGAAAAACACATTGTAAACGGAAAATCCGGAAAAAGCGTAAAGCACCCCCGCGATCAGGGCGGAATCCTGGTTCTTGGTGTAGCGGTGGATGTAGATGTATCCTGTCAGGGTGGCACAGGCAAATTTTAAGATGAGCAGCGGCCCCATCAGGAATTGCACCCATTCCGACGGGAAGGGAATAGTAAGCCAGAAAAAGGGGCTTCCCAGCAGATAAAAGCTGTAAGACCCAATAAAGTTTGCGCCTAGATCGGTAAGGTAGTTCCATCCTAAGTTGCCAGAACGCACAGCGTCGTGGGCCAGCCGGTAGAAGGGCACCTGCTGAACGTTGAAATCCCCGTAAAAAAGGAAACGGCCGCCATCCACCACCATAAAGGGGATGAACACGAGAAAGGAGAGCCCCAGGCCCAGGAAAAAAGCTTTTAGAAAATAATTATCTCGAAAGCTCTTCTTTTTTGTTTCTTTGACAGATCCCATAAAAGAGCGTACCTCCTGGAAAATGATAGGAAAGGGCGGGGCAACCGCCCGCCCAAAAAAGTAGAATCTCTTTTGGAATATTATAGCACACAATCCAAAGGGGTAAAAGCCTTTTTTGGCGTTTTGGGTATGGGGAAGGCAAAAGGTTGGGAAAAAGATTTCAATTTTGTAACAAAAAACCTCAAAAGTATTGTATAATAAAAAAGCGCCCATAAAGAGGCGTGATAACGCTTTGAAAACGGGGGAAACCGGAATGTATCCATTTTTTGCCATGCTTTCCCGAATGAAATACATTAACCGCTGGGGACTGATGCACAACACCCGCAATGAGAATATTTGCGAGCACAGTCTGGAAGTGGCTTTGGTGGCCCACGCCCTGGCCACCATCGGCAACCGGAAGTTTGGAAAGAATTACGACCCCGAACGGGCCGCCATGCTGGCGGTGCTCCACGATGCCTCGGAGATCATCACAGGGGACATGCCCACGCCGGTGAAGTATCACTCTGAGGAGATACGGAAAGCCTATGCCGAGGTGGAGGATATGGCGGTGGAGCATCTTGTCTCCATGCTGCCGGAGGAGCTGCGGGATGAATACCGGGGGATCATGACCATGAGCGGCGAGGCCGACGCGGAACTGAAACCGCTGGTCAAGGCAGCGGACCGCATCTCGGCGGTGATCAAGTGCATGGAAGAGCGGAAAAGCGGCAACCGGGATTTTTCCAAAGCCGAGCAGACGATTACCCAGGCGATTCACGACATGGGGCTTGTGGAAGCGGATTATTTTATGAAAGAATTCCTGCCGCCCTATGGGCTGACCATTGAGGAACAGGACTATACCCGGGAGGCTGGGTTAAAATTTTCGGAATCGTCACAAATGGTGTTTTCAAAAGTATTAAAATAGATGAGCGTCCCAAGACGGCGTACCGCGAAAGCCGTTTTGCGGGCTCCAACGAATCTTTGTAAAGGACGAGCATATGAATATCGGCAATCTTGAAATCAATGGCCGGGCTGTTTTGGCTCCCATGGCTGGGGTTACCGACGCCGCTTACCGACGCTTGTGCGCGGATTTCGGCGCGGCCTATACCGTCACCGAGATGGTCAGCGCCCGGGCTATCCAGTATAACTATCAAAAAACCGCCCAGCTGGCGGATACTTCCAAGGATCAGCATCCGGTGTTCCTCCAGCTGTTTGGCAGCGATCCCTTTGATTTTGGCCTGGCCGCCAAAAAAGCGGAAGCCTTTCATCCGGACGGCATCGACATCAATATGGGATGCCCTGTCCCCAAAGTGGCAGGCAACGGCGCGGGCAGCGCTTTGATGAAGGACCCAAGCCGTTGCGGCGCTATTGTGGCCGCGGTGAAACGGAACACGGACCTGCCTGTCACCGTGAAGATTCGGGCGGGCTGGGATGAGGAACACATCAACGCCGTAGAGGTAGCCAAAGCCTGCGAGCAGGCCGGAGCTGCAGCTGTTTGCGTCCACGGGCGCACCCGCAGCCAAATGTATATGGGCCACGCCGATTGGGATGTGATCGGGGCGGTGAAACAGGCGGTGAGCGTTCCCGTCATCGGCAACGGTGATGTGGCGGATGCCCAATCTGCCTGCAAACTGCTGGACCACACCGGCTGCGATATGGTCATGGTGGGCCGGGGGGCTTTGGGGAATCCCTGGATCTTTCGGCAGATCAACGCCTATTTGACAGATTCCTGCACTATCCTGCCGGGGCCGGGCATCGCTGAGCGGATCTTGGTCATCAAGCGCCATATGGGCGCTTTGTGCCAGCTGAAAGGCGAGGGCCGGGCCATGCGGGAAGCCCGGAAGCACGTGGGATGGTATCTCCATGGAATACGGGGGGCGGCGGAATTCCGACGCCGGGCCGGGGAACTTTCTACATTGGAAGATTTAGACCGGCTTCTGCGGGATGTGTATGCCGCGGCCCAGGAGGAAGAATAAACAGGACGGCTGAATTTTTGAAAAGGAGCGCCAACCTATGAAACTCTTAGTATTGGACGGAAACAGCATTTTGAACCGGGCGTTTTACGGGATCAAGCTGCTCACCACCAAATCGGGGGAATATACCAACGGCATTTACGGTTTTCTCACCATGCTGAAAAAGCTTTTAGACGAAACAGGCCCCGATGGGGTGGCTATCGCTTTTGACCGGAAAGCGCCTACTTTCCGGCATAAAGCCTACGCGGGATACAAATCCAACCGCAAGGGTATGCCTCAGGAGCTTGCCCAGCAGCTTCCGGTTTTGCAGGAACTTTTGACAGATTTGGGGTATCGCATCGTTTCTTGCGAGGGATGGGAAGCTGACGACATCCTGGGGACCTTGGCCGCCGCCTGCGAGAAGGAAGGTTCTACCTGCCTGATCGCCACCGGTGACCGGGACAGCTTGCAGCTTGTTTCCCCACAGACTACCGTGCGTTTGGCTACCACCAAGTTCGGCCAGCCTCAGGTGACGGTTTACGACGTGGACAAACTGCGGGAAGAATATGGCGTGGCCCCTGCCCAGATGATCGACCTGAAGGCCATCCAAGGGGACACCTCAGACTGTATCCCAGGCGTAGCGGGCATTGGGCCAAAGGGCGCCGGGGAGCTGATCCAGAAATTTGGCAGTGTCCAGTATATTTACGACCATTTAGAGGAACTGGATATCAAGCCCGCCATGAAAGCCAAGTTGGAAAAATCCAAAGACAACGCTTTTTTGAGTTATGATCTGGGCACCATTCGCCGGGACGCGCCTATCGACACGGAACTTTCCCACTACGTGAAAGGCAACGGCGACCCCCAGAAAGCGGCGGGCGTCATGGTGAAATTGGAGCTTTTCTCACTGCTGGAGAAATTTGGGCTTTCCGGAAACCCCACAGCCCAGGCGGACGCTCCCGCTGGGGAGAAACCGCCAGTGCGGGAGTATGAGGACGGCGCTTCTCTGCTGCCCCAGTTGGAGGACAAAGGCGAGGCATACTTCTACGCTCAATGGGAGAAAGGGGAACTGTTAAGCCTGGTATTTTCCCACGGTGGAGAACTGCACAGAGTCAAAGCCGATGACGCGTTTTTGCGGGCGTTCTTCAAAAATGACAGGATCAAAAAATATACCCACGATGGAAAGCCCTTGCAGCGGAAGGCTCTTTCCCTGGGGTGCAAAATGGAGAACGTCCAGATGGATACAGCGTTGGCTGGGTATCTGCTGAACCCTTCCGCTTCCGGGTATGGGGTGGACCGGCTGGCGGCGGAATACGGCGTAGCCTTGCCGGATTTTGAAGAACCGGAACTGAACGCCGGGGCGGTTATGCCCGGCCTTGCGGAAGCCTTGGCCAAGGCCGTTGCTGAAAACGGCCAGCAGGAACTGCTTTCCGCCATTGAGATTCCCCTTTCCTTTGTGCTGGCCCAAATGGAGCACATTGGTTTCTATGTGGATAAGGAGAGCATCCGCGCCTATGGGGAGGAATTGGAGACCCAAGTCCAAGCCCTGCACGATTCCATCATTGAGCAGGTAGGGTATGAGTTCAACATCAATTCTCCCAAACAGCTTGGAGAAGCCTTGTTTGACAAGCTGGGCCTGCCCCACGGGAAAAAGACGAAAAGCGGTTGGTCCACCAACGCGGATGTACTGGAAGAACTGCGTTATCTGCACCCGGTGGTGGAGGAAGTGCTCCGTTACCGGACAGTGGCCAAGTTAAAATCCACCTATTGTGACGGGCTTTTGAAAGTGATCGGCCCGGATGGGCGTATCCATTCCAGTTTCAACCAGACGGAGACCCGCACCGGGCGGATATCCAGCACTGAGCCCAACCTGCAGAACATCCCTGTGCGCACGGCCATCGGCCGGGAACTGCGGAAGTTTTTCGCCGGGTCAGACGGCAACCTGCTGGTAGACGCGGACTATTCCCAGATTGAACTGCGGGTACTGGCTCATGTTGCGGATGACAAGGCCATGCAGGAGGACTTCCGGGAAGGCCGGGACATCCATTCTTCCACGGCGGCCAGGGTGTTCAATATGCCCCAGGAACTGGTCACAAGCGAGATGCGCTCAAAGGCCAAGGCGGTGAATTTCGGCATCGTATACGGTATCGGAGCGTTTTCCCTGTCGAAGGATATCGGGGTCTCCCGGAAGGAAGCCGACGAGTATATCAAAGAATACCTGCGGAATTATTCCGGCGTGGACGCCTATATGAAGCGTGTGGTGGAAGAAGCCAAGGAAAAAGGCTATGTGGAAACACTGTTTGGCCGGCGCCGCTATTTGCCGGAACTGAAAAGCGGCAATTTCAATATGCGTGCTTTTGGGGAACGGGTGGCCCGGAATATGCCCATCCAGGGCACGGCGGCGGATATCATCAAGATCGCCATGATCCGGGTCAGCGACCGGTTGGAAAGGGAAGGCTTAAAGGCAAAGTTGATCCTCCAGGTCCACGACGAATTGATCGTGGAGTGCCCCCCGGAAGAACGTGACCAGGTGAAAGAGCTCCTCACCCAGGAGATGGAAGGCGCGGTGAACCTGTCTGTGCCCATGGTTGCGGAAGCGGCTTCCGGGCGCACCTGGTACGATGCCAAGGGGTGAGTTATGGAAGAAATGAACTTTTGCTGCCCGTTGTGCGGCGGCGCTCTTGTCCGCCAGGAGCACCGGGCGGTGTGCGAGAAGGGCCACAGCTTTGATGTGGCCCGGCAAGGGTATGTGCATCTTTTGCCCGTGAACAAGATGCACTCCAAGCTGCCGGGAGACAGTCGGGAGATGGTGGAAGGCCGTCGCCGTTTTTTAGAAGCCGGCTACTATAAGGCCTTTCGTGAAAAGCTGGAAGAGTTGGCAGCGGGATGCGCTTCCGCTTTGGGAATGCCCCAAGGGGAAGGGCTTTTGCTGTGCGACGCCGGCTGCGGGGAAGGATATTATACAGCGGGCTTGGCAAAGACCCTTCCACAGGCTTCTGTATGTGGGTTCGACATTTCAAAGCTGGCGGTAAAGGCCGCCGCGGGGAAGTATAAGGAGATCGAGTGGGCGGTGGCAAGCAGCTTTGCCATCCCCTTGAAGGACAGGAGCGTCCATGTGCTGACGGATGTGTTTTCACCGCTGGCAGTGGAAGAGTTCGCCCGTGTTGTGAGGCCGGGAGGGTACTTCCTCTACGCTGTGCCGGGCGAGCGCCATCTTTATGGGATGAAGGAGATTTTGTATCAGGAACCCTATGAGAATCCTCACCGGGAGACAGAGTATGCTGGTTTCCGGTTTGTGGAGCGGGCTGCGGTGCGGGAGGATATCTGGGTGCCGGATGGGAAAACAGCCATGGACCTGTTTTCGATGACTCCCTATTATTGGAAAACGGGAGTGGAGGGCGTGAAACGCTTGGAGGAGACACAAGGCTTTTCTACAGAGATCGCCTTTGATTTTCTAGTATATCAGAAACAATAAGGCCGGACGTTTCTGCGTTCGGATGGAGCGATAGAAAGGATGGACAGCGTGAAGATCTTATTTGTCTGCACAGGGAATACCTGCCGCAGCCCCATGGCGGAGGGCATATTCCGCAAGATGATGCAGGAGAAGGGAATGGAGGAAAAGGTGCTTTGCCAAAGCGCGGGGCTTTCCGCGGTGGAAGGAGCACCTGTTTCAGAGAACGCCGTGCTTGCCTGCCAGGAGATCGGTGTGGATATTTCCCAGCATACCGCCCGGCGCATTACCGGCGAGGAGCTGCCTGTGTGGGACCTGTATTTCCCAATGTCGAAAACCCATGGGTACATTTTGGCCCAGGCAGGCGTGCCCCAGACAAAAATATACATACCCAAATATATTGCCGATCCTTATGGACAAGGGATCGAGGTCTATCGGGAATGCAGAGACAAGCTTGCCGGTCAGCTGGAAGTGTTTTACAACGATTTTGTCACCCGGCTGCTGGTGTTTGATAATCCCATCCCTTTTCCGGTACAGCCCGGCGAAAACAGGCCCTGTCCATAAACCCATGGTTTTTAAGTGACAATGATATCCGGGCGTTAAAGCCCCGCGCCGTTTCTCGGCGGGGCTTTAATGCCTTTTGTTATGTAAAATTTTATTGACACAAATCAACGCAAAAGTGGGCGAAAGGTGGAAAATTGGAGTCCAAGCTTGAGTTTTGGTGTTTCTCCGTTTATAATAGTTTTGTTGTGTGAATTGCTGTGAAGCAAGGAAAGGAAACGAGAAAGAACGTATGGAATTGATCAAGATGCAGAAGGAACACTGCGGGATTTTAGCGGAACTGGAAAAGCTTTGTTTTTCCCGCCCCTGGAGCCAGAAGTCTTTGGAGGATGAGGTGCAGAATCCACACGCCTATTTTGTCACGGCGGTGGATGAGGAAAAAATCCTGGGCTATGGGGGGATGCATTGTTCCCACCACGAGTGTTACATCGACAACATCGCCGTGTTCGGCCATCACCGTAAAAAGGGTGTAGGAAGCGCTATCGTGCGGCAGCTGGCGCAAGAGGCCCAGCGCCGGGGTGCGGATTTTATCTCTTTGGAGGTGCGGCCCTCCAACTTGGCGGCAGTGAACCTTTATATGGGTCTTGGATTCGTAGAAGAAGGACGGCGCCGGAATTTCTACAACGATCCCACAGAGGATGCGTTGATCCTTACCCGGCGTTTTCGGAAGGAGGATACTCCGTGATTTTGCTGGGCATTGAAAGTTCGTGTGATGAAACTGCCGCCGCCCTTGTGGAGGATGGCCGGAAGATCCTTTCCTCGGTAGTGGCCTCTCAAGTGGAAGAACATAAAATCTATGGCGGCGTAGTGCCGGAGATCGCTTCCCGCCGCCATAGCGAGGCCATTGTAGGTGTGGTGAAAGAAGCTTTGGAGCAAGGCGGAAAGACCCTTTCGGAGATCGACGGGATTGCTGTCACTTACGCTCCCGGTTTGATCGGGGCGCTGCTGGTTGGAGTCAATTTTGCCAAAGGGCTGTCCCTTTCCAGCGGTCTGCCTTTGATCCCCGTGCATCATCTGCGGGGCCATATCGCTTCCAATTATCTGAGCAGCCCGGACTTGCAGCCTCCCTTTCTGTGTTTGGTGGTGTCAGGGGGGCATTCCCATATTGTGCAGGTGGAAGATTACACCCGGTTGAAGATTCTGGGCCGTACCCGGGACGATGCCGCTGGGGAAGCGTTTGACAAGGCCGCCAGAGCCATGGGGATTCCTTACCCAGGCGGTGTGGAGATGGACCGAATCGCCGAAGAAGGGGATGACAGCGCGTATTCGCTGCCCCATCCCCGGGTGGAGGGCGCGCCGCTGGATTTTAGTTTTTCCGGCTTAAAGACCGCTGTATTAAACTTGCTGAACAACGCCAAGCAGAAGGGCCAGGAAATAAGCGTGCCGGATTTGTGCGCTTCTTACCGGAAAGCGGTAGTGGGATGTTTGACGGAGAATTTTTTCCGGGCGGCGGAAGAGACCGGTGCCAAAACCCTGGCGGCTGCGGGAGGGGTTTCCGCGAACCGCCTGCTGCGCCGCGAATTGACCAAAATGGCCCAGGAACGCGGGCTTTCCCTGTATCTTCCGGAGCGTTCTCTTTGCGGGGATAACGCAGCCATGATCGTTTCTCAAGGGTATTATGAATACTTGGCGGGGAACACCGCGGGCATGGATTTGAACGCCTGCGCCCAGCGCTCCATTGAATAGAAAGGTTGATTGCATGAGAAAAAAGATGGGTTTTGCTATAGGCGCGTTCCTGTTGGCGCTGACTCTGGCCGCTTGCGGGAACGCCCAAGGGAGCGATTCCGCTACAGCTGAAAGCCAGGCGGTAGTAAGCGCGGCGCAGGAGGAAAGCTCACAGCCTTCTCTGAAACCCCAGCCCCGCACCTTGGAAGAAGCCCCTGCGGAAAGCGGTTCCAGTGGGGAGACAGCTTCCCAGCAGGCGGCTTTGGTGCTGGTGCAGGAGGATTCCGGGGCGGAAGCGGGCTATGAGCCTGCTTTCACTTTATATCCGGATGGGACGTTTGAGCTGTTCGTTTCTTTTTATGACGGTACCGCTACGATCACCGGTACTTATACAGAACAGGACGGCGGCTATGTGCTCACGCCCAGCGACAGCACTGCTCAGGGCGCTATGGGCAGCGATGTGGGCGAAATGACCCTTTCTCCGGAAGGAGAGGGCTATGCCTATTCCGGCGGCCAACTGGGGGTCATATTTGATGGGGCTGTGTTCGCGCCGTCCCAAGGATAAGGATGTGGTAGCATGGTAAGCGGTGGAGAGATCATGGTGAAATGCCTGGAAGCCGAAGGGGTAGAACTATTATTTGGCTATCCAGGCGCTGCTATTTGCCCTTTTTACGACGCTTTGTATGATTCTCCCATCCGGCATGTGCTGGTGCGTTCAGAGCAGAACGCCGCCCACATGGCCAGCGGTTACGCCCGGGCTTCTGGAAAACCAGGTGTGTGCGTGGCTACTTCCGGTCCCGGCGCCACCAATCTGATCACCGGGATCGCTACTGCTTATATGGATTCTATCCCCATTGTGGCTATCACCGGCCAGGTGAATTTGGAGCAGCTGGGGAGGGACGTGTTTCAGGAAGCCGATGTGACCGGCGCCTGTGAATCCTTTACCAAGCACAGCTACCTGGTAAAATCGGCGGAGGAACTGCCCCGGGTTTTCAAAGAGGCCTTTCATATCGCCGCCACAGGCCGTCCAGGGCCGGTGTTGATCGACGTGCCGGAGGATGTGCAGGAAGCCTTTGTGGAATCATTCGCCTATCCCGAAAAAGCCGATATCCCCGGTTACAGGCCAAAAACTTCGGGACATCCCATGCAGATAAAGCGGGCGTTAGAAACGATCAGCCAGTCAAAACGGCCGGTCATTTGCTGCGGTGGCGGCGTGGTTCTGGCAGGCGCCCGGGAAGAAATGACCGCCTTTGCCAAAAAAAGCGGTATCCCAGTGGTTTCCACCATGATGGGCATTGGTGTAATGCCCATGGACAGCCCTGTGTATCTGGGGATGATCGGCAAATTTGGCAGAAGCTATGCCAATCGGGCTATTGGCGAGGCGGATTTGATCATCCTGTGCGGGGCGCGGGTGGGAGACCGCGCGATAGCGTTGCCCAATCAAATCGCTGAGCAGGCAAAGATCATCCACATTGATATCGACCCAGCGGAGATCGGGAAGAATATGCGGGTAGATGTGCCCATTGTGGGAGACGTGAAAGCTGTGCTGGCATCCCTGGCGGAACGGGTAACGCCGGCAGACTGCCGGGAGTGGGTAGAGCAAGTCCTCCGATACAAGCGGGAGTTTGTTCCCCGGGGCCAGGACCGGGAAGACTATGTGGAGCCCCGCTCTTTTATCCGTGCGCTTTCTTCCATGATGGAAGAGGACGCTATCCTCACTGCGGACCCGGGCCAGGGGCAGATTTGGGCGGCCATCAATTTTTCCCAGAGGGAAGGCCGATTTCTCACCAGCGGCGGGCTGGGTACCATGGGATACGCTCTTCCGGCGGCTTTGGGAGCTAAACTGGCTAAGCCCCGGCGTCAGGTGTTGTCGGTGTGCGGGGATGGAGCCTTTCAAATGAGTTTGTGCGAATTGGCTACGGTAGTGGCTTCCCACGCGCCGTTGAAAATGGTGGTCTTTGATAACCGCCGCCTCGGTATGGTGCGGGAGTATCAGAATAACCGGTATTCCCGGCGGCACATCGCCACCCACATGGATGGCAACCCTGATTTTGTAGCTCTTTGCAAGGCTTATGGTATCCCGGCGGCTTTGGCGGAAAATAACCGTCAAGCAGTGGAGCTGGCGAAAAAAATGCTGGAAGCTCCCACCCCTTATGTGCTGGTGTGCAGGGTGGACCCCGAAACCCCCTCGGTATGAAAGGAAGGTGCCTTTATGAAATACACCTTGTCTGTATTGGTGGAAAACCAGCCTGGCGTGCTTTCCAAAGTGGTGAGCTTGTTTGCCAGACGGGGATACAACATCGACAGCCTGGCCGTGGGCACCACCGAGGACCCCACGATGTCCCGGATGACCATTGTGGGTCAGGGGGATGACCGGATATTGGAACAGGTGGAAAAACAGCTGAATAAGGTGATCCCCGTGATCAAAGTGCGCTCGTTGGGGCAGGATGCCGCTACCGCGGAACTGTTGCTGGTCAAGGTTGCCTGCGATCCCCAGACTTTAGGGAAGGTCAATGAGATCGCGGCTTTGATGCAAGCCAAAGTGGTGGATGTTTCTAAAGCTACCGTGACCCTGCAGTATGCCGGAGAACATGACAAGTGCGAGACGCTCTGCGGTCTTCTGCGGCCTTATGGTATTCGTGAAATCGCCCGTACTGGGGTGATCGCCCTGGAAAGAGGCTGAATCGGAACATATGAAAAGGGACCGTCCCAACAGGGCGGTCCCTTTTGCTGTAGCCTAATAAACCGGAATGTTTTTAAAGTGCCAGAAACCCATCAAGGATTTTTTGATTCTATCTCAGCTGGTTTTGTTGCGACTTCATCTGTTTCTTCGTCGTCATCATCAGGGCCTTCTGTGCTGGAAAGCGGGAAAGAAGGATCGAGCTGTCTGTTGCGCAAGCGTTTCCGCACAGATGTGCGCAAGAGACGGTAAAGCACTGCAGTAACGGGAGTTCCAAACAGGATGCCGGGCACTCCCAAAACGCCGCCCCAGAATACCACCGCGAAAAGGGTCCACAACGGGGGCAAGCCGATGGAAGAACCCACCACCCGGGGATAGATCAGGTTGCCTTCCACTTGCTGCAAGATCAGCAAAAAGATCAAGAAGATCAAAGCGTCCAGCGGATGGACCAGCAGCAGGATGATCACGCCTACCGCCGCGCCGATATAAGCGCCCAAAATGGGAATCAAAGCACCCAGTGCCACAACGGAGGAAATCAACAAAGCGTAATCCAGCCGGAGGATGCTCATACCCACATAGCACAGTGAACCGAGAATGACGCATTCTGTCAACTGGCCTCGGATGAAGTTAAAGAATACACGGTTGGCCAAGGAACTGACTTGACCGATCTTGCGGGCGATAGTTCTAGGCAGAAATGCCAACAAGGTAGCTTTTACACTGCGCAGGAGCTTTTCTTTATTAGTGAGCATGTATATTGAAAAGATAAAGCTCATTACCGCGGCAAAAACACCGGAAGCTACATTGATGGTGACACCCACCAGAGAAGAGAGGAAATCCGTGGTGACCTGGGCCACGTTGGAAAGCAAGGAGGACCAACTGAAACCCTTCAAGAAATCCTGGATAAAGGTAAGATCATTTTCAGCGGCAAATCGGTTCAGCCAGATCATAGTGTTGTTAAAATAGACTGGTACGGTGCTTTGAGCAGTTTCGGCCAGTACACTCATGGATTCGATCAAACCAGGGATGATAAACGTAACAATCAGCAGGATTACCAGGGCAACTACCACATAAGCTAAGGTTACCGCTAAAGGGCGTCTGGCCCGCTGCCAAAGTTTAGAGCGGCAGTTTTGAAAAGGCTTGAACACGATATCCTCAAAAAAATGGACAAACACATTGAGGATATAGGCCATTACAATGCCGTAAAGCAATGGGGAGATCGTGGCGAAGCCAGTACAGATCGCTCCCCACACTTGATCGAACTTTATAATGACAAGTACCAATACAGCTGCGAAACCCAGCAGAATCATACCATTGCGCAGCACCTGTTTTTCATCCCGCAAATGGATTCCAAATTCCCGAAGACGCATGTTTTTCCCCTCTTTTATTCAGAATAAAATTGATTGGTCAATTCAATCGCGCAAGCAGATAGCAAGCCCTCTCTATCCAACAAGCGGAGAATTGTGAATCGATCCCGCATTCTCATGGCGTGAAGTATCGCTTCCAAGCAAAGATCCCGCCGAATACCCAATTCTTTGGGCGTGACACAAGCCCCTGCCGCTTTCAAACAGCGCAGGATTTTTTCCTTGTCAGGAGGCGTAAAACCTTGGGGAAGTTTTTCCGCGGCCAGTTCATACAGGCTGGCAGAGATTACCGAGGCTACCCCAACAGCGTTGCCATGGAGGGGATGTTCTTCCCCGCGCTTTAAAGCATCCATTTCCCAATAGTGGGCCATGTGGTGTTCCGCTCCGGAAGCGGGGCGGGAATTACCCACAAGCCCCATGGCCACCCCGGAAAGAATCAGGGCTTCTGTTACGGCTTGTACAGCTTTTGGGTCCCGTTGGGCAAGGCCCTGTGCGTTTTCCACGCATTTTTCCAGGGCCCGCTCCACGAGCGTAGCAGCTTCCTCACAATAATATTCCCCAAAAAGCTGGCGGGAAAGCTGCCAGTCGCACAGGGCGGTGATTTTTCCTAGGATATCCCCAAGCCCTGCTGTCAGCATAGGCATGGGGGCCTCCTTCATGATGTCAATGTCAGCCACAATAGCTGTGGGATACACCGCCGGCAAAGTGGTCTTGATGCCATCCAAGATCATGGGGGCCACTGTGGAAGCGTAACCGTCCATAGAGGGTGCTGTAGCGGCGATCACATAGGGCACACCTGTGCGGGCGCTGAGATATTTCGCCAAGTCGTTGAGCGTGCCGGAACCCACCGCTAAAAGCATGTCGTCCTGATTCTCCATCGCGGCCAAGGCTGAGCCTAGGGCGTACTCGTTGGGGACCAGCGGGGTCTGGTTCTTGAACAGTCGCGTGTGATAGGGGATTCCTGCGGTTTCCAGCAGAAGTTCCACTTGTTTGCCGGCAGCCTCATAGGTGAAGCTGTCCGCCAGCAAAAAAACTTGCCTTGCGCCCAGGCTTTTCAAAAGATCAGGCAGTTCCTGAATACAGCCTCTGCCCACCCGGATCGCCTGAATATCTACCCTGTGGTCCCGGCCGCAAGAGCAGGAGTATTCCAGCCCTGCCAGCTCCCCGATGGGACGTTCCCAAATCCTTGCCATACACCACTCCTCCTCAAGTGATTCATTTTCTTGCTTTTATGGTAAGATCAAGTCTTGATTTGAAATACATTGTGGCATTTTTGGCACGTCACCTGGATTTTCCCTTTTCCACGAGGAGCCCGCAGCCGCTGCTTGCATTGAGGACAATGAAAATATTTATAAGTTTTCCGGTCACGGAAGCGGGTATTTTGAAATTTGATCCAGTTCTCTACCGGCGTCCAGAAACGAAGAAAGGCATAATATTCCTTCTGGCGCGCAGCGTGGTTGCGTGAGAGCATACGGAACAGCACATAGAGAAAGATTGCGTCTGCCAGAAGAGCCACCGGCCAGAAAAAGCTGCCGAGGATAGAAATGATCAAAGCCAAGATCAGCAGGAACAAACTGAATTTATCCCCACCATAACGGCCGTACATGAATTGCTGTAATTTTTGCAGCAGCAACGAAAACACATCCTTTCAAAAATAAGCGCCAGTATAAAAACATCATACGCTATCATTCAGTATACTGGTTGTGGTGTGATTTTTCAACGGCCTTCCGGTAGCTTTTACGATAAATTTACATTTCATGGGCACAGTGAAAATTTCTCTGAGAACCTCTCTTTTCTGGAGGTATAGAAACACCGGAACGTGAAAGACTAATCATCACAATGTAAAAGAAAATCGAAAATTCAAAAATAAGAATAATTATCAAAAATAAACTTGACTTTTAGAAATAGTTAGGATATACTATTTACAGAATTTCCCAAAAGCCACACGTTATTTTCAAAGGAGGAACGATCATGCCAGAATTGAAAGGATCTAAAACGGAAGCCAACCTGATGACCGCTTTTGCTGGGGAGTCCCAGGCACGCAACAAGTATACCTATTATGCTTCCAAGGCTCGCAAAGACGGGTATGTGCAGATCGCAAACCTGTTTGAGGAGACCGCCAACAACGAAAAAGAACATGCCAAAATTTGGTTCAAGCTGCTGCACGGTGGCATCGGCGATACCGTGGAAAACTTGAAAGACGCTGCTGCCGGCGAAAATTACGAGTGGACCGACATGTATGCCGGCTTTGCCAAAACCGCTCGGGAAGAAGGTTTTGATCATATCGCTGACCTTTTCGAAGGTGTAGCCAAGATCGAGAAAGAGCACGAAGAGCGTTATCTGAAACTGGTTCAGAACCTGGAGCAGGGTCTGGTGTTCTCTCGGGATGGCGACGTTATTTGGCAGTGCGCCAACTGCGGCCATATCGTCATTGGCAAGAAGGCGCCGGAGGTATGCCCCGTATGTGCTCACCCCCAAGCCTATTTCCAAATCAAAGCAGAGAATTATTAAGTTTTTCTTGTCATCAAATCCTCTGGAGTTTTTCTCCAGGGGATTTTTTTATTTCCTGAACTTTACAGTAAAGTACCTCTTGCAAAATACGAACACGTGTTCTATAATAGATACAAACACACGTTCGATCGAAGCGAAAGGAAGGTGCCCCGCTATGGAAAATGGCATTCTGCATGTGGACATGAATAATTTCTACGCCTCGGTAGAGACGTTGTTCGCGCCCCAATATGCCAATGTACCCATGGCGGTGGCCGGTGACCAGGAAAGCCGCCATGGGATCATTTTGGCGAAGAATATGCTGGCGAAACAGATGGGGGTCAAAACAGCGGAACCCATTTGGCAGGCCAAGCGAAAATGTCCTGATTTGCAGCTGGTAAAGCCTCACCGGGAACGCTATGTGCATTACTCCCGTTTGGCGAAGGAGATTTACAGCCGTTTTACCGATCAAGTGGAAAGCTTCAGTCTGGACGAGTGCTGGCTAGATGTGTACGGCAGCGAGCGCCTTTTTGGAGACGGGGAAGCTATTGCCCACAAAATACGCTGCGCGGTGAAAGAAGAGCTGGGGCTGACGGTGTCGGTGGGGGTGTCGTATAACAAGGTGTTCGCCAAGCTGGGAAGCGACTATAAAAAGCCTGACGCGGTCACTGTGTTTGGCAGGGCGGAGATGGAAAGCGTCATTTGGAAATTGCCAGCCCAGGCACTTTTGTTTGTGGGACCTCACACAGGAAAAACTTTAGAGAAGTTCGGTATCCACACGATTGGGGATATTGCCAGGATGGAACTTCCGGCCATGAGGCGGATGCTGGGAAAGACAGGGGAGGCTCTCTGGACTTACGCCAATGGGCTGGATGATTCCCCGGTGGGAGTGATGGGCACAGGGGAGCCCCCTAAGACCATTGGCAACAGCACTACTTTGCCTCATGACGTGACCACCGAAGAAGAAATTCGCCGAACTCTACTGGAGTTGGCGGAGTCCGTGGCCAGCCGGCTTCGGAACCAAGGCATGAAAGCAGGAGAAGTGCAGATCACCGTGAAAAGCGGGGATTTTCAGGAATATCAGCGTCAATGCCGGTTGGAACCCCCTGTCTGCGACGCCCGTTCCTTATACAGGGCCGCACTGGAGCTGTATCGCCGGGAAAACCGTCATTGGGCTGTTCGCTTGCTGGGGTTACGGGCCGGAAAGCTGGTGGATGCCGCCCAAGTGCAAATAAGCTTTTTCGATGACGCGGACGGCTTGGAACGGGAAGAGAGGTTGGAATCCGCGGTGGACGCTTTGCGGGAACGGTTTGGCAGCCGCAGTGTCACCCATGGCACGACTTTGGAAAATAGGGGTGATTCCAGCAGCTGAAGGTCGTGGCGGATTGCTGAAAAGGGGGGGAGAATATGGACCTTTTTGAGAAATTGGAAATCCTGACGGACGCGGCGAAGTATGACGTGGCCTGCACTTCCAGCGGCGTGGATCGGGCAGGGCAAAAAGGCGTTTTGGGAAACGCTGTGAAAGCGGGAATCTGCCACAGCTTTGCGGCAGACGGCCGGTGCGTTTCTTTATTGAAAGTGTTGATGAGCAACGACTGCGCTTATGATTGCGCGTATTGTGTCAACCGGAGAAGCGAGGAATGCCGGAGGGCCACCTTTACCCCAGAGGAGCTTTGCCGGCTGACTATGGAGTTTTACCGGCGGAATTACATTGAAGGGCTGTTCCTTAGTTCGGCGGTGGTGGGGAGCCCTGACGCCACGTGCGAGAAAATGTTGGCGGTTTTGAAAAAACTCCGGCAGGAATGCCGCTTTGGTGGATACGTCCATGTGAAGGCTATCCCTGGGGCTTCGCCGGAACTGACTTGGCAGCTGGGGCTTTATGCCGACCGGATGAGCGTCAATATCGAACTGCCTTCCCAGCAGAGTTTAAAGCTGCTGGCGCCACAAAAGAGCAAGGAAAAGATACTTTCCCCCATGGGGCTGATTCGGGATGGTATAAAGCAAAATGGCAAAGAGCTCTCTACGTTTCGGCACGCGCCCCAGTTTGTTCCGGCAGGCCAATCTACCCAAATGATCATTGGGGCTACTCCCGAAAGTGACCGGCAGATACTCCGGCTTACGGAAGGGCTTTATCGAAAGTATGGTTTGAAACGGGTGTTTTTCTCGGCATATATGCCGGTAGTCCATGACAGAAATCTGCCGGCGCTGGATACCCCGCCGCCGCTTTTGCGGGAACACCGGCTGTATCAGGCGGATTGGCTGCTGCGGTTCTATGGGTTTACTGCTTCGGAAATTTTAGAGGAAGAAGCCCCTAACTTCGACCCCCTGCTGGACCCGAAATGCAACTGGGCAGTGCGCCATATGGAGCTTTTCCCTGTGGAGGTGAACCGCGCCCCCTATGAGATGCTTTTAAGGGTGCCGGGGATCGGGGTAAAAAGCGCCATGCGCATTCGTTCTGCCCGGAGGTATGCCAAGTTGGATTTTGACGCGCTCAAAAAGCTCGGGGTGATTTTGAAACGGGCCAGATTCTTTCTCACATGCCAGGGGAAGAGCATGTCCCCCCTTCCTACGGATGATCCTGGGGTCATTGCGGGAGCGATTCGCGAAGGGACAGCTTTCCACCGCACACAGCTGGCGGGGAAAGGTAGCCCCCTGCTGGACCAGCCGGAACAGCTTTCCCTGTTTTCCCCCACGAAGGAGGATCGTGTGCAATGTCTTACCGGACAAATCTGATTTATCGCTATGACGGCACTTATCAAGGGTTTCTGTGTTGTGTGTTCGAGTGCTTCCGGGCCAAGGAAATGCCTGTGGGGATATGTTCCATAGAGGAGGAGCAGCAAAGCTTGTTTGGCCATAAAGAGATCGCCACCCGCATGGACTTGGCCCAGCGGGTAGAGCGGTCGATCCCCCGAAAAATCTCGCTCCATGCCCAAAGGATGGTGCGGGAAGGGTTTCTCACCTGCTTGCCCGAACGTGAAATGCTGCTGCTCAAATTTTTGATGATGGGGTATCGTTTGGGCGCCCAGGTGACCAAGTTTACGACCCATCCGGTGGTAAACTCCTTAGAGAAAGGCGTGCTGAATTTAAAAAACGAAGCCCACCACACTTTGGAGTTTCTGCGGTTTTCCGATTGCGGGGAATTCCTGGCGGCCAGGATCGCGCCAAAAAATACGGTGCTGCCTCTGGTTGCGCCTCATTTTTGTGACCGGCTTCCCAGCGAGAACTTTATGATCTTCGACGGGAATCACGGCATGGGGTTCTTCCACCAGGCGGAGGGAAAGACCGCCGGGGAATATTTTTACGCGGACCAAGTGGAGCTTCCTTCTCCGGAAGAGGAAGAACTGCGATGGCGAAATTTGTGGAAAGTATTTTATCGTACTATCGCCGTTGCAGGCAGGGAAAATCAAAAATTGCGGCAAAATTTGTGTCCCAAACGCTACTGGCCCTTGATGACGGAGTTTCAAGAACCCTAGCGGGGCAGCGGAGAAACGAAAAACAGCCAGAAAGTTCTCTGGAAGAAAGGGAAGCTTTCTGGCTGTTTATTTTTTTGAAACTATACAATAAAAAACGAAAAGACCGAAGTGTCACCTTGGCCTCTTCACGGTGAATAGTAATAGATGCCATTCCTTCATTTTTTTCAGAACTACGGTGTAAACGCAGGGTATCTCAGACTTGAGGCCCATCGTTTATGTAACTTATAAAATCCTTCTCAACCAACTCATAATCAATGGAAGATTGAAGCTGGCCAATCTGATCTTTCCAAGCATCCATGTTCGTTCTCACTTTGCGGAAGCCAAGGGATTCATAAACATGTTGTGCCCTGGTGTTTTTCAAATTCGTGTCGAGAATGATTTTAGAATAACCCTTTCTAAACAGCCAGCCAATCAGCAAGCTCAAAATTTTTCTGCCGGCACCACGATTTTGACAATCGGTTTCACAGATTTTGATACCGATTTCGGCTACACCGTCCCCTACATTGCGATAATTGCACTCACCGATCAGTCGGTCGTTTTCTTGAATGACCATACAACCATTGCCAAGTCCTTTAATGACTTCCTCTTCGGTGGTCCCCAAGCCATTGGGAAAACCTGCGTGTGCCATCACAGCACCATCATTCCACCAAGCGGCAAGCTGCTTGGCATCGGCGGCTTGGGCTTGACGGATGGTTAAGTTTTCGTATTGAATCTTTTCCATTATCTTTCCTCCATTGCAAACTCCCTAAAAGATCAAAGAAGCGGGCTGATGACGCTTTTTTTGTGCGTAAATATAAAAAATCGGAGCAAAGCTAACTTTGCTCCGATTTGGAACATCACAACACTATAGATGCCACGGCCTTCGCCCGTTCACAAGCGTCCTGCCTATTATTTTTTACTCCATAGGAGATAGTTTTCCGCTATGAGCCTCCAGAGCTTCGATCCGATGGTCTTGCGTCAAGATCTCCATCTGGCTGATGGCGATGGCATTGAGCTTTGCCAGCCGCTCGGTCTGATGCCTAAACGCATCGAATTCGACACGGTTAAAAGACGGGTTGTATAGAGATTCCCAAACACCCAGGAACTCAATCGTGTTCCGGTTCCGCAGCCAGTTTTGCCTTCAGCTTGGCGATGTCCGTCAAGCTGATAAAGTCATCCCGGTTGGAATTCCATTGTACACTGATCTCAGTTCCCCTGACAACCAGTTTGTCCACGTACATACACCTCCTTGTCGATGATTTTTTGAAGAAGTCCCCGGCAGCCTTCCTCCACATCCCGCCAGGTCCTATCGAAATCTCCAGTGTACCACGGATCGGCTACCTCGCCGGGGCGGTCGGTGAAGTCCATCAGCGGGTGCATCTTGTCGGCAAAATCGCCGCCACAGATCCGGTACATACTTTTGAGGTTGGCACGGTCCATACCGATCAACAGGTCGAACTTCTCGTAGTCGCTGTTCAGAAGCTGGCGGACTCTCTTGCCGGAACAATCGATGCCATGCTCGAACAGCTTGCGGCGGGCTGGCGGATATACAGGATTGCCGATCTCCTCGGTGCTGGTGGCTGCCGATTCGATCTGAATACTCTGCTCCAGACCGGCTTCCTTCACCAGATTTTTCATGATGAACTCGGCCATCGGGCTTCTGCAAATGTTGCCATGGCAGAGAAAAAGTATCCTGATCATGCTCCGTACACTCCAACTCATTACTATCACGCTCAGTATAGCACTGAATCTCAGATTCGTCGAGTTGGATTTC
>CAJFSY010000013.1 GCA_904419785.1 uncultured Neglectibacter sp.
GAGTGTCAAGAAGGGCCAGCAGATCGGGAACATGGGCAACACAGGCAACAGCTACGGAAGCCACCTTCATTTTGAGGTGCGCAACACTTCTGACACATGCATCGACCCGGCGCCCTATCTCGCGGCGGATTTGCCGGGACTTAAAACAGAAACAGAAACGGAGGAAAAGGATATGACAGAAGCGGAAGCCAGAAAGATCGCCCAGAATGAGATCGCCAAGTATTTTGCCGCCCTGGAAAAGAAGCCCGTGTCCGGGTGGGCGCAGGGCCATGTGGATACCGTGAAAAAACGCGGAATCATGAATGGCGACACGGATGGTAATTTCCGCCCCCAGGATGTGATCACCCGAGAAGAGGTGGCCGCAACATTGGTAAATGCCCTGGGGATTGGCAAAGAACCCTCCGATTGGGCCAAGGAAGCTTTTGAAAAAGCTACAGCGGCGGGAATCATGGACGGCACCATGCCCAGGGAAGCCCTGACCCGTGAACAGTTTGCCGTGATTTTGGACAAGCTGGGATTGATTCCCTAAAAATCACAGAAGTAAAAGCGAGGCCCCGGCGTAAAAACCGGGGCTTTTTTGTTAGCTATACAACATAAAATAAAATTATCCTAGAAAACAAGCTATATTTTTAAGCGTTTAAATGGGTTCGAATCCCCGCCAGCCCAGCCACCAGCGTGGCGCTCTATCCAGAGGGGGTTAATTCGTTACAGACCGGAAAATGGGAAGACCTTTGTCCAGGGGCTTTCTGCTGGGGAAATTTTGAAACTGGGATTGACAGAGTTTTTGTTGCGCGGTAAAATTTAACTGTAAAGTTTTATTATTATAAAAAATTTAGTGCATTTTCACATGTGCTTGATTTCGTAGAAATGGCTGTAAAACATTGTGAGTAAAGAAAAAAAGTATTTTTTAATGGTGTAAGCAACGGCTGCTGGAACAATATTTCATTCCTTAGGGGAGGGAGAACCATGAAACGCTTTGTGGTCTGCTGGGTCCTGTCCATCCTGCTTTTGCCGCTGTTTGGGTGTGCCCCTGAAGAAAAGCAAGCTGCTGTTAGCGCTACAGTGCTGGAGGCGTTCGCAGTGCAGGAGGAGAAAGCGGTGGAACAGCTGGGTCTTTCCAATGCTATGGTAGATGGGAGCAATCATATCTACCAGGGGAGTTCTTCCTGGTGCGGAATCGAAATGGATACGGAATTTGTCTTTAAGAAGGAAAAGCCTTATGTCTTTACCGCCGAAAAGGTCTATGACGATTCTGAAAAGACCCGGGTCTTGGCGCAGGAATGTGTGGCCCTGTTCAAAGAGCAGTTGGGCGCGCCGAATGCCTGCGAGTTCTTTAACCGGGAGACGAATAACGGAATAAGCTATGGAACCTATATTGAAGAGGGAAAAGAAGAGGAGATCGAAGGTGAAGGCTTCAATACCATTTTTTCCGATGATCCTGTGATCGGTTACCCATTGGCTTTCCGTTTCTTTTTCCCCAGCGAGGATGAAAGCATGCAAAAGGTTTTTGTTGAGTGTTCTTTTGTCCGTATGAAAGAAAATCCGGAACAGGTCACCTTTACGTTTCAGATTCTTCCCGATATTACGAATCCTGACTATTTTGAATGATTTATAGTATCTCAAACCCAAATCCAACAAAACGGTATGCCACATCTGCGGAAGGGTACATTCTGCAATTTATCTACGGTTAAGATCCTTTTTCACGGTAAAGGAGAGATCGGCGGATGATAAAGAAAGATGTGAAGGTCCTTCTAACGAAATTGCCGGAGGACTATGGGAAAGTGCTGACCGAGCGAGAATAGTATTGTTGTTCTCCAATAAATCAAAGGGGAATTGCAACCCCCGAAAACAAAAAGAGAGATTGAATGCCCCAAAAGGGTTTCAATCTCTTTTTTGTAAGTTGAAACCCACAAGAGAGAATCCCATCAAAAAAGTATCACAAAACGAGTGGGGCTTGTACCTGAACGGTTCAGGGCATGTAGCTGTAAATGAAATGTTCTAACCTATTTCCTCTGGAACCTGACGATGTTGTGTGGTATGATTATGCTGAAAATAAAAATGTGATGGAATCCTTTGGCGTAGAGGAGATTCAGCAGGATGGGTAACGCGCTTTGCCTCGTGCTGGAACATGTTTTCACCGGTATTGCTTCAAGGGCCTGCTGTGATCACGGGAAATCCGCCAGCCAAAGGGAAAATAAGGGAGGTTCATCCATGTTGTATCAAGACGCGTCAAAAACGCCCCGGGAGCGGGCGGAAGATCTTCTATCCCGCCTGACATTGCGGGAAAAAGTGGGACAGCTCAACCAAAGACTGTATGGCTTTTCCGCTTACACACGAGAGGGAGAGGACATCTCTCTTTCGCAGGAATTTACCGAAGAAGTAGAACGTTACAGCGGTTTGGGAGTTCTTTATGGACTGTATCGGGCGGACCCTTGGTCTCAGAGAGACTATTCCAACGGCCTGTATGGAAAATACATGAAACGGGCCTATAACCTGGCGCAAAAATATGTTGTGGAGCATTCCCGTTTCGGCATCCCCATGCTGTTGAGTACCGAGTGCCCCCACGGCCATCAGGCTTTGGACGGCTATTTGCTGCCGGTCAACTTGGGAGTGGGCGCGGCCTGGAACCCTTCGCTTACAGAAGAGGCATATCGGGTGTGTGGAAAGCAGCTAAAGGACTTGGGCGTGCATTACGCGTTGATCTCTATGCTGGATGTGCTGCGTGACCCCCGGTGGGGCCGCAGTGAGGAGTGCTATGGCGAAGACCCGTTCCTGGCGGCAAGTTTGGCCCGCAGCGCGGTAAAAGGCTGCCAGGAAGAAGGCGTGCCGGTGGTGGCTAAGCACTTCTGCGCCCAGGGAGAGGGTACAGGCGGCGTGAATGCCAGCGCGGCCCGCATCGGTCCCCGGGAGTTGCGGGAGATACACCTTCCCTCCATGAAAGCTTGCTGCGAAGAAGGCGTGGCAGGCGTTATGGCGGCTTATAACGAAATTGACGGCATGTACTGCCATGGCAATAAAGAACTGCTTCAAGATGTCCTGCGTGGCGAACTGGGCTTTACAGGGGCGGTCATGGCGGACGGCTGCGCCATCGACCGCTTGGATAATTTGACCGGTTCCCCTGTGGCTTCGGGAGCCATGGCATTGGATGCGGGCGTGGACATCAGCTTGTGGGATAACGGTTTCTCCCATTTGGAAGAAGCCGTAGAACAAGGCCTTGTCTCCGAGGCTCAAGTGGACCGGGCGGCCCTGCGGGTGTTGGAGCTGAAATTCCAGCTGGGTTTGTTCGAGAACCCCTATCTCTCTGAGGATGAACCCCTTTCCTTCCCGGTGGAAGAGTACCCCCAAAGCTTGGAACTTGCCCGTCAGGGAGCGGTTCTGTTGAAAAACCAAGGGATTCTGCCTTTGCGCCCCCAGGGAAAGCGCATTGCGGTGATCGGGCCCAACGCCGACGATCTGTACCATCAGATGGGAGATTACTCGCCTGCTATGGCCCAGGGTGCCGGAGCCACTCTTTTGAAAGGCTTGCGGGAATTGCTGGGTGAGGATTCCGTCCGATATGCGCAAGGCTGTCCCATTTGCGGGCAGGAAGGCGCTGCTATTGAAGAGGCGGTGGCTCTGGCCCGGGAAAGCGATCTTGTCATTTTGGCGGTGGGCGGTTCTTCCAGCCGGTTCGCGGGAGCCAGCTTCGATATCAACGGTGCGGCTGAAACCGATGGCGCCATCATGATGGATTGCGGCGAAGGGATCGATTGTTCCACTTTGCGGCTGCCTGGGCTTCAGGACCAGCTGTGTCAGGCGGTTCTGGAGACCGGGAAGCCTGTGGTGGCGGTGGTCATCGGCGGGCGGCCCTATGCCATCCCAGAGCTGTGCGAAGCTGCTCAGGGCGTGATCTATTCTTTCTATCCCGGCCCTTGGGGAGGAAGGGCTTTGGCGGAAATCCTTCTGGGGAAGGTTTCGCCTTCCGGCAGGCTGCCGGCTTCTTTGCCCCGCAGCGTGGGACAGCTGCCTTGCTATTACAATCCCAAGTCCTCTTACCGGCCTACGCACTATTGCGATCAGGAAGATGGGGCGCTTTATCCTTTTGGGTATGGTCTTTCTTATACGGAATTTGCCATAGAAGATGTGCGCTTCCCGGAGAAAGTTTCCTTAAAAGAGCTGGAAGCAGGCGCCCGGGTCAAGGTGCGGTTTGTGCTGAAAAATTTGGGGGATATGGATGCTTGGGCAGTCCCTCAGCTGTTTATTCATGATGTGCAGGCCAGCACTGTGCGGCGCGTGCGGGAACTGAAAGCCTTTGATAAAGTGTTTTTGAAATCCGGCCAGGGGGAAGAATGGGAGCTGTCGCTGGGTGCGGCGGAGCTTTCCCTTTGGGACCCTGCGATGCGTTTCGTGGTAGAGCCCGGCGACTTTGCGCTTTCTCTGGAAGAAGGCGGAAAAGTATACGCTACCGGGACTTTGACAGTGACTCCCTGATTTTGGGAAAATGAAAATAAAGGCCCCCGTGGGGGAACGTCCGTGTTTTGCGAACAGTTCCCCCACGGGGGTTTTTTTGTTATTGCAGCTGTTCCCAATCCCTCCATATCAGGCGGATGGTGCGCTGGTACACAGTTTCTCCCGAATCCGGGTCGGTGAGGGTAACGGTGACAAAATCCATAAGCTGCAAGTCCTTCACCTCAGAGGCGTCCAGTGTGGTTCCCCACTCATAATAAGCGTCGCCTCCCGCGGAAGTTTCTTCCGCACTGGCTGCGGAAAGGCTGCCTTGGGCCAGGTTGTTCCCATCTTGGTCGGTTATGGCCACAGAAAGGTCCTTTTCCGGAGCAGGGCCGTCCGTTACAAAATGAAGCTGGAACTGGCCTTGCACCTTGTTGTATTGGAACGACCACAAACTGTTGCCGTTTTGGAACAGTTCCGGAATGGCGATAACATTCTTCCAGGCAGTTTGCCCCAGCTGGGCCATATCCGGGTCGTTTATATACATGAACCACTGGAGAATTTCGAACCGCTGCCGGTAATCATCGGCATAGTGCATCCCCGCGTCCAGATAGGTCTGACTGGATCGGGCTTCGCCGGTATCCAGGTCGATGGTAGATTCAGCCAACACCCGCACTTCATACTCTTTCCCGGAAGGAGGATAGAACATGGGTGCTTCTCCGGGCTGGGGCTGGTCGATCTGCTCTTCAAAAAACCGCAGAACCACTTCTTCCGTACTGCTGGGCAGGCTGTCAAAACAAGCTGTGGCGGTGATAGTCTCCGTATCCTCAGAAACGTCTTCATGCAAAACCAGGTCGCTCAGTTCCATGTTCATCTGGATGTTGGTGCCGTCGGTGAGATACAGCTGGGGGAAGTTTACCGGCATGGTGCTGATCCCCCAGAAGGGAATGGTATAGTTGATCTTGGTGTAAGAAGGCGTTGCTTCCACCCAGTTGATCTGGATATCCCCGTTGTTCTCGAACTGGTTTAACGTCTTGTTGTGGCTGGTATCCACAGTTACAGATACTTGTCCCTGGAAAGCCCCTGGTAGTTCTTCGTGGTCTCCGCCGTTGTTAAAGCATCGGGAAATCTCGCTGACCTGGTACGATAGATTCAGTGTTTCCCCATCGCTTACATTGTCCTTCAAGGGGAGGGAGAGAGCTCCCAGCAGAGTATCCCCCTCGGGGTAAAGGAGCAAATAAGTCTCGTCCAGTTCTTGCCCGTTGGCGGTGGCGTTCACTTTGCCGGCTACATAATACAAGTCCTCCAAGACCTGCTGGGAAGCCCCTTCCATGGTGAAGGTCAGGTGGACGTATTCCCCGTCGCTGTATGATTCGTTCAGGACCAAGGAAAGCCCCTGGGTGCTCTCCGGGGTGGCTTGGGCGTTGACTTCCGCCACTCCGTCGTAGGTGCCCACATAGGTGCCTACCATGGTTTTCTTATCCCCGTTGTAGAACCGGAAGGCTTTCCCGATCAGAGGGATGCTTTCCGCGAATACGGGGTTTACGGCGTTCACGCCGCACAAGAGTACGAAAGCCGCCGTGACTGTGGCGAAAGCCACGCCAAACCCTTTCCACCAATAGCGGCGCCTTGCTGTAGGCATCTTTTCCTCCTGGGGGCGTTCCTCCAAACAGCGGCAGGTTTCTTCCAGCCTGTGGTGGAGGGCATCCGGCACTTCTTCTTTTGCAAAATAGGCGTAGATTTTGCCCTGATAGTCTTGGTTATTTTTCATGGCAAAGCTCCTCCTTTTCTGTGTAAGCGGCTTGGAACCGTTTTCTGCCTCGGTGCAGGCGTTGCCTGACGCAATCCTCGCTTAAGCTTAGCGCTTTGGAAATCTCTTTTGTGGAAAGCCCATCGTAATAGAACAGCCCCAGTATCAGCCGGTCCTCTTCTTTCAAGCTTTGCAAAGCGGCGTTCACATCCATGGTTTGATCCCAATCCGGCAGTTCGCTGGTGTCGGGGACTTCTTCCAGCTGGCTGTGGCTGTATTTGCTTTGCTGAGAACCGATGCGGTAGCATTTGTTCATCAGTATTCGCACAAGCCAGGTTTTGAAGTGTTTTGCCTGCCGGAGCTTTCCTATACTTTGCCAGGCGTCTAAAACGGCGTCCTGCACAGCGTCTGCGGCATCTTCGGGATTTTTCAAAATGGTCATGGCTACACGGGCCAACATTTGCTCATTGCCCAGTATAAGCTGGGTAAACGCTTTGCGGTCCCCTTTGCGCGCCAGCTTTACCAGACGCAGAGTTTCTTGTTCCATTCCGCAGCCTCCTTTTTCTTCCTTTTGTACCGGTACACCTGTTAGAGCGTTTCCTGGGCTGGAAAGTGACACTTGTTTCTACAGAAATTTTACAAGATAGATATCCTGTTGCATAGTGTTTAAAAGCAAAAAGCAGCGCTTTCCCAAAGTTGAGCTGGAAAGCGCTGCTTTTTATAAAAATGTGGTGTTAGGAGAGATGTTTGCTGGTTTATTTATCATACCGTTGGGAAACTTTTTTCAAAGTCTCTACGATAGGCAGATGCTGGGGACATACGCCTTCGCACTGGCCGCACTCCACACAGTCGCCGGCCCGGCCAAAGTTTTTGGCAAGGGCTTCATAGTTGGTGAAGTTGATAGTCCATCCTTTGGATTCCACTTCCCGCATATCCTCGTTGTACAAGGAAAAATACTGGGGGATAGCGATGTGCATGGGACAGCCTTCTGTGCAGTAAGAGCAGCCTGTGCAGGGAATGGCGATTTGGCTGTTGATGATTTTGGCTGCCTGGAAAGTCAGGTCTTGCTCTTCTTGGGTGAGGGGCACAAAGTTCTCCATAAAACTCAGGTTGTCCTGCATTTGAGCCATATCGCTCATGCCGGAAAGAACCATCATCACATTGGGCAGGGAGGCGGCGAACCGGATAGCCCAGGAAGCGGCGGACATGCCGGGCGCCCGGGACTGTAAAAGCTGTTCCGCCTCTTGGGGGAGATGGGCTAAAGTGCCGCCTTTTACCGGTTCCATAACGATGATGGGGATGTTGTGCTTGCAAGCCACCTCGTAACATCCTTTAGACTGAATCCAGGGGCTTTCCCAGTCCAGATAATTGATTTGAAGCTGGACGAACTCCATCTCGGGATGTTTTGTCAAGATTTCATCCAAAAGCTCTGGGTTGTCGTGATAGGAGAAACCGGCGTGTTTTACCAAGCCCTTGGCCTTTTTGTCCAGCAGCCAGTTAAAGCAGTCGAACTGCTCATATTTTGGATAGCTCCCGGCCTCGATGCCGTGAAGCAGGTAATAATCGAAATACCCGGCGCCGGTCTTTTCCAGCTGGGCCTGGAAAATCTTATCCCGGTCCTCGAAGGAATTGAAAAAACCGGAATGGAGTTTCGTGGCCAACGTAAAGCTTTCACGGGGATGCCGGTCTACCAAAGCCGCTTTTGTAGCCTTCTCGCTGGCAAAGGCGTTGTACATCCAGGCGGTGTCAAAATAGGTGAAGCCTTTCTCTAAAAACAAGTCTACCATTTGTTTTAGAAGCTCCAAATCCACCGTGCTGGCGTCATTGGCGTCTAAGAGGGGCAGACGCATTAAACCGAATCCGAGTTTTTTCATGGGGGATACTTCCTTTCCTGAAATTTCTTTCATTATAAAGGTTGAAGTTTACCTTAAGTCAAGGGTTTAATAGAAAAAAATGAAAAAACTTTTGGAGAAGGCCCCTGCAAGCGTTTTTCTGTTCCGTGGGGAAAAGGGCTGGAAGCATCCCTCGATTTGTGGTGGAAAGTTTAGGATGTGTTTGCACATCCTTTGAAAATATGATAAAACATAAGCTTAATATAAGTCTTTAAGTCTTTGATATATGAGGTGTGTCCCTAGATATGCCAGTTGATATGAAAGCTGTTATTGCCGAAGCGTTAAAAAAGATGATGCTGCAAAAGAGCATTGATAAAATCACGGTAAAAGCACTTATCGATGAGCGCCACATTTCCCGCCAAACTTTTTATTACCATTTTCAAGACATTATGGATGTGATGGAATGGTCGATCAAAAAGGAAACACAACGTCTGGTGGAGCAAAGCCTGAAAATGGAGGATATGCGATCGGCTTTGCGGATTTTTATCGCTTTTACTGTAGAGCATTTTTTCATACTGCAAAGGCTTATGGATTCTCAAAGACATGCTGAGTTCCAGAGGTTTATGGTGGAGTCTTTAGAAAATTATCTGAGCCAATTACTTCGCTATAATGATCGGGCTCTTTCCATAGATTATGAGGACAGCAGGCTCTTGCTTCGCTATAGCGCTTGCGGGTTGGCTGGGGTATTGTTGGCCAGCGGCGGGAACCCTGATCTCGATCCAGACCAACTGGCCCTGCGGTTGGAACGCATTTTGTCCAGCGAAATTTCAGAATGGGCTAAAACATAAATCATCTGTGAAGCATTATTTTATTTAACGAAAGTTTATTCAGAAAGTGACGCGTGATGAATAGCGCGTCACTTTTTTTATCCCCTGACCGAATGGTTTTTAATATGTATACGAAGGAGCGCGTCTCTTTCTTTTATAAAATAAGAGATGTGTCAGGATTTTTGACACTTTTTAAATTGTGTAAGGACAAAAATGCCAATTTATCAGTGGCGGATAAACAAAATAGATGGTATAAAACAAGGGGGAAATCTACGCATTTCAAATGATGAGGTTGGTGTGCGTTGGTGATTTAATGATACTCCCAGTAGAAAGGAGCTTGTCAATATGCAAGAAGTGCGAAAGCCGAAAAAGCCTTTGATCTTCTACTATGGAATAGTGATTTTAGGTGGGTGCTGCCGATCGTGGTGTTTATTGCCATTGGACAGTATATGTCTAAGAAATTGATGGAACGTGCCGGCGGGCCAAACGCCATGGCCTTTGGCAAATGATACAAGCTTGGCCTGTTCTGCGGAAACACAAACGCAGATCGATAAGCAGGTGGTAACGCTCATTAAACAGCAGTATCATAAAGCGGAAAAGATTCTGGAAAACAACCGCCAAAAGCTGGATGAGATCGCCCAATTCTTATATGAGAAAGAAACGATTACCGGGGAAGAGTTCATGAAGATTTTAAACCAGTAATCACGATAGCGCTTAAAAATCTAGCTGATAAAAGCAAGCGGCAAACGTTTTGAAAAAGGATAGTAAGGGGTATAAAGTGTTTTGAGGAAAGCAGATGCTAACCAGCGTTTGCTTTCCTTTTTACTTAGAGGAAGCCTCTCAAAACGCGACCCTTTTCGGACGGCAAAGAAGCTTGGAATAAAACGTTGATAGAAAAATATTGCTGGTTTTGGCCGAAAGAAAAGATACCTCTTGTATCTTTCCCCGGCCCGTGATATCATGCCTTTAAAGATATTTTTAGCTATGATTATGGCAAAGGCTTTAGCGAAGGATATGGATGTTTTAAAGTCCGAAAAATAGGTCTGTAAAATTGCAGCAAAGGAGAACTGTTTATGAAATCGAAATATTCCAGGATATTTCTCGTGGTACTGGATTCTTTGGGGGTCGGCGCCATGCCCGACGCCGCCAATTTTGGGGACGAAGGGACGGACACTCTGGGGCATTTGGCCCAGGCCGCCGGTTCGTTAGAGATACCCCATCTGCGTTCGTTGGGTCTGGCGAACCTTCATCCGGTCCCACATGTGCCGCCGGCAGAGCAAACCAAAGGATATCGATGCTATTTGCGGGAAGCCAGTAACGGCAAAGATACCATGACTGGCCATTGGGAAATGATGGGTTTGAAAATTACGAAGCCCTTCCAAGTGTTTACGGATACCGGCTTTCCGCAAGAGTTGATTCAGCAGTTGGAGCAGCGTACTGGGCGGAAAGTGATCGGCAATAAAAGTGCCAGCGGTACGGAGATCTTAGACGAACTGGGGGAAGAGCAGCTGAAAAGCGGCGCGCTGATCGTCTACACCTCAGCAGATTCTGTTTTGCAGATCGCGGCCAGTGAAGAGACCATCGGGCTGGAAGAACTGTACCGCTGCTGTGAGATCGCCAGGGAGCTGACTTTAGAGGACCGCTGGAAAGTGGGGAGGGTGATTGCTCGCCCATATGTTGGAAAAGCAAAAGGCTCTTTCCGCCGGACGCCTCACCGCAAGGATTATGCCCTGGCCCCTTTTGAGCCAACGGATCTGGAGGTTTTAAAGGATAGCGGGAAAGATGTGATCGGTGTTGGGAAGATCGGGGATATTTTCTCGGGACAAGGCTTGACAGAGTCCCTTCATTCGGACAGTTCTGTGCAGGGGATGGAACAGACCAGGGAACTTTTGAAGAAGGATTTTTCCGGGCTGTGTTTTACCAATCTGGTGGATTTTGACGCCTTGTGGGGTCACAGACGGAACCCTGTAGGTTACGCCAAAGAGTTGGAAAAGTTCGATGTGCAGCTGGGGATGTTTCTGGCTTCTATGGGTGATGACGACTTGCTGATGATCACGGCGGACCATGGGAACGACCCCACACACAAGGGGACGGACCATACGCGGGAACAGGTATTTCTGCTAGCGTATTCCCCGTCTATGGAGGATACGGGGCTTCTTCACGTTCAGGACAGCTTCGCCGGAATCGGCGCCACGATCTTGGACAATTTTCACTTGTCTGTCCCGCAGCACTGCATCGGCCGTTCTTTGCTGGCAGAGCTGCGCTGAGTTTTGCGCCTTGGGAACAGGACGATGTAAGCCCTAAAAACAGGACAGCATGATTGTACGATAATATGGATAGTTATTTTTGGTATCGCGGTGGCTCTCGCTATTTTGGGCGGCAAAATAGTAATTGTCAATTCTCTGCGGGTGTGGTACCATTTTTAAGCTTGTGAAACTGGTTTCAAAGCGAAGCCAGATAAGGTTTTCTATAAAGATGGATATTTGAAAACATATAGCCAGAAAGGAGATGACCTATAAATGGATCAGTTGATAGGGATTTTAGCGCAGGAGTTCCATGTGCGTCCGGAACATGCCCAGGCAGTGGTGGAATTGTTGGATGAAGGCAACACGGTGCCCTTTATCGCCCGGTACCGAAAGGAACGCCATGGCGCTATGGACGACCAGACCATCCGGGAGCTGGCGGACCGGTTGAGTTATTTGCGCGGGTTGGAGCAGCGGCGCACGGAAGTAAAAGCCGCGGTAGAGGAGCAAGGCAAGCTGACACCCGAATTGGTGGAGGCTTTGGAGCGGGCTTCCACTTTGGCGGAAGTGGAGGACTTGTACCGCCCATACCGCCCCAAGCGCAGGACCCGGGCGGGCATCGCCCGTGAAAAAGGGTTGGAGCCGTTGGCGCAGCTGCTTGTCACTGGAAAAGACCCCCAAGGAAAGACGTTGCGTCAAACTTCGGAAGAGTTGGCGGCATCTTATGTGGATGCGGAAAAAGGCGTGGAAACTCCGGAAGAAGCCTTGCAAGGGGCTATGGATATTTTGGCTGAGGACTTTTCCGACGATGCGGCTATCCGCAAGAGGCTGCGGGCCATGTTGCAGAAGAACGGCCTGCTCCGGTCTGTAGCCGCCGGGTCTGAAGATTCGGTGTATCAGCTGTACTACGATTTCTCCGAGCCGCTGAAACGGCTGCAGAGCCACCGGGTATTGGCGATCAACCGGGGAGAGAAGGAAGGCTTTTTGAAAGTTTCCGTTCAGCCGGGGGAGGAGAGCCCAGTCCCTGGAATTTTGCAGGAAGTGTTGACCAAAGGGCATCCTTTCCCGGATTTGCTGCGGCAGGTCGCGGAGGATGCCTGGTCCCGGCTGTTGTTCCCCTCTTTAGAGCGTGAAATCCGCAACGACCTGACGGAAATGGCCGACGAACAGGCCATCCACACATTCGCCCTGAATCTCCATCCCTTGTTGATGCAGCCGCCGGTAAAGAACCAGGTGGTCCTGGGCTTTGACCCTGCTTATCGCACCGGATGCAAGCTGGCAGTGGTGGACGGCACGGGGAAAGTGCTGGAGACAGGCGTGATCTATCCCACGAAACCCCATAACAAGGTGGAAGAGGCGAAAAAAGTTCTCCGGCGGTTGTGTGACAAGCACGGGATCACTTGCGTCGCTATTGGGAACGGTACTGCCAGCCGGGAATCGGAAGTGTTTGTCAGCGAGTTTATTAAGGAGTATGACAAACCCCTTTCCTATATGGTGGTCAGCGAGGCAGGGGCATCTGTGTATTCCGCTTCTAAGCTTGGGGCGGAGGAGTTCCCGGATTTTGATGTGTCCCTGCGTTCGGCGGTGAGCATTGCCCGGCGGCTTCAAGACCCCTTGGCGGAATTGGTGAAGATCGACCCCAAAGCCATCGGGGTTGGGCAGTATCAGCACGATATGCCCCAGGCCCGTCTTTCTCAGGCGCTGGATGGCGTAGTGGAGGACTGTGTCAACGGTGTGGGCGTGGATTTGAACACGGCTTCGCCTTCCCTTTTGAAACGGGTGGCGGGCATCACTCCGGCGGTTTCACAAAATGTGGTCTCTTACCGGGAAGAGCATGGAGGGTTCCAAAGCCGGAAGGAATTGCTGAAAGTGCCAAAGCTGGGTCCCAAGGCTTTCGAGCAGTGCGCAGGCTTTTTGCGGGTGATGGAAAGCCCCAATGTCCTGGACCATACCGCGGTCCACCCGGAGTCCTATCCGGCGGCGGAACGTCTGCTTGCGCTGTGCGGGTATTCTTTGGAGGATGTGGGGAAACTCTCGGAACTTCCCAAACGGCTGGAACACATCGGGGAAAAGAAAGCGGCAGAAGAGTGCGGCGTAGGGATTCCCACATTGCGGGATATCGTAAGCGAGCTGCAAAAGCCCGGCCGTGACCCCCGAGACCAGCTGCCTCCGCCTTTGCTGCGCACAGATGTGATGGAGATGTCCGATTTGAAGCCGGGGATGAAACTTTCCGGGACCGTGCGCAATGTGGTGGATTTTGGGGCGTTCGTCGATATCGGTGTGCATCAGGATGGTTTGGTGCATGTCTCCCAGATAACCAATCGGTATATCCGCCATCCCTCGGAGATGCTCTCGGTAGGGGATATTGTGGAAGTGACGGTGCTTTCGGTAGACCAGGAGAAAAAACGGATTTCCCTCACTATGCGGGAGCAGGAGCGTTCTCAGCCTCAAAAGGCGGAAGAGAGCGTTTCCCAGCGGGTATGAACTAAATAAAAGCGGGATAAACGTCCCAAACAAGGAAAGAGCAGTGGCTATTCGGCAACTGCTCTTTTTACTAAATAAAATGAAATAAATGAAAGATCCAAGTGCTGCCTGTGGAGTGCGGATCGTCAACCTCAGAGGCGGCAGGGACGGCGGGATTCACACTTGGATAAAAGAAAAAGTCTGGATACAAATTGCATCCAGACTCTAACTTGGTGGGAGAGAGTGGATTCGAACCACTGAAGTCGAAGACAACAGATTTACAGTCTGCCCCCTTTGGCCACTCGGGAACTCTCCCATATAAGCCCCTGCCCTTTTCAGGAAGGGTATGTAAAAGCGCATAATTGCTAGTGGAGCTGGTGAACGGACTCGAACCCCTGACCTGCTGATTACAAATCAGCTGCTCTACCAACTGAGCTACACCAGCGGATTTCTTTAGCGCTCGATTATTATAGCTTACCTTTTATGGAAAGTCAAGGGTAAAAATAGATTTTTTTGAAATTTTTTAAGTTGTCTTTTATCCGGGAGTTTCAGCTGTGGGACGAATCCGTGAAAAAGGCAAAAAAACTTGTGGACTTTTCCAAGGATTATGATACAATAAACTTAAAATACCGGTTTGGGGAAAAGGAGTGTGGTCGAGGATGAAAAAGATTGCGTATTTAACGGTGTTTCTGTGTTTGATAGCTTTGCTGTTTAGCGGCTGTGGCGGTGATAAGGGGGAGAAGGATACGTCCAGCGTTGTGTCCGGGACTCCGGCCACGGTAAGCCCTTCGCCTACTCCGGCGCCCCAAAAGGCAAAAGCGCTGCGGGTTACGGCAGATTCTGGTTTGAATGTGCGGGCGGAAGCTTCTACCGACAGTGAAATTTTAGGGCTTACGGAAAACGGTGACCGCCTGGCGCTGATGCTGGAAGATGAACAGAACGGCTGGTATCAGGTGCGCTATCAGGGCAAAACCGGGTATGTGTCCGCGGACTATGTGGAAGTTATTGAGGTTACTTTGGAAGAATACAATCAGCTTAGCGGAAATTCTGAGAGCAGCGAAAGTTCCGGCAGCAGCACTTCCTCTGAGGATTCTTCTTCGTCTTCCGGGTCCTCTTCCGGCGGGGAGAGTTCCGGCGAAACGAGTTCCTCAACCAGTTCAGCAGATGAAGAGGACGGCGAATAACGCCGTTCTCTTTTTCCTAAACTAGATGCTGGATCGTGTTTTCGTCTATAATCTTTTGGGGCAAATTGCGGATTTTGCCGTGAATTGTGAATGGGGAAAGGACAAATCAAACATGAATATTATGATTGTTGGCGGTGGGCTCTTAGGCCGTAAAACCGCGGAAATGCTGGACGAAGCGGGCCATGACGTGGTGCTGATCGACGCCAGCCAGGAAAACCTCGCCCAGCTCAGCCCGGATTTCAGCGGCGTTACAGCGGTAGGGTTCCCGATGGACATCAAAAGCTTGCGGTCTGCGGGTATTGAAGGCTGTGACGCTGTGGCGGTCACCACGCCGGACGATAATTTAAACATCACTGTGGGCCAGATCGCCAAAAATGTCTTTGGCATCCCCAAAGTGGTGGCGCGTATCTCTGACCCTTATCGTGAGAACATCTTTGAGAGCTTCGGTTTGCAGACGGTTTGCCCCACCAATATGGCTGGGGATAAGCTGGTGACGGCGTTGACCAGTCCTTGGCAAAGCCGCCAGATCACTTTTGGAACGGCTACGGTTTCTTTGGTCGTGCTTCCGGTGGAACATCGCTACTATGGGCACACCACCGGCAGTGTGGAACTGCGGCCGGGAGAAGGCCTTTTTGGAGTTATAAAAGAGGATGGCCAGTTTTTGCTGAAAAGCCTGCGTGAAGAGATCCCGCTGGAACAAGGAGACTATTTGGTGTGCAGTCGGAAGATCGACTGAAAGGGGAGAGCCGAAAATGAGAATGGTGGTTGTTGGCGGCGGGAAAGCCGGATGGAATTTAGCCCGCATTTTGTTAGAGCGGCGGCATATTGTAAGTTTGATCGAGAAGGACCGCCAGAAGTGCGAAAAACTGGCGGATGATTTGGATGCCGCGATTTTTCGCGGAGACGGCACCAATGTATCGGTCTTAGAGGCCGCAGGCGCCCAGGACGCGGATTGTTTTATGTGCGTTACGGGCAGCGATCAGGATAATCTGGTTGCGTGTCAGTTGGCAAGAGACCATTTCCATGCGAAAAAAGTGATCTCCCGGGTGAACGATCCCCGCAATATCGAGACTTTCCGGGTGCTGGGCATTGAAAACACCGTAAGCAGTACAGATATCCTCACGAAAATGATCGAACAAGAAGCAGACTTGGCTCATATGCATTTGATCGCCACACTTAATCAGGGACGGGCGGGCATCTGTTCCATGACGCTGCCGCAGAACACAGCTTTAGATGGGGTGGCGTTAAAAGATATAAGTTTTCCAAAAGGCACCTTGGTGATTTCTTTGATTCGCCGCGGAGTGCTCACCATCCCCAATGGTTCTACTATTTTGCAAGCAGGGGATGAGCTTGTGGCCGTAAGTGAGGACAAGAGCCAGAGGGCCTTGATGCGGACTTTGGCGGAAACCCGTTAACGAATTGTTTAAAGAAAAAATCAAAAATAATAACAATTACTACTTTACAAAATCCAAACCCTGTGCTATACTATGGTCACAGATTGAGAAGGGCGGTTAAAAAAGCCTTTCAAAAAAATCTGAAAAAAGGCACAGAAAGGAACGAGCTGAGTTTGGAAAAGCGTGAGAATTTCAGCAGGAAACGGATTGCTATCCTGAACACGCTGCAAGAGACCACCGTCCATCCTACGGCAGATTGGGTCTATGCCAAGCTAAAGCCACGCTACCCCAATCTGAGCCTGGGGACCGTGTATCGGAATTTGAAAAAATTCTGTGAAACAGGCAAGGCAGTGAGTGTAGGGGTAATTAACGGGCAAGAGCATTTTGATGGCTGTGTGGAACCCCATGCGCATTTTGTTTGCAAACGCTGCGGCGCTGTGTTGGATATCCCCGAGAAATTTTTTAAACAGGACGAACTGTCTTCCATTTCCGCCCGCTTTCATTTAACGCTGGAAAGCGCTCGGGTGGTCTTTGAAGGTGTATGCCCTCAGTGTGAAAACGGGTATGTCCAATAAGAAAACCGAAGTATGAAATTGCTTTTATGGGACAGCGTGGTTTTAACAATAACAACTGGCAAGGCTGTTCTGTAAATGTAAAGAGTTTCGGTGTAGCTTGTGATTGTAACGTTGTAAGTTAATCAAAAACAAATATATTAAAACGGAGGAATTTCATCATGAAAAAATTTGTATGTACTGTTTGCGGTTATGTGTATGAAGGCGAAGCTGCTCCCGAGAAGTGCCCTGTGTGCGGTGCTCCCGCTGAGAAGTTCACTGAGCAGGCTGGCGAGATGACTTGGGCTGCTGAGCATGTAGTAGGCGTTGCTAAGGGCGTTGACGAAGAGATCCTGCAGGGTCTGCGCGAGAACTTCCAGGGCGAGTGCACCGAGGTTGGCATGTATCTGGCAATGTCCCGCGTGGCTTATCGTGAAGGCTATCCCGAGATCGGCGAGTATTGGCGCCGGGCTGCTCTGGAAGAAGCTGAGCATGCCGCTAAGTTCGCTGAGCTGCTGGGCGAGGTCGTGACCGATTCCACCAAGAAGAACCTGGAGATGCGTGTGGAAGCCGAAAACGGCGCTACCCTGGGCAAGTTCCAGCTGGCTAAGAAAGCCAAGGAGCTGAACCTGGATGCTATCCACGACACCGTCCATGAGATGGCCCGCGACGAGGCCCGTCACGGCAAGGCTTTCGAGGGGCTGCTGAACCGCTATTTCGGTAAATAAGATTTGAAAATACGGGAACGTATTTGAAAAGGAGGCAGAGTGATCTGCCTCCTTTTTGCATGTGAATCCGCTGTTTTGACCCTTTGAGACAGCGGACTTCTTATCATTCATATAGTCCTTGAATACGAGAACGGTAGGAAACATTCTCGTAAAGGGTGGTGAAATTGGCCACCTCGCTGAGCGTGCCGATCAATGGGGCGTGGGCCAAGGGCGTATCTTTCAAGTGGGAAGCCACAATCGCAGCGATCCTATCCGGATGAATCACCTGGATATCCCGGCCGAAATAAGACTCTATCTTATCGGGTACAGGCTCGGTGACGGACAGGCTGTTGTGGAGCTGAGCCATAAGCTGCTGGGCCAGCACGATTTGTTCTTCACGCTGGGAAATGGACGGCGCTGAGACTGCTTTATAAATAGCATCCTTTATAGTTTGCTGGATAGGCAGCCGCTGAAACGCTGTGCCAAACCATTTGCTGTAAGGGGCGTATTGCTTGCAATACAAAAAGGCGAGACGCATCAAGCGCTCGGCTATGCGGGCACACACCAGGATGGAGCCTGTTTCATCACCGGTAGAAGCGCAGCGCTTGACGAAAGCTTGTTCTTCGGCGATCAGGGACCAGTTGGAGGCAATCAAATAGAGCCACACATTTTGGGGGTAATAGGAAATAGGGGATAGGGTATCGGCCAGGTGAAGCATGTCCACATAGAATTCCCCCACTGCCAGAGCCAGCAGGCGGTGTTCAGAAAAGGACAGCCATTCTATATCCGAAAGGTTGTCAAGCTGGTGAGTGCCCAAATAAAAGTCTAGGTATTCCTCTATGGTGTAAAGAAAGATCAACGGGTTTACTTTCCCATCCAGAGAGGGGGTGGCGTGGCGGACTCCGCCATCGTTGGGGTCGGGTGGGGAAAAGTTTACGTGGTATCCCTGGTAAGTTTCTGGAAAATGAGAGGAAAAAGCTTCCAACAGCTGAGGCTTCAAGGCTTGATCCTCTTCTTTCAGGAACAAGTAAAACCTGGAGCCCCACATGTGGTCGGTGGAAACAGGGTCATCGTAGCCCAGCACGTCAGAGCCGTAACCCAACAGCCCCGCGGAATAGACCAGCCCGGGGAATTGACGGTCTAAAATGGGCTTGGCAATTTCTGTGAAAAAGTTCCGGCACAGTTCTTTGCCTTTGATAAATTTCAGCAACAGGAACACCTCTTCCCAAAAGATTTATTTCAAAAGCGTGGTGGCAGATTTTGCCGGAGTAGAAAATCGGAACAGAAAAAAGTGTAGAAAAAGGCCCCGGCGCAGTTCTTGCCGCTGGGGCCTGGGTTTACAGCTGGAAATCTTCCGGACGGAATTGAGAAGCCCGCAGAGACGGAGCTACTCGTGGCTCCCGCTGCAAAGGGTCGTATTGATATTTTTTGCAAGAGCCCGTTTCATGCCCTTGCCGCAACGCGCAGATGATCTCGCCGTTTTTCCCGCTGTTGTGCTGGCAATAGGCACAGCTTGGCTCGATGTTTCCGCCAAACAGCGTTTGTTTTTTCTTTTTTCGGAACCAACCCATCCTGTTTTCCCCGCTTTTGTGTTTTCCTGATTTTCATCATTATAGCACATCTCCGGGCGTTGGCGCAAGCTGAAGGTTTACGGCTTCTTGCTTTGGGAACGTTGTGTCACAAACAGCAGGAACGCCATACACATCAGCAGCAGAGAGAGACCTCCCGCCGCTGTGGAAGCAGTGGTGCCATAAGACACCGGCTGGCTTGCTGCAGCCCAAACCGGCTGGCTGGAAAGAGGAAGGAACCTGCCCAGAAGAAAGCACAGCCCTGCCGAGAGAATTCCGTGCAGGAAGCGGTAGAGAAAAAATTTCCCTTTTGAAAGAGGGAACTGGGAGAAAAAGGAAAACACCTGCATGTGGACGCAAAGCCCGCCGAAAGCCAGCCCAAAAGCGTAGAGCAAGGGCCCTGAGCCAAAAAGGGCGGCGTCCCCAGTGCCGCCGGTAACTTCCAATAAAAAGGAAAGGCAGACGGCAGCTTCCCCGTAATCCAGCAGACCTGTGGAGGAGATGAGCTGGGCCAGCGTTTGGAAAATACCGCTGCCCCGCAGTATGGCTGTGAAACCGGCAAACAGCAGAATACATCCGCACATTTTTATCGTGGCGGAGGAAGCGTCGGAAATAGAGCGTATCAGCGCCTGGCCTGCTGGTTCGGGCTGGGCGGTGGAGCCTGGTTCTTCTGGAAGTGGTTTGCCCAAGCCGGTGAAAAATCCTAAAAGAAGCCCGGAGAGCGTTATGGAAAAAAATAGCAGCCATCCCATGGAAAGGCTGCCAAGTACGCCGCAGCCTAAGAAGGTCACTACAAAAGCGGCTCCCGGAGCCACACAGAAAGTCATCATGCGCCCCGCTTGTTCAGAGGTGATCTTCCCTTCTTCCAGCAGCAGGGAAATTCCCCTGGCTCCAGCGGGGTATCCGCCGAAAAAGCTGAGAAGCAATGTGGCTCCGCAGATTTTGGGGAGCCGGAACACATAGCGTGTAACAGGTGCCATGAACTGTCCCAAAATCTCCCCAGCGCCGGAGCGCACCCCGAAACTTGCAAGCACCATGAAGGGGAACAAGGATGGCACCAGGGAAGAGAGGCAATACAGCACACTGGCGGTAACGTTCTCCCGTATCTGAACTGGATAGCACAACAAAGCCGCCCCGAAAGTGACAAATGCCAGGGCTGATAAAATGAGGATGATTCGTTTTTGAGGGAAAAATGTTCCCATGGCGTCTCCTTTCCAAAGAGGTTTTCCCTTATTGCTATGCCCGAGAGTGGTGATACATTCCGAAATGGGCTCATATGGATGGGGTGAACTGAAAAAAGGAGGGAGTCCATGGAAAAGCGGCAGACAGGCAGCCCATTGGTGGAACTCTCAGGTAACCGCCGGGCAGTAGTGGATGGCAGCGACGGCATTGTGGATTATAATGAAGAGCAGGTGATCCTTCGTGCCGGAAAACTGACCTTGCGCTTTGAGGGTCAGGGTCTGCGGCTGATGCGGCTGACAGAAAATTCGGCGGTGATCGAGGGGCGTATCCATCAGGTGGTATACGCATATGGGGAACGGACAGCAACGCAATAAGCGGGAGGGATGGGCATGGTAGAGCGGTTAGCTCATTTTCTTACGGGATGGGTGGAGTTTGAGATTCGGGGGAACGGCCCCCGGTTTCTGAACGCGGCGGCAAAGACCGGCATAGAGTTTTGGGGATTTCGCAGGGAGGAAAACAGGACAGTCCTTCGAGGGAGGCCGGGGGATTACAAGCGGTCCCGTGGGCTGTTCAGGCGGTGCGAAGTCCATCCTAAATTGCGCAAAAAAGGTGGCTTCCCGTTTTTTCGAGCCAAATTGTGGAAGCATAAAGGGTTGGTAGTTGGCGCTGTATGCGGTACTGGTGTGTATATCTTTTTGAGCGGGTTTTGCTGGGGAGTCACCATAACGGGCACAGAAACCTTGACGCACGTTCAGGTGTGGGAATCTGCCCGGCAGCATGGAGTGTACCTGGGGGCGCCCCTTCGCGATCTTGACCCTAAAGAAGCTGCGCTGGCTATGCAGATCGATCTTCCGGAAACCACTTGGCTGTCCGTAAATACGGACGGTTGTTTTTTGGAGGTGGCCTTGCGGGAAACGCTTCCGGCGCCGGAAGTGACGGACGATAAGGAATGGTCAAATATTGTGGCGGCCCGGGCGGGGACCATTGTGTCCGCCGAGGCGGAACGGGGACGGTTGGAGGTCTCTTTGGGAGAAACGGTGGAGGCCGGGCAGCTGCTGATCGCGGGGCTTTACGAGCAGAAAGTGGACCCGTATTCCCCTCCGCCGGAGAACCCTTACCAGATTTTGGGGGCGGCCCGAGGCAGCGTGCGGGCTTTGACCTACCGGGAATTTACCGTGGAAGTCCCCCAAAAAGAAACGCGCTTTCTGCCTGAGGGGCAGCGGAGCACAGAACGATCCTTGGTGATCTTCGGGCTGCGCATCCCATTGGGTTTTTACGCTTCCCCAAAAGGGGAGTACCGGCAATGGACGGATACTGCCCAGTGGGCGCCTTTTGGAAAGGCGCTGCCCTTGGCGTTGGAGAGCACCACCTATGAGCCCTTGCGGGAAGAAACGGTCCTGCCGCAAGAGGACGATTGGAAAAAAGCGGCTCTACTGGAACTGCGCCGTGTCCAGAAGGAAGAGCTTCCCGCAGGGAGCGAAGTGGTGGAAGAAGAATTGACTTACCGTTTCGAAAAAGGCATATGTGTGTTGAGGGCTCGGTGCCGATGTGAGGAAGAAATTGGAATGGTAAAAAAGATATCAGTTGAATAGTACAGGGATGGTAATAAATTTTGGTAAATATTCATAGTGTTTTCCCTTGAAGAAATGGGTTTCCGTGTGTTATAATAGCCAGAGACAACGTAACGTGGCAATTTGTACGTTCAAAAAATTTTTAAGAAACAGGAGATCTTATTTGGAGCAGAAAATCAATCTTGACAGACTGGGCCAGGCAGAGGCTCTTTTTGGAAGCTTCGATGAGAATGTCCGGCTGATTGAAAAAGAGTTTGGCGTGGCCTTGATTGTGCGGGACTCGGAACTGAAAATCTCCGGGGAAGACCCGGAGGCTGTAGACAAAGCCGCCCGCACGGTGAAAAGCTTAATGACGCTGATCGGAAGCGGGGAGACTCTCACCGAGCAGAATGTGCGGTACTGCATCCGTATGGTGGGAGAGGACAGCGAGGATAAAGTGGCCCGTCTTGCGGGGGACTGCATCTGCATTACCAGCAAGGGCAAGCCCATCAAACCCAAAACAGTGGGACAGCGCACATATTGCGACAATATCAAAGAGAATACCATTACCATCGGCGTAGGGCCTGCCGGCACGGGCAAAACCTATCTGGCGGTGGCAATGGCGGTCAACGCTTTCCGGGCGCAGCAGGTGAACAGGATCATCCTCACCCGCCCGGCGGTGGAAGCAGGGGAAAAGCTGGGGTTCCTTCCCGGCGATCTGCAGCAGAAGGTGGACCCTTACCTGCGTCCGCTGTATGACGCGTTGTTTGATATGCTGGGCGCAGAATCGTACCAGCGTTATGTGGAACGGGGGAACATTGAGGTGGCGCCTTTAGCTTATATGCGTGGCCGCACCTTGGACGACAGCTTCATCATTTTGGATGAGGCCCAGAACACCACCGGAGAACAAATGAAGATGTTCCTTACCCGGCTGGGGTTCAATTCAAAAATGGTCATTACCGGCGACGTGACCCAGATCGACTTGCCGGACGGCAAACGGTCCGGCTTGAAAGAGGCTGTGCGCATTTTGAAAGGCGTAGACGACATCGCTATTTTCCGGTTTACGGAAAAAGACGTGGTGCGCCACAAGCTTGTGCAGGATATTATCAGAGCTTATGAGAAGGCCAGCCGGACTTCCAATAGATAGGAATGAAATGATACAAAGCCATCCGCATGGGTATGGGATGGCAGATCGGGTGAAAATTTCGGGGAAGCTCCCACAGAAAGGAACGGTGCAGAGAATGGAAAAAATCAGAGTTATTATTTCAAATCAGCAAAAGGCGGTGAAGATCCCAACTGGTATCCGCATGCTCATCCGCCGTTGCTGTCACGCGGTGCTCCAATTAGAGGGCTTTAAGGATTTCGCCGAGATCAGTGTTTCATTTGTGGACAACGATCAGATTCAAGAAATGAACCGCCAGTATCGGAATATCGACGCTCCCACCGATGTGCTTTCTTTCCCAATGGGGGAAAATGGGAATTATGACGTGAACCACGAGACAGGCGCAAAGATTTTGGGAGATATCGTCATTTCGGTGCCCAAGGCCATGGAACAGGCAAAGACCTATGGCCACAGCTTCGAGCGGGAAATGGGATTTTTAACCGCCCATTCCATGCTGCACCTCTTGGGCTATGACCATGAGGCCGGCGGTCTCGCGCGGGTGCGTATGCGTGAGAAAGAGGAGCAGGTCATGCGGGAGCTGGGTCTGCCCGCCAGCGCCAGCTATGCTACGACCCTTCGTGAATAATAACAACTCGCCGCGAAAAAGGCGGCCGATATGGCGCAGCTTTGGCGACGCTTTCCGGGGGATCGGCGCGTGTATCAAATCGGAGCGGAACATGCGCATTCATCTGGTGATGTGCGCCTATGTGCTGTTTTTCGCTTCACAGCTTTCCCTGAGCCGGGGCGAACTTGCCTGTTTGCTTTTGGCTATCGGCGGGGTACTGACAACAGAGACCATGAATACTGCTGTGGAGAAGCTGTGTGATTTCAACCAGAAGAACTTGAACCGCTATATCCGGGTCATTAAAGATATGGCTGCCGGGGCGGTGCTGCTTTGTGCCATTGCCGCGCTGCTGGTTGGGGTGGTCATTTTCTTCCGCCCGGAACTTTGGCGGCTGCTGTGGGGGATCGTCGCGCACCCAGTGAAGCTTGGGCTGCTGGCGGTTTCACTGCTCGCTGCATTGGGATTTATCCTCTTGGGCCCCCTTTGGGTGGAAGAGCGCTTGGAAAGGCTTCGCAGAAAAAGCAAATAGAAGAAAGGGGTTGCGGCAGAGTCCGCGCCCAGTGGGAGGCGCCGCGTATTCGTGGTGCCCTCTTGTGTTGCACGGAAAGGAATATGGTTTATGGAAAATATGACCCAGGAACGTTCGGCGTTCATCGCCATTGTGGGAAGGCCCAATGTGGGAAAATCCTCAGTGCTCAATCGGCTTATCGGGCAAAAGATCGCCATTGTGTCCCGTAAGCCCCAGACGACACGCACCCGCATTATGGGCGTTGTCACCAAGGGCGAGGACCAACTGGTGTTTTTGGATACTCCCGGCTTGATCAAGCCTAAAAACTCCCTGGGGGACTATATGGTGAAATCCGTTACCAATACAGTAGACGGGGTGGATGCCTGCCTGCTGGTGGTAGAGGCAGGGGCGAAAATCTCGAAAGCGGATGAGGAACTGATAAAGCGGTTCCGCACAGGAAAGGTGCCGGCGGTGCTGGCCATCAACAAGGTGGACTTGCTGGAGGACAAAAGCCCCATCATGGAGCAGATCGCCCAGTATTCCCAGCTGTATGACTTCCAGGCGGTAGTGCCTGTTTCCGCCAAGGACGGCAGCGGCATGGATGACCTGATGGAAGAACTGAAAGCCCTTTGCCTGCCGGGAGGGCATCTTTTCCCGGAAGACACTTTGACAGACCAGCCGGAAAGAGTGATCGCGTCGGAGATCGTGCGGGAAAAGGTGCTGCGGCTGTTGGATAAAGAAGTGCCCCATGGCGTGGCGGCTGTCACCGAGCGGATGAAAGACCGGGATGGGATTCTGGATATCGACGTGACCATTTACTGTGAGAAAAGCGGTCATAAGGGCATTTTGATCGGCAAAGGCGGCGCTATGCTGAAAAAGATCGGTACAGCGGCCCGGCAGGATATGGAGCGCTTTTTCGATTGCAAAGTGAATTTGCAGCTTTGGGTAAAGGTGAAAGAGGATTGGCGTCAACGGCCTGAAACCTTACAAAGCCTTGGTTTTTCCCAGAAGGATTTGGAGCTTTAAAGCGCTTTTTTCGGGGGCATAAGCACAAACGAGCCGAGAATTGTGGCGGAACGTGTCGAACAAACAAAACTTTTCCTGTCATAGCTTGGGAAGATTCGCAAATACTCTTCTATAGACGGGGCGAACTGCCCTTGTTAAAGGGGGAAAGTTTTGTGGATGTGAAACAAGCTTGGGAAAGTTTTTACCGGACAGGCCGCATAGAGGATTACATCAAATATTCGCAGTTGAGAAACAGCGCGGAGAACCGGGCTGTGGGAGAGATGCAGGGTGCAGGTACAGACCCAGGGGCTTATTATCAAGGAACAGACGGTGGGCGAGAGCGACCGGCTGGTAACGGTTCTTACCAAAGATGAAGGAGTGGTGCGGGCGTTCGCCCGGCGCGCCAAGAATCTAAAGGATAGCAAAAACGCGGCGACCGGCCTTCTTTGCTATTCCCGCTTAAAACTCTCCAAAGGGAAGGAAGCCTACAATATCAACGAGGCGTTCCCTTTGGAGGTGTTTTTCGATTTGCGCAAAGATGTGGCCAGCCTGGCTTTAGCACAGTATTTTTGCCAGCTGGCGGTGGAACTGGTGCCGGAAGGGGTGGAGTCGGAAGAATATCTCCGCCTGGTGCTGAATGCCCTGCATTTTCTCTGTAAGGGCACCAGGCCCCAGCCGGTGCTGAAAGCCATTGTGGAACTGCGTATGCTTTCAGAGGCGGGATATATGCCGAACCTGGCATATTGTGCCCAGTGTGGGGCGTATGAGTCGGAGCGCATGTACTTTAAGATCAACCGTGGGACTTTGTATTGCAAAGACTGCTACCTGGACAACGGGGACCTTTGCGCGCCCTTGTCGCTGGCGGCGTTGACGGCTATGCGTCATATTGTATACGCCGATTTCGACCGGATATTCTCATTTTCCGTGTCCCCCGGCGCGCAGAAGGAGCTTTCTGCGGCGGCGGAAGCTTACACTGTGAACATTTTGCAAAAGCGCCCTAAAACGCTGGAGTTCTATTATAGCTTGCTGTAATGGAAAGTTTGATGTAAAGCGTTTGGATTTTTTTGAATGCTTTTGCCACAGTTCGTGCAATCCCTAAAAATTTTTCGGCGTGAAAAGTTAACTAGCTTTACATAGTCTTGCTTTGAGAACACGAGTAAAATATGAGGAAACATATTATGGAAAAACATTACCGAGCTTTAGAGCTGGATAAAATTTTAGAGATGGTGGCCCAAGAGGCGTCCAGCGCGGATGGAGCGGAACTGGCCAGAAAGCTGGAGCCCGTCCACACCGCGGCGGAAGCCCAATGGCTTTTGCAGGAGACAGACGCCGCCTTCGTGGCAATGGCGAAATTTGGGGCGCCGTCTTTTTATGGCATGAAAAATGTGACCAACCCTCTGCGCCGGGCTCAGGCGGGAGGTGGTCTCGGCCTGCGGGAACTGCTGGACATTGGCGCTACCCTGCGGACCATCCGTGGCCTTACCCAATGGTGGGGAAAAAGCGAAAGCGTCCGTACCGCTTTGACCGGGCGTTTTGAGGTGCTTTCCCCGAATAAATATTTAGAAGAGAAAATATTCACCTGCATCGTCAGCGAAGAAGAGGTAGCGGACAACGCTTCCCCGGCGCTGGCGAATATCCGCCGGAAGATCCGGGCAGCGTCCCAGCGGGTGCGCGACCAGTTGGACAAGCTGATCCACTCCCCGGCCCACCAGCGGCATTTGCAGGAAAGCATCGTCACCCAGCGGGGCGGACGGTATGTGGTGCCGGTAAAAGCGGAATTCCGCGGAGAGGTGCCGGGCCTGGTCCACGATACTTCTTCCAGCGGCGCCACGGTGTTTGTGGAACCCATGAGCGTTGTGGAGGCCAACAACGAGATTCGGGTGCTTCGTTCAGATGAACAGGAGGAAATCTCCCGGATTTTGCTAGAGCTTTCTGACGAGGCCGGTTCCTTCGCGGATTCCATCATTGAAAGCTATAAGTACGCTGTGGAATTGGACTTGATCTTTGCCAAAGCGCAGATCGCCTACCGGATGAAAGCGGTAGTTCCCCAGGTGGGGGAGGACGGCAAGATCGTCCTTCACAGTGCCCGCCACCCACTGATCCCCAAAGAGCAGGTTGTGGCTACGGACATCACTTTGGGTGTGGATTTCGATACTTTGATCATCACCGGCCCCAATACGGGCGGTAAAACAGTGGCCCTTAAGACCATCGGCTTGTTGACGCTGATGGCCATGTGCGGCCTGATGCTGCCGGTAGGGGAAGGGAGCCGGGTTTCGGTGTTCCGTCATATTTTGGCGGATATCGGGGACGAGCAAAGCATCGAGCAATCCTTATCCACATTTTCTTCCCATATGGTGAATATCATCCGCATTTTTGAAACGGCGGATAACAGCAGCCTGATTCTTTTGGATGAATTGGGCGCCGGCACTGACCCTGTAGAGGGCGCGGCTTTGGCGGAGGCCATCATTGAAGAGCTGCGTGGAAAGGGCGTGCGGTTGGCGTGTACCACCCATTACGCGGAACTGAAAGCCTACGCCATCCAAACGGCAGGAGTGGAGAACGGCAGCTGTGAGTTCGATGTGACCACGCTACGGCCCACATACCGGCTGTTGATCGGCGTGCCTGGAAAATCCAACGCGTTTGCCATTTCAAAGCGGCTGGGTATTTCTGACCACATTGTGGAACGGGCCCAAGAACTGGTCAGCCAGGAGAGCAACGCCTTTGAGCAGGTTGTGGGAAGGCTGGAAGAGGACCGCCGGAAAATGGAGGACGAACTGGAAACCCTGCGCGCTTCTGCGGCCCAGGCGAAACAGAGCGCTCAAGAGGCGGAACGCCTAAAGGAAGAAGCAGAACGCCAGGCCAAGAAAGAAGTGGAACGGGCCCGGCAGGAAGCCGCTCAGATCGTCCAGAAAACCAGGGCCAGAGCGGACGCTTTGGTAAACGAACTGGAAGAAATGCGCCGCCAAAAGAACAAACAGCTTTCCGCTGAGCAGAAAGCCCGGCTGCGTTCGGGCATGAAAGAGTTGGAAGGTATCTCCGACCCTGTGCGGGAACGTCGGGACGATAACTACGTGCTGCCCCGGCCTTTGGTGCCTGGAGACGATGTGTTGATCTACGATATCGACAAGGACGCCACTGTGCTGGAGGCTCCCAAAGATGGATTTGTGCTGGTGCAGGCGGGGATCATCAAGACCCGTGTTCCGTTGTCGAATATCCGCCTGCTTTCCAAACGGCAGCTGAAAAAGAAACAGCCGGGCCGCACTGTGACGAAATCTGTCTCCACGCCTGAAGCGGCTTCCAGCTTGGATTTGCGGGGCCAGACCGTGGAAGAGGCGCTGATGGAAGTGGACGCTTTTTTGGACCGTGCTTCCCGGATGAACCTGCCGCAAGTGACGATTATCCACGGCAAAGGGACAGGCGCTTTGCGCACAGCGGTGCAGCAGCATCTGCGGCGGTGCGCTCAAGTGAAAAGCTACCGCCTGGGCACCTATGGCGAAGGCGAAAGCGGCGTCACCATTGCGGAGTTGAAATAATCTGTCGGGAATATTGCCAAATTGTAAAGAAACTAGGACCGCCCTTGCAACAAGGGCGGTTTTGTACTAAAATGGACCTTAGTTCTGGAAGTGTTTGAAAAGGGAGGAATCCTGGTGGATGGGAATACCACAATAAAGTACTTGCAAAGCTACTTGAAGCAGAAGGACTTTGTTCCCGGCAGAGAGCGGGAATATTTTCTCAAGCTGGTGGAAGAGGTGGGAGAAGTGGCCCGGGCCATGTTCCACGGCAATACCCGCCAACCGGGAGAACCCATTAAAGGCACGCTGGATGAGGAACTTTGGGACGTGATGTATTTCACCTTGTGTTTGGCCAATCTCTACGGCATCGATATGGAAGAGGCCATTCGGGAGAAAGAAGAGCTGAACAATCAGCGCTGGCACGACCAGTATCCCTTTGAAACAGGCCGGTAAGCGGCCCCTGGTTTGTTTGCGCACAGCCTTTGGGCTGTTTGTTTATAATCGAAAGGAAGTTAGAATCGAGTATGGCAAAGAAAGAATTTCAAGCGGAATCTAAGCGGTTGCTGGATTTGATGATCAACTCTATTTATACACATAAAGAGATCTTCCTGCGGGAATTGATCTCCAATGCCAGCGACGCTATTGACAAACTCTATTACCGCACTTTGGAGGACGGCGCTACGGGCCTTTCTCGGGATGATTTCTTTATCCGTTTGGAACTGGATAAGGAAGCCCGCACGTTGACGGTCACCGACAACGGCATTGGCATGACCCAGGAAGAATTGGACAGCAACCTGGGCGTCATTGCCCGAAGCGGCTCTTTGCAGTTCAAAAAAGAAGCCGAAAAGAAAGAGGATGTGGATATCATTGGCCAGTTTGGCGTGGGTTTCTATTCCGCGTTTATGGTCAGCGAGCGGCTCACAGTGGATACCCGTGCGTTTGGAAGCGAGGAATCCTGGCATTGGGAATCCAACGGTTTGGATGGATATGAGATCACCGCCGGTTCCAAAACCGAACGCGGTACCACCATCACCCTGTATCTCAAACCCGATACAGAAGATGAAAAATACAGCGAGTTCTTAGACCAGTTCCGCGTGCAGCAGCTGGTGAAAAAGTATTCCGATTATATCCGCTACCCCATCCGCATGGAGATGCAGCGCACCAAAGTGAAGGAAGGCACCGGAGTAGATGGCAAAGACCCGGAATATGAGACATATTTTGAAACGGAAACCCTCAACAGCATGACTCCTATCTGGAAGAAATCCCGTTCAGAGGTCAGCGACGAAGAGATGGGAGCTTTTTACAAGGAGAAATTCTTCGATTGGCAGGAGCCGTTAAAGGTGATTAGAACCTCTACGGAAGGCGCGGCCACCTATACAGCGCTGTTGTTTATCCCCAAGACCGCTCCCATGGATTATTATACCCGTGAGTATGAAAAGGGCCTGCAGCTTTACGCCAGCGGCGTGCTGATCATGGATAAATGCGCCGACTTGCTGCCGGACTGCTTCAGCTTCGTCAAAGGCTTGGTGGATTCCCAGGATTTGTCCTTGAACATTTCCCGCGAGATGTTGCAGCATGACCGGCAGCTCAAATTGATCGCGGGGCGGTTGGAGAAGAAAATCACTTCCGAACTGCAATCCATGCTGAACAACGACCGGGAAAAGTACGAGGAATTCTTTAAGAACTTCGGTTTGCAGTTGAAGTATGGCATGTATGACAACTACGGCGCCAAAAAAGACGAACTGAAAGATTTGGTATTGTTCTATTCCTCCACAGAGAAAAAGCCTGTTACTTTGAAAGAGTATGTTTCTCGGATGAAGGCTGAGCAAAAATACATCTATTATGGCTGCGGAGAGACCCCGGAGCGTGTGTTGGCCTTGCCTCAGGCGGAAGCGCTGGAAGAAAAAGGGTATGAGATGCTGTGCCTTACCGACAATGTAGATGAGTTTGCTCTGCGGATGCTGATGAAATATGAGGACAAGGAATTCCGCAATATTTCTTCCGACGATCTGGAACTGGAAACCAGTGAGGAAAAGGAAAAGACCAAAGAGCTGGCTGAACAGAATAAGGATATGTTGGCATTTTTAAAGGAATCTTTAGAAGGCAAAGTAACAGACGTGCGGGTTTCTGGAAAGCTGAAAAGCCATGCGGCCTGCATCACCACCGATGGTATGATCTCCACAGAAATGGAAAAAGTGCTCAATGCTATGCCTGCCCGGGAAAAGATCAAAGCTCAGCGCGTGCTGGAATTGAACGGTGAGCATCCGATTTTCCAGCGGTTGTGCCAGTTGTACCAGTCTGATAAAGACCGATTGAAGCTTTACGGCGAGATTCTCTATGACCAGGCGCTGCTGATTGAAGGAATTTCTTTGGAAGATCCGGCAGACTTCTCTCAGAAACTCTGCCAGCTGTTATAATCAAAAAAATTGTGTAAGGGAGGTCGATCCCATGAACTACGGCACGTATCCGTCTCCCAACGGGTATCCGCCGCCTCCGCCGGCTGGAGTTCCCAATATGATGCCGCCCCAAGGCCCGATGCAAGGCTATCCCCAGGGAGTGCCGCCCCAAGGCCCGATGCAAGGCTATCCCCAAGGAGTGCCGCCTCAAGGGCCGGTGCAGGGTTATCCCCAGGGAGTGCCGCCCCAAGGGCCGATGCAAGGTTATCCCCAGGGAGTGCCGCCTCAAGAGCCGATGCAAGGCTATCCCCAAGGAGTGCCGCCCCAAGAGCCGGTGCAAGGCTATCCCCAGGGAGTGCCGCCCCAAGGCCCGGTGCAAGGCTATCCCCAGGGAGTGCCGCCCCAAGGCCCGGTGCAAGGCTATCCTCAGGGAGTGCCGCCCCAAGAGCCGATGCAAGGTTATCCCCAGGGAGTGCCGCCCCAAGAGCCGGTGCAAGGCTATCCCCAGGGAGTGCCGCCCCAACAGCCGATGCAGGGTTATCCCCAGGGAGTGCCGCCCCAAGGCCCGGTGCAAGGTTATCCCCAAGGAGTGCCCCCTCAAGAGCCGATGCAGGGCTATCCCCAGGGAGTGCCGCCTCAAATGGGAACCTGGAACCCCTATTTTGCCAACGCGTATGGGGGAAATCCCGTGGGATGGTACGCTCCGGCCTATGCGCCTCCCTTTGCCGTAGGGGGCGGGAAGCCGCCTCGTGACCCTCGGCGATACGGTGCGTCCCGGACCCTGAACAGAATGAGTTTGCTGGTGCTGGCCCAAACAGGGCTCTCCTTTTTCTGGCAGATTCCTTTGGTGCTTTTGTTGAGTTTGGTCGGCGTGGATATCTACACCAACAGTCTTGGGTACCAATGGCTTACCGGCATCTTGGTGCCGCTCTCTACCGCTCTGCCTTTTGTTGCTTACCTGTTTTTCCGCAAAAAAGACCTTACGGAATATTTAAAGTTTGAAAAAGTAGGGTTTGTGGGCGGATTGCTCTGTGTTTTAGCTGGGCTGGGCGTGGTCTTGTTGGGAAATTATCCGGCCATATTTGTGAGCAATATCTTTAGCTCCTTTGGATACGATACCTCTTCGGCTTATATTTCCCAAGCGGACTCTTTGGAAGCCATTCTTTTGGAGATCGCCGTGGTAGCGGTGCTGGTTCCATTTATGGAGGAAATGGTTTTCCGTGGTGTGATCTTATCCTCTTTGCGGAAATATGGCGTTGGTTTTTCCATTGTTGCGTCGGCGCTGGTGTTTGGCCTGGCGCATATGAGTGTTTCTAACGTAGTGTTTGCCACCATTGCGGGGCTGGTTTTCGGCTTCCTTTATGCCAAGACCAACAATTTGTGGCTCACAGTGATTGTCCATGCGCTGAACAACTTTATTGCGGCTTTCGGAACACATACCGAGTTCTTCTTTGGGGATATGGCCCAAATGGCTAACGTGATCTTGATGCTGGGGCCCATCGTGTTGGGAGTGATCGCTTTGATCCTTCTGGTGTTGTTCAAGCGGAACATGTTCCCCGGGGTTGGCTCTCCCAAATATGACGGCCCCAGCCAGCCTCTCCGGGCAGGGGAGAGCGCAGTGGCGATCGTGCGGGCTCCGGCCTTTTGGATATTGGTAGGCGCTATGGTGCTTTATACTATCGCAATGTTCTTCGCTGCGTCATGATGCTGGAACTGGCTTTTCTTCCCAAAAAGGAATTTATGCTCCGGGCTTTAGAATTGGCTGAGGAAGCTTGGAATGCCGGAGAAGTCCCAGTGGGAGCGGTAGTGGTGAAAGAAGGCTGTATCCTCGGGGAAGGCCGTAACCGACGGGAAGCAGGGAAAAACGCGTTGGCTCACGCCGAGATGGAAGCGATCCAGCAAGCCTGCCAAGCGTTGGGAACTTGGCGGCTTACGGGCTGTGAGCTGTATGTTACGCTGGAGCCTTGTCCCATGTGTACGGGGGCGGTCATCAACGCCCATATCGACCGGGTGATTTACGGCGCGGACGATGAACGGGCGGGTTGCTGCGGTACCGCCGCGGACTTGTTTTCATTGCCCTACAGCCACCGGCCGGACGTGTACCGGGGGTTTTATGAAGCGGAAGCGAAAGCGCTGCTGCAAAGCTTTTTTCAGCGGCTGCGGAAATAAAAAGAGGGAGAGAAGCAATTCTCTCCCTTTTTTATAGTTAGTTGTATGCTTGCTCAGCGGCTTTTTCAGCGCGGCGCCGTTCTTTGCGGTAGTTATAACGATCTCTGGCGGCTTCCCATTCCCGTTTTTCCTCTTCAGTAGCCAGTACCAATCTGGGCACTTCCACAGGGCGTTCATTTTCGTCCAGGGCCACCATAACCAGGTAGGCTACGTTGATCAAACGCTTGTTGCCGCTGAGTTCTTCCACGTAGGTGCGCACACATACTTCCATAGAGGTTCTTCCCGTATAGGTGATATATCCGCACAATACGATGGTATCATTGCCGTAAGCGGGGCCTTCGAACCGCAGATTGTCCACCGAGGCGGTAGTTACGTTGCAGTTGGAATGACGGCGGGCCACCACACCGGCCACTACGTCGATCCATTCCATCAGTCTGCCGCCAAATAATCTTTTGTAGCCATTCAGGCTGGATTGGGACAAAATCTGTACCTGTTCGGTATAAGAGTCCCTCACATATTTTTCCATAAGCGTCTCCCTTCTGCAGCTCTTACAAATGCTGTTTCTTGGTCCTTATTATACCCCATGGGTATGCAGGATTCAACGGGGCGGTCTTGCAGGAGCGCTGTGGGAGAAAAAAGAGAGGGCCGTTTTTACGGTCCTCTCTCGTTTGCTATAAATATACCAGGCAGCAGACTTTCTGTTTTTAAAACCTAAAGCTTTAAGCGCGGTGACGCATGGCTTAGCAGGTAGCGCCGCCCTTTACGTCCAGCTGCAGGTTCTCTTCTTTGCGGGCCAGAAGATCGTTGGAAAGCAGCTGCTCTTGGACATTTTCAAATCCCAGACGCTCTACGGTGTCGGCAAAGCGTTCGCCGGTAAGTCCCTGCTCCCGGAACAGAAGGATGGCTTTTTCGATGATTTGCATCACTTCTTCTTTGTCGGTAAAGACTTTCTCCAGATAGCGGCCCCGGGCAACTTTTTTGCCCCAACGTCCGCCGATATAGACACGGTAACCGCTGGTGTACCCTTCCAGCGCTTTGAAGGGGCACTTGCCTACGCAGCGTCCGCAGTGGTTGCAGGCGCTGTCGTCGATCACCACTTTGCCGTCTTTTACTACAGGCACTTTGATGGGGCAGGCGTTGACGACCTGGCATACCTTGCAGCCACGGCACTTATCCAGGTTGATCTGGGGCACTTTCTGGCCGATCACACCCAGGTCGTTCAGGTCGGGCTTGACGCAGTTGTTGGGGCAGCCGCCTACAGCGATTTTGAATTTATGGGGCAGCTTTACATCGCTGTAGCCGTGGAAGAACCGCTCGTGGATTTCCTCGCTGATGGCGAAGGTATCGATCAGGCCGTATTGGCAGGTAGTGCCCTTGCAGGAGACCACCGGCCGCACCTTGGAGCCGGTACCGCCGGTTTCCAGGCCGCTTTGGGCCAGAAGTTCCCGGAGAGGCTCGATATTGTCGAAGGGAACATGCTGGATCTCCAGGGTCAAGCGGGAGGTCATAGCTACTTGGCCGTTGCCGAAGCGTTCCGCCGCTTCTGTGATGGCGCGCATTTCCTCAGCGGTGATTTTGCCGTTGCGGGTGATCACGCGGCCATTGAAGCAATCAGGGGTGGTTTTGTCCCACAGGAAGCCCAGGGCTTTCACACGGGTGACTTCTTCCGGGGGCACAGAAGCGCCCGGCGCTTTGACCCGCACTTCGGTGAAAGCGGTAGAGCCTTCCAACACCAAAGTGTTTTCATAGCCGAAGAAGCGCAGCCGGTTTTGCAGGAAATAGGCACGTTTGCCCCGGGCGCAAACAAGCAGAAGTTTCTCGTCTTTGCCAATGCCTTCCAAGGGGCCGTTGACTTTGGAAAGGTCCACAAATACGGCGCCGCGGATAGTGGGCTGGGGATTTACGTCGATGACTTTATAGCCTTCCGCTTCCCCGGCAGCATATTGGGCGGGAGTCATACTCTGCATAGCTCCGGAGAGCTTGTTCTCCAGAATATACACAGCCTGCACAAAAGGATGGATGGCAGTAGAGAAGGGAGGAGCGTAAGCAAAATCCAGATTCTCAAAATCTTCCAACTTGGCGTTCATGGAGATGCCCATCACAGCGATATCCACCATTTTGTCCACTGCTCCGGGACCCAGTACCTGGATGCCCAATAACTGGTGGGTATCTTTGTCGGCAATGAGCTTGGTGGCAAAGAAAGCGGCTCCGGGATAATAATGGGCTTTGTCGTCAGTAACAGCCAGAACGGTTTCTACGTTGTAGCCGGCTTCCCGGGCGGCGGCTTCTGTCAAGCCGGTACGGCCGCAGTTCAGGCCGGGGAGTTTTACCACGCCAGTGCCCAGCACGCCGGGGTATTTTTTGTTCTCACCGTTCAAATCCTGGGCCAGAGTGCGTCCTTCCAAGTTGGCGGAAGAGCCCATGGGGGACCACTGGGCCTTGCCGGTTAAGCGGTTCTTCACCATGGCGCAGTCGCCGGCAGAATATACGTCTGCAATGCTGGTGCGCAGCTGCTCGTCCACCAAGATCGTTCCCTTGAACATCTCGATTCCGGTATCGTTCAAGAAAGCGGTGTTGGGACGGATGCCCGCAGACAAAGCCACCACGCCGCAGGGCAGCAGGCCGCTTTCTGTCTGAACACCGGTAACGCCGTTTTGTCCAAGGATCGCCTGGGCTTTAGTGCCGGTGAGCACCCGCACGCCCTTTTGCTGCAAATGCCGCTTGGCGTAATTGGCCATTTCGGGGTCCAGCACGCCGGGCATCAGCTGAGAAGCCACTTCCACCACTGTGACGGAAACACCCCGGTCCAGCAGGTTTTCCGCCAGTTCCAGGCCGATAAAGCCGCCGCCGATGACCACAGCCTTTTTTACATCGTTTTGTGTCAGATAATCCCGCATAGCGATGGCGTCTTCAGGAGCGCGCATGGGGAATACGCCGGGCAGGTCCACACCCTCGATGGGAGGTTTGACTGCGGAGGCGCCGGTGGCGATGATCAGTTTATCATAGCTGTAGGTTTCCTCTTCGCCGTTTTCCAAGTTTTTAACGGTGACTTTCTTTGCCACGGGGTCTACGTGGGTAGCTTCCCGCAGAGTGTGGACTTCCACACCGGTAAGCCCCTGGTATTTCTGAGGAGTGTTCACGATCAGCTCGGCCTTGTCCTGGATAGAGCCGCCTACATAATAGGGCAATCCGCAGCCTGCGTAAGAGATATCCGCGCCTTTGGTGATGATCACCACCTCATCGGCCCGGTTTTCCCGCTTACATTTGGCGGCAGCTTTCGTACCAGCGGCCACGCCGCCAATCACCAGAATTTTCATATCAGTTTTCCTTTCCCTGCCTATGGCAGCAATGGGTTTCCCCGGCGCATTCCGGCCGAGGTGCGGCGCAAACCATCACATCCCCGCCCTCAATTACCAAACGCCGGCCTTCTACAAGGGCCTGGGCCACTTTTCGGCGGCCTTCCTCATAGATCCGTGTCACAGTGGTGCGGGAAATGTTCATCCTTACCGCGCATTGTTCCTGGGTAAGGTGCTTATAGTCCAAAAGCCGGATGACTTCAAAAGCGTCTACTCCCAGCACCACGGGTTCACTGATGGAAGAGGTTTTTTTAGGAATGAATTCCGTTACCTGGGGCATAGAACAGATACACCGGCATTTATTGGGCCTGGCCAAACAAATCCCTCCTTTCACCCTTTCTGTTGCTTTTATTTTACTCCAATTACGGACATATGTCAATAAAGGAGAGTTAGTCATAATCTTATTTATATAGAGATCACACTATTGCATCAAACTAAAAAAGCATAGGAAAAGGGAGGGGTTTCCCTCCCTTTATTCTATACGGTTTCCACGGGCAAATGCATGGCGCCAGGCGCGTCGTACCATTTTACAGGGTACCCGGCTCCATGGGAGCAAAACACGGAATCTCCCGTGTTTTCCACGTCACGGTCAGCCTCATAACCGATTGCTTCCACGATCTCTTTTTGGTCTTGGCAGGGTTCATACCCGTCAAAGCGGAAGGTCATCCGTCCACGGCCCTTGGTAAAGGCCATCAGCTCTTTGGGATAATCCATCAAAGTGCGGACAGGCCCCCGGCCTTCCAGACGAAGCCTGCCCCCTGATTCAACAGGCGCGCCGCATTGCCCTTCCAGCCGCAGAATATCCGATTGCACCCTGCCCATTTCTGAAAGTTCCACTTCTACGGAAAAGGCGTAATACGGTTCCAGCAGCAGGCTTTCTCCCGACATGAGCCCTTGGCGTATGGCACGGTAAACAGCTTCCCGAAAGTCGCCGCCTTCGGTGTGTTTTAAGTGGGCCCGTCCAGAAAGCAGCGTCACTTCCACGTCGGTGAGGGGTGAGCCGGTGAGCACGCCTAAATGCTGCTTTTCTAATACATGGGTCTCTATCAGGCGCTGCCAGTTCAGGGAAAGATCGTCCAGCGGGCAGGCGCTTTGAAAAGTGATGCCGCTACCCCTTGGCCCTGGGGAAAGCCGCAGATGGACTTCGGCATAATGGCGGAGGGGCTCGAAATGCCCTACTCCCACCACTGGTTTGGCAAGAGTCTCCCGGTAGAGAACAGAGCAGGGACCAAAAGCCACTTCTACTCCCCAACGTTCCCGGCACAGATCGGTAAGCACTTCCAGCTGGATTTCCCCCATGATCCGAACTTCCAGCTGTTGGGTCTGTTCCCGCCAGGCTACGTTTAAAAGAGGTTCTTCGTCTTCCAGCTCCCGGAACCGTTGAAGCATGGCAGGGGCCGGGAATTTATCACGGTCGAAGAGCACCTGGGAGGAAAGCAGCGGGCGCAGGGAAGCATCCAGACCCCGCCGGGGCGCCGACCCGATCCAGTCTCCTGCTTTTGCGCCGGATAGTCCGGTTACGCCGCAGAGGGTTCCCGGCCCGGCTTGGGACACTGCTTGGTATTTTTCCCCCTGATAGACCCGGACCTCATTGCATTTTTCAGGACCTTCCGGAGTGTCCACCATGGTTTTGGGGCAAAGGGAGCCGGCTTCCACTTTTAAGAATACCACCCGGCCGCCTTTATCGTGACGCACCTTGTATACCCGGCCGGAAAAATCCTGGTTTGCGTCGCCCTGGGCAGAAGGAGCCAGCAGTTCCAGACCACGCAAAAGAGGGTCCACACCCTCCCCGCGGAGAGCGCTTCCAGAGAACACAGGGAACAGCCGGCGCTTTGCCAGCAGTTTCCCGGCAGCGGGCACCCAATCTTTTGGGAGAGCGCCTGTTTCCAAATATGTTTCCAGCAGATCGTCATCCAGTTCCGAAAGAGCTTCTTGGGCATCTACGGGGAGGACGTCCTCGAATTTTTCAGGGAAAGGTACAAACCCAGCGCCTCCCAAACGGTTCAGCTCTCCCAATACTCTGGAGAGGTCCGCGCCTTCCCGGTCGGTTTTGTTGACAAATAGCAGCGTGGGGACGGCTTTTTCTTCTAACAGCCGCCAAAGAGTCTCCGTGTGGGCTTGAACGCCTTCCACTGCGCTGATTACCAGCACGGCGCAGTCCAAAACAGAAAGACAACGTTCCATTTCCCCAGAGAAATCTACGTGGCCGGGGGTGTCCAACAGATAGAAGGAACGGTCCCCCGCCGTGAAGCAGGCTTGTCCCGTAAAGATCGTGATGCCCCGCTGGCGTTCCAACGGGTTGTCATCTAAAAAAGCGTTTTGTTGGTCTACGCGTCCCAGAGAGCGCAATACGCCCCGGCGGTATAATATCTGTTCTGATAAGGTAGTTTTTCCCGCGTCTACATGGGCCAAGACGCCTATGACCGTTCCCTGTTCCAAAAGGCTCTCCTCTTTTCCTGGGGTTTTGTACCATTATACTGGCAGAAAGGGAAAAACTCAACGGGGATGGGCGAGATTTTCCATCTTGCCCAAACTGTCACATTTTTTATCCCTGGGGAATAAAGTAGCGTAAAGGGGAATTTCCCCTTTCCAGCGGGGAGGGAAGAAAATGGAGGAAGAAACAAGCCTTAATAAGTTGTTTCCCGGAGGCAGAGCCTTGGTGGGGGAAGTTTCCGCCCAGGGCGCCATGCGCCGCCGGCTTCAAGATTTGGGATTTGTCCCGGGAGCCCAAGTGGAATGTTTGGGAAAAAGCCCTTTGGGGGACCCAAGCGCTTACCGGGTGAGAGGGGCCGTAGTAGCCCTAAGGGGACGCGACGCCCGTTTGATCGGGGTGCGCCCTCTTTAAAAGGAAAGCGTCCGGTTTCGGAAAACCCGTGGCCGGACGATTTCTTTCAGAAATGTAGTGGGAGGGTGATCGTGTGGGGGATTCTAAAGAGCCCAGCGGGCGGATTATCGCTTTGGCAGGCAATCCGAACGTGGGAAAAAGCACCGTGTTCAACGCTTTGACAGGGCTGCGTCAACATACGGGCAACTGGGCGGGCAAAACTGTGACCAACGCTCAAGGAACGTGCCGTTTTCAGGGAAAAGACTATCTGCTGATGGATTTGCCGGGGTGCATTTCTCTTTTGTCCCGTACCGCGGAAGAGAGGGCTGCCCAGGAATTCCTTTGCTCGGGGAAAGCCGACGCGGTCATCGTGGTGTGCGACGCCACTTCTTTAGAGAGGAGCCTTTCCCTGGTGCTTCAAGTTTTGGAGATCACCTCCAAAACGGTGGTGTGCGTCAACCTGTTGGATGAGGCCCAACGTAAGGGAGTACAGGTGGATTTAGAGCGGCTTTCCCAAATCTTGGGGGTGCCGGTAGTAGGCTGTGCCGCCCGCAGTGGAAAAGGGCTTTCAGAATTGATGAGCGCCGCCACGGAAGAGTGGGATGGAGATGCGGCACTCCCCATACGGTATCCTCAGGAGGTGGAAAGCGCGGTGGACCGTTTGCTGCCTTTGGTACGCCAGCAAAAAGGGGAGCTTTCTGCCCGGTGGGTGTGCCTGCGGCTTTTGGAGGGGGAAAAAGTCCTGCCAGAGCCTGACAGCCGGGTTGAATCCCTTTTGGAGGAAATCTGGAAGGAGCGCTCTCCCCAGGATTTTTCCGACGCCATCGCGGCGGCCTTGGCTGAACGGGCTCGGGATTTGGCCAGGAGGAACGTTACTGGCCTGGAACACGGATACAGTGCCCGAGACAGGCGGCTGGACCGGATATTCACCGGCAAGTGGACCGCGTTCCCAGTTATGGGGGTGCTGCTGCTTTTGATCTTGTGGCTGACGATGGTAGGGGCCAACGTGCCTTCTCAGCTTTTGAGCCAGGGCTTTTCCTGGCTGGGAGAAGAGCTGAGAGATCTGTTTGCCGCTGGGAACGTCCCTACCTGGCTTACCGGTATCGTGCTCGACGGGGCTTATACCACCCTTTCCTGGGTGGTGGCGGTGATGCTGCCGCCTATGGCCATCTTTTTTCCGCTGTTCACGTTGCTGGAAGACTTGGGGTATTTGCCCAGAATGGCGTATAATCTGGACCGGTGTTTTCAAAGCTGTGGAGCCTGCGGTAAACAGGCGCTGACTACCTGCATGGGTTTCGGGTGCAACGCCGCTGGAGTAGTGGGGTGCCGTATTATCGATTCCCCACGGGAACGGCTTATCGCGCTGCTGACCAATAGTTTCACACCCTGCAACGGAAGGCTGCCGCTGCTGGTCACCATGATCGCTTTGTTTTTTGGAGCAGCCGGCGCAGCGGGAGGCGCCCTGGAAGCTTTGTTTTTGGCAGGGCTGATGGTCCTTTCCTTTGGTATGACGCTGACCGCTTCCCGTATATTATCCAAGACGCTGCTGCGGGGGATTCCTTCCTCTTTCGCGCTGGAGCTTCCCCCATACCGGCGGCCCCAGGTGGGAAAGGTGCTGGCACGCTCGGTGCTGGACCGTACTTTGTATGTGCTGGGAAGGGCGGCGGCAGTGGCGGCTCCGGCGGGTGTGGTCATTTGGTGCATGGGCAATCTGATGTGGGAAGGGGAGAGCATGCTGGCTCATTGTTCCGGCTTTTTAGACCCCTTTGCCCGTTTGTTTGGTCTGGATGGCGTGATTTTGCTGGCGTTCCTTTTGGCGCTGCCTGCCAACGAACTGGTGCTGCCCTTGCTGCTGATGACTTATTTAGCCCAAGGTTCCCTGGTGGAAATGAATGACCTTACAGCCCTTTATGCTCTTTTGACCCAAAATGGCTGGACCTGGGTAACGGCCTTGTGTGTCATGGTGTTCTCCATGTTCCATTGGCCATGTTCCACCACCTGCTGGACCATTTGGAAAGAAACGAAAAGTCTGCGGTGGACTGTGCTTTCATTTTTCCTGCCCACAGTTTTTGGGCTGGGGATATGTTTCCTCATTGCCACAGCGGCCCGGTGGTTTGGCGTTGGCTGAGCCGGTACCAGAAGGCGCTGCGATTGACAAACGGGGAAGAGTGGGGTATGATAAGCCCCGTTGGGACTCCGGGTGTTCGCGGATAGGCTCCGCGGCCGAACATAGGAACGGGGTGAGATTCCCCGGCGAACCCGTCGCCGTGATGGCAGAGGGGCGCTTCCGGAAGCTGGGACATGGCCTTCCAGCTTCTTTGCGGCCACTGGCCCTTTGGGCCGGGAAGGCGAAGCGCCCCGTTTGTATGCCTCAGCCGGAAGACTTGCCCGGATAGGCCGTATCAAAGCCACGGGTTCTTGGCAATGATACAGGAAAGGCTGGGCGTTCCCGGCCTTCTTTTCCTGCCCGGCTTTCCGGATGCGCGCGCCAGCGTGTCGGGCGTAGTCGGGCGCCGTCCCTCAAATCTAATTTTTAGAAATGAGGTAACATATCATGAAGCACACATCCTTTTTCCGCCGGGGCGCTGGGCTGGTTTTAGCTCTTGCTCTGGTGTTGTCCACCCTGGCTGGCTGCTCTAACGCCGGCAATTCCTCCTCTTCGGAATCCAGCGGTTCTGCCAGCAGCACCGTCTCCCAGGTTCAGGAAAGCAGTTCGGATATTAGCAGCGCTTCGGAAGTTTCCGGCACGGTCAGCGAGACTTCCCAGGTGGAATCCGCCATTGAAATCACTCTGAAAGTGGTCCATGGCGACGGCAGCGAAAAAGAATTCCCCATTTCCACCAGCGCTGCCAACCTCCGGGAAGCCCTGGAAGCAGAGGGATTGATCGAGGGCGAAGAAAGCAGCTATGGCTTGTTTGTCAAAAACGTGGACGGCGAGACCGCGGACGACAGCAAGGAACAATGGTGGTGCCTGACTAAGGGCGGCGAGATGTGGAACTATGGCGTGGATGATACAGAGATCAGCGACGGGGACACATTTGAATTTACCCTGACAGAAGGATACTGATGAAAAGCCGTCTTACCAGTCTGTGCCTGATGGCCATGATGGGCACGGTGATGGTAGTTTCGAAAGAGGCTCTGGCTTTTTTGCCCAATGTGGAACTGGTGAGCCTGCTGACCATCTTATTCACGCTGGTGTTCCGGCGGAAAGTGATAGGGGGCCTGGCGGTATTCCTTTTGCTGGAGGGCGTCCTTTACGGCTTCGGGACTTGGTGGCCGATGTATCTTTACATTTGGCCGTTGCTGGCGGGGCTCACTTGGCTGCTGAGATGGATGAAACGCTCTTGGCAGTGGGCAATTTTTTCAGGGCTTTATGGGCTGGCTTTCGGTACGCTTTGCGCCCTTGTGTATCTGCCCATGGGAGGCATTCCTATGGTGATCGCGTGGATCATCAGTGGGTTTACCTTTGATCTCATCCATGCGGGGGGGAATTTTTTACTGGCGCTGATTTTATATCATCCCCTGCGCAAAGCGCTGGACCAGTTGGAACAAAGACTGCCTAAAGAGGCGCGAACATAAAAAGAGATTCGCTGTGCAAACGTTCTTGTACAGCGAATCTTTTTTCATGCGTTTAACAGCCACACCCCGGCGTTCAAGTATCCGGCGAAAGCCACCCATATAAGATAGGGGACCATCAGCCAGCCGGCCGCAGGCGTCTCTTTGAAAAAGCGCAGGGTAGTAAGCAAAATCAATAACCACAAAGCCGCAAGCCAGAAAAACGCCAGGGCATAGTTTTGCAGATTGAAGAAAATTAACGACCAGAAAAAGTTGAACACCAGTTGGAGAGCATACAGTGCCAAAGCGCCGTTTCGCCCGGTGCTGTCACGCATCCATACCAAATAGGCGGCAATGCCCATAAGGGCGAACAGTATGGTCCATACCACAGGGAATACCCATCCGGGAGGGGAGAGAGGCGGCTGATTCAAACTGCCATATAACTCCATAGAGTTTCGCGTAAGCAGTGCGGAGAGCCCTCCCACCCCTAGGCTGATCACCAGGTTAACGAGCAGTGGTTTCAACTTGATCATGGTCCCCATCCTTTCAGGCTGCAGCCAAGGTTCTTCTGCCGTCAGTATATGCGGTCCCAACAGAAAACATACGGCGGCCGTCAAAGATAGGATTGCATATTTTGGGCCAGGTCAGATTCCAGGCCAATCAGGCGTTTTGCGATATCTTTGGCTTGTTCCTCAGCGGCTTCATATTGGTTCAAATAGCGGTTCAGGGATTTTACCCCCATATTGCAGCCATCGGTGATCAAGTCCGCCACAGTTTGGTCGCTTTCTTCCAAACTCAGCATTACGTTGGTTTTTACCCAGGACATGCCTTTTGCCACAGGACTGGGTTCTTTGCCCTCATCGCCGTAGCGGGCCAGCATGGCGTGGGTTTCGTCCCCCAACTTGCCGTGGGCCGAGCGGCATTTCTCCAAGGACCCCCGAAGATCACTGCTTTTTACTTTGGGAAGGACCTCGTCGATAGAGCTCACGCCCATTTTGATGCCCGCGTTGCATTCCCGCAAGAGTTTGATAGTATCTTCTTCGATCATGATGAATCCCCCTTTGCAAAGCTGTTTCGCAGCTAGTATGCCCGGAATCTTTTCCTTCATTCTAAAACAAAACGCCCTTCCGGAAAATCCCGGAAGGGCGTTGGTATTTACGCTTTTAACGCAGCAGCTTCTTTGGAGCTCAATTCCTGGCCGATGTTCAAAATGTGGTCGCCGATACGTTCGAAGTCTGTAAGCATTTCCGAATAAAGCGTGCATGCTTCGTCGGAACAGGTGCCTTCCCGCAGGCGCACCATTTGGTTCTGCCGGTATTCCAGCGTCATATCGTCCATCTTTTGCTCCAGGTCCTCAATATCCTTTAAAGCTTCCGGGGGAAGTAAACTCATATCCCCCAGCGTGCGGATAGCCTGCAAGCTGGTGTCCCGCATAGCCTCAATTTCCTCTTTCGCCTTTTGAGAGAAGCCGATATGCTTTTGCTGCAGCAGCTGGGTGTATTCGCAAATATTCACCGCATGGTCGCCAATACGTTCCAGGTTGCTGGAAATCTTGAAGAAAGCGCTTACTTGCTCTGAGTCGCGCTCGTTTGTCTCATAAACGATGATATGGGAGATATACCGGGATATCTGCTGGTTTAGATAGTCGATATATTCTTCGGTTTCTTCCACCTGCTCCAGTCTGGAGGGAGTACCTTCCAAAACGGCCTGGAAGCTTGCGTCCACATTTTTCAGAACCATTTCCGCCATTCGGGCAAGCTCATGCTGTACGCCGTTAAGCACAATAGCGGAAGTACCTACGTGATGTTCCGAAGAAAGGTCCACCGGCTTGATATAGAGCAGCTGGTGCTCGCCGCTTTCCGCAGCCTCGGTGGCCTTTTCGGGCAGGATGCGGGTGGCCAGTTTGGCAAGATATCCGCCAAAGGGCAGCAGGAGCAGCGTTGTGACAATGTTAAACAAGGTGTGCATATTGGCGATCTGGGCCGAGGGGTTGTCCGGAGTCCAGCCGCTCACGAAAGAGGTGAGGGGTGTAAACATGCAAACCAAGGTAAACAAAATGGTACCGATCACGTTGAACATCAAGTGGATGATGGTAGTACGCTTGGCGTTGCGGCTTGTACCGATAGAAGCCAGGATCGCGGTGATGCAGGTGCCGATGTTCTGGCCGAACAGCACATAAACCGCGCTGGGCAGGCCAATGACTCCGCTGGTAGCCAACGCCTGCAAAATGCCCACCGAGGCCGAAGAGGACTGGATGATCGCCGTAAACACCGTACCTACCAGAATGCCCAGCAGAGGATTGCTGAACTGGGTCAGGAGATTGACGAACGTTTCCGATTCCCGCAGCGGCGCCATGGAAGAACTCATCATATCCATGCCGATAAACAAGATGCCCAAACCGGCAATGATCTGTCCATAATAGCGGACAATAGCTTTCTTGGTGAACATGACCAGGACCACGCCGCAAAAGGCGAACAGGGGAGCGATGGCCCCAATGTCCAAAGCGATCAGCTGTCCGGTGATGGTGGTGCCGATATTGGCACCCATGATCACCCACACTGCCTGGCGCAGCGTCATCATGCGGGAGTTTACAAATCCCACCACCATAACCGTGATCGCGGAGGAGGACTGCACTACCGCGGTAATGCCGGCGCCTACGATCACACCCAAAATCGGGTTGGATGTAAGACGTTCCAAAATGCGTTTCATTCGGTTGCCGGCAGCGGCTTCCAAACCAGAACCCATCATCTGCATACCATACAGGAAGAGTCCTAAACCGCCCAGCAGCATCAATACGTTTGCGATTGACATACCTCAATTTCCCCTTCTTTCTCAAGACTTTACCGGAAAGTGCCTTTCCCATGAGGCGGATAAAAAAGAAAAGCACGACCGGCACCTGCTGCAAAAAGCAGCGGCGCTGGGCCGTGCAATGTTAATTTTTTATAAAGCCCCGTTGAGGGAGTCTGACCGCGGCGGTGCCTTTTCCGGCGTGATCCATGACCATTCTCCTTGCATTTTTCCACATTTTTATTCCTATAGAACCATTATACGGGGGAGTTGAAAAAATCACAAGTTCTTTTTCTTTGATTTTACAAAGATTTAACGCAATCGATTTTACAGCCCGTTTTATAGGACTCTAAAGGATGAGAGGTCACAAAATGCCGTTGAGAACCGCGTATTCTGCCAGCAGCAGCGCCAACAACAGGATATTGCTGATTGTGAACCAAAGAAAGTATGTCCGACGTTTTTCAGGATATTCACGGGTCACCTGCTTATAGGAAATCAGGCTGGCCATAGAAGCAATCAGCGTTCCCAGCCCTCCGATATTGCAGCCGATGAGCAGGGCGTCCCATTCCTGGGTGAAACCAGAGAGCAGCAAGGCAGCCGGTACATTGCTGATTACCTGGCTTGCCAGCACAGATACAGCCGCCACCCTTCCTTCCAAAACAGAAACAAGGAAATTCTGAAAACCGGAAATAGCGGATAAATTCCCAATAAACACAAAGAAAGCCACAAAGGTGCCCAACAGGGAATAATCCACTTTCCGCAGCAGTTTCCGGTCGCGGATGAAAAAGACCAGGAATACAGCCGCCGCGATAGCCAGGGGAGGGATGACGCTGAAGATTCCCAAAAGGCACAAGGCGAAACCTCCGGCACACCATCCCAGGTTCGCGGCGCTGCCCAGTTCCGCTTTGATGGGAAGCCGCTGTATAGAGCGGGAAGCTCTCAAAAATAGCATCCCCGTCAAGCACACCGCGGAAAGGGCCACGTAGGGCAGCATAACACCGCAAAGTTGGAGAAACCCCATGCCGGAACGGGAATAAAGGTAAAGGTTCTGCGGATTGCCCATAGGGGTGAGCATGCTTCCAAGGTTGGCGGCCAAGGTCTGCATGGCAACCATGGGAACCACCAGTTCCTCTTGCTGGGCCAGTTTCAGCACAGCGATCCCAAAGGGGACAAAGGTGATCAGAGACACGTCGTTGGTAATGACCATACTGCACAGGAAAGGCAGGAACACCAGCACGGCAAGCATGGCCCTGCTGCCAGTGATCCTTTTCAGCAGAGCGCTTCCCATAAACTCGAAAAGGCCCTCCTTTTGAAAACCTTTCATGACCACCATCAACGCGAACAGCAGTGCTAACGTGTCCCAGTCGATATAGGAAAGATAATCCGGGCTGGGTGGGACAAAAAACGCGGACACCACTGCCAAGCAAATGGCTACCGAAAGCACAACTTCCCCTTTGATGAAGCGTCCGGCCCGGCCTGCCAGTTGCCGTATCACTGCTTGTCCCCTCCCAAGGAGGTGATTTTCTGGAACAAATCTTCGAACAGCTCGTCACGGTTGATGTGGTATACATATTTGATGGGATGCCGTGTCTTGTCAAAGCTGTAATGGTGGTCATATTGGAAGATGGGGCTGGGCTCTAAACGGTCCGCCATAAAGCGTCCGCCCATCAGCCAGGCAACGGCGGTCACGTCCCAGATGGGACGGCTCCAGCAAGGGCCGGCGCCCCATGCTTCTTGTGATTCCTCCACTAAAGTGACCAGATAGTCGCACAAAGGGCTTTTGCCCCATAAGTACAGCCGAAGTTCAGGGTCGCTGACCCGGAAAGCGGAAACCACCCCTTGGCAGGGAAGCTGAACGATGGCGGCGCCGCTGTCGAAAAGCACCCTGTCGGCGGCCACGTCCTGCTGGGCGTTGAACTCCCGATTGTCGGGCCAATCCCAAGCGTTGCCGCCCAGCCATACCAGCACGATCTTGTCAGCGATGGAAGGTTCCAGCAGCAAGGCAGAGGCGATGTTGGTGAGAGCTCCAATGGCAACCACATATAAAGGATTTTCCGGGGAGTAGTCCAAAGCGCGCTTGGCTAAATCTTCCGCGGCAGGAGAGCGAACAGGCGTTGTTTCGTTGGGAAGATAGTCGGGAGAGCCTTGAAACACTACCTCTTTATAGTGGGAGAGCTGGGCGAGCTCCAGCAGTTTCAAAATCTCTTCATAGCTTTTTTGCATACCGTCCGCAGGGCCGGTAGAGTTCTCGTTAAAGAAGGGCGCGGCGTAAATGGCTTTTACCCGCAAGTTTTCGGTGGAGGCCAGCAGATAGGCCAGGGCGAACTGATCGTCCACCTCGTTGGCGGTATCCGTATCCAAGACCACATCTACGGGCCTTTTTGGGGCTTCCAGCTTTTTCAGCAGGGAAGCCAAATCATAGGTTTTCTGAGACATTGCGAATCTCCTCTCAAGATATTCCCTCATTCAGGGTATTGCGCTGTAAACCTGCGTAATGGTACCTGTTAAGTGTTTCGGCATCCAACAGGTTGTTTCTTCGAACATTGTACCACGGCTGTATTGTTCCGTCTACTGCCGTGAAATGAAAACATGGAAAAAGCCGGCTGACCTTTTCTTTGCCGTACAAAGAAAGTGCCACGGGGAAAACCCGTGGCACGCTGCGATCAAATGATGTGTTTCTTACAGGTGATATTCCATTGGATAGGTGAGATAGCAATGGGGCTCCAGCTGGTCGCAAGTCACATAACCGGCAGGAGCTGTGAGCAACGTGGGAATGCGGTTGACAATGGTAGCGCAGGTGTGCTCTACCTTGATTTTTTCCATTTAGAAATCCTCCTTTATTATATTCGAGAGTTACTGTTTACCATTCGAAGGGAACCTTCCCTTTTCTTTCGCGCAAACTCAGTGTAACCCCCCGTAGAGGAAAGATAAAACCTGTAAACTTAAAAAAGCAAAACCACTGTGCAGAAGCGGTTTTGCTTTTCCTGGCTTATAGGGATATTTGGAAATTCAAATAGGATGCAGATGACAATTTATTTCAGAAGCATTTCATAGGTAAAACGGCCCATGGATTTTTTCAGCAGGAGCCCTGCCAAAACAGCGCATAGCCCTCCTAAGCCAAGCAGAATCCAAAGGTTCAGCAGAAGGATTCCGGAAAACTGCCCCACGATCAAAAGCAGGATGGGGATGATGAGATAAACAGCGGCCTGTTGTGATTCTTCCACACTTTTGGCTTTGGCGGACCCTTTGACGATCAGCGTTACTGCGATAAGGGAAATGGCGGGGGACACCAGCAGCATAATGATCACCCAGTTGACGCTTGGCAGTATAAACTGCCCCATCAGGAAAAAGAGTTCCGCTTCTAAAACCAGCAGCATGGAACAGAAGGAAATAAAAGAAACCAGCATGCTTAAAAGAAACGCGGATAAAACTTTTGCTTGAAAAATCTGCTTGAGGGTAAGAGGGCAATAGAGAAGCGTTTCCAAAGTATGGCGTTCCTTTTCTCCTACAAAGGCGCTGGCGGCCATGATGGAGGCGGTCATAATGGGGATCATGAGAAAAAATATCGGCATAATGTAGTTCAATACCAGATTTATAACGGTGAGTTCCAAGCTTTCCCACCGTGCGGAAGGAGGCAGCAGTTCCAGAAGTTTTACAACATCGGGGTCGTCTGGCACAAAATGGACGCAGACCACAAAAATGCTGGGAAACACCATGGTGAGAATGATTGGCACAATCAAGATGGCTGAAAAGTACCGTTTGTTAGTTACGATACTGCGAAAATCCTTTTGGATAATGGCGCACATAGCGGGCTTCATTTTACCTCCTCCTTCCCTTTGGAGGTAAGCGCGAAATAAATTTCCTCCAAGCTGGGGTCTATGGTGTTTACGGCGTAGATATCCCCGCCGGATGCGGCGATTTCCCGTATCAACTGGGGAATCTCCTGCTCCGATTGAATTTGTGTTTCAAATATGCCGGCTTCTGTTTGGCGGAAGGGAAGCCCTTCGGGCAGGCCGGCTGCCCGTATGCGGAGGATAGTGGAAGAAAACACTTTTCTCCGTAACTCTTCCAGTGTCCCGGAAGCTAAAAGGTAGCCTTCCTCCAAGAGGCCGTAGCGGGTACAGATTTCTTGGGCGTACCTCAGCTGGTGCGTGCATAAGAACACGGTGATGCCTTCTTGCTTTGCCAGATTGTGAATCATTTGGTTGACGTTTTGGGCGCTTTCCGGGTCCAGGCCGGAAGTGGGTTCGTCCAAAAAAAGAATCCTTGGGCGATGGAGCAACGCCCGCGCCAGAGAAAGACGCTGCCGCATACCGGTGGAGTATGCTGCCAGCTTCCTGTCTTTCGCTTCTTCAAGCCCCAGCTGATTCAGCAAGGTTTCAGCCCGATGGATGCTTTCTGTACGGTTCAGTCCGAAAAGAGAAGCGTAAAACAGCAGGTTTTCCAGGCCGGTCAGCTGGTCGTACATTTGCGCGTGTTCCGTCACAATTCCAGAAAGGGCATGGGTTTTTTCAGGTTCCGTCTGAGGATTTGTGTCAAAAACGGCGCAGGTGCCGCCGGATGGCGTAAGCACCCCGGTGAGAAGCTTTACCGTGGTAGTCTTTCCGGCGCCGTTGGGTCCTAAAAAGCCGAATACTTCTCCGGGGGCCAGGGAAAGTGAGATTCTTTTCAAAGCTTCTTTCCCGCCTGGATATGTTTTGGACAGTTTTTGAATAGAAACCGCTTGCATTTAATTTTCCTCCTTGGCAGCTTTTGTTTGGCCGGCCATGGAGCAACCGCGAAAAAATCCCGTCAAAAGCTCCAAAACAGCATTTTGATATACATCCTTCATAATGTTCACCTCGTGCTTGTATTATACGGAAATCCACTGGTAAACACAATGGATAAGTAATCGGCTTTTAATAAATAAATTTGCTCACATGAAATCTCTTTTTATAGGATTTAAGAAGTAAAATAAAACTTTTATTTCGCAAATTCATCAAAATAAAATTAAAAGTGACAACTTCTATTTCCTATGGTATAATTTATGAAATTTAGCCATGAATTTTCGCGCGAAAGGGACTAGAGCTGTTCAACCATATCATTGGAGCGTAACAATCAGCAGTTTGCGGTCACGCAAACTTACCTGTCCCCCTATGGGAGTTCGGGCATAGGGGGAATGAAAGGAATGACGGAATGGTACACAGATAAAAGATAGTCACGCTATGAATTTCATTGAATGGTTGAATTTCAACTGATATAATGTGAGTATAGAAATCGACAAATTAGAATTTGAAAAGGAGATATACTGAATTGGATACTAAACGGTTAGCAAAATTTCTTATAATTACATTTGTTATTACAGGGATAGCCTGGTCTGGACTTGCTGTGTTAACAAGTTTAAATATTATCCCATTTTCGCATCCTTTAGGCACTATTTTACATATTATAGGAGGATTCGGACCGACAATAGCAACTTTCTTTGTCTTAGAAGAAAAAAACACGGTTAAATCTATATTACATTTTATTTTTGGCTACAGAAAGAAATCATTGATTTTTTTGTTTTTATTTTCTATTTTTGAAATACTGACAATAGGTTTATCGTCAAGGGAATTTAATTCCGCATTACCATGGTATTTGATGCCTTTAATCTTTCTTCAAGCAACATTTATATATGGCGGCGAAGAAGAATTAGGTTGGAGAGGTGTTATGCAGCCTTTATTAGAGGAAAAATTGAATTTCCCTATAGCCACAATCATTACGGGTGTTGTGTGGGGAATTTGGCATATTCCCCTTTGGTTTGTAAATGGCTCATCGCAACAAAATATGCCATTTCTCTTTTTCTTAGCGTTAGCTGTTATACTGAGCTTTTGGCTGGCGACAATTTACAAAAAAACGAAATGTGTTTTTGCTTGTAGTGTTTTTCATGGATTGACAAATACTCTTTTGTCTGTATTTATAATTAAAGTGAATGTTCTATTGGTAATAGGACTGATTGCTATGCTTGTATATTCAATATATTTATGGTATTGTGGAGAAGCAAAACAATAAATTCTAATTTGATGAGGTGTAATTATGGTAAGAATTGCAACAGTAAATGATGCAGAGCAATTAAACATCTTAAATGATGAATTTAATGGTGAGAGCGAAACAAG
>CAJFSY010000014.1 GCA_904419785.1 uncultured Neglectibacter sp.
CTGGCTGCCTGGCCGCGGATCGCGGTGCCGTTGGGAGCCAGAGTGCCATCCTCGTTGCCGTTGATCAGGCCTTCGCCGTTGGCCCAGGTCAGCGCGGCTTTCGCCCAATCGCTTACCTTGGATACATCGGAGAAGCTATTCAGATCGCCAGCTGCGCTCAAGTCATAGCCCTTGAACTTGGCATAGTTGTACATCATCTGTGCGAACTGCTCGCGGGTCACGTCAGCATTGGGATCGAACTTGCCGTTGCCTACGCCAGCAACCACGTTGTTCTCTGCGCCCCAAGTGATAGCGTTCAGTGCCCAATGGCCGCTCACGTCGGTGAAGTCAGCAGTGCCGGTCACTGCGGGCTGGCCTTCCAGGTTGTACAGGATCTGCACAGCCTGTGCGCGGTTCAGCTTAGCAGTGGGCTCAAAAGTAGTGGTAGAAGTACCAGCCATCAGCTTGTTCTCATACACATACTTCACAGCCTCATACCACCAGTCGGCGGTCTTCACGTCGGTGAAGGGAGTAGCGTTCTTCTCTACGAAGGTAGCGCTTACAGTCACGTTGCCCTCGGGCATCACAAAGGTGTACTCGGTGTCGCTGACCTTGGTCAGAGCCACGGTGTTGCCCTTAGCGTCCTTAGCGGTCAGGGTGCCCAGCTCATAGCCCTCTGCGGGAGCCACAGTCAGGGTGACCTTGTCGCCCTTGTTGGCGCTGCTGGGGCTGGCGGTCACAGTGCCGTTCTGAGTTGCGGACACAGTCACGGTGTAGCTGGTAGAGCCGGTGCCGCCACCGCCGCCGGTAGAACCACCAGGAATAGTGGGCTTGCTGAAGCCGCCGTCCGTAAACGCCTTTTCAACTGCAGCGACGTGTCCTTTGTTCATCTCGGTATTGGTCAGTTCGCTGCCGGTCAAATCCCAGGTAATACCCTTAGGATCAAAGTCGTCCTTGCTTACGATTTCTACCAGTGCTGCAATAGAAGTCAATTCCAAATTCTGGGCTTTCAAAGTCTTAAGAACAGCAAACCGGGCTGTTTTGGCTGAACTATCCCACAAAAAGTCGAGCACAGAGATACCTGTACCGGAAATGTTCAATGTTTCCAGTTTAGTCAGACCCTGCAGCGGAACAGTGTCATCTGCGCCCTCTTCGCATTTGATCTCGGGGTTACCGGAAATATCCAGGTAAGTCAGGCTTGTCAATCCCTGCAATCCACCAACTTCGGTAATTCCAGTATTAGAGAGGTTCAGCCAGGTAAGGCCGGTGTAAGCTTCCAAAATACCGGTATCATCAGTGGGATATTCTTCGGTAATATTTTTCCCGCTCATGTTAAGTTTGGTCAGAGTGGTAGTAATAAAGGTATTGACTGCCGTAACTCTTTCCTTATAAGTAGGATTTGAATTCAGAGCGTTATACACAATGCTATTGTAGAACGTCAAGTTGCGCAGTGCTTCCCAAGTAGGCGCATAGGTATCGCCATCAGCGGGTTTTGTTGCTTCAACGTTTGCCTTCCAATATTCTGCGGTGATCACCAAATCTTCAGTTTCGGTTTTCCATGCGCCCTTCTTAGGGTCATCTGTACCATCGTTCTGCTTTGTGCTCCAAACGTAGTTAGTTTTCTCCGTGAAAACGTCACTAACGTCGTCAGCAGTTTTAAACTCACCCTGCATTACGATCTTGGAAGTATCATCTGTGCCAACAATATTCTCTTTGTCGCACTGCACCTTGCCAAAAACTGCCAGTCCGCCACTGTGGCCCAGTGTAAGCTTAGCACTTACAGTCAGTGTCTTACCGGTGCCAACTACCAATGTGAGGTTAGCCGGCAAAACAGTTTCTGCACTCAAAGTATCGTCTGTACCGTTCAAAACGGCCTTAACATCTTTTGTGCCGTCAACAGCAGCAATCAAAGTGGCCAAGTCATCATAAGCCCCAATCACAGAACCGTTTTCTTCTGTGAGATAGTATGTTTTGTTGCTTTCTGATGTAGGACGGGACCCATATACAACGTTGCCGTTTTCATCGGTAAATTTTACAAGAGTGCTACTCACTGCATCATCAACCGCGAGCCAATTGGTAGTATCAACACTGCTGGGCGCGGAGAACACACCGCCCTGCTCCAAAGTAATATTATTGCTTGTGCCGTTCTCGGCTACGGTAAAGTTGCTTTCTGCCTTCACATTTAACGCGCCAGTAGCGCCAATCTCAGCCGTAGCCTTTTCAGCTACGGTCATAGTTGCGTCCTTATTTACAGTGACAGTGCCGCGAATAAACAGTGTAGAAGGTTTTGTGCCACTGATAGCTCTCAAAGTACCATTTACTACCAGGTTAGCGCCTTCAGGAATATCAAGCTTTACACCAAAATTATTGACATGAAGAAACGCTTCTTGGGCAGCGGGTACCTCTACTACAGCGTCTTCAGACAATGACCAAACGCAGCCGCCTTCCGTAGCTTTGTTCAACTGGCTGATGATAACAGAACCCGCAGTGATATTCATACGGGCATCCTTGCCGCCGAACCACGGTTCCATACCACCCGACTTCTCAGGCAAAGTAAGTGCGCCGCCGGCCTCAACTGTAATCTTGCCTGAATAGGTAAGCAACGACGCTAACGCATCCTCGCTCACTGTTACACTGGCTCCATTTTTTACAACAACATCTGTTGTTTTAGCTCCGGCAAGAGCGGTTGCATCCTCGGTGGTAACAGTGTAAACGCCAATGGCCTCCACTGTACCCTCTGCACCAGCAGCCTCCACAGCGTCTTTCAAAGTAGAGAATGTAACTTCTCCAACTTTAAAAGCATCGCCTTCCGCCGCGCTGGCAGCCAGCGGCAGCATACCTACGACCAGGCACACTGCCAGAAGAAGGGATAAAACTTTCTTCTTCATCTTTACTTACTCCTTTCATCATCCAAACAGATGATTTCGTTTTTCTGGAAGTACAGAAAAACGGCTCTTTCTGGCAAGGCAGAAAGAGGAAATTCTTTCTTCCAGTATCTAAAAATAGCTTTATCATACTTTTTATAAAAACACAATAGCTTGGCTGTAATCTTCTAAAGCATTTAACCCAAAAATAATTGAATAATTATAGATATTTTTATATCTTCACACCAAACCCTCACCCTGGTTCAGCGTTTTTTAAGCGGCAATTTTCTAAAAAATAATATAGCATATTTTATAAATGGTATAACACTCACTCTATTTAACATATATGCAACCGATACTCCGCTAACTAAAATCCATGCCAAGCAAGCCTTCCATAGCAGTTTTCGCTTTGGCTTGTGATAAAAAACAGAATCTGCTATAATTATCCTGTAATCTTGCTATCTCAGGGAGATGGAATTGAAATGAACATAACGCTGCAAAATCTCACGAAGCGGTTTCCCGCCCGCGGCAGAAAAGCCCAAGGGGAAACCACTGCGGTGAATGACCTGACCTTCGAAGTCCCAGATGGTATGCTGGTGGGCCTGCTGGGGCCTTCGGGCTGTGGGAAATCCACCACGCTGAACATGATCTGCGGGCTGGAAAAACCCACTTCCGGCAAAATCTTTTTTGGCAATGAGGATGTAACTGCTTTGCCCCCGGAACTGCGGGGTGTTGGGATGGTTTTTCAAAATTACGCCCTTTACCCGCACCTGACGGTGCTTCAAAATATTTTATTTCCGTTGGAGAATCTAAAAGGAGCCGAACGGCCCTCCCGCCAGGAAATGCGCCGCCGCGCTCTGGAAACTGCCCAGCTGGTACAAATCGAGGAATTGTTGGAACGCAAGCCCAAGGAACTTTCCGGCGGGCAACAGCAGCGTGTAGCCATTGCCCGTGCGTTGGTAAAAATGCCGCGGGTGCTTCTTTTGGATGAACCGCTCTCCAACCTGGATGCCCGCCTGCGCTTGCAGACCCGGGAAGAGATTTGCAAAATACAGAAAAAAACCGGGATTACCACCCTGTTCGTCACCCACGACCAAGAAGAAGCCATGAGCATTTCCGACTGGATCGTGGTGATGAAAGACGGCGTACTGATGCAGCAAGGCCGCCCCCAGCAAGTGTATGACAGCCCCTCCAACTTGTTTGTAGCCAAATTCCTGGGCACGCCGCCCATCAACGTGTTCGAGGGGGAAATCCACGATGAAAAACTGGTGCTTGCCGGCCAAGCTGTTCTGGACGCCCCCGGCGTGAGCGATCGTAAAGTATTCGCGGGTATCCGCCCCGAAGGATTCATCCCCTCTGCCAGCGCTCCCTTCGCCTGCGGCTTGGACCGGGTGGAAGTTTTAGGAAGGGACACCAGCATGGTATGTACCCATCCCGCGTGTCAAGCAGGCACGCTGCGGGCCATCGTTCAGTCGGAACAGGAGGTTTCCCCCGCAAACGGGACAGTCCGGTTCGGGCTGCGCCCGGAAAAAGTTTTTTTATTTGACTGGGAAAGCGAAAAACGCATTTCATTGGCCGCGGACTCCCACGCCAAAGCTTGAGTATGTGATAAAAAGAGGAGAATCCACATGGACCGTAATTCCAAAAAAGCTTGGCTATACCTGCTGCCCTCCCTCATCTTGCTGGGCGCGTTTTTGATTTACCCGCTTATCGACGTACTGATCTACTCCGTGGAGGAATGTTACAATTTCGCTTCGCAAACTTACCAGGGAGTAGGCTTATATAATTACTCTTACGTCCTTCACGACCCTTACTTTCTGCAAGCCGTCCAAAACACCTTTATCCTGGTGATCATCACTGTGCCGCTTTCCACCATTCTGGCTTTGGTGATCTCAACAGCTCTCAGTTCCATCAAGCCTCTGCGGCAGTTGTTCCAGACCATCTATTTTCTGCCTTATGTCACCAACACCCTTGCCGTAGGACTGGTGTTCATGGTGTTGTTCCAGCGGACAGAGTATACCGATGGCCTTGTCAATTTGATGCTGCAATGGTTTGGCGCCGGACCCATCGATTTTATCAACGGCCCCCATTGGGCAAAAATGTTTGTGCTGTGTTTTTACACCATCTGGGTAGTGCTTCCGTTTAAAATCCTGGTTCTCACCAGCGCCCTGGCTTCTGTAAACGAAGAATATTACAAAGCCGCCCGGGTTGACGGCACTTCCCGTACCCGCACCTTCTTCCGCATTACCCTGCCCATGATCTCCCCTATGATCGTGTATCTGGTCATCACGGGATTTATCGGCGCTTTCAAAGCGTACAGCGACGCGGTGGCCCTGTTCGGCACCGATTTAAACGCCGCCGGCATGAACACCATCGTGGGATATGTTTACGACATGCTTTACGGCGACAGCGGCGGCTACCCCTCTTACGCTTCGGCGGCAGCCATCCTGCTGTTTGTGATCGTATTGACTATCACCTGTATCAACCTGCTTGTCACCCGCAAGCGGTTCCGGCAATGAGGGGGCCACATCATGAACCACAACCATTATCAAAAAGAACAGTGCGCTACCGCACGCAAAAACGGGCTGGTCTGTGCGCTGAGTTATTTGCTTTTAAGCATTTGGGCCATAGTAGTTTTATTCCCTTTTTATTGGATGGTGCTCACTTCCATTAAAAGCTATGGAACATACAACTCTGAGCACGTCCCTGTTTTCTTTACGCTTTCTCCCACGGCGGAAAACTATCAGAACGCTTTCACTGCTGTGCCGTTGGGCGGATATCTGCTGAACACTTTGATTTTCTCCGTACTGACCACAGCCGCTATGGTCATCGTCAGCACCTTGGCGGCCTATGCTTTTGCCCGTTTGCGGTTCCCTGGGAAAAACCTGGTGTTCGGGCTGTTCCTTTCCATGATGATGATCCCCACAGAACTGGTGGTGATCACCAATTTCGTGACCATCACCAATTTTGAACTGCGCAACAGTTTTTTGGGGCTGATCCTCCCCTCTATCACTTCGGTATTTTACATTTACCTGTTGAAAGAGAACTTTGAGCAAGTCCCGGACGAGCTGTATCGGGCTGCCAAAGTAGACGGCACTTCTGATTTAAAATACCTGTGGAAAGTGATGGTGCCCATCTGCCGTCCCACCCTGGTCACGATCACGATCCTCAAGCTGATCGAATGCTGGAACTCTTATGTCTGGCCCCGGCTTATCACAGACGATCCCGCCTATTTCCTGGTCTCCAACGGCATTCAGGAGATTCGTGAAAATGGGTTCGGGCGGGAGAACATCCCTGCCATGATGGCCACTGTGGTGGTCATCTCCGTGCCGCTCATCCTGCTGTTCCTGGCGTTTCGAAAGAAGATCATGGAAGGCGTCTCACAGGGAGGGACAAAAGGATGAAAGGATTCCGTCTGTTTCTTATTTTTTTGCTGGCGGCATTGTGCCTGGTATCGTTTTCCGGATGCCACGGCCAACGCGAGCAGGCTGCTTTCACCGTGCCCCAGGAATTTGATACCACTCAAGACTATGAAATCACTTTCTGGGCGAAGAACGATACAAACGTGCGGCAAACGGACATTTACAAACAAACTATTGAGGAATTTCAAAAGCTCTACCCCAACATCACGGTCACACTGCGCTTGTATACCAACTATGGGGATATTTATAACGATGTGATCACCAACATCTCCACCCAAACCACCCCCAATGTCTGCATCACCTATCCGGACCATATCGCGACGTATCTCACCGGCAACAATACGGTAGTGCCTTTGGACCAGCTGTTCTCTGATGAACGTTATGGCTTGGGCGGCAGCCAGGTGCTGTTTGATTCGCCTTCCCAAGATGAGATCGTGGGGCAGTTTCTCGATGAATGCCGTTTGAACGGACACTACTACGCAGTGCCCTACATGCGTTCTACCGAAGCTTGCTATGTCAACAAGACCTTTGTGGAAGATTTGGGCTTCACACTGCCCGAAACGCTGACTTGGGACTTTGTTTGGGAAGTAAGCGAGGCAGCCGCCGCCACCCAGGACAGCCAAGGCGTCTATGGTCTCAACGGCCAGCAAGTCTTGATCCCCTTCCTGTACAAATCCACAGACAATATGATGATCCAAATGCTTCGCCAGCTGGGAGCGGGTTACTCTACCTCTTCGGGGGAGATCCAGCTGTTCAACGACACCACCACCGGCCTGTTGCTGGATATTGCCAGCCACACGTCTACCGGGGCTTTCTCTACCTTTAAGATTTCCGGTTATCCGGCTAACTTTTTAAATGCCGGTCAATGTGTTTTCGCCATTGACTCCACTGCCGGCGCCACTTGGATGGGCAGTGATGCTCCTTTGATGGATATCGCCCAAGAAGAGATCATGGATTTTGAGACCGAGGTCATGATGATCCCTCAATTCGACCCGAAAAACCCCCAGATGATCTCCCAAGGCCCCTCCATCTGCATCTTCAACAAGGACAATCCACAAGAAGTGCTGGCGTCCTGGCTGTTCACGCAATACCTTCTCACCGACTCCGTACAGATTTCCTATTCTCAAACCGAAGGGTATGTTCCTGTAACTACCCGCGCGCAAAACAATCCCCAATACCAAGATTACCTCTCCCGGGCCGGTGAGGACAACGACACCTATTATCAGGTGAAGATCGACGCTGCGAAACTCCTGCTGGACCATTTGGACGACACCTTCACCACCCCGGTGTTCAACGGCTCCGCTTCTTTGCGTGACGCTGCCGGACAGCTGATCGAAGACGTGACAAAGTCTGTGCGGCGAAGCCAGGCTGTGGATGAGGCTTCTATCCAAGCCCTTTACGAAGATACCCAGGCGTTGTATCATCTTGACACTGTTTCCCCCAGCGGGGGCAAAGCTGACTTGGGCCCCTTGCCGGGTACAGCCGTAGCGCTTTTAACCATATTGGCTGTCGTATGGGCATTGATCCTTGCCTATCTGTTGGTACATTGGGTACGCAGCCGCAGAAAACGCTCTTGATCCGGAGGGCAAAAGCCGCTGGACTACGTTTCCTTCACATGGCTTTTACCGCGTCATCATTGACTTTTTCAGCTTTTGGGAGTATAATACACCCGTTTGTTTAAAGATTGGCGTATCGGGATCACTTTTGACGGAACTCATCCGCCGCAAAGTCCTTCCCCAAAACGCCCCCACGATGTACAAACAAAGGAGAATTCGTATGCGAAAGTTGATTTCTGTCATCCTTACCCTCTGTCTGGCCGCTTCTCTGGCCGCTTGCGCTGGCAACAACACCGAGAGCGGTTCCACCGCTGTCGCTTCCGGCCAGTCTTCTGAAAGCTCTGTTTCCGAAACGTCCAGCGAGTCCAGCGTAAGCTCCGCCGTATCTGAGACCTCCTCCACCGGAGAAACAGCCACCGGCGATGTGCTGACTTACGATGAATATATGGCTGCCGAACTGGATACCGAGGTGACCATTGAGGCTTATGTACAGGCAAAACAATCCTGGTGGGAAGACAAAGCTACCGTTTACGCTCAGGATGAGGACGGAGCTTATTTCCTGTACAACCTGGCTTGCAGCGAAGAGGATTATGAAAAACTGACTCCCGGCACCTGCATCCGCGCCACCGGCTTCAAGTCCGAATGGTCCGGTGAAGTGGAGATCATGGACGGCACTTTTGAGATCGTGGAAGGCGATGAGTTCCTCGCTGAGCCTTTAGATGTTACGGAAATGCTGGGCACTGACGATTTGATCAATCACCAGAACCAGCTCGTGCAGTTCAAAGGTCTGACTGTGGCTCCCAGCAAAGACGCTGACGGAAACGAAGTGGCGTTCCTGTACAATTACGATGGTTCCGGCAGCGATGGCGACGACCTGTATTTCAACGTTTCTTATAACGGTGCTACCTACACCTTCACGGTAGAGTCTTATCTTTGCGACAATACCACCGAGGTTTACAAGGCTGTCACCAATCTGCAGGTGGGCCAGACCATCGATGCCGAAGGCTTCCTGTATTGGTATGAAGGCGTTAACCCCCACATCACATCTGTAACAGTGGTCCAATAATTTTTCAGTCGTTTTTCACGCATCCCCGCGGTGGAGTTTGCTCCCTGCCGGGGATGCGTTTTTGTTTTAAAAGGGCGGCCCCACCGCCTCTTGACAACCACTTGAAATTCCGTTACGCTGGAAGAAATCCGCCATTTCAAAAGGAGAACGCCTATGTATACCATCGCCGTCATCGAGGATGACCAACCTATCGGGGATTTGCTGGAAGAAGTCTTGGAAAAAGAAGGGTACCAAGTAAAACGGGCATACTCTGGCACAGAGGCTCTTTATCTGCTTTCCAAACAGCCGCCCGACTTGGTGCTCCTGGATTTGATGCTCCCTGGGCTTGCCGGGGAACAGGTATTGGAGAAAATCTCCGGGATTCCGGTGATCGTGGTCAGTGCCAAAGTCGGGGTGGACGATAAAGTCAAGCTGCTCTTGGGAGGGGCTGCGGATTATATCACCAAACCCTTTGAAATACGGGAATTGCTGGCACGGGTCAAGGTTCAGCTGCGGGCCACACCTTCCCCCACCGCACCCGTGTTGCGGGCAGGAGACTTGACGATGGACAGCCTTTCCCGGGAGGTTACTGCCGGAGGCGTCCCCGTCCACCTGACGAAAACGGAATACGCCATTTTGAAGCTTCTGCTGCAAAATCCCAACCAGGCTGTGGCAAAATCGGTCATTCTCGACCGCATCGCCGAGGACACCCCCGACTGCACCGACAGTTCCTTAAAGCAGCATGTGAGCAACTTGCGGAAGAAACTCCGGGATGCGGGGGGACGGGATTACATTCAAGCTGTGTGGGGCATCGGCTTCCGACTGAACTCGGAAGAAGCCTCCTGAGGTGTGGGGCAGGACAATGTCACCTTTTCTTGACGAAATCTTTACCTTTTTCTTGACCGCTTTCTTGACCTTTCCTTTGTAAGATACTCCCAGATCAAAAAGGAGGTATCACAATCGTGGAATACGTGTTGGAAACCAATAAGCTCTGCAAGCATTACCGGCGCTTCAAAGCTTTGGACAGTTTGACTATGCGGGTGCCCAAAGGGTCTATTTACGGCCTGGCGGGAAAAAACGGCGCGGGAAAAACCACTCTCATCCGGCTGGTATGCGGCTTGCAGGAGCCTAGCGCCGGAGAATACTCCCTCTATGGGAAACGCTGGGACGAGAAAAGTATCGTCCAGGCGCGGCGCCGCATGGGAGCCGTGGTGGAGACCCCTTCCCTCTACCCTGACATGACCGCCGTGGACAATTTGAAAATGCAGTACCGCGTACTGGGCCTTCCCAGTGAGAAGGACATCCCCGAGCTTTTGCGCTTGGTGGGATTGGAAAACACCGGCAAGAAAAAAGCCAAGAATTTTTCCCTGGGAATGCGGCAGCGCTTGGGAATCGCCGTGGCGCTGTGCGGCGACCCCGATTTTCTTGTGCTGGACGAACCAGTCAACGGCCTGGACCCCCAAGGCATTGTGGAAATGCGGGAGCTGATCTTGAAGCTGAACCGGGAACGGCAAATCACCGTGCTGATTTCCAGCCACATTCTTGATGAGCTTTCCAAGCTGGCCACCCATTACGGCTTCATCGACGGGGGCCGCATGATACGAGAGGTCAGCAGCGAAGAACTGGAAGCAGCCTGCCGCAAATGCGTTCGGGCCCAAGTGACAAACGCTCAAGCGCTGGTGCGGATACTGGACCGCTGGGGGATGGACTACAGCGTCGTAGAGGATGGTGTCGTGGACGTTTACGGTTCGGTGAACATTTCCCAACTGGTGGAAGAACTGGGAAAAGAACACTGCCAGCTGCTCTCATTGAAAGAGCGTGACGAAACTCTGGAGAGCTATTATATCAATCTGGTAGGAGGTGAGCGGGATGCGTAACCTTCTTTCCGCGAACTTTTACAGGTTGGTAAGGAGCAAGGTGTTCTACGCGGGGCTTCTTGCCGCCGCAGGAGTGGAGATATACACGTTGCTCTCCGATTACAGGGGCATCCTAAACTGGAAGGGTGGACTGGAGGAAGCCTTTTTCTTCTACCCCATGCTGGTTGTTCTGGCCATGCCCGCTTTTTGCGGCATCTACTTAGGTACGGAATACGCCGATGGCACACTGCGCAGCAAACTGGCGGCGGGAATCCCCCGCTGGAAGATATACACTGCCAACCTGATAATAGCTGCCGCAGTTTCCCTGGCCTTGTCCACTGTGGGCATCCTTGCCGGTCTGGCCTTGGGCCTCCCTCTGGTGGGAGGCTTCCACCTGAGCGCCCAAACTCTGGCGGCCTATCTTGTCTGCTCTTGTGTGGTGGGCGTGGCAGCAGCCTCCTTTTCCACCATGTTGGCCCTGCTGGTTCCCAACCGGGCGGTGGGCTTGGTAGTGGGAATCCTGCTGACCTTTGCCCTCTTGTTTGTAGGACAAAGCCTTATGACCACGCTGATAGAACCGGAACTGGTGCAGGAATCCACCCAGATCGTAGAAAACGGGCAAGTGGCCTATCTCACAGAATACGGCGCCCCCATGGTGCCAAATCCCGACTATATCCAGGGTATCCCCCGGATGCTCTGCACCTTCTTCCTGTACTTCCTGCCTACCAGCCAGTGTTTCACGGTAGCGTTTACAGCCATGGATTTTCCCGGCCTGCTGCTGGCCTTGGGTGCTCTGTTCACCCTTCTGACCACCGCTGTGGGGCTGGGCCTGTTTGTCCGCAAGGACGTGAAATAAGGAGGTGCGGCGCATGAGAACTCTCTTTTCGGCGGACCTCTACCGGCTGGTCCGCAGCAAATCCCTGTATGTGGGCATGCTCTGCCTCGCCCTGATGGAGGTGTGGCTGATGAAAAACTCCGCTCAAGGTTCTAACGCCGTACAGGGCATGGAACGCCAAAACTTTTTCTCCTTCAACATGCTCCTTCCCTTTGCCATTGCCGCGTTCTGCGGGCTGTTTATCGGGGCCGACTTTTCCCATGGGACCATACGCAACAAGTTGATCAGCGGCCACACAAAAGGGCAGATCTACCTGTCCCACGCTCTTTCGTCCGCCATCACCGCGGTATGCTTTTGCGCTGCGGCAATGGCAGCCGGGGCAGTATACGGCCTGGCGGATGGACGCGTTTTCACCCTGGGAAGCGAAGCTCTGCTGGGATACATCCTCTGCTCCCTGGCATCGGGGATAGCCTCATCAGCCTTGGCCGTACTAGCCGCCACCCTGTTTTCCAACCGGTCCGTGGGCATCATCGTCAGCCTGGTGATAGCATTTGTATTAATGTGCGGCGCTCAGATCATCAACAATTCCTTAAGCCAGTCTGAAACCATTCCCCAATTCACCGAACAGCAAGTGGGAAGCATTACGATGTACGCCGCGGACCCCACCCTGCCGGAAGTCCCCAACCCGGACTATCCCACGGGAGCCGAACGGGCTGTCCTGGAATTTCTGTGGGACTTTATCCCCGCCTGCCAAGCGACGCAACTCACCATGGCCACGGTGGAGTCCTATGGGCCGCTGCTGCTTTTCAGCGCGCTATTTCTCGTTCTGACCACTGGCGCTGGGCTGCTTTTGTTCCAGAAAAAAGATATCAAATAGGAGGGCTACTATGACGGCTGTTCTGTGGGCTGTGATCATACTGCTGGTGATCGTCTTGGCCGCTTTATGTGCCAAGATATATCTATTGCGCAAAGGGACGCGCCAGCTTCGGGAAGGGCTGCGCCTGCGGCTCACAGAACAGACCAACACCCTGCTTTCCCTCTCCACCCGTGACAAAGCAATGCGCCGGCTGGCGGATTCCCTCAACGAGGAACTGCGGGCTTTGCGCAGGGAACGGCTGAGATATCAGCAAGGGGACCGGGAGCTGAAAGAAGGGGTGGCAAACATGTCACACGACCTGCGCACGCCGTTGACGGCCATCTGCGGCTATCTGGAACTGTTAAAAGAACTGCAGCTCCCCCCGGACGCAACCCGGTATCTGGCCCAAATCGAAAACAGGACAGAAGCCTTAAAGCGGCTGACGGAAGAACTTTTCCGGTATTCGGTGGTCAATTCCAGCCAGGAATTGGACTTGGAGCCGGTGAACCTGGGCAACGCTTTGGAGCAAGCTTTGCTCTCCTTTTACGGCGCCTTTGAAAGCAAAGGGATCACCCCCAAGGTAGAACTGCCTGCTCAAAAGGTAGAGCGCTTGCTGGACCCTGCCGCCTTGAACCGGGTGCTGGGAAACATCCTTTCTAACGGGCTGAAATACAGTGCCGGAGACTTGACCGTCACCCTGGATAGCGGGGGGACGTTTACCTTTTCCAATCTGGCCCCAGACTTAGACCAGGTAACGGCGGGCAAACTTTTTGACCGGTTCTATACGGTAGAAGCCGCCCGGCATTCTACCGGCCTGGGACTGTCCATCGCCAAACTGCTTGCTGAACGTATGGGAGGAAGCATTGGCGCAAGCTATGAAACAGGCAGGCTCACCATCACCCTGGCTTTTAAGGAAACACTTTGAACCAAGTAAAAATCGGCTGGACCGCCAATGGGTCTCAGCCGATTTTTTACATCACATATGTTTTAGATTTTCACCAAACGGACCGCCATATACTCTTTACCAGGCAAAGTGATGTCCATTGGCTACCCGCACCGGGCCGTAATTATTGCCCGTGGCCGGGACAACCGTAAAACTGCCGGAAGTTTTCGCCTGAGAAAAACTTCCGCTGGTCTCGTTCTTTCCACGAGACACACCTTTCACCCATTGTTCTACAAAGGGGTTGCCCTCCTTTGGCCCTTGCAGAGTAATTTCAAAAATATCCCAACGTTCCACTTGCATCGATAACTTCTCCTCATTCTTGATTATTCATTTGTCTCCAGCTTTTCTAGCATTACACTTTTCCTCACTTGTAATTTTCAACAACTTTATCATTGTATATTCCATTAATAATCAACAATATTAAATATGTCTTTCTGTGAGTTTTGGTAGTCACTTTTCTTCTATACCAGCCCGACGAAACAACGTTTCGCCCAGCGTATTGGCAAATATCATGATCGCATGTGCTAAAGTAGAATTTAGCTATGAAAAAAATAGTTTTTCCCGGGAAATTTTATTTTTGTAAAGTAAACGCCACCTTACAATACAACGCCAATTGAGGGCCTTTACTATATATGCAATTAGGCGTTTTATATAATTGCATCTCTAAATTTTGTAGTCCTTTCCGTTGACTTTTATGCAAAAATATGATTAAATTAAACCGGTTTTGAACCAGTTTATATTTTAAAAAACAAGAAGATGCCTATGTTTTAGAAAGGATGACAAACATGAAAAAGATCGCCATTATCGGAGCAGGCGGCATCGCTAAAAGCGTTCATATTCCCAGCTTGCAAAAAATACCCGAAGCAGCTATTCAGGCTGTTTGTGATGTCATACCTCAAAAAGCTAAAGAAGCTGCCGCTTTCTTTCCCGGCGCATCCTGGTATGATAATTATCACATCATGTTGGAAAAAGAAGACTTGGATGGCGTTTTCGTTTTGGTTCAACCCGATCAATCCTTTCGGATCGTTTCAGACATGATGCGTGCCGGTCTTGATGTGTTTTGTGAAAAGCCAGCCGGCATAACTTTATTTCAATATAGAAAGCCTCAAAAGACTTCAAGAGGAAACAAAAGTATTATTACAAGTTGGGTTTAACCGGCGCTTTATTCCACTGGTTCAAAAAGTGGTGGAATTAATCTCTCCTTTTGGGCCCCTCACCCAAGTAGGCGGGTGTTTTTTCAAAAATAGCAGTGCAAGTTTTTACGATGGATGCGCCAGTTCTTTGGAATGCGATGTGGTTCATGTAGCAGATTTGTTATGCTTTTTTACCGGTAGTCCTGCAACAGAAGCGAAAACAGTTACTTCCCAAGTCGAAAGCCCTGTTGTAAATAGCTGGAATTCCGCTATATATTTTGAAAACGGTGCTACTGGAACTATCCGGTCCAATTACGCCACAGGAGGGCGGGTACATACATTTGAATTGCATAACAGCCAAGTCAGCGTTTACTTATTGTCATATTGGCTCAAATCATACTCATCCAGTGAGATGAATATCCCTTGGGAAGCATAATAGTTCATATCTGTAGGCTGCATGAAATAATTGGCGCGAATGATATTGGGATACTCGCCGGAATTAAGCATAACGTTTAATTTTTCATTTGCATCCGCCTGGCTAACCGCATTAAATTCTAGTTGGATCCCGGTTTCATCCACCACCTTTTTAGTAAACACGTTGTCATCATAATCGAAACTACTCACCTTTTCACCAATGCCCGCCAAAAAGATGGAAAGGGTAAGCTCTTCGCCTTCTTTAACAATTGGCAGTTCACCTGGTGGATTTAGAATGCTTTCCCCTTCCCCAGACGTACTGGTAGTGGAAGCTTCCTGGTTTCCTCCCCCGTCGCTACTCCCGCTGCCTCCGCCATTACAGGCAGTGGTGCTCAATAAAAGAGCACTCGCCAGCAAGACCGCTAACAAACGTTTTTTCATTTTTGATTTTCCTCCTTTTATTTGTTAAGTGTTATTAGGGAGCAATGTCATTCTTTTAAAGAACCGATCATCATGCCTTTAATGAAAAACTTCTGCACAAAGGGATATACGATCATCATTGGCAAAGCGCCCACCACTAAAACCGCATACCGCAACTGCTGCAACAAATCCTGCATACTGGTTGTTTTGTTCGGGTCCATGTTGGCTTTCATTTCCGCCGGCATTTGCGCCACGAACAGAATATCTCTCAAAACAAGTTGCAGAGGATACATATCCGGCTTGCTTGTATAAAGCATAGCGTTCATGTAATTATTCCAAATCCCCACCAAATTGAAGAGAACCATAACAGCAATGACCGGTTTGGCCAAAGGCAACGCCATTTTTAAAAAGAATCTCAAGTCATTGCAACCGTCAATATGGGCGGCATCCAAAATCCCCTGAGGCAGACTTGTCTGGAAATAAGATTTTACGATTACCATGTTATAGCAAGAAAAACTAAACGCTACAATAAGAGCCCATCTGGTATTCATCAATCCTAAATCCTGCATAAGCATGTAATTCGGGATCAATCCACCACTAAAGAACATAGTGATCATAAAAAACACCAGAAATATTTTCCGTCCGGGCAAGTCCGAACGGGAAAGCGGATAGGCACTGAGCAACAATAGCACCACTGCTGTAAAAGTACCACCTGCTGCATAAAGAACGGAATTTAAAAATCCACTTGTAATAAGATCGTAATTCAATACTGCTTTATACGAATCCAAAGTGAAGTCAACCGGCCATAAAAATACCCTGTTTTGTATGATCGCTTCAGTAGAACTGAAAGAACAAACAACAGAATACCAAAGCGGAAAAAATACAATGCATCCCACTACAATCAAGAAAATGGTGTTGACAATATAGAAAATAGTATCCGTACCAGACAGACGCTTTTTTCTATAAATTTTGACCTCTTTCGACGCAGTTTGCATACAGTTTCCTCCTTCCTCCATTTTTTAGAACAAGCCTTCTCCAGAAATTTTATTTGCAATCCAATTGACCGCAACTGTTAAAATAACTGCTACACCATTTTGGAACAGTCCAACAGCTGTACCGAAGGAATAATCCGGCTGAGCCGCTTTCAAACTGATATTGTAAACATAAGTAGATATAACAGAAGACACTGACATGTTTAAGGGGTTTTGCATCAAGTAAATCTTTTCAAAACCGATATTCATAATGCTGCCTACATTTAAAATCAGCAAAATAATAATAGTAGACCGTATGGCGGTTAGATCGATGTGCCATATCCGTTTCCAGATATTTGCGCCATCTATCATTGCCGCTTCGTGGTATGTTGGGTCCACACTGGATAACGCTGAAATATAAATGATTGCAGAATAACCAGTTCCTTGCCAAATTCCAGACCACACGTAAACATGGTCAAACAAAGCCGCATTCCCCATAAAGTCAATTGGTTCAAAACCCAAAAGACCCACAAAGTAATTTACAATTCCACCCCGTACACTTAAAACCTGAGTCATCAGACCAACCATTAACACTGCCGACAAAAAATAGGGCATAAACGTCAACGACTGCACAGTCTTTTTAAGAGGCGTAACCTTACAGTAATTCAGGGCTACAGCCAAAATAATTGGAAATGGAAACCCGGCAATCATACTATAAAGGCTGATTCTTACCGTATTCCAAAGAATGCTCAGACATTGCGGAGAAGAAAAGAACCGTTGAAAATTGTAAAGTCCAACCCAATCGCTGCCAAGCACCCCTTGGCTAGGTGTGAACTTTTTAAACGCCATGATGACCCCATACATAGGAACGTAGTTAAAAATGAAAACATATATGACAGGGATCAACAACAAAAGGTAAAGATACTTCGCTTTCAATATTTGGGAGAGCAGTTTATTTGAAGATGGACGTTTTGGTCGTTGCCGAGCTTTAGATGCCGTACTCACGGTACCACCCTTTCTCCAATGGAATGTTACTAGACAGTTCAAACCTTACGCACAATAAAGAAACGCCTACATAGTATACAGGTTTATATATAGATTTGAAGAATAAGCCAAAACAGAGCACGAAATATTATGTACCTGTTCTATGCGCGCATTATACATCTCACAAAGTGTGCTGTCAATAGTAAAAGAAAAAATATTCAAAAATTTGAAAATTAAGTTTTTGTTTTTATTTATTATTGTTAATTAACTTACATTTTTATAATTAATGCACAATTTTTTTGATCTATCATAGTGTTTTACAACAATGTTAATGTAGTTTTAATTTTACTTATTGACACTTTCCTGCCGCAGTGATAGATTATACACGTAGTAGACAGATTTCCAGCATTGGAGTATACAGCCAAAATCTTTTATAACCATACTCAGTACTATTTAAATATTAAGGAGGAGCATTTCACCATGAACAATCAATTGAAATTTTCTGTTTTCACAAAGCCCTGGAAGGACATTTCCCTGGAACAACTGGCGGAGAAAGTCGCTAAAATGGGATTTGACGCTGTAAGGGACGCACTATGAAAGCGGTAATGCAAAGTGGAATTGATCGCAGTAAAAATTTGCCAGTATACCGTCAAATCTACGAAATTTTAAAGCAAGAACTGGATGATGGGTTCTACAACACCGTAGATGTTTTACCCAGCGAACGGCTTTTGTGTGAACGGTTTGGAGTGGAACGAAACACAGTCCGAAAAGCCCTTGATCTTTTAGTATCAGATGGACTAGTGGAGAAAATGCCCGGATACGGCACTAAAATATCCCGAGAACTCTCCCCTGTTTCGGATGACACCGGAAAGTTCACACAGCTGCGCCAGAACATCCTCATGTTTACCAGAGAAACAAACCCTGCTGTCGCTCAAATGGAATATTTTCATCTAAAACTCATGCGGGTTTTGGAACGCCAAATTTATGAAATGGGTTATAACCTGATTTGCAAGACCTTGAGTTCCGAAGTTCGTTTAAAAGATGTAATTGCCTATACAGGTCCCGCCGCTGTGCTTTTTGACAGCTATTTTCAAAAGCAGCATTACCAGCAAGTTCTGGAAATGAATATCCCCTGCCTTTCTATCAACCACTACACTCCATTATTAACTAGTGTAGTCAGCAACAATTTTGACGGAGCCTACCGGGTGGCAAAGCGCATGACTGAAGCCGGACATAAAAAAATAGCCCTTATAACCGGCAAACTAGGCCATCAGACCACCACCGAACGTCTGAGCGGATTTCGAAGTTTATATCTACAAAAAAACCCATCTCAAAATTTAAAGCACATTTTTACTGGTGACTGGTTGTTTGATTCAGGCGTAAATATAGGAGAAAAAATCCTGAACCTGCCAAAGGAAGAACGTCCCACCGCTATATTCGCTTTTAATGACGACTTGGCCTATGGTTGTTTAAGCTGCCTGGAAAAGCATGGAATTGACGTTCCAAACGAAATAAGTCTGGTAGGATTTGACCATTCTGACCGTTACGAAGGTATCTTTCGTCCCATTACTACGGTAGATGTAAATATAGAAGATATGGTCAAATATGCCTGCTGGTGCCTTGATGACCAAATCAAGCGAAGTTTTCCAAGAGCACTGGCTAAAATTCAGGTAGAGACTTTTTTGGTAGAAAACGGCACCGTAAAAGACCTCACAGCAAACAGTCAATAAACCATTGGCTTCCCCAAAGGAGGTTGGGAAAAATGAAAAAACGTAAGATTCTCCCTGTAATTCAAATAGAAGATTCTCATGGAACCATTTTATTTTCAGGAGAATCTATTGATCTCATTTTTCCTGAAGCGCTCATTCTTAAAATGAGTATGAAATTTTTTTCCGACCCAGCGCCCTGTTTTATTCACCGTTCCGCAGTGATCATTCGTCTCCAGGAAGAAATTTGTCAGCTTTTTACGCAAACGCAAGAATTGACAAAATGCATCTCGGTTTCAGACTTGAACGAAGAATATCGTGAATATTTTGGCGCCTATCCCGATGCGATGTATGTACGTTTGGAGGAAAAAGGCAACCTATGAAACATATAAGGATCATTTTTGTTTGCTGTTTCTTTCTGCTTCTTCTTACAGGATGCGCCTCTAAAACCGAGAACCTGACAGTTTATTATGTCCACGAAAACCCTTGCGAATCTTGCCGTAAATTTGACGAATTTCTGGAATGGTTTCAAACAGAAGCCATCCCAGATGATATTAAAGCCGATTTGGAATATCGTGAAATAAACATGTTTCGGCAAGGAGCGGAAGAGCGTTTTTCTGAGCTTTGCGAAGATCTGAATATCGATCCTCAAAAAAACTACACCCATTCCGAAATGGCCAATTATCTTTTAGGCGTTATTTTAGAACAAGACCTGCGCGCTTTACAAGCCTCAAAATTTATCAATCCTGAATCTCAGCCATACATTATCCTCAGCGGAAAAAAATTCTTTTGTCAGGCTTTTCAGTCAATTTTCAATTTGGACAAGCGTTTTTCCGACTTTGTTATACACTGGGAACAACCTGCCATACCTTTATCCGCTCAAGGCGCTCTTAAAATCTATCAATACCGGGTATCAAATTAAAAATAAAAAGCACCGCGAATTCGCGGCGCTTTTTTATTTTTAATTTGCAGGTCCTGTAGAATCTCGCACACACAATCGAGACTGAATAAGAATTTTAATTGGAGCGATCCCTTCCCTGTTTTCTATCAATTCCAGCAGAGAGCGCATAATTTGCTTGGCAAACAGCTCCGTATCAATAGACACTGTAGAAAGCGGCGGAATACTGTAACGGCAGCTTTCTATATTGTCAAACCCTATTACTGAAACGTCTTCCGGCACAGAAAGGCCCGAAACCATCAAAGCTTTCATCGCCCCCAAAGCCATAGTGTCATTGGCGCAGCAAATAGCTGTAAAATCCCGGGTTTGCTCCAACAGTCTTTTGGTACATCTATATCCGCTATCAAAAGACCAATCTCCCGTCATCACAAAATCAGGACGAAAAGGAAGTTCCAAACGTGTCAGCGCAGAGAGATAACCGTTTTTCCGTTCGATAGCGTTAAGATACCCAGGCGTCCCTCCAAGATAAGCAATGCTTCGATGTCCTAAAGAAAACAGGTGTTCCATAGCTTGGTAAATACCATTGCTATTATCACATAAAATCGAAAGGCTATCAGGATAGGAATTCGAAATCAACAACGAGGGAATTCTTTTCTGCTTTGCCTGCAAGATCAGTTCATGGGGCACCCGGCTTACCCACACAATTCCAGCCAGGTCACATTGCAGCAAATCTGTAGAAAACTGGTCTTCCGCCGTTAAATTGGTATAAAAAAGATGATAATTTTTTCTTTTACATTCCCGCTCGAAATAATAAAAAATATTCGATGTAAAAGGCTCGGTGATTTTCTCCGGAGCATCTCCCGGCAATACAAACGCGATATTATTTTCGCAACTCTCACCTTTTTCAAGTGGGCAGTCTGTATCTTTACCTTTCACTTTGGAGCCTGCCCCGGGAATTTTTACCAGCAATCCGTCTTTTACAAGCAATTCCAAAGCCCTGCGGACAGTTGCACGTTCCACATGATACCCTTCATGGAGTTCACGCTCAGAAGGCAAATATTCCCCTTCCAGATATTCTCCACTGGCAATTTTTCCTTTTAAATCTTCATAGATTTGAAGATAAAGAGGAACTCTTTTCTGCGCCTTCATTTATATTTCTCCATTTCAAGACAACATTTTTCTTATTTACTCTATTTGAAAATTACAATGCATAAAGCATTTATTAAAAATGGAAAAAACAGGTAAATAATATAATAATTAATAATGTTTAGTTTTTATTATATCAGAATTTGGCACATATTGCAAAGGGACATTTCAAAAAACGATTTGTATTTTCCATCAATTTTCTTCATTATTCGACAAAGCAAAAAAAGAAAAAGACAGTATGGCCATTCCAGCCACACTGCCCTTTTCATTTCGATCTTTCGCAAAACTTAGTAAATCACAAAGGGAATCCCAACTACAAAACGTGGAATAAATCCAGCTTCCGGCAATACTGGGAGAGCTGCTTGAGTCTATCGACTATTTGCAGCAGCTTCCCTGATCAGTAGCCTTGGGCGGGAAAAATTCGCTGGTAGGAAACTCGATACTGCGGAACAGCTCGCAAGGATTGTCGCTGGAAGCGACACATTCCTTCTCTGGGATGCAGAAATCATACGCAGGGATGAGCATTTGCACATTGCGGACGATCTGCACGATGATAAACAAACCAATGGTGACATAGACCACGTTTTTCTGGCCGCAAGCGTCAAAATCGCCGCCATAACGCTGGCAGATACTTTCAGGGATACGGCAATAGGACTCGCAGCCACAGCTGGGATATTCGCAGAGCCGTGCAGAGAGGGCCACAGGCTGCGCTACCTGCACTGTGGCCTTAGGCAGCACCCGGGCGTCATCCACTTGCAATTCTTCCATGGAACAGCCGGAAGAGAACAGTTTCACGTTGCCCTCGCTGCCATAGAGGACCACCTTTTTGTTAAAGATGGACACCCCGTTGATGGGCACCGGGCATGTAGCTGTCCCTCCGAATAGATCGAGAGACACGTCGAAGAAAAAGGTCATATCCACCGAGTAGAAGCCTTTATTAAACGGTATCGGCTGCAAATCGATGTAGACCGTGATGACGTTTACGTCCCGCACACGCACATTTGTAGCGCTGTCAACCAGCGGCTGCCTCGCCGCCGGGAACAACACCCGTATGTCTTCGAGACAGTCTTTATCGCTGCACGAGTCGTAAACACGCTGCGCATCGATGCAGACAGCCTCTTTAAAATAGTCCCGGCAATCATAGTCGGGCACACATTCCTTTTCGGCCATGTGATCTCCTCCTTTTGGGGTTTCTCCTTCCTATTGTATGACCCCGCCAGGATTTGGTGCGCTTTACCACACGCCGCTGGTAAACCAATACGGCAGAAAATCCAATCTCTGCAAAACCATCATCAATTTTAAAAGCAGCCCTAAGGTGGCGATCACAATCCCTGCCACCGCCAGGCCCCGCGCCCGGTCACCTTTAAAGCCCAGCACCGAAGCTACGATCCCCAAAGGGAAAAACAAGAGGCTGGCCCCGAAATATCCTACAATAGAAGCGCAGAAGCCCAAAAACGTACTGACATCCGCCCAAGTGAAAGGCTTGTGCAGCGGCGGCTGCTGAGGAATAAACGCCGGGCCTTGCGGCGGCGGCGCCAAGGGAGTGGGATTCTGCGGAATAGCTTGAGAAGGAACCATTGGCACATGGGTCATGTCCACGCCACAGCGCGGGCAAAACGCCCCTTGATCCTGAATATACATACCACAGACAGGACACTGTTTCATAAACTTATCTCTCCTTTCATAAAAAATGATTTATTTTAATTTATAGTTTTTGCAAACGGGCAAAATTCGCGAACAATTTTTTGGTCCCCACTTTTTCAAAGGCGATCTCCAATAATGTATCGTTGGCCATAGGCGTAGCGGAAAGGATCATGCCCTTGCCAAAGGTTTTGTGGGATACGGAATCCCCCGCACGGTAAGTCCCTGCGGGAGCCGGTTTGACCGGATGGGGCGTAAACAACGGCTTCACGCCGCCTTGTTGAGCGGTACCCCCAACACCGGGCCTTTGCTGGGGAGCAGGACGGTTGCCAAAAGCAGGCATATTCCCCACCGACGGGCGGCTCCAATCGTGGGAGCGGGTATGTTCCAAAAGCTCTTCGGGAATCTCCCCCGCAAACCGGGACAGCCGGTTGCGGTTGGTCGTGCCAAAAATCATCCGGCTTTCCGCGTGGTAGATATAGAGTTCTTCCCTGGCCCGGGTAATAGCTACATAAGCCAGACGGCGTTCCTCTTCCACTTCTTCCGGGTTATACACTACCGCCATACCAGGGAACACGCCTTCTTCCCAGCCTGGCAGGAACACCACCGGGAATTCCAAGCCTTTGGCGGAATGGACTGTCATCATGACCACGGAATCCGTATCCTGATCATAGTTGTCAATATCCGTGAACAGGGAGACTTCTTCCAAGAAGCCGGACAGAGAAGCTTCGCCCCCAGCTTCTTCCTCATACCGCCGGAGCATAGAGGAAAGTTCCTGCACGTTCTCGATCCGTTCCTCCGCTTTATCAGGCTCATCTTGACGGAGGTAATCCACATACTCCAAGCGCTCTAAAAGCTCTCCGTAAAGCTCGCTGGGAAGGGTCTCACCCTGCTGGTTTTTCTCCATAAATTCCCGCATCAGCGCCACAAACGGCTCAAGTTTTCCTGCCGCCCGGGCAATGGAGGGATAATCTTTGGGATGGGAAAACACTTCGAACAGCCCTTCCCCTACCTGCTGGCCGATCTCCGCCGCCAAATCCACCGTGCGGTCGCCAATGCCCCGCCTGGGCACATTGACGATACGACGCAGGCGTATCTCATCTGCGGGATTGTTGATAACACTCAAATAAGCGATCATATCCCGAACTTCCTTACGGTCAAAGAACCTGGTACCCCCAATGATCCGGTGGGGAATGCCCTGCTTGGCAAACATGCGTTCCAAAGACTGGGACTGGGAATTCATGCGGTACAGCACCGCGTAATCGGAAAACTTCCGGCCTTTAGCCACGCCTTCCAAGATGGTGCGGGCAATGCGGTCAGCTTCGTCCTGTTCATTGTCCGCCAGGTGGAGGCCGATTTTCCTGCCCGGCCCAGCGGCTGTCCACAAGGTCTTTCCTTTTCGTTCCATGTTGTTGGAAATCACCGCGTTGGCCGCGTCCAGGATATTTTGGGTAGAGCGGTAGTTCTGTTCCAGCCGCACAACTTTTGCCCCGGGGAAATCCTCTTCAAAATTCAGAATATTCTCAATCGTCGCCCCGCGGAACTTATAAATGCTCTGGTCGTCATCGCCCACCACACACAAGTTACCGCTTTTTTGGGCCAACATGCTTACAAATTCATATTGGGCGTGGTTCGTATCCTGATATTCGTCCACCATCAAGTAGCGGAACCGGTTTTGGTAGTATTCCAGCACATCGGGGCACTGACGGAACAATTTCACCGTATTGACGATCAGGTCGTCGAAATCCATGGCGTCAGCGTCGGCCAAACGCCGCTGATAAGCGCGGTAAGCACGGGCCACCTGTTTTAAGCGGAAGTCGTTTCCCGCCCCCGACTCGAACTCTTCCGGAGATGTGAGCTGGTCCTTGGCACGGGAGATCTCTGTCAGCGCCCCCTTCACGGACAGCGCCCGCTCGGAAATCTCCAGGTCCTTCAAAACCTCTTTCATCAGCCGCCGGCTATCATCGGTATCATAAATGGTAAAATGAGAAGTGTACCCCAAACGGTCTCCGTCACGGCGGAGAATCCGGGCGCAGCTGGAGTGGAAAGTAGACGCCCATACTTCGTTTCCGCCTTCGCCCAGCATACGGCATAAGCGTTCTTTCAATTCGCCTGCCGCTTTATTTGTAAAGGTAATAGCCATTACTCGCCACGGTGGGCACGGAGACACTGCAAGCCTTGATCTGACAATATCCGGCAAATCTTCGTCAAGCAAATAAGCTTTACAAAGCTCCACATCTTTTTCCGATAAAGCTTCGCTCACTAAAGGGCTCTGATACGCTTGGCCATACCGAATGATATTGGCTACCCGGTTCACGAGCACGGTGGTTTTCCCGCTTCCAGCGCCAGCCAAAACCAGCACAGGTCCTTCTGTGGTAAACACCGCTTGCCGCTGCCGGTCATTCATGCGGGAGAAGTCCCGTTCCATAACCTGCTGCCTTAACTTCACAATCTCTTGTTTCGAAATCATCTGTTTTTATGCCTTTCTTCATTTCTTCACACAGCTCTATTCATTGGGAATATTATACCGTATCTTCCCTTGGAAAGCAACGACTGGGATTTGACAACCGGCAAAAATACGGGTACACTTGAGAAAAAGATTTTTATTTCTGAGAAGGGACGAGAACCATGGAACTGGAACACGCTACGGAAGCCATTGCCCGCTGGGCAGAAGAAGGCCGCACAGCCATCCCTCCCTCCTGGGAGGACCTGCCTTCTATTCCGCTGTATATGGATCAGGTGATCCTTTATTTGGGAGAGAGCCTGAAACTTTTTCAGCGGGAAGAAGAATCCAGCCTGCTTACCAGCTCCATGATCAACAACTATGTCAAAAACGGGCTCATTCCCCACCCGGAGAAGAAAAAATACGTCAAAGAACATCTGGCTGGTTTGATGGCCGTATGTATGCTGAAACAAGTCCTATCGATCCAAGATATCAAGACGCTCTTTTCAGACCGGGAGATGACAAACGAAACATATCAGCTTTTCTTAGAGGCCCATACCGCCGCAGTGCAGGAGACATGCCAGTCTTTAGAAGAAACCTGCCGCACCGGCCAGGATTTAAAGCAGGCCGCTTTACTTCTGGCAGCCGAAGCAAACGCCAAGCGGGCTGCCGCTGAGAGAATCCTCTGTGAGTTGGGACGTGGGGAATCAAAACACAGCAAGGAAAACAAAGGAGCAAAATGATGAAATACGCTTTTTTAATTATGGGAGAATTCTCTCCCCAGCAGGACCACGCCGCTTTTCCTGGCGGAGATATCCAAATGATCGGCGTTTCTAATTTGGAAGAAGCGGGAAACGTGGCTAAAAAGCTTCTGGAACAAGACGTGGCATGTATCGAACTTTGCGGAGCTTTTGAGGAATCCGGCGCCCGTGCTGTGATCGAAGCTACGAAAGGAAAAATCCCGGTGGGATTCGTAACGCATTTTCCAGAACAAGATAGCTTGTTCCAAGCGGTGTTCGGCTGATTCTAGGAGGGATGTTTTTTTGAAAACAGGTATCAGTACAGCCTGTCTCTATCCATTGGAAACAGAACGTTCTTTAGCTGCTTTGCTGGAAATAGGCTACCGCCGTTTTGAGGTATTTTTTAACTGCATGGAGGAAATAGAGCAGCCCTTCCTTCAAGAGCTGAAGCGTCAAGCCGATTCTTATGGCGCCACCTTCGTTTCAGTCCACCCATTCACTTCGGCTGCCGAGTCCTCCCTGTTATTTGGAGACTATCCCCGCCGCACGAAAGAAGCCTTCGACTTTTACCGGCGCTATATGGCCGCAGCCGCTTATTTGGGAGGAAAGTACGTGGTGATTCATGGCCAGCCCCAGGGCCACGGAAAACTTTCAGACCAAGGCTATTGGGAACGTTTTGGGGAACTCTACAACCTGGGAGCCCAAGAAGGAGCATATCCCGCTCAAGAAAACGTACGCCAGCACCGCAGCGCGAACCCCCAGTTTATCTCCGGCATGAAGAACTATTTAGGAGAAAACTGCGCGTTTGTTTTAGACGTGAAGCAATGCTGTCTTTCCGGAGTGGAAATATCGGAGATGGCCAGCGCAATGGGTATGCGGCTGGTACATGTACACCTCAGCGACTGCGCCGAGGGTGCCTCTTGCCTGCTTCCGGGAGCCGGCTGCCGTGACTTCCAGGAGTTGCGCCAGCTTTTGGAAAAGCTCTCATTTTCCGGCACCGTGGTGACGGAAGTCTACAGGGACAACTTCTCGCAGGCAGATGAACTGAAAAATTCTCTGTACTTCACAAAAAAAGTTTTTGAAACGCCCTTTTCTTGACAAATTTCTTGCTTTTTTGTACATTTTTGCGCTATAATATGGATATTGAATCCCTGGGACACCGTGGGGACCTGGGGGGAAAGTCATCAGGAGGTGCTTTGTTTTGAAATGCCCTTATTGCGGATACAGTGAAAGCCGCGTTATCGATTCCCGCCCCACCGACGAGGGGGAGCGAATCCGCCGCCGCCGGGAATGTTTGAAATGCGCTAAACGTTTCACGACCTATGAAGTCATCGAAAACGTGCCTATCGTGGTGATCAAAAAGGATAAATCCCGTGAAACATTCGATCGCAACAAACTTTTAAACGGCCTGCTGCGAGCCTGTGAAAAACGGCCTGTCTCCATGGACACGCTGGAACGCATTGTAGACGAAATCGAGAATTTGCTGCAAAATTCTCTGGACCGGGAAGTCTCATCCCAGCGGATCGGCACTTATGCTATGGAAAAGCTGAAAACGGTAGACGAGGTCGCTTATGTGCGGTTCGCTTCTGTTTACCGCCAATTCAAGGACATCAACAGCTTTATGGAAGAGTTGAGCAAGATCATCAACAGCAAAAAGGACTAATACCGTTAAAACTTCTTCCCAAGAGGTTACACGCCAACCATATCAAACAGTAAAGGGCTTTGTGTGTTTACACAAAGCCCTTTTTATCATTGACAAATAAGTGAAATTGTATTACTCCTTTTCTACCTGGAACAGTTTTTTCCGCCCGGTAAAAAGGATCGTTTCTCCAATCAGGAACAAAATGGCCAAGCTGATCACGCCCACAGAATCCCGTCCTGTGAACTGCGTAAATATAGCCACCAGGAGAGGCCCGATCACCGCGGCGAACTTTCCGAAAATATCGAAAAATCCGAAGTACTCATTGGAGCGTTCCGCCGGGATCAACTTTCCAAAATAAGAACGGGACAACGCTTGAATGCCGCCCTGCACCGTACCCACCAGGAACGCCATAGACCAAAACAACACCAAAGATAAAGTAAGAGCTTCCTCGCTTCCAGGGTTCTGTTCAATATTGAAGCCCATGAAAAAGCCCACCAACGTGATGCAGAAATATACCGCTACCGCCCCGCACAGCAGGTTGATAGACCCCACCTTCCCCGCCAGCTTGCCGAACAAAATGGAAAAGGGCACCGCCACGATTTGGGTGGTAAGCAGAGCCAAAATCATGCTGATATCGTCCAGCCCCAGCTTGGAGCCGTAAGAGGTGGAGATGGAGATAATGGTGTTCACTCCATCGATATAGAAAAAGTAAGCCACAATGAACAAGAACACACGCTTTTGGGTAAAGATGTCTTTAGCGGTCTTCCAAAGATTCTGGAAAGTGGACCGGAATAAATTCTTTCTTGTCTCCACATAGTGGATCTGATGTACGTTTTTCAGGAAGGGGATGCTGAACACAAGCCACCACACGCTGGTAAGGATGATCACCAGTTTAAAGGCCAAGGGATTCTCCATACCCAGCACAAACAAAATGATAATCGACAGCACAAACGGGATGGTACTGCCACCGATGTATCCCATAGCGTACCCCCAAGCGGAAACACGGTCCATACGCTCCCGCGTGGTCACGTCTGTAAGAAAAGCGTCATAAAACAGGCAGGAGCCCGAAAAGCCAATATGGGACACCACATACCCTACCAGCAGCAAACGGTAATCGTTCACAAAAGCGCTGAACAGGGTAAATATCACGCCTACGATCAAACATGCCATGAACAGCCGCTTTTTGTGGCCTTTATGGTCGCCCAAGGCGCCCAGCACCGGCGCCAGCACCGCCACTAAAAACGTGGCCACCGAAGTCCCATAGGACCAGAGAACCAAGTTATCCGCCCCGCTTTGGGCGCACACATTGCCAAAGTAGATGGGGAATATCACCGCCATGATATTGGTGGCATACACCGAATTGGCCCAGTCGTACAAAATCCAGCTTTTTTCTGTTTTTGTAAATTTCTTGGATAAGGCGTTTGTGTCCGTTGACATGAAAATCCGTCCTTCCAAACAATATCGTTTTAGACTATCATGCCATATTTTTGTAAAAAACACAAGAATTTTCTGTAAAATTCTGTGGTATTACAGGGAAAGGATTTTCCCCATACAGCTTTCCCCCTGCACTTGCTGAAGTTCCACAGGCAAAAGCTGCCCGGAAAGCTCCTTCCCAGAAGGCACCAGCACATGGGTATAGTTGGGAGTATACCCTTCCCAAACGCCCTGTTCTTTGGCCTGCTCAAACAGCACTTCTTCTACCCGGCCCACTTGTGCTTGAAGAAATTCCTTCTGAGTCTGTTTGGTAAGCTCTATCATCCGGCGGCTGCGCTCTTCCTTCACTTTGTTGGAAACTTGGTCCGGGGCGTCATAGGCGCGGGTTCCGGGGCGCCGGGAGTACGCGAACACATGGACTTTAGCAAAGGATATCTCCCGGGCGAACGCCAAAGACGCCTGGAATTCCTCTTCCGTCTCTCCTGCAAAGCCTACCATGATATCCGTGGTGATGGCGCAATTTGGGAACGCCGCCCGCAAGTTCTCAACGATCTGCCGGTATTCCTCTGTAGTGTAGTGACGGTTCATGCGGCGAAGAGTCTGGTCGCAGCCACTTTGCAGGGAAAGATGGAATTGCGGGCAAAGCTTTTCTTCCTTTGCCATACGGGCAATGACCTCTTCCGTAAGCTGTTCCGGCTCCAACGAACCCAAGCGCACCCGGCGTATCCCCTCCGCCTGGCAGGCGGCTTCCACCGCGTCGCACAAATGAAGCCCAAGCTCTTTGCCATAAGCGGGCAGGTTGATGCCTGTCAGCACTACCTCCTTATATCCCTGCTCTCCCAGCGCCTTCACCTCGGCTCGCAAGTCCTCTAAGGGTTTAGAGCGCACCCGGCCCCGGGCATAGGGGATGATGCAATAAGAGCAAAACCGGTCGCAACCGTCTTCGATCTTCAAAAAAGCCCGGGTCCTGCCGTGAAAAGCGGAAACCGCCATCCGTTCAAACGTTTCACCCTGTTCGTGGGGGGCAATATCTACGATCCGCTGCTTAGAGGAGAGATATTCCAGCACCCGTGGGAGCAGATCACTGCGCCGGGCGTTTCCCAGCACGATATCCGCTTCCAGCAAGGCAGAGGCTTCTTCTGGAAACGCTTGGGGCATACAACCGGTAAGAACGGTCACCGCTCCAGGATTCTCCTTTTTGGCCCGCCGCAGCGTTTGCCGCACTTTTTGGTCGCTGGTGGCCGTTACCGTGCAGGAATTGACCACCACCAGGTCAGCTTCCTCGTGGGACGCCGCTTCCTGAAACCCTCCATTCAGCAAAGCTTCCAGCATGGCTTCCGACTCGTATTGGTTCACCTTGCAGCCAAGAGTGATGATCTTCGCTTTCATTCCGCCGCCTCCCCTTCCAAAGCCTCCAGCTCTTCCGAAAGCTGGGTCCATTCCAGCAGCAGCCCTTCCGCTTCCTGATGCAACCGGCTGATCTCCTCAGAAGCCGCTACCACCGCTTCGTAATCCGCGGCGAACTCAGGCTGCTCCAACTGACGCTCTAACTCTTTCACCTGTTTGTCATTTTCCTCGATCTGGCCTTCCACACGAGAAAGGGCCGCCCGTTTTTTCCGCAGGTTTGCTTCCCGCTCTTTCCGCAGCTTATACAAGTTGACTTTCGGCTCAGGGCGCTGTTCTTCCTGCGCTTCCCGTTCCTTGTCCCGCTGTTCCACATAGCTGTCGTAATTGCCCAAATAAAGCTTGGCCCCGTCTTTTCCCAAAACATAGACCTTATCCGCCAGCTTATTGATCAGATAACGGTCGTGAGATACTATGAACAAGGTGCCGTCATAGCCGGAAAGAGCGTCCTCCAAAGCTTCGCAGGAACCAATATCCAAATGGTTGGTAGGTTCGTCCAGCAGCAGGAAATTCGCCTTAGACAGCATAAGCTTGAGCAAAAGCACCCGGGCCCGCTCGCCGCCGGAAAGGGCGCCCACAGGCTTGAACACGTCCTCACCTTTGAACAGGAACACGGCCAAGGCCGAACGCACTTCTGTTTGTGTCATTTGAGGATGAAGGTCCCATATCTCATCGATGACGGTTTTTTCGTCATGAAGGCTGAGCTGGGACTGCTCGTAATAGCCCACGTCGATGGCGGACCCCAGGCGCACCACGCCGGAATCGGGCTTATACTGGCCCAGGAGGATCTTGAACAGAGAGGTTTTGCCGCATCCGTTGGGGCCGATGAGAAACACCTTTTCCTGGTGTTTGATCTCCAGCCCTACATGCTCAAACAACGGCGCGCCACCGAAAGAAAGGGAAAGGTCCTGGGCTGTGAGCACATCGTTGCCGCCCCGCCGGCTGGCTTTAAACTGAAACCGGATAGATTCCGGCTCGTCCTCAGGTTTTTCCAAAGTGGCTTCCAGCCGGTCGATCATCTTTTGCTTACTGGCGATAATCACATAGTTGCGCGCTTGGTTCCAACGGCGCTGCTGTTCAATGATCCCCTCGATGCGGGTGATCTCCTTCTGGGTATTATCGTACACCCGCTGCATCGTCAGACGATGCTCTGCCCGCAATTCCAGATAGCGGCTGTAATTGCCCTTATACGAAGTGAGCGTCTTGCCTTCCATTTCCAAGGTGCGCTCTGTCACTTTGTCCAGGAAATACCGGTCGTGAGAAATGACGATATACGCGCCGTTGTAATTGCGCAGGAAATCTTCCAGCCATTCCACCGCCTGGATATCCAAATGGTTGGTGGGCTCGTCCAACAAAAGCAGGTTCGCCCCGCCCAGCAGCATTTTGGCCAGTTGCAGCTTGGCTTTCTGGCCTCCGGAGAGCACTCCCACTTTATTTTGAAGCTGCTCCTCAGAAAAGCCCAGCCCTAAAAGAGCGCTTCTGGCCCTGGAGCGGTAGGTCAGCCCCCCTCCGTCCACAAAACGCTCGTTCAGCTCTGTTTGACGGAGAATGAGCCGCTCCATTTCCTCCTGAGCCGGGTGGGACGAAAGCAGCTCGGACAGATCTTCCAATTCCCGTTCCATGCGCAGCAGAGACGCGAAAACGGTCATCACCTCTTCCAGGGCCGTTTTGTGGAAATCCCGGCAGACATGCTGCTCCATATATCCCAGCACCGTATCTTTGGAGTAGACCACCGAACCGGTATCCGGGATGTATTCCCCTGTGAGAACTTTGAGCAAGGTAGTTTTCCCGCTGCCGTTGACGCCTACCAGGCCTACCCGTTCCCCTTTCTGCATTTCAAAAGTAATATTTTGGATGATGATCTCATCGCCAAAACTTTGCTGGATATTATTTACTGTCAAGATAGCCATAATGCCGCACCTAAATCTCCCAATGGGTTTGCTTATAATCTTTGTTATTATACAGGAAAGCGTTCAAAAGAGCAATGTCTAAAACGAGTCCGTCGTTTCATTTGGTTCATTCAAACCATACTAAAAATTTATACACCTTTCTTCCCTTTTAAAAATCCATGTGATATACTGGATGAAATTTTCAAAAAAAGAAAGGGTGTCCCCTATGCGTTTGATTCCCCTCTGGCAAGCAGACCTGCACAAAGCTTACGATTTGCAGATGAGCTTTCTCCCCGACGAAAACGGCTTCACAAACCCCGCCGCGGGACAGACCTTAGAAGAATTTTCCGCCTACGTTCAGCAAACAGAAGCCCATTCCCATGGTGAAAACCTGCCGGAAGGCTATGTGCCCGGCACGGTTTTCGTTTTGGAAGATGACGCGGGAAACTACGTGGGCATTTTTAACCTGCGGCACTGCCTCAATGATTTTCTCCGTCACGGACCAGGACACATCGGCTACGGCATCCGAAAAGAATACAGAGGCCGGGGACACGCCACTAACGGGTTAGCGCTGCTTTTGAAACAAGCCGCTGACATTATTGAAGAAGAGGAATTTTACCTTTCTGTCAACAAGGATAACCCCGCTTCTTTGAAAGCGCAAATCCGAAACGGAGCCAAAATCCACCACGAGGACGAAGCCAAATACTACACCAGAATCCCTAAGAAAAAATAAAGGTTCCGATCACTCCACTTTTGCATATACTGTATTAACGGTATTTATGGAAGGGGTTTTGCATATGTGTGGTTTCGCGGGATTTTCCGACTATCAAGGGGGACTGCAAGGGCCGCCCCAGCACTGGCTGGACTTGGCCAGGCGCATGGCCAGGCGTATCGCCCACCGGGGCCCGGACAATCAAGGAGCACATCTATCTGAAAACTGCGCGCTGGCTCACGCCCGATTAGCTGTAATCGACCCGGAACACGGCCACCAGCCAATGTCGCTGCCTTATGGCGGGCAAGAGGTGACCATCGCCTACAACGGGGAAATCTATAACGCGCCGGAACTTCGTTCGGAACTGGAAGGGCGGGGATTTTCTTTTCAAACGAACTGCGACACCGAAGTGGTACTGGCGGCGTACTTATGCTTTGGTCCGGATTGCGTGGAAAAACTGAATGGCATTTTCGCTTTTGCCGTAGACGATCCCGTAAACCGCCGTACATTTCTCTGCAGGGACCGCTTTGGTGTCAAGCCCCTGTTCTACACGCTCCAAAACGGGCGTTTGGTATTTGGTTCGGAGATCAAAGCGCTGTTCGAGTTCCCCGGTGTGAAACCGGTAGTGGGCAGAGAAGGATTATGTGAAATCTTCGGTCTTGGACCGTCCCGCACTGCCGGCTGCGGTGTATTTGAAGGAATCCGGGAAATTAAACCAGGCCATATAGCGGTTTATGACCCGCTGGGTTTCCGGGAGATACCCTATTTTGATCTGGAAGCGCTCCCCCACGAAGAAAACTACGAAGAAACCGTGGCTCATGTAAGGGAACTTCTTCTGGACACGGTAGAACGTCAGCTTATTTCCGACGTGCCCTTGTGTACATTCCTATCAGGCGGACTGGATTCCAGCGTGGTAACTGCCATTGCCGCTCAACAACTAAAAGAACGTGGTAAAAAGCTTTCCACCTATTCCTTCGAGTTTGAGGGCAACGAGAAATTTTTCACGCCTTCTTCTTTTCAACCGAACAGAGACCAGGAATGGGCGCAGCGGGTCAGTGAGATTTTACGGACAGACCATACCACCTTGGTTTGCGACAACATCTCTCTGGCCAACTCCTTGGATGAAGCCGTGATAGCAAAAGACCTGCCCGGTATGGCAGATGTAGACGGCTCTTTGCTGTATTTTTGCAAGCAAGTAAAAAAGCAACACACAGTAGCCCTTTGCGGAGAATGCGCCGATGAAATCTTCGGCGGGTACCCCTGGTTTCACCGGAAAGAAATGTTTGACGGGAAGCATTTTCCATGGTCCAATAATTTAGACTTACGCGGAGGGCTTTTGAAACCGGAATTGCAGGAAACACTCCATCTGGAAGAGTATGTCAGCCAGCGCTTGGAAGAAAGCCTAGCTGCTGTTCCCACCCTTCCGGGAGAGACGGTGGAAGAAATCCGTATGAGGCAAATCGGTTACCTGAACATTCATTGGTTTATGTCCACTTTATTGGATAGAAAAGATCGGTGCAGCATGTGGAGCGGCCTGGAAGTCCGAGTGCCCTATGCTGACCACCGCATAGCGCAATACGTATTCAACACGCCATGGGACATGAAGTGCCCTCATGGAGAACCCAAGGGGCTTCTGCGTGACGCGGCAAAAGGATTACTTCCCGAGGAGATACTCCGCCGCAAAAAGAGTCCGTATCCTAAAACCCACAACCCCGGATACGAAGCGCTTTTAAAAGAACAGCTCTCCCATGTTCTCCGGGACAGCAGTCAGCCTCTCCACAAACTTCTGTCCGAAGAAACGGTCCATGGATTGATCTCTCAATCTTTCGATTACGGCAAGCCTTGGTTTGGCCAGCTTATGGCAGGTCCCCAGTTGTTAGCTTATTTACTGCAAGTCAACGCTTGGCTGCTCCGATACAACATCTATTTATCTATATAAGCAAAAGAGGCGTCCCAAAATCCGGACGCCTCTCTCTATTTTCCACCGTTCAGGCTGCCTTGTTCCATGCGCAGAACTGTGGCCTCTACTTGGATTTCATAATTGCACCGAAGCATTTCTTCATCCCATTGCTGGGAAATCTTTTTCCACTGTTTCGGCTCTTTCTGCGAAAAAAGGTTCCCAAAGCCAAAAATATCACACTGTTCTTTCATCAAGGATTTTTCTAAAGCAGAAGTCATTTCTTCGCGGATCTGCTGTGCTGCTTTTTCTTCTACCGACGCGTAAAAGGATTCATCCAGCTTTCCATGTTCCCCTGATATGGCGCTGACATCCGCCGTCACTTGATATACTGTACGAAAATTCGGGATATCATCCTTAGATGAAATTTCCGTTTCTGATTTTCCTTGTGAAACAGTTAAAGTTACTGTCCCAAAATCATCCCCTTTCACAACAATTTCACCATTTCCTAATTTTCCTTTTATTGCTAAATATCCGCGGGTCTCTTCCAAGCCTAATATCCCTGCCAACTGATAGTTTTGAAAGTAAGCGGTTCCGCAAAGTTCCGCTTTTCCCCACTTAATTCCCACTACTGGAAGAACTGGGGAAGATCCGGGACGTTGAGCACTGTTTACGAATTCCAAAAAATCCATGGAAACTGCTTTTCCGTTATACTTTCCGGTTTGCCCCAAATTTTGGAGCGTTTGGATGGATATCATTTTATCGTCCATTTTTGCGGACAATATTTCTTCCGCTGTGTCCTCCGCTAAATACATCTGCACTGTTGGCCGGGTATTGTAATAGCGGATAAAAAAATCCATGCTTTTATCGAGACCTTCTTCTCCGCAAGAACGCCCAAATACCACCAGATAATTATGGGAATAAAAGGGCTCCCTGCCTGTGGAAAGAGATAAATTGCTTAACGCTTCCAAGACCGAACCGCCCTGGCAGGAATAAAGCTCATCTCCCTCCTCTTCCTCGGGGCTGGCCGCTCGAACGGTTACTGTATAGCCGTCGCCTGTCTTATCTACGCCGATACCTTGAATCAGGATACGCTGGTGAAGTTCCCGGTAACCGCACCCCGACAGCACAGTGCACACAAAAAAGCCAACAAATAACACAGCACAGCAACGCCGGATTTTCATCGCTTTTCCTCCCTTTTTCTGCGGATATTCCCCACCACCACAAGCAGCGTTGGAAATATCACCGCAGTAAGCCCTGTCATGACCAGCCATATCTTTGTGTCCATCAAAACGGTCTGCAAATAGTAAGAAGATGCAATAGCAACCCCCAAAGCAGTCATAGCGGCCCCTATTGGAAATACGATCCAGCGGGGCATAACGCCTTTTTTCAACGAAGCGCCGCATATCCGGCAAGCGTACAAACCGCTGGCAGTCTGTATGATCAACCCCATCATCCACACTGCCGTAAATACTGCGTCAAGCCGCTGCATGGACGAAATCTCCGTGATGGACGCCAACGCATAAACGGGAAAGTTTTGTGTATAAGCATATTGCCCCAAACACCCGGCAATCAGAAAAATCAAAACGCTCACAAACAATGTGGTGCTCCCGGCCCATAAAACAAATCCCAGGCCTTTTCTTCCCTTCACAAAGGGCAAAAGCACCGCCATTTCAGCGAAAAGGGAAGTGCGTGAAAGAAACAGCGCCGCCCCCTGAATCAGCTGGAACGGCCCGCCTGCCAGCAAAGGCTCCAGGTTTTCCCATTCAAACCGCCTAGCCACCAAGAAAAATACCAACCCTGTACCCAACAGCAGCAACACTAAAACGCACGCGGAAGTTCGGGCAATGGCTTCTAGCCCACGCCAAGCGCCGTAAGCTGCCACGGCTACCAGGGCAGCCAAAATCAAAAAAGCCGGGAAGTCAGGGTTCACATTATCCAGCAAAAAGAGCTGAAACAGTGCCAAAGAGATCCCATTCATCACCAGGAAATACAGCATGTAGCATACAGCTAACAGCTTCCCCCCGTTCCCCAGCAAGCGTACCGCCTCTTCCCCAATAGTACGGTCTGGCGCCCTGCGATGGAGAAGCCACACGGGAAGGGCAATCAAAAAGCCTGCCACCATGGCCAAGCCATAGCAAAGAATCCCGTCCAGCAAGCTTTCCCCAGCGGCATATTGGGCGTTCAGCGCAATGGTGATGGTGATTCGAGAAACGAACATCATCCCAAAAAACTGGGCGGCACTGATCGTGTGACCACGCTTCACAAAACCCCTCCTTTCAACGATCTTGGCTGCCGGGCATATCCTGTACTTTTGCGTCCCACCGGGAAAGGCGTTTCCATCCTGCCCGGAAGAACACGTCCCGCCACACCAGCCTGCCTTTAAAGGGGGAAACTGGCGACAGCAAAGGCACACCAAAGCTTTCAGAACCACAAAGATCTATCAGCAAGAACACCAAGGCTGCCATCACGCCCCAAATCCCTAAGAAATTCCCAATGAGCAAAAAAGCCAGCCGCAGCAAAGACAGCGGCTCATAAAGTCTGGGGACAGCGTAACCAGCAATGGCTGTCAGCGCCACCACCAGCAGCGAGGGCGCGCTGACGAGCCCCGCGGCTACCGCGGTATCCCCCAGAACCAAACCGCCTACGATGCTCACTGTGGCGGAAAGGGACCTGGGCGCCCGCAAGCCTGCTTCCCGGATGACCTCGTATAAAAAATAAAGAGTCAGCGTCTCAAACATCACCGGAAAGGGAGTTTGAGCTTGTGTCCTGGCGATCTTGATCAAAAGGCTTTCTGGAAGCATCTCCGGGTGATGGACGATGACTGCCACATAAGCTCCTGGTAAAAACGCGCTGAGAAAGAAGGCGATATATTTCAGCCATCGGATAAATGTCCCGTAGAAAGGCCGGGCAAGATAATCATCCAGCGTTTGAAAATTCTCGACAAACAGAAACGGCATCAGAATCACGCTGGGTGTGCCCTCCACCAGCAAAGCCACACGGCCTTCCTCCAGTTTCCCACAGACCACGTCGGGCCGTTCTGTAAGCCCCACTCCCGAGAACACACTGCCCCGGTCCAAAAAAGCCGTGAGATACCCGGCCCCCAGCACTGTTTTCAGCGGGCATCGCTGGATGGTCTCCCTAACCTGGCGAAGGATTTTTCCCGAAGCCATCCCTTCCAAATAACACAGGACAATAGGCGTATGGCTTTGGCTTCCTACTTCCAACATTTCAAATTTCAAATCTGGATTTTTCATCCTCCTCCGGATCATGGCCATATTCAGCTGGTTGCTCTCGGTAAAACCATCTTTCGCTCCCCGCTGCATTACTTCGTTCTGCGGTTCTTGCGGGCCCCGGTAAGCAAACCCCTGTACGCCTGAAACCAGGCCATCATCACAGCCATCTATACACAGCAGCACAAACCCGCTCATCAGCAAGGTGAGAAGTTTCGGCAAACGGTTTTCGTGTTTCAGCTCAGCGGCACTGAGAACCTGACGCTCGATATAATCCAGCATTTCTCCCGGTTTTTTGGGATACTCCGTTGTTTTCAAAAGAGGCTCCATCACACACAGTGCGATCGTCTCTTTGTTGATCAGGCCATCTATCGCGAAAAGGGCTGCTTTCCTTCCCGAAAGTTCAATATCCCGGATAATCAAGTCCATTGCGTTTTCAAACTGCTTTTGAAAAAACGCTTTGTTTTCTTCCAATTTTTTGGATAAAGTCTGACACTGGGCCATGAACGCAGCCTCCTTCGTACCGCAATTTCTAATAGTCTGCCCGGTTCTCATCCGATTATGACAACATACTTTCTTTTGAGATGAGCATACTAAACCGAAAAAAGGGAAAGAAGTGACACTATGCTGGTTTCTCTGGCACGGACTCTTTTGATGTATGGAGCCATCCTGTTAGCAGTACGGCTTATGGGCAAACGGCAGATCAGCCAGCTGCAAACCTCCGAGCTGGTAGTTACCTTTTTGATATCTGAATTAGCGGTGCTGCCCATCCAAGAAAGCGACCAGCCTGTATGGAGCGGATTAGCACCCATGGGAGCGCTGGTATTGTGTGAAATCCTGGTATCACTGGCCATGCTGAAAAGCGGAAGGTTTCGGCAAATCATCTGCGGGAACCCCATCGTGGTGGTGGAGCGGGGAAAGATCCTTCAAGACCAGATGCGCCGCCTGCGCATGACCACAGAAGACTTGTGCGAGCAGCTGCGCCAAAACAATGTGTTTTATTTAGAGGATGTGGCCTGGGCAATCATTGAGACCAACGGCATGATGAGCGTTATTCGCAAGCCCGAAGAGGACCCTGTAACTCCCAAACAGCTGGGCATAAAACCGGACAACCAAGGTCTGGAAGTGGTTGTCATCAGCGATGGAGAGCTTTCAAAGCATTCCGTGGCCCTCAGCGGGAAAGATGAAAACTGGATCAAAAAACGCCTGGAGGAACGGGGGCTAAAACAAGCCGATGTCTTTTTGATGACCATCCGCACAGACGGAAAATGGAGAATCATTGAAAAAGAAAAAGCAAGGGAAAGCACCTAAACGCTCCCCTTGCTTCAATTACTTTATTAAAGCTGGTAAAAATCAGATTCCCACTATTCCAAACCCATCATGGGAATGGTCGGAAATTTCTTTTATAGACATGCCAGTAATTTACTCTGAGGCAGAAACCAGCTTGCGCAGTTCCATTTTCCCACTCACCGTATCCAAATGGAATTTCGCTCCGCCCTGTCCGTATACTGCCCGACCTTCTCGCTTGCCGAGTTTGCCGGTCAATGGGAATTCTGTAGAAAACCTGCCGGAAACACTGTCATATTCCACCGAAAATCCCGGCTCTCCTTCGGGCAAGATCATGTCGATCCGGCCTGATACTGTACTTAGCTTCCCCTGTTTCGGGTACTGCTCCACCTGGAGCACCACCGCGCCCGAAATCGTTTCCAGGTTTACTTCTTCCCCATTGCCCCAAACTGTTAAAGCTCCCGACACTGTTTCAGCGCGGAGCTTTTGCGCGCCAAAGCCTTCCAAATTCACTGCTCCGGAAGTGGTAGAAACACGCAGTTCCCTAGCGGAAACATTTCTCAGCGCCACACTGCCCGAAACAGATTCCACCCGCAAAGTTTCTCCCTGCAAATGGCAGCATTCCATGGGGCCTGAGACCGTTTCCAAACGCACAGTCTCACCGTGCAGCCCGGTGACATACATCCCGCCAGCCACTGTATCCACCCGTGTTTCTTCCAAAAACGCGCCTTTGGGCAGTTCTACCACCAGATGTTTTTGCAGAAATATTTTTCCGCGAAAGAATTTCCCACGGCTCCAGCGTATGCGCAATGTGCCATTCTCTTCTCTCAAGTCCATCCGTTCCCCATCTTTTAGTGGCCGGGAAGCATATTCCGCTACCCTGATGGTATCGCCCTCCCAAGAACGGATTTCCAAGGGGCCGTTGATCCATTCCACTCTCAGTTTCGTCACCGCCGCTCCTACAGGGGCCTCATAGACGTTCTCTTCCAGGGGCAAAGGCAACTGGTTGCTTCCTTTCTGTGGCAACACTACCCCCACCACAGTGCTCTTTTTCAAAGCTTTACAAGCCTGCTGTACTGCGGAATCTACTTCTGATCCCAAATTTTCCAGCACTGGAGACGCTGCCTGGATAGCTTCCTGCACCGCTTTATCCACACCGGCCCCCAAGTTCCCCAGCAAATCTGCCCAATCGGTCTTTTCTTCTGACGTTCCTACCGGCTCCTCAGGGGATTTGTGAGGTTCGACAGTCTCCTCAAGGGATTTCTGAGGTTCATCAGTATCTCCCTCTTCACCTAAAGCGTCTAACAAACGGGCGGCATCTTCCTGGGTGATCTTCCCGGCTTCCAGCATTTCCAAAATTCTGCGTTTTTCCTCGCTCATTTTACTTCCCCCCTTTTATCTGGTTCAGCGCCTCGATAGCTGTGTCCACATCGATCTCCCCTTCAGAGAGTCTTTGCAAGATTTCCGCCCGTTCTTCCTTTTCACGCAAAGCCCGCAATTCCGGCTTTTCGTCAAGGCCCAGGGCTGTTAAAGCCGCGTCCAGCATATTCTTTACCGTTGGGTAACTGACGCCCAACGCCTTTTCCACTTCTTTGATGGAACCTCGGCACCGCAAAAAAGTCTCCACAAATTGAAGGTGCCGCTCTTCCAGCCGGCAGAACCGGCAAGGGGCAAACTCCCCACTGAGCTCCGTTCCGCAATGGGAACACTGTAATTTTGTAACAACCATTGGCTGCCCACATACTGGGCACTGCGCCGGAGCATGAAAGCGTTCCTTTGCCATACAATCCACCCTTTCCAGTTTCAGATCTTGTTTGCATTATAGCCCTCAAAAGAAACAATGTCAATATATAAATTAAATATTTTAATCAAATGCATTAATTATTTTAATAATGCCCCTTGTTAAAATCAATTTATTTCAATAAATATCAAACCTCACACAAAAAGCCCCCGGTATTAGACGGGTGTCCGTAAAACAGTTAAAGGTCGAGTATCTAAACAGTAGATACTCGACCTTTTCTTTGTGGGGATAAAGGCGCAGAGATCCTCCAAAGGCTCCCTTGTGTGGAGCTGTCAGCCGGTAGGCTGACTGAGGGATTGTCTTACCATAGCATCGATATACTCGCAGACCCCACGGAAGTTTCTGCTGACTTCGTTATTCGGAATCCGCAGAACCTGCAATCCATAGTCTTCCAAGAAGGTGGTTCGTTCTTCATCTTTGTCCATATTCTCATCCTCATAGTGTTGTGAGCCATCCAGTTCTATTACAAGTTTGGCTTCCGCACTATAAAAATCAGCAATATATTTTCCCAATACTTTTTGCCGGGAGAACCGCACAGGATAGGAACACAGAAAATCATACCAC
>CAJFSY010000015.1 GCA_904419785.1 uncultured Neglectibacter sp.
TCTTACTTGTGAAAAAATAGCCCGGATTTGCAAAGTCTCGAAATCATCCGTATTTCGAACTCTGAAAAATTCATCCATTGATCGGCGCGGTAAAGGTCGCACAAGTGTCACATATTACTGTGTAGAACCGTTAAGAGACCTTCTAGCAAGTTGAATTACCTCAAAATAGATAAACGGATATTTCGGTCTAAAAGCCGGATATCCGTTATTTTTTTACTCAAAAAGCCATATTGAAAAAAAATTTTTTTGGCGCGTCTCTTTTTTCGGAAAAATTGTTTGTGCTTTTTTTGGGGGGGTTATAAGTTATGTAAATTAATACATGAGCATGTAGGTTTAAAACTAAAATACCGCAACAGTGTTGCTCTTTTGTTCCCAAAATCAGTAAAGTTATATCGATACGTAAATATTTCTTACATAAACTATGTTTATTGTATTTCGTATAATGAATATAAAATGAATATTTATTCACCTTTTGTTCGGTAATGTATTTAAAAAGTAAGAAAAAATAAATAAAATGACACTTTACGGAGAAAGCGTTATGCAACTTTATCCAACAAATTGCATTGACAACGCTTATACTCAAAGTTATAATGAAAGCATAGGAATTGGAAAAATACAACATTATCTCCGGAGATAACGCGACAAACAATTCCTGGAATTTACTATTGTGAAAGAAGGCGATTCTATCATATTTTTCATAAAAAAACTTGCTTTTCGCAAATGGTTCAAAAATCACAAACAGATTATCTTGTGTGTATACAGGAAATCTGTTAAGCCTAATTTTATGCCGCAAGGAGGTATGTGTCGTGGCTCTCTTTAAATACGCGAAAACGATATTCCGTGATAAGGACTTTTTGAAGGATACCCGCAACCGATTTAAGGTTGTCTCTGTCAGCCCTTACAGTGACAAAAAGGGAAAACTTCCAGATGGGCAGCGTTTGACACTGAAAATCTTGGAAGATGTTGGTACGCCGCCCACTGATAAAAACGGAAATCCGCAAGACAATCTTGTGGATGAAAATTTTGATGTAACTGTTTTATCCTGTGACCCGATGGTCAGAAAGGGGGAATATATTGCTCTTGAAAATTTTGACCAGGAACATAGTTATGTGATCAACTATAGTGTGATCTTACGGTTTAAGGGGCTTCGGGTATTGCAGCCGCAGCAACCAAAAAACATGGGGGGTAAAAGTATATGACAAAGTCAAAATATTATCATACGTTTTTTCTTATGTCATGCGTGTGCGTGTTTTCTCTCACGCTCGGTGCGCATTTGCTTCCCGCCTTGACAATTCCCTACCTGCCTATAGCGGGGACCGTTTGGTCAATCATTGTGGTGGCGTTGAATGTACTGTCTGCTTTGGCGTGTGTTGGAATTTCGGCATTACTTTTGCGGTTCTTCTTATCTCACGGTATTCGCAAAGGCGCCAAATATTTTTGGCGGCATGTTCGCATTTCAGCCCGCTTAAAGCGTCAGCTTGAAGACGCTGGATTCGCAGTCAAGCGGGAACGCTATGTGGAGATTCCCTGGTTTCAGCTTGGCTTTTCAGACGACCTTTCAACAGGGTTTCTGAAAATTCGCAACACGATCAAGCTTGACCGAAAATTGGACGATGCTGTAATTAATGCGGCGTTGGGATATTTTGTGGTGGAGAACCGCTTTACTTCGTGTGACGGTAACTATTATATGTATGAGTTGGTAGATGGTCGGGCCGACTATAAGCTGGTATTTCCGTCAGCCCATGACTTTTCCGATTACGCCGATGAAATTCTCCCTAACCAGTGGTTTCTGGACGCACGGACACAGGTTCCGCTATGTCATACGTTGATTGTTGGACAGACAGGGTCGGGAAAGACCTATGCGATGCTTAGTTTGATCTTGCAGCTTCGTTTAATGGGGACACATCCAGAGGTAAGTTTTGTCGATCTAAAGGCTTCCACAGTAGGCGTAATCGGTCGTGGAATCTCCCCGCACCGTACCGCTAAAACTTTTGACCAGGCGGTTGAGCAAATCCGCATTTTTCACCGAGAGATGGGATTTCGGAAACAGGATATGGAAAAATTGCTGGAAAGCAATCCAACGGGGGATTATAACACATTTCGCCTTCCTCCCCATGTCATGATCATTGACGAGTATGCATCATTTGCTCAGATTTTGAAGGGGAAAGAGAAAAAGCTGCGGGATGAAGTAATGGCTCTGCTATATGAGATTGTGCTGCAAGGTCGGCAACTTGGGTTTTTCCTGATGATCACCATGCAAAAGTCAGACGCTACCCTGATCGACACGGCGCTGCGGGACAATATTCCTCTGAAAATTGTATTGGGCCAGAGCGAGGACACCACGTATATCACCTGTTTTGGAAGTGCTGCCGATGTTCCATTGCGAAAATATGCAAGGGGAGAGGGGGTGTTTACTCACCCGGAATTAACTCGAAAGCCCAGATTGGTGCAATTTCCAGAACTGAATTTTGACATTCTGGAAGCACTGTAAGAGAGAACCCCCGTGGTGTAACCACGGGGGTTCCTCAAAAAAATAATCCCAGGAAGCACTCTGCATTCCTCATTTGTGGGCCTTGTGCCCGTGGAAAGGGGGTGATGGGATTGCTGGAACTTGGTGTTGATGAATTCACGGTGGTTTGCCGGCCCACAGCCCTACATTCAAACTTTGTAAGGGACAACTGGCCCCATGTTGCTCAAAACATAATTCAAAAGCTGTCCGACCGCGGAGACCTGGAAACCGTTTTGGGACCTATACGGACTGAACTCAAGTGTTTGAAAGGGTATACTCATGGGTACACGTTTGGGGAACACAGCTTTTATAGCTGTGTTGCCTACCATATGGACAGAGACGACATGGGGGTGGCTTTACGATTTTCGGCCCAAGCGCTTGACTACTATTCTGATAAATCCGGGCTAAAAGTGTATGAGTTCCTTGGAAAAATCCAAGATACGGCCTACACAGCTAGGTTCAGCCGCATTGACTTCACAGCGGATTATATGAATTGCGGCATAGACCCAACCAAAATCTACCAGAAGTTAATGGACGGTCAATTGGCCATTTTCCGGGAAAAAACACGCAAAACAGCGTCTGGAAAAACAGAGACGAGTTATTTGAAAATTCCTTTTTCCTATCGGGGATTTTTAAAAGCTTCCGAAGTGCCAACGATTTATCTAGGAAGTCAAAAATCCAATGCGCTTTTACGGATTTATGACAAGCGCCGGGAACAAATCGAGCGTAAGGGGCCTAAGCTGGATAAGGCTTTAGCTTGTGAAGATTGGACACGATTTGAAGCAGTTTTCAAAGGCGATTACGCCCACCAGCTGACAGACCAGTTACTTTCTGTGAAAAGCGAGGATGAATATCTCACTTTAATTGCCAATTCATTTTTACAAAAGTTTGATTTTAGGGAAGTGGAAAACGGTGTGGTTCAGAATGAAGCAGAATTTTCAGAAATGCTATACGATGCATTGAAACAGGGAGATTTCGCGCTTCATGCGCCCACTTCTCGGAACTTCGATTTGATTCGAAGTATCCAATACCTGTTGAATGGCAGCGGTTTGTATCCGACCCTTTTCAAAATCCGGGAAATCTGGGGCTATGAAGGTGTCAGCGAGTTCGTTAATCGTTTGATCATGTCTTTAGACACCTACGAGCCGAACAGGGATTGCCTGTCCTGGATAGCAAAACACGGGGACGACTACAAAAGAAATTTCTCTGAGTTTTCTCTTTTCCTAAATTCTGCACTGCCTTTTTCGGATTTTGTCCCGGAGAATACAGCTTAATATCTCTAGGGACAAAAAAAGAGACACTCTCAAGGAGTGTCTCCCGGTCTGTAAACAAGCGCCAACCTATTCCGTATAAAGAATAGTTCGACGCTTCCGCTTTTGGTGGACCGGACCGATCGGTTATGAGCCGACTGCTCTAACCAACTGAGCTAATGGTCCTTTTAAACGAAAGCATTAAAACAGTCTTTTTTAGACGCTTTAACTTAAATATGATATCACGTTTCTCATTGTTTGGCAAGAGGAATCTATATTTTTTCGCAACTTTCCTGGGGTTTTACGCTTTTGGTGTTTAAGCGGAACTGAAAATTTTGCACTTGATCGATCAGGAAAGATGACAGAGTCACAGTTACCAGAGAAAAAGCAATGCGGGAAACGGGGATATACGTCAACGACAAAGCAAGCACAAGCAAATCGGTAAATAAATAAGCTGAAGATAATCTGCGATGAGTCACTTTTGAGATCACCAAAGCTAGGGCGTCATCACCACCGCTGGAACCCCCTTGCCTTACGATAAGACCCACGCCGATGCCTACAAAAACGCCTCCCAAAACCGCTGCTATCAGCGGGTATGCTGAAAGGTCAGGCAGCATAGGCGGAAATTGTTCCCAAAGCTTATAAAACAGGGATACACACAACGTGGAAATAATAGATGTACGAATAAAGGAACCACCTAAATACTTCAAGGCCAGCAAATAGCACAGGCCATCCAGTACAGGCGTGATATACGCCGGGGATATCCCCAACCAATGCTCCACAAGCAGCATTCCTCCGATAACTCCGCCTTCTGTAATTCCTGTTTGTTGATGAATGTTGTGAATTCCAAATGTACAAATGGCAGCGCCTAGAAAAATCCACAAAATTTTTTGCCAGGACAGACCCTCAAACAATTTGGCCGCCCATTGGTAAAGAGTGCGCACAAAAATACCTCCTTGTATTTTCTCTGCTATAAAGTATAATAAAGGATATAGTAACTATATTGTCAAGAGGATTTTATGGAAGATTTTTTCTCAATCGGCGAACTTTCACATTATCAAAATATTTCCAAACAAACGCTGATCTTTTACGACAAGACCGGGTTGTTCCGTCCCGCCTACGTGGACCCCAATAATGGTTACCGCTATTACAGCGCCAATCAGTTGGACGAATTGGACACCATTCTCATTTTGAAAAAAAGCGGTCTCTCGCTTCAAAAAATCAAGGAACTTTTAAAGCATTACACCACCACCAGCAGCTTGAAAGTTCTGCGGGACCAACTGGAGGTCATTGACAAGCAAATGCAAGAACTCAAGCTGGTACGCAGCCGGCTTGCCCAGCGCTGCACGCAGCTGGAAAGTGTCTACCTCCACGAAGGCGAAGAAACACCCCATATGGAACACATTCCTTCCCAGCGCCTTTTCACCCGCCCGGTTCCCCCTCCTTGCACGTTGCGGGAAATCAGCATCGCCACCAAACAGTGTTTCGCCCAGTCCTTTCAAGAACATTTACCCATCTTTTTCCAAAGCGGGGTCATAGTACCTTACCAGCACATTTTAGAAGGCCGCTATACAGAAGCCTCCTTCGTGTTTCTTCCCATTGAGGAAACAAACCATTCACAAAATATCAAGGAGCTTCCAGAAGGGACATGCGCTGTAATTTATCACAAAGGCGACTACCTTTCCATTGGAAGGTCTTACGAAAAACTGTTACAGTTTTGTCGGGACAAGAATCTTGAGATCCTTTCGGACGCTTACGAGTTTTGCATCAATGATTATATCACCACTGGGGATGAAAACGAGTATATCACGAAAATCTTATTTTACGTAGCGTAACATTATTTTGAAAGCCATGGCCTTTATCATGGAAAATAAAAAGCAGGAAAAGCCGTACCGGGTTTCCGGCGCGGCTTTTTTGAGAAAATTTTACCCTTTATCGAAAGAGGGATTAAAAGCATAAAAGTTTTTGGAATCCAGCTTGTCGGTCATAATACGCAATCCTTCGCCAAATCTCTGGAAGTGGACGATTTCCCGTTCACGCAAAAACTTGATCGGGTCCCGAACGTCGGGATCATCGGTAAAGCGCAGGATATTGTCATAGGTCATGCGGGCCTTTTGTTCCGCACTCAAATTCTCATGCAGGTCCGCAATAGTATCGCCTGTGACTGAAAAGGTATTGGCATTAAACGGTGTACCTGAAGCCGCTACGGGATATACTGCGGCAGTATGGTCCACGAAATAGCTGTCAAAACCGGCTTCCTTGATCTGCTCGGGCGTTAACCCCCGGGTAAGCTGATACACAATCGTACCGACCATTTCCAAATGGCTCAGTTCTTCTGTACCTACTGTAGTATCACAATGACGCAATGTCTCTTATACCAGAAATAAAATTATCTTAAGCGAACGGACTCTTTTCTCACTACTATTGCTTTTGCAAATAGTTAAGTATAAATTATAGGAATTTGCTATTTTTATTTTGAGATTTTATAATAACCTCAGAGGTGAAACGAAATGAAATTACATGAGTTTTTAGCGTATATGGATAGCGGAAAAGAAGTCATCGCCAATTCAGAAATCCACCAGTGTATGCATCTGCTATCGCAGGAAGCAATACGATTAACCTCCGAATTGAACAGCCGTTATCACACCGCCGAAGAAATTGTGGAATTGATCGGGCAAATAACCGGAAGACCAGTAGACAGCAGCTTTGCTTTATTCCCTCCATTTTACACAGATTGCGGAAAAAATCTTAAAATCGGCAAAAATGTATTTTTTAATTCGGGTGTTAAAATTCAGGATCAGGGCGGAGTAACCATTGAGGACGGTGTACTGATTGGGCATAACACTGTAATCGCCACGCTGGATCACAACCTTGATCCCAAATTGCGTGGAAACCTCATTCCCGCGCCTGTTCATATCGGTAAAAACGTGTGGATTGGAGCGAACGCGACCATCTGTAAAGGAGTAACCATTGGTGATGGCGCGGTGATTGCAGCGGGCGCTGTAGTGGTAACAGACGTACCGGAAAACACTATATTTGGCGGTGTCCCCGCCAAACTTATTAAAAATATTCCTCAAACATCCTAAGATAAAAAGGAAAAAATATTCTTCTTTTATAAAAACGTCCCCACCTGTTCACTTTACCAACAGATGGGGACATCGTCATTGCAATTATTTATTGTGATATTTTAAAATTTTACCGTGCGCACACTTTCATTTCAACTTCCTCTTTCGAGGGGATGGACGTCTGTGCGCCAGGACGGGATACTACAATATCAGAGACACGGGAAGCAAATTCCGCCGCCTCTGCCAGATCCTGCCCTTGGGAAATGGCTACTGCCAATGCCGCCACATAACTGTCTCCCGCAGCGGTAGTATCCACAACTTGAACCGTGGAATCCGCTTCCAGCCGCACTTCGGTGCCGTCTTCCCGCAAGAGATAAGACCCGGCCCCACCCAAAGTTACCAGCACATTTTTCACGCCTTTGCGCTGAAGGCTCAAGGCGTCCTGTTGAAGCGACTGGGGGTCATAGGGATGTCCCATTAAAATAGAAAGCTCTGTTTCATTGGGCTTGATGAGATACAAGCACCGCAGCAGTTCCTCGGGCAGACCTTCCACCGCTGGGGCAGGGTCCAAGATCACCTGTTTTCCCAAGCGATAAGCCTCCTTGGCCGCATAGATCACAGTCTCCAAAGGAACCTCTAGTTGAAGCACCAGGATATCGCATTCTTCCAGCAAGTGATGCTGTTCTTTTACATAGTCTGGAGTCACTTGAGCATTGGCTCCTTGAAGCACTAAAATGGAGTTGTCACCGTTGGGAAGCACGCTGATCACAGCCATTCCGGTAGGCGAATCACCCGCTTTGCGGATAGCGGAAATATCTACCCCCACAGAACCAAGGCTCTCACAGAGCCGTTCCCCGTGAAGGTCGGCTCCTACAGCGCCCAGCATGGATACTTCCCCGCCCAGTTTGCCCATTGCATAGGCCTGGTTAGCGCCTTTACCGCCGGGCACAAGCCGCAGGTTCTTTGCCAAAATGGTCTCTCCTACAGCCAGTGGGTGAGGCAGGTCTGTGACAAAGTCCATGTTCATACTGCCGATTACCAAAAGCTTTTTCATACCGTTTCCAGACTCCTTACTTCCCAGTCACGAACCAGGCAATGGCTCCCCTTCTGAACAGCCAGGCCAACGCAGCCCTGATTCAGCGGCTCATTGTCCTCCCAATCCAAAAGGACTTCTCCGTCGATGGAAAGCTGGATTTTCCCGCCGTTGACCGCCAGGCTCAAGCGGTACTCCTTGCCGGTCTGCCAGGGGAATTCTTTTTCTACCAAAGTAGTGTAGCCATTCTGGTTTTTAAGCAGCGCTACCTTGCCCTCACCATTGAAGCCAGCGGCATAGCACCGCATAGCGCCTTGCACCCGGGCCTGAATCAAATGGACTTGACCGGTCACAGGCTGGAGCGTGCAGGAAAGGGCATAATTTTTCCACAAATGATGGCCAGTGTACATCTCGCCGAAATCAGCGCAGGACAGGCTCAGATAAGGCCCATCCAGATAAGTATGGCCTTTCAAACGCGCGAACTGGGGCACTTCTTGATGGATACCATTCCAATAATCCAAATCCACTTTGGAGAAATCCAGGCGGTAATCCGGTTCGCCTTCCACATACAGATCGTCCAAATAAGCCACCAGATCCCCTTGGGCAAATCCCACGGCTTTCCCGCAAAGGATCACGCCCACTTCTTGGATATACCCTTCCTGATTCCCAGGGATGGACAGGGAAAGCTCATGCCACGCGCTATCGGCCTCCACTTTCTCGCCGCGGATCATCTCTCCGGTGGCGCCGTTTTTGGCGTAGATCTGCACGGCAACATCCATGCCTTTGCAAGGCAGAGGCATCACGCTCAGGTGGACTGTCTGGCCGGGATACACCAAAGGCGCGAAGAAAGGATCGTACCGGGAATCGCTGAAATCTTCAGGGCCGTAATAAGTCTGCTTGTAGAAGCAGCATTCTTCCCCGGATTCAGACCCAGAAGCGGTCAGCTTTAACGAGCGGCGCCCTGTGTGTGCCTGCTCATCTGTGTTGCGGATATGGCACAATGCCTGGCCGCGGCTGCGGATGGCATGGGTGCTGCCGGGATACTCGAAATGGCAGCTTTCCAACTGCTCGCCCAACAGTTTATCCCAAGGCGCACAGGGAGTCTCCCCTGCCAGAAGGTAAGCCATTTTCGCGAAATAGCTGGCGCCATAAGGCACGTCCATAGCGTTTAAGGAAGGAACTACGCTGGAACAAGCCATAAAATCGTTGATGGGCTTGCGCCACTTGTCGTAATCGATCCCATCCAGGCCGCAATGCACGCCCATGATGCAGCCCACATTGCCCACATTGCAGTCTGTATCCCAGCCGCACATATTGCAGATGCAGAGCGTCCGGGTAAAATCGCCTCCGCCGTAAAGCATAGAGAGAACCATCACCGCGGCGTTGGGGATGATATGGCAGTTTCCAGGATATTTGTCATAGCCGAAATTCTCATAGATATACTGGTAGCAGTCCCGCCAATTCTCGGGGTGCTCTTTATAATACTCCGTCACAGCGCGGACAACCCGGGCATATTCGCAGTCCTGAGGGATGTAATCCAGCGCCTTTTCCAGCACTTTTTCCAAATCAGGCTCCACAAACGCCAAGCTGATGGCGCAGGCAATGTACACGCCGCCCCACACGCCATTGCCGCCGTGGGTAACGCTGGCGGCTTTTTCCGCCAGCTCAGCTGCCTGTTTGGGGTTGCCCGGAGATACCAGGCCCCAGGGGTCGATAAAAATCTGGCCGCCGATCTGTTCCGCCATGGTGGAACCATTTTGCTCGATACTGCCGCTGCGAGGCGCGGGAATCCCATTGCGCAGGTTCAAATAAGCCGTGTGCTCGGTGGAAATTCCGTAGCCGCCCCACCAGAAGAAACCGTGCTCAAAGGGAGCGTAGTTGAGCAGCGCTTCCGCTACATCCTGGGCAGAGAAAGACTTCAGATCCTTGCAATCCTCCAAAGCGCGGATAAAGAACAACGGGCCGTTGCTGTCGTCATCAGCGGCGAAATTCTTATACTGAGCGGGATAATCCCACAGTTCTCCGAATACCCGTTGAATTTTGTCGTAAGTCCAGCCTTCCACAGCCGCGCCCAGACGAATGCCAATGACTTTTCCCATCCATCCGGCATAAACTTGTTCCATATAATTTTCAGGAAGTTTCATTTGATATCTCTCCTTTCTGAAGCGTTTGAAAACAAATTAATCTTTAATACCGCTCATCACGATACCTTGTACGAAATACTTTTGAGCGAACATATACACTACCAAAATGGGCAGCATGGAGATCAGCGCCCCAGCCATCATCTGGTTCCATTGGGTCACATAGGTACCCTGGAACTTGGCCAGTCCCATGGAAAGCGTCCAGTTTTCCTGGTTATTCAGGAAGATTAACGGACGCAGGAAGTCGTTCCAGGTATTCATAAAGGTGAAGATCACCAATGTCATCAAAGCAGGCTTGGAGTTTTTCAAAATAACCTCCCAGAAAATCCTGGGATAGCTGCATCCATCGATCATCGCTGCCTCTTCCAGCTCCCTGGGCAAAGTCAAGAAGAACTGCCGCAAAAGGAACGTGCCAAACGCGTTGAAAATTCCAATGATGATCAATGACCAGATATTATCGATCAAACCCAGCACCTTGATGATCTGGAACTGAGGGATCATAACTACCTGGAAGGGGATCATCATGGTTCCCAAATAAACCACGAACAGCGCATTTCTGCCTTTGAACTTCAACCGGGCAAAGGCATAGGCAGCCATAGAGCAGGTGATCAATTGTCCCAAAATCGTGAATACCGTAATGACGATCGTGTTGATGAAGTAGGTTCCCCAAGGAGCCTGCTCAAACATATAAACATAGTTTTCCCATGCGATATGTTTTGGAATCCATACAGGAGGTGCCATAAACAGTTCGTCTATATCTTTCAACGAACAAGAGATCATCCACAAAAAGGGCACCAGCATGGTGATGGAGCATAAAATCAAAATTGTGTGAACAAGCACTCGGAAAAATATCTTTTTTCCCCGGCCTTTCCGCTTTTGTACCATGGTTCTTTCCATTGTCTCCACCTCCTACGCGTTATCCCGTTCGCTCATTTTAAGCTGGATGATACTGGCCACGAAAATAATGATAAACAGAATATATGCCATGGCGGAAGCGTATCCCTGCTTGAAATATTGGAAAGCGTTCATGTAGATCAAATAACTCACCACTTGAGTTGCCGTTCCAGGGCCGCCTTTGGTCATGATATAGATCTGGTCGAAAGCCTGGAAGGAATTGATCATGCTGATGATGGTGACAAACATGATGGTGGGCTTGAGCATGGGCAGAGTGATGTGGAAGAATTTCTGCACCACGTTGGCCCCGTCGATATCCGCCGCTTCATACACAGCGGGAGAAACACCCTGCACACCAGCCAAAAGGATGACCGAGTTAAAGCCCAAACTTTTCCAAATGCTCATAATGATAACGGAAGGCATAGCCCAAGCACTGCTGGTCAGCCAGGGCGGCTGGGGCAGGCCCAAAGACGCCAAAGCGGAATTGATCAGACCGAAGTCCTCATTATACAGCCACTGCCATACCATGGCGATAGACGTATAAGACACGATAACCGGGATGAAAAACGCGGATTTATAAGCGTTCAATCCCCGAATCTTCTGGTTCAGCAGCACAGCCACAATAATGGAGAGCAGAACCCCCACAGGAACGGTACCGATGGTAAAATAAATTGTATGCCAAAGAGCGCTGCCGAAGTCGCCGTTGGTAAACAAATCGATATAGTTTTGCAAACCTACAAACTTTGGAGGCGTTACGCCATCGTAGTTTGTAAAGCTATAGTACAAAGACATGACTACCGGAAAAATAGTAAACACTAAAAAGCCAATAATCACAGGCAGCAGAAACAAGTATCCCCAAAAAGTCTCATTGGCGTTTAGGGGCTTTTTCTTTTTTGCGGTATTTTTCTCCGCCATAGCTTCATTCACCTCAATTACAAAAATAGTGGAAAACACAGCCGGCCAGGTTTTATATAGAAAAAGGAACTTTTATGTGTATGATAAAAGTTCCTTTCTCTTCGTTCTATACAATCGCCAAACTTTATCCGGCCAGAATCGCGTTGATCTCAGTGATCAGCGCCTGCTGAGTCTCTTCGGGAGTGCTTTCGCCGATAAGCATCTTATCAACCACTTCCTGCAATTTGGTGTTAACCTCAGTGCGGTAAATGGACAATTGGTCAGTCATATCAACGTCCGGAACGGAATCCACAAAAGCTTGTACATTCTCAGGGAATTTGGAATCCAAAACGATCTGGTTCGCGGCTTCATCGGTGCTGCCGGGCAAAGCCATGTTGCTCTCAGCCACGATGCGCATGCCCTCGGGCCCAACCAGGAATTTCAGCAAGTCCCAAGCAGCGTCGGGATTCTTGGAAGTGCTGGAAATGCCCCAGTTCAAGATACCGGCTTTGGTCTTCTGATTTTTGTCCATAGGCATACGAACAACATCCCATTCAAAGGGCAGGGGGTCTGCTTTATAAGTGGGCAGCTGCCACAGGCCGGCAGATTCCATAGCCACTGTCTGGTTGCGGAACATAGCGTCGGCGCCCTTTCCCATAGCGGTTAATGCGGCAGGGTTGGGAGAAAGCTGATCTACAACCACCAGGTCATACAGGAACTGCAAAGCTTCCAGGGCCTCGGGAGTATCCAGGCCTTTTACCTCGGTGCCGCTGATATCATATTCCACACCTGCGCGGGAGAACCAGCCCAAAACCTGGTCAGCCCAAGCGCCGGGATGACGGTAACCATACACTTTCTTCTCGGGGTCGGTCAGGGCTTTTGCAGCAGCATAGAAATCGTCGATAGTCCAATCATCAGTGGGCAGCTCCACGCCGGCCGCTTTGAACATATCCTTGTTGTAATAGATCACAAAAGGAGATACTTCCTGAGGCAGAGCATACAATTTGTCTTCATAGCGCAAAGGAGTCAGCAAAGAATCAGGATATTGACTCAGGTCAAAATCCGCATCGTTGGCGATATAATCGTCCAAGCTCAGCAGCACATTGCGGTAAGCCAAGGAATAGCACCATTCGTTGATATAGATGATATCAGGTGCTGTACCGGAACTGACCAGAGTCATCAGTTTCTGGAAACGCTCGGCGCCAATATCGATGGGCTCAATGGTAACATTGGGATGTTCTTCAGTATAGAGATCGAACTTTTGCTGATGGATCTCCATTTCCTGGGCGCTGCCGCTAACAGCGACCTGGATGGTAACGGGTTCCCCGTCGTTACCAGTAGAAGCAGTGTCAGAAGTTCCTTCTGTTCCCGAAGTTTTGTCCCCGCCACCGCTCTGCTGGTTTCCGTTGCCGGAACAACCAACCAGCATCGTCGACAGCAACGCAACTGCTAAAAACATTGCTAAAAATCTTTTCATGACTGTTTTCCTCCTGAAATGATAATACAGTATTATTTCCGCGCAGAGCATAAAAACTCTAACGTATCCCGGTCGATCATCGCATCGGTCACTCCCCACTTTGTGGTGGAGAATCCCGCCGCAATCGTAGCCCTTCGGATTGACTCCCGCATATCCAAGCCTTTGGTCAAACAGACTGCCAAAGCCGCTCCGAAAGCATCCGCGGCACCAGTTGTATCAACTGCTTCAAAATCCGCCGCAGGAAAAAACTCACGGTTTTCCCCGTCTGTCCAATAGCAGCCTTTATAACCCAATGTTATAATCACTTGCTTTGCGCCTTTTTTCAAGAAATAATCCGCTTGTTCCTCAAAACCCTTTTCTCCAGGACAAAGCAAGGAACTTTCCCGTTCATTGGGCAAGAAAATATCCGTCTTTTGCAAAAGGCTGTCGTCAATCCGATCCAAAGCAGCTGGCTTGATGATAATTTTCACCTTCCTCTCCCAAGCCATTTGGGCCGCTGTTTCTATCACATCTAAATCTAACTCTGTAGAAAGCAAACAATATTCCGCGCCTTCAAAGGCGCCACCACTGTCACGAATCTCTTCCGAAGTCAACAAATCGTTGGCCCCGTTATATACCATAATGCCGCTTTCACCATCTTCTTGAACGCAGATATACGCGTTCCCTGTAGAATCTCGGGATGTGCGGCGCACATATTCCATATTGACTCCGCTTGACTGCAGATGGTCCCATATCTCGCTACCGGCATAGTCTTTGCCAACCTTGCCAATGAGGGCCACTGAACCTTCCAACTTGGCAATGGCTACCGCTTGGTTGAGCCCTTTCCCACCAGGACACAACATCCGCGAATTGGAAATTTCAGTTTGCCCAATGCGGGGGAACCTGCCTAAAGCCAAGGTGGTATCCATATTGATGGTACCGACCACAACCAGTTTCTGGCCCCGCTCATTAGAAGGAAGCTCCAAGCTTCCTCCTGTTTCCAACCGAAAAGCCGGCGCCTGCCACGGAGACAGCACGGCAGAGGAATCCTCAATCCGCTGAATCACCCGCTGGCAAGCCTGCTGAGCCAATTCCTCAAAAGGAAGAGGAATTGTGGCGAGCTTTGGAAGGAACCCACTGGCGTTCCCTTCTCCCAAACTGAGCAGCGATAAATATTTCGGGATCTTTCTGTTTTTCCGAAAAGCCTCTTGATACATTTTCGAAGCGAGGTCGATATCATAGCAAAGAGCCGCGGTATTTTCAAACAACATTTTTGTCGTGATCCCCGCTGCGTCATACCTGCATATCTGGTTTGCCGCAAAAGGCAGATGGTGCTGGGCCAAACTTTTTTGAAACCCTTCCACGAATAGATTCTCGCTGTCAGAATTGCCGTGGACTACACAAAATATCCTGCGGTGCTTTCGCCGTATAAGGACTTCCGTGGCCTCTCGCCCCAACTGCTCAAAATCGATACCTGGCATTGAGGGCGAAAGCCGTTTGTTAAATTCCAGCGTACAGCAAGGTATACCGTCAAAATACTTTTCCCCATCTTGAGCGGAGCCCGGCACCCGGCAAAACACCATGCCGTCCAGCGGGTAACCTTTTAATATATCCAGGCACGCCTGCTCTTCCTCCACATTTTCAGCGAAACGGGCGATCACAGAATACCCCGCCTGGGAGGCTGTTTTCATCAAGGCTTCCAAAAAAAGGTCCATGCCCGGCCGTTTGCAGAGAACCGCTCCCAGCAGGAACGAATGGGGCCTCATGGGAAAACGGCTGCCTGAATAAGCCTGATAATGGTTCTCTTTCATCACCGACAGGACTTTTTGCCTTGTCTCCTCACTAATGGCCTGGTCTTTTTTATTGAGAACCTTTGACACCGTGGAAATGGAAACACCGGCCAGCTTCGCGATTTCACGAATATTCACGGCCCGATCACCCTTCCACTGAAGAATTTCGATTCAGGAAACATTTTTCCTAAACTTGTTTCTTGGCTGTATGATATCATGTTCACTGTCAAATGTCAAGAACACTTTTCACACTTTCTTCATTTTTCCGTCTCATTTTATACATTTTTTAGTAGCCGTTGGCAAACAAATAATTCCCCCAATCCCATTTAAGCCGCTGTGGTCCAAATCCCTATCCACCGAAATAGTTGTTCAAAAACATCACAGCCGGAAATCGAAGAATAAACGCTTTCTTTTTTCTATCAGTTTTCATACCGGCAGACTGTTGGTCTGTTTTCAAATCCGCTGGGAATCCCAGCGGATTTTGTTTTTAACACCAGCGGACGTTTTATGGGGAATACTTCGACTCAACGGGAACCGCTTTTTTCAACACGGAAACGAGGACACGCAGAAAATCCGCCCTTCCCCCATAGAATTGGAGGAAAGGAGCGAACCCTATGACAAAATCAGAATGGGCTCTGCAAAGCAGCCCGCAAAACTTAGAAATCCATCGGAAATCCAATCCACAGTTCTACCGCTTGTATCAGCAATCGGTCCTGCTGGCTTTGCATAGTGAAGGTGTGTTGGACGATTCCCAGCTTCAACTATGTCTCGACGCGCTGGATTCTTCCACCACATGACCACAGTTCTATCAAAAGGAGCGTCTTTCATGAAAGTTGCCGCTTACTGCCGGGTATCCACCGACAAGGAAGATCAAATCAATTCTTTTGAGAGCCAGCGGAAATATTTTCGGGAATACATTGAGCGCCGGCCGAACTGGGAACTTTACCAAATTTACGCCGATGAAGGTATCACCGGCACCACCACGAAAAAGCGGGCTGCCTTTAACCATATGATCGCCGACGCCCAGCTTCACCGCTTCGACCTGATCCTCACAAAAGAGGTCAGCCGATTTTCCCGGAACATCTTGGATACCATTTCCTATACCCGAAAGCTGCGCCGGCTGGGTATAGGGGTGGTTTTCATGAACGATGGAATCAACACCCTGGACCCAGACTCGGAACTGCGGCTCTCCATCATGGGAAGCATCGCCCAGGAAGAAAGCCGCAAGACTTCTTCCAGAGTCAAATGGGGACAAACGCGCCGCATGGAACAAGGGGTGGTATTCGGCCGTTCCATGCTGGGATATGATGTGTGGGATGGAAAGATGACTATCAACCCGCAAGGAGCGTCTGTTGTGCGATTGATTTTTCAGAAATACGTCTACGAACACAAGGGTACTACCGTCATCGCCCGGGAACTGCGGGAATCGGGGTACAAAACCCTGACCGGCAGCCCAAACTGGAGAAACACCATTATACTAAAAATTTTGAAAAATGAAAAATACTGCGGGGATCTAAAACAGAAAAAGACGATTACCCCAGATTACCTCACTCACCAAAAGAAATACAACCGGGGCGAGGAGGAATTTATCTTTCTGCGAAACCATCACGAACCCATCGTCAGCCGGGAGTTGTGGGAAAAAGCTCAGGAAGAAATGGCTCGCCGGAACAATGGGAGAAACCACAGCGGCCCTGGCTGCCGCTTTCCGTTGTCAGGGAAAATAAAATGCGGTGAATGCGGACAGAGTTTTGTTTCCCGCAGCCGCAAACGAAAAAACGGAACCATCTATAAGGTATGGCGATGCGGTACCGCCACAGCAGAGGGAAAGCGCCGCATCGATATGGCAGGCAATATTATCGGATGCAATACAGGCTACCAGCTTCGGGACGAGGCTGGGCTAGAGATGGTGCGGCGGTCGGTAAATATGCTGAAGCTGGATACACGAGCTGTCATCCGCAGCATCACTCATATCGTCCTGAAAGTCCTTCAGCCCACCTGTGACAGCAGACAGACCGGCGTGGAACACCTGAGAAAAGAGTTGGAGCAGACGGAAGAAAAGAAAAAAGGCGTGCTGGACGCTTTCTTTGCAAAAAGTATTTCGGAAGCCGACATGCGGCTGATGAACCGCGAGTACGACCGCCGCATCGTCAAACTCAACGAAGAGATCGCGAGGACAGAGAAACAGGAGAACTTGCCCCGCCAAAGAGCGCTACTGGAAAAGGAACTCCACGCCAAGGTGATGGATATTGTCAGCGGGAAAACTGCTTGCGGCAACTTCTACGGCAATCTATTGGACTATATCACAGCCTACCCAGACCGGCGCCTGGAAGTGCGCTTGAAATTCTTTCCCGGGAAATGGACCTATACCCCCAAAAACGCGAAAGACGCATCATAGTGACCCTTCTGTACCGATATCGGTCAATATAGCTTTCAGCTCCGGCAAAGGCATGGTGTAGCGCTGGCTCAAATAGCGCAGGGACGCGCCGATCTCTCCATGGGGGCCTCCATATTGGCTGATGATCATCTTTGCCAGGCGGGGGTTGGTGTTCTTGATGTGGATAGGATACTGTAAGCGTTTCTCATAAACAAACATCTGTCAATTCCCCTCCTTTTCCCAAGGCCACGGGTCGCTTACCCAAGCCCAACGGGTCGTTTCCTGGCTGGAGTCTCCCAGGGGGCCATATTTCTCTTCATACTCTTTTTTCAGACGGTCCGCTTTGGCGGTATATTCCTCCAACTTTCGGATGGCGTCTTTATTGTTGGGATGGGTATCCAAAAACAAGTGGAGTTCCCAGCAAGCAAAACGGGCGGCGTAAACGCGCTTTCGCATCAGTTGTTCGTCCTTCAACGAGGCTCCCCCCTTCTGCCGTAAAACGGCTTATCTAAAACAGGAAACAGCGTGCCCGCATCCAAGGCCCGCTCTATGGAGTGAAGTTCTTCTCCCCACTGCTGAAAAGGTACATATGCCATGCCGGGTACCGGGTCTTTCGGCAACGGGCTGCGGCCTTCATGCAGATCACAAGCTTTGCCCATCATTTCTTCCGCCAAGTCGATTACCCCTTTCTGTATTTTTTAGGGCGCCGGCTTTCTCCGGCCTTGTCCCCTTGCTACAGAATATGCGCGGCGGAAAAAATGGTGCTTTAAAGAGCAGAGCTTCTATTCTTCAAAGAAAAATCAGGCCACATCCTTTTTTGGAATCTCCAAAGCAGACCGTTAGACCATCTGACAAACACACGGAAAGAGGCTCACAAAAACGTGGGAAAGCTGTTACGATGATGCCAAGGGGGTTCTCGTTCATGGGAAAACAGTTTCTTACCGGATAACTGAAACAACAAAAGGCCGGCCCAAATGGGCCGGCCTTTCTTGTATATATCCAGTTATGATCACATGGAATAAATAGCCTCGGGGCTGAGGATCTCAAACCCGTTGGCGTGCAAAGCCTCTGCGGCTTTCTGACCGTTGTCCACACGGATAATGACGAATGCCTTTCCCTTATCCCGGCTGATAAACGCATACATATATTCTACGTCAAAACCCTCGTTGGACAGCAGGCGCACTGCCTTGGAAAATGCTCCGGGCTTGTCGTCGATGCCTACGGCGATTACTTTCGTCAAGGTTACGGTCATACCATGGGCTTTCAATGCTTCCACGGCTTCCTGGGGTTTATCCACAATCACCCGCAGAATGCCGAAATCACGGGTATCCGCCACAGAAATGGCCCGAATGTCAACCTGAGCCTCGGCCAGCACTTCCGTCACTTCCGCCATGCGGCCGGGCTTGTTTTCGATAAATACAGAAAGCTGCTGAATCTGCATAAAGTCACGTCCTCTCCACTGAAACTCCGGCCCAAACAGGGCCTTGGCTTTTTTCTGCTTTTATTATACCAAAGGGAAAACCGTTTGTCGATATAGATTTTATCCCAAAGTTCTCCGGTCGATCACACGCTTCGCCTTGCCCTCTGAACGCTCGATGGACTTGGGCTCTAGCAATGTGATCTTGGCGGCGATGTTCAGCGTGGAGTGAAGTGCATCCGCGATGTTGCGCTCTACCTGCTCCAGGCTGCGCACTGTGTCGGCGAACATATTCTCGTTCATCTCCACCTGTACTTCCAGCGTATCCAGATTGTTTTTCCGGTCTACGATCATACGGTAGTTGGGGTCCATGCCCAGGTCAAGCAGCACGCTTTCGATCTGGGAGGGGAACACATTGATGCCCCGGATAATCAGCATATCGTCGGTACGGCCCTTGGGTTTGTTCATACGCACCAAGGTTCTGCCACACTTGCAGGGCTCATGATTCAAAGAACAGATATCCCGGGTGCGGTAGCGCAGTAAGGGCAGCGCCTCCTTGCCGATGCAGGTGAACACCAGCTCCCCTTCTTCCCCGTCGGGGAGCTGCTCTCCGGTAACAGGATCGATGATCTCCGGGAAGAAGAAATCCTCCTGGACATGCATGCCCGCTTGCTCTTCGCACTCGCAGGCCACGCCGGGGCCGGCAATCTCTGACAAACCGTAAATATCAAAGGCTCTGATCGCCAACGCCTTTTCGATTTCCCGGCGCATTTCCTCCGTCCAGGGCTCTGCCCCGAAAATGCCGATGCGGACTTTCAAGCTTTTAGGGTCAATGCCCTTGTCCCGGACAGTCTCCCCAATGTACATGGCATAGGAAGGCGTGCAGCACAGGATATCCGAACCGTAATCCTGCAAAATCTGCACCTGGCGGTTGGTATTACCCGAGGACACGGGAATTACGGTAGCGCCCAGCTTTTCAGCGCCGTCATGCAGGCCCAGGCCCCCGGTAAACAAACCGTAACCATAAGATACGTGGACAAAATCTTCTTTGGTGCCGCCGGTGCCTACTATAGCCCGCGCCGCACTGCGGGACCACACGTCCAGGTCATTTTGTGTATACGCCACCACGGTCTGCTTGCCCGTTGTACCGGAAGAGGCGTGGACACGGGCAAGTTCTCCCCGGGGAACAGCCACAAGACCGAACGGGTAGGTGTCCCGCAAGTCTTGTTTGGTGGTAAAGGGAAGTTTCGTCAAGTCGTCAATAGAACGGATATCTTCCGGCTTCAAGCCCAATTCATCGAATTTCTTCTTGTAAAAAGGCACGTTCTCATAGCAGCGCTTGACGGCCTGCACCAGCCTCTTGGACTGGATTTCCCGCAGTGTTTCCCGGGAAGCGCATTCGATCTCCGGCTCATAATAGTTTGGCATGGATAGGATGTTCCTTTCTCTGCTGTATGTTCTCCGGGAACCCCCGGCAACTGTCAAAAAAACGTCAGGCTTGCCAGCCCAGTTCAAAGGCTTTCTGGTTCATTTCTAAGAACTTGGGAGGCACGCAGCGCTCCACCGCTTTCAGCCAGTCTTCTTTCTCCCCGCCCAAACGCTTTGCCATGGCGCCGATGAGCACCACATTCACCGCTTTGGGAGAACCGGCTTCTTCCGCCAAAGCCAGGGCGTCCACCGCCAAAACTTTCACGCCTTTTTCTTCCATTTCAGCGATCAGGCCCTGGGGATACTCTTTCGCGCCAGTGACAACGGGCATAGGATCGATGCGCTGGGTACTGGTGACCACAACGCCGCCCACTTTCAAATAAGGCAGGAACCGGGCTGCTTCCAACTGCTCGAACGCCAGGACCACATCGGCTTCCCCTGTCTCGATGATGGGGGAATAAACCTTCTCGCCATAGCGCACATAGGTGACCACCGATCCGCCCCGCTGGCTCATACCATGGACCTCGCTGACCTTTACGTCATAGCCTTGGTCCATCATGGCGTCGCCTAAAATACGGCTGGCAAGCAAAGTACCCTGCCCGCCTACGCCTACGATCATTACACTTTTTATCATACATAACCACCTTTTCCGTGTTGGTGTTTCCGCTCTCAGCGTTTCATCAGCCTATAGCGCCTTTGGGACACAGCGAGGTGCACACGCCGCAGCCTACGCACTGGTTGGGGTCTATCTCCGTTTTTCCGTCACGCAGGCTGATGGCCGGACAGCCAATCCCCAAGCAAGCTTTACAGCCGATACATTTCTCCTTGTCCACAGCAAGGGCCGGGGCGTGTTTTACATATTTCAGCAAGGCGCAGGGCCGGCGGCTGATGATCACCGAGGGTTCCTCAGCGGCAAGCTCCTCTTTCAGCACCCGGGTGACTTCTTTCAAATTGTAAGGGTCTACCACTGTGACCCGTCCAATACCGATGGCATGGCACAACGCTTCCAAATCGATAGCCGTAGCAGGCTCGCCCTTGATATTGTATCCAGTGGTGGGGTTCTGCTGGTGGCCGGTCATGCCGGTAATAGAGTTATCCAAAACGATCACCACGGAATTGGAGCGGTTATACGCGATATCGATCAGGCTGGTAATGCCGGAGTGGGCAAAGGTGGAATCGCCGATGACCGCCACCGATTTTTTCTCCCCTTCCTCGCCCCGGGCCTTATTGTACCCGTGGAGCGCGGAAACAGAAGCACCCATGCAGATGCAGGCATCCATAGCGCCCAAAGGAGCGGAAGCCCCCAAAGTATAACAGCCGATGTCGCCGCTGACGTAGACTTTTTCCCGCTTGAGGGCATAGAACACGCCGCGATGAGGACAGCCGCAGCACATGACAGGCGGCCGCACCGGGATATCCGCTTCCAAGGAAACACTGTCCGCCTCTTCCCCGGTGAGAAGCTTTTTCACCAGCTTTTGAGAGAACTCTCCGTAGCGCGGGAACACTTCTTTTCCAATAACAGGCACACCCAGCGCTTTGCAATGGGTCTCCACAAAATCGTCCAGCTCTTCTACCACGTAGACTTTCTCGCAGGAAGCGGCAAAATCTTTGATCAGCTGTTGGGGCAGAGGATACACCAAACCCAGCTTCAAATAGTTGACGCTGTCCCCCATGGCTTCTTTCACATACTGGTACACAGCGCCGGAAGCGATCACGCCCACCTTGGCACCGTTATTTTCCACTTTATTGATGGAAGTGGTCTCCGCATAAGCGATCAAGGTCTTGGTGCGGGCTTCCACCTTCTCGTGCTTGGGTTTGGCGAACGCGGGAAGCATCACGTTTTTCGCCGGGTCTTTCTTATATTCTTTCAATGGCAGTTCTTTCCGCTCCCCAGTTTCCACAATGCTGCGGGAATGGGCAATGCGGGTGGTCAGGCGCAGGATGACCGGCGTGTCGAACTGCTCGGAAAGCTCGTAGGCAAGCTTTGTAAACTCTTTACATTCTGAAGAATCCGCAGGCTCAAGCATTGGCACCTTCGCCGCGCGGGCATAGTTGCGGGAATCCTGCTCATTCTGGGAAGAGTGCATCCCCGGGTCGTCGGCAACGGCCAATACCATGCCGCCGTTAACGCCTATGTAGCTCATGGTGAACAAGGGGTCCGCCGCCACGTTCAAACCCACGTGCTTCATGGCGCAGAAAGACCGTGCCCCGCCGATAGCGGCTCCGCAGGCCGTTTCCGTGGCAACCTTTTCGTTGGGCGCCCACTCGCAATAGATTTCCGGGTATTTTACCGCCGCTTCGGTAATTTCCGTGCTGGGAGTTCCAGGATAAGCGGATACCACCCGGACTCCGGCCTCATAAAGACCTCTGGCAACGGCTTCGTTGCCCAGATATAATTCTTTCATCTGAACCTTCCTCTCATTGTTCCTCGGGCTGGTTCCGCAGATCCAACACCCGCTTGGCTTTGCCTTGAAAACGCTCCAAGCTCTTGGGGGAAACCAGGGTCACTCGGGTCTCCAAGCCCAGCACGCTTTTCAGCCGGTCATGTATTTTCTTTTGCAGAGTTTGCAGCCCTCCAAAGCTTTCCAGCAAGGATGCGTCCACAAGCTCCACTTTCACTTCCAATGTATCAAGATAGTTCTTCTTTCGCACCACCAGCTGATAGTGGGGACCTACGTTCTCCATGCCTACCAGCACGCTCTCGATCTGGGACGGGAACACGTTTACGCCCTTGATAATCAGCATATCATCGGTACGGCCCATCACTTTATCCATGCGCACATGGGTACGGCCACAGGCGCAAGGCTCGTAATTCAGCCGGGTGATATCTTTGGTCCTGTAGCGCAGCACCGGCATACCAAGACGGGTCAAAGTGGTGACTACCAACTCGCCCACCTCTCCGGCGGATTTCTGCTCCAAAGTCTCCTGGTCGATGATTTCCGGCAAGAACGCATCCTCGGCAAAATGCAGCCCGCACCGCAGATGGCATTCTCCCGACACGCCAGGGCCGGTCAACTCGGTCATGCCGTAGTTGTCCGTCACCGTAACGCCCAGGTTTTCCTCGATGCGTTGGCGCATTTCCTCGGTGCACCCCTCACTGCCCAAGATGCCGAATTTCAGCTTGGAATAAGCTTCCTTGGGGTAAGGGCTTTCCCGGACCAGTTCGCCCAGATACAAAGCGTAAGAAGGCGTGGCTACCAAACCGGTGACGCCGAAATCCCGCAGCATCATCAGCTGCTTCTCAGAATTCCCGGAAGATGCCGGAATCACCGTGGCGCCTACTTTTTCCAACCCAAAATGCAGCCCCAAAGCGCCTGTGAACAGGCCGTATCCAAAGGAAATTTGAATAATATCCTCATCCGTGACGCCAGAAGCCGTAACAATACGGGCCACGAAGTCGGACCAGTTGTCAATATCCGAGCGGGTGTAAGCACCCACCGTGGGTTTCCCTGTGGTGCCCGACGAAGCGTGGATGCGCACGATCTCTTTCATGGGTACCGCCAGCATCCCGAAGGGATAGTTATCCCGGATATCATCTTTGGTGGTAAAGGGGATATATTGGATATCCGACAATGTGCGTATCTTATCCCCCGAGGTGATCCCCGCCACGCTTAAACGTTCGTGATAAAAGGGCACGTTATTATAGCAATAGTCTACCATCCAGCGCAGCCGCCGAAGTTGCAGCTCCTCGATATCCGCCCGCTTCATGGTTTCGATGTCTTTTTGAAAAAACCTTGCTTCCATGGCCTTGCAAACCTTCTTTCCCGGCATGTCCCAAGGGCCTACGCCGGCTCTTTCCGCTTTAGCTTCCTGGCGCTTTAAATCAAAAAAGCGCTTTTAGGTTATTTTAGCGTAAATTTCCCAGGTTTGCAACACTTTTTCTGCAAGCTTCCATTTTTTCGGCCAGCCATGGCAGATGCGCCTCAAATTTAGGGCCGAAACGGTGGTCGGCACTTTTTTCAAAAGTGGTTTCGATGGTGCGCCAGGTAAATTCCGTGGCAATCTCGCAGGAAGCTTCCAATGTCATACCGTTCAGAAGCCCGCCCAGCAGCGCGGAAGCGAATAAATCGCCAGTGCCATGATAAAACCCTTCAATTCGGTCCGTAAGGAAAAGCTCCGTCCGGCCCGTTTGAGAATCGAAGCAAGCTGTGCCCAGGCTTCCCGCCTTCAGCCAAACACCGGTGAGCACCGCCATTTTCGGCCCCAGTTCACACAACCCCCGCAAAATCTCTTCCACCTGCTCCCGTGTATAAGGACCGGGATCATAATCCCTTCCCAGCAGGTGGCAGGCCTCGGTCATATTGGGCACTACGATATCCGCTTTGCGGCAGAGACGCCCCATGCCGTCAGCCATTTCTTTGGTGTAAGTCTGATATAGCTTACCGCCGTCTCCCATGACCGGGTCAACCATAATAATCGTGTCCTTCTCCCGGAACCAGTCGAAAATCTGCTCTACCAGGCCGATCTGCCCGGCACTGCCTAAAAAACCGCTGTAAAGGGACTGAAAATGACATCCCACTTGTTTCCAATGCTCCGCCATAGGGAGCAAGTCTTCCGTAAGGTCGCGATATGTAAAACCAGTAAATCCCCCTGTATGGGTGGAAAGCACTGCCGTAGGCATGACCGAGGTCTCAACGCCACAGCAGGAAAGCACCGGCAGCGCCACTGTCAAAGAACATTTTCCCACCCCGGAAATATCGTGGATAGCCAAACAGCTCATCTCTTTATACACCATTGGTAACGTCCCACCTTTTCTCTAGAATAATTAGTCGGATGATTTCCGCCAGAAACATAACGGAACCAGTGTAGTACAGCCTGCACCGATTGTCAAACGAGAAATTCCTGTCCTCCGCTTAAAGCTTCTGAAAAAAGCTACAAAAGCAACGAGAAATCTTTGGTACTGGTTCTTTTATAGATTCTATTGCAATCGATAGGAGTTCTATTATAATAGTAATAGAATCGCAGGAACAAAACGCAAAAAAGTAGGTATATTGCTATATCTACTGAGTTCAAAAGGAGGTTTGAGTATAATGAAAAAGAGCGTGTTTCGAAAAGCGTTGTGCACACTGATGTCGGCGCTGTTTTTTTGCTGTTCCCTGCCTATAGGGGCCGCAGCGTCTTGGAAAAACCCCTTCCAAGATGTAAAGGAAACAGACTGGTTTTATTCCCATGTGTCCCATGTGGTGAAGGAAGGATATTTCGCTGGCACCTCCTCTACCACCTTCTCCCCAGAGGCTGAGATGACCCGGGGCATGTTCGTCACTGCCTTGGCTAACCGGGAAAAGATAGATCGGTCACGGTATCCCGGCAGCCGCTTTCAAGATGTGGAACCAGACGCCTGGTACGCTCCGGCCATTCAATGGGCAGCGTCCTGGGGAGTGGTCAGCGGCATGGGAACCCAAAAATTCACTTTCGACACGCCCACCTTGGAGCATTTCGAACCCAACACACCGTTATCCCGGCAGGATGCTGCGGTGATACTCATGGCCTATTGTAAAAACTTAGGGAGTTCAACTGAGTTGCCGGGCAGCAGTTTGGAAGCCTTCCCCGACAGCGGGGATGTGGCTCTTTACGCTATGATCGCTATGGAATGGGCCGTAGAAAGCGGGCTGCTTTCCGGCAGTGACGGGAAACTCCTGCCCCGGAAAACTTTGACCAGGGCCCAGGCGGCCGCGCTGCTGAACAGCCTGGACCGCTGCTACCCCGAAGGATCGGCGGCATTTGGCAACAGCCCGGTAGGAATCTCCTTAGCGGAGAAGTTCACCTCCGGGGACACCACCTACACCTACCACATTCCCCTTATCCAGCTGGAAGGGGTCAACACCGACGCCTTGAATGCGGAAATCTCTCAAACCTACGCACAAACCCTCAATCAGGCTGTCAATAGCATTAGCCAAGGTTACCCTCCGATTTGCAGTGAAATCGGCTACTTCTGGAACGTATACAAAGACGTGCTTTCCCTGGTCACCTGGGACTATCTCAACTCTTTCTATGAGTTCCATGTGTGGAACGTGGATATGACCACCGGACAGGTTTTGGACAGCCGGGAACTGTTGGAGCGCGCCGGGTATCAGGAGGACGCATACACAGAAGCCGCCGAAACAGCCCTGAACCGGGCTTTTGATGAGTGGTTGCAGGTTCGCGGACCGCTGCCCGCTGAACAGGAACAGGCGCTGCGGGAACGGACGTTGCTCCCGGCCAACTGCGGGCTCGATGATTGGGAGCTGCCCCTGGATGAATCCACTTTCATCTCCATGAAGGGAAATCAACTGTTCCTGGGCAACCCCTACGGCGAATTTTGGATGATCGGCTGTGTCTGGCACGACGTTGGCTCTGAGCGGCGTCATGTGGCCCTCCCGCTGAACCTTTACAGCGAACCCATTGCTAATTAAACCGCACTTTTTTTGAAAGGCTGCCGGGAGACCGGCGGCCTTTTTCTTTTCCATACCAGCCTTAAAACAAGGGATTTACAAACAAAAAGAAAAATGGTAGACTATATAGTAATTATCGGTTTTTGGGAAACTCTACCCCTGAAAGGATGGACGGTATGAAAGGCTACAACGACAAAGGCAGAAAATTGTTTGTCCGGATCACCGCGGCGGTTTTGGCTGTATTGATGGTAGCCACTGTGTTTTCCGCACTGATTTTCCGCTAGGGGGTTGCACCCCAGGCATGTCGAGAAGTCAGCTTTCTAAGAAACGTTGTAACTCGCTGCCCGACTGTTAATAAAGTCTACTTTTATAAACGCTCAGGGGTTGCACCCCAGGCATGTCGGGAAGTCAGCTTTCTAAGAAGCGTTGTAACTCGCTGCCCGACTGTTAACAAAGTTTACTTTTATAAACGCTCAGGGGTTGCACCCCAGGCGTGTCGGGAAGTCTGCTTTCTAAAGAAACGTTGTAACTCACTGCCAGGCTGCAAATTAAGTTCCAGGTGAAAATGGAGGGTTTTGAAATTGAGCAACAAGGGAAAGTATTATCTCACCACAGCCATCGCTTACACATCCGGTAAGCCTCACATCGGCAACGTGTATGAAATCGTCTTGGCGGACAGCATCGCCCGCTTCAAGCGAATGGAAGGCTACGATGTGTTTTTCCAGACCGGCACCGACGAGCACGGCCAGAAAAACGAGCTGAAAGCAGAAGCGGAAGGCGTAACCCCTAAGGAGTTTGTGGATAAGGTGGCTGCCATCATCAAGGGCCAGTTCGACTTGATGAACGTCTCCTACGACCACTTCATCCGCACCACCGACGACTACCACGAGCGTGAAGTCCAGAAGATCTTCAAGAAGCTTTACGACCAGGGTGACATCTACAAGGGCGCTTATGAAGGCCTGTACTGCACCCCCTGCGAAAGCTTCTGGACCGAAAGTCAGCTCATCGACGGCAAATGCCCCGACTGCGGCCGGGAAGTCCATCCCGCCAAGGAGGAGGCCTACTTCTTCAAAATGAGCAAATACGCCCAGCGCCTTATCGACCACATCAACGCCCATCCGGAATTCATCCAGCCTGTGGCCCGGAAAAACGAGATGATGAACAACTTCCTGCTGCCCGGTTTGCAGGACCTGTGCGTATCCCGGACCTCCTTCAAGTGGGGCATCCCCGTGGATTTCGATCCCAAGCATGTGGTCTATGTCTGGCTGGACGCTTTGACCAACTATATCACCGGCATCGGCTACCACTGCGACGAGGAAAGCACGGAACAGTTCAACAAACTGTGGCCCGCTGACCTGCATTTGATTGGAAAGGATATCATCCGTTTCCACACCATTTACTGGCCCATCTTCCTGATGGCGCTGGATCTCCCCCTGCCTAAGCAGGTGTTCGGCCACCCCTGGCTGCTGATGAACGGCGGCAAGATGAGCAAGTCCAAGGGCAACATCATCTATGCCGACGACCTGGTGGATATGTTCGGTGTAGACGCTGTGCGGTATTTCCTGCTTCATGAGATGCCCTATGACAACGACGGCAACCTGACCTGGGAACTGGTCTGCGAGCGGACAAACTCCGACCTGGCCAACACCTTGGGCAACCTGGTGAACCGGACCATCTCCATGAGCAACAAATATTTTGACGGCGTGGTACAAGACACCGGCACCGCCGAAGCTGTGGACGATGACTTGAAGGCTGTAGCTGCTGCTTGCCGGGATAAGGTCGCGGCGAAAATGGCCGATTTGAAAGTGGCCGACGCCATTACAGAAATTTTCACCTTGTTCAAACGGTGCAACAAATATATTGACGAAACCATGCCCTGGGTGCTGGCGAAGTCTGAGGAAAGCAAGCCCCGTCTGGCTACGGTGCTTTACAATCTGGTAGACTGCATCTGTCTGGGCACTTCCCTGCTCTATCCCTTCATGCCCGACACCTGCGAAAATATTTTCCGCCAGCTGAACACTCAAACCCGCGATTGGGACGATCTGACAAAAACCGGATTGTATCCCAGCGGGAACAAAGTCACCGAAAAACCGGAAATTCTCTTTGCCCGGCTGGACGTGGACGAAGTGATGGACAAAGTGGCTGCTATGGAAGAAGCCCGCAAACCTCAGCCTGACATTGAAATCGAGCCCCTCCTCAACGAGCCGGTGGATTTCGATACTTTCTGCAAGTGTGATTTCCGGGCGGTAAAGGTAAAGGCCTGCGAAGCTGTGAAAAAGAGCCAGAAGCTGCTGCGCTTCACTCTGGATGACGGCACCGGCACTGACCGGCAGATCCTTTCGGGCATCCACAAATGGTATGAGCCGGAGGATTTGATCGGCAAGACTTTGGTGGCTATCGTGAACCTGCCGCCTCGGAAGATGATGGGCCTGGAAAGCTGCGGTATGCTTTTGTCCGCGGTGCACACAGAAAAGGGTGAGGAATGCCTGCATCTGATGATGGTGGACGACAGCATCCCCGCAGGCGCTAAACTCTGCTAAACCTGCTTTTTCAGAGGGGGCATTGGACATGGTCGGGAATATTATCATGTCGGTGTGTATGTGGAAAAATTGAGAAAAGGTACAGAAAACAATGATACATTCCATTTTCGATTCTCACGCCCATTATGACGACGAGCAGTTCGACGAGGACCGTGAGCAGCTTTTGGGCTGGGTACTGCAAGAAAAAGGCGTTACCGGAATCATCAACATGGGCGCGGACCTTAAAAGCTCCCAAACCACTTTGGAGCTCACCCGCCGGTACGATTATATCTTTGGGGGAGCGGGCGTCCATCCGGAATGTGCCCGGGACCTGCCGGAGGATTGGCTGGCACAGCTGCAAAGCATTTTAAGAGAGCCGAAGATCGTTGCCGTAGGAGAGATCGGCCTGGATTATCACTGGCTGGACGAATGCCCCAAAGACCGCCAGAAGGAAGTGTTTGCCGCTCAGCTGGAGCTGGCTCAAAAACTGGCGATGCCTGTGGTGATCCACGACCGGGAAGCCCATGGGGACGTTTTGGAATTTTTGCAGCAATATAAACCTGCGGGCGTGGTACACTGTTTCTCAGGAAGCTGGGAAACCGCCCGGGAGATCCTCAAGCTGGGAATGTATATCGGGCTGGGAGGCGTCGTTACCTTTAAAAACGCCCGCCACGCGGTGGAGGTAGCGGAGAAAGTCCCCTTAGAGCGGCTTTTGCTGGAAACTGACGCCCCTTACATGGCGCCAGTGCCTTACCGCGGAAAACGCAACGACTCTTCCCTCATCGCTTTTGTGGCGGAAAAAATCGGTGAATTGCGTGGGATCGACCCTCAAGCGGTGCTGGATATCACCGCTGAAAACTCCCGCAAACTTTTTGGGATCGCATGAGAAAGGATTGGCAGTATGGAACAAAATAAGTATGGCGCGGCCATCACCTATGAGTATGAAAAAAACCTCTATGTGAACATGACCAACGAGTGCTGCAACAGCTGCGATTTCTGCTTGCGGCAGAACAGTTCAGGCAGCCTCTACTCAGATAACCTGTGGTATCAGGGCGGTGAGCCTACAAAAGAGGAGATCTGGGAAGAACTTCTGCGCAGTGATATGAACCGCTACAATGAAGTTGTGTTCTGCGGCTATGGCGAGCCCGCCTGCCGCTGGGACGACATGATGTGGTTGTGCGATCAAATAAAAGCTCATGGATCCCATTTTATCCGCATCAATACCAACGGCCTGGCCAACTTGATCACCGGCCGCAACGCCGCTTTGGAACTGGACGGCCGGGTAGACGCTGTTTCTGTCAGCTTGAACGCCAGCACGCCCGAAGGGTATGACGCCATTTGCCACAGCAAGTTCGGCATGGACGCTTTGCCCGCTATTCTGCGCTTTACTGCTTCCGCCGTGCTTAACGTCCCGCATGTGCGCATGACTGTTGTGAGCACCATGCCCAAGGAGGAAATCGACCAGTGTAAGCGGATTTGCGAAAGCATCGGCGCCGATTTCCACGTTCGGGAGTACATCGATCAATAAAAAAAAGTCCGTGGGCCTCTATGCTCACGGACTTTTTCGTTTGGGCACAGCTTACCGGAAAAACTCTTCCATAGTTCGGTGATACAGCTGGGAAAGCTGATACAGGTCTACAACGCCGGGGGTTGTTTTTCCGGTTTCATAATAAGTGTAGGTGGCCCGGTTTATCCCTAACCACTGGGCAATTTCCTGCTGGGAATAGTGCGCCTCGGTACGGAAGCGTCTCAGGTTTTCCCGCAAATTTTTTCGCAGCTGTTCTCCACAAATATTTTCCATCCCACACACCCCTTTACGCCGCCAGATTACCACAAATTTCCATATACTTTCAACCTTGCAATAAGGTAGCACAAAACTGCAATACCAAGTAATATTGCAGGAAATGTAATGCAGACATATAAATGACAGGCGCAGTATAATACATTTGAGAAAATCTGGAAACAGCTGCGAGGGGAGCTCCATGAAAGAATTTCATCTACCATGCAGGATTCCCAAAATTCCCACAACTACTAATAAGACAATTCGTTTTCCAAACGAAATTATTGCCCAAGTAGAAAAGGCCATTTTCGGCACAGGTTGTTCTTTTACAGCTTTTGTTGTAGAAGCTACCCGAGTGGCTTTGGAAAGCCTGAAGGAACAGCAGGAATCCCACCAGTAATTCTGTATAAACAGCGGGGAGCGCAAGCATAACGCTTACGCTCCCCGCTGTTTATATCTGTAAAGACCGGACGGTCCCTTCTATTTACAAAGGCAGATAGCCTACTTTTTTCATCACTTTCTGCAAAGTTTTACGGGCAATGCGCTGGGCTTTCGGAGCGTTCTCCTTATAGCACTGTTCCAGATACGCTTTGTCCCCAATGATCTGCTGATACCGCTCTTGAATGGGTTTCAGCTCAGCGATCACAGCTTCCGCCACGGCAGGTTTGAAATCGCCATAGCCTTTGCCCTGGAACTCGGCTTCGATCTCTTCCATGGTCTTGCCCGTAGCGCAGGAATAGATTCCCATCAAATTGCTGACGCCGGGCTTGTTTTCAGGATCGAAGCGAACCTGAGCGTCGCTGTCGGTAACAGCCCTCTTGAACTTCCGCAAAATGGTATCGGGATCATCCAAAACAGTAATAAACCCATTGACGTTCTCATCGGATTTAGACATCTTTTTCGTTGGGTCCTGAAGAGACATGATGCGGGCGCCGTGCTTGGGGATGATGGGTTCCGGCACAGTAAAGGTGGGGCTGTACAAACCGTTAAACCGCTCGGCAATGTTCCGGGTCAGCTCCAAATGCTGTTTCTGGTCCGCGCCGATGGGTACATAATCCGCTTGATACAGCAGGATATCGGCAGCCATCAGACAGGGATAGGTAAACAGGCCCGCGTTGATGTTGTCGGCGTGTTTCTGAGATTTGTCTTTAAACTGGGTCATACGGGAAAGCTCGCCGAACTGGGTATAGCAGTTGAGCACCCAAGCCAGCTGGGCGTGTTCCGGCACCTGACTTTGAATAAAGAAGATAGATTTCTCTAAATCGATACCCATCGCCAGCAGCAGGGCATAGGCGGACATGGTATTTTTCCGGAAGTCGCCGGGCTCCTGCCGCACGGTGATGGCATGCAGGTCCGCCAAAGCGTAAACACAGTCATAATCATCCTGCAAGTGAACAAAATTTTTCAAAGCGCCCAGATAATTGCCCAGGGTAAAAGTGCCCGTGGGCTGAATCATGCTGAGGATGCGTTTTTTCTGTTGTGTTTCCATAATCGTCACCTTATCCTTTCATCTCTTGGAACGTTTCCGCCAAAAGCCGAATGCCTTCCCGAAGCTGTTCATCTGTAGGTGTGGAGAAATTGATGCGGAACGACGAGCAAGGTTCGTTCTCATCCGTCAAGAAAGCTGTACCGGGCACCACGCACACTTTGCGTTCCATGCCGCGCTTGACAAAATCCAACATATCCACGCCTTCCGGCAGGGTGCACCAGGCGAACAGTCCGCCCTCAAACTTGCTCCAAGTAATGCCAAGAGGTTTAAAATATTGCTCCATGGCTTCCAGCAAAACGCTGCTCTTCCTGCGGTAAATCTCCCGCAGGCGCTCCAAATGCGCTTCATAATCGTATTCTGTCATCATGCGGTGGCAGACGATCTGCGCCCACATATTGGAGTGAACGTCCTCACCCTGCTTGCAGACCACCATTTTCTGAATGACTTCCTTGGGGCCGATGGCGTAACCTACCCGCATACCGGGGGAAATGACCTTGGAGAAGGAGCCGGCGTACATCACCACGCCTTCCGTATCCAGCGATTTGATGGAAGGCACATCCTCCCCGGCAAAGCGCAAGTCCCCATAGGGATTATCTTCCAAAACGATGACTCCATGGTCGCGGCACAGTTCATACACTTTCTTCCGTTTTTCCAAGCTCATGGTGATGCCGGAAGGATTTTGGAAATTGGGGATGGTGTAGAGATATTTCACATTCTTTTCCCGCTCCAAAGCTTCTTCCAGCTTTTTGGTATCGATGCCGTCCTCTTCCATGGGGATGCCCACCAAATTGGCCCGGTACGAACGGAACGTGTTCAAGGACCCGATAAAGCTGGGCGCTTCGCAAAGCACCGTGTCCCCCTCGTTGAGAAGGGTTTTCGTCAGCAGGTCCATCACCTGTTGAGCGCCGCTGGTGATAAGGATATCATCGTCCTCTCCGCCCACATGATGTTTCTTCTTCATGTAAGCGAGCAGATGCTGGCGCAGCGGCCCATACCCTTCGGTGACGCCATATTGCAGCGCTTCAATGGGGGCGTGGCGCAGCAAATTTTGAGAGATCTCTTGGACCGCGTCGTAAGGGAACGCATCGGGAGCCGGATTGCCCGCCGACAAAGGGATCACATTAGGGTCTGAGGAATTTTTCAATATTTCCCGGATAGCGGAAGGTTTTAAACTTTGCACCCGCTGAGAGAACTGGTATTTCATGGCTGCTCCACTCACTTTCTGAATATTTCTGATGGCAATAAAAAAAGCCTGCCCCCGCCTTGTTTCCAAGGACCAGGGACAGGACTCGCCTGCGGTGCCACCCAATTTTGGCAAAGGAACACTTTGCCCACTCTCGATTCCTTAACGCGGAAAACGTCGGGCCATACTGCCAGCCGCGCTGGATTCCGGCCCGCCCTCCCGGGACCATTGGCGCAACGCCTCTGCCGCTTTTCCACCGCCGGCGGCTCTCTGAAAAAGAGGATATCTGCGCTACTCTCTCCCGTTCACAGGTTTCACTTTCAAAATTTTCTCTATTATACTCCCCTGCACACAAAATGTCAAACACAAATGAACTTCGTCTAAGATTACATAAAAAATTACCATAATTTTTTCGCTCAGATTTTTCCACACCAGCCCAATAGAATTCCCCGCGAATGGGACAAACTGGATTTTTCCCAAGAAAACCGACAAGAACATTCCTCCTGAAAGTGACATGAAATTTTTCTAAACAAAGGTATAATTCATGCACAAGCCGCATAGCGGTTACCATAATTTTAATTTGAGGCGGTGTTTTTGGTGGAAGAAACAAAAGTCCGGCAGTTTCGCGCCCGGGTAGAGGAGGTCATGGCCTCCCCCTATACCCGCAAAGCGATCATCAATGTGGCTGGGTTCTTCGGTGGGCTGTTATGCTCCCGTGGCCTGGTTTTTGGAAAATTCGCCCCCTTTGGTGTGGCGGTGGCGGCAAGTGTTCCCAGAGAGGGTCTATGGGCGGCGGTGCTGGGAGCTTTCTTCGGGTATCTTCTACCTTCCGCCGCCTATATCCCCGTGCGGTATGAAGCCGCTTTATTAGCTGTAGCTGCCATCCGCTGGTCCCTTTCCGAGCTGAAAGGGGTGAATTCCCACCCGTTGTTCGCTCCTGTCACAGCGTTTCTGCCCCTGCTGCTTACAGGAATGACTATGGTTTTCCTCAATGGCTCTTTAAGTTACACCGCAGCCCTCTATGTGGCGGAATCCTTCCTGGGTGCGGGATGCGCTTACTTTTTGCGCCGCGCCGGGAACCTTCTGTTGGGGCTTACCGGAGACGGCAAGGTCAAATCTTCTGGAATCTACGACAGCGGCGATGTGGCCGCTTTGACGGTCTCCGCCGGTGTAGTAGTGCTTGCTTTCTCCGGGGTAACTTTCGGCGGCGTCTCTCTGGGGAGGATACTCATGGTTTTACTGGTGCTTTACTGCGCGCGCTTAGGCGGCATTGCCGGCGGTACAGTAGCCGGCGTAGCGGCAGGCGTTATCCAAGGGCTTTCCACTGCCGGACTTTCTTACTTATCGGGAGCTTACGGCTTGGGCGGACTGATGGCCGGCGTATTCTCCCCCATGGGAAAAATCGCTACCGCGGTGGCGTTTATCCTCTCCCACGGAGTAGCTTCCATGCAGGTTGGCGCTAGTTCCCAGGAATATATCCTGCGGGGCGCCATTGAAGTGGGAGCCGCCACCATCCTCTATATGGCCCTTCCCAAAAGCCAGCGGATTTCCCAGTTCTTCGGCGTGCGGAAAGACACGCTCAGCGGAGGTGCTTTGCGTGGGAATATCGTTTTGCGGCTGCGCCACGCTGCGGAAGCTCTGGCACAAGTACACACTTCGGTGGAAGAGATCTCCCAAAAGCTTTCGGTGGTATGCGCCCCCAATCTGCAAGGGGTGTATGACCGTTCGGTTGAGACAATCTGCGCCGGATGCAGCGGACGCAGCGCCTGCTGGCGCAAACACAAAGATGAAACTTTGCGGAACTTCAGCCAGCTCACCAAGCTGCTGAAAGAAAAAAGCCGGGTAGAAACCGTAGATTTCACCCGGGAATTTTCAGAACGGTGCGGCCGCGTAGGCGAAATGCGGGATGAGATCAACAAAAACTACGGCAGGTATCTGATCAAAGAGACTGCGGAACTGCGGGCGGCGCAGATACGGGAAGTGGTGGAAGAGCATTTCCAAACCACCGCCGATATTTTGGATGAGATGGCGGGAGAGTTCTCACAATATCAGAATTTCGACGAGGAAGCCGCCGAACGTGTCAGCCAAATCCTGCGTGAAAACGGTATTGAGCCTATCGAGGTCTGCTGCCGCCTGGACCGTTTCGGCCGGATGACTATCGAGGCGGAAGTCACAAAAGAACGGCAGAAACGCATTAACCGCGCAGTGTTCACCCGTGAGATTTCAGCGGCTTGCGGACGGGTGTTTTCGCCCCCCTGCGTCAGTGCCACGGGCGAGACCTGCCGCCTTCAAATGTGCCAGCGTCCAGCTTATGACGTTGCCCGGGGATTTTCCCAATACAGCGCTCGAAACGGCATCTTCTGCGGTGACAGCGCCAGCGTGTTTTACGACGGATGCGGGCGGCTGGTAGCGGTGCTGAGCGACGGTATGGGCACCGGCGGCCGGGCCGCTGTAGACGGCGCCATGACCTGCGCCATGGCAGAGAGTCTTTTAAAAGCGGGTATCGGATTCGATTCCATGCTGCAAACAGTCAATTCCGCGCTGATCGCTAAAAGCGGGGATGAATCCCTGGCAACTTTGGATATCGCTTGCATCGACCTGTTCACCGGCCGGGCAGAGTTCCTCAAAGCGGGGGCGGCCTGCACCATCCTGCGCCGGGGACGTAAACCGGAAACCATAGAGGCTTCCAGCGTGCCGGTAGGAATTATGCCCCAAGTGGAATTCGCCGCTTACCACCGGGACCTTTCCCCGGGGGACATCGTTGTGCTGGTATCCGATGGCGTGACCGCTTCCGGACAGGAATGGCTGGAAGATTTCGTCCTTCATTGGGACGAAGATGAGAATCCCAACTTGCTGGCCCAGCAGATCATCGACGAAGCCAAAAAGCGCCGCAGCGATGGCCATGAAGATGACATCACCGCTTTGGCGCTCATACTCAAATAATACCCGAACACAGTTCCATCCTAATAGAGAAGGCCCTCGGAAACATCCGGGGGCCTTCTCTTGTTGACCATAGCTGGCTGTTATGTATTTTTTGGCTTTGGCGCCGCGTAGGACATCACCTGCTGGCTATCTCCCATGCCCTCTGTGGTAGGGTCTGTGACGCACGCCCATAAAGAGGTCAAAGCCGCTACCAACAGCACGGGATTGCTCACCGCATTGCAAAGAGCTTCCCACAAAGCGCCCCAAGAAGTCATATCCTCCCACTGGAGCCCTAAACCTACCAGCACAGGCGACAAAACAGCTGCCGCCGCTTGCGCCCAAAACAATGGATTTTTCAAACGTACCTGCCAATTAATCGTTTTCATAATGTGCTCCTTTCATTCGCTCTAAAAGCGCCAAACGGTTTTCACAATGGTTTAACCGCTTGTCCTGTCCATCGATCCGGATTCCTAAAAGCCGCTCCATTTCTTCTCCTTTTGTCCGAAGCTTTTCATCCTCCCCTTCCAGCTTATCCAGTCTTACCAAAACGTGCTCTAAGATAGTGGAAAGCCGGGAGATCGTCCCGTTCAGCTTCACCAAAGGGCCAGCTACCGCCGCTGCCAATCCTACCACTACAGACAGGCTGGTCACCACGGTCCATTCATTCACAACCGCTCCCCCCTTTTTCCCAGCGCTTCAAAAGGGGACTTCCCCACACTGATAAAGGGCGAGCTTCCCTTATCTTCTATCTGCCCCGACGCCCGCGCCCTGGTGAAGTATCCAATGGCCAGCGCCATAACACAGTCATCGTGAGCGCCTTGCTGGGCTTCGGGACGGCCGTTTTCGTTGCGTACAAACGCAAGCATCTCGTGAAGTGTATCCCGGTCGTTCAGCCATTCAGGATGCTCTCTCACTACCTCCACCAATCCGGCGATGACTAATGGACGGGTGACGCTGCTTGTTTTGAATCCATAGCTTTGGCGGACCCGATGGGTAAAACTGTCCTCCACCTGGCGCACATACTGCCTGGGATAGCGCAGCCGTTCCAGTTCCCGAATGGGATAACTGGAGAAGTTCGCTTCGATGGAGACCAAGGCATTATTATAGTATTTGCCCAAGCAATACAGCTGTTTTGCAAACAGATCTTCATCCATCCTGCCCCGGATAGTACACACCTGCTGGCCCGAGTGACATCCAATCACCTGGCCCACATTGAAATCTGAACCTTCGCCCGCCGTATCCGCTCCGATCACATAAGGAGCGCCGGCCACAGGCTCTTGATAGACTTTGATGGGACCGTCAGTGTGTTCTACCCAACGGATGGATTCGTCGTCGATCATTACCTGGCCTGCCTCTTGGCTATATCGGGTAGAAAACACGAATTCTCCTCGCTTTAGCGGTCCAGCCGCTTCCGCCAAACGCTGGTTGACTTTTCGCGCGTCGAAAATCGTCTGGCCCAAAACGCCCCATTCTCCCAGACAATACACCGAGTAATAGTAAGGGTCCGTCTCCCGATAGCTCTCTAACGTGCGCTTATAATCTTCGTCTAAAAAAAGGTTATCCTTATAAGTGGATTTCACCACTGCCGCCCGAGAATCTTCCCGGTCAAAAAAGCGTCGTTTCAGCCAATGGAGAACCGACACCGGATTGAATGTCAGCACGATTTGCTTGTGTGAGCCTTTGCCACGCAAACGCACATCCAGCTGGTTGAAATCTTCTTCCCGGACTTCCGAGGCTTCTTCTATCCAAACATCCGTCAATTCCCCTTTTGGGAAAGTTACAGACTTCAATTTCTCCGTGTCATCCAAGCCTTTGAAAATCACCGAATTGCCGTTGACACATGTGATCCGCAGATCCGACTCTTTCCAGGAAAACAAGGCTTCCAGCCCCCACCGGCTGATCGTCTGCCGGAACAAGGCATATGTGGAATCCCGGTTGGTGGCCGCTACAGCCCGCACCACCAGCACGTTGCACAAGGGCCGGGTCAGCAGCCGGTAAAGGAACCGTTGCACTGTAAACACACTTTTTCCAGAGCCAGCGCCTCCGTAAAACACCAGATAACGGTGGGCGTCATCGCGCAGGTAAGGATAAAACAAGGGATTGAACGCGTTTTTTGGAATGGTCACTTCCACGCTAATCCTCCTCTCCTTCTACCCGCACTGTAATGGGTCCTGGGTCACGAGGGGATTTTTCCCCATAACCAAAGCTGCTTTGCAGAATAAACCTTGCACCGGAAGAAGTGTCTTTCCGGTAAACAGCCTGCAACGTCTCTTCTTCCACCAGGGAACGGGCCCATTCCATCCAATCGGAAGCCGAGCCTCCTTCTTTGGCGGCAAACCGTTCCATCTCCTCCCGTCCGGAAAAACCCAGTGCCAGGGCCAGTCCCGTCACCGTTGGGAAGCGCAGGGCCTGGTCACACTCCCGCAAATACTGCTCCACCGCCGCTTTCCAAGCGCGGGGGCTTTGAGGCCGTTTGGGACGTTTTCCCGTCATGCCGGTCACCTCCCCTCAGCAGCCGGGCATACTGGACTTTGAGCACTTCCAGTTCCCGTGCCTGCTGGGGATTCAATTCCTGTTCCTGGCACAGCCGGTGGATTTCCCCAGCCACCAGACGCCTCGAATGAATGCGAAATGGACACGCTTCCTTCAAGCAGCGCGCCTCTCCGCCAGCCGCCCTGAAATACCGGCATGTATCCGGATAAGGACAGCTTTTTAGTTCTTTTCTCATCTTGACTCCTCCTCTGTAAAGCAGAGCCCGCATACCCGGCTGTAAGCGTAGCGCGCCTTGCCTACGGTCCAGCGGTAGCCCAGCTCCGCCACAATTTGTTTCCAGGGGACAGGGCCGCCGTGTTCCAGCACCTGCTCAAATTCTACCCGTGTCATCCCGCACTCCGCAGGCCCCGGCGCTGCAGCACATGAGCTGTTACCCGCAAATCATCCCGGATCTCCATAAGCTTGCCCATCCGTTCCCATAAATCCGCCTCACGGTGAAGGCGGCACGCTTGGCGCAGCTGTTCCAGCCGCCGGTCGATGCGCTCTACTTCCTCCAGGTATTCTTGTGCCATACGCTCATAATTCATCTTTGCCCTCTCCTTCCCTGTTTGGAACTTTCTGAAAACCCTCTAGAAAAAATTTCCTCTTTTGGGCTCTCTATTTTCAGTTTATTACTCTTTAGAGTATTTGTCAAGAGTTTTTTACTCCTAAGAATAAAGAAAGCTTGACTTTTTCCCTCTTCTGGTATATCCTATGGCAAGAAAGTGGGTGAACCCTATGACATTTTTAGAAAAGCTGGACTTTTTAATGGAAAGGTCCCACCTAAACCGCCGAACACTTTCTCTTAGAGCGGGCATCCCTTACACCACCATTGATAACTGGTATAAACGGGGATACGAAGGGCTGAAACTTTCCACCGCCGGAAAACTGGCAGAATTTTTTGACACCACCACCGATTATCTTTTGCGGGAGGACCTTACAGACCCAAACTACGGAAAAACCGCCGGGTTCCAAGTGGATTTCCCAGAAATGAAGATGCTGCAAAAATATAGGACGTTGGACGTTTACGGCAAACGGGCTGTAGACACCGTGTTGGAAACAGAATATGACCGGATGACCCATGTGGCGGAACGGGAACAAAAAGGCTGGGTCACTTATATCAACTTGTATGACCTAGCTGTATCCGCCGGCACCGGCGAGCCTTTAGGCGACACGTATTACACCACCCGGTTGGAGATTCCCACCGAAAAGGTGCCGGAAAACGCCCATTGCTGTCTGCGGGTCAATGGAGACAGCATGGAGCCCGCTTACAAAGACGGCGACATCGTATTTGTCCAACGGCTGGAAAACGGCTCTTTGCGGGAGGGAGAGGTAGGCATCTTCGCGCTTAATGGCGAAGGCTACATCAAACAGCTGGGCCACCGACAGCTTCTCTCATTTAACCCAAAATACGAGCCAATCCCCATCGGCCCCTTTGACCGCCTGGAATGCCAGGGACGAGTGCTGGCCAAACTCTAAACTTTTGCAAAAGACCAAGCCAGAATGGATATTTGCAAAATTAGCTTGGACAAAATTCAGAAAAAAGTTGAAATAAAGGGGTCTTTCCTCTATAATAAGGAATAGTTTGCAGGAACGCCGTGTGAAATCCATCATTTTATGCGTGTTTCTGCCACAAAGGAGTAATGCCTATGTACCGGATTGTTAAAAAACAGGTGCTGAATCCCACCGTGACCCGGATGGAGATCGACGCCCCCCTGGTTGCCCGAAAAGCGGAACCAGGGCAGTTCATCATCCTGCGGGTGGACGAAAAAGGCGAGCGCATCCCTTTGACCGTTGCGGACTTTGACCGGGAGCGTGGCACTGTGACCATTATTTTCCAAATCGTGGGCGCCACCACGGAAAAACTGAACCACCTGGAAGAGGGCGACTGCCTTCAAGATTTTGTAGGCCCCTTGGGGAGGCCTTCTGAAACGGAGGGGCTGCATAAAGTTGCCGTGATCGGAGGCGGCGTGGGTTGTGCTATCGCCTATCCCGTGGCGAAAAAGCTCCACGAGCAAGGCGCGGTGGTGCATTCCATCGTGGGTTTCCGCAATAAAGACCTGGTCATTTTGGAACAGGAATTCGACGCGGTCAGCGACAAACTTGTCATGATGACCGACGATGGCAGTTACGGAGAAAAAGGCTTGGTCACCAACGCTTTGGAAAAGCTCATCGAGCAGGGCGAACCCTACGACGAAGTGATTGCTATCGGCCCCCTGGTGATGATGAAATTCGTCACCCAGCTGACCAAACGCTACAATATCAAAACCGTTGTGAGCATGAACCCCATCATGATCGACGGCACCGGCATGTGCGGCGGCTGCCGTCTCACCGTTGGCGGACAAACGAAATTCGCTTGTGTGGATGGCCCGGATTTTGACGGTTTTGAAGTGGATTTTGACGAAGCCATGGCCCGCGGCACCATGTATCGTGATTTTGAACGGCACGCTCACGAAGAAACTTGCAATCTGTTCCGGAAGGAGGTGCAGTGATATGCCCAATATGTCTCTGAAGAAAAATGAAATGCCTTCCCAAGCCCCGGATATCCGGAACAAAAACTTCTTGGAAGTAGCTTTGGGATACACAGAAGAACAGGCTATCGATGAGGCCCAAAGGTGTCTGCACTGCAAAAACAAGCCTTGTGTCAGCGGCTGCCCCGTGGGCATCGCGATTCCGGAATTCATCGCCAAAGTTGCGGAAAAGGACTATGAAGGCGCTTACCAGGTCATCACCCAGCAAAGCTCCCTCCCCGCTGTGTGCGGGCGCGTCTGTCCCCAAGAGACCCAGTGCGAGTCAAAATGCGTGCGTGGCATCAAAGGCGAGCCGGTAGGCATTGGCCGTTTGGAACGCTTTGTAGCAGACTGGCACAATCAGCATGTGAAAGAAGCCCCTGTAAAGCCCGCCCCCAACGGCCATCGGGTAGCGGTGGTTGGTTCCGGGCCTTCTGGCCTGGCCTGCGCGGGGGACCTGGCAAAGCGAGGCTATGAAGTCACTGTGTTTGAGGCTTTACATACCGCTGGCGGCGTATTGGTCTATGGCATCCCGGAGTTCCGCCTGCCCAAGGACATCGTGCAAAAGGAGATCGATACCCTAAAGGCTTTGGGTGTAAAAGTGGAAACCAACATGGTCATTGGCCGGGTGCTCTCCATCGATGAACTGCTGGAACAGGGCTTCGAGGCGGTGTTTATCGGCTCTGGCGCTGGCCTGCCCCGGTTCATGAGAATCCCCGGTGAAAATTTAAAAGGCGTATACTCTGCCAATGAGTTCCTCACCCGGGTGAACTTGATGAAAGCTTATCAGCCCGGCAGCGATACCCCTATTGAGCACGCCAAGCGCGTAGCAGTGGTAGGCGGCGGCAACGTTGCCATGGACGCTGCCCGGTGCGCCAAACGTTTGGGCGCTGAAGATGTGTTCATCGTTTACCGTCGTTCTGAAAAGGAACTGCCCGCCCGTGCCGAAGAAGTGGAGCATGCCAAAGAAGAAGGCATCGTATTCCACCTGCTGAACAATCCCACCAAGATCCTGGGGGACGACAAAGGCAACGTAAAGGGTATGGAATGTATCCGCATGGAACTGGGCGAACCGGACGCTTCCGGCCGCCGCCGTCCTGTGGAGGTGGAAGGTTCTGAGTTTATCCTGGACGTGGATTGCGTGATTATGGCCATCGGCACTTCCCCCAACCCGCTGATCAAATCTACCACAGAAGGTTTGGAAACCCAGAAATGGGGCGGCATCATCGTGGAAGAAGAGACTGGCCTCACCAGCCGGGAGGGCGTCTACGCTGGCGGTGACGCAGTGACTGGCGCCGCCACTGTGATTTTGGCGATGGGTGCAGGCAAAACCGCCGCTCACGCCATCGATGAGTATCTTCAAAACAAACAGTGATTTTTTGATAAAAGAAAAAGAGTCCGGAGGAAATTCCTCCGGACTCTTAGTATTTTCTGCTTTTTGATGCTTAAATCAAGGCGAAACGTTCCAGCGCCCGGGCTAAGCCGTCCTCTGTATGTGGGACGGTGACATATTTTGCCGCAGCTTTCGCTTCTGGAGAACCATCCCCCATAGCCACAGACACCCCGGCGTATTGCAGCATGGTCACATCGTTGCCATTGTCTCCCAAGGCCATTACCTCTTGTTGGGGAACTCCCAAACGCTGAGCCAACGCTTCCAGTGCGTGACCTTTATCCGCCCCTTGAACATTTACCTCTATATTATCCGGGATAGAAGAAGTCAGATGCAAGCCTCCCAAAGCCTCGATCCGCTGCCATACCTCTTGGCGGAGCTGGGGCGTAGACAGATACGGAAGGTTGATCTTTTCAGGCTGCAATTTTGTTTCGGCCAGCATCGCCGCCATATCTTCCGCCAGCACATAATCTTTTGACAAAAAATGCAGCTTTTCTTTAGGAAACCCATAGTGGTCTGTTGCCCGCTCCGGGTCACCTTTACGGGTAATAGAACGCCCGCGGTCATAATACTCCACGAACAGATCGTATTGCGCCAGCAAATCTTGGACCTCACGGGCCTTTTCATTGGGGATCAAACACTGCCAGATGTTTTTGTTTTCTTTTAAATCGTAAACTCCGGCACCATTGGCGGTGATCACATACCGCACACCAGGCAGACTTGTGATCTCCTCTGGGAGGAAATCTTTCATCCTGCCGGAAGCCGGAACCAATATGATTCCCCGCCGGGCAGCTTCTTCCAGGGCCCGCCGGTTGCCTTGGGATAGATATTTGTGCTCTGTTAATGTAGTGCCGTCCAAATCGAATGCTATCAGGGAGACCGCCATTCCAAAACCCCTTTTCCTGTTCTTTTTTCCGCACCTATTATAGCACAGGCTCTTTCTTGCCGCAAAGGAAAAACACACCTACAGAAAAAACGGCTTAAAGGAATGCCCTTCAAGCCGCTTTTGCCTGTCTTACTTATTTTGGAAGGTACGGCATTCGGTGCCGCTCTTGGAGGAAACGTCTCCACTGCAGCAGCCCACGCACACGCTCTGAGCCTGACAACAGTTATTGGAGTTGTGGCTACAGCCCTTCACCCGGCACTGGATTTCCGTTTCTACGGAAGGATTCTGTCCCGCAGCGTTCTGGGCACTGCCGGGCCGGCGCTCTTCATAAGAAGCGCAGCAAGTCTGGCTGCACTCACGGGCGGAAGGTCCATCCACCTGGATACCGGCCAAACAGCACTGGTTGTTTTGAAAATGCTGACAGCTCTGCACTTGACATTCCAAACGGTTCATATAAGGCACCTCGTTTTCGAAAAAATTCGCAAAGCGCCGCGGCGCTTCACAAAAGTTATTTTACCCCCGGCACCGTCTTTTATCCTAATTTTTTTATAAGCGATAGACTTTTATCTTTATCCTTTTTATAATATATAAAAATAGAAACTTTGTGAAAAACGGGAAGGAGTTTAAAGGTTGAAACATTGTAATTTAGGCACCATTCCGAAAAAAGGCGCACAAAACCCAGCCCCCTAAAAGCGGGCAAAATTGAAGTCATGCTTAAAGTCT
>CAJFSY010000016.1 GCA_904419785.1 uncultured Neglectibacter sp.
GGGATTTGAACCCCAGCGCCGGCGGAACCGACCTACCGGATTTCGAATCCGGACCCTTCAACCACTTGGGTACATCTCCATATAAAATTCCTGTGAAAGAAACTTTTTGCGAGTGATTTTTGTTTTCTGAAAAATCCTTAGAACAACCGTTAGAACCAGGGCTGTCTTAGAACCACCCCAAACCCGGGAACCCGCAGTCTAGAGCCATTCTTGAAAGCTCAGGTTCCCAAATTCCGGGAAGATTTCGAGTGCGGACCCTTCAACCACTTGGGTACATCTCCAATTAAGTTTTTGGCTTTCATAACGGCTGATAAAACAGATGTAATCAAATTATAAACGATAAAACGCTTTGTAACAGCGCGCATTTTATTTTAGTCTGGAATGGGAAAAATGTCAAGGTTTTTTCGGGGGAGTTGACACAGACAGGGCTCTCAGGGTAAAATAAGTATCGATCATCCATGAATGATGGACAGTTCTGCCGTTTTTTGGCAGGAGAAGTCATCTATAAAGGAAGGGGTCTCTTGTATGTTGCGAAAATTTGCCGCTTCACGGCGCGTTTTGTCTTTTTTGATGGTTGTGCTTTTTGCTTGTACTATTGCAGGCTGCTCTCAAATGGATAGTTTAGTTTCTGGGGTGACCGCTACAGGCGAATTTCCTGTAGAGGTGAACGGCGTTACCATTTCGGCCCGTCCCCAACGAGTGGTGGTGCTTTCTCCCAGCTTGGCGGATGTGGTCTTGGCGTTGAATTGTGAAACTCAATTGGCCGGTGCCAGCGATGGCTGCACCCAAAGCGGGTTGGAAGAATTGCAAAAGGTATCTGCGGATGACGCTGCCGCGGTGCAGGATTTGCAGCCGGACTTGGTTCTCGTGGATTCTTCCTCCAATGGAGTTCAAAACGCTTTGGAAGACGCTGGGGTGAAAGTGCTTTCTGTGGCCCCCGCTACGGATCGGGAAGATTTTGAACGGCTTTATTCCCAGGTGTCCTCGGCGCTACTGGGAGGTGGTTCCGGCTACGATGCGGGAATCAAAGCTGCCCAGGATATATTTATCACATTGGACAACATCAACCGTATCGTTCCTACGGATAAGGTGACCACAGCCTGCTATCTTTATAATTTGGACAACTCCGCTGTGACGGGCGACATGTTTGCCAGCACGGTAATGTCCTATGCCGGCGTGACAAATATCTTTGACAGCTTGGAAGGCGGCACCTATGATTTCGATTCTTTGCGGATTGCTAATCCCAACGTGATTTTCTGTGCGCCGGGACTGAAAGAGGAAATTGAAAATGATAGCCGTTTTTCCGATTTTCAAGCAGTAAAAAATGGAAAAGTTGTAGAGTTGGACAAGTCCCTCATGGAATGGCAGGGGCGCACAGTGATCGAGACAGCTTATGAGATCAGTGCCGCTGCTTTTCCGGAATTGCTGGAAGAAAATTCTATGAAGGTAAAAGACCCCACCAAAGATATTGAAGACCAAGTAAGCTCTACTATGAGCGCCCAGGAACAATATGAGACTTTGGAAGAAGGCGCCCAGGGCGATGCTGTAATGGCTCTTCAGGAAAGGCTGACAGAGCTGGGCTATTTGACTGAGGCGTATGATGGCCATTATGGCGCCACCACAGCCAACTGTATCAGTAATTTCCAGGTAGCTAACGGTCTGGAAGCCACCGGTATTGCCGATCCATCTACCCAGGCCGCATTGTTCGCCAAAGGGGCTTTGCGGGCTGACGGTACGCCTTTGCCGGAGGAAGCTAACGCCGATTCCGAAAGCAGTTCTTCTTCCAGTGAGGATGGTTCTTCCGCTTCTTCTGACACTGGTTCTTCCAGCTCCAGCAGCGAAAGTTCTACTAGTTCCTCCAGTTCCAGTTCGCAAAGTTCCACTTCTTCCAGTTCTTCTTCGGAAAGTTCTGTAGCGGCATAAGGAATTGTCATTGGGACAGGGCGCGGCGAAAGGCTGCGCCCTGTTTTTTGTGCATCTAAAGCTTTTCCTGGGAAATCCCTTGAGGTACGGGCTTTACACTTTCGAGCCCCTCGTGTATAATGGATTCTAACCGCGAAAAGCGGGGAGTTTTGGGGATAAGAGGAGAAAGAGGATATGGCTGTTTTTACAAAAGACCGGTCTTTTTACCGGTCGCTTGTCACGTTGGCAGTGCCGATCTCGCTGCAAAACCTGGTGACTTTCGCGGTAGGATTCGCGGACAATTTGATGATCGGTTCTTTGGGCGATGACGCGATCTCAGGTGTGTATGTGGGCGGGCAGCTGCAATCTGTGCTGCAAATGTTTATCGGCGGCATCGAAGGCGCGATTTTGATCTTGGCTGCCCAGTATTGGGGCAGGAAAGACCGGGAAAGCATTCGGAAAGTGGTATCTATTGGCGTGAAGTTCGCTTTGGGTGTGGGAATCCTCATGACCTTAGTGGCAGTATCGTTCCCCGAGTGGACGATCCGCATTTTTACACAAGACCCCGGCGTGATTCGAGAAGGGGCGGCCTATGTGCAGATTGTGGGATTCACCTATTTGTTTTTCTCAATTTCTCAAGTGATGATCGCTGCCATGCGAAGTGTGGAGACTGCCCGTGTGGGCTTGTATATTTCGCTGATAGCTATGGTGGTAAACGTAAGCTTGAACTATGTGTTCATTTTTGGACACCTGGGCTTCCCGGCCATGGGAGTGCGGGGCGCCGCCATTGCCACGCTGATCTCTCGCGTTGTGGAAATGTGCGCCAGTGTGGGATACGTGTTTTTTGTAGATAAAAAGCTTCGCTTCGGACTGCGGGACTTGTTTCGGACGGATCGGCAGCTTTTGCGGGACTTTATCCGTTATGGCCTTCCGGTGATCGGCGGCCAGGTAGTGTGGTCGGTGAATATGCTGGCCAACACGAAAATTCTGGGCTATTACAGCGCTGAGGTCATTGCGGCGGCCAGCATTACTGGAATGCTCCACAATTTGATCTATGTATGGATGAACGGATTGTCCTCCGCGGTGGGCATCATTACTGGAAAGACCGTTGGCGCCGGGCTTTATGAGAAAATGAAGGAATATTCCAAAACAGTGCAGATGATATTCCTGTTGGTGGGCTTGATTTCGGGAGCTGCTGTGTTCCTCGCCAGGGATGGGTTTATTTCTTTGTACAACGCCAGCCCCGAGGCTCAGGAATATTCCCGGCAGTTTATCAATGTGATCTCTGTCACCATCATTGGTACTTGCTATCAGGCGGCCTGCCTGTTTGGGCTGGTGAAATCGGGCGGGGATATTTCCTTCGTGTTTAAAAACGACAGCATTTTTGTGTTCCTGGTGGTGATCCCTTCTTCGCTGCTTGCCATGTGGCTGGGGGCTCCGCCTTGGGTAGTGTTTGCCTGCTTGAAGTGCGACCAGATATTAAAGTGCTTTGTGGCGCTGGTAAAAATCAACCGGTATAATTGGATGAAGAATCTCACCAGGGATTCCGGAAAACTAGAAAGTGAGGAAAGTATGGCTCATGGGACGTGAAACAACGCAGCTTCGAGGTGCCGCACTGTTAATGTTTACCGCTTTGATTTGGGGCGGGGCGTTTGTGGCCCAAAGCGTTGGGATGGATTATTTAGGGCCTTTCGCCTTTAATGGTGTGCGCAATTTGATCGGGGCGGCTGCGTTGCTTCCGGTAATCGCGTTTGCCTCCCGGCTTCGGAAAAGCCCGCCGGAAGGTGAAACCGTTTCTGTGCGCGACCAAAGAAAAAGACTGTTTCGCTGGGGCGTTGTCTGTGGCTTGCTGCTGGCCAGCGCCAGCTTGCTGCAGCAGTCTGGTATGCAGACGGCTTCGGCTGGAAAAGCGGGCTTTCTGACTGCTCTCTATATTGTGATCGTTCCAGTGCTGGGCATGTTTATGGGGCGGCGTCCCGGTGTGAAAGTTTGGATCGGGGTAGCGCTGGCTTTGGTGGGCGCGTATCTGCTCAGTGTGAAGGGCGGGGAAGGGATAGCCACAGGAGACCTTTTGGTGATCGGCAGCGCGGTTTTGTTTTCCGTGCATATCTTGGTGATCGGTTCGGTTCCAAGTGATGTGGATGGGATCAAGCTTTCCTGCATCCAGTTTTTTGTGGCGGCAATCATATCTTTTGCGCTTGCCTTTATTTTTGAAACCTTCACTTTGGGCGATGTTTTTTCCGCATGGGTACCGCTGCTGTATACTGGGGTGGTTTCCAGCGGGATAGGGTATACTTTGCAGATTTTGGGTCAGCGCACGGTCAATCCCACCGTGGCTTCGTTGATCCTCAGTCTGGAATCGGTGTTTGCTGTGCTGGCAGGATGGGTGCTTTTGAACCAGCCCTTGACATCCCGGGAGATTGTGGGATGCGTTTTAGTGCTCCTTGCCGTAGTGCTGGCCCAGCTTCCCGAGGCAAAGCGCCCTTCGGAAAATAGAAAGTAGAATCAAAATGATCTGCCGTCATGGACTTTTTTCGGTTCTTGCGTTAAGATGAAACCAGGAAATCGGGGAAAGGAAGCGTTTATAATGCGGATCATAGAAACACGAAATTACGAAGAGATGAGCACTCTGGCGGCTGAGATGATCGGTGCCCAAGTGATGTTGAAGCCCCGGTGTGTGTTGGGTTTGGCTACAGGTTCCAGCCCCATCGGCACCTACGCAAAGCTGGTGGAGGCTTATCGCGCCGGACGTTTGGACTTTTCTCAGGTCCGCACGGTGAATTTGGATGAATACTGCGGGCTGGCAGGGGACAATCCCCAAAGCTACCGCTACTTTATGAATCATCACCTGTTTTCGCAAGTGAACATCCCTCAGGAGAATACATACCTTCCCAATGGTACCGCTTCCGATATGGAAGAGGAGTCTCGCCGGTATGAGGATTTGGTGGAAGAATTGGGCGGCGCGGATCTTCAGCTTTTAGGCATTGGACATAATGGGCATATCGGTTTTAACGAGCCTACCGATTGTTTCCCTGCTGAAGTGCATCCGGTGGCATTGACGGAAAGCACTATCCAAGCGAACTCCCGGCTGTTTGACCGGATCGAGGATGTGCCTACGCAGGCTATCACCATGGGAATTGGCACGATCATGAAGGCCCGTCGCATTCTGCTGATCGCTGGAGCGGACAAGAAGGGGATCGTGGAAAAAGCGCTCACCGGCAAGGTGACGCCTTTGGTGCCGGCTTCTGTGCTGCAGCTTCACCGGGATGTGACGGTGATCACCTGCAAAGAGGGATAATTCTTTCTTTGCCCGGGGGGTGGTTTTGTTTCTGCCGGGGAAGGGAGAGTTTGTATGAATAAAACGAAACGCTGCCTGTTGGATTTGACTTTGGCGGTGCTTTGTGTTGGAATCGGCCTGTTGCTGCCCTGGGGGTTTCGCTGGGTGGCCAATGGAGAGCAGGTGCTGCTGTTGCTGCAGCTGCCGGTGTTGTTGTGCGGTATGTTATGCGGGCCGGCATATGGGCTTTCCTGTGGGATGCTGATTGTATTGCTGCCCCGGTTTTTCCCGGGAGCTCCTGGAGCTGCAGTCCTTTCTACAGGAGAATTGTGGGAACTGGCAATCTATGGGTTTCTGGCGGGACTTCTTACATATTTGCTGGCGGCCGCGCCGCCGGTGTTGAACGTGAGCGTGTCTCTGTTGGGCGCTATGCTTTTGGGCCGGGTGTTCTGCGGCCTTCTGGATGCTTTTGTCTTTGTGCCCCACTATACTTGGGGCGCTTGGGTGCGGGAATCATTTGTCATTTGCCTGCCGGGGATCGTGCTGCAGCTGGCGGTGGTTCCTTTGGTCACGCTGGCCCTGCGCCGAAGTGGCATAGCGGCAGAACCATAGGCGCGAAATCTACGTTTTAGTTGTATTGGTAAGAACCCTTTGCTGTACATCCCGCTATTTTAAACAATAAAAAGACCACAAGCTGATTGGCTTGTGGTCTTTTGTGTTTCAGAAAGTACTTGCGTCCAGTGAAAGCTCCAAAAACAGGGAGGTTTAATCCCGCAAGATTACGCCGTGCCCATCGTACATACGGGAAGGAGAAGCGGTGAGCAGCAAAACGCCTTCCACGAATCCCCAAATGGCGATGGCGAGAGTGGCAAGGCCACAGGTGATAACACCGCCGATCAGAGAAACCAGCAGCTGTACCACGCCTCGTGTGGTGAATCCCAAATAGAAGTTGTGGATTCCCAGGGACCCGAAGAGGATTCCCAATAACCCCGCCGCCAAACGGCTTTTTTGAGCATAACCAGCCGGAGGTACATTATATTGGGGCTGATAATATGTTGGCTGAGGCGGCTGCGTGTATTGGGGCGGCTGATACTGAGGCCCGCCGTATTGAGGGGTGCCATACTGGGGTGCACCGTATTGGGGTGCATCATACTGAGGAGGTTGCTGATAGTCCGGTTCAGGTTGAGGAGGCTCTGGAGCACGAGGCGGTTCCGGATATTGGAAAGGATCGCCTTGGAAGGGGGCTTCCTCGTTGGGGTCGAAGGTTAAATGAGGAACCTGGCTCGTGGAAGGGCCCGCCTGGGGAGGCGCTTCATAGTTTGCTGTAGGCTGCTGCGCCTCTTGCTGAGGAGCCTCCTGCGAAGCATTTTGAACGGTCTGTTCGGGAGTTTGCGGAGGAGTTTCAGGCTGCGGAACCGGGGGCTCCTGGCCCTGCATCTCCTTGTTATCAAAATCAGTCATAGCGTTTCTCCTTTTACACAGGTTGGTTTAGTCTTTTAAAAATACGCCGTTAGAGTCGGTGTTGATGCGTCCGTCTAAGATGCGCACTCCGTCCACAACGCCCCAAATGAGCATTACCACTGCGCCGATGCCGCAGGTGAACAGCGTGAGCAGCAGCTGCATCAAGCCCCGGGAAGTGTTCCCAAGATAGAAGCTATGAATGCCATAGGTGCCCAACAGGATAGCCAGAATCCCGGCGGCCATGCGGCTTTTCTGCGCATAGCCGGGAGGGGGGTCCATCCCCGCCTGGGGCTGGTATTGGGGCGGATTGTACATGGGCTGTTGGCCAGAATTTTGGTTGTAGTTGTAATAGTCAGGCATAGCGGTTCCATTCCTTTCCCGTGCCGCTGGGTCCAAATCAGGACCTATAAGCGGAATGTATTCCATCGGTCTCGCAGTATTGCGTCTGTACTTTTCAATCTTATCTTACACTAGCGTTTTTTAGAAATCAAGACAGGGGGCTTTAAAGTAAGATAAAATTAAAGAGTGAAAGATTTTTTTCAAATTTCTTCAGAAAGTTGTCCTTTTGAGGACAACTTTTTCTTGTTTTTTAGGGGGGGATGGAAGCGGGTTTTCACTTCTCGCTTTCAGAAAGGAGGAAACGATGCTGGGATTCCGAAAGAAGGAACAGACGGCGGCGCTCAGTGTGCAGACGCGCCCGGAAGAGTCGTTCCGATTGACCAGGGGTGTTCCGCCCGGCCCGGGGGAGCGGGCTCTGTATCGAGCGTTGCGGGAACATGTGCCGCTCATCGATGCGTCTATCAACAAGCTGCGCAGGCTTTTGGGGAGCTTCCAGGTAGAATGTCCCGACCCGGAAGCACAGGAACAGCTGAGGCGTTTTTTGGAGGACGTGCGGGTGAATGCCGCCGAACAGGGAATCGACGCCTTTTTGGGGGTGTACTTTGAGGAACTGCTGACCTATGGCAACGCTGTTGGGGAAATGGTCCTGGGGGGAGGCCAGGTAGCCGCTTTGTATAACGCCTCTTTGGACAGCGTGGAATTGGAGCAGACCGGCCCCTTAGAGGTGAAAGTCTCTGTGTGGGATGGAGCCAAAAAGCGGTGCTGCCCATATCCGCAGCTGCTTCTGGTCTCAACGCTGAACCCGGAGGCGGGTTCTATTAGAGGGACCTCTTTACTGCGAGGCCTGCCGTTTGTCAGCGAAATCTTGCTGAAAATCTATAAGACGGTTGGCGTCAACTGGGACAGGCTGGGAAACGTGCGGTTCGCGGTTACCTGCAAGCCGGACCCTTCCGGGCTGTATGCCGGTGAGCGCGCCCGGCAGATGGCTGAGGAATGGAAACGGGCCATGCGCAGCGGGGAAGTGAGTGATTTTGTAGCTGTTGGGGATGTGTCGATCAAGGCGATTGGAGCGGATAACCAGATTTTAGACAGCGACGTGCCGGTACGCCAGATGCTGGAGCAGATTGTGGCCAAGCTGGGGATACCGCCTTTTCTGCTTGGGCTGTCCTGGTCATCCACAGAACGGATGTCGAGCCAGCAAGCGGACATGCTCACCAGCGAACTGGACGCTTACCGCCGGGTGCTTACCCCGGTGATCCGCAAAATCTGCCGCACCTGGCTGGCTTTGGCCGGGTTTGAGCCCCAGTGCCATGTGGAGTGGGAAGAGATCACCATGCAGGATGAGGTGGATCATGCCAACGCACGGTATCTGAACGCCCAGGCAAGGCAGTTGGAACAAAAGGAGGAGGAGATATGAAAGAAGGCTTGGTGACAAAGGGCCTGGATGTTCCGGATATGGAAAAGATCAACCGCTATACCCGCAGAGCTTATGGCCCGGAGGAGGTGTATGCGTTTTCGCTGGTTTTGTGCGACAACGAGATCGACCGGGATTTTGAACGGTTTTCTTTAGAGGCTTTGAATGGGCTGAAAGAGATGTTCCCCGGCAAGACCTGTTTGTTTGATCACGAACGCCGAAGCGCGAACCAGACCGCCCGGATTTATGACACAGGTCTGGAGAAAGAACTGGGGACCAAGACCCAGGCGGGAGAAGTGTATACAAAACTGACCGCCAAAGCTTATTTGCCCAGAACTGAGAAAAACCAGGAAATTATTGAGCTGATCGAGAGCGGCATCTTGAAAGAGGTCAGCGTGGGATGCAGTATGAGGCGCTCTGTGTGTTCTATTTGCGGCAAAGAACACTGCGGCCACGTAAAAGGCCGGATCTACGAAGGAAAGCTGTGCCATCGGGTGCTTAGCGACCCGGCGGACGCTTATGAATGTTCCTTTGTGGCGGTTCCCGCTCAGCGGGCGGCCGGTGTGGTCAAACATTTTGAGGAAGGTGTACCTATGGATTACGAAAAGTGTTTGGAGGCAGTTGGCAGCGAAGGACTGCGGCTGACGAAATCCCAGGCTCAAGAGCTGCTGAGCTTGGTGAAGGAGTGGAAAGAGCAGGCGGGCTGGGGACGGTCTTACCGGGAAAAGCTGACCGGAGACGTGCTGAGATACAGCGCTATCCTTCAGCCGGAGCTTCCCCGCGGGGTGATGGAATCGGCGGTGAAGGGCCTGTCGGTAGGCGAGCTTGCTCAGATGGCGGAAACCTATGAGAAGATGGCAGGGAAAAAACTGCCGTTGCAGCCTCAGCTGGCTTCTCAGTGTCCGGCGGAAAAAGCTGTGGATAACGGCGAATTTTGTATTTGATAAACAAAGGAAAGGAGCGATAACGGATGATTCCTTATGAAGGTGTGGCAGAACAGGTGATCGCTTTGGAGGTGGACGCTGCCAGCGAACCGGCGGTGGAAGCCGGCACCATGGTAGCGCTATCGGGCAATGGCAAAGTGAAAGCTTGTCCTGCCAGCACAGCCCCTATAGGAGTGGTGCAGCGGGTGGAAAACGGTACGGCAGCCGTACAGGTTGCGGGATACATGCGCTTGCCCTGCGACGCCGACATGGCGGTGGGGTATGCTTTGCTGGCTCTGGATTCCGATGGGGCGCTGGCGGCAGGCTCCGGACGGGGCGGTATCGTTGTGGATGTGGACGCTGACGCCAAAATTTGCGGCGTTATTTTTTAATTGAGAAAGGGAGGATTTTACTATGGCAAGATTTGAGCAGATCACATTGGAGAAGGGCATGTACAATGTGCCCGGAAAAAGTTTTACTCAGGTGCTGGAAGAACTGGACAACTCCGAGAACTACCGGGGCACTCCCCTGGAAGGACTGGATGCATTCCAGCGTCAGCTGAAGCGTTTCGATATCAAAGTGAGCGGCCCCAGCTCTGACCAGGTAGAGCAGTTTTTCGCCACCACCGAGGGTTCCGCGCTGTTCCCGGAATATGTTATCCGGGCGGTGCGCCAAGGTATGGAACGGGCCAGCAAAGTTACCGATCTGGTGGCGACTGTGACCAATATCGATGGGATGGACTATCGTACCATCGACCCTGAAGGCGGCGATTGGGAGCCCGCTGTGGTGACGGAAGGCTCTCAGCTTCCCCAGACCACGCTGCGCACCAGCGCCGGGCTGGTCAAACTGAAAAAGCGGGGGCAGGTGCTTTCCACTTCGTATGAGGCTCTGCGTCTGCAAAAGCTTGACCTGTTTACCGTGACCCTGCGTCAGATCGGCGCGGGTATTGCCGCGGCTCAGATGGGCGACGCGGTAGATGCCCTGATCAACGGCGACGGCGCCAAAGAAGGCATTTCGTTCGCTTCCAGCGAGTCTTTGAGCTATGCCGATTTTCTGGCGCTGTGGGGAAGCCTTTCTCCTTATCAGCTCAATGTGATCGCCGCTGGTACCGACGGCATTCAGAAACTGTTGCAGATCACAGAGTTCAAAGACGCCCAGGCTGGGTTGAATTTCCAGGGTACTGGAAAGCTGTGCACGCCTTTGGGCGCCACGCTGGTGCATGTTCCCAGCATGGAAAAAGGCAAGATCATTGCTTTGGATAAGAACTGCGCTTTGGAAATGGTGCAGGCAGGCGATGTGTTCACCGACAGCGGCAGGCTGATCGACCGCCAGCTGGATGAGATCTCTGTCTGCTCAATCGCGGGTTTTGCCCGGATCTTCTCCGGCGCGGCTCAGGGCGTAAGCTATACCACAGCGTAAAGGACCGGCAGGGGGGAGGGGGACGGCTGTCCCCCTTTTTCCATATTTGCTTTATCATACCAGCGGAAAGGTTGGTAACTAGAATCTGGAAAAACGCGAAACGTGGTGAGATGGATGGAAAGGAGGAACTTATGGAACTGGATTTGACAGCGGTCAAAACGGCTTTTTCTCATTACAGCGGGGAAACCGCCGACGAGGAGGGGTCTGGGAGAGAGGCCCTTTGCGGCGCGTTGTGCGTCCAATGTGCCAGGCTGGTCCAAGGACAGATGCGGCCTGGATTGACGGAAGAGGAGTTTTCTCTTTGGAAAAGCTCGTTGGAGGAACTGGCTGGGGCGGAAGCTTTTTACCAGCTGCTGCTTACAGAGGAAGCGGTAACTCCCCAAAGCTTGACGGCGGGAGAGCTCAAACTTACAGAAGGGGGCCGCAGTGAAAAGGCGGCTTTGCTGGCGGCGGAAAAGCGGAAAGCCGCTTCTCCGGCTCTGCTGGAAACGGCCTTCTATTTTGGAAGGGTTGGGAAGGAGGAAGAACATGTCTCCGCGGAGTGACGCCTGGTTCCGAAGGGTGGGGCAGGTGGCCCTTGCCCGTGAGGACGGTACGCAAGTGGTGGGCTTTGGAGCGGTACTTCCCTGGAGTGAGGAAAAGTCTGACCTGTGGGGAGAACGGCCCCATCCTTTGGGAAAGCTGTCGGCGCCTTTGTACCGGTTTATCGGGAGTTTCCCCGAAATTGTGGAAGCCCGGGGAGCAAAGCTTACCCAGGGAACGGAAACCTATCGGGTCCTGCGGCCGGAAACGGTTTCTTTAGGCGGTCAAAGACTGTATGAAAGGGCTTTGCTGGAAAGGTGGGAAAACGATGGCGACTGATTTGCTGGGCGACCTTTTGTTACTTTTAAAAGAAAAAATACAAGATGTGGATTTTCGCAGGGCGTGGGGCCCGGGCTGGGGATCAAGGCTGCTGGAAGGGCCTGTGGTCAGCGCGGAAGTGGTTTCAGAGCGGTGGTCAGGGAATTCCTTGGAAACGGTAATGAAGCTTTCTGTGTTTGCTCCAGACGCTTCGCTCCGTGAAAAAGTGGCGGTCTCTTTGGAAGAAACCGTGCGCGCTAATTGTCCGGGATGCCGGGAGGTTCTGCGGAAAGGGGAACAAGAGGACAGCATCACCCGGCTGCCGTTTCAAACGGTGGAGTTGACTTTTTCCGGCGGGGAAGAAGCCGGCGTCCAAGGGATCCCCGTTATGCTGGGCGGGAAGGAATATTCTGCTGCGGGGGTAACGGTTTCCATCGCCCTTTCAGGAAATGAGCTTGTAGCCATAGGGGAGGACATCCCCTTCGCAGTGCGGGACGCCCAGACGGAATATCAAGTATCCCTGGAAGGGATCGACACCACTGGGCTGGAACGTTTGGCAGTATTTACGGCAGAGATCGGCAGCACGGTATATACGGGATGCCGTTGGAAAAAGCTGGACCTTCAAACAGGCAACGCGGTATTTCTGGCGGCAAATTGCGAGGAAAAGGAGGAATCCCTGTGAGTGAAGAGCAAACGATCACCAGCCGGGAGCAAGCGGAGCAAGTGTCCCGGGAAGTGGAGCGGGACAGCCGGCGGTATCCGGCATCTTTTTCATAAGGGGGCGGTTTTGTGCGGTTGATGGGTATGCGCTTTCGGGATTTCACCTGGCAGAATAACCCGGTCTCGTTGCGGGTGACCAGTGCCCGGAACGTGTTGGAAACGAAAGTCCCCTATGGTGAGAGCCAGGCCGAAGAATTGGGCCAAAAACGCAGAAAGGTTACCGGTGAAGGATATTTCAGCGGAGAAGGGTGCATGGATTCCTGGAATGGGCTGCAACAAGCTTTCGCCCAGCCAGGGCCCGGGATTCTGCAGCTTCCCGGCGTAGCGCCTTTTTGGGCGCTGATGGACAGCTTGGAACTGATCGGTGCCCAAGGGAAAGACCTGGTGCGGTATTCTTTCTCTTTCACAGAATGGGACGCCCAGGGTCAGTTTTTGGGAAGCGGAACTTATTTTGCCCGGGCCGGTGAAAGCTTGTGGGACTACGCCAACCGGTGGGGGGTTCCCATAGAAACGCTGGTAGCTGCCAATCCCCATATACGGGATATCTGCCAGCTGGAAGAAGGAGAGAAGGTGGTGATCCCATGACGTTTTGGGGAGAGTTGACCGACGGTACGGAATTGCTGCTTGGCGACCCTTTGGAAGCGCAGCTGCTGTATGACAGCGACGCTCCGGCCAATCAGCTTACGGCGGTATTTCCGGCGGAAAAGCTTTGGGATGACATGGCGTTTGTCCGGGTTTTCCATGAAGGGGAAGTGGTATTCGGCGGCATTGTGGATGAACAGAACACACGGGTTTCCGGGGGAGGGTTTCAAGTAGAGCTGGTCTGCCGGAGCTGGGAAGCCCTGCTCTTGGATAATGAGGCCAAACCGGGAGTGCTGCGGAATCCTTCCTTGGCGGCGATGTGGAAAAAATACTTCAAGCCCCTGGGGTTTATGGATATTCAAGGAGACAAAGAGCCTAAGGCAGGGGAACTGACCGTGGAGAAAGGTGCCAGCTGTTGGGAGTTGTTGGAAGGCTTCTGCCAAAGCTATCTGGGGACAGTGCCCTATGTGGACGGCGGCGGGGTCCTGCATTGTGAGGGGATATCTGAAAACCAGCTGGAACTCGGAAAAGTGATTTCGGCGGAACTTTCCCGGCAGCCCTGCAAACAGCTCAGCGCTGTGTGGCAGCAAAGCTTTCGGGGCGGGTATGACACGCCTTTTCGCAATACTTCGGCTTGGGGAGTGAAACGCCAGCGTTATGTGAGTATGGAAGAAAACCGGGACCCCCGGGAACTCATTCGGGAAAGCGAACGTGAAAGCCGTCTGCTGACAGTGGAATGCCCGGGTAACCGCTGGCCTGGCCGCGGGGCAGTTCTGACGGTGGAGGCCCAGCGTTTAGGCAGGTTCACAGGCTGTTCGGTGCGTTCCGCACGGTACACCCGTGACAGCAGAGGCGAACGGACAAAATTCGTTCTGGAAGGAGGGACTATTGGATGTGGCTGACAAAACAGGGAAGGAGTTCCGGTGGGACAAAGCTGCACCGGGGCCAGGTTTATGGTTCAGGGGAGGAATTGAAGGTGCAGGGAGCCAGCGAATACCATTATCCGGAATTGTTGTTCCCTTATGGATATTCCAGCGCTGCTGAGGACGGGAACCGGGCGGTCATGCTGGATGGCGTTTGTGCCGGTATTGCCGCTTCCCCGGACGACCAGCTTTCCCAGGGGGAGGTACGGCTGTACTCAGCAGGCGGGGCGGAGATATTGTTGAAAAATTCCGGGGAAGTGGTCATCAATGGCCAGAGTTTCCCCGCGAGATCACCGTAAGGAGGGAAAGAAAATGGATTTCAAATGGGAGCCGGGGGGCGTGGCTTTGGGCCCAGGAGGTTTGCCTAAAATGGTGGACGGCCTGGAGGAAGCCCTGCAAAACGTGGCCCTGCGCCTTGCGCTTCCCCGCGGGAGGCTTCCGTATGAAGCGGGTTTAGGCAGCGGGTTAAAAGATTTGGAACCCTCTGAGGAAAACAGCTCCCAGCGGGCGTGGGCTTTAGCGAACGAAACCGTAATGGGATGCCCGGGCGTCCGGGTGGTTCAAGGGGAATATGACAGCGAAACGGGGGCGTGGGTTTTTCTGGTGGAAACGCCATTGGGGACGGGAACGGTCTCCGCCCCGGGGAAGGAGGAAACGGATGGAACGATATGAGGAGATCCTTCAAAGAATGGAGGAAGCGTATGAGCAGGAAAGCGGCTGCAAAGTGGAGGATGTTTCTGAAATAGGCCTGCGGCTGCGGGTGCTGGCCGGGGAATTATACCGGCTGGACACATCCCTTGATTGGCTGGAACGACAGGCGTTTCCGCAAACAGCTACCGGGGCCCAGCTGGATTTGCACGGAGCCCAGCGGGGCGTGACCCGCCGGGAAGCGGTGAAAGCCAAAGGCGTGGTATCTTTTTCGCGCTATCTTCCTCTTTCTTTTGACCTGGTGGTGCCAAAAGGCACAGTTTGCGCTACTTCTGGAGAACCAGTGGTAGAATATGAAACCACAGTGGAAGCAGTGCTGGAAGCGGGCGACCTGACGATCGAAGTGCCTGTGGAAGCTGTGGTGGCGGGCGCTTCGGGCAATGCGGCGGCAGGATATGTCACCACCTTGGTCAACGCCCCTGTGGGAATCAACTATGCCGCCAACGAAACGGCGATCACCGGCGGAAAAGACCCGGAAGAAGATGAGGAATACCGCCAGCGCATCCTGGACGCTTACGGGCACAGCCCCAACGGCGCCAACGCGGACTATTACCGGCAGGTGGCCCTTCGCCAGGAAGGAGTGACGTTGGTACAGGTGGTGCCCCAGGAGAACGGCGCGGGCACGGTGACCCTCTATTTGTGGGGTGAAGGCGCCGCGCCTTCGAAAGAAGTTCTTGACGCTGTAAAAGCGGAACTGGACCTTCAACGGGAGATCGGCGTGACGGTAACGGTAAAGGCGGCGCAAAAAGCGCCTTTGAACGTGCCGGTAAGGATCAAGGTGCCTGCGGAAGTGGGATTTGACTGGGCCAGTAAAGAAGTGGAAAAAGCGGTTAAAGCGTATTTTGAAAACTTGGGAGTAGGCGAAGGATTTTTCGTGGTGGATATCACAAAAGTTGTGGTTAACACGGTGCCTGTAACCGCAGTAGGATACCCGTCTTCGTTAGTGGATATGAAGGGTGTGAAAGGGTATGTGATCCGGCCCACCGTCACAGTGGAGGCGTTGGAATGAGAGCATTGGAACATATGAAGCAGGTGCTGGAGGATACGGGCCTTTATACAATGACAGGCTCCTCACCGGCGGAATGGGAATTAGCCGCTTTTGGGGCAGGGATCGCGCTGCTGGAAGAACGGTTCAACAAGATTTTAGGCGACTTGTTTGTGGACACTGCCAGTGAGGAAATGCTGGCCCAGTGGGAGAAACTCTTTCGCCCCCAGCCGTCCACAGGAGGCTTGGAGGACAGTCGGGATACGGTGCGCCAGCGGTTCGCTGTTCATCCTGACGGTTTCACGCCCCGGGCGGTAAAAAACATGCTTCCCGGCGCGGGTGTTCGGGGATTGCTTTTGGAAAAGGGGACCAGCCTGGTGGTGGTTTTGGGAAGATTGCTGGGGGTCAATAAAGAAGAGGCGAACCAGGAACTTTCCCAACTGCTGCCATCCCACCTGCCTTGGGAGTGGGACGAATCCATTACCTGGGTGGCGCTGGACGCTTATTCCGGCAGCTTCCGCCAATGGGACGAAGCAGGGTTTACCTGGTCAAAATTTGACCAGCTGACACGGGAAGATTTAGAAAACAGCTTCAAAGAACAGGAGGAATAATATGGCGGCGACCAATCATTCTCAACATTTAGGTCTCTCGCTATGGGAGCAGACCGACCGGCCGGAATGGGCGGATTTTTTACAGGATAACCAGAAGCTGGAGGAAAAGGCGGGCGGGCATATCCAAAACGCGGCCCTCCATCTTACGGCGGAAGAAAAGCAATTTCTCAGCCAGAGAACGAAGCTTTTGACCTATGCGGGCACCGGGAGCGGGGCGGCTTCGCTGAAATTGCCTTTTCTGCCCCGCAAGCTTACTGTTTCGGCACAGGGAAAGCCAGCCATGGCCCCGCGTGAGGATGGGGGTTGGGACGTGCTTTCCGAAATATGGCTTCAAGGGGAAGGGTCCGCGACGTATGGCACAGGGGGCATACAGATCGCGGCGGAGACCTTGACGGCCCAATTTTCCCAGGAGGCTTTTGCGGAAGGGAGCGGGTTGTACCATGGGCTGAATCAAAGCGGCGTTACCTATATCGTGGAACTGGAAGCGTAAGGGAATTGACGGCGGCGGGTTTCTGTACTATGATAAAGGCAGTTAACACCCTTTGGAAAAGGAGGAGACAGCCCTTTGTTTGAAAATGAGACCCGTCCTCAGCGGGCGATGCTTGTTTCTCTGGATACAGGAGAATATGACGCCGAAGCGTCTTTGGCAGAACTGGAAGAACTGACCCGCACCGCCGGTGCGGACCCGGTGCTCACTTTAAGCCAGAAACGTCCTTCTCCCGATACGGCTACCTGTATCGGTTCCGGCATGGTGGAGCAGACAGCGGAACTTTGCGGCCAGGAGGAAATAGACCTTTTGATCTTCGACCGAGAACTGACGCCTACGCAGATCCGCAATCTGGAGCAAGCCTGCAAAGTCCGGGTGATCGACCGCACTACGCTGATTCTGGATATTTTCGCCCAACGGGCCAGAAGCAAAGAAGGCAAGCTGCAAGTGGAACTTGCCCAGCTGCGCTATCTTCTTCCGCGGCTTGGGGGACAGGGCACCGCGCTTTCCCGTTTGGGCGGCGGTATCGGCACCAGGGGCCCTGGCGAGACGAAGCTGGAAACCGACCGCCGGCACATCCGCCGCAGGATCGGCAATTTGAAAGAACAGCTCAAAGATGTGGAAGCCGCCCGGAGCGTTATCGACCGCCGGCGGAAAAAGGACGGTACCATTACCGTGGCGTTGGTGGGATATACTAACGCCGGCAAAAGCACATTGATGAATCAGCTTACCCAGGCGGGGGTCCTAGCGGAAGATAAGCTTTTCGCCACTTTGGACCCTACAGCCCGGGCGTTAAAGCTGCCCTGCGGCAAAACCGTGATGCTCATTGATACGGTTGGGCTGATCCGCCGGTTGCCTCACCATTTGGTGGAAGCGTTCAAATCTACTTTGGAGCAAGCGGCCACAGCGGATATTCTGCTCAATGTGTGCGACGCTTCCAGCGGAGAGGCCCGGGAGCATTTGGAAGTGACCAATAGCTTGCTGCAAGAATTGGGCGCGGCGGGCCATCCTGTGATTCCCGTGCTCAATAAATGGGACGCCGTAGAAAACCCGGAATTCGCTCCCCATCTGCCGGGGGCCGTGCGTATCAGTGCTTTGAAAGGTGAGGGCATTGACCAGCTGCTGAAAGCCATTGAAGAGAACTTGCCGGAAAAGACCTTCCCAGTAGACTTGCTGCTGCCTTTTTCTAAGACAGGTTTGGCTGCCAGGCTGCGGGAAGAGGGCGCTGTGCTTTCTGAGGAATATGTCCCCGAAGGATTGCGTATTTCCGCCCAAGTGGATCAGCGGCTTTATGGTTCTGTAAAAGAATATGAGATAAAGTAAAGGGTTTCCCGGTTGCGTGCCGGGAAACCTTTTTTGCGTTGTGGAAGATATCCTATTATTCATAAACTGAGCGTGGAGAGCATATATTTGAGAAAAGTAAAACAACTGGCATGATTCTGCAATATCCGCCTTATAGGTGTGATACGATTAATGACCGTCAAATGTGGTGTTATACAGAAAATTGAGAAATTATTTGGTGATGAAATACAAAGTTTGCAAATATTTTTACTAAGATTTAAAAGGAATCACTAAAAACTACTTGAAATTTTTCTGGTTTATGTTATTATAACTATAAAGAACCCAGCATTTTGGGGAAAAGGAGCGTTCAGACCATGGGACGTGAAAAAAATTTGCGAAATACCGGCGCTGGGCGGCAACCGGATAATCCGCCCCTGTATCTGTTCCGCAGCGGAAAGAACCGCAGGTCTTATGAATATTTGGGACTGCACAAAACCACCCACTTGGGCAAGGCTTGCATGGTGGCGCGCGTATGGGCTCCCCATGCGCGGGAGGTCTCTTTGGTGGGGAATTTCTGCAACTGGGACAAGGCGAAATATCCCCTGCGTAAGATCGATGACGCTGTGTGGGAAGGCTTTACGGATTTTGTGTTTGAGCCTTTTGAGCTTTATAAATTTTATATCAAAACCGCTCAAGGGGAAGACAGCTATAAAGCAGACCCCTTTGCCCGCCATACGGAAACACGTCCGGGTACCGCTTCACGGTGGTATGATTTGGAGGGCTATGATTGGCATGATGAGGAATGGCTCCAGAACAAACGGGACCATCCCCACTATGAGCAGCCTGTGAACATTTACGAGGTCCACGCGGGTTCTTGGCGAAAATATGCCGATGGAAGCGTGTTCTCTTATGAAAAATTGGGGGATGAGCTGATCCCCTACGTGAAGGATATGGGGTTTACCCATATCGAATTCATGCCCTTGACCGAATATCCCTATGATGGTTCCTGGGGCTATCAGGTAATGGGTTATTTCGCCCCCACTTCCCGTTATGGCCAGCCCAAGGATTTCATGCGTTTTGTGGACCGCTGCCATCAAGCGGGCATCGGGGTGATTATGGACTGGGTTCCGGCCCATTTTCCCCGTGACGCGGCGGGTTTAGCCGCGTTTGACGGCACCCCCTGCTATGAATATGAGGACCCCCGCAAAGGTGAGCACAAAGAGTGGGGCACTTTGGTGTTCGACTATAGCAAGCCGGAAGTGGTCAGCTTTTTGATGTCCAGCGCGGTGTTCTGGTTGAAGGAATACCACATTGACGGCTTGCGGGTGGACGCTGTAGCTTCCATGCTGTATCTGGATTATAACCGCCGGGACGGGGAATGGATTCCCAACAAGGATGGCGGCAAGGAAAATCTGGAAGCGGTAGCATTTTTGCAGGCGTTGAACGAAGCTGCGTTTGCCGAAGCTCCTCACTGCATGATGATCGCGGAAGAATCCACTTCTTGGCCGCTGGTCTCGAAACCTACTTATATGGGCGGCTTAGGTTTCAACTACAAGTGGAATATGGGCTGGATGAACGACATGCTCCGTTATATGTCGATGGACCCCCTGTTCCGCAGCGGCAACCATGACGCCCTGACCTTTTCTTTCTTCTACGCTTTTTCCGAGAACTTTATCCTGCCCATCTCACACGATGAGGTGGTTTACGGAAAGGGTTCCCTTATCAATAAGATGCCGGGCGACGATCAGCAGAAAGCCGCGGGTATGCGGTGTTTTGTCAGTTACATGATGGCCCATCCCGGCAAGAAACTGCAATTCATGGGCACGGAGTTCGCTCAGAAAAACGAGTGGAACTTTGAGAAAGAGCTGGAGTGGGGCCTTCTCCAGTATCCGGAACACCAGCAGGCCCAGGCATTCTTCAAGGCGGTGAACCACTTCTATCTGAGCCGTCCCGAGCTGTGGGAAGTGGATTTCTCCTGGGAAGGCTTTGAGTGGATTTCCAATGACGACTATCAGCAGAGTGTGATCGCTTTCCGGCGCAAATCGAAAGATGGCCGGGAGTTGGTAGCAGTGTGCAATTTCGTTCCGGTGCAGCGGGAAAATTACTGTATCGGTGTGCCTTACCGGGGCGTTTGGGCCGAGGTCTTTACTTCCGACGCCAAGGAATTCGGCGGAGGCGGCGTGACCAACGGCAAAGAGATCAAAACTCAGGATGTGCCTATGCACGGCTGCGAACAGAGCGTGTCGTTAACGTTGCCGGCTAACTCAGTGTTTTTCTTGGAGTGCGTGAAAAAAACGCCCAAGCGCGTGCGGCGTACCGTGACGAAAAAAGCGGTGGCGAAAGCGGGGACTGTTTCCCGCTCACGGGCCAAGAAAGTGGGGAACACCACCCCCTGAGCCGGTTTGATAAGAGAAGCGGTTCTTTCCTTTTTGCAAAACGCAACAAGGCGGACGCTGCTTTTAACAATATATAGTAATATCATGAAAATTAGGAGGACGCTAAAATGTTACCCAAACAAGAGGTTGTGGCCATGTTGCTTGCCGGTGGCCAGGGCAGCCGCCTGGGTGTGCTGACGAGAAATCTCGCCAAGCCCGCGGTGCCTTTCGGCGGGAAATACCGCATTATCGATTTTCCCCTTTCCAACTGCGTAAACTCCGGCATTGAGACAGTGGGTGTGCTCACCCAGTATCAGCCGTTGGAGCTCAACGATTATATTGGCAATGGTCAGCCCTGGGACTTGGACAGCAACACCGCAGGTGTTCACGTGCTGCCCCCTTACCAGAAGAACAAGAAGTCCGATTGGTATAAAGGCACAGCCAATGCCATTTATCAGAATATACCCTTTATCGAGCGGTATAACCCCGACTATGTGGTGGTCCTTTCCGGCGACCACATCTACAAGATGGATTATTCCAAAATGCTTTCTTTCCACAAGGAGAAAGGCGCCGCCTGCACCATCGCCGTGTATGAGGTCCCCATGGCAGAGGCTTCCCGGTTCGGCATCTTGAACACCAACGAGGATGACTCGATCTATGAGTTCGACGAGAAGCCCAAGGTTCCCAAGAGCAATAAGGCTTCTATGGGTATCTATGTGTTTACCTGGGACAAACTGAAGAAATATCTGCAAGAGGATGAGAACGATCCCAACAGCCAAAATGACTTCGGCAAGAATGTACTGCCCGCCATGCTGAACGCAGGGGAGCCCATGTACGCTTACCGGTTTGAAGGCTATTGGAAAGATGTGGGTACCATCGAGAGCCTGTGGGAATCCAATATGGACTTGCTGGACCCCAATGTGCCCTTGGAGCTCAACGATAGCGAGTGGCGCATTTATTCCCGCAACCCGGTTATGCCGCCTCATTATGTAGCCAAAGGGGCCACCATTCAAAACTCTTTGGCGGCGGAAGGCTGCAACGTGTATGGTACCGTGGATTTCTCGGTGCTGTTTGCCGGCGTGTATGTAGCTCCCGGCGCTGTAGTGCGGGATTCCATCATCATGCCGGGCGCCCGGATCGAGGAAGGCGCGCAGGTGCAATATGCCATTGTGGCAGAAAATTCTGTGGTAGGCGCGAACGCCGTGGTCGGCCAGCGTCCCGAGGATATGGAGAACAAAGAAGATTGGGGCGTAGCTGTCATTGGGCCTGGCTGCAAGCTGGACGCGGGTTCTGTGGTGCCCCCCAAAGCTATGATCGACGCTGAGGAGGTAGAGAAGTAATGCGCGGCAATGACGTAATTGGCATTTTGTTTGCCTATGTACATGAAGAACGTGTGCGTGAACTTACTCAGAACCGGGTGATGGCTTCCGTACCTTATGGCGGCCGTTACCGTTTGGTGGATTTCCCCTTGTCTAACATGGTGAATTCCGGCATCAATAAAGTAGGTGTCATCACAGAACAGAACTATCAGTCCCTGATGGATCATCTTGGATCCGGCAAGGCGTGGGACCTCTCCCGTAAGCGGGAAGGCTTGTATCTTCTGCCGCCTTTTGGCGCGGAGACTATGCGCACAGAGGGTAAGATCAGCTCTTTGGCGTCTATCATGCGGTTTTTAAAGAATTCCCACGAGGAATATGTGCTTCTCTCGGACTGCGACACTGTGGCGAACATTGATTATCGTGAAGTGTTCCAAGTTCATACAGAGAAAGAAGCGGATATTACCATTGTTTACCGTCACGGCACTTCTCCCGACACGGATAAGAATGTGGTCTACACGGTAGACCCCGAGGGCTTTATCCGGGATATGGTGGTGAAACGCGGGAGCGATACCGATTGCAATTTCGGTATGGGCATGTGCTTGATCAGCCGCAAGCGTTTGATGGCGATGGTGGAAGAGTGCATGGGCCGCAATCTTTACGATTTTGACCGTGACCTTCTCCAGCGCAATCTTCCCGATATGCGTGTGGTTGGCTATGAGTTTACCGGTGCGGCCTATTGCGTTTCTTCTTTGGGCAGCTATTTCAAAGCCAATATGGCCTTGATGGAACCCAAAGTGCGTACTCAGCTGTTTGAGGCCAGCCGTCCTATTTATACAAAGGTCCGCGACGATATGCCTACCCGTTATGGTTTGGGTTCGGTAGTGACCAACTCTATCATTGCAGATGGCTGCTTGGTAGAAGGCGAAGTGGAGAACTGCGTGTTGTTCCGTGGCGTTCAGGTACACAAAGGGGCCAAGCTCCGCAACTGCGTGATCATGCAGGATGCGGTAATTGGGGAAAACAGCCGTTTGGATTATGTGGTGGCCGATAAAGATACCATTTTCGACCCCAACCGTACCTTGATGGGCTATCAGACCTATCCTGTATTCGTGGCCAAGGGCAGCAAGGTGTAATTTCCTCTGTCTGTTCCCGCGCCCGTCAGGCTCACAGCGGGGCGGCCCTGGGGCAACCGGGGGAGGCAGGCACGGAGAGATTGTGAGCGGAAAGCTGAGGTACATCTATGAAAGTTCTGTTTTGCGCCAGTGAAGCTCTGCCTTTTTCTGCCACTGGCGGTTTAGCCGATGTGGCTGGTTCTTTGCCTCAGGCATTGCGGGCCCGCCTTGTGGGCTGCCGGATCGTTGTTCCCCTGTATGATGGTATCCCTCAGGAATTGCGGGATCAGATGCATTTTGTCACCAGCATCAGTGTGCCGGTGGCTTGGCGGCGGCAGTATTGCGGTATCTTTGAGGCGAAAGTAAACAATGTCATTTACTATCTCATTGATAACCAGTATTACTTTAAGCGCAGCGGCATCTACGGCCACTTTGACGACGCGGAGCGTTTCGCGTTTTTCTCCCGGGCCATTTTGGAGATGCTTCCCTATATCGATTTCAAACCCGACATTATCCATACCAACGACTGGCAGACAGCTTTGGTGCCGGTGTATTATCGGTTGTTCTATGCCAATAACGAGTGGTATTCCGGTATCAAAACCTTGTTTACCATTCACAACATCCAGTATCAGGGGCAGTATGGCAAAGAGATTTTGGAAGATGTGTTCGGCATCCCCAATTATGAGAGCCAGCTGTTGGAATATGACAAGTGCGTCAACTTGATGAAAGGCGCTATCGAGTGTGCCAACTGGGTGTCTACTGTAAGCCCCACCTATGCCCAAGAGATTTTGGACCCTTGGTTCGCTCATAAACTGGACCCCATCCTGCGGGAGCGCAGCTGGAAGCTTTCCGGTATTTTGAATGGCATCGATACTGTGAATTATGATCCTGCTACCGACCCCAATATCTATGCCCATTATTCCCAGCAAGACCGTTCGGGAAAAGCTGAGAACAAACAAAAGCTGCAAGAGCGGCTGTGCATCGAAGTGAATCCCGACGTGCCTTTGGTGGGCATGGTCACACGGTTGGTGTCTCATAAGGGGCTGGACCTGGTGAAAGAGGGCATCGACAATGTGATGGAATATTCCAACGCTCAGTTTGTGGTGCTTGGCAGCGGCGATTTGGAATATGAAAATTACTTCAAGTGGATGCAGGAAAAATATCCCGGGCGGTTCGTTATGTGCTTGGGCTTTGTGCCGGAGCTTTCCCGGAAAATTTACGCAGGCTCGGATATTTTCCTGATGCCTTCTAAGAGCGAGCCTTGCGGGTTATCCCAGATGATCGCCTTGCGGTATGGTTCCATTCCGGTGGTGCGCGAGACCGGCGGCCTGAAAGATTCCATTACCGACAGCGGCGACGGCCAGGGCAACGGCTTCACCTTTAAAACATACAATACTGGGGATATGCTCCATTCTTTGCATCGGGCTATTTACGCCTATAATGCCGATAAGGAAGGCTGGGGCGTTCTGGTAGACCGGGCTATGGGCTGTGATAATAGCTGGGGCAAGTCCGCGAATGAATATATCCGTCTTTACAAAGATATTTTGAAAGGCTGAGTTTTTAGCCTGTCCTCCAATAAGGAGAGCTTCCCGATATGGGAGGCTCTCTTTTTTCGCTCGGCCGGAAAGAAATTTGTAAGAACCCTAAGAATGGTTGAAAATACTGGAAAAACTGTGATCTGTTAAAAAAGCAGCGGCGGGGATAAGTCACTTTTTGTTGTGCCTGGGTGGGATTCGTGGTATAATAGCAAAAACATGGAACGTAAGCCCCAAGCAATTTTTTCCAGATTTTGGGAAATTTACTGGCGGGCGCTGTATCCCTAAAAAATGGAAATATCCTTGTGGCTGGATGTTTCCCAACGCTTTACAAAGGAATCCTTTGCTTATGATACAAACCACTTGGAAAGAGAAACTGGCATTCCCAGTAGGAGAAGTCATGGCGGCTCTTTTGGCAGTGCAGCCCCTGCTGGATGTGCTTTCGTATTTTATGGGCCAGGCGGAAGCTACCTGGCTGACCACGGCTTTGCGGACCATACTGCTGCTGGCCGTGTGTCTTTATGGCTTTGCCATTACGGAAAACCGCCGGGCATATTATGCCATGTATGGTGTGGTAGGCGTTTTTTGGCTGCTGCATATGGCCAATAGCTTTCGTTTGGGGTATCAAGACCCTGTGGGTGATGCGGCGGAATATTTAAAATTGGTGCAATTCCCCCTGTGGACCTTATCGTTTGTGACGTTTTTCCGGCAGCGGAAGAACTTGGATTACCGTGTGGCGGGCATGTTGGCGGCGAATTTTGGCATCATACTGCTTGTGATCGCTTTGTCTTATGTTGTGGGAAAACCCGTCTATACCTACGATTATCCCGACCGCAACGTGTTTATCGGGATTTTAGGCTGGTTTGGCGTGGCCAATTCCCAAAGTTCTATTTTGACGCTGCTTGTTCCGCCTTTGCTGTTGTGGGGGCTGAGAAGCCGGCGGCTGTGGCAGTTTTGTCTGTGCTGTTTGGCGGGGTTTGGGCTGTTGTATTTTACCGGAACCCGCCTGACGTATTATGGAGCGATTTTAATTGCCGGCGCGTTTTTGGTTCTGTTGGTGTTGCGGCGGCAGCAGCTGTTGTTCTGTATCCCTTTGTGCGTGGCGCTGGTTGCGTTGATCGTGTTTCGCGGGGCGTCTCCTATGGCGGAGCGTCAAGGGTTAACGGCGGATTCTTACTCGATCTATCAGGAAAAAGCCGACGCGATCTTGGGGGAAGATAAGGACTACGTTTATAAAGAAGGGGAAGAGATCCCTCCGGAGATTTTGGAAAAGATCACCCGTGTGTACACGGAGGTCTATGATAAACCCGGGCTTTACGGGGCTACGCTGTTAGAGGACTTGATTGACGAGTTCGGCCTGGAAGCGGTTATGGAACAGTATAATTACGCTACCGACCCTCAAACTCTATATAACACCCGTGTGAAAAAGCTGACCGCCATGGAAATGGTTTGGCAGAAACAAGATTTTATTACCAAATTGGTAGGCGTTGAGTATGCCCAATGCCATGTGGGAAGCCATATTTATGACCCGGAAAACGATCTGCCGGCCCTTCTGTATTATTATGGCTATGTGGGTGTAGCGCTGTATGGGTTATTTGTGCTGTACTTCTTTGGGGCTTGTATCAAAGGTCTGGTCAAAAATTGGCAACGCGTGCTCTGTGTGGAGTTTGGCGTGCCGGCCATTATGTTCGCCTTGATGTTGGGCGGCGCTCAATTTTCGGGCCAAGTGCTGCGCAAGCCCAGCGTAACGGTTTATGGCTCTGTGGCGGCGGCACTATTGTATGTATATTTGCACTCGACCAGAGGGACAGCTTGGACTTTGGGCGCAGGGGACAGGTTTATTGAACGGCGGGGAAAAAGGAATGGGAAATGGAGCGGTTACCAAGGGGGAAAGCTATGAAACAGAAATTTCAAACCGTCAAAGACGCGATCGTGGGAAAGCTGCCTTGGATTGTAGGGGTTATCATTGTGGTGCAGCCCCTTTTGGACGTGTTATCCTATTTTTTAGGGGAACTGGGAAACAACTCCTTGTCTACAGCCCTGCGTTTTTTGATGCTGATGGTTGTAGCTCTTTTGGGGTTTGTTGTCAGCGATAAGAAGCGGGTCTATGTGATCTTTTATGGCATCGTGGCAGTCTTTTGGATCGCGCACATGGCAAATTGCTTCCGGATCGGCTACCAGTCCATGGTGTCGGATACCGCCAATTTTATGCGCATCATGAATTTCCCTATATTTGCGCTGTCCTTCATCACGTTTTTCAAAAAAGGGGAAAAACTGCGCAAGTTTGTTTACACCGCTTTTGCCATCAATTTAGGGGAAGTGGTTTTGTTTACCGCACTGCCTTGGCTGACCGGTCACCCGGTATATACTTATGATACCCTTTATCTGGGTGTTATGGGCTGGTTCGGTGTGGCCAACGCGCAAAGCGCGATCATCGTGCTCTTGGCGCCTTTGGCCATACTTTTCGCTTGGAAAACCAAAAAGTATCCTTTGTTTTTGGTCGCTCTGGTTTTGTCTTTCGGCTTGATGTTCGCCACGGGCACGAAATTTACCTTCTATTCGATTTTTATTGTAGCCGGGGCGTATATCTTCCTCTTTGTGCTGAACTATCAGAAAAAAAGCCTGCGCTACGTGCTGCCGTTGCTGGGTGTGCTGGTGCTGGTAGTGGCTTTTCGCAATTATGCCCCCATGCAGCAGCGGGAAAGCCAGTCTCGATATGCTTTGAGTAATTACCAGCAGCGGATAGAGGAAACTTTGAAGAACAGCGGCGCTGATCAAGCAAGCCTGGAAGCTATGAAGCGGGAGCTGGAAGAAAGCGAGAACTCGTCCGCCTCGGGTACCTTGGGGGAGGAGATCCAGCTTCAACGGCTGCGCGACAGTTTGATGGGTGTTTATACAGACCCGGAAGTTTACGGTCCTGTGTTTGAGAACCTGTACCAGCGCTTTGGCGTTTATAACGTGATGGACGCTTATGAGTATACCTCCGAGCCTTCCATCCTTTCGGACTCTCGTGTGCGCAAGTCCATGTATGCGAAGCTTATGTGGGAAGAGAAAGATTTTCTCACCCACTTGTTCGGTTTTGAGTATAGCGACATGGTCTATGACGGCACGATCTATGATTTGGAAAACGATTTTCCGGCTGTGTTCTATTTCTGTGGGTATATCGGGTTTGCCCTGTATATGATCTTCCTGGCTTTGTTTGCGGTAATGATTTTCAAAGCCTTCGGAGAAGATGTAGCTGCCGCTTGGAAAACACAAAACAGCAAGGGGAAACGGTCGCCTTTGCGGAAGAGTTTGTACGCTTTTGGAGGCGGTGTGCAAAGCTTTCTCACCATGGAAATGGGTGCTGTGGGCATGACTTTCCTGTTGGCTGCGATTGCCGCTCAGATATCCGGAAACGTGCTGCGCAGACCCAACGTGACGGTGTATTTTGCCATTGCCGCTGCGTATCTCACATATCTTACCATTATAGAGCGGCGTGATCAAAAAAGAGAAAAACAAGACTGGTAATTTCATATAATAAGAGCGGCCACATTCTTCTTGTGGCCGCTCTTTTATGTGTAATGCTTTTTAACTTATGCTTCGTTGCCGGAAGATTCACCGGAAGAAGTGGAACTGCCGGAGGCTTCCCCTCCTTGAGAACTTTGCACGCTTTGTGTTTCTGTGCTTTGTGTCTGGGTTCCTCCAGAAGTTTCCTGGGCAGCCTGCTCCTCTTCGGGAATGGCGCTTTTCCATTCTTTTGGCTTTGCTTTCTGTTTGCGCATGGCCATGGCAAGCTGATAGCCTTTCATGTCGTGCTCCATCAAATATTTCAGGTCTTTCAAAGGCACTTTATCGCCGGCCATAATTCTCGACGCGATCAGACTGCAGGTTTTCAAGATTTTCATGGATTCGTTCAACGTATCCAGCATGTCTGCCTCAGAAGAATCCCCGTAATTTTTTTGCGCGTTAAGCTGCTGCATTTTGGTGGCGTTTTCGATCAGCGCGAGGGCTTGGCGGGAAAGGGCAAGACGGTCGTTGGATGCCTGCCCGGCTGGTGTTGAAAAGACTCCTTTGCGGTTTCCGTCGTTACGGAATAGGGAAGTGTTTTGTGCATTCCATGGATTTCCGATAGAATTGATTTTCATAACCATAACCCCCTCGCTGCTGTATTTTTATTTCTTTCTATATAATTATATCGGTCAGTTTGCATTAAAATTAATAGATTGCTTTTGCGGATGGCTGCATTTTTGGAGGATAGTGAAAAAATATCTCATTTTTCTTGTTTGTGTGTTATTTTCTTTGGGGTTTGATTCGTGTATAGAAAAAATTTTTGTGAGTTTCCCTCTATTTTTTATTTGACAAATTATGCGTCAAGAGATACAATAAAGGTCGAAAAATGAAATAAGGGGTGCCCGCTTTCAGGCGGCTGAGAGGAGCTTCGAGCTTAAACCCTTTGTCCTTCGGGGCAGGAACCTGATTCGGATAATACCGACGTAGGAAGCATTTCAAAATCGTGGGCGGCGCATGCGCGCTGCTTTTTCCCGGCGTGGAGAGGCAGGATCTTCTCGCGGCGGTGGAAATGTTTTTTACGCTGTTCGGAAAAGTTTCCGAGCAGCTATTTTTTGTGTGTGATAAAAAATGGCGGCGGTGCTTTTCTAACGGCTTTCATTTTTCGCGAATATATCTCGAGAGGAAGAATGAACATGAACGCTGTCTCAAAAAGAACTGTAAACCTGGTGTTGGCCGGAGTGCTTATCGCTCTGGGTACTGTATTAGGCTTTATCAAGCCTTTTGGCTCACTGCCCTATGGTGGTTCCATCACCCTGTGCTCAATGCTGCCCATCATGTTTTATGGCTATCGCTGTGGCCCTAAGTGGGGATTGGCTGCCGGTTTTGTTTTCAGTGTGTTGCAGCTGCTTTTCGGTTTAGACGCTTTGAAAGGTATTTCCGCTGTAATGGTAGTTGGCTCTATTTTGCTAGATTATCTTTTGGCTTTCACTGTGCTGGGTCTGGCAGGCATTTTCCGTGGCCGTATCAAGCATGACGCCACTGCTTTTACAGTTGGTTGTCTGGTGGCAGGTTTGTTGCGCTATTTCTGCTCGTTCCTGTCCGGATGGCTGTTGTGGGCTCAGTTTATGACTGTGACCGATATGCAGGATTTCATTGCTCAATTTATCCCTGGAATCGCAGGATCGTCAGGTACCGTGCTGGCGGTAGTTTATTCTCTGGTCTATAATGGTGTGTATATGATTCCGGAGATTTTGTTGACCTGTGTAGTGGGCTTTTTGCTGGTACAGTTTGCCGGCAAGCAGATTTTGGACAAACCCACAGAAAGAGCTACTGCTTGAAATTTTAGTTTCGCGAAAAAGCCTTCCAGCCAAAGCTGGAAGGCTTTTTGTGTTTTTAAACCCGTTTCATGGCCTTGCTTTGTAAGGCAAAGCGCAGGACGTTCCGGGCGCCGCGCTGCAGTTCTCCCAAAGTCAGGCCGCCTTCTCGCCGGTAAGATTCCAACGGCGCTGGGTCGGGCGTGGTGGAGGAAGGCAGATCGCCGGGTTTGCATCCTGGCATAAGCACATCCACTTGGGCCCGGATGCGGTAAGCGCTGTCCCAGAGGGCGGGAAAGTCCGGGTCGGGGCTTGGACGCATCCACCAGTCGGTCAGCACGTTGCCTTCATAGCTCCATTCGCCCCGCAGGATGGCGGTGCAAAGATCATAGTTGTAATGGCTCCATACCCCGTTGATCTTATTATAGCTTGCCATGATGTTTTGGGGATGGCTTTCTTTGACGCAGATTTCAAATGCTTTGAGATAAATTTCCCGCAAGGCCCGTTCTGAAACACGGGAATCGTGTTTGTTCCGATTGGTTTCTTGATTGTTGCATGCCAAATGCTTCGGGCAAGCGGAAACGCCATTCTTTTGAATCCCCCATACAGTAGCCGCAGCCATCCATCCAGTCAAAAGGGGGTCCTCAGAAAAATATTCAAAATTCCGGCCGCACAATGGGTTCCGGTGAATGTTCATCCCGGGGCTCAAGATCACATCGCTGCCTTTGAGAAGCATTTCACGGCCCAGAGCTTGGGATAAGCTTTCTACAAGAGCCGGGTTCCAGGTGCAGGCCAGAGCAGTCCCGCATGGGAGCAGAGATGTGTAAAATTGTAGCCGGATTCCCGAAGGGCCGTCGGTAGTAGTGATAGCCGGAACCCCCAGCTGCCGAAGCCTTTCCGTCACACCCGCAAAAGTGCCGGCATTGCCTTTGGTGCCCAGGGAGCTGTCCATGACAAAGTCGCCCCGGCTGAGAGCCGCCAGGTCTTCTGGAGTAAGCTGAGCGATGAAATCTTCCAGCGGCACTAATCCCAAAGCTACGTTTTGCAAAGTGATCCCTTTGTCGCCGGTGAAGGGGATCTCTTCCGGCAAGTTTCCCAAGATGCGCTGTTTTAATGAACGGGTAGCCGTGGGAACTGGTTCGTATGCTTTTTGGCCGTTCTGGTTCACCAGCCTTTGAAATGGATGCAGGGGAGAGGGCGGACAGGTTTCTTCCAGCTGCAAGAGAACCCGAGTTTCGGACACGGGAATGCTTCCAACCAGGGAAGCAGCCCGGACATTTTCCCCTACATAGATGCGGTAGTCCCCCGCTTCCAATACCCAGGCAGACCGGTGACCGGTAACGCCGGAGTCATCATAACTGGCAGCGGCGCCCAAGGGGAACGGGAGGGTGATGGTCTGATGCTCGCCCGGCTGGAGAAGGTGCGTCTTTTGAAATTGAACCAGGTTCCGCAGGGGTTTGCCCAGTTTGCCTTGAGGGGGCTCCACGTACACCTGTACCACGTCTTTTCCAGGGCGGGAACCGGTGTTCCTTACAGTAGCTTTTACGAAAGCTTTGTCGCCGTGTGGCGTGACGGTAATGTTTTCCAGGGAAAAAGTGGTGTAACTCAACCCAAAACCAAAGGGGAATTGAACAGCTTCGGGAGCGAATGTTTCAAAGTACCGATAGCCTACGTAAATATCCTCGGTGTAAAAGTTGTAATCCTGCCCCAAAAAATCTTTGGCGCTGGGATAATCCTCATAGCGGTAAGCAATGGTATCTGTGAGACGGCCGCAAGCGTCCTTTTTGCCTGTGAGTACATCAGCCGCGGCACTGCCGCTCTCCATGCCGCCCTGCCACAAAAGCAGCACCCCCTCAATGGGATAGTTTTCCAGCCAGGAAAGGTCCATGATGCTTCCAGCATTGATCACAACTACCGTATGGCGGAACGTGGCAGTTACCCGGGAAAGCAAGTTTTTTTCTTCCTGGGTGAGATAATAGCTGCCCGGTTCCAGGGTATTTTCCCGGGATTCTCCAGCCGCGCGGCCAATGACTATCAAGGCTGTGTCGCATCGGTCAGCGGCGGCTTTGATTTGATGCTCATCCAAGGGCATTTCCTCAAAGTAACGTGGCCAGCGCCCCCAAAATCCCATGCTGGGTCGGTTGGAAGCGCTCCACTGAGTATAGGTGTGCAGCAAGTGTTTATCCAGCGTTATCCCTGCGTTTTGCAGGCCTTCGATCAGATTGATGGTGTAAGGAGGGTTCACGTCGCCGCCCGAGCCATATCCCACATAAAACCAGTCCAGCTGTACCCGGCCGAACACAGCGATAGGGTGGATTTTGTCAAAAGGCAGAACATGGTTCTCGTTTTTCAGTAGTACCGCGCTTTCCGCCGCGGCTTTCCTGCAAAGAGCGGGCATGGTTTCTTCCACGGTCTTTTCTCCAAAAACTTTCTTTTTTGTCAACTGCGCCAGTTCGTCCAGTACCCATTTCCGAAGTTTTTTCAAAACACGCGCCTCCTTGCTTTCTCATACGTGACAATTTTAATACTGGCCGGTATTTCAGTCAATATGCCATTTATTTTCTGTAAGAAAGTGGAGATGCTCAAAGTACAACTTCCCTCGGTTTTGGTCGGGGCATTGAGAAGAAAGTTTTATGAAAGCATTTGAAAAATCAGTAAAGCTATACTATACTGAACATTGTTCATAATGAGGTGGTTGGATGAACAAATCCGTGATCACAAAAGAAGATATTTTAAAAGCCAGCCGTGAATTGATTCAGCGGCAGGGCTGGTCGGCTGTAAATATCCGCTCGGTTGCGGCAGCTTGCGGCGTTTCTGTTGGGTCAATTTACAACTATTTTGAATCGAAATTAGAATTGGTAAGCGCCGCAGTGGAAAGCATTTGGTGTGAGATCTTCCGTCGGCCGGAAAACGAAGGCATTTTTCGAGATACATTGGCGTGTGTCCAGTGGATCTATAGCCGCATGGAATATGGCTGCAAAGAATATCCAGGCTTTTTTACCCTGCATTCTCTGGGATTTATGGGGGAGGATAAGCCGGATGGAAAGCGGCGGATGCAGCGTACCTGGCAGCACATTTTGGATAGTTTGTGTTCTGTTTTAAAACGGGACGAAAAAATCCGGCCCAACGCTTTTGACCAGCGGTTTACTCCGGAAAAATTTGCCGGCATCCTGTTTTCGTTGATGCTTTCCGCTTTGCTGCGGCAGGATTATGACCCTGGCGCAGTGCTGGAACTGATCCGCAGAACGCTTTATTGAAGTCCCCAAGATGGCGGGGATTTTTTATGCGAGATAATGAACGATGTTCAGATGAAAGGGGGAACCGTATGCGTGTCAAGAGGAACACATTACTGCTAATTGCCTGTCTTGTGTGGAGTGCGGCGGGGTTCAATATTTTCCGAATCGGCTTTTTGGCATATCCCGGTTATGTGACGTTGTGGAATCTGTTGCTTTCTGTGGTGGTCTTTGGGGTTTTTCAAAAGTTCGTTTTTGGAAAACTGGTGGTAAAACATACGGCGAGAATTAAAAGCTATTTGGAAGAACGACAATTTTTTCTAAAATTTTTTGATGGAAAATCCTTTGCGATTATGGCGGTGATGATGACCGGAGGGGTCGGCCTTCGGGTGTCTGGAATCGTACCGGAACAATTTATCGCAGTATTTTATTCCGGGTTAGGAGCGTCGCTGTTTTTGGCGGGGATCTTATTTGGCCGCAACTATGGCAAAGCGGTTTTATCCGCAGCTGATAGCGGGAAATAAATTTGTATCAAAAGGAGAATGTGTATGCCGGCAGTTATGGAAACCCTTTTTGACGCGGTGTATCTTGTTTCGGTGGTCGTAATCGGCATATTGATGATCCGCGGATGCAAGGGCAACAGCCAGTTCCGCTTGTTTGGAATTATGGCGGTGGTGCTGGGGGCAGGGGATGCTTTTCATTTAATTCCTCGGGCGGTTGCGTTGTGCACTACAGGATTGGAAAATTATACGGTTGCTTTAGGGTTGGGAAAATGGATCACCTCTGTTACCATGACGATTTTCTATGTGTTGCTGTACCATGTGTGGCGTAAACGATATCATGTAGAAGGAAATAGCATGTTGACGGCTATAGTGTATGGTCTGGCAGCGCTGCGGATTTTGCTGTGTATGATGCCCCAAAACCAGTGGCTTAGTGCTCAAGCGCCGCTTTCCTGGGGAATTTACCGGAATATTCCTTTCGCGTTGCTGGGACTGGTAGTGATTTTATTGTTCTATAAAAGCGCATCCAAGCATCAAGACCGGGCTTTCCGCTGGATGTGGCTCACAATTGTGCTGAGTTTTGGTTTTTATATTCCAGTAGTGCTTTGGGCGGATGCAGTTCCGTTGATCGGAATGCTCATGATCCCCAAAACATGTGCTTATGTGTGGACCGTGCTGATTGGCTATTTTGCTATGAAAAAGGAATGTAAATAAGGAGAAATGACAATGAAACGATATGTAAATACAGCGTTGATTTACGCAGTTTTAGCTATGGTAGGAGGCGTGTTTTATCGTGAGTTTACTAAGTTCCACGGGTTCACCGCGAAAACGGCTCTTTCGGTAGTACATACCCATTATTTCTTGCTGGGAATGGTGTTTTTCCTTTTCCTGCTTTTGTTGGAAAAGAATTTTTCGTTTACGCAGGGCAAAACGGGCAAAGTCTTGTTGGTTTACCACGTTGGGTTGAATCTTACCGCAATTATGTTTTTGGTGAGAGGGATATTCCAGGTGCTGGGCACGAACCTGTCGTCGGGTGCCAGCGCCGCTATTTCTGGATTTGCCGGCATCGGCCACATTTTGTTGGGAGTCAGCTTGGTTTTGTTGCTTCTGCAAATTAGAAAAAGCGTATCAGCCCCGCAAAAATAACAAACTTTATAGCAGTATCAGACGAATAAAAAAAGCTTGGAAGTTTTTGGCTTCCAAGCTCTTTATTATTTCGTGGTTTTCTTACCACCTCTCGGCGCTCCAGTCCAGGAATGCGCCGGTAGAGGCGTCGATTTCAAATTCGTACTCAACACCGTTGTACCAGGCTTCGCCTTCGTAAATCTTACGGCCGTCGTCCCAGTCCTGATGGATACGTACATTTTGAGCGGTCATACCAGGCACTTTGGCAAGAACCAAGTTGCGGGCCTGATCCAAGGTGATGGGGTTGCCACCGGGAACACTGGGAGCCCAGCCTTCAATATCACTGTCATAGCTGATGATCGCGCCGGTGGCTTTATCGATCTCATAATCGTACTCAACATTGCCGGAGTAGAATTCTACTTCATAAATGTTGCGTCCGTCATCCCAGTCCTCACGAACACGGTAGAAGGTAACGTTGGAAGCGCTGAGGCCCGCGTGTTTCAGGGCGATGCTCTTAGCTTCTTCCTGAGTGATGCCGCCAGTAGTTCCGGGATTGCTGGGAGCCCAGCCTTCGATATCGCTGTCAAAGCTGACGATCGCGCCGGTTGCTTTATCGATTTCATAATCGTACTCGATATTTCCGGAATAGAATTCTATTTCATAGACATTGCGGCCATTTTCCCAGTCCTCAACGACACGGTAGAAGGTAACATTGGAAGCGCTGAGGCCCGCGTGTTTCAGAGCGATGCTCTTTGCTTCTTCCTGAGTGATGCCGTCGGTGGTTCCGGGATTGCCGGGAGCCCAGCCTTCAATATCGCTGTCATAGCTGACGATGGCACCGGTAGTTTTATCGATCTCATAATCGTACTCAATGTTGCCGGAGTAGAATTCTACTTCATAAACATTGCGGCCATTTTCCCAATCTTCATAGACACGGTAGAAAGTGACATCGGAAGCGCTCAGACCAGCATGTTCCAAAGCGATGCGTTTGGCATCCTCTTGGGTGATGGCGCCTGTGGGATCGCCGTTTCCACTGCCTTCGCTGGGCCCGTCATAGGTGTGGCAAAGCACTACAGCAGCCTCTGCGCGGGTCATGGAAGAAGAACCTCCAAAGCTACCCTGGGCGTCGTTACCGCTGAGCAAGCCCATGGCGTAGCAGGCCAACACAGCTTCCTGATATTCTTTCGGTACGGATGCCCAGTCACCGATGTAAAGGTGAGCGGTGCTGTAACTCCATCTTCTGCTTCCATCGGCGGACATAAATCCGTTGCTGGTAGGACGAAGCATTCCTGATTCATCAGCGATGTTAAAAAGTACAGCCGCCATATTATACCGAGTGATGGGTGCGTTCAATACTGCGCTGTTGCCCATACCATGAGTCAGTAATCCGTGGTTGTTGGCGGTGTTTACATATCCTTGGTACCAGGGTTCTCCGGGCTGAGCCTCAGTGACCTCATTGGGATAGAAGGATTTTGTGACCATTGTTACAAATTCCGCTCCCGTCACCCGGGACTCCGGCTCGTAACGGCCATTTCCCACGCCGCTGACCCAGCCTGCGGTAGCGGCGCGCTCCACATAATTATAGGCCCAGTGGGAAGTTGTCACATCTTGGAAATCTCTGCCCGCTGCGGAAACCGGCACAGCCAATGTCAACGCAAGAGCAGCCGCGGCAATAATTTTTTTCATTTTTATTTCCCCTTTCAAATACTTAATCCAGCCGATACAAGTATTTAGCAAATGCAACACTGACAACTGGCATTTAACAGTGAGTACCGTGCTGGTGAGGTGTCTTTTGCTTGACTGTGACTATAATATACCTTTGGAAAATTAAAGCAAGATTAAAAAAGATTAAAATGAAAAAAATTTGAAAATTTTTCTTTTTCCAGATGCCAAAGAGAAAAAAGAGCATAAGTGTATTTCATTTGCGCAAAATTTCTTGCCTTTCGACAAAGAGATATGCTATAATAATATGGCTTAATGGCGACATACTTTTTAAGGAGGAATCCTCGTGGCGGGCAAATCCAACACAAAGACCATTGCGCAAAACAAAAAAGCCTTCCACGATTATTTCATCGAGGAAAGCTTTGAAGCCGGAATCGAACTTGTAGGCACGGAAGTAAAATCCCTGCGCCAGGGTCGGGCCAACTTAAAAGACGCCTGGTGTTCCGTGGTAAACGGGGAAATGCTTTTAAACGGCTGCCATATCAGCCCTTATGATTTTGGCAACATCTTCAACCGGGACCCCATGCGGGTGCGGCGGCTGTTGATGCACAAAAAGGAGATTCTTCGGCTTTATGGCATCGTAAAGCAGCAAGGATATTCCCTGATCCCTCTATCTTTATATTTTAAAGATTCCCGGGTAAAGGTGCAGGTAGGTTTATGCCGCGGCAAAAAGCTTTATGACAAACGGGCCGACATGGCGGAAAAAGCCGCTAAACGTGATATAGAACGCACGTTAAAGGAACGCAATCGATAATTTTATGGGGATGTAAAGGTTTCGACGGGGAAGGAGAGCCCTGGTAAGCGAGCAGCGGTGCGGAGCCGCTATAAAATCCGCAAACTTTAAAATTAAACGACAACGAACCTGTTGCTGTTGCTGCTTAATTAAGCAGCCGTTCTACCTTGGAGTACCGCGGCCAAGGATAGAGCGTCGATGAGCGGTGAACGTGAACGAGGCGATGCCCTTAACCTCGTCACGGCATAAGGGCTACTAAAGCTTCAAGCCTGCTTTTGGGCGTGAAGCCGCGGGAATTTTAAAACAAAAGCTACGCTCGTAGAAAGCCTTGGTAATCCTTTTTCGGACGCGGGTTCGATTCCCGCCATCTCCACCAGAGGTTGCGCCCCAGGCAAGTCGCGAATTTCACTTTTGTGGGGTTCGCGATTTTTGCTGCACGCGTTTTTGGTTTCATTTTTGTTCAGTAAGGCCAGAGTAGCAAGCGTCGAATTATTTTTTCGAAATAATTGGGCGCTTATTTACAGAAAGGGAGACACTTTTTGAGAGTGTCTCTTTTTCTATTTTCAAAACATCCACGAATTTTCGGAGACAAACACTGCAGTTTAAAGCACAGCAAAAAATAACGGACACCTGGTATGAAAACCAGGTATCCGTTACGTTGTTGTTGACTTAGCTTACCAACAGGACGACACAGGAGCCAACGCCGTCAACTCGCGGCATTTGTGTCGGCGTTCATAGGAGCACCGAATGTTGCGTTTTCGTTAATGAGACCACTGCCGATATTATAGTCGATTGCATGATCGTCTGTGTTGTGTTTGAACAAGCCTGTGTAGTTATTTTCGAACCACCAACCAGTTACGCCTAACCAATATTTTGTGTTGAGTGTGTGAAAATCGACGGCTTCCAGTTCGTTAGTGGATATGGAATTACCACCGATCCAAATGTTATGACCCCATTTGGTTTCGCCCAGCCTGTTTTCCAAACTGGATGGGATTTCTCCGTTTTTGATTCCGGGTTTTACGAAAGAATCGTAGATATCGAACTGGTTAGCGAGTTCAATAGCACGCTCATCAGCATAAATCTGGAGGGCTTCGTTCCATTCCAGCTCCTGCTGTGGCAACACCGTCAACGGAAGTTACGTCGAAGCCCTGTGCGGTGTAAATGCGGCCGTTCTCAACGTAGCCGCCCGCGGGGATGATACCCAGGTCAGTGTAATATGCACAGACAGTGTTGGGTTCGTCAGGGAACGCGTGATATCCATTCTCGCCTTCATTCACCACGCCGTCGGCCGGTACGGGCAGCAGGTCTACGCTGTCACGGTCGAAATATGCCTGCATACCCGCGCCGTAGTTGTACACGGGGAAGGTGATGATGGTGTCGTCGGCAGTC
>CAJFSY010000017.1 GCA_904419785.1 uncultured Neglectibacter sp.
ATGTCATGCGGTATTAGCGTCCTTTTCAAGACGTTATCCCCCTCTGAAAGGCAGGTTGCTCACGCGTTACTCACCCGTCCGCCACTAAGATAAACAAGAATCAATAGCAAGCTACTTCATCAGCGTTTATCTCCGTTCGACTTGCATGTGTTAGGCACGCCGCCAGCGTTCGTCCTGAGCCAGGATCAAACTCTCTAAAATATGGTATCTAAAACTCTTTCGAGCTTCAAATCAATCTTAGAGCTTTTGTTAGCTCGTTGCGAAGCTTAGCTTCTTTTACGGATTTTTTAGGTTCCGTTTCCTGTAATTCCTCGAGTTAAACTCTCAGAAATCACGGGTCCTTCTTTCGTTTCGTTGTTTAATTTTCAAGGTCCTTATCGCTCTCAAGTTTTTTCTCTCAAGCGCTTAACTATCTTACCACATTCGGTTTTGTTTGTCAAGCCCTTTTTTCAAGTTTTTTGGTTTTGTTTGTCAAGCCCTTTTTTCAAGTTTTTTCCGAGGTTTTTTCAACCTCGCTTCGAACTCTTTTCGTTACTCGCCTGAGTCGTCTTTCGAGTTCTTTTTACTTGATTGAGCTCTCTCGAGCGCTTGACTATCTTACCACATTCAGTTTCGATTGTCAAGCCCTTTTTTCAAGTTTTTTTGAAGCCTTTCGACTTCAAATTTCAAACCTGTTCGTTACTCGCCTGAGTCGATCTCCAGATTTTCTTTACTTGTTTGAGCTCTCTCTCGAGCGCTTAGATATGATATCATACCGTTCACTATTTGTCAACAGGTTTTTTCAAGTTTTTTTAAAATTCTTAACTTAACCTCAAAACCCGCGTAAAGTGACTGCTCAATTCCTTCTGTACAACCCAGAAGCGCTTATGGTATAATATCCGCACCACATACGGTTGCATCAATGAAGAAAGCTTATGCTGCTTACTCGCTTGTGGTGCGCTCCGTTACTAGCGGAGTGTTTTTATTATACCATTTTATCCGCCAAAAGGTCAAGTTCTTCCCCTTATTACTTACTATTACTTCTTATTTCTACTCTTTCTGGCTCAATCTCTGTTTTATAATACTATATATAGAAAGCCGTGATCTTATGCCCATCCGCATACAGGCCGATTTGCCTGCTATTGAAGTGTTAGAGTCTGAAAACATCTTTGTCATGACCCACGAACGGGCCAACCTCCAAGACATTCGTCCTTTAAAGATCGCCATCCTAAACCTGATGCCTACAAAGATAGAGACTGAGACCCAGCTGCTGCGGCTGCTCAGTAACTCTCCCCTCCAAGTAGACGTTGAACTGCTTCACACCGCCACCCATGTGAGCAAAAACACCAGCTCTTATCATTTAAATGCTTTTTATAAAACTTTCGACGACGTGAAAGACCAGCGGTTTGACGGGATGATCATCACCGGAGCGCCTGTGGAGAAACTCCCCTTTGAGGAAGTGGACTACTGGGACGAGATGTGCCATATTATGGAATGGAGCAAAAATAACGTTTATTCCGTATTACATATCTGTTGGGGCGCCCAGGCAGGCCTTTATTATCATTATGGTATCCCCAAATACCCTTTGCCCGAAAAGCTCAGCGGCATCTATAACCATACGGTATTGAATCCCTACCATCCTTTGATGCGGGGCTTTGATGACAATTACTTTGCCCCTCACTCCCGGTATACCGAGGTCCGGCTGGAAGACATCAAGCAGCACCCGGAACTGATCCCTTTAGCGGTGTCGGATCTTGCTGGGCTGCATATTGTCACCACGCAGGACGGACGGCAGATTTTCGTCACCGGACACGCGGAATACGATCGAGACACACTGGCTAAAGAATATTTTCGGGATATCAACAAGGGTTTGAACCCTAAAGTCCCCTATCATTATTTCCCGGGCGATGACGACACCAAAACGCCGCCGTTCACCTGGCGGAGCAACGCTCATCTGCTGGTAGCCAACTGGCTCAATTATTATGTATATCAGCAAACACCCTATGACTTTTTAATATAACGCTCTTTTAAAGCGGACTGTCCCGAACAGTCCGTTTTTTATTTCGATTTGGCCTGCGAAAATCCCTGCCGCAGTTTCTTGAAAACAAAAGCGGCATCCGCTATAATAAAGGGCAGTACCACGCACAGAAAGGAGCCCTTCCATGAAATATGACGGTATTATCTTCGATTTGGACGGCACTTTATGGGACGCCACCCAGCCTATTATGGTATCTTGGAGCATAGCCTTGAAGGATGCGCCGGATGTGGAGACTCTCCCCACCCAAGAACAGCTGGAAAGCGTGATGGGCATGACTGCGGATCATCTAATGGCCACCTTGTTCCCAAAGCTTTCTCCTCAGCGGCATATGGAGCTTTTTGAACAATGCTGCCAAGTAGAGGTAGACTATCTGCGAAAACACGGCGGCAAATTGTACCCCGGCGTAGAGGATACTTTGCGAAAGCTCTCAGAGCACGTTCCGCTTTTCATCGTCAGCAACTGCAATACAGATTATATTCCCTGTTTTTTAGACGCCCACAAACTTCACGCCTACTTTAAAGACTGGGAGTGCATCGGACGCACGGGACGCTCCAAAGGGGAAAACATCCGGCTCATCATGGAGCGCAATGGGCTTCATTCCCCTGTATACGTAGGCGACACAAAGCTGGACAAGGAAGCCTGCCAGCAAGCCGGAATCCCATTTATCCACGCGGCTTACGGGTTCGGCCAAGTGACGAATGCCGAAAAAATCCAACAGCCTATGGACCTTTTGGGGCTTTTGGAGGAGTGAGCCATACCGCCAGAAAGGAGGCGCGCTATGAAAAGTTCCTTATTGTTTTCAAGCTATCCCTTTATCACCAGTGAGAAATCCACCCTGACCCATATCACCGATATGGATTTAGATGCTTTGTGGCAGATACTCAGCGATGAGGACAGCCACCGTTTCACCCCGGAAGGAGCGGTGCGCACTCCCCGGGAATGCGCGGCAAAACTGCGGCAATTCGATGCCATGTTTCAGGAACGCCGCGGCGTGGTCTTGGGCATTTACTCTACGCTGAACCAATTAGTAGGCCTGATGGAGCTTTCCAATATCGACCGCCAAATCGAAAGCGTCACGTTGTCGTTTATCCTGAATCCGGAATTCACCGGCCAAGGGTACGCTTCCTCCGCTGTACGGGCCACTGTGGAATATCTGTTCCAATCTGTGGGGGTCCACAGGATACAGTGTTTCGTGCTCCCCATCAATTACAGGGCGGTACTGGTGCTGGAACGCTGCGGCTTTGTAAAAGAGGGGACCATCCGGGAAGGGTTTCTATGGCCTGACAAAGGCATCGTAGACCTTACCCTTTACTCGTTGCTTCCCACAGACCGCAAAGCCAAAAAGACCGGCTCTCCCTATTATCTTTAAAAATAGCGAAACGCTCCATCATTCCGTAAAGGTGTGATGGAGCGTTTTCTATTGGTCAAAAGCGGCGCGCATATAAGTGAGAAGCTTTTTCTCCCTTCGGCTGACTTGTACCTGGGTCATGCCTAAAAGAGCAGCGGTCTCTGTTTGGGTCTTACCTTGAAAATAGCGGTAATGTATCAGTTTTTGATCACGTTCTTCTAAGGTGCGGATGATCTGATATAAGGTAAGGCGTTCGGTCATGCGTTCTTCGGGGGCTTCCACGGGAATATCCAGATTCCCGCCTTCTTCCCCATCCGTCAGGGATACCGGGGCTTGTCCCACCCCCAGCGCCAGAGCGGCCTTTTCCACCGATACCCCAAGGTTTTCAGCGATTTGTCCCACGCCGGGACTTTTACCGGTTTCCTGCCGTAAGCGGTCCGCTTCCTCCAAGGCCCGCTTGCCCAAGTCTCGCAGTCCTCGGGACACCCGCAGGGCGCCGCCATCCCGGAACAAGCGGCGCACTTCCCCAAGGATAACCGGCACGGCATAGGTGGAAAACTTCACTCCGCGGGTGGTATCGAAATTCTCGGCCGCTTTTATAAGCCCCACGCAGCCCGCCTGGAACAGATCGTCGTATTCTACTCCCCGGCCCAGAAACCTCCGGGCGCACAGATGCACCAGCCCGATATTTTCCTCAACCGCCCGGCGGCAGGCTTCCTGGTTACTTTTTGGGGTCAAAATATTTGGTTAGGGTCACGCTGGTGCCGCGGCCCACTGCCGAGGTCACCCGCACGCTGTCACAAAAACTCTGCATCACCGCGAACCCCAGGCCCGCCCGCTCTTCTCCACCGGTGGTGAACAGCGGTTCCATCGCCTGTTGGATATCCGGGATGCCACAGCCTTTGTCCCTCACCCTGACCACCGCTTTTCCATTTTCAAATATCTTCACCGTTATGTATACTGTTCCCAGCTTATCCCGGTAGCCATGAACGATCGCGTTGGTCACTGCTTCGGAAACAGCGGTTTTCATATCGGTCAAATCCGCTACCGTAGGGTCAAGTTGAGCCAAAAACGCCGCCACCGCCGCCCGGCCAAAGCTCTCGTTGACCGAATGGGAAGAAAAGCTTATCTGCGCTTGATTTACCGGTTTCATCATCCAGCCCTCCTTTCAATGGCAGCCAGGCTGCCAATCCCTGAGAGCTCCACCATTTTTCCCAGGTTAGGAGAAAGCCCGGTGAGCACTACACGGCCTTTCCAAAACTGCAAAAGCCTTACCCTGCCTAAAATCAAACCAATACCGGAACTGTCCATAAAGGGCACTTGCGAAAAATCCAGCCGCAAGCACATAGGTTTTACTTTTTGAGCCGTATCGTCGATGGCTTCCCGCATTTCCCGGGCTGAATGGTGATCGATCTCCCCAGAAAGCCGCGCGGTAAGCACCCCTTCTTTATAGCTGAGCTGTACACTCATGGTGTTCCTTCCTTTCTCTTCTCGTTCCAAAGCATAAAAAAAGACTTTTGCAAAAGGGGTCGCCTTTTCCAAAAGCCTTTTTGCCCTTTGAGACTATTCTACAAAGAGCGCCGTGAATTTTTTGCCAAATTATGTCAGCCGCGATGCAAATTCTCCATTTTTTCCCGGAGCATCTCCCGGATCTCTCCCGCCAAATAGAAAGAGCCGCAAACTACCAAAGCGCCATTCTCCCCCATAGCTTTTACCGCCAGGGCAAGCGCTTCCCGGCACGATCCTGCCGGGATCACTTTAGGGCAGAACTCGCTGGCTACTTCCGCCAGTTTTTGAGCCGGCAGTGCCCGCAGACCTTCCGGGGCAACGGTGACGATCTGTGAAAACAGCGGGCCCAGAATCCGCAGGGCCTCTCGGCTGTCCTTATCCGCCATCACACCCATAATCGCCACCTTACGCTGTGGCACGAACCGGGTCAGGGCCTGTCCCAAAGCTTGGGCGCACCCAGGGTTATGCCCGCCGTCCAACAAGCATAAAGGTTCACGGGAGATCACTTCCATACGGGCCGGGATGAACGCTTTTTCAAAGCCCGCCTTAACAGCCTGCTCTGTTACAGGCCATCCGCGCTGTTTCAGAACTTCCAGTACCTTCAGGGCCGTCACAGCGTTGCGCACCTGATGTTCCCCCAGAAAAGGCGTGCGCCAAATCTGTTCCCCTGCTTGGAAAGTTGTTCCATCAATGGAACATTCCAATTCCTTCACTTGGGAAAGGTCCGGAAGGAGAAGTTCCACCCGGCGTTCCCGGCAAATCTGTTCCAACTCGGAAAACACTTCCGGAGCCTGCTGAGGATAAAGGACCAGCCTTCCCCCTTCTTTCAGAATACCCGCTTTCTCAAAGGCGATCTTTTCCAAGGTATCGCCCAAAATAGCGGTATGATCCAAAGAAATAGACATGATTGCCGCCACTTCCGGCACATCGATGATGTTGGTGGCGTCAAAACGGCCGCCCATGCCTACTTCCAACACCACAATATCGCAGCCGCGGCGCGCGAACCAATGGAAAGCCAAAGCGGTGATGTATTCGAACTCCGTTACCTGGTCGCCGTTTTTCTCAAATTCATCCGCTATGGGAGATAAAGCTTCCACTTCTTCGATAAGCTCCTGCTGGGGGATCATTTCCCCATTGATCTGAAAGCGCTCCCGGAACTCCAGCACATAAGGGGACGTATAAAGGCCCACTCGTAAACCGCACTCCTTCAATGCGGAAGCTACCAGAGTCGAGCAGGTGCCTTTCCCGTTGGTGCCCGCCACATGCACAAACTTCAAACGTTTCTGGGGTTCTCCCAAACGTTCCAGCAGCGCGCCGATCCGTTCCAGCCCAGGCTTTATGCCGAATACCAACCGGCCATATACGTTGTCTAACGCCTCTTCATAGGTCATGGCAAATCCCTCCTATATTCGCAAATGCCCCGCAAAAAAGGGCAGCGCCACAAACGGCGCTGCCCAGACGGACGGCATTTCTTCAGCTTCCCCGCTTCCCGGTGGTCATCCACCTTGCCCGTCAGTTACGGGGGCTACGCTTGTGACAGTATACCACACAGCGGCCAGGAATACAAGAACGCTTTCCTTTCTTTATTGCAAAGCTTTTAAAGATTCTTCGATCATGCGCACTTTCTCCCGCAGCTTTTCGGCGTTGTCTTTCACACCGTCGATAACCTTCTGGGGAGCCTTGCTGATAAACGCTTCGTTTTGCAGTTTCGCCTCGGCGGTCTGCAGCTGCTTTTTAGCGCCTTCCAGCTCCTTTTGGAGCCGGGCAGTCTCCGCTTTCTTATCTACCAGATCGTCCATCGGCAAATAGCCCCGGCAAGCTGCAGTCACCACAGTAACGCTTCCCTCGGTCTGCTGGAAGCTTTCGCCCACTTCCACACCACTGCAATAAGCCAAGCGGGTAATGGCTTCTTTTTCGGTCTGGAAAGCTTCGGGAGCAGCAGTTTCCACCATCAGGTGTGCTTTCTTAGAAGGCGGCACGTTCATCTCGCTGCGGCGGGTACGCACGGCAGTGATCAGTTCCATAACCTTCTTCATCTCTTCCTCGGCCTTGGGGAAGGAATGGGCTTCCTCATATACAGGCCAGGGAGCCACGATCAAGGCTTCGCCTTCGTGGGGAAGGCTTTGCCAAATCTCTTCTGTGACAAAGGGCATGAAGGGGTGCAGCAGTTTCAAAGTGCTGCCCAGTGTCCAAACCAACACCTGGCGGGCGCCTTGGGCGGCTTCCTCATCCTCGGAATTCATGCGGATCTTGGCCAGCTCAATATACCAATCGCAGAAATCGTCCCACAAGAAATCGTACAACTTGGATACAGCCATGCCCAATTCAAACTTATCCAGGTTCTCTGTGACCTCTTTCGCCACCGTATTGAACCGGCTGACGATCCACTGATCCTCAAGAGTGAGGGACTTGGGCAGCTCGCAGGGTACATCCTTGCCGTCGATGTTCATATGGATAAACCGGGCCGCGTTCCAAATCTTATTGGCAAAGTTCCGGCTGGCGGCCACTTTCTCCTCAGAGTAGCGGGCGTCGTTTCCGGGGCTGTTTCCGGTCACCAGGGTAAAGCGCAGGGCATCGGCGCCATACTGGTCGATCACTTCCACAGGGTCGATGCCATTGCCCAGGGATTTGCTCATCTTACGGCCCTGGGAATCCCGCAGCAAACCGTGGAACAACACTGTGCTGAAAGGCGCTTTCCCCGTGTGCTTCAAGCCGGAGAAGATCATCCGGGCCACCCAGAAGAAGATAATATCATAGCCAGTGACCAGGGTGTTAGTGGGATAGAAATAGTCCAGTTCCTCCGTTTTGTCAGGCCACCCCAGCGTGGAGAAAGGCCACAAAGCGGAAGAGAACCAGGTATCCAGCGTATCCTCGTCCTGGTGCAGATGGTGACCGCCACACTTGGGGCAGGTGTCGGGATCGGTTTCAGCCACAACCATCTCGCCGCAGTCCTCACAGTACCAGGCAGGAATGCGGTGGCCCCACCACAGCTGCCGGGAAATACACCAGTCTTTGATGTTCTCCATCCAGTTGTAGTAGGTCTTTTCCATACGGTCGGGGATGAAACGGATAGTGCCATCTTTCACCACATCAATGGCGGGCCCTGCCAAGGGCTCCATCTTCACGAACCACTGGGTAGAAACACGAGGCTCTACCACGGTATGGCAACGCTGGCAAGTGCCCACATTGTGCTTGATGGGCTCCACTTTGATCAAATAGCCGCCCTCTTCCAGATCTTTCACAATCTGCTTGCGGGCCTCCAAACCGGACATACCACAGTATTTCCCACCGTTTTCGTTGATAGCGCCGCTTTCGTCCATCACATTGATGACAGGAAGGTCGTGGCGCTTGCCCACCTCGAAGTCGTTGGGGTCGTGGGCGGGAGTGATCTTCACCACGCCGGTGCCGAAATCCATTTCTACATATTCGTCGGCAACGATGGGGATCTCCTTGTTCACCAAGGGCAGGATCACGTTCTTGCCCACCAGATGCTTGTAACGCTCGTCCTCCGGGTGGACCGCCACAGCGGTATCGCCCAACATAGTCTCAGGACGGGTGGTAGCCAGCTCAATATAGCCGCTGCCATCTGCCAGAGGATAACGCAGATGCCAGAAAGAACCTTGCTGCTCTTCAAAGATCACTTCGGCGTCAGAGATGGCGGTCTTGCAGTTGGGGCACCAGTTGATGATCCGCTCGCCCCGGTAGATCATACCCTCGTTATACAGTTTGACAAACACATGGCGCACAGCCTTGCTGCATCCCTCATCCATGGTAAAACGCAAACGGTCCCAATCGCAGGAGGAGCCCAGAAGCTTCAGCTGCTCTAAAATGCGGCCGCCGAACTTGTCCTTCCAAGCCCAGGCCCGCTCTAAAAAGCCGTCGCGGCCCAAATCTTCTTTGGTTACGCCTTCTTCCCGCATGGCCTCTACGATCTTGGCCTCGGTGGCGATGGACGCATGGTCCGTTCCAGGCAGCCACAGCGCGGAATACCCCTGCATCCGCTTCCAACGGATCAGGATGTCTTGGAGCGTCTCGTCCCAAGCATGGCCCATATGCAGCTGTCCCGTAATATTGGGCGGGGGAATGACAATGGTATAAGGTTGTTTTTCCGGGTCGGGCTCGGCGTGAAAATAACCGCCCTTCATCCAGAAATCGTAGATGCGGCCTTCCACCTCCTGGGGCTCATAGGCCTTGGCAAGCTCTTTGCTCATGGTTTTCCCTCCAATTATCCATATCCGGGAAAGCTCCCGGTTTTCTTCCTTCACGGGAGAAAAATCCCTTGAAAATTTATTATTTCATCTTATGCACGATTTGTCAACAAAAAATGGACCGCAAAGCCTTCTTTTTCCCGATTTTCCTTTCACGGCCGCACCTAGAAATCCCTCAATGAAAAAAAGCCGCCCCGAAGGACGGCTTTTTTGAGCATATCACCAGGATAGCTTTCACGCTGCTTCCAAACTGCCAAGGTGGTCCAAATATTTCACGAACACCGTAGCGGCTTCGCAGCGCGCTGTGTTACTGCCGGGATTGAACTTCCCTTGGTCGTCGCCAGAGATCAAGCCTCTGTCATAGCAAGCATACACGGCCTTTTCAGCCCAAGAGGAGATCTTGCTGTCATCAGGGAAGGTAAAAGGCTTGTGCTCCGGAACATTGGGGCTTACATTCTGAATGTAATTCTCCAACACCACGCACATCTCTTCACGGGTTATCAACGCGTTAGGCCGGAACGTACCATTCTGATAGCCGGAAACGATTTTGTTTTCCCCTGCCCAAGATACGGCATTGGCAAACCAATCCCCTGCCTTCACGTCGGTAAAAGACAATTCGCCGGGCACATAATCTTCGGGAGCCAAAGCGTTATAGAGCACCTGCACAAACTGGGCACGGGTAATGTCCGCTTCCGGCTGGAAGAATCCGTTTTCATCTCCGGCAAAAAGACCCATACTGGCGGCGTTCTCCACATAATCATAATACCAGTAGCTGCGCTTGACATCCGGGAAGCGCAAGGGCGTATAACCGCCCTCCTGATACTGATAGGCCTGCTGGTTTTTCGTGGGATAACGCAGGGTAACATGGTTCAAATCGCTGGATTCCATCCAGGGATCTGCTTCGACGTGATCTTTCTCACGGCTGAACACCTGGCCGTTTACTTCTGTTAGAGAACCGACCAAGAAATAGTCGTAAGAAATCTGATTGTCGTTGCCGTCATCCCAGGTCAGGTCCAGATTATACCAATCTCCGTCGTCCATCTTGATGTTGTTCCACATATGCGTGTCACTGGTAGCAAGCACACAGGGGATCTCCAACAGATCGCACACCACTTTCATAGCTTTAGAATACCCATCACACACAGGCTCATAGGCATCCCCGGCCACCAAGCAGCTGAACGCCTGGTGGGAAAGGTCCTCGGCGGTAGCGTCAGCAGGCTCATAATTATAAGTGCTCTGCGCAGCCAGCAAGTCGTGGACTTGTTTCAACTGGGTGTAACGGTCGGCGCTCCGGTCTACCTGGTTGGCGATGGCCCGGGCGCTTTCCATCTGCTGGTTCCACATCAGGCCTTCCTGGCCGCCATAGTTCATCCGGAAAGCCAACACTACATTTCTCGTTTTCACCGACGTATAAGAAGTGGCTTCCCAAACAACACCATAGCGCATATCCGAAAGCCAGAAAGCGTCGGCACGGTCATAACGCAAAGCCACAATGGCGGCGCAAATATCCGTAAACATAGAACGGTAGCTGGCTTCAGAGGCCGCGTCAGGGTAGAATACATTATCCTGAATAGAACCGGTCATGGTCACGCCGGAAAACCCATCAACTATTACCTGCACCTGGCGATAACCCTGCACTTGAGCGGCCGTGAGGATCTGGTTCAAAGGAATATCCGCCAAGGCGTTATAACAAGCTTTTTGCCGGCTGGTTAGCTGGCCGTAAAAAGAACCATCATCATAAGAGCCGATAGGAGCGGAAAAAGTCTCTGCGGCGGAATACCCTTCTTCGCCGCCCCCCAAAGTGTCCGTAGTTTCCCGCAGGGCATAGCCTGTCTCACCATCACCCCACTGATAGACATACTCGCCGCTTTGCGCCGGTTCGCTTTCCTGAGCAAATGCTGCCACAGGGACCGCCGTCAGCAACAGCAAACCTGCCAACAGCAAGCTGCACCACTTTGAAGCAATTCGTTTCATCACCCAATCTCCTCTCTTTTCATCCAGCGTTGCCGGATGGAACTTTTCTATTTTTAATAATAGATTTAGACTAATTATGTATGAATCTATTATCAATGTCAATCCCCCATATTTCCTTAAAAACAAAACTTTTCTTCCAGCTCTTCCATTTTCTCCCCCGGGGTTGCATCTTGTCGGATTTTGTGGTAAACTGTAACAGATTTGTAACTTTTGCAAAAAATACATGCTATGGTAAAAATGAAACATCCCAAGAGGGGGAAGCTTCCAAAACTCTATGTCGTTTGGGAAGAGTTTCTTTTGTTTAGGAGGAATGTTTTTCTATGAAACATATGGCAAGACCTAAAAGCAAAAACAGGCTTTTCAGTTTCCTGTTGGCGCTGACTGTACTTCTCTCAGCTATTTCCGTGCTCACTTTTCCCGTAAAAGCAGCAGGCTCCCCAACTTCTTTAGGGTTGGGGGAACACGGTATCATGGCCTATGAAGATGGCTGGCTTTATTCCTATGGGGGTAAAGGTGAAACCAATGCGGACGGCATCCGTGTTTCGGACTGCGCCGGGCTGATCTACGCTTATTTCAGCGACCTGGGCCTGGGCGGCTGTATGGGCGGCGCCACTTCCCAGGTAACTAAAAACTGTGTATTTTCCGGAGATGTGGATGAACTGGACGGCATCCCGCGGATTCACGGCTTAGCACTGACTATGCCGGATTACAACGATCCATCTACAGGTATCTACAGCCACATTGGCATTTATATCGGAAACAATATGGCGGTGGATAACAGCGATTACCAATACAACATGCGCATGGAACCTGTAGTGGGCAGCGGTCGTGACTGGACTGCTTGGCATGTATTTGATAACGGTATTCAATATCCTTCCAACGGTTGGTATGAATTCAACAACCAGCTTTACCATTACACAGATTATCAATATGATATTGACACTGTTATTGATGGATTCACCATTGGCAGCGACGGCGTCGCCCTTGGTTCCGATGGCCAGCCCTTAACTGTGGATTCTGCCGAAGCGCCTGCCCTCAGCACAGAATATGTGCCCGCCTCTACCGTAGCGCAGCATCTTAAAAGCTTGGGATACAGCGGCGAGGACAGCACCGGTGATTTAATAAACGGTGGCGGAGACACCCCGGGTGACGATCAGCTCAACGGGCAGATTCTCGCCAACGGAGTGCGGCTGCGCCGCGAGCCCAATACCGAGTCTGCCACAGTAGCCACTCTATATAAAAACCAGCAAGTGCAGATCGTGGAAACCGTTACCGGCGAGCCGATTACCGCTGACGGGCAAACAACAGATAAATGGTACTCCGTTGTCACAGCGACCGGTCAAAAAGGCTATGTATGCGCTTTATATGTAGAACAAAAATCCACCCTGGCGGCCCCTGTATTCTCTCTTTCTGACAGCGGTGATTTGCTCATAACCGCCGGGGAAGGCTGCGACATTCGTTACACCACCGACGGCACCCATCCCTCAGCAGAAAGCACGCCTTATACCGGACCCCTTTCCTTGTCCGGAACTTACCGGGCCGTAGCGGTGCAGAATGAATGGATCAGCCCTATGGCTACCATCACTTTTGCCGGAGGCAGCCTGTTTACTGACTTCACCGATCAAGATTGGTTCTTCGGACATATAGATCAGGCCGTATCTCTGGGACTGTTCCATGGTGATAATGGAACATTTTCCCCAATGGCCTCTATTACCCGTGCGGAATTTGCCGCTTCTTTGGCCAATCTGGCTGGAATCAATGTTGCTGATTATGAGGGGACAAGCTCTTTCACCGACGTGGGCAACGCCTGGTATAACGGCGCCGTGAACTGGGTGGCCTCCCAGGGGATTATGAGCGGTATGGGCGATGGCACGTTCCGTCCCCAAGACCCTATCACTCGGGAACAGATTTGCGTGGCCATTGCCAATTATGCTGACCTTACCAGCGGCACCACGTCCAATCCTTTCGCCGATGACAGTGCCATTTCCTCTTGGGCAAAGAATGCTGTCTATGCCTGCCGCGACTTAGGGATCATCAGCGGTATGGGTGACAACCGGTTTGCTCCAAAGGATAACGCCCAGCGTTCCCAAGCATGCGTCATTATTTTAAAAGCCTATCAAAACGGACTTTAATGGTTTTATAAAAGGTCTAAAAAGCCCTCCGGCACACACGCCGGAGGGCTTTTTGTTTAGCATCTGTTATTTACTTTCCCAAACGGATCACATTCCAGGAAGCTTTACCCAAACGGCTGGTCAGAATGCCGTCTTTCAGCTCATCCCTGTCATGAACGGTTTTTGGCAGCACAGTCTGCTTCTCCGCGGAATTCACTGCCACCATGTCATCGTGCTCTAACACGATATGCTCCAATACGCGGTAGCCTTCAAAATTGCGAAGATCTGCTTCCAGAGGGATATCTTCCTCAAGGTCACGGTTTACCGCGAAAATCGTGACCTGATCTTTTTCGTCATCCCATACCGCTACAGTTTCCACATCTGTCACATCTGTAAAGCTGCGGGTGTCGTGCTTAGAAGCCCGCAGGGCGGGGTTCAGGGCAATGCCGCGGCCATACTTTGAGGCATGGAGGTAAGGATAGAAAATGGTCTGTTTCCAGGCGGGGCCATTTTCCTCTGTCATGATGGGGGCGATCACGTTGACCAGCTGGGCAAGACACGCCATGCGCACCCTGTCGGAATGCTTGAGCAGAGTAATCAGCAACAGGCCTACAACCAGGGCGTCCTCAAAGTCGTAACGGTCCTCCAGCAAGTGGGGCGCCACCGACCAAGGACGGTTCTTCATAATGTCGTCGTCCTCTTCTTTCGCGTGGAACCACACATTCCATTCGTCGAAGCTCAGCATCATGTCCTTTTTAGAACGCTTCTTTGCCTTGATGAAATCGCAGGTAGAAATAATCGTGCGGATAAAATGATCCATATCGTCGGACTGAGCCAGGAAATCGGCAGTATCGTTCAAAGTGTTGCCATAATAGCTGTGCAAAGAGATGAAATCCACGTTATCGTAGGTTTCTTCCAGCACAGTGGCCTCCCACTGGGGATATGTGGGCATTTGTGTATTGGAACTGCCGCAGACCACCAGTTCCAGGCTGGGGTCGATCTGCTTCATGGCTTTGGCAGTCTCATCCGCCAAATGTCCATATTCCCGAGCAGTCTTGTGGCCGATCTGCCAAGGGCCGTCCATTTCATTTCCCAGGCACCACACTTTGATATCGTGGGGGGCCTTTACCCCATGGGACACACGCAGGTCGCTATACTTGGTACCGGAAGGATAATTGCAGTATTCCAACAAATTGCAGGCAGCTTCAATTCCCCGAGTCCCCAGGTTCACAGCCATCATCACTTCCGAACCGGCTTTCTTGCTCCAAGAGGCAAACTCGTTTATACCCACCAAATTGGGTTCTGTACTGCGCCAAGCCAGTTCCAGCCGCCGAGGACGTTCCGCCACAGGCCCCACACTGTCTTCCCAATAAAAATTGGAAACAAAGTTGCCGCCGGGATAGCGCACAATGGGCACCCCAATCTCTTTCACCAAATCCAGCACATCTTTGCGGAAGCCTTCCTCATCGGCGGAAGGATGGCCAGGCTGATAAATGCCGCCATACACAGCGCGGCCTAAGTGTTCGATAAACGAGCCATATACACGCTTATCTACACGGCTGATCTGAAAATCTTTATCCAAAGTGATACGGGCGAATTTCTGTTGCATAGTGCTTAGTTCCCTTCCTTCTTAATTGTCCGTACAAATCCAGCGCTTTTATCATAGGTGAAAAGCGCGAGAAAGTCAATGAAATTTTCAAACTTTTTTGCTATCTTCACAACCACACGCGTGGACATGCCATTTTACTTATGCTAAAATTGAAAAATAGAATGACTACCAGAAGTTGGGCTCAAAATATAAATTAGGTCCTATTTTTGAAAAAAAGGGTTCTGGTTTTCTAAAAAAATTAGCGGTATGCTGATGAAAAGGCGTTGGAAAGGAGCAAGCATTTTATGGAATTCAGTCAATTGTTTTTTGAGGCGGTCAAAGTCTTGAACCCCCGCAAAATCTCAGAAGATATCGAAGTGGGAGGCGTAGCGGCAGCTCTCGTCACAGATAAAGGAAACGTTTATCGAGGCGTCTGCATCGACACCGCTTGCAGCATGGGCTTCTGCGCCGAACACGCGGCCATCTCCGCCATGCTTACTGCCGGCGAAAGCCGGGTGGAAAAGATTGTGGCCGTCGATTGGGCCAAACGTATTCTCCCACCCTGCGGCCGCTGCCGGGAATTTTTAATGCAGCTTGGAAATCCTGACGCTTTGGTGCTGGTTGCGGAAGACACTGCTATAAAGGTGAAGGACCTTTTACCTTTCTCTTGGCAGGAAGCCCGTGAAGCGCCTATCCCCGAATAACCGTTCTGCATAAGGAGGAATTGTTTTGAAACTGACCCATCTCCGTACGAACCATTTAGAAACGCCCTTGGGGCTTTATATGGAGCATCCTGTGTTCTCATGGGTAGCGGAAGCCACCGGGGACAAAACACAGGCCGCCGCCCAGATCGTTGTAAAGAATCCCCATGGCGGGATTGTTTACGATACCGGCAAACAGGAAACCCTTTCCTCGCTGGGTACTGAAATCCCCATGGAGCTTCTGCCCCGCACCCGGTACCATTGGACCGTCACAGTTTGGGGCGACGGCGGCGACAGCGCCACGGCTTCATCCTGGTTCGAGACCAGCAAACGGCAAGAGCCATGGCAGGCCCAGTGGATTACCGGGGACACGGATAATAAAGACACCCATCCTTTACTGGCCAAAGATTTCTCCCTGCCTGGCGAGATCGAATCCGCCAGGGCGTATGTCTGCGGGGTGGGCATCTACGAACTGGAGATAAACGGTAAAAAAGCCGGAGACGAATATTTACTGCCGGGCTATCATTGCTACGACTTCCAACTGGAATACCAAACTTTCGATATCACGGACCTGCTGCGCCAGGGTGAAAACACTCTTGGCCTTGCTTTAGGGCCTGGATGGTACAAAGGGGACATTATTTTTGAACGCTATCACGACCTGTATGGGGATACCATGCAAGCGATCTGTGAAGTGCATGTCATGATGAAGGACGGCTCAGAGCAAGTGGTGGTTTCTGACAACACCTGGAAAAGCTATTCTTCCCCCGTCACATTCAGCAACATTTACGACGGAGAACACTATGATGCCCGCAAAGAAATTCCGGGATGGTCCCAGCCTGGATGCCCTGCCCCAGCCAAAGGTGTCCGCCCCGGAACAGAAAAACTGGAAAAGCTCACCGCCCGCAGGAATCCTAAAATCCTTAAAAAGCGCAGTTTCACACCCAAAGTCCTCCACACAAAGAAGGATGAGATCGTACTGGATTTCGGTCAAAACATTACTGGCTGGGTGGAATTCCATGTGTCCGAGCCTGCCGGCGCCGAAGTAGTGCTTTCCTATGGCGAAGTGCTGCAAGATGATTGCTTCTACCGGGACAACCTCCGTTCCGCTAAAGAAGAATACCGTTACATTTCCAACGGAGCCCCCGCCCATGTCCGGCCCCATTTCACGTTCTACGGCTTCCGCTATGTTAAGGTAGAAGGGGTATCCCATGTGCGGGCTGAGGATTTCACCGCCTGGCACATCCGCTCGGACGTAGACCCCATTGGTTCCATCATTACAGGGGATGAGCGGGTGAACCAGTTGTTCCACAACGCTATGTGGGGCCAGTTCGACAACTTCCTGGATGTGCCCACCGACTGTCCCCAGCGCGACGAACGTCTTGGCTGGACCGGCGACGCGGCAATCATCTCCGCCACAGCTTGCAAGAACCTGTATATGCCCGCGTTTTTCCACCACTTCATCCATAACGTAGAGATGGAGCAGAATTATTACGGCGGGTCTGTCCCCTTCTTCGTGCCTGCGCCTAAAACTCCTGATGAGCAGGACGCTTTCTGGCTTAGCGGAAACCCGGAAGGCTGCGCCATCTGGAGTGACGTTGCTACCATGATGCCATGGGCTGTTTATGAAAATTACGGTGACCTCACTTTGCTGCGGGAAGAATACCCCGTAATGAAAAACTGGGTGGAACATATCCGTAAAGACGATGAAGCGGACGGCGGGAGAGGTTTGTGGCTGCGGGGAAGGCAGCTGGGCGACTGGCTGGCGCTGGACCGTGAGGACGGCGACACCCAAAACCCCTTTGGCGCCACCGATTTGGCCTATACCGCTACAGCGTTCTACTACTACTCTTCCCAGCTGACCGCAAAAGCGGCAAAAGCCCTTGGATATGCGGAAGACCAAAGAGAATACGAAGGGCTGTGCGATAAAATTAAAGCTACCTTCCTTGAGGAATATTTCACTCCCGACGGCTCTTTGAAAATCCCGGTAACGCAGACCGCTTGCGTGCTTTCCCTGTTCTTCGGGCTGTATCCAGAAGGAAAACGGGACGCGGTGCTCTCCCAGCTGAAAGAACGCATCGAGGCAAGGAACATGCATCTTGACACTGGGTTTTGCGGCACGCCTTTCTTATGCCGCGCCCTTTCTGATAACGGCGCCAACGACCTGGCCTACACCCTGTTTTTGAACGACGATCTCCCCAGCTGGCTGTATGAGGTCAAAATGGGCGCTACAACAGTGTGGGAACGCTGGAATTCCATCCTGCCCGACGGCTCGATCAGCGGCACTGGCATGAACAGCCTGAACCATTACGCTTATGGTTCCATCGTAGATTGGATGTACCGGAACCTCTGCGGCCTAAACCCTGTGGAAGAAGCACCTGGCTATAAAAAAGCCATTATCCGCCCCATGCCCGACCAACGCATTCCCTGGGCCAAGCTTCGGCTTGACACCGCTTCTGGTGAATACCGTGTGGAATGGCGCTGGCAAGATGGAGAGCTCCACGGTTGTGTGACTGTACCGTTTGACTGTCAGGCAGCGCTTTTCCTTCCCGATGGCAGCGAGCACACACTGCTTCCAGGAACTTTCGTCTTTTAACAAACAGATCACTTTTAAATAGAATAAAAAAATGGGCTGGCAAATCGCCAGCCCATTTTTTATGTTGGTTTAGCTTATTCAGCAACGGAAGAAGTGGCCTCTTCAGAAACTACAGAAGAACCGTCCTCAGCAGCGCTGCTGTCCTCAGAAGTGCTGGAATCGGTAGTGCCTGCCTCAGACACAACAGAAGAAGTGCCAGCAGTAGAGGAAGTGCCGCTGGTGGAGCTGTTGCTGTCGCCGCCGCAAGCAGCCAAGCTCAGAGCCAGCATCAAAACCATAACAGAAGCAATAATTTTTTTCATTTTTAGTTTCCCCTTTGATAATAAAAATTGCTCCAGGTATCCTTTCCCAAAAGGATAGGTTACCTTTTGCCACCGGATAACATTGTACCCGGCTGATTAACGATACTGAGTGTAAGAGGAATTTATTACAAAGAAACCATGCAATTCTTTACGAATTTCTTACAAATGATAGCATGATTATAAACAACGTTTCCATAAGTTAATTGTGCAATTAGTCAGTTTTATTTTTGTATTTCCCAAATTTCCTTAAATTATCATTTTCCTCCAAAACATAAATTAGTATACATAATTCGCAATATCCTAAATTATGTAAAATCTTGTAGAAAAAACTAAATTAAAAAATGGACCGTTAGAAGCCCCCTTCCAACGGTCCGTTATGTTGTCATTTTTTTCGAACAAACGCCTTTTTCGGCATCTTGCAGATAGGACAAGTCCAATCCGGCGGAAGTTCCTCAAAGCCAAAGTTGGGATCCTGATACACATAACCGCACACGGAACAAACAAAGCTTTCCCCGCTGCTCTTATCAAAAGTATGGGCAGGCGGAAGATAGGTGGGCGAAGTTTTGGGCGAAACACCGCTCATATGCTCCACATAATAGTGATATGTCATGGGAGTGCCCACTGCCACGTCGCTTCCCGCGGTGATCTCTGCCACGAATACCACCTGGTCTTTTGTCTCCATCTTGTCTTTTACCCTGCACAAAAACCAGCAGCAAGTATTCTCTTTCACCACAGGCACACCTTCGATCAATACCTTATGGCGGATATTTTCCAGCTTGTTGGTGCTTCGCCCGGAAACGAATCCCAAAGCGCCGATCACCGTCGCGGGAGTGGCTTCCGACAGCACGGAGATTGTGAAAATGCCTTCTTTCTCGATGCACTGGCAGCTGTAGTTGGCCTTGTTCATAGCCACCGTCACCAAAGGCTGCTCTGATGGCGTTGCTTTGGATATCTGCATCACCGTATTGACGATGCAGGCGTTTGGCTTTTCGCCATCCTTTACGCCAATAGCGTACATTCCATAGGAAAGATTTCCCAGAACCAATGGTTTCACTGTTGGTACCTCTCTTTCTCGAATAGTCCTTACCTCTATCATACAAGCTTTCAAGACCCATTATGCTTGATCTTGTCCCAATAAGCCCGAAAACTTTGCTCCGTCTTGTTATCCCCATATTCATAGTAGCGGGCCCCTAAAAGGGAATCTGGCAGATACTGCTGGGGCAGCCAGTGATGGGGCGCGTCATGGGGATATTGATAGAACTGGCCTTTCCGCTCCACTTCGGCGCCGTCGAAATGCTTGTTCTGCAAATTGCGGGGCACCGGCCCCCCTTTTCCAGCCCGGATATCCGCTACCGCTTTATCTAAAGCTGTATACGCTGAATTGGATTTTGGCGCCAGGCTCACAAGCACCGCGGCATCTGCCAAGGGGATGCGCGCCTCGGGCAATCCCATCATCATAGCGGAATCTACAGCCGCTTTCACAATGGGGATGATCTGCGGCCAAGCCAGCCCTACATCTTCACAGGCGCAGACCAGAAGCCGCCTGCACGCCGAAGGCAAGTCCCCCGCTTCCAAAAGCCTGCCCAGATAATACACCGCCCCATCCGGGTCCGAACCCCGCATGGATTTCTGGAACGCCGACATCAAGTCATAATGCTCGTCGCCGTTTTTATCATAACGCATAACGCTTTTCTGGGTAAGTTCCTGGGCGCTCTCCAAAGTGACTTCTACCGCCGGCCCGCCAACATCACAAGCCAACGTGGAAAGTTCCACGGCATTCATGGCTTTGCGCACATCGCCTCCACAAGCCGCAGCAATATGCCTGCACACGCCCTCTTCCGGCAGGATGGGCCTGCCTTGCTCTTGAGACAAGAACTGGAAAGCCCTGTTCACCGCTTTCTCAATGTCCTCCCTGCCTACAGGTTTGAACTCGAACACCGTGCTGCGGCTGAGGATGGCGTTATAGACGTAGAAATACGGGTTCTCCGTAGTGGAAGCAATCAACGTGACACTGCCGTTCTCAATGAATTCCAAAAGGGTCTGCTGCTGTTTCTTATTGAAATATTGGATCTCATCCAGATACAGCAGCACGCCGCCAATGCCCTCGAACGTATTGGTAGCGGCTACAGCCTCTTTGATATCGACGGTAGAGGCGGTGGTGCCATTGAGTTTTACAAGATGCCGCTGTGTATTGCGGGCTATAATGGAAGCCACCGTAGTTTTCCCTACTCCGGAGGGGCCATAAAACACCATGTTCGGTATCTCTCCAGATTGGAGAATCTGCCTCAACGCCCTGCCGGGGGCCAAAAGATGCTGCTGGCCCACTACCTCGTCCAATGTAGCCGGTCGAATCCGGTCCGCTAAAGGCGCTGTCATGGAGTTTCCCCCCTTCGTTTCGTATAAAAACTACAGTTTCTTCGTATAGTATATCATTTTGCGCCATAAAGCGCAACCGTTTTGAACAAATGTTTGTTCACTATTTAAAAGAAAAACCGCTGGAATCTCTCCAACGGCCTTTCCTATTTTAGAATCCGGATAAAGCCCGGCTTCTCTTTTACTGATAAAGGGGATACTTTTTGCAAATCGCTTCCACACGGGCGCGGATGGAGCCGACTTTTTCATCAAATCCATCCTCCATAGCCAACGCGATGCAAGCGGCGATCTCGTCCATATCCGCTTCCACCAAACCACGGGTGGTCACTGCTGGGGTGCCCAGCCGCACACCGCTGGTGGTGAAAGGACTGCGCTTCTCGCCGGGGACCGTATTCTTGTTGGCAGTGATATACACTTCATCCAAGCGGCGCTCCAGTTCTTTGCCCGTCAGTTCCATATCTGTCAAATCGATGAGCATCAAATGGTTATCCGTTCCGCCGGACACCAGCTTTACGCCCCGGTCTAACAGACCTTTTGCCAAAGCGGCGGCGTTTTTTACCACTTGTTCCCCATAGGCTTTGAACTCCGGCTGAAGAGCTTCTCCCAAACAGACAGCCTTCGCGGCAATGACATGCATCAAAGGGCCTCCCTGTGTTCCGGGGAAAATCGCCTTGTCGATCTGCTTGGCAAATTCCTCCTTGCACAGGATCATGCCGCCGCGGGGCCCACGAAGGGTCTTGTGCGTGGTAGTGGTTACCACGTGAGCGTAAGGCACCGGGTTCTGATGACAGCCCGCCGCCACCAAACCAGCGATATGAGCCATATCCACCATCAGATACGCTCCGCAGGCATCGGCGATCTCGCGGAACTTCTGAAAATCAATGGCCCTGGGATAAGCGCTGGCCCCAGCCACAATCAGCTTGGGCTTTACTTCCATAGCCTGCTCCATCAACTTGTCGTAGTCGATGCGCCCAGTTTCCGGGTCTACGCCATAAGCCACAAAATGATACAGCGCGCCAGACATGTTCACCGGAGAACCATGGGTCAAATGGCCGCCCTCGGAAAGGTTCATGCCCAATACTGTGTCGCCAGGCTGCAACAGGGCAAAATATACCGCCAGATTTGCCTGTGCGCCGGAGTGGGGCTGCACATTAGCGTGTTCCGCCCCAAACAGCTTGCAGGCACGGTCCCTGGCAATATCTTCCACGATATCCACACACTGGCAGCCGCCATAGTAGCGCTTGCCGGGATACCCTTCCGCGTATTTGTTGGTAAGCACCGTTCCCATCGCGGCCATCACCGCCGGAGAGACGATATTCTCCGAAGCGATCAGTTCCAGGTTCCGCTGTTGGCGGGCGAATTCCTTTTCCATGGCCTGGCCTACTTCCGGATCTTTCCCCGCCACAAAGCCAAGGGTATCCATCAAATCGTTAAACATGGGCATTGACTTCCTTTCTCTATAGATAATTAAAATAACGTTGGCAAAAACCCGTTCTATCGCCCTCGTTTGCCAAAACAAAAATGCTGTTTTGATTATATCAGATTTCCAGCCTTCCTGACAAGCTTTCTATAGGAATTGTCTAAAGAAAGTAACTGATCATTCCCCAAGCCATGAATCTGCCTCTTAACATGGGGCTAACGCTAAAACCCATCAGGAAGGTGAGGCCACAAGATCGCCTGCTTGAAAAATTCTTATCCTATAGCGTATCCGCCCGGCCTTGTCAAGACAAAGGATGTGGAGTACAATAGGAAGCGTGAAATCCCACGGAAAGGAGCCTTTTCATGACGAAAAAAGAACTGGCGCTGCTGGCGGTAGAAGCTTTGAAGAAAGAGTATCCAGAAGCCATCTGCTCGCTGGAATACCAAGACCCCCTCCAGCTTTTGATCGCCACACGGCTTTCCGCGCAATGTACCGACGCCCGGGTGAACATGGTCACCCCCGCCCTTTTTGCCCGCTTCCCCACCTTAGAGGCTTTTTGCGAAGGCACAGAAGAAGAAATCGGGGAATTGATCCGTTCCTGCGGGTTTTATAAGATCAAATCAAAAGATATTTTGGCGGCATGTAAAATGATTCGTGATGAGTTCGGCGGCCGTGTACCCGATACGATCGAAAAGCTGACCCAGCTGCCGGGCGTGGGCCGCAAAACCGCTAATCTGGTGGTAGGGGACATCTATGGGAAACCCGCCGTAGTGACAGACACTCACTGCATCCGCATCACCGGCAGGCTGGGACTGACGAAAAACACCGTCCCGGTCAAGGTAGAGGATGACCTGCGGGCCGTACTCCCGCCGGAAGAGTCCAACGACTTTTGCCACCGGCTGGTGCTCCACGGCCGTGCCGTCTGCACCGCCCGCCGGGCATACTGCGAAAATTGCTGCATGGCCTCCTTTTGCAAAAAAGTTGGAGTAGGCCCTGGCGGCGAAAAAAAGGAACCCCGAAAAAAATCCCCCGCGAAAACAAAAAAGGAAACCTCTTGACTTAAAGTATAGTTCATCCCTTATACTGGAAAAAGTTTTGTCATTGTCTTGGAGGAATTATCATGGAAAAATCAAAAGTTTATTTTACCAACCTGCGCACTACTTTTGACAGCAACTTGCTGCAAAAACTGCGGAAGCTGATTTTGGCCGCGGGCATTGAGAACATCGATTTCAAAAACAAATACGCCGCTATCAAGCTGCACTTCGGTGAACCCGGGAACCTGGCGTTCCTGCGCCCCAACTATGCCAAGGTAGTGGCTGACGTGGTGAAAGAGCTGGGCGGCAAACCCTTTCTGACCGACTGCAACACCTTATATGTCGGTGGACGCAAAAACGCGTTGGATCATTTGAACAGCGCCATGGAAAACGGCTTTTCCCCTCTCTCTACCGGCTGCCAGATCCTCATCGGTGACGGCTTGAAGGGCACAGATGAAACTCTGGTGCCCATTGACGGCGACTATGTAAAAGAGGCGAAAATCGGCACCGCTGTTATGGATGCGGACGTGTTCATCTCCCTGACTCACTTTAAAGGCCACGAGGCCACAGGCTTTGGCGGCGCTTTGAAAAACATCGGCATGGGCTGCGGTTCCCGGGCTGGAAAAATGGAAATGCACAGCGCGGGCAAACCCCAGGTAGACGCCGGGCTGTGCGTAGGCTGCGGCTCCTGCAAAAAGGACTGCGCCCACAACGCTATCACCATCACCGACCGTAAAGCCCACATCGACCATTCCAAATGCGTGGGCTGCGGACGCTGTATCGGACGCTGTCCCGTAGACGCGGTGGCCCCTGCCAGCGATGAGGTAAACGATATCTTGAATTGCAAGATTGCAGAATACACTTTGGCCGTGGTCAAAGACCGTCCCTGCTTCCACATCAGCTTGGTCATCGACGTTTCTCCTTACTGCGACTGTCACAGCGAAAACGATCTGCCCATCGTTCCCGATGTAGGTATGTTCGCTTCCTTCGACCCTGTTGCTTTGGACCAAGCCTGCGCTGATGCCGTAAATGCCCAGCCAAGTGTACCCGGCTCTGTTTTGGACGAGCGTGAGCGTTGCCATCACGACCACTTTACCGATACTCACCCCGACACCAACTGGGAAAGCTGTTTGGACCATGGGGTGAAACTGGGGCTGGGTTCTCGGGAATATGAACTGATCACCGTGAAATAAGGTTGTTCTAAAGGAACAGAATCCGGCTTTTTTCTGACGTAAATATTGACAAACCAGCCAAAGAGGGCGATAATGATTTTTGTTGAGCAAACAGAGATCTTGTCGCTCTCTTTCTTGTCTCGATCAAATCTATTGTGGAGGTCAACTGTCAATGAAATATGATTTTGAAACTCTGGTGGACCGCTCCCATTGCGGTTCTGGCAAATGGGATGAGATGAAGAAAAAGAATCCCCATGTAGAGCAAGGCATCGTGCCTCTTTCCGTAGCGGATATGGAATTTAAAAACGCCCCTGAGATCGCCGAGGGTCTGAAAGCTTACATGGACAGCCACATTCTTGGCTACACCAGCCCCACTGAGGAATACCGCGAGGCCGTATGCCAATGGATGAAAGAACAGCATTCCTGGGAGATCCGCCCCGAATGGATCTGCTGCACCCATGGTGTGGTGGCTGCTTTGTTCCTGCTGGTGAACGCTCTTTGCGAACCCGGCGACGGGGTGATCATCTTTACCCCTGTGTATTATCCCTTTTATAAAGCCATCGAAACTCACGGCGCCCAAGTGGTAAAATGCCCCTTGCTCCATGAAGACAATACATATTCCATCGATTTTGACCTGTTGGAAAAACTGGCCGCTGACCCCAGCAACAAAATGATGATCTTTTGCAGTCCCCACAATCCGGTGGGCCGCGTTTGGAAACCGGAAGAGATTCGCCGGGTAGGTGAAATCTGCCATAAAAACGGTGTGAAGATCATCAGCGACGAGATTCATTTCGATATTATCCTTCCCGGCCATCAGCACACTGTTTTCCCCACCGCGGTGGATTTCCCCGAAGATGTAATTGTGTGCACTGCTCCCAGCAAAACCTTCAACCTGGCAGCCATGCAGACCTCTAACATCATCATCCCCAAACAGGAGGACCGGGAGAAATTCCAGGCCGCCCGTTCCCTTTCCGCCGACCACGATCCCAGCGCCCTGGGCCTGGAAGCTTGCCGCATCGCCTATACCCAGTGCAAAGGCTGGATGGAAGAGATGCTGGCGCAGATCGCCGGAAATTATGAGTTCGCTAAAGGTTTCCTCCAGGAACACCTGCCGCAAATCAAAGTGACTCCCTTGGAGGGCACTTACCTGATGTGGCTGGACTGCACTGCTTTGGGCAAAACCAAGGAAGAACTGGAAGATTTGATGGTAAACAAAGCTCAGCTGTTTTTAGATGAAGGATACATGTTCGGCGACGAGGGAATCGGTTACGAGCGTGTGAACCTGGCTTGCCCTCAGTGGGTATTGAAAGCCGCCTTAGAACGGTTGGAAAAAGCAGTTCAAGAGAATTGCTGATATTGCAGAATATAAGAAAGGGGACACGGGAGAAATCTCGTGTCCGCTTTTATTTTAGTTTTCAAACGCTGATTTACTAAAAAGAGACTGTGCCAGCTTATCTGGCGGACTTCTCCTTGCCAAGAGCCATTCTGGCCAACTGGTCGGCCAAATCGTTCCACTGGTTACCGGAATGGCCCTTCACTTTCACAAAGGTAAGCTTTAGCCGATCCGAGGCTTGTTGGCACAAGGACGCATACGCCTGGGTCCCAGACTTGTTGGCTTTCCACATACCTGTGGCCCATTTGCCGACCCCTTCATAATCGTGGTGGATCTCCAAAGCGGGAATGTTTTTTTCCAAGCAATAGCGGATCACCGCTACCGCTCCCAGGATCTCCCCTGCTACATTACGCATCTCGCACAGTTCGGGGTCCGTATACTTTTTAGAAAATAACACCTTTTCCCCCTGCCAGAAAAGCACCGCGCCACAAGCGAACTCTTTTGTCTCCGCAGAAAAGCTTCCGTCCACATAGGCCACAGCTATGCCCTCTTTTTCCAAAGGGTCCCCATTCTCATCTTCCTGGCTGGTAGAAGCCGCAGCCTTTTGGAGAAACCCTTCCGCTTCCGCCCGGCTGGGAAACCCTTTATAGATGACGCCTTTCACACCATGCACCTGTGTCTTGCAGTCATCCCAGGTCTCATAAATCCCGTCTCCGTCCCTACCATTCTTTACAGCGTAATATTTTTTCGCCATCTTCCTCTCCTTTACACTCCAAAACAGCCGAAAAGCTTTATAACTTTACACAATATGTTATATTCAGTATTTTTCGACATTTTTTTAATTTCTAAAATAAAGTCATTTCACTTTACACAATAAAATACAGGCCCATCAGTCACTCATCAAACAACGGAGTAGACAAATACCGGTCGCCAGTATCAGGCAGCAGAACCACAATGGTTTTCCCTTCATTTTCCGGACGTGAAGCCACTTCCGCAGCAGCCCAAAGCGCCGCCCCTGAGGAGATGCCCACCAGAATGCCTTCCCGCCGGGCAAATTCCCTGGCCGCCGTGTACGCTTGTTCTTCCGTACAGGTAAGGATTTCGTGATACAACGTGGTATCCAATACCTTGGGGATAAATCCCGCTCCCATTCCCTGCAATCCGTGAGTGCCGCTTCTGCCTTGGGTCAACACTGGAGAACCTGCGGGTTCCACACCCAAAATACGAATACCCGGATTTTTCTCCCGCAGGAACCTGCCCGTCCCTGTAAGAGTCCCTCCCGTGCCGGTACCCGCCACAAAAATATCCAAACTGCCCCCCGTCTGTTCCCATATTTCGGGACCAGTGGTATCATAATGCGCTTGAGGATTTGCCGGATTTTCAAACTGTCCGGGCACAAAGCTTCCCGGGATGGAAGCTGCCAATTCCTGGGCTTTTTCAATGGCTCCCGCCATGCCTTTGGCCCCTTCCGTCAAAACGATCTCCGCGCCGTAAGCCTTTAAAAGGGCGCGGCGTTCCCGGCTCATGGTTTCCGGCATAGTCAGGATCACCCGATAGCCTTTTGCAACGCCGATAGCCGCCAGACCGATTCCCGTGTTTCCAGAGGTAGGCTCGATGATCGTAGCGCCAGGGGCCAGCTTCCCGGATTTTTCCCCTTCCCTGATCATCCATAGGGCGACCCGGTCTTTAACGCTCCCAGCAGGATTGAAATATTCCAATTTCGCTAAAATCCTGCCGGAAATCCCCCGTGCCGCCGCGAAACGGGACGCTTCCAACAAAGGGGTGTTTCCTACTAATTGGGTAATGTCTCCCGCAATATATTCCATAATCGATCCTCCTTTGAGGGATAGTACTTTAACTATAAATGGGAAGCTTCTGGAATGTCAAGGGGAAGAGAAGGAATATGCCTAAATTCATCCTAAAAACACCTTACAAGATTGTCTCTTTAAAAGGTATTTTTTCGTTGCCAAACATGCAGCCATCAGGTATAATAATATGGAGTATTCACTGACGCTGAATTTAAGGAGCTTTGGCTATGAAACATAAATCTAAAAAAACGTTGTGGATCGTTTTGGCGTGCGTTTTGGCTTTGATTGCTGTGGCCGTTTGCCTGTGGTTTTTCTGGCTGAAAGACCTGTGGGGAACCGCCAACGCCTCTCCGGTATATGTGGAATCCGTGGCGGATATCGCGGGCCTTAACACCGGAGCCACACCTCGTTTTTCCGGTGTGGTAGAGCCCCAGAAAACCTATGAAGTGCAGAAAGACAGCAGTAAAACTGTTGCCGAAATCTTTGTCAAAGAAGGCGACCAGGTCACCGTAGGAGACGCGCTCTTCCGCTATGACACAGATGAGATGCAGATGCAGTTGGATCAAGCCAAACTAGACCTGGAAAGCATCTCCAACAGGATCACCACTTTGAAGAACCAAAAGAGCGATCTGGAAGCGGAAAAGAAAAAGGCCAGCAAGGATGAGCAGTATTCCTATACAGTGCAGATTCAGGCAGTGGAACTGCAAATCAAAACAGAAGAATATAACAGCGATGTTAAAAAACAGGAAATCAGCCAGCTGCAAGACTCTTTGAATAATGCCCAGGTTTACAGCGAAGCGGATGGCACGGTGAAAGAGATCAACGAAAATCCTTCTACCGATGCCAGCGGCCAGCAAAAACCTTTTATCAGCATTTTGTCTTCTGAAGAGTTCCGCATCAAAGGCACAATCTCCGAGTTGAATGTGGGTTCTTTGTTTCAAGGGCAGGCTGTTACTGTCCATTCTCGGGTAGACGACTCCGTATGGTCGGGAACCATTGAGACCATCGAAACAGAACCGGCCAAAAACGACAACTCGAATAGCATGTATTACGGCGGCATGAACAGCGGTGAGCAAAGTTCCAAATATAATTTTTATGTGACTCTTTCCAGCAGGGATGGTCTGATTCTGGGCCAGCATGTATATATTCAGCCTGATTTAGGAACAGATGCTGTTCTCGAAGGTCTTTGGCTGCCGGCTTTTTACATAGCTCATGATGATGACGGCAGCTACGTGTGGGCGCAGAGCGATAAGAACACTTTAGAAAAACGCACTGTGATCTTGGGTGATTACGATTCTGGAAACGACCGCTATCAGATCGAAAGTGGTGTGACCGAAGAGGACTTTATTGCTTATCCGAAAGAAGATATGCAAGAAGGGGTTCCCACTACTTCGGATATCACTCAAGTGCCTCCCGAAGAGCCCACGGATGATCCTACCGTCGACGGAGGCGCTGTGGATGGAGGCGCTGTGGACGGCGGCATGATAGAGGGCGGAACAGTGGATGGAGGCATTGCCGTTATGCCTGAAATCAACAATGAAGGTGATACCGCCGCAGCTTCCCAAGTAGAAGAAGATCCGGAAGATGGGGAAAGCGTGTCCAGCGATAGTCTGGAAAGTTCCCCCATGGAGGGCCTGGCGCGATGATGCTAGAGCTGAAAAACATTTACAAAACATACAATCAGGGCAAACTGGATGTACCCGTGTTGAAAGACATTTCCCTTTCCGTGGAAGAAGGGGAATATGTGGCCATCATGGGTCCTTCCGGTTCTGGTAAAACTACCCTGATGAATATCATCGGCTGTTTAGACAGCCCTACTTCCGGTGAATACCTGTTGGAAGGAAAAGACATCGCGCAAAACAGCGACACAAAAATGTCCGATGTGCGCCTGCACAGCATCGGGTTCGTTTTCCAAAGCTTTTATCTGCTGTCTCGGCAGTCCGCTTTGGAAAACGTCGCTTTGCCATTGCTCTATGCCGGCGTTCGCAGAAAAGAGCGTTTGGAGATCGCCCGAAAAGCTTTGGAGCGTGTGGGTTTGGGAGAACGCGTCAATTTCAAACCCACACAGCTTTCCGGCGGTCAGTGCCAGCGTGTGGCCATTGCCCGTGCTATCGTAAATAACCCTAAGATCCTTTTAGCCGACGAACCTACCGGCGCTCTGGATACCAAGTCCGGCGAACAGATCATGGAGATCTTCCAGAAGCTCAATGAAGAAGGGGTCACCATTGTGATGATCACCCACGAGCCCGAGATCGCCGCCCACGCTAAACGGACCCTCCACATCCGGGACGGCCAGCTTTTGGAAGCCCAGCCTACCCCAAAAGAAGAAGGACCCGCTCTGCCGCCGGATATGATCCCGCCGGAAGAGTTCCATTTGAGTGGAAAGAACACCGGGAAAGAGGCTGAAAAGCCTTCTCAAGAAGCTCCCATAACCTCGGAAACTCCCAAAGAGAAAGAGCCGGAGAAACCCACTGTGGAACAGATCGAGACTGCTCCCGCAAAAATAGAGCAGCCTCCTGTAAACCAGCCTGTGGCGGCGCCTGTTCTTTCCAAACGGGAACGGGGCAAAGGGCCTTGTCATGCTGCAGGGAAAAACACTCCCGCTTTCCGCTCTAAAACAAATAAAAGCAGCAAATCTTCTCAGCGGCCCCGCCATGGAGCCTGGATCACACCGGCTCCTGATACTGCCCGTGCAGAACGCCGGCCAGCGGAACCCGCACCTTTGGAAAAAACCGCAGGCACTGTGCTGTATGAGGAATTGACCTCTCTATTGGAAGAAGGCACGCAAGCACCTTCCCCACAGCGCCGCCCTGCGGAGCAGTTGTCCTCAAATGCAGAAAAAACGGTCCGGTCGGCGCCGCAAAAACCCAAACATGCCGCCATTGCAAAAGAAAGCCGGAAACCGGCTTCCCCTTCCGGCAGGTTTGGCGCGCCCATCCCCACCGATCTGGGAGCTTTGTTCCCACGAAGCAAGCGGGAACGTTCAGAGGAAAACGAAAAACCTTTGATCCCTCGCACGGAATTTTGAGCTTTGGCACTTTGCGCCCATCGTTCGGGAAAGGAACGGTTAACGATACATGAGCATGAACAAAAAAACCAAGAAAAAACTGATCATCGCCAGCGTGACCTCTGTTTTGATCGTAGGATTCGCGCTGGGCTTGTGGTTTTTCGTACAATATCAATCCGACAGGCGTACTGTGGAAGTGCTCCCCCTGATGAATGTGACCACTACATACTGGGGCGACCAGATTTATTCTTCCGGTACCGCTGCCAGCGATTCTCTACAAGAAATCTACCCTGCTTCTGATAAAAAAGTATCCGATATCTATGTGGAAGAAGGGCAGCAAGTGAGCATCGGTGACCCGCTGGTGCAATATGACAAAACAAAGTTGGAATTAGATGTGGAAGCCAAGGACATCGCCGTCAAGCAGGCGGAGATCGAGTTGGATGACGCTGAAAAACAGTTGAAAAAGCTGCAAAACACAAAACCTACCAGCACGCCCCGCCCTACAAAGCAGCCTACCAGTACGCCTCGTCCCACCCAGAAACCCACCTCTACCCCTACACCAACACCTACGCCTACCCCTTCCCCCACGGTCTCCCCTGCAGATGTAACGGTTTACCGCCGACTGGATGTGGATTCGGAACCCTATTCCGGCAGCGGCACTTCTGAGGACCCCTATGTGTTCCTTTGTACCGACGATTGCGAGATGACCCGGGAATTCCTGCTGCGGCTTCTGGGTGACGGTTCAGGCGCTACTCCCGCTCCGGGGGACGTTCTGGCATCACCGTTTGCAGCCATTTTCGAGGTACGGGAAGGCAATTCCAACTACGGAGAACTGCTCTACTCCTTCAAGCTGGATGGCACAAATCTTTCAGGCAATTTCCAGGTTTCCGATGTGCTTACAGGCTCTAACACGCTGGAATCGGTAGCAAAAGCTTTTGATGTTACCTCTACTAGCCAGACCACCCCTACCCCTGATACCGATTACGACGACATGGGTTATACCAAGGATGAGCTGACCAAGCTGATTAAGCAGAAACGCCAGGAAATCAAAGAGCTTCAGCTGAAAGTAAAACAAGCCGAGCTTGATCTGAAAAAATCCCAGCTTGCCTTGGATAATTCCACTGTCCGCAGCACCATTGACGGTGTTGTCCGCACTCTTACGGATGAACAAAGCGCCACGTCCAATGGAACACCTTTCTTGGTGGTATCCGGCCAGGGGCAGTACACTATCAAGGGAAGCATCAGTGAAAGCTTGCTGACCAGCATCCAGGTGGGCGACCCCATCTCCGCTATGAGCTATGATAACGGCATGACCTATACCGGCACCATCACCGAAATCTCCCAGTATCCATTGGACGCCAGTTCTGGCGGGATGTACGGCGGCTCAGGCAACCCCAACAGCTCCCAATACGAATTTACCGCTGTAGTAGACCAGCCCGACGGGCTCTCCAACGGCATGTATCTGGAAATTACTTTAAGCACGCAAAACCAAGCAAATACAGAAGCGCTTTACCTGCAAAAAGCCTATATACGCGAGGATGAAAGCGGCAGCTACGTAATGAAAGTGGGTGTAGATAACCGGTTATATAAGCAATATCTGGAACTGGGCACTTCTATTTACGGCGGTGAATATATAGAAATAAAGCGCGGTTTAACGATGGATGATTACATCGCTTTCCCCTATGGGGCCAATGTGGAAGAAGGTGTGCGGGCAGTAATGGCAGGCACCGGGGAACCTCCTATGCCTGAAGGGGAAGGGAGTTCCAGCGGGGTCACTAGTGAGACTGCTAGTGAGACCGGCAGCGAGACTGCTAGTGAAACTACCAGCGAGACATCCTCAGTATTGGAAAGTTACGTTGAAAACGATGGCGCTACCGCTACTTTTGAAACGACCGGAGAAACGGAGGTGATCCTGGGATGATCGAGAATATCCGCCTTTCCTTTCAAGGAATCTGGGCCCATAAGATGCGGTCTTTCTTGACCATGCTTGGCATCATCATCGGTATCGCGTCCATCATTTCCATCGTATCTACAATTAAAGGCACCAATGAACAGATCAAGCAAAACCTGATCGGCGCCGGCAACAATGTGGTACGGGTTCAGCTTTATCGTACGGACGCGGATTATGTGTATAATATTGATGGTGAAGGCATACCAGAAGGTGTGCCCACCGTTAGCGATGAGATTTACAGCAAAATTTTAGATCTTCCGCAGGTGGAGGACGCTGCCGTCTATACCCACCGGCAATATTCTTCCTCTTTCTATTATGGCAACAAAGAGCTTTCAGGCTGCCAAATTTACGGCGTAGACAATTCCTTCTTTTCTACTTGCCGCTATGTGGTAGACCAGGGACGTTCTTTTGTACCCATGGACTTTCAGGAGTATCGTCCGGTAGCCATTATCGACAGCAACACAGCAGACCAGCTTTTCCAAGGCGAAAATCCTATCGGAAAAACGATCGAATACAACTCCGTTGCCCTTGTTGTTGTAGGTGTGGTGAAAGAATCCAACCAATTTGAACCAGTAATCAACTCTATTGAAGATTATTACACGTATATGTCCAACTCAACTGCCGGAAAAGTATTCTTACCCTACTCTATCTGGCCCTCTTTGTTTGCCTATGACGAACCTCAAGAAGTGGCGGTCCGGGCATCCAGCACTGAAGCAATGTCCGGCGTAGGCACTAGCGTAGCCGATTTGCTCAATGAGCAAAATCAAAACGAAAACATAAAGTACCGGGCTGAGGATGTGCTCAAACAAGCCCGGGAACTGCAAGACCTTTCCAACGCCACAAACCAACAGCTTATCTGGATCGCCAGCATTTCTCTGCTAGTGGGCGGCATTGGCGTAATGAATATCATGCTGGTTTCTGTAACGGAACGCACACGTGAGATCGGTTTAAAAAAGGCTATCGGCGCCAAAAAGAGCCGCATCCTTTGGCAGTTCCTCACCGAAGCGGCTGTGCTCACGAGCTTGGGCGGTTTGATCGGTATAGCGGCAGGCATTGGATTGGCGGAACTGGTTTCCCGGCTGACCCAGGCTCCTGTGGCCATCAGCGTGCCCTTTATCTTCTTGGGCTTGCTGTTCTCTATGGCGATCGGCGTAATATTTGGACTCTTACCGTCTATCAAAGCTGCTAATCTGAATCCCATCGATGCACTACGGCACGAATAAGGAAAAAGACTTCTGGATTTTACCAGAAGTCTTTTTTTGCCCTATTTTATAAGATTTACAGAAAGAACCAGCCTACTTCCCCATCTTCTTTAGCGATGAGCAAACGGTCGCCATACCGCCGCAGAACTGTGACCCTTTCTCCCTCCGCAACGGCTAGAAGTTTATCCGTCATATCATCTGTGTGCAGTTCGCCGTTCCAATCGTAAAGAAATTCCTCCGGGATCACCAGGCAGGCACCGCTTTCCACTTCACGACACAAAAAGCCATATTCCCGGCGTTCTATCTTCTCTATCCGGTTGTTGGGCCAAATGACAACCGCCTGTGCCGGCTTCTCTTCCTGGCTGTGAGGCGCTTCGAACACATCGCCCTCCCGCACAGAACGCCATTGCCAAGTGCCAGTGGTGCTATCCAAAACAACCCCGTTCAGCTGGCCAAATGTTTTGATCATATTGCCCCCGTCAATGGTCAAGACATTCTGCCCGCTATGAAAGTATGGAGAACTGTTGATGCACTCATTACGGTAATTCGCAGTAGGATAATGCCCTACTACCAAAAGCTTTGAAAAACGGTGTTCTGTGCCTCGGGGAAACCAGGGAACACTCAACACATATTCCAAATCCTGGTCCTCTAAATCCTCCCCTTGCAGCCCAGCATGGGCAAAGAAAAAGCTCTCTGTTTCCAATATCTGGGGACGGTTCTGGAGGAACCTGTATTCCTCGGGGTAAAGCTCTTTGAGTCGCTGCCGGAAAGCTTCCATATCGGCTGGCTTGGCCGGTATGGAAATCCCCGCTTCTGTTCCCATCTGCCACAGGAGCTCCCGCTCTTGCCAGTAATTTGTGTACTCCCACATCTGTTCCGCAGAAGCTGTCCATAAAAAGGAATCGCAGTTGCCGCTGAGGACATACACTTTTTCTTCTTTTGCCAATTCCATCAAATAGCGCAGTGTCCCCAGGCAATCGGGACCTTTTTCTATAAAATCCCCTACGATGACCAAGGCGTCCTGCCCCGGCTGATACCCACATTTTTTCAACAATTTTTTCAGCAAAGGCAGATTCCCATGGATATCGCTGACAGCGATCACTCTGGAATCCCCAGTATCCGCAAATATTGCTTTTGCTTTCATGTGCGAAAACCCTCCTACTAAAAATCCCCACAGGAGCTTGTCCTGCGGGGATTTTTCAGCAAACAATCGTATTTAACTAAGACTTAGATCTCAGCGAAATACTTGATGGTGCGGACCATCTGGCTGGTGTAGCTGTTCTCGTTGTCGTACCAAGAAACAACCTGAACCTGATACAGGCCGTCGCCGATCTCGGTAACCATGGTCTGAGTTGCGTCGAACAGAGAGCCATAGGTGATGCCGATGATATCGGAGGAAACCAGCTCTTCCTCGGTGTAGCCGAAGGAAGCGGAGGAAGCAGCCTTCATAGCAGCATTGATGCCTTCCTTGGTCACGTTCTCACCCTTGACAACAGCCACCAGGATGGTGGTGGAGCCGGTGGGAACGGGCACGCGCTGAGCGGAACCGATCAGCTTGCCGTTGAGCTCGGGGATAACCAGGCCGATAGCCTTAGCAGCGCCGGTGCTGTTGGGAACAATGTTCACAGCGGCAGCGCGAGCGCGGCGCAGGTCGCCCTTGCGATGGGGGCCGTCCAGAACCATCTGGTCGCCG
>CAJFSY010000018.1:0-34075 GCA_904419785.1 uncultured Neglectibacter sp.
GCGCATACCGCCTTTTCTTGTTATCCAGCCCTCCGGCTGTATCGGTTGAGCAAAAGTCAGCATGGGATTGGTGTGGTATCTTTAATTATGTGAAACTCCTCGCTCCCATTTTGAAACAGCCTTGTCGGTAATATGTAATTGAGCTGCTAAATCTTTTTGTGTTAATTTTTTCTCTTTTCGCAATTCAGCAATGAATTGACCTATTTTGTTTTCGTCCATATTCGAGTTCCTTTCTTTTGCTGTGAGTATATGTCTATAATATATTCACCATATTCAAATATCAACCGACCAATGGTTGATGTTGATAAATAAACCTATGGTAGAACATCCCACCTATATGGCAAATGGTGAACAGATGCTGGTGGGCGGCTGGATGCGGGAAGTAATGGAAACCCTGTATGAGCGGGGTTATGTGCCGGATTTGCTGAATCCAGAACGCTGGCGCAAGCTGCAAATGCGCTGGACGCCATTTGATGCCGAAGGGCTCAAGCTGCTGCTGGATGAAATGATGGAAAAGGAACATGTGGAGGTCCGGTTCTTCACGAAAGTGATCGACGCGGATGTAGAGCCGGATACCTTAAAGGTAAAAGGCGTTGTCCTTTCCAATGTGGAAGGCTACCATTATGTTAAGGCAAAAACATATATTGATGCTACGGGCGATGCCGTTCTTTCCAGCTTGTGCGGGGTGAAATGCTGGGACGCCGGTATAGATACCCCCAATATTATGCCTCCCACGCTGTGCGCGCTTTTGGCGGGGGTGGACTGGCATAAGATTCAGCCGGGAGATATTGGCTTGCCGGAGCATCAGGAAAAGATCGATCAGGCGATAGCTGATGGATTTTTCTCACAGCCGGACCATCACGTGCCCGGATTGTTTATGAGCATGGGGCAGCTGGCTTCCATGAATGCGGGACATGTGTTTGGGATGAGTTCCACAAATTGCGCCAGTTTATCCAAAGGCATGGTGCGGGGGCGCAGGCTTGTACAGGAATATCTGGAGTTTTACCGGAAATATTTTGATCTTCCCCAGTTGCAGCTGGTAACCACCGCAGCTATGATGGGCATCCGGGAATCCCGGCGTACTGCGGGAGAATACATATTGGGATATGAAGATTACGCCGCGCGGCGGAAATTCCCAGATCAAATCGCCATATTCGCCAAGGCCATTGACATCCATGTGTACGATTGCTCGGAGGAACAATATGAGCGGTATTACACTTCTTTCATGAAAATAGACCGCTATAAGCCTGGGGAATATTACGGAATCCCTTATGGCGTTCTGGTGCCGGAAGGCTCGGTAAATTTGTGGACTGCGGGCCGGTGCGTATCGGTTGATGTGATGGTGCAGGGGTCTTTGCGTGTTCAGCCGGCAGCGGCCATGATGGGCCAGGCCAGCGGTGTGGCAGCTGTACAGCACTGCCGCACAGGGCAGCCCGCAAGTGATCTGGATACGGAAGAATTGGTGCGTTCACTGCGGGCACAAGGCGCCAATCTGCCGCAGGAAACTTTGTCAAAAACAATGACCCGGGGTGGGACACCCCAGAGTCAGGCGTGCAGTCATATTTGAAAAGGGGCAAAAAATTATGAGTGAAATAATCCAATACAACAAAGAACTTCCAGTAAAAGTAGAGACGGATGTTTTTATCGCTGGAGGCGGGCCAGCCGGTGTAAGCGCTGCCGTAGCCGCCAGCGAGGCGGGAGCCAAAGTGTTTGTGGCCGAGGCGTCTCAATCCTTTGGCGGCGCCGCGGTAACCATGTTGGTGCCGGCGTTTATGGAATTTGGCAATGGGACGGATTTTTTAGCCGCCGGCATCGGAAAGCGGATATTTGATTATCTGGCCGAAAACGCGCCGGAATCCGCAAAGCCTTATTGCCCTCCCAACATCCCGGTGGAAACGCTGAAGCTTTGCTACGATTCTATGATGGAAGAGTGTGGTGCACAATACTGCTTCAATACCCAGGTAATTGATGTGGCGGTTGCCAATGGGGAGATACAGCATGTGATTTGCGCGGGAAAAGGCGCTATCTACGCAGTTAAGGCCAAAGTGTATATTGATTGCACAGGCGACGCCGATTTGTGCGCGTATGCGGGCGCAGAGTTTGAGCAAGGGGGAGAGAATGGCGAGGTGATGGGAAGCACCTTGTGCGGGTTGTGGACCGGCATACAATGGGAAAATGTTGTTTCGCCGGACAGCCGTATGTTGGAGCAAGCTTTTAAAGATCAGGTGTTTTCACAAAACGACCTACATTTGCCAGGGATGTGGCCTATTGCCAAAGGTGTGGGAGGTTCCAACACAGGCCACGTATTCGGTGTGGATGGAACAAATGCCGACAGCTTGACTAAAGGTATGGTAGAGGCCAGAAAGCGGATGCAGGAGTACCGCCGGTATTATCGCGAGTATCTGAGCGGATTTGAAAACGCAGAGTTGGTCTGTTCCGCACCACAGCTGGGGATTCGTGAGAGCCGCAGGGTAGTGTGCGATTACCGGCTGGTGCTTCAGGATTTCCTGGATCAAGCCGTGTTCCCCGATGAAATAGGACGTTACAGCTATAATATTGATATCCACGCCAATACGGTTGGGCTGGACGATTATGAGCTTTTCGAAAAAGAACATACGACATACCGCTATAAAGTGGGTGAAAGCTATGGGATTCCCTATCGTACTTTGCCGGTAAAAGGGTTTTCCAACCTGCTGACAGCAGGGCGTTGTATTTGTTCAGACCGCTATATGCAGTCTTCTGTGCGAGTGATGCCTGGCTGCTATATTACCGGCCAAGCGGCGGGTACGGCAGCGGCCATATGCGCTTTGGAAAATGTGAACGTGCATGATGCCCCTGTGAAGAAAATTCAGAAACAATTGAAAAAGTTGGGAGCTTACTTGCCCAATTATCAAGAATAATCCTTTTTCACAAGTAACGGTATATTGTTTGTAGAACGACAAAAAGCGCGCGCCTCGAAAAAAGAGACGCGCGCTTTTCCTATGTTGGAACGGGGCAGGTTAAAAAGATGCCTGCCGACGATCATTTTCTCCGGCGATAGTATTCGTAGAAAACGTAGGTATCGAGCCAAGGCTGGGTTTTAGGTTCGTTTTTCCACAGAAAATTTCCCATGGCGCGAAATTTCTTCTCCGCTGTTTCAGAATCGCCGGCGGTTTGGGCAAGCAGATAATTGTTCATGCGGTATAAAAGCCGCCAATAAAAACGCAGTGCCGGGTCTTTGCACAAAAACCGGTATTCCATCAGAAAGTTTCGGATGGGTTCATAGAGGGATGCATATTGGGGCCACATGTCGTGGTGGTCTTGGGATAAGTAGCCGGTAGGGAACAGGCGGCCGGACTCTTCTAAGAAAGCTTGGGCTTTTTCCCCATATTCTCCAAAGGCCTGGTCAAAGTAAGCTCGCAGTTCTTCCTCATAGGGCAAAGCGGGATTCCAAAGGACGCGGCCTGCCATCCATCCCAGGAAATTGTGAGGGATGCCGACACGCTGCACCTGGCAGTGGACCATACCGTGAAGCCCAAGTTCCGTTAAAGCCCGGATGTCTTGATACAGTACTTCCCCCACACGGGAAATCCCCAAGCCGTAGATCAAGGCGGAGAGCATATGGTAGTCGTAATCGAAGCTGTCTCCGGAAAAGCGTTCCTGCCACGCGGTGAGGAACGCCAGGTTTTCTTCCACGTTTTGAGGGAAATGCAACTGGTTGCGCTGGTATGGCGGAAGCGGTTTAGGAGGGTCCACCGGGCCCAGCGGTTTTGAGAACGTCCGCGTGATAGGCGCGAACATCAGCAAAAACCGTTCCTGGTTCCGGATTCTCGCGGTTTGCGGAGGCCAGAGAAGATCGAAATAAAGCAAGAACACGATCTTGGTTTCAAGGCCTTTGGCGCTGAGTTTGCCGTCCAGCTGGTTGAGCATTTCTACATAAAAGTCGGAAGGCAGTCCTTTTTGGCACTGGGGGCATTCACACTGGTTGTTAGAGTCATCCGCCAGCCAAAAATGCAGCACATCGATCTCCGGATGGCTCTCTGCGTAAGAAACGATGTAATCTGTGACCAAGTCCCGTGTTTCCCGGTTCCCATAGCAAAGATTGGTGTTTAAGGGAATATTGTTCCAAAGCCCACGCTTGCCGTGTACCATGGCCATATGTTTAGCCTGATCAGCAGTGGGGGTAAAAGAGACAGGGGCCCAGCTCAGGCCGGGAATGCCCAGCGGTTCGCAGGTCCAGCCGTGGCCCACGCCGTGATAGAGCAATCCCCGTAGTTTTACCGCCTTCACGATTTCTTTCATAAAATCCTGGCAGGTTTCCCGGGAAAGCGCGTGGTGTTTCTGATAGGGATTGTGCAAATGGCAGTACCAGCGTTCAAAAAAGGTATAACCTTCCATGAATTGAGTGAAATAACTATTGTACCCCACTTTTGGAGCCCATTCCACTATTGCCAGAATATTTTCAAGGGAATCCGCTCCTTCCAGACAGATGCCGCGATGCCGGTAGAAGGCTTCTTCCCGCAGGTGGACGCAGACCGTTGACCAGTCAGTTTTTTGGTAATACGATTCGCCTGGCCGCAAAAAGGCACAGCCAGCCTCCGTAAGCAGCCGGTAGACTGCCAGCAAAAGACTTCTGGGATTGCTGCCCAGAATGGTTCCTTGGCCGTCTTGCACATCGATCGAATATCCATCGTCCCAAAAGGGGTCTTTTCCTGGCGAAAGGGGAAACCCCAAGTTCAGTTCTATGACTTTCTCTTGGACACTGCCGCCCTGGTCTTGAAGCGCCTGTGGGCACATCTGAGCGATTCCGTGCTCCAGCTCCGATGCGGCAAATTTTCCTGTGTCGCCGGCGCCCAGGTCCCACCGGATTTTCAACGACATCATCATCCCTTCCTTTCAAATTGCGCAGTCTTTTACATCTTTCCACATGATACCACTGGAAAAATATTTCCGCAAGGATATGTGCGCAAACCGGCCAAAGATGCTTCAAGTTTCAGTTTCTCACCTCATATGGATAAACATAAAAAGCTGTCCGTAGGTAGGGTAGGACGATAAAGTAAATCTCGGAGAAAACGCGGGCACAAAAAAAGCGAACCCCGCCATGTGGGATTCGCGTCTTGGAAGCGGCTCACAGCTCCTGAAAAAAATAAAAACTCAGAAATCACAAGATTCCTGAGTTTTTACTTGGCGCGCCAGAAGGGACTCGAACCCCTGACCTTTTGGTTCGTAGCCAAACACTCTATCCAGCTGAGCTACTGGCGCATTGAGCTGTTCTCTAACAGCCCTATAATTATATAAATAAATTTTGGAAATGTCAAGCCTTTTTTAAATTTTTTTGAAATTTTGTTATGGAAAATCCAAAAGGCGCCAGAACATTGACGTTTCCCAAAGGTTCCCCCAAAAGAAGCAGACCGTTTTCCATGTCTAAAGAAGCTTTCAATACGCTTTGGGGGCGGCTGCTTCGGTTGACCACTACGGTTATGCTTTCACGGGTGGTTTCAGAAAAAACAAAGCGTTCAAAAGCCAGCAAGTTGCCATCCGCAAATAAAGTCCGATAGCTCCCTTGCCCTAATATGGCTTTTTCCTGAGCCCTGAGAGCGCCCAGCTTCTTGTACCAGTCCAACAGATCCCGATTCTCCCGGCCCCAGGGATAGCATGCCCTGTTGAAGGGATCGCGGTAACCTTCCATCCCAGCTTCGTCGCCGTAGTAAATACAGGGAACTCCCGGAAGCAAAAACTGCATGAGGGATGCCAGCCGCAAACGTTTCAAGCCGGTTTCCCGCTGTTCGGGGGACAAGTGCTGGGATGCCTGCCATTCCCGGCCGCGGTTTCCAGCGGGTTCACCGCCTAGGACCGTCAAAGCCCGTTCTGTGTCGTGGGTACCAATGTGGTTCATCAACAGCCGCAGGCATTGGGGCGGATAGTTTTCCACGATGCTCTCCACGGTTTCTGCAAAATTCCGGGGGTCGCCTCCCAAAAGGAAGCCTAAAATGGCGTCCCGGAAAGGATAATTCATCACCGTGTCCAGCTGTTTTCCCAGCAAATAGCGGCGGCGTATGCCATAGGCCGTTTTGTTGGAGGCGTCCTCCCATACTTCGCCCAAAACCAGCGCGTCGGGATTTTCCTCTTTGGCGGCCTTGGTCAGACTGTCCAAAAACTGGTCGGGCAGCTCATCGGCCACATCCAGGCGCCAGCCCGAAGCTCCTGCCTTCAACCATTTCCGCACGATGCCTTCTTCGCCGTTGATATAGCGGTCATAGCTTTCTTCCGTTTCTTTCACGTTGGGCAAGGTGTCGAAATTCCACCAGCACTCGTAAGAATCGGGCCATTGGCGGAAAGTGTACCAGGGATAATAGGGGGATTGCTGGGAGTTGTAGGCTCCCGCTGTGGAATAACGGCCTTCCCGGTTAAAGTAGACGCTGTCGCTGCCTGTGTGGCTGAACACCCCATCGATGAGCACCCGGATTCCCAGTTTTTCCGACGCGGCGCACAGGGAGCGGAAATCCTCTTCCGTTCCCAGCAAAGGGTCGATCTTGGAATAATCCGCGGTGTCATAGCGGTGGTTGGAATGGGATTCGAAAATAGGGTTGCAATACAGGCAGGTGACGCCCAGCTCTTTCAGATAGGGCAGCTTTTCCTCAATGCCTTTCAGGTCCCCGCCGAAAAAGTCGGTGTTGGTGATTTTTCCCTGGGCGTTGGGGGCCCAATCCGGCTGGTCCGCCCAGTTCTCGTGGAACGTGCGGCCGGACGGCACGCCTTCTTTCGTTGTGCCGGATTTATAGAACCGGTCCGGGAAAATTTGGTACATCACCCCGCCTTCCAGCCAGTGGGGAGTTTGGAATTCTTTTTCGTAGACCGTAAGCTGCCATTGGTTGTTGCCGCCGAATATCCCGTCGCCGGCAAAGCCTTTGGAAAGGCGCTGGCTGCCCCGGTGGGTGCGAATCTCAAAATGATAGAAATAAAGCCCGGCCACATCCGGCGTGAAATGGCATTCCCACCACTCCTGGTTGTTGCCGTTCATGCCGCACCAAAACAGGTCCAACACCTGGGATTGGCCGCCTTCGCGCTGGATGACCAAGTGGGCCGCCGAACAAGAAAGCTCCCGGGGGAGGGTGATGCGGAAGTGGATGGCGGTGCCTTCCGCCACGGCTCCCAGCGGGTCCCGGTATTTTCTGCTGCGGGAATTAAACATAATATGGTACACCTTCTTTATGGGATTTCAAAGGGACTCAAGCAGCCGCTTGAGAACGCAAAAGCACAGCGTAGTAAAGCCCCGGTTTCCGCGGGAGTAGCTTGCGCTGCGCTTTTTTGGGGGAAAGTCCCTTTTTGTTATTTTTCGGTTTTTTTCGCGCTCAAATTTTTAGCGGGGGGCACAGGGGAAGCGTGCCAGATATTGCCGGCGTATTCGCGGATGGCGCGGTCAGCGGCGAAGCGGCCTGCCCCGGCAATGTTCAACAGGGACATGCGGTTCCATCCGGTTTGGTCGCCATACAGCTCCATGGCCCGGTGCTGGGCGTCGTGATAAGAGCGCAGGTCCGCCAAAGCCATATAGCGGTCCTCCCGGAGCAGAGCGTTGAAGATATCGCGGAACTGGCCGCCGTCCATAGAGGCCATCTCGTCCATGGCCCGGTGGATCAGCCCGTCGTTCTGATACTGGTTGGTAGGCTGGTAACCGGCCCGTTTCAACTCCTCCACCTGGGAAGCGGTCATGCCGAAGAGGATGATGTTTTCATCGCCCACGGTCTCGTGGATTTCCACATTGGCTCCGTCCAAGGTGCCCAGGGTGATGGCGCCGTTGATCATGAATTTCATATTGCTGGTGCCGGAAGCTTCCGTGCCTGCCAGAGAGATCTGTTCACTGATCTCGGCGGCGGGAGTCAGCAGTTCCGCCCAGGTGACGCTGTAGTTTTCCACGAAAACAACTTTCAGCTTTTTGTTTACCTTGGGATCGGAATTGATCATCTTTGCCAGCGCGGCGATGAACTGGATGATCTGTTTAGCGAAGTAATAGCCGGGAGCGGCTTTGGCGCCAAAGAAATAGGTGTGGGGAGTGAACTCCGCGTTGGGGTTCTCCCGCAGCCATTGGTAAGTGGCCAAGATATTCAGAGCGTTCATGTGCTGGCGCTTGTATTCGTGCAAGCGCTTTACCTGCACGTCGAACAGAGAAGCGGGGTCCACCACTTCGTTCTGGGTCTTTTTCAGATAAGCTGCCAAACGTTCCTTGTTAGAACGCTTGATCTCTTGAAGCTGCTTGAGCACCGCGGCGTCGTCTTTATATTTGGCCAAGCCTTGGAGCTTGTCGGCGTCGTAGATGTAATCAGAGCCGATCAAATCGGTGATCAGTCCGGCCAGCTTGGGGTTGGACTGGTTCAGCCAGCGCCGGTGGGCGATGCCGTTGGTCACATTGGTGAACTTGTGAGGCTCTTCCTCGTAGAAGTCGTGGAACACATCGTCTTTGAGGATCTCACTGTGCAAAGCGGACACGCCGTTGACGCAGTGAGAACCGATCACCGCCAGGTTTGCCATTTTCACATAGCCGTCGTTCAAAGGGGCCATGCGGTAGATATTGGATTCGTCCACGCCTTTGGCGCGCATTTCTTCCCAGAAGCGGCGGTCGATTTCTTCCACGATCTGATAGATACGGGGCAGGCGCATTTTGAACAAGTCCCGGTTCCAGGTTTCCAGAGCCTCGCTCATGACGGTGTGGTTGGTATAGGCCACAGTGCGCTTCACAATATCCCAGGCGGCATCCCAGCCGTAACCGCACTCGTCTAGCATGACGCGCATCATTTCGGGGATGGCCAGCACAGGATGGGTATCGTTCAGGTGGATGGCGGCCAGTTCCGGCAGCTGGTCCAGGTTGCCGTGGGCGTACAGGTGGCGCCGGATGATATCCTGGATGGAAGCGGACACCAGGAAGTACTGCTGGGAGAGCCGCAGCAGCTTGCCGTCGGTATGGTTATCCTCAGGATAGAGCACCTTGGTGATGACTTCGCTCATGGCTTGCTGTTCCATGGCGCGCATATAGTTGCCGCCGTTAAAGAGCTTCATGTCGAATTTATCGTTCTCCGCCTTCCACACCCGCAAAAGGCTTACGCCCTTGCCGTCCATGCCGGCGATGTACATATCATAGGGGATAGCGGTGACGGTGGTATAGTCCTTGTGGCGCACGGAATGATACTGGTCGTGCCATTGTTCCTCGATGTGCCCGCCAAAACGGACTTCCACAGAGCTTTCGGGCACCCGCTGCAGCCAAATACCGCCGCCGGGCAGCCAGAAATCGGGAAGCTCGGTCTGCCAGCCGTCCACCAATTTCTGCCGGAACAGGCCGTATTCATACCGCAGGGAATAGCCCATGGCGGGGTAGCCCTGGGTTGCCAGGCCATCCATGAAGCAAGCGGCCAGACGGCCCAAGCCGCCGTTGCCCAGACCAGCGTCAGGCTCCTGTTCATACAGGATATCCAGCTTGATGCCATATTCCGAAAGGGCTTGGCGGAAATTTTCCTCTAAGCCCAGGTTATACAGGTTGTTGCGCAACGAACGGCCCAACAAGAATTCCATGCAAAGATAATAGATCTGTTTTGTATCGCTCTTTTCGGCGTTAGAGACAAATTCGGCCCGGCCCTTGGTCAACAGCTCCCGCACGATGAGGACGCTGGCTTTATAATATTCCTCATCGGTGGCGTTTTCCAAAGAGACGGCAAACGTGTGGGCCAGCTTATCTCGGATGGCCTCTTTGATCTGCTCGACACTCAGCTTGTAATCCATCGAAATTCCTCCAAAATATATTTAAAATGCATAAAATTAATCAAATTAATTACCTAGAAGGACAGTTCCATGTGCATTGTACACTAAAGTGAGCGGAAAAACAACCGCAATAAAGCCCCAAGCTGGAATGACATATTTGTACATTCTTTACAAAGTATGCCATTTTGCTTGGGGGAACAGCCTTTTCTTTTAGAAATATCATAGCACAGATGGGGTTAGGATACAATAAAAATCAAGTAAAAAAACGTTTGCACATTTTTCAAGGTATCTATGGGTTTTAGGAAAATTCCAGGAAAAAAGGAGAAAGCTCTTCCCGAAAAGAAGATTTTGCAATATAATAGGTTTACGCGGGAGCTGGTGCTGTGTGCCGGCTCTGGGAAAGGATGGGTTTCAGAATGGAAAAACGTCGGGTGCGTCTGGAAATTAACGGAGTGGTTTGCGGGCTTATCACCCAAGAAAGCGATGAATATATGGAGTCCCTGGCAGAGGAAGTAGGAGAAATGATCACGGAGATCCAGATCGCCTCTCCTTATATTACCCGGGAAGCCGCCGCCATAACCGCGGCTTTGAGTTATTGCGACGATGCCCGGAAAAACGGGACGAAGCGCCATGAACTGCAAGAGCGGGTGGACGAATTAGAGGTGGAAGCGGAGATCTGGCAGGAAGAAAAAGAGGATATGGTGAACAATGGTCCCAATCCCCAGACCCGGGCCCATATCGAAGAATTGGAGCAGGAGAACACCCGCTTGCAGGAGGCTGCCCAGCAAGTGGAAAAACTGCGGGAACGGCTTACTGTGTTGGAAGACGAAAACGGCGCGCTGCGTCAGGAAACGGCCCAGCTTGCAGAGTTGGAGGCATGCCGCCGGGAAGTGGAGCGGCTCCAGGAGGAAAACGGAAGGCTGCGGCAAGCGGCGGAATCCTCCCCCGAAGAGGGAAAGCTGCTGGAAGAATTGGAAAAACTGGTGGCGGACAACGCTGCTTTAAAACTGTTGGCCGAAGAAAAAGATGCCCAAATCAAAAAAGCGGAACAGGAAAAGCAGGCTACTATAGCCGCGGCGAAACGGGCAGTGGAAGAGGCCAAGCGCCTGGTAGATGAGGCAAAAGCCCAAGCAGTTGCGGCGGGAGCCCCAAAGGAAGCCCATGAGGAAACGCTGGTGGTACAGGCGCCGGAAGAGAAGGAAAAAGCGGCAGAAAAAGAAAAGACGGAAGAGAAAGAAGAAGCCCCACAGAAAAAAACTTCCCGCAAACGCAGGAACCCCTTGCGTCACGAGGATGAGTATGAACAGGAAGGATTCGTAAGCTTTTTTGAGAAAAAATGAAGAATTCACAATATTTTGAAGTGTTAGCCCCCGCCGGCGGGCCGGAAGCCCTGCGGGCGGCGGTGTTCGCCGGCGCGGATGCTGTATATTTAGGAGGTCCGGCTTTTGGAGCCCGGGCCAACGCCAAGAATTTCTCCCGGGAGGAACTGGCCCAAGCGGTGGCGTTTTGCCATGGCCGGGGTGTGCGGGTCCATGTGACGGTGAACACCTTGTTAAAAGAAACGGAACTTCCAGAGGCTTTGGAGTTTGTGGAGTATTTATGCTCTCTGCCGGTGGATGCCGTGCTGGTGCAGGATATGGGCTTGTTTGCTCTGCTGCGGCGCCGGGCTGCGGAACTGCCGCTGCACGCTTCCACGCAGATGAGCCTTCACACTCCGGCGGGAGCGGAACTGCTGCGGGAGCTGGGAGCCGACCGGGTGGTATTGGCCCGGGAGCTTTCGCTGGAAGAAATCCGGGAGATTCATGAGAGCTGCCCCGTGGAACTGGAAAGCTTTGTCCACGGGGCGTTGTGTATGTCGGTTTCGGGACAGTGCGCTTTCAGCGCCCTTTTGGGAGGGCGCAGCGGAAACCGTGGCTTGTGCGCCCAGCCATGCCGCCTGCCCTTTGCCGCGCCTGGCGGCACCGGTCATGACCTTTCTTTAAAAGACCTTTCGTTTGTACGGGAGATCGGACAGTTAAAACAAGCGGGCGTGTGTTCCGCCAAGATCGAGGGCAGGATGAAGCGGCCGGAATATGTAGCCGCCGCGGTGTCTGCCTGCCGGCGGGCGGCGGATGGGGAGGAGGTGTCCCAAGAGCTGCTCAGCGATCTGGAGGCGGTGTTCTCCCGGTCTGGTTTTACACAAGGGTATCTCACCGGGAAGCGGGGCGCTTCCATGTTTGGCGTACGCAGGAAAGAGGACGTTACCGGCGCTACGGAGAAAGTGTTTTCCTCATTGCGGGGGCTGTACCGGGGAGAAGCTTCCCGGGTGGCGGTTTCCATGGCTCTGGAGCAGCAGGGGAAGGAACTTTCCTTAACTGTGCGGGACGAGGAAGGCCGAGAAGCCCAGGCCAGGTCCCCTATAGGCCAGGGGCTCTCTCTCTTGCCCAAGGAGCGGTGTATCCAGCAGCTCGGCAAGACAGGGTCCACACCTTTCCGAGCGGAGAGCTTTTTCGTACCGGAAGAAGGCGTGCCCTGCGGGGTGTCTGTGCTTAACGCTCTGCGCAGGCAGGCTTTGGAAGAGCTTTTATCTTTGCGGGAACGGCGAGAGGCTATCCCATACAGGGAAGAGGCCTTATCTTTTGCTTCCCATCCCCGACGGGAAGGGGACCTCCCATTGCGGGCGCAGTTCCGAACGGTGGAGCAGCTTTGTCCCCAGGCCAGGAATTGCCGGGAAATCGTACTGCCATTAGAAACCCCTGTGGAAACTTTAAAGCGGCTGCGGGAAGAAGGGTATCCATCCATTTTTCTGGACATTCCGCGGGCGCTGTTTGGCGAGGAAAAACGGACAGTCCGGCAAATGGAACAGCACATGTCCGCGGGGTTCGATAAATTTGTGTGCGGAAATTTGGGCACGGTGGCGTTGGCCCGAAAGCTGGGCGCGGAGTTCCACGGCAGTTTTTCGCTGAATATTTTTAACACCGCATCCCTGGAATGTTTTCAGGAACTGGGCATTTCCACAGCGGAGATGTCCTTTGAGCTAACCGCCCGGGAACTGGCCGGTATCGGCGGGACTTTGCCCCGGGGCGTGATGGTTTATGGCCGTCAGGCTTTGATGCTGGTGCGCAACTGCCCGCTGGCCAATTCACCCAAGGGCTGCCTGCACTGCAAAACCCCCGGCTGTTTGACCGACCGGAAACGGAAACAGTTCCCGGTGGTGTGCCGTGGTGGGAAGAATATCGAGGTGCTCAACTCGGTGCCTTTGTGGCTTTGTGACCTGCAAAAGGAACTGTCGCCGTTGGATTTTGGAGTGGTCCGGTTCACGGTGGAAAACTCTGTGGAATGCGGCAGTGTGTTAGACGCCTGTTTTCGTGGCGAGACCCCTGGTTTTGACTATACCCGTGGACTTTTTCACCGGGGCGTGGAATGACGGTGGAAAACTCGGTGGAAAATGTTAAAAAGTAAAGGGCCATACCCTGGGAAAGCCCGAAAAACCTAGGGTTTTGGGATTGTGGAAAAGTGTGAATGTGGAAAATTCAGACTGTGAAAAGGGTGAATCGTATGGAAAACTCTATGATTTTGCGAATGAAAAAGGTGCGCAAGCAGGCTCAGCTGCCCCAGCGGCAGACGGAAGGCAGCGCGGGATATGACCTGTGCGCCTGTGTGGAAGAACCTGTGACGCTCTTGCCTGGAGAAGCGTTTATATTTCCCACGGGGCTGGCGGCGGAAATTCCCCATGGCTGTGCCGGCATGATTTTCACCCGAAGCGGCTTGGGAGTAAAACATGGGGTGGCAGTGCGCAACGGCGTGGGGGTCATCGATAGCGATTACCGGGGAGAAATCCATGTAGGGCTGCAAAATTTCAGCCAGGAACCCTATACGATCCAGCCTGGGGAGCGAATCGCCCAGCTGATTCTGATGCCGGTGTATCTGCCTCCGGTGGTGGAAGTGGAAGAGCTTTCGCAGACCCAGCGGGGAAGCGGCGGTTTCGGCAGCACAGGCAAGTGATTTTTGGCACTTGCAACAGCTGCATATCTTGTGGGATTTCTTTCGCAAAAGTGCACATATAAGGGAATTTGGGATTTTGTAGGTTTATGTAAACTTTCACCTTGAGAAATGTTGGAAAATAGGCTATAATGATAAGCGTGTAATGTCTGATGGGGCCTTTTGGGAAAAACAGGCTGTAGACAGCACGAAAGCGGAAGTGTGTTTCCGCTGAAATGGGAAACCATAAAAGCGAGTCGCTTTTTATTTGTGATATTACGTGTAATTTGGAAATCAATGGCCCATGGGGCCGGAAAGGCAGAGTTTGTAATGGTAGGGCTTTCTGGAGTTTTTTCTATGTTTACAATGTTTTCCAAGGATATCGGCATCGACTTGGGAACTGCGAATACATTGGTGTTTATGCGCGGCAAAGGCATCGTCATGCGGGAACCTTCCGTGGTGGCGGTAGATGTGCGCACCGACGAAGTACTGGCGGTAGGCAAGCAGGCCAAGGAAATGCTGGGCCGTACCCCCGGTTCTATCGTGGCGGTGCGTCCTTTGAAGGATGGCGTTATCGCTGATTTCGATGTGACCGCGGCCATGTTAAAATATTTCATCAAAAAAGCGTTGAAATCCGGCACATTGAGCCGTCCCCGCATTGTGGTGTGCATCCCCTCCGGCGTGACCGAGGTGGAACGCCGCGCTGTGGAGGACGCTGCCCGTCAGGCCGGTTCCAACAATGTGGACCTGATCGAGGAGCCTATGGCGGCAGCTATCGGCGCGGGCCTGCCTGTTGGCGAGCCCACGGGCTGCATGGTGGTGGATATCGGCGGCGGTACCTCTGAGGTGGCCGTGATCTCCCTGGGCGATATTGTAACGTCTGTTTCCGTGCGTATGGCCGGCGATAAGTTCGACGAAGCCATCGTCACGTATGTGAAGAAGAAATATAATCTGCTCATCGGCGAGCGCACCGCGGAAGAGATCAAGATCAAGATCGGTTCGGCGTTCCCCACGGAAGAGACCATCAACGCGTTCGTGGAGATCAAAGGCCGGAACCTGGTAGACGGCCTGCCCAAAAACGTGACCATCCATGCCGACGAAGTGCGGGAAGCTTTGGCCGACAGCGTGATGATCGTGGTGGACGCTATCAAGGACACTTTGGAAAAGACCCCTCCGGAACTGGCGGCGGATATCATCGACCGGGGTATTATGCTCACCGGCGGCGGTGCGCTGCTCAGGGGCTTGGACAAGCTGGTGAGCCAGGAGACCGGCATTCCCGTCCATGTGGCAGAACGCCCTTTGGACTGCGTGGTGGAAGGCACAGGCAAAAGCCTGGAAGTAGATTTGCCCAAAGCCCGTTACCGCGGCAGAAGAAAGTAAGATGTCAAAGGGAAGAGGGAGCTTCCCGGCGGCAAGCCATGAAAGAGGGGTGCCCGGTGTGAGGAAGCCGGGCGCCTGCCGGGAACGTGTTTTCCGGAAAGAGGGAAGGAAGGATGAGGACTGCCAAGGGTGACCTGGGCAGTCCGCATTTGGCTTTGATGGGAAATCCAAAAAAGGAGAGCTTTGTCTTGAAAGACTTTTTCAAAACCAGCTCCTTTAAAGTATTGGCCATTGTAGTGGTGGTGCTTTTGGGGCTGATCATCTACACCGCCACCGCGGGAGGCTCGCTGCTGGCCAATATGCTGGGGTTCGTAACCTCCCCCATGCAGAGCGTGAGCACCACAGCTACCGGGGCTGTTACCGAGTTTGTGGATTTGGACGCTCTTTCCCGGGATGAGCTGAAAAATATGCTGGACAGTTTATCTCAGGAGAACGCCAAGCTGCGGGAACAACTGGTGGAATATGAGAATACCCTCCATGAAAACGAGCAGTTGAAAGCCCAGCTGAAGATCACCGAGGAGCAGCCGGAGAATACCCTTCGGGCGGCCACCGTCATCGGACGGGACCCCAACGATGTGTTCTTTGGGTTCTTCATCGACCAGGGCACTTTGGCAGGAGTGGAGGTAGGCGACCCGGTCATTACGGATCAGGGGCTGGTGGGCATTGTCACCCAGGCTTACGCCACTACCAGCAAGGTGACCAATATCTTGTCAGAGGACGTGAACGTGTCCGCGGTGGTGCCTGCCCGTGGGGAAAGCGGCGTGATCTCCAGCGATGTGACTTCCGCCAGCGCAGGGCTGCTGCGCATGAGCTACCTTTCCAGCGACACCAAGGTGCAGCCGGGGGATATCGTCACCACTTCCGGCGCGGGAGGTATCTATCCGCAAGATGTGATCATCGGGGAAGTGCAGAGCGTTCAAAAAGCAGAGAACGATATTTCTTATTACGCTGTCGTGCGGCCTTATGAGGATTTGACCAACGTGCAGGAATCTTTTGTGGTCATCGATTTCCCCGGCGCCGGGGATGGGGAAGAAATTCCTGTGCAGAAAGACCCTGAAGGCGAGGAGGACGCGGAATGATACGGGACTTTAACAGAGTTGTCCGCTACCTTGCCTATACGCTGGAGATTTTGGTGCTGTTCATGCTTCAAGAGACGCCGGGGCTTTTGCCTTCCATTTTCGGGGTGCGGCCGGTGCTGCTGTTCCCTGTGGTGGTGGCCATCGCCATGTTTGAGACAGAGATACCGGCTTTGGCTTTTGGCGTGCTGGGCGGGTTGATGTGTGATTTTGGTTTTTCCGGTATGCTGGGGTTCCATGCCCTGGTGCTGGGAGTGCTGTGCTTTTTTATCAGCCTGTTGATCCGGGTTTACTTTCAAAGCAACCTTGTCACAGCCATTCTCACCGGTATTTGGAGTATTGGGCTGACCATATGCGCCCAGTGGTTTTTCCTTTATTTCTTCCAATATTCACACCCGGCCTATGCGTTTGTGCACCACTACCTGCCAAAATATTTTTATACCATGCTGTTTTTGCCCCTTGTATATCTATTGAACCGGGGGCTTTCTCAGGCGCTGCGTCCCCAGGAGGAAAGCAGGCTGTAACTTTTTTCCAGTTCGCAAACGAGATTTAAAAACCACTACCGCTCGGAAAGGAGGCATCCCCTTTGAATAAGCCGAAACCGGGAAAAATTGGACGTTCCGCCGCCTGCATCCTTATAGTGCTGGCGGTGTTTGTAGTATATGAGCTTCGCCTGGTACAGTGGCAGATTGTACAGGGAGAAGAGTTTGAGCAGATTTCTCTTTCCAACCGCACCGATACCATCGAGATGGAAGCGGCCCGGGGAGAGATTCTTTCCAGCGACGGCGTAGTGCTGGCCGGAAACCGGAGCAGTTATAATATTGTTTACAACGCCCTGGATATGGATTATTCCCAGCGCAACGCTACCATCCTGCAAGTGCTGGATTTGTTGGAAGAGCGGGAAGAGGAATGGCGTGACCGGCTTCCTATTGTGCTGGCTGAGGATGGTACCTATCAATTTAAAGAGGACAGCGACACTGAGATTGCCGCGTTGAAAGGGAAAGATATGCTGAACCTGGCGGATTACGCCACGGCGGAGGACTGTATGGCGGAATTGACCCGCATGTATGACTGCCAGGGCTATTCCAAAAAGGATGCCCGCAATGTGGCTTCGGTGCGCTACTCCATGACAAGAGATGGCTTTTCCCGCACGAACCCTTATGTGATCGCGGAGGATGTTTCCGCTGAGACAGTGGGCGTAGTCAGCGAGCATTCGGAAGAATGGCCCGGCATAGAGGCCCGGGTAGCCGTTGCCCGCTATTACGGTGAGGACGGTTCCCTGGCTCCCCATATGGTGGGCTATACCGGCTCCATCCTGGATTACCAGTATGAGGAAGCCCAGAAAAACGGCACGGTGTACAATTCAGAGGACAATATCTCCGGTTACAAGTGGACCGATACCAGGGGGCAGTCCGGTATTGAGTCAGCCTTTGAAGAAGAGCTCCGAGGGCAGCGTGGCGAGGAAACCATTTATACCGACGAAACCGGCGCGGTGGTGAGCACGGCTGTTACTACCAGCCCGGAGGAAGGCAACACAGTCCACCTGACCCTGGATTCAGAATTGCAGCGGGTGGCCAATCTGTCTTTGGAAAAGAACATCAAAAACAATACCGACGCCAAGGATTGTACCGCCGGGGCGGCGGTAGTACTGGATGTGGAAGATTTCGGTGTGCTGGCCTGTTCCTCCTACCCCACCTTTGATATGAACCAGTACCGTTCGGATAACAAATATGTGAACCTGTTAGCGAAGGATGAGGACCAGCCTTTGTTTAACCGGGCGTTAAACGGCGTGTTCACCCCCGGTTCTGTATTTAAACCGGTAGTGGCCTTGGCGGCTTTGCAGGAAAATGTAATCAGTGCTGCCTCTTCGGTTTATTGTCCTGGATATTACGAGCTGGCCGACCTGCATTTGAACTGTACTTGCGGAGGCGGTACTTCCCGCAGTGTGTATAGTGCGTTGGCAATATCCTGCAATACATTCTTCTGCGATACAGGATATAACCTGGGCATTGACCGTCTGGTGCCCTACGCCGAGTATTTTGGACTTGGAACCAGCACCGGTGTAGAACTGAACGAATCCAAAGGTATTATGTCCAACAAGCAGGAATATCTGGAAAACCACGGTGTGGAGTGGACCGACGGCGTTTCCGCTCAAACGGCTATTGGCCAGGCGGATAACATGTTTACTCCCATGCAGCTTGCCACCATGTGTGCTACCATCGCCAATGGCGGCGTGCGGCTGCAAGCCCATTTTTTGGATAAGATCACCGATTATACAGGCCAGGAGGTCATCAAAGAGTATCAGCCTGTTGAGCTTTACGACGCGGGCATTTCCAGCGACGTGCTGGGCGTGGTACAGAACGGTATGCAGATGGTTGCCACCCAGGGTCTAGCTTCCGGCGTGTTCGGCAATTATCCTGTGTCCATCGCCTGCAAAACCGGTACTGCGGAGACTTCCCCGAATCCCAAGGAGGGAGGCACGGAAGCAAACTTGAGTTTTATTTGCTATGCTCCCGCCAACGATCCGGAAATCGCCATCGCTGTCATGATTGAGTACGGCAATAAAGGCTCTTATGCCCAGAACGTGGCCAAGGACATTTTGGATCAGTATTTCGGTTTCTACACCTGGGACGAGGAAGGCAACAAATACGACCAGTCCGGCAATATGGTAGACGATGACGGCACCATTTTGAAAACCGCCGAAGAACTGGAAGAGCAGGGCCTTACCCCCGGCGCTAAGGACGAGGGTGAAGAGAATCAGACAGACGGGGATCAGGAAAGCTCCACGTCGGAAGCCAGTTCCACCGCTTCCTCCACACCGGATCGGGGCAGCGATATCCCTGACGCACCCTATACGGGGACGGAAACTTCTTCTAGCTCTAGTTCCAGTTCCAGTGAGGAGAACGGGGAGGATGGACAGATGTCTGGCGATGAGGACGCAAGTTCTTCACAGCCCAATGGGGTCTCTGGGCCTTATTATAAAAGCGGGTAACCTGGATGATTACTGAGAGGAAAATTCCAGGACTCTTACACAAATAGGATGCCGAAAAAGTATTTATTCAATACAAAATTTGTTTGTAAAGAACTTTGTTTTTGACAATTTGCCTTACGTATGCTAAAATGATAGCTGAGGTATAATTTCTATGGGTATAGCAACAGTAATTACATCCGGAAAAGGCGGTGTAGGGAAATCCACTATGGCGGTGGGTTTGGGACGAGCTCTGGCCCAGAGGGGCCGGCGGGTGCTTCTGGTAGATTGCGACGCGGGCCTGCGCAGTTTGGATCGAATGACCGGCACTGAGGAAAACCTGGTGTTCGATATGGCTGATGTGGTTTTCGCCAGGTGTGCTCCGGCGGAGGCCATCTATCCCTGTGGCGGGGCGGAAGGCCTTTTTCTGCTTCCGGCACCTTCGTTGGGAGAAAATATGATCCGTCCCGGGGTGATGAAAAAGCTTGTGCCCCTTTTGAAACGCTATTTTGACCATGTGCTGCTGGATTCCCCGGCTGGGGTAGGCGGCGGCTTCCGTTCGGCGGCCAGTGGAGCTGACCGGGCTTTGGTGGTGTGCAATCCCGACCCTGTGTGCGTGCGCAGCGCGGGAGTTGCCCGGGAGCTGCTGCAAAAATTGGAAATCCCGGAGATACGCTTGATCATCAACCGGTTTAACGGGGAACTGTTCCGGGAAACCCAGGTCTACAGCGATTTAGATGGCGTGATCGATGAAGCCGGCATCCGTTTGATGGGTGTGATACCGGAGGATCTCGCTTTGGTGGCGGCGTTTTTGCAGGGGAAAAGCGCCCGTGAGGATTCTTCGGGTATGAAGGCGTTGTGCCGTGTGGCAGGACGTCTGGAAGGTGAAAATATTCCCATCTCGGGTCTTTGAAAATGGGGATGAAATTATATTAAGGTAGAAAAGCATGATAAGGAGAGGAGATCGTCAAAAATGAATATTGCAATCACAGCACACGACGCGAAAAAGGAACTGATGGTTCAGTTCTGTATCGCATACTGCGGTATCTTGAGCCGGTATACCCTGTGTGGAACGGGCACGACGAGTAAGATGGTCTCCGAAGCCACAGGGCTGGAAATCCAACGGTTTTTAAGCGGCCCTCAAGGTGGAGACCAGCAAATCGCGGCCCGCATCGCTTGCAATGAAATCGATTTGCTGTTGTTTTTCCGTGACCCGCTGAATCCCAAGTCTCACGAGACCGCTAACGATATGAACCTGCTGCGGCTTTGCGACATGCACAATATCCCGGTGGCCACCAATATTGCCACTGCCGAGGTGTTGATCCACGGCTTGGAGCGCGGCGACCTGGATTGGCGGAATATTCTGCGGGATTGATTTTTTTGTTGCAAAACAGGATATAACCCATTATAATGAAAGATGTCCGGCAATGACGCGGGATGAGTATTTCGGGAGACCCGGCAGAGAATGGGGGCGCCTTAGGCGCTGCGAGCCCCCTGGGAGTTTGAACGGAAGAAAGACGCCCGCCAGCCGTCAAGAAGATATGCTAAGGAAAGCGTATGGCGCTTTCGAATCAGGGTGGCACCACGGAGAGACCTTCGTCCCTGGCACGGCTTTAGTTAGCCGTGTCCTCAGGACGGGGTCTTTTTTAGACCGGAGAAGTTCTAAGAAAGAACACTGGGAGGTGACGGATGATGAGAGAAGAGCAAGCCAAAGTCAGCGCGTTTATTCAGGCATATGGTTTGGGGCAGAACCCTCAAGCAAGGATGCTGGACTTGATTTCTGAAGTGGGAGAACTTTCAAAGGAATTGCTAAAAGCTTCGGGTTATGGGGAGCTTCCTGTGGAGCTGACAGCCTCCATAAAAGAGGAACTAGGCGATTGCCTTTTTTCTGTGTTGTGTCTCAGTGAAGCTTTAGGAACAGATGCCCAAGAAGCTTTGGATATGGTTTTGAGAAAATATGAACAACGATTTGCTGCCACGGGGCAGATCGGCAATGTAAAGCCGGCCACCCCAGGCGCGACATAAAAGTTCTTTGCTTACTATCTTTCAAGAAAGTAAGGGAAAGGAGAAAACAGAATGGAATTGATCACAAAAGCCCCCAAGGGAACGGTGGACCTGGTCCCTGGGAAATCGGAAAAATGGCAGGTCATGGAGGAAGTGTTCCGCAGTGAGGCAGAACTCAACGGGTTTGGGGAAATCCGTACCCCTGTGTTTGAGCATACCGAGTTGTTCCTCCGTGGCGTGGGAGATACCACCGACGTGGTGGAAAAACAAATGTACACCTTCGAGGATAAAGGCGGACGCTCTATCACACTGCGGCCGGAAGGTACTGCCGGAGCGGTGCGGGCCATGCTGGAAAACGGCCTGTACAATGCCGGTTACCCTGTGAAGCTCTACTACAACACTTCCTGCTATCGGTATGAAAAGCCCCAGGCCGGGCGGCTCCGGGAACTGCACCAGTTCGGCGTGGAGATGTTCGGCGCCGCCGAGCCTGTAGCCGACGCCCAGATCATCGCTTTGGCCCTGTCCGCTTTCCGCCGGCTGGGTCTGGAGGACGTGGGCTTACAGATCAATTCCATTGGATGTCCTGAGTGCCGGAAGGAATACCACAAAGCGCTGAAGGAATATTTCACCGCCCGCAAAGACGAACTGTGCGACACCTGCCTTTCCCGGCTGGAACGCAATCCCATGCGGATTTTGGACTGCAAGAGCCCCGAGTGCCAGGAAGTGGCCAAAGGCGCGCCTAAGATCACCGATTATCTGTGCGAGGATTGCCGGAAGCATTTCCAAAAAGTGCAGGAATATTTGACCGCTATGGGTGTGGAGTTTGAAGTGGACCCGGGCCTGGTGCGCGGCTTGGATTATTATACCCGCACCGTGTTCGAGTTCCCCTCCAAGAGCCTGGGATTCGCCCTGGGCGGCGGCGGCCGGTACGACGGCCTGGTGGAAGAAATGGGCGGCAAGCCTACTGCCGGCTTGGGCTTCGGTTTGGGCTTGGATCGTATCATGATGGCGTTGGAAGCCCAGGATACGGAATTCCCCCAGCCGGTGCGCTGTGAAGTGTATTTGGCGTCTATGGGAGAGGAAGCCCAGAAGAAGGCTTTCCTGCTGGCAGATGAACTGCACCGCTGCGGCGTGCCTGCCGACTGCGACGTATGCGGCCGCGGCTTGAAAGCCCAGATGAAATACGCGGATAAGATCGGCGCCCAGTATACCATTGTGTTGGGCGATAACGAACTGACGGAAGGCAAAGCGGAGCTGAAAGATATGAAAACCGGGGAGAAGAAGGAAATCTCTCTGGGCGAGGACTTTATCGACCAGTATATCACCCTGAGCACCCAGGCCGGGGACATGGCCTTTTAAAATAGGGAAAACGAGAGAAAGAGGGATTAAGATCATGGGAGACACCCAGTTTGTGACAAAATACCGCACCCACACTTGTGGGGAGCTTCGTATAGAGCATGTGGGCCAGACCGTTACCTTGTCTGGCTGGATGGAGAACCTGCGGGAAGTGGGGAGCAATTTCGGCTTCCTTATCCTCCGGGACTTTTACGGCACCACCCAGGTAGTGGTGGAAACCGAAGAAATGATGGAGCAGGTAAAAGCTTTAAATAAGGAAAGCACCATCGCGGTTACAGGCCTGGTGCGGGAGCGTACCAGCAAAAACCCCAAACTGCCTACCGGCGATATCGAAGTGGCTCCTACCCAGATTCAAGTGCTGGGCCGCTGCCGCTATAACGAACTGCCCTTTGAGGTCAACTATTCCAAGGACGCCGGCGAGGACGCCCGGCTGAAATACCGCTATCTGGACCTGCGCAACCCCCAGGTGAAAAAGAATATCGTGCTGCGCAGCCAGGTGGTTTCCGCTTTGCGCCGCGCTATGGAGGACCAGGGCTTCATGGAGATCACCACCCCGATCCTCACCGCATCTTCCCCCGAAGGCGCCCGGGACTATCTGGTGCCTTCCCGGAAGCATCCCGGCAAGTTTTACGCTTTGCCCCAGGCTCCCCAGCAGTTCAAGCAGCTGCTGATGACCTCCGGCTTTGACAAGTATTTCCAGATAGCCCCCTGCTTCCGGGATGAGGACGCCCGGGGCGACCGTTCCCCCGGCGAGTTCTATCAGCTGGACATGGAGATGGCTTTCGCTGGCCAGGAGGATGTGTTCGCCGTGCTGGAACAGGTGCTGCCTCCTATTTTTGCCAAATACGGCGCTTACAATATTGCGTCCCAAGCGCCTTTCCGCCGGATTCCCTATCTGCAGGCCATGGAGGAATACGGTTCTGACAAGCCCGATTTGCGCATCGACCTGCGGGTGAAGGACGTGACAGAGCTGGTGTCCGGCTGCGGCTTCGGGCCTTTTGAGGGAAATCTTGTGAAGGCTGTGCCTGTGTCTAACTGCAAGCTGACCCGGAAAGCCATCGACAAATTGTGCGCTGACGTGGAAGTGCAGGCAGGGCAGAAGCCCTATTGGTTCCGCCGGGACGAAAAAGGTGAGATCGTTGGGGGCATCGCCAAGTTCCTCAACGCCGACCCGGCTTTGGCCCAGAAGGTGATCGATTCTTTGGAGCTGGCTCCCGATACTTTGGTGCTGCTGGCTGCCGGTACCCGTTCCCAGGTGTGGAAGACCTCCGGCGTGATGGTGAAGCTGGCAGGCGCTCAGTGCGAAGGCCATTTGGACCAAGAACGCTACGAGTTCTGCTGGATCGTGGATTTCCCCATGTTCGAGATCGGGGAGGAATCCGGTAAGCTGGAATTCTGCCACAACCCCTTCTCCATGCCCTCCGGCGGATTGGATGCTTTGCTGAAAGCGGAACGAGGGGAGATCGACCCGCTGACTATTTTGGCGGAGCAGTACGATCTGGTGTGCAACGGCGTGGAGCTTTCCTCCGGCGCTGTGCGGAACCATGACCCGGAGATCATGGTGAAAGCTTTTGAACTGGTAGGCTTGGGCGAAGAGGACGTGAAGGCCAAGTTCCCGGCCATGTATAACGCTTTCTGCTATGGAGCGCCGCCCCATGCCGGCATTGCTCCCGGTGTGGACCGTATGGTTATGCTGTTGTGTGGCGAAAGTTCTATCCGTGAAGTGATCGCGTTCCCCATGAATAAGAGCGCTCAGGACCTGATGATGGACGCCCCCGCCCCTGTGGACCCCAGCCAGTTGGAAGAATTGAATATCGCTGTTGTGGAACATCCGGAAGAGCAGTAAGCCCCAACCCCGGATAATCCCTGAAAAACTGTGCCCCCAGCCCTTGTGTGAAACATAGCTGGGGGCATACATTTTAGGGTAAATTGGGCTAATATTTATACAGAACACAATATCTAGTATATTTCTTTCTGTTTCCTGTTGACAGCACAGCATGTTTTGGATATAATAAAAAGCGTCCTCCCCCAGAAGCTTCTGGGGGAGGACACGGCCCCTATAAGAGTCCGCGGCCAGCGGGCCGCTGGGAATAAGTAACAGAGAAAGAGGAAAAATGCCATGCTGAAAACCATCATCAAGCGTAGCGGGGAAAAAGTCTCCTTTGACGCTTCAAAAATACGCGGCGCTATTTTCAAGGCCAACGTGCGCAACGCTACCGAGAAAATGAGTGACCAACAGTTGGACCGGCTGACCCAGGCGGTGGTGGACCAGCTGGAAAAGATGAAAACCATCCCCACGGTGGAACAGATTCAAGACGTGGTGGAGGAAAAACTCATCGCCGCCGATTATGCCAAGACGGCCAAAGCCTATATCTTGTACCGGGCCGAGCACCAGAAGCTTCGTGAGATGGATGACGAACTGGTGAAGATCTATTCCGCTTTGACTTTTGTCCCCGCCGAGGACGCGGACTTGAAGCGGGAGAACGCCAACATCAACGCGGATACCGCTATGGGCACCATGCTGAAATACGGTTCCGAGGGCGCTAAGAGTTTCTATGACAAATATGTGATTCCCCCCGAGATTTCCAAGGCCCACGCCGACGGGGAGATCCATATCCACGATAAGGATTTTTACACCCTGACGGAAACTTGCTGTCAGATTGATTTGATCAAACTGTTCCACGATGGGTTTTCCACCGGCCATGGCTATCTGCGTGAGCCCAAGGACATCCGCAGTTACGCAGCCCTGGCCTGCATCGCCATCCAGGCCAACCAGAACGAGATGCACGGCGGCCAGAGCGTGCCCAATTTTGATTATTCCATGGCTAAAGGCGTGGACAAGACCCACTCTAAGGAATACTTCAAAGCGCTGATCCAGTTCTTCCAGGTGGCCAAGGGCATGGCTTATGAAGACGCCAGCGCCATGATCGATAACGTAAAAGAGAATATTGGCAGCTGGGTCCCCATGGATCAGGCGGAAGAATACGCCAACCGGTTCGCTGCATATCTGCCTGAGCACCAGCGGGAAAACAGCTTTGAAGAGATCACCGAAGAAGAGGCTTTGGCCGCTGCCCGGTATGCTGCCAAGACAGCTTGGCGGGAGACGGACAAGGCTACCTATCAGGCTATGGAAGCTTTGGTGCACAACCTAAATACCATGAACTCCCGGGCAGGCGCTCAGGTGCCTTTCAGCTCTTTGAATTACGGCACCGATACCTCTGAACAGGGCCGCATAGCGATCCGCAATCTGCTGCTGGCCACGGAAGCCGGCCTGGGCGATGGGGAGACCCCCATTTTCCCGGTGCAGATCTTTAAAGTAAAAGAAGGCATAAACTACAACGAGGGCGATCCCAACTACGATTTGTTCAAGCTGGCCATGCGGGTATCCGCCAAGCGGCTGTTCCCCAATTTCAGCTTTTTGGACGCTCCCTTCAATCTGCAATATTACAAGCCCGGCGATTACGACACCGAAGTGGCCTATATGGGCTGCCGTACCCGCGTGATGGGCAATGTTCACGATCCCAAACGGGAGGTGACCTGCGGCCGGGGCAACCTGAGCTTTACGTCCATCAACCTGCCCCGTATCGGCATCGAGGCCAACAAGGACGTGAAAAAGTTCTACGAGATTTTGGACCAGCGCATTGATTTGTGCATTGAGCAGCTTTTGCACCGGTTCAAGATCCAGTGCAGCAAAAAAGCGTATAACTACCCCTTCCTCATGGGACAGGGGGTTTGGATCGATTCGGAAAAACTGGACCGCAACAGTTCTGTAGCCGAAGTGTTGAAGCACGGCACCCTCTCCGTGGGATTCATCGGCTTGGCGGAAACACTTGTGGCCCTGACCGGTAAGCACCACGGCGAGAGTGAGGAAAGCTACAAGCTGGGCTATGAGATCATTTCCCATATGCGCAAGCGCATGGACGGCGAAGCCAAAAAGACAGGGCTCAACTTCACTTTGCTGGCCACTCCCGCCGAAGGCCTTTCCGGCAGGTTTATCCGTATCGACCAGCAGAAATACGGCAAGATCCCCGGCATTACCGACCGGGAGTATTACACCAATTCCTTCCATGTGCCGGTGTATTATCCCATCAACGCTTTTGAGAAGATCAAGAAGGAAGCTCCTTTCCATGCCTTGACCAATGCGGGCCACATCAGCTATGTGGAACTGGATGGCGACGTGTGCAAGAATATCGATGCCTTTGAAAGCGTCATTCGCTGCATGAAGGAAGCGGGGATCGGTTATGGCTCTGTGAACCACCCGGTAGACCGGGACCCTGTTTGCGGCTATAACGGCATCATCGACGATGTGTGCCCACGCTGCGGCCGCCATGCCGGCGAAGGCGTACCTGTGGAGAAACTGCAGGAGCTGCGGAAGAAATATCACGATGTGCCCGATTATTCCTGCCTTATCCATTGAGGTGGTTTTCACCCCTTGACGGATAGAGGAAGGTTTGATAAAATAAAAACAGTTATCGATTTTAAAATTACAAACCACGGATTTAGGGAGGTATATTACCATGGAAAACAAGCAGGTTGCTGAGAAGAAAGAACAAATTTTGGTAGGCGAAGGCCGTGATTTCGAGCGCATCCGCCGTATCACCGGTTATTTGGTAGGCACCATCGACCGCTGGAACAACGCCAAGCGGGCCGAGGAGCGGGACCGCGTAAAGCATACACTGTCCAGCCTGTAAGAAGATTTTTGAGAAGGGGGGATTCCCGTGCATATCCTGTTGGTCAACGACGATGGCATCCATTCCCCAGGGCTCAAGGCTTTGGCGGAGGCCCTGAAAGGGGCCGGGCATCAGGTCACCGTGGTGGCTCCCGACCGGGAGCGCTCGGCGGTAGGCCATGGGATCACCACGCGGGACCCTCTTTTTGTGCAGGATTTCGACTGGGAGGGCGTTCCGGCTTACAGCTGCTCCGGCACCCCCGCAGACTGCACTATCCTGGGACTGAAAGCCCTGGCTAAAGCGCCGGTGGACCTGGTGGTCTCCGGGCCCAATCTCGGGCTGAATCTGGCAGGGGACCTGCTGTATTCCGGTACGGTGGCCGCTGCCCTGGAGGGCGCGAAAAAAGGCGTGAAAGCCATTGCCCTGTCTGCCCCTAAAGAGGCGGATAAGGGGACAGTAGTGGAGGTGTTCCTTCGGCTGCTGGCCCAGCTAGACTTGGAGAAAGATGTCCGGCAGGCGCTGAACATCAACGTCCCTGCCCTGCCTTGGGAGGAAATCCGAGGCGTGCGGTGGGCGGTCCAGGGCAACGCCATGTGGACGGGCAGCTATGAGGAGCGGACTTCCCCTATGGGGAAACGGTACTTCTGGTCTACCCAGGAAGACAGCTATGACTTGGGGACGGGGGAGAACGACCGCACCCTGCTGCTGGCAGGCTATGTCACCCTGACGCCGCTGACCTATGAAATGACAGACCGGGCAGGCTTTTCAGAAAAAGAGTTTGCACTGTGAAGAAATTAAGACCGGATGGGGCGACCCACCCGGTCTTTGCGTAAGGAGGAACCATTGTGGAATTGAAAATCGCCGGTGTGGTGAAAGAGTCCATCGTAGACGGGCGGGGCATTCGCTACACCGTGTTTACCCAAGGCTGTCCCCATCATTGCCCGGGCTGCCACAATCCTCAGACCTGGGACTTCGAGGGAGGGAAAGTCATCTCGCCTGGGGAGCTGTTTGAAGATTTTCAAAAAGACCCTATCTTAAAAGGGATGACCTTTAGCGGCGGCGAGCCCTTCTGCCAGCCGGAACCTTTGACGGAATTGGCCAAACTGGTGCATCAGGCAGGGAAGGACGTGACAGTGTTCACCGGCTGGACTTATGAGCAGCTTTTGGAAAAGAACGACCCGGCTGTGAACGCCCTGCTGGAACAAACGGACGTGCTGATCGACGGCCCGTTTTTGATGGAGCAGCGGAATTTGGAGCTGCGTTTCCGGGGCAGCGAGAACCAGCGGCTCATCGATATGAATAAGACCCGGGAAGAAGGGCATATTGTCCTTTTGCCCGAGGAATGAGCAAAGCCCGACGCTTTCTGGATGGGGAGCGCCGGGCTTTGCCTGTCTATTTTGAGAAAAGAGGGTGATTTGGATGTATCCACGGCTGCGGGATTTGCGGGAGGACAACGACATGAACCAAACCCAGGTGGCCCATCTTCTGAACATGAGCCAGACAGGGTATTCCAAATATGAAACGGGAGAAAACGACATTCCCACCCTGGTGCTGATAAAGCTGGCAGAGCATTACCATACCAGCGTGGATTATCTGCTGGGACGCACGGATGAAAGAGCCCCTTATCCTTCCTCTGAGAAAAATCCCTATTCTGACCGGTAAAAGACAACTTTGCTGTAATTTTAACAAATTAGCCATTGATTCTTTGGCGCTGCTGTGCTAGAATAGAAGCTGGAAAACGAGCAGAATTTTGCCATTGGGCGAAAGGAGAAAAATACAAAATGACTAACAACAAGTCCGTTTTGAGCTGGCTCGAAGAAATGAAGGAACTGGTTACCCCCGACGAGGTCGTGTGGATTGACGGTTCCGAGGAACAGCTGGAATCCCTGCGTAAGCAGGCTTGCCAGACTGGCGAAATGATCAAACTCAACGAGGAGAAATTGCCCGGCTGCTATCTGCACCGCACCGCCATCAACGACGTTGCCCGTGTGGAAGGCCGTACTTTTATCTGCTCCCGCAAGGAAGAGGACGCAGGCCCCACCAACCACTGGATGGAGCCCCAGGCCGCTTACAAAATGCTGTTCGACATCGCTCGTGGCAGCTACAAGGGCCGTACCATGTACGTAATCCCCTATTCCATGGGCCCCATCGGTTCCCCTCTGGCCAAGATCGGCCTGGAAGTGACCGACTCTATCTACGTTGTGCTGAACATGGCTATCATGACCCGCGTTGGTCAGGCTGTGCTGGACGTGCTGGGCGATAGCGAAGACTGGGTTAAGGGCCTGCACTGCAAGTGCAATATCGAGGAAGAGAACCGCTACATCTGCCACTTCCCCGAGGACAACTATATCATCAGTGTGAACTCCGGTTACGGCGGCAACGTGCTGCTGGGCAAGAAGTGCTTCGCTCTGCGTATCGCTTCTTACCTGGGCAAGAACGAGGGCTGGATGGCTGAGCATATGCTGATCCTGGGCATCGAGAATCCCCAGGGCGAGGTCAAGTATGTTTCCGCTGCGTTCCCCTCTGCTTGCGGCAAGACCAACCTGGCCATGCTCATCCCGCCGGAAGGCTACAGCAGCAAGGGCTATAAGGTATGGACTGTGGGCGACGACATCGCTTGGATGCGCCAGGGCGCTGACGGCAAGCTGTATGCCATCAACCCCGAGAACGGCTTCTTCGGCGTGGCTCCCGGCACCAACATGAAGTCCAACCCCAACGCTCTGATCTCCACCCAGAAGGGCACCATTTTCACCAACGTTGCCCACAACCTGGACGACAACACTGTTTGGTGGGAAGGCCTGGACAAGAATCCCCCCGAGAACGCTCTCAACTGGAAGGGCGAGCCCTGGAATGGCAAGACTTCCGATCAGAAGGGCGCTCATCCCAACAGCCGTTTCACCGCGCCTGCTAAGAACTGCCCCTGCATCAGCCCCGAGTTTGATAAGGGCGAGGGTGTTCCGATCTCCGCGATCATCTTCGGCGGCCGCCGCGCTCAGACCACTCCCCTGGTGTATCAGTCCCGCGACTGGAACAACGGCGTGTTCGTAGGCTCCATCATGGCTTCTGAGACCACCGCTGCCGCTACCGGCGCTGTGGGCGTTGTCCGTCGTGATCCCATGGCTATGCTGCCCTTCTGCGGCTATCACATGGGCGACTACTTCAAGCATTGGTTCGAGATGGGCGAGAAGCTGGGCGAGAACGCTCCCAAGATCTTCAACGTTAACTGGTTCCGTCTGGACGAGGAAGGCCATTTCCTGTGGCCCGGTTTCGGCGACAACTTCCGCGTGCTGGAGTGGATCATCAAGCGCTGCGAAGGCAAGGTAGACGCTCAGGAGACCGCTATCGGCTATGTGCCCTATGCTGAGGACATCAACCTGGAAGGCATCAGCGACTTCTCCATCGACACCTTGAAGTCCATTCTGGAAGTGGACAAGGCTGCTTGGGCAAAGGAAGCCGAGGGCATCGAAGAGTTCTACAAGCAGTTTGGCGACAAGCTGCCTGAGGAACTGAAGAACCAGCTGGCTACCCTGAAGAAGAACTGCCAGTAAGTTTTGCTGGTTTGCATTAATTTCAACCTCTCCTCATAAATAAAAAGGCGGCAGCCGGGAAACCCCGGTTGCCGTTTTTGATACTCGCTAAACCTGAGAAGCAGCAAAAAACAGGCTGGCAAAACGCCGGCCTGTTTTCGTTATATCTTATAAAACCTTAGAGAGAAATTCTTTTAAGCGTGGATTTTGAGGGTTGGAGAAGAATGCTTCCGGTTCATTCTGCTCGGCGATCACCCCTTGATCCATGAAAAGGACGCGGGTAGCGACAGAGCGGGCAAACCCCATTTCGTGGGTGACCACCACCATGGTCATGCCATCGTCTGCCAGTTCTTTCATAATTTCCAACACTTCGCCCACCATTTCCGGGTCCAGGGCGGAGGTGGGTTCGTCAAACAGCATAACGTCGGGATTCATAGCCAAGGCTCTGGCGATGGCGATACGCTGTTGCTGACCGCCGGAAAGCTGCTTGGGATAAGCATTGGCTTTATCGGGCAACCCCACCCGTTCCAATAGTTCCAGGGCCTTTTTATCGGCTTCGTCTTTGGTCATCAGCTTTAGTTTAACAGGAGCCAGCTTGATATTTTCCTTTACAGAAAGATGGGGGAACAGATTGAATTGCTGGAACACCATGCCCATTCTGGCCCGCAGTTTGTTGATATCGTTTTTGGGGTCGGTGATATCCACGCCCTCAAAGGTGATGGTGCCGCCAGTGGGCTGTTCCAACAGGTTCAAGCACCGCAGGAAAGTAGACTTTCCAGAACCCGAAGGACCGATCACGGCTACTTTTTCCCCTTTGGAAATGTGCTCGTTGATGCCCTTGAGCACCATATGGCCGCCAAAGGATTTTTCCAGGTTTTTAACGTCGATCACTGGCACGCAGCCTCCTTTCCAGCAGGCTCATCAGCCCGGAGAGAATCAATACCATGGCAAGATAAATTACCGCCAGGGAGATGTAAGGCATAAAGGGCGCGTAAGTGCGGCTCTGAACGATCATAGCGCCCTTGGTCAAGTCTGTGAGGCCGATGAAGCTGCACACAGAAGTTTCTTTCAACAGGGTGATCAATTCGTTGCCAAGAGCGGGAAGGATGTTCTTCACCGCCTGGGGAATGATGATGTATCCCATGGTCTGCATGTAGTTCAAGCCCAAAGAGCGTCCGGCTTCATTCTGGCCCGCGTCGATAGACATAATGCCCGACCGGACGATCTCCGCCACATAAGCGCCGGAATTGATGCCGAAAGACAAGGCCGCGACCCACAGCATTTGATCTTCGCGGGCCCATTTGAAAATGATAAACCACATGATCAAAAGCTGGACCGTGGTAGGGGTTCCGCGGATAACTGTTAAATAGATTTTGCTGATAAAATTTAGCACGCCCAAAATAACGTGGCCAATGCCCCGGCTCTTGGCACGCTGGCTGTCATGGGCCGAACGGATCACCGCGATCAGCACGCCGATGATCACGCCCAAAATCAGGGCCAGAATGGTAACTTCCAAAGTTACCAGCGCGCCGTTGGCAAAATAGCGCCAACGGTCATCTGTAATAAAGGTTTGCGTAAATTGGTCCGCAAACCAACTGAAAAATTCTCCCATTCTCCAACCTCCTCGCGAAACTGCCCGGAAAGGGGGAAGGCCTTGGGACAGGGCCCCAAGGTCTTTCTCTCCGCAGATCGCGTTTATTCAGCGGTGATATACTTGTCGATGATGGACTGGACGGTGCCGTCTTCTTTCAGTTCGCCCAGAGCGGCGTCAACCTTTTCCAACAGCTCGGTGTTATCTTTAGCCACGGCAATGGCGTACTCCTCTTCCACATAAGCGGTGTCCAAAATCTTCAAGCCTTCATTGGCTTCTACAAAAGCCTTGGCAGGCTCGTTATCGATGACTACACAGTCCACTTTGCCGGAAAGCAACGCCATCACAGCGTCGGAACCCTTGCTGTAACGGGTCACAGCGTCCTCGCCGAAGCCGCCGTTCTCGGGGGTGTCGGAGCAATACAGGTCACCGGTGGTACCCTGCTGAACGCCGATCTTCTTGCCTTCCAAGTCGTCGGCGGAAGTGATGTCGCTGCCTTCGGGTACGATGATCACCTGTACGCCGGTAGCGTAGGTCTGGGAGAAGCTCACGTTTTTCTCACGGTCGGGGGTAACGGTCATGCCAGCCATGCCGATGGATGCTTTGCCGTTCTGGATGGCAGGGATGATGGCGTCAAACTCCATGTCGGAAATTTCAAAGTCCATGCCCAGCTTGTCAGCAATGGCCTTGCCGATCTCCGCGTCGATGCCCACGATCTCGTCGCCTTCATAATACTCATAGGGCTCGAAGAAAGCGTTAGTGGCCATCACCAGGGTTTCGCCACTGCCGGAAGTCTCTTCAGTGGAAGCTTCCTGAGAGGTCTCGCTGCTTTGAGTGGTGGAGGATTCGCTGGCGGTGGAAGAAGTGCCCGCGGCGGAAGAACCAGTGTCATTGCCGCAGCCGGCAAAAGCGGCGGTCATCAGCATAAGGGCCGCCAGAAGGGTCGCAATTTTTTTCATGATAATTCTCTCCTTCGGTTATTTGGTTTTCTTTGTAGTGAATATACACATTATACAACTTATTTCTCAGTTTTCAAGGGGAATCAATAGGGAATAATCGAAGTTTTTTAAGAAATTATTTGTATAAAAATACAATGAAAGTACAGGCAAGGGAAAATTTGATTGACAAAGCGGGGGCAAGGGTTTAAACTTAAATCACAGTTTAAAGTTGGGGCAGCCTAACGGGAAGGTGTGGCGCAATGGAACGGTACAGCATTTCCCAAACAGCAGAGCGTTTTGGGATTGAACCCCATACACTGCGGTTTTATGAAAAAGAGGGAATTCTCCATCCCGAGCGGACGAAAAATGGGATTCGGGTATACACGGAAGATGACATAGGCCAGTTGGAAATGGTCCTTTGCTTGAAAAGCACAGGGATGCCTTTAAAAGATATCAAGCGTTATTTTGACCTGGTATCCCAAGGGGATGAGACCTTGGAAGAGCGATTGCGGATTTTTGAGGACCATAGAGCCCATGTGCTGGAAGGAATCGAAGAACTCAAAAAGCACTTGGAAAAGATCAATCATAAAATCGGCTACTTAAAGAGCCTGGAAGGCAAATAAAAAGAGGATGGCAATCAGCCATCCTTTTTTCGTTAGGTTTGGTTTGGGGTTATTCCACGGTCTGCTCTTTCTGGCGTTTGATCCGGTCATAATCCAGCATGTCGCCTTCAAGCGCGACTCGCCAGGGGTGCAACCCCACGGCAAGAGGTTAGACGTAATGAATCTTTCGGCGCGGACATGAGGTGGCGCTTTTCTTCGGCGCGGCGCTAAACCGCCGCCCCCAAGCGCGACTTGCCAGGGGTGCAACCCCACAGTA
>CAJFSY010000018.1:34085-35680 GCA_904419785.1 uncultured Neglectibacter sp.
CCAGGGGTGCAACCCCACAGTAAGAGGTTGGGCGTGATGAATCTTTCGGCGCGGACATGAGGTGGCGCTTTTCTTCGGCGCGGCGCTAAACCGCCGCCCTCAGGCGCGACTTGCCAGGGGTGCAACCCAACGGTAAGAGGTTGGGCGTGATGAATCTTTCGGCGCGGACGCGAGGTTACGCATTTCTCCGGCGCGGCATTAAGCCGCCGCCCCCAGGCGCGACTTGCCAGGGGTTCAACCCCTTAGACGTTAAACCGGAACAGTACGATATCCCCGTCCTGCATGACGTAATCTTTGCCCTCGCTGCGGACCAGGCCTTTTTCCTTGGCCGCAGCCATGGAGCCGCACTCCATCAGCTCGTCAAAGCCGATGACTTCCGCCCGGATAAAGCCCCGTTCAAAGTCGGAATGAATTTTGCCAGCAGCCTGGGGAGCCTTGGTGCCCTTTTTGATGGTCCAAGCCCGGACTTCGGGTTTGCCTGCGGTGAGATAGGAAATCAGCCCCAGCAGGGAGTAGCAAGCGGTAATCAGCCGGTCCAGGCCGGATTCTTCCAGTCCCATGTCGCTGAGGAACAAGGTTTTCTCTTCCGGTTCCATTCCGGAGATTTCCGCTTCGATCTCGGCGCAGATGGGCAGCACAGCGGCGTGCTCCTCTTTGGCGAATTCTTCCACCACTTTGAAGAATTTGTTATTTTCCACTCCGCCCCGGAAATCGTCTTCGCTCATGTTGGCGGCGAAGATGATGGGTTTGTTGGTGAGCAGGGACACTGTGGAAAGGATCTCGGCTTCTTCCTCGGTGCATTCCACGCTGCGGGCGGACTTGCCTGCTTCCAGCGCCTCGTGGACCCGCTCCAGGAAATCCAGTTCCGTCTGGTATTTTTTGTCGGCTTTCAGCATTTTCTTGGTCTTGTCAATGCGGCGGTCCAGCACTTCCAGGTCGGAGAGCACCAGCTCCAGGTCGATGGTCTCAATGTCCCTGCGAGGGTCGATGCTGCCCTCTACATGAACGATATCATCGTTTTCAAAGCAGCGCACCACATGGACGATAGCGTCCACTTCCCGGATGTTGGACAAGAACTTGTTGCCCAAGCCTTCGCCCTTAGAGGCGCCCTTTACCAAGCCCGCGATGTCCACAAACTCGATGGTGGCGGGGGTGAATTTTTCAGGCTCATACATTTCCGCCAGCTTGTCCAGGCGCTTGTCGGGCACAGCTACCACGCCCACGTTGGGCTCGATGGTGCAGAAAGGATAGTTGGCCGACTGGGCGCCGGCATTGGTGATGGCGTTGAACAAAGTGCTCTTGCCCACGTTGGGCAGTCCCACGATACCTAATTTCATATATCTCTACATCTCCTTAAAAAATGCTGTATTTACAAGGTTTTTCGCACTTTGGCGTTTTGGCTACTACGCCATTTTTACGCCATTTGCGCATGGACTTGTATTAAGTTATATCAACATACGCTGCTGAGTTGAAATTGCTTGACTGCCTGATCCAGCGTTTCATCGGTCACATGGACATACCGATCCATTGTGGTTTTGATGCTGGCGTGTCCCAGCAGCTTTTGCAGCACTTTCGGCTGCATTCCGCTTTCAATC
>CAJFSY010000019.1 GCA_904419785.1 uncultured Neglectibacter sp.
TGAAGATGTTACCAGAAATCCTGAATACTATGATCAAACTTACAACTATTTAAAGAAGATTGGCATTATTGAAATTTGATACGATAAGAGTTGGAAAACAACAGGGGGTTACCGTAAAACACGGTACCTTCCGCAAAGAAACAGACAAACGCCGTGAGATCGTCCGGGAATTGGCGAAATCTTATTGGGAGAAAAGCGATCTGTATATTCCCTGCATTGATACTCAAAAGCTGTTCGATGAAGCCGCGGACGGCGGAGATGCCCAGTATTGGAGTGCCGACGGCGTACATCCCACACCGGCTGGCCAATGGCTGCTGGCTCAGGAGTGGCTTACTTGTTTTCACGAACTGTTGTAATGGGGCCAATCGTTTTATAAAATAGTGAAGGGAGCCGGTAGATGCCGGCTCCCTTTTGCTGTTTGAAATTTTACCGTTTGCGCCACCGCAGCAGGAAAGCGGAATGGACGATCACAAATACTGAACCGGCGTTATGGACCAAAGCGCCCACAACAGGGTTCAAGACCCCTGTCATAGCCAGGATGATCGCCAAAAAGTTCAGGGCCATGGAAAAGGTCAGATTGTATTTGATCACCCGCATCATCCGTTTGGAAAGGCGCAGAAGATGGGGGATCTCTCGGATATCGTCGTTTACCAGGGCGATGTCGGCGGCATCTACAGCGATATCGCTGCCGATCCCGCCCATGGCTATGCCTACTTGGGCTTTCTTTAAGGCGGGAGCGTCGTTTATGCCGTCACCGATCATGCACACAGGTTCGTTACGGTTTTGGCATTCCCCAATGTAGTCCAGCTTGTCTTGGGGAAGGCAGTTAGCGCGCACTTCGGTTAAGGATAATTGCTCGGCAATGTTTTTGGCTGCTTCGGAGTGGTCCCCTGTCAGCAAAACAGGGATGACGCCGGCGGCCTTAACCTGGGCGATGGTGTGGGGAGCGTCTGGGCGCAAGGTATCCGCCAAAGCCAGGAATCCCGCCGCGCGTCCGCTCACAGCCAGATAGACAACGGTACAGCCTTGAGAAAGGTGTTTGGCGGCGGCTTGCCGGATGTCCTCAGATAGGCTCACACCTTCTTCCGAAAGCAGTTCGGGATTGCCTGCTAAAATTTCTTGGCCTTGGACCACGGCTTTCACACCCCGGCCGGGAAGCATTTGAAATTCTTCCGGCTGAGGGGGCTGGGTCTGGCGTTCCTCGCTGTAGCAGCGTACGATCGCTTTTCCCAAGGGATGTTCTGAACGAAGTTCCGCTCCGGCTGCCCAGGCGTACAGCTGTTCCGGGGAGCTGTCCTCCTCTAGGCACTGGACGTCTACCACATGGGGCTGTCCGAAAGTGAGAGTGCCTGTTTTGTCAAAGGCAATGCGGGTGACTTGGGAGAGGCGTTCCAAGGCGTCGCCTTCCCGAACCAGAAACCCGTGGCGGGTGGCGTTTCCAATAGCGGCCATGATGGCTGTGGGCGTGGCGAGGACCAAGGCGCAGGGGCAAAAGACCACCAGTATGGTCACAGCACGGATGATCTCGCCTGTTACCAGCCATGTGATGGCGGCGCTACTCAGGGCGATCACCACGATCCAGGTGGCCCAGCGGTCAGCCAGGCCAACGATCTTCGCCTTTCCCGCGTCGGCGGACTGCACCAGGCGTATCATACGCTGAATGGAACTGTCTTCGCCCACTTTGGAGGCGGTCATTTCAAAAACACCGAATTGGTTTACTGTGCCGCTGGAGACCTGGTCGCCAGGGCCCTTGTCTACCGGCATGGATTCACCTGTCATGACCGATTGGTCGATAGAGGTTTGACCGGAAACGATATGCCCATCCACAGGGATGGTTTCTCCGGGAAGCACCCGCAGCTGATCGCCCACAGACACTTGTTCGGCGGGAAGAAGGATTTCTTTCCCATCCCGCAGGACACGGGCAGTTCGGGGAGTGAGCTTTACCAGTTTTTCGATACCGGCTCGCGCTTTGGCTACGGTCAGGTCTTCCAGCAAAGCGCCCAGCTGCATGATGAAGGCCACTTCGCCGGCGGCGAAATCCTCGCCGATCACTACGGAAGCGATGAGGGCGATAGAAACCAGCACATCGGCTTTAATATCGAATTCCGTTACCAGACCGATCACTGCCTCTAGGATAATGGGGATACCGCAAAGAATGATGGCGATCCAAGCGGCATCGAAGGGGAGGGGAAGCAGATGGAAAATGCTTGCCAGCAGCGCCGCCGCGGAAATAGCCAGCAGGGTGACATCTTTTTTCACGCCGCCCCACTCCAACAGACGTTCCAGTGTTTTCATGAGAACCCATCCTTTTTATGCAGTAGATTCTAACCATTAGTATCATACCTATAGGGGTATGGGTTGTCAAGAGGGGGAGAAGTATTTCCTTTTATTTTGACCATAAAAAAGGCCAGCCCAATGGCTGGCGTGGGTTCAGTTCATATTGGCAAAGCGTTCGACCGCTTTGGTAAAATTGGCGATGGTCTGGTCAGCGTCGCCATGTTCAATGCCGTCCCTGACACAATGCTTGATGTGTCCTTCCAACACCACCTGACCGGCTTTGTGCAGCGCCGATTTAGCCGCGTTGATTTGGGCCAGCACATCCTCGCAAGGCACGTCCTCATCGATCATCCGGTCGATCGCCTGAACCTGGCCGATAATTTTTTTTAACCTGCGGTGCAGATTTTCTGAATCCATACACTGTTTCATAGCTGGCGCCTCCCGGGAAAGTATAGCCTTAATTATAAATAAAACAGAAATCTTGTCAAGCGCGGCGGGGATACGCATTTGAGGATACTTCTTGTGTCGGGTAAAAAACTTTGCTATAATAGAAAATAATTTTTGCGATGAAAGGAAAATTCCTATGGAAAATATCCTATTTAGCGTAAGGGATAACATCCAAAAAGTACTGGTAGGGCAAGAGCGGGCCACCAGTTTGATGCTGACCGCCCTGGTGGCGGGGGGCCATGTGCTCATTGAGGATGTGCCGGGCATGGGCAAGACCGTGTTGGCCCGTTCTTTGGCAAAATCAGTGGACGGGGCGTTTGGACGGGTGCAGTTCACCCCGGACCTGCTTCCTTCGGATGTGACGGGTTTGAATTTTTTTGACCGGAAAACCGGGGAGTTCCAGTTCAGCCCTGGGCCTGTGTTCTGTAATATCCTTTTGGCGGATGAGATCAACCGGGCTACCCCCCGCACACAGTCCAGCTTGTTGGAATGTATGGCGGAAGGCCAGGTCACGGTGGATGGCGAGACCCGGAAATTGCCGCCGCCCTTTTTCGTCATCGCCACACAGAACCCGGTGGAAACTTTGGGCACCTACCCGCTTCCGGAAGCCCAGCTGGACCGTTTCCTCATGCGTATCTCCATGGATACGCCCACGAAAGACCAGGAACGGGAAATCTTGGAGCGTTTCCGGGACAGTGAACCTTTAGAGACGCTTGCGCCGGTCTGCGGCAAAGAGGAGATCGTTGAATTGCAAAAAGCAGCCAGAAAGCTGTACATCCATCCGGTATTGTTGGACTATATCGTGGACTTGACCCGTGCCTCACGGGAAATGCGGGGCATCGAATTGGGAGTCAGCCCCCGCGGAACTTTGGCGCTGATGCGGGCCTCTCAGGCCAAGGCTTTGGTGGAGGGCAGGCAGTTCGTTACCCCCGAGGACATAAAAGCGGTAGGAGTCCCGGTGTTGGCTCACCGTTTGGCGGTCAGCGGAATGGCAGGTTCCACTCAGGCGCAGAAGGATGCTGCGGAAGCCTTGCTTCAGTCCGTCCCCCTGCCTACGGAAGATTGGTCTAAGTGATATGGCGGCGCTGTTGATTCTGCTCCTGTTGGCTGCTCTGTTTTTTCTTCAGAGCTTTTTGTATGACAAGCTGTGGGGCAAAGGATTGGAAACAAAGATCACGTTCCGGGAGGAATACGCCACAGAGGACGATACCGCTGTTTTGACGGAAGTTATCGTCAACGATAAGTTGCTGCCCCTGCCGGTGGTGGAGATCGATTTCCACATGGATAAGGGACTGCGTTTTCTGGGAGAGGCCAACACCTCGGTGAGCGACCGTTCCTACCGCCGGGATGTATTCACGTTAGGCCCTCGGCAGAAGATCACCCGCACGTTGGAATTTCAATGCGCCCGAAGGGGATACTACCGTATCGACCAAGCGGGCATGGATGTGCGCAATCTGCTGCTTACTAAAAAATATGTAGGGGCTTCCCGGCAGGACACGGATTTTTATGTGCTGCCCCGACCTGTGCCGGCCCAGCGGGTGCAGATACCTTTTTCACAGATCATGGGCAGCGTGCTGAGCCGGAAAAAGGTCTACGACGATCCCTTCGAGTTTGCCGGTCTGCGTGATTACGCCCGGGGCGACCCTATGAAATACATCAACTGGAAAGCTTCCGCTAAAACCGGGGAACTGCTGGTAAATATGCACGAGTCAACGCTGTCGCAGAAAGTAGCGGTAGTGGTAGATTTGGAAGGTTCAGGCGTGCAGCAGGCAGACCCCCTCAATGAGGAAGCTGTCCGCATCGCTTCCACTCTTTGTGTAAGGCTGCTGGAGGCCGGGGTGCAGGTAGGCGCTTGGTCCAATGGCGTGGATGTTCTGACAGGGGAGCCTATGGCTGTGCCGGAGGCTTCCGGGCAGGGAAGTGTTCTGGCTCTGCGCAAAGCGTTTGCTTGTGCCAAAGCCGCCAATGGGTTGGAACCAGTGGAGAATTTCCTGCCCAGCGGGGAAGAAGATGTGCTGTGCGTGCTGGTTTCCCGAAACCAAAGAGAGGAATTGGCCAAAGCCTTCGCCGAACAGGCGGGCAAGCGTGAATGGCTGCAAATTGTGCCTTACCGGGAATCTTATCAGGAACTACCCCAATTCGGCTGTGTACATAGGCTGTATTGGGAAATTTGACGTGAGGGGGGAGCGCAGTGAAACGGCTGGATAGGTTCGGAGGCTGGAGGCAGCTCCTTTTGCGGAGCATGGGCTGGGTACATTGCGGCATGATCGTGGCGCTGTATTATGGCAGCATTTTACAGGTCATAGAAGGGGATTCTGTCTTGCCGCAAGCGGTGTGGCGTGGGATGCTGGTTATGGTTCCTTTGGCGGCAGCGGATTTCGCAGGGGAACTTTGCAGAAAATTGTGGCAGTTCGCTTTGGTGAGTTTGGCTGCTTGCGGTTTGGCTTGGGCGCTGCTGGGATATCCTCTGGCGGCGACGCCCGTTGCGGTAGTTTGCTTTTTCCGGGGAAAGAACCGGCTTTCTGAAGAGCCTGTAGAATCGTTGCTGGATAGGCCCCATGTTTCGTTTGTTTTAGCTGCAGTGGTCCCCTTTTTTTATAGCGCTTTGGGCGGCGGCCCTTTGCTGCAAAAAATATCCTTGGTTTGGGCCGCTTGTTATCTGCTGTTGTGCTGCGCCCGGTCAGGACTGGAGAATATAGAGCGATATCTTTCTTTGAACCGGGATGTGGCAGGTGTGCCGGTCAAGCGGATTGTGCGCACCAGTGGCTTGGCGGTGTTGGGCATGCTGCTTTTGGCGGGAGTGCTTTTGCTTCCGTCTTTGATGGGAGAAAGCAGATATTTCCGTATCGATCCCCAGACCAAGAAGGTCCAAGTGCAAGCAACAACAGAATCCGTGGTGATGGAAGCACCTGACCTTCCCGAAGAATTGCGGGAGCTGGTAGGGGAGAGTTCCGGGTTTCAAATCCCACCCATCATTTCCTGGCTTTTTATGGCAGTGGTTGGAGTCGTTGTAGCAATAGGCATTTTCTATGGCGTTTATTTGATCTTACGGAATTTTCGCGGCACCTTTGTGGATCATCGCGATGTGGTCCAGTATCTGCGCGGGCCGGAAGACCAAGAAGAACGCTCTTCCGATAAAAAAAGGAAGCGGCCTTCGTTTTGGGATCGTTCACCCAATGCCCAGGTGCGCAGACGTTACCGCCGGGCAGTGGAACGCATGGCGAAAGAGGCGCCTCCAGTGTGGGCGGCGCCTGAGGAAATCGAGGCCAAGGTGGGTCTTCAAAATGCGGAACTTCATGGACTTTATGAAAAGGCGCGTTACAGTCGGGAAGGCTGTAGCGCTCAAGAGATTCGAGAACTAAAGGGTTAGCGGCCCTTCTTTGGAAGAAAAAGGCACGGACGGCTGACGGGCCAAAAGCAGTGCCAAACGGTGAAGGTCTGCAGCTGTGTGGATGATGGAGCCGTGTTGGTAAAGTTTTTGCTGCATTCCTGCCGGTAAAGAGAGAAAATATTCTCTGGTGCTGGAACTTTTCCGGATAAGGTCGTAAAGGTCAGCATAGCACACTGTAATCACCCCAGATTAGTGTTTCCCGTTTGGTAGGTGGTTTTCTGTGGGAATTCCAGGAAATGATCGGGTATGCTGATCTATAACAAACAACGCCCTCCTTGGAAGCTTTCCAGGAGGGCGTTTGATTTACGGCAGACGTTCAAGGTGGAGGAGTTCAGCAATATTTTCCGGCAATTTCCCGCAGCAGAGGATAGACTCCCTCCGTGCCGGCTAAGATCGTCTGGGGCTGTTCATAAGAGAATTCTTTGCCGGGCACTGTACCAATGAAAGCGCCCGCTTCTTTTAAGATAACAGAACTGGCGGCGTAATCCCAAGGGGACAGACGGAGTTCGAAGAAACCATCAAAGCACCCCAGGGCCAAGTGGCATAAGTCCAAAGCAGCGGAACCACTCCGCCGCAGGTCGCCGCAACGGATGGAAAGTTCTTGGGCCATAGCGAAGGTAGCTTCGCGCAACTCTGGATAATAGGGCGCAGTACCAAACGCGATCAGAGCGTTTTCCGCGGGGATATCCGCCACATGGATGGGGGTTCCGTTGCGGAAAGCGCCCTGCCCGTTTATGGCAGAAAATAAATCGCCGGTATAGGGGTCGAACACCAGGCCCATCATCCCTTCGCCGTCTTTCACCAGCCCCACCGAAATAGAAGAAGCATGATAATTGCGTATGAAATTCGTGGTGCCGTCGATGGGATCGATGATCCAGTTCCAGCCGGGGGCAAGCTTGTTTTGCTCTTGCTCTTCGGCAAAAAAGTGTGCTTCAGGCAACAAAGGCGTTAAATGGTCGATCAAAAATTTTTGAGAAGCCATGTCTGCTTCTGTGACAAAATTGGCGTGGCCCTCTTTTGTGTGAACTTGCGGCCGCGGAATGGATGTGATCAGTTTTCCCGCTTCTTTTACAACAGCGGCGGCTTGGGAAGCCAGTTGTTCCAACACCATCGATAGGTTCCTTCCTTTCCCGTGTAAAAATCTTTCGCGGCCATTATAGCACCGGGAGAAAAGTTCCGCAACCCTGGGACTGTTCGCATTCTGTTAAGAGAGGCTTAAAGAAATTCTCAGAAGTTGTTCAAATGAAATTCAAAAAAAAGGGGTATATTACAATCACAGCAGATGAGAAGCGGCGCCAAGTGAATATCTTCCCCTCTTGCTTTTTCATAGATTTTCCCTCCCTCTTTCGTCGTCCGGATTATTCCGGACGGCTTTTTCTTCGCAAAAAATAATATAGAATGTAAAGGAAGTAACTTGTCGAATGATCGGAAAACAAAATACCGAAAATTTCCGAAATTGCTAAACTTACAAAGTTTTGTAAAGTTAAATGACATTATAATCAAAAAATCCCGCCTCTGTTTGAAAGAGGCGGGATTTTTAAAATGTTCTGTACTTAAATAATGGCCAACAGGATAAAGTTCAGAATAAACAAGAAGCTGACAACCCAGATAATGGGATGGATTTCTTTAATCTGCTTTTTGCAGACTTTGGTGATGCAATAGAAAATGAATCCAGCCGCAATACCGTAGGAAATGCTGTAGCAGAAAGCCATAAACACACCTGCGAAGAAGGCGGGAACGGCTTCGTTGAAATCGTCCCATTTGATCTCTTTGAAAGAGGACATCATCATGATGCCCACAACGATCAAAGCGGGAGCAGTAGCGGCAAAGGGAACCGCGCTGACAAAAGTTGCCAGAAAAGCGCTGAGGGCAAAGCACACGGCAACGATCACGCTGGTGAAGCCGGTACGGCCGCCTGCGCCGATACCCGCGGCACTCTCTACGAAAGTGGTGGTGTTGCTGGTGCCGAAAATAGCGCCGATGGAAGTTGCGGTGGCGTCAGCGAAGAGCGCACGGTCCATCTTGGACTTGAAGCCGGAATTGGTCTCCATTGCTTTTTCGTCCTCATCACTGAAGATGCCGGCCCGGCGGCCAGTGCCGATAAATGTGCCGATGGTGTCGAAAGTATCGGAGATGCTGAAGGAGAAGATAGTCACCAACACCAAGGGAAGCTTTGCAGCATCGGTGAACAGAGAGGGCAGACCAGCGCTGGTGAAGATAGCGCCAAACGTGGTGGGCAGAGCGGCACAGGCTTCAGAGAAGCTGACAGTGTCGCTGGTCACGGTGACGCCCATGGGGATGCCGAGGAGAGTGGTGACGATGATCCCGATAAGGATGGCGCCCTTCACGTTGCATACCAACAGGACGATGGTCAGTACCAAACCGATGAGGAACAGCCAAAACGCAGGCTGGTTCAAAGTGGAGAGCGCAGGCACACCAGAACCAAAGTTGATGATGCCCACGTTCAAGAGGCCCAGGTAGGCGATGAAAATGCCGATGCCGCCGCCGATAGCGTTTTGCAGGCTGCGGGGGATGGACTTGATGATGAATTTACGCAGCTTGGTCACTGTAATGAGGATGTTGATCAGGCCGCAGATAAATACCATGGACAGCGCTTGCTGCCAGGTAAAGCCCAATCCGAAGCATACTGTGTAGACGAAGAACGCGTTTAAGCCCATGCCGGGGGCCTGAGCGTAGGGGACGTTTGCCACCAGGCCCATGATCAGCGTACCGATAATGGAAGCGATGATGGTGGCCAGGAAAACGGCGCCCCATTCCATACCGGATTCACTGAGCAGAGTGGGGTTGACCACGATGATGTAGGCCATGGCGAAGAACGTGGTCAGGCCGGCGATCACTTCTCTGCTGAGGGTGGTGCCGTTTTCCTTGAACTTGAAGAACTTTTCCATTTACTCACCTTCCTAAATGAATTACCGCTCAAGCGGCAGAAGCCGGATGATTTTTGGACCGCCATGTCCCGCTGCCATAAAAACCGCACTGGCAGCGGACAGGTCTTGAAACCATCCAGCTAGGGTGATGGGCGCGATACATCAGGCGCCTATACGCTGATTATAATGTGGCAAAGCTGCTCTGTCAATCTGTGTAGAACCTCTTTGTGAAAAATAGCTCTTTTTTGTCAGAAGGTGTCTTGTGGGGATTCCTTATCATGAGGTCTTTTCGCGCGATTCTGCTGCTTTAACAGGGCCTTCCTGTTTTCTTAAACGAGCTTCCTGTTTCCAAGCCTCGATTTGCCGCAAACGTTCGGCTACACGGTGCTCGCTGCCCTGTTCTGTGGGGCGGTAATATTTCTTGCCTAAGAGCGAATCCGGCAGGCATTGCATGGTAGTGAGCTTGTCTTGGGTGTCGTGGGCGTATTCATATCCTTCGCCATAGTGGAGCTCTTTCATCAAACGGGTGGGGGCGTTTCGTATTACCAGCGGAACAGGTTCCGCCAGCATTTTCTGAGCGTCCTTCTTGGCGGATTCATAGGCCACATACAAGGCGTTGGATTTAGGCGCTACAGAAAGATACACTACGGCGTGGGTCAGGGTAACGCTGCATTCCGGCATACCAATAAAGTGGCAGGCCTGATAGGCAGCGGTGGCGATCTCCAGCGCCCGGGAATCCGCCATGCCCACATCTTCACTGGCAAAACGGATCAACCGGCGGGCCACATAAAGAGGGTCCTCGCCAGCTTCCAGCATACGGGCCAGCCAGTAGATGGCCGCGTCAGGATCGCTGTTGCGCATGGATTTGTGCAGGGCGGAGATCAGGTTGTAATGCTCCTCGCCGTTTTTATCGTATAGCAGAGATTTTCTGTTGACGCACTGCTCTAAGATGTCCGGGGTCACGTAGGTGGTTTCCTGTTCCCGGCGGCCATTGAGCACTACCATTTCCAAAGTTCCCAAAGCGGTGCGGGCGTCGCCGTTGGCAAAATTGGCGATAGCTTCCAGCATTCCCTCTTCCAGCCGGACATCCTGCCCCCCAAAGCCCCTGGGGTCTTTTAGGGCGTGCTCCAGAAGTTCCACAAGGTTTTTCGTGGTCAGCGCCTGCAAAACGAACACTTTGCACCGGGATAGCAGCGCAGAGTTTACTTCGAAAGAAGGATTTTCCGTAGTGGCGCCGATAAGCACGATGCTCCCTTTTTCCACAAAAGGAAGGAAGGCGTCTTGCTGGGCTTTGTTGAACCGGTGGATCTCGTCCACAAAGAGAATGGTCCGTTCCCCCATCAGCCGGTTTTGCTCGGCTTGGGCCATTACCCCTTTGATCTCTTTGATCCCGCTGGTCACAGCGCTGAAGTTTATAAAATTGGATTTGGTCTTTCCGGCGATGATCCGTGCCAGCGTCGTTTTGCCCACTCCCGGCGGGCCCCAGAAGATCATGGAAGAGACTTTGTCCTGATCGATGAGCTGCCGCAGGACTTTCCCTTCTCCCAAGAGCTGTTCCTGTCCCACAAATTCCTCCAGGGTCCTGGGGCGCATCCGGGTAGCCAGGGGGGTGTCTTGGGGGCTCTGTTCAAAAAAAGATTGTTGCCTCATGTTATGTCCCTTCCTTCGGCAAAGCTGTTTTTTCAGAAGAATCAGGCTGAGAATTAGAGCCGCAGCGCTCAACCCTGTATTCCCGAGGGGAGAGCTTCATCCTGCCCCGGAATACTTTGGAAAAGTAGGCTGGGTTTGAAAAGCCCACTTGAGAGGCGACTTCCGCTACGGTAGCCCGGCTTTTCCGGAGAAGAGGCAGGCTGCGGCCAATGCGGTAATCTAACAGGTAATCAAATAACGACTGGCGCATTTGCCGCCGGAAAAACCGGCAGCATTCGCTTTTGCACAGCCCCACTTCCTTCGCTACGTCCTCTAAAGTGATCTTTTCCCCGTAGTGCTGATGCAGGTATGCCAAGATCACCCGCAGCCGCTCGATTTTTTCCGGGTCGGAAGAAGCTTGGGACTGGTCGCCCCAGTGGCGGTATAGTTCGCCCCAAATCCCCAAAAGCTGCCGCTGCACTTCCAGTTCGAAAAGTTCCGAGCGGTTTTGGGAGAGATGATAGATCTGCTCCAAAGCGGCCAGGATTCGGGCCTGCCAAGGTTCCTCGGGAGAAAGTGCCAGGGATGCGCAGGCGCCGCCCACCAGGGCGTCTATGAATTTGCGGCGGATGACACAGCCTTCATACCCTCCCAGAAGCCGGGGGTGGAAAGTGAGGGAAATATAATCGCAGTCAGAATCCGCCACTTGGCTTCCGGAGTGAAGGGCGTCGGAATTGCAAAACAGGCCCTGGCCAGGTCCCAGCCGGTAGCAGTTGTCATTGACCCGGTAATCGATCTCCCCTGAGAGGATGAGGGTCAATTCCACCTCGTCGTGCCAGTGCCAGGGAAAGGCCCCTGTCTCGTAGGAGGAGATGTGTTTCCGGCTGATATTTACCGGGAATTCGTAAGTGCCGTGGGATTTCAGTTCTCTTTTTTCTTTATTAACGCGCAGTTCCATAAAAACCTCAATATAAGAAAAGAACCAGCCAATATCTTTGTTGATTTTACGCTTGCAATCTCATTATAATAATAGTGCAAGCAGAAAGCAACCTGCTGGAAAAAATTTATGGGAGGTTTTGCAGTATGGCGGTTTTAGTATTGGGCGGAGCGGGCTACATCGGCTCTCACACAGCGTATGAACTGATCGACAATGGTGTGGATGTGGTGATCGCGGACAATCTGGAAACAGGCCATCGGGAGGCGGTGCATCCCAAGGCGCGGTTCTATCAGGGGGACATCCGTGACCGGGCTTTTTTGGATGACCTGTTCCAGAAAGAAAAGATCGATGGGGTGATCCATTTTGCCGCCAATTCCCTGGTGGGCGAGAGCATGGTAAAGCCCTTGAAGTACTATGACAACAACCTCTGCGGCACGAAAGTGCTTTTGGAGGCCATGGTGGACCACGGGATTGGTAAGATCGTGTTCTCCTCAACTGCCGCCACCTATGGCGAGCCGGAAAACATCCCCATCTTAGAGACAGACCCCACCCATCCCACCAACACCTATGGCGAGACGAAGCTCTCTATGGAGCGGATGTTCCATTGGGTGGGCCAGGCTCACGGACTGCGGTATGTGTCCCTGCGGTATTTCAACGCCTGCGGCGCTCATAAGAGCGGCCAGGTCGGCGAGGCTCACAACCCCGAGACCCATTTGATCCCCTTGATCTTGCAAGTACCTCTGGGCAAGCGGGAGTCGGTGAGCATTTTCGGCAATGATTACGATACCCGCGACGGCACCTGTGTGCGGGATTATATCCACGTTACGGATTTAGCACAGGCACATATCCTGGCTATGAATTACTTGAACGACGGCGGCGAGAGTTCCATCTTCAACTTGGGCAACGGCGTTGGCTTTACCGTAAAAGAAGTCATCGAGACGGCCCGCAAGGTCACCGGTCATCCTATCCCCGCGGTGGAGTCTCCCCGGCGGGCTGGAGACCCTGCCCAGCTGGTGGCTTCCAGCCAGAAGGCTCGGGACATTCTCCACTGGAAACCTCAATATGACGATTTGGAGACCATTATCGCTTCCGCTTGGAACTGGCATAAGAATCATCCCAATGGGTTTGATAAATAAACATTGAAATCATAATGAAAGCGCTTGTAAGTGTTCCTTGGCTTACAGGCGCTTTTTTATGGACTATATGCTTTTTGCTGATGCCCGGATTTTGTTGTGGAGATTGTATTCCTTTTTCAGAAATGATATGATGGGTAAGCGGTACATGAGATTCCCGAAAAGCTTTCTTTGAGAAAGGAGAACGGATATGACTTGGAATGCTTTGAAATGGATCGCTATTGTTTCCATGTTCATCGACCATACCGCCGCGGTGCTGGTCACCTACAGCCCGTCTTTGGCGTTTGGGCTTGACTTGTACGAAGTTATGCGCCTGGTGGGAAGGATGGCTTTTCCCATTTTTGCTTACGGCATCGCTCAGGGATGTGTGCACACCCACAGCGCCCGGGACTACTTGCTGCGGCTGTTTGCTTTCGCGGTGATCTCCGAGGTGCCCTACCAGCTGGCCTTAAACCAGCCCATCCCGCCTCATTTTGACACAACCAATGTGTTCTTCACGTTGTTTGCCGGGGCGGCCTGCTGTGAGATTGTCAAATTCTGCAAGAGCAAACACAGAGGCTGGGCTGCGGTGTTTCCGGTGACAGCCATCGTCCTCCTGTGCGAGATGCGTGGCACGGACTACGGCGGTTTTGGAGTGCTGTTCGTGCTGCTGCCCTACCTGTTCTTTGAGAACAAGGCGGCCCGGCTGATCGCTTTGGGCTCGGTCACGGCGTTTTTCTATATCGTGGTGGCAAATTTTTCCGGTTTTTCCTCGGCGCTCTGGTGGGTGGGAAATCCAGCCCAGTTTTGGTATATGGTCCGGCAGACGGTGTTTGCTCTCTTGGGCGTGGGGCTGGTGACCCTTTACAATGGTCAAGCCGGCAGCCGTAAAGGGAAGTGGTTCTTCTACATCTTCTATCCCGCCCATTTGACAGTGCTGTTCCTTTTGGATTATGGCCTCCATGGTCCGACCTTTCTTTCATGGGATCAGTTGTTAGGAGGCTGAAGGCGTAATACGGAGAAGAAGCTTCTGTTTATATTTGGATGGGAGCGATAGTTCTGTGCTTTTGCATACTTGACGGAAGTTGTTTTCTCTTGTAAACTAAAAAAGTCTCAGGAAGAGGCTGGATGCCCAGAAGGGCAAATAGTATTGAAAAATCATCTTGTTTGAATGTTTGCGGGAAGCAGATCGGGCGTGCCGAAGCGTGCCGGGTTTGTTTCCTTTTGTTTCAGAGAGGAACATACAATGAATCTAGCAGAATTTTTTCAAGAATGCCCCAAGGTTGCGCTGGGTTTTTCCGGAGGGGTGGATTCCGCCTATCTGCTTTACGCGGCGGTAGAGTCCAAAGCACAGGTGCGGCCTTATTTTGTGAAGACCCAATTTCAGCCACAGTTCGAACTGGAGGATGCCAAGCGCTTGGCTGCTCAGCTTGGCGTGGAGCTTTCTGTGATAGAATTGGATGTGCTGCAAGTGCCACATGTGGCGGAAAATGGCCCTGACCGGTGCTATTATTGTAAACGCGCGCTGTTCGGACGTTTGCGGGAACAGGCTTTGGCAGATGGTTTTACAGTTTTGATAGACGGTACCAACGCTTCAGATGATGCTGGGGATCGGCCCGGAATGCGAGCTTTGGGCGAGTTGGCTGTCCGCTCGCCTTTGCGGGAGTGCGGCGTCACAAAAGCGGAGGTGCGCAGGTTGTCTAAAGAAGCGGGGCTGTTTACTTGGGACAAGCCCGCTTATGCCTGCCTTGCCACCCGGGTGCCCACTGGGCAGGCCATTCAGGAAGGAGTGCTGCAGCAGGTGGAGGGCGCGGAGAACGCTTTGTTCCGCTTGGGTTTTTCAGACTTGCGAGTACGTGTGTATCAAGGGGCAGCGCGGCTTCAACTGCCTGGAGAGCAGCTTTCCAAAGCGGTGGAGCTTCGGGAAACCGTGCGGGAAGCCCTGGCGCCTTGGTTTGATACGGTGCTGCTGGACCTGCGGCAGCGGTGATGAATTTTGGGGAACGGAAAGAAGGAGTGTTTTATGGATCAGCAGGAAATACGGTCTCTGTTGGAGCAAGTGGCCCAAGGGGAGCGTTCTGTGGAAGAAGCGGTTCTGGCGCTGAAAATGGAGCCTTTCCGGGAATTGGGTTTTGCCAAAGTGGACAATCACCGGGGGCTGCGCCAAGGAGCTGCCGAAGTGATTTATGGTGCGGGAAAGACCCCGGAGCAGATACGGGATATTGCCGCGTCTATGCGGGAGACAGGTGAGAAAGCGGTTTTGATAACCCGCATGTCCAAGGAAGCAGCGGAACTGGCCGCTAAATCTCTGCCGCTGACTTATTACGAGATGGGCAAGGTTGGGATTGTGGGAGACATGCCCAAACCAACGGGGAAAGGCACCATTGTGGTGGCTACGGGAGGCACCAGCGATATGCCTGTGGCAGAAGAAGCCGCTCTTACAGCGGAAGTGTTGGGCAATCGGGTAACACGGCTGTATGACGTGGGAGTAGCTGGGCTTCACCGGACACTCTCCCATTTAGAGGACATTATGAGTGCCCGAGTCATTATCGCCATCGCCGGGATGGAAGGAGCTCTGGCCAGCGTGATCGGTGGTTTGTCCGACTGCCCCGTGATAGCGGTTCCCACCAGCGTGGGATACGGCGCTGCTTTCGGCGGCCTGGCAGCGCTGCTTTCCATGCTGAATTCTTGTGCCAGCGGAGTCAGCGTGGTGAATATCGATAACGGTTTTGGCGCCGGGTACCTGGCTAGCATGATCAATCATCTGTGACAGGCCATTTCTTTTAAGGAGGAATTTTACAGTGAGGACACTTTATTTAGAATGCAATATGGGCGCCGCAGGCGATATGCTTACAGCGGCATTGTTGGAACTTCATCCCCATCCGGAAGAGTTCGTGCAGCGTATGAATGGACTGCATATCCCCGGTGTGGATTTTCAGGCGCATCCTGCAGCCAAATGCGGCATCAATGGTACACATGTGTCTGTTATGGTTCATGGGGAAGAGGAAGAAAGCCATGATATCTTCTACCACGACCACGGCCACGACCACGGCCACGGCCACGACCACGGCCACGGCCACGACCACGGCCACGGCCACGACCACGGCCACGGCCACGACCATGGCCACGACCACAGCCACGACCACGACCACGACCACAAACACGACCACGAACATGGTCACGAACACGGCCACCATCATCATGCGGGGATGGGAGATATTCGGCATATTCTTTCTCATTTGGACATTCCGGAAAAGGTGCGGGAGGACGCCCAGGCGGTATACGAACTTATTGCCCAGGCGGAGAGCCACGCTCACGGCCGGCCGGTAGAAGAGATCCACTTCCATGAGGTGGGAACGTTAGACGCGGTCACCGATGTGGTAGCGGTATGCTGGCTCATGAATGAACTGGCTCCCCAGCAGGTTGTGGCGTCGCCTGTCCATGTGGGATGCGGCCAAGTGCGCTGTGCCCATGGTGTGCTGCCTGTGCCCGCCCCCGCCACAGCGTATATCCTGCAGGGTGTGCCCACCTATGGAGGGGCTGTGCAGGGAGAGCTTTGTACACCTACCGGCGCGGCATTGTTAAAGCATTTTGTAAAGTCGTTTGGGCCTTCTCCTGTGATGCGCGTGGAGAAGATCGGCTATGGCATGGGGAAAAAAGATTTCCAAGCGGCCAACTGTGTGCGCGCCATGTTGGGTGAAACTGAGGAACAGCGTGAATCTGTCATAGAACTTTACTGCAACTTAGACGATATGACCCCGGAAGCTTTGGGGTTTGCCCAGGAGCGCCTTTGGGAAGCGGGAGCTCTCGATGTGTATACTGTGGCGGTGGGCATGAAGAAGAACCGGCCGGGAGTGATGCTGGCTTGCATGTGCCGTGAAGAAGAGCGGGAAAAAATGGTTTCCTTGCTGTTTGCCCATACTACGACTCTTGGGGTGCGGGAAAAAATGTGCGCCCGGTATACTTTGGCCAGGTCTCAGCGGACCGTGGAGACAGCGTTGGGCCCGGTACGGGTGAAAGAATCCACAGGCTGGGGCGTGACCCGGGAGAAACCGGAATATGACGATTTGGCCCGTATTGCCCGGGAAAACGGCATCACTTTGGAAGAGGCCAAGAAACTGCTGTAAGCGCGGGGCATTGAGGATTTTTGAGAAAATAGCGGAACTTTCTGAAAAAATCCCGCTAGCGATCCCCTGGGACTTCTGCTATAATAAACCGAAAATGCTGATTGTCGAGGGGGAACCGGTATGCCAGTTCAAGAAGCCATTGAGCCAAAACGGTGGCGTCATACTCAATATGCCAGTTATTTGGGATACATCACCCAAGCCATTGTAAACAACTTGTCACCCTTGTTGTTTTTGATCTTTCAAGATGTATTCCAAATCCCGCTGGAGAAGATTACTTTACTTGTAACAGTGAATTTTTGCGTTCAGCTTTCGGTAGACCTGATCGCCGCCCGATTTGTGGACAAGATCGGTTACCGGCCTTGTGTGGTGGCGGCCCACTTGTTCGCCGCGGCGGGGCTCATCGGATTAGGGGTGTTCCCCTGGCTGTTCCCCGACCCGTTTTTGGGACTGCTTTTGGCGGTGCTGCTTTACGCTGTGGGCGGCGGGCTGATCGAAGTGCTCATCAGCCCCATCGTAGAGGCTTGTCCCACAGAGAATAAAGCTTCTGTCATGAGTTTGCTGCATTCTTTTTATTGTTGGGGGACCGTAGGCGTCATTTTGCTTTCCACCTTGTTTTTTCAGGTTTTCGGAAAAGCGGGCTGGCCGGTATTAACGGTTCTTTGGGCGCTATTGCCCCTTTGCAATGCGTTTTTCTTTACAAAAGTGCCCATTGCCCACTTGACCGAAGATGGTGAAGGGCTGCCTATACGCAAACTTTTCTCGATGAAGCTGTTTTGGGTGTTCGCAGCCCTCATGGTTGCTGCCGGAGCTTGCGAGTTATCCATGAGCCAATGGGCTTCTGCCTTTGCCGAAAGCGGCCTGGGAGTTTCCAAAACAGTGGGGGATTTGGCAGGGCCTTGCTTCTTTGCGATCCTTATGGGGTGCGCCCGGGTGATTTACGCAAAATTTGGCGACCGCTTAAATCTGCTCAACGTGGAATTGTTAAGCGGCGGACTGTGTGTTGTTTCTTATTTGTTGGCGGCGTTGTCTCCCAACCCTTTGCTGGCGTTGCTGGGCTGTGGATTGTGCGGGCTTTCGGTGGGCGTCTTGTGGCCTGGAACGTTCAGCGTAGCTGCCCGGCATTGTCCAAAAGGCGGAACAGCTATGTTTGCCTTGCTGGCGCTTTTTGGAGACCTGGGCTGTTCCGGCGGTCCCACGCTGGTAGGGATGGTTTCCGGTTTGTGGGGCGGTGAATTGAAAATGGGGCTGCTGTTCGCAGTGGTGTTCCCGGTGTTTTTGATTGTTTCCGCGCTGGTGTGCAAGCGTTTATTGGAAGTTCGGGGAGACTCCTAATTCACATATTGAAAGGAAGCTGTGGAAAATACGGCTTCCTTTTTTGCTTTTTAGGAAGGGTTCTTTTCAAAAATGGAATTGTCGATAATTGCCTAAGATAGGGAAGTTATAAGCAACTAATTAGTTTATTCTAACTTTTTTTGAATACATTTCTTGGAAACACTTGACAAATCGGTTAGATAAGACTAAACTTAAACTCGTTCCAAGGGGTTAGAAACTTCTAACCCTACAAATTTGCAGGATGGGTTAGGGCTTTCTAACTTATTCGGAAGGCAGGGGGGAAACTGAGAATGATGCCGTTGTCAATGGCGAAATCCGGCGAGACGTTTACGATCTTAAAGGTTACAGGGAAAGATGAAGTGCGGCAGCATCTGGCGGAACTAGGCTTTGTAGTAGACGGTAAGGTCACAGTGGTGAGCGAATTGGGTGGGAACCTGATCCTCCAGGTGAAAGAAAGCCGTGTCGCTCTGGATAAAGGCATGGCCAACCGTATCATGATCTGACGAACGCATAAGAAAGGAGAGAGAACATGAAAACACTGCGGGACGCAAAAGTGGGCGACACTGTCAAGGTGATCAGGCTCCACGGGGAAGGTGCTACAAAGCGCCGTATTATGGATATGGGCATTACCAAAGGTGTGGAAGTCCATGTGCGCAAAGTGGCTCCGCTGGGTGACCCGTTGGAGTTGAGCGTGCGAGGATACGAGCTTTCCGTGCGCAAGGCCGATGCGGAGATGATTGAGATCGTTTAAGGCAGCGGGAAACGCGTCTTTTTTTACCAAGATGGTTAGTTTTTTCTAACATAAGGAAGGGAGACAGGAAATGAGTATCAAGATCGCGCTGGCAGGCAACCCGAACTGTGGAAAAACCACTTTGTTCAACGCTTTGACCGGTTCTAACCAATATGTGGGCAACTGGCCCGGTGTGACAGTAGAGAAAAAGGAAGGCCGCTTAAAAGGGAACAAAGAGGTTGTCATCCAGGATTTGCCCGGCATCTATTCGTTATCACCGTATACGCTGGAAGAAGTGGTGGCCCGCAGTTACCTGGTGGGCGAAAAGCCTGATGTTATCCTGAATATCGTAGACGGCACCAATATCGAGCGGAATCTCTACCTGACGACACAACTGATCGAGTTGGGCATCCCCGTTGTGGTGGCAGTGAACATGATCGACCTGGTGCGCAAAAACGGGGACAAAATCGATTTGAAAAAGCTGGGGGAGACCCTTGGCTGCCAAGTTGTGGAAATGAGCGCTCTGAAAAACGAGGGCGGTATGGAAGCCGCCCAGCGGGCCGTTCAAACGGCACAGGCGCATAAACTTGTGGGGGAGCTGCCTCATATGTTTACCGGCAGTGTAGAACACGCCATCGCCCACATTGAGGAGTCTATCTCCGGCAAAGTGGAGCCCCGCTATCTGCGGTGGTATGCCATTAAAGTATTTGAGCGGGACGACAAAGTGATGGCAGAACTGGGCCTTGATGAAGCTTTGAAAATCCATTTGGAAGAACATATCCAGGATTGTGAAAAGGAACTGGACGACGACGCGGAAAGCATTATCACCAACCAGCGTTACGCTTATATCAATACGGTGGTGGAGAAAGCGGTGAAAAAGAAATCCGCTCCCCACAGCCTGACTACCTCGGATAAAATCGACAGGATCGTGACCAACCGTTTTTTGGCTCTGCCGATTTTCGCCCTGGTGATGGTTGCGGTATACTGGGTGGCTATGGGGCCTTTTGGAACGTTTCTCACAGATTGGACCAACGATGTTTTAGGCGCTGCCTGGTTGACGGAAGGCTCCCGCGCATTATTGACCAGTTGGGGCACAGCGGATTGGCTCACAGGTCTGGTAGCTGACGGCATCGTGGCTGGTGTAGGGGCTGTGCTGGGGTTTGTGCCTCAAATGCTGGTGCTGTTTTTGATGCTCTCTATTTTGGAGGATATTGGCTATATGGCCCGTGTGGCGTTTATCATGGACCGTATTTTCCGCAAATTTGGGCTTTCCGGCAAAAGCTTTATCCCGATGCTCATCGGTTCTGGCTGCGGTGTGCCTGGGGTCATGGCTTCCCGCACCATTGAGAACGAGCGTGACCGCCGCATGACGGTGATGACCACTTGCTTTGTGCCCTGCGGCGCGAAAATGCCCATTGTTGGCCTGTTCGCCGGGGCGTTGTTCGGTGGTTCCGGTTTGGTGGCTGTGTCGGCTTACTTTATCGGCGTAGCGGCCATTGTAATTTCCGGCATTATCCTGAAAAAGACAAAAATGTTTGCCGGCGATCCCGCTCCCTTTGTCATGGAGCTTCCCGCTTATCATGTGCCCGCCGCGGTGAATGTGCTTCGGGCCACCTGGGAGCGGGGCTGGTCCTTCATCAAACGGGCGGGGACCATTATTCTGGCTTCATCTGTCATTTTGTGGTTCTTACAGGGTTTCGGCTTTGTGGACGGCGTCTTTACCATGGTAGAGGATAACAATTCCTCTTTGCTGGCGGCCATTGGCAGCGCTATTTGCGTTATCTTCGCTCCCCTGGGGTTTGGGGATTGGCAGTCCTCTGTGGCGGTGTTCACAGGCTTGATCGCCAAAGAAAATGTGGTCTCTACCTTTGGGGTGCTGTTCCAAGTGGGAGCGGAGGCCGCTGAGGATGACCCCAACCTGTGGGCAGCGGTAGCAGCTCACTATACTCCTTTGGTTGCTTACAGCTTTATGATCTTCAACCTGTTGTGCGCGCCTTGCTTTGCGGCCATGGGTGCTATCAAGCGGGAGATGAACAACTGGAAGTGGACTTTGGGCGCTATCGGGTATATGTGCGGATTAGCTTACGTGGTCTCTCTCATTGTGTATCAAATCGGCTCTCTGTTTATGGGCAGCGGCTTCGGCGTTGGCACGGCGGTTGCGCTGCTGGCTATCGTGGCCATCGTGTATTTGCTGGCTCGGAAGAACCCATATGACGGCGAACGGCTGACAGTGCGCGCGGTGAACGTAGCAGGACAATAAGGCTTTGCCAGACTAATTGAAGAAAGGCGGTGCGGGAGTATGATCCCAACCATTATAATCTCCATCATAATCGCGGCTGTTTTCTTTGCCATTGTGGGCAAGGGCATCTACAACCGCAAGCATCACAAATCCGGCTGCGGTGGTTGCAGCGGCTGCGGAGGCTGCCATTCCTGCGGGGCAAAAATCCCACAGAAATAAGCAGCTGGTTGTTTTCGAGCGAAAGTAGATTCTCTCTCTTACATTTTACAGTGTACTAAAAGCTTTAGGGCCTCTGGGCGGTGAATGTTTTGCGGCATTTACCTCCTTGAGGCCCATTGCTTTGAAAGAAAATCCATAGTTTTTCTCTTCTCTTTTTCGTTTGTTTGTGGTATGATTTGCCTAGAATTTTTGAAATAAAAGGAGGAGTTTTTATGCTGCAGCAAGTAATGACCGCCCCTGGTGTCATTGAGTTCCGGGAAATCCCCACACCGGAAGCAGGTCCTGGCGAAGTGCTGGTAAAAATTGAGAAAATCGGTATTTGCGGTTCAGATATTCACGTTTATCATGGGGAGCATCCTTTCACCAAATATCCTGTCACCCAAGGCCACGAGGTTTCCGGCGAGATCGCCGGGCTGGGCCAGGGCGTTACAGGATTTGCGTTAGGGCAGAAGGTGACCATCCAGCCCCAGGTGGTTTGCGGGAAATGCTGGCCTTGCCGTCATGGAAAATACAACCTTTGCGAAGAATTGAAAGTGATGGGATTCCAAACTACAGGCGTAGCGTCACACTATTTCGCTGTAGATGCCAAGAAGGTCACCCCGCTGCCGGAGTCCATGAGCTTGGATGAGGGCGCGATGATCGAACCTTTAGCGGTAGCGGTCCACGCGGTAGAGCGTGCCGGGGATGTGTCTGGGAAAGATATCTGTGTTTTAGGCGCCGGCCCCATCGGGATTCTAGTTGCTCAAACAGCCAAAGGGCTGGGCGCGCGGAAAGTAATGGTCACGGATGTCAGCGATATCCGTTTGGAAAAGGCTCGGGAGTGCGGCGCGGATATCTGCGTGAACACACGGGAGAAGGATTTCGGCCAGGAGTTCCTCCAGTATTTTGGGCCGGACAAGGCGGATGTGATCTACGACTGCGCCGGGAACAACGTGACCATGGGCCAAGCCATCCAGTATGCCAGAAAAGGGAGCACCATCATTCTGGTGGCTGTGTTCGCCACCCGTGGAGACGTGGATTTAGCGGTGCTCAACGACCATGAGTTGGACCTGAACACCTCTATGATGTACCGGAACGAGGATTATCTCAAAGCTATCCAACTGGTGGAAGAAGGAAAAGTGCATCTCACCCCCTTGATTTCCAAGCATTTTGCTTTTCAAGATTATTTGAAAGCGTACCAGTATATCGACGATAACCGTGAGACTACTATGAAAGTCATCATCAACGTACAAGAATAAAAAGGAACACCTGAGCGCTCAAAAACGCTCAGGTGTTTTTTTATGGCAAATTCCCGCCTTGCTCTCCCAGCAAGGCTTCCATAGTGCGGCGGTAACGCTCTCGGTTGACAAATTCGTCACTGCCCAGATAATAGGCGAAGAACAGGTCCATCATCACCAGTACAGGGAACTGGGGAGAGATTTGCAGCCCGGCAGAAAGGTATTCTTCTGAGGCCAGGGGAAGGACCTCATCCGCCAGAGAATGTACATCAGGGTCTTGGCTGGCGGTCATCAATATGACTTTTGCCCCACGGCGCCGGGCTTCTTTTACGCCCCACAGCACTTCCTGGGTGGTTCCGGAAAGGGTGATGGCAACTACTGTCACGGTTTCGTCCACCAAGACCGCGTTCATGCGGATCATATGGCTATCGGTGATCGCTTCCACCAAAAGCCCCGTGCGCATCAGCCGCAAGCCCAGCTCCCGCGCGGCAAACCCCGAGCTGCCCATGCCATAGACGAATACGCAGCGGCTGTGGGAAAGCATCTGAGAGACCCTGCGCATCTGGCCTTCGTCCACCAGGCGGTAGCTGCTGTCCAACAGGTCTTGATAGCGGGAAAGCACTTCTTTTGTAGCCTGGCTGAAATTGGGATAGGGATTCCCTTCTTTGAAGGGGCGCTGATATTCGTAGATGAACTCCCGATACCCCTTAAAGCCGCACTTTTGGGCAAACCGTGAAAGGGAAGCCTCAGACACATAAAGCTTGGCCGCCACGGCTTTGGATGAGAAATCGCCTTTTTCTCGGTTTTGCAGAAAGAAATCAGCTGCGGCCTGTTCTGACGAAGTCAGTTTTGGATAAGCGTTTTTGATCGCTGAAAAGACTTTGCTGTGTTCCATGTTTTTACTCCTGTGAAGCGATGGCATTGACGAAACGGCGGGTGATCTCTCGGGGCCGGGTGATGGCGGTGCCGATCACCGCTGCGTGGACAGCGTAGGAGAAAACTTTTTCCAGCTGTTCACGCTCCCAGATGCCGCCTTCGGCAATGATGGGGACGGACAATTCCCGGGTCAGCCGTTCCAGAAGAGGATAACTGGGGGTAGGCGTATCCAGGGTGTTTTCTGTGTAGCCGCACAAGGTAGTGCCTACCAGGTCGAAACCAAGACGCTGGGCGGCAAAACATTCCTCAAAAGTCGCGCAGTCTGCCATGAACAGCTGGTTTCGATGCTTCTCCCGCAAAGGGAGGAAAAATTCTTCCAGGGAAAGTCCTCCGGGGCGGGGACGGGCAGTGGCGTCCAGGGCGATGATCTCCACACCTTCCGCTAAGAGGGCGTCCACTTCTCGTTGAGTGGGAGTGATAAATACAGGGCTGTCAGGGTAATCCGCTTTGACAATGCCGATCATAGGCAAGTCCACTTCTTTCCGGATCGCCCGGATATCCTCCACTCCGTTTGCGCGGATTCCGGAAGCTCCCCCTTCTTTGGCAGAAAGGGCCATGGCGGCCATCATGTTCCGGCCATGGAGAGGCTCTCCGGGCAAGGCTTGGCAGGAGACGATCAAACCCCGGCGAAGCTTCTCTAAAATGGACTGTTTTGTCATAGCGGCACCTTCTTTAACGAGAAAAATAACGGTTCTATACTGTCATTATACAAAATGGCATCCAAACGGTCAAGGCGCAGAACCACAGTTGCCGTTTTGAGGTATGCGGCCAAACCGTGACAGTGGCTGTGATATTGATTATTTTATTTTTGCCAAAAAACAGATTTTCCACTGGAAATTTTTTTCAAAAATGCTATACTGGGTGCGTATGGATTTTGCCGCTTCATGCGGTACTTTTGGGAGGTAACAATATTATGATGGAATTAGGCGCCCAGCTCTTCACTTTGCGGGATTATACCCAAACGGCGAAAGACTTGGATTACTCTTTGGGGCAGGTAGCGAAAATGGGCTATAAAACAGTGCAGATTTCCGCCATAGGCCCTATCCCGGCGGAGACTGTAAAGGAGATCTGCGACAAGCACGGTTTGAGGATTGTGTTGACCCACACCGACCCTAACCGCATTTTGAACGATACGGAAGCGGTGATCCGCGAGCACGATATCATGGGCTGCGATTATATCGGCATTGGCATGATGCCGCCCAAATACCGTTCTCCGGAATGGCTGTGGCATTTTGCGGAGGATTATAAGGAGCCTGCCAAAAAAATCGCTGCCGCGGGGAAGCTTCTAATGTATCATAACCACAATCTGGAATTCCAGAAGTTCCAGGGAAAGCTGATCATGGAAACCCTGATGGAAAGCTTTTCACCCGAAGAAATGGGATTTACCCTGGATACTTATTGGGTGCAAATGGGCGGCGGCGACGTGTGCGCTTGGTTGGAACGTTTGGGGGACCGTATTCCCTGCGTCCATTTGAAAGATATGGCGGTCCGGGGCATGGAACCGATTATGGCCCCCGTTATGGAAGGAAACCTGGACTTCCGCAAGATTCTCGCCACGTTGGAGAAAACCGGAAAAACGAAATATCTGCTGGTGGAACAGGATATCTGTGAAGGCAGCCCCTTCGACTGTTTGGAGACCAGTTATAATAACCTGCGCAGCTTGGGATATCAATAATAGGACGGTGCTTTGTGGTTTTGTAGTAAAGAGGCCCCCTGATGTATATTCATCGGGCGTGATAAGCGCTATGAGATATTGAAAGGAGTCAATATAGTATGGAAAAAGTAAGGCTTGGCATTATCGGCGTGGGAAATATGGGAAGCGGCCACGCTCAAAATATTCTGGATGGCAAGTGCCCTGAGATCGTCATCACAGCTGTGGCGGACAGGCGGGAAGCACGGCGGCAGTGGGCAAAGGAAACTCTCCCGGCCGATGTGGCCATTTTTGAGGAAGGCAGCGATTTGATCAAAAGCGGCCTGTGCGACGCGGTACATATTTGTACGCCCCATTATCAGCATCCCGTGCTGGCAAAAGAAGCTTTTGCCGCGGGACTGCATGTGATGTGCGAAAAGCCTGCCGGGGTCTACACCAAGGCTGTGCGGGAAATGAACGAAGCCGCCGAGAAAAGCGGTAAAGTGTTCGCCATGATGTTCAACCAGCGCACCAACTGCGTCTACCGCAAAATGCGGGAAATGGTCCAAGGGGGCGAATTGGGAGAGCTTAAACGGGTGAACTGGATCATTACCGATTGGTACCGCACCCAGATTTATTATGACTCCGGTGACTGGCGGGCTACTTGGGCAGGAGAAGGGGGCGGCGTGCTCTTGAACCAGTGCCCCCACCAACTGGACCTGCTCCAATGGATATGCGGTCTGCCCAAGACTGTGCAGGCGTTCTGCCAGGAAGGGAAATGGCATGATATTGAGGTGGAGGACGATGTGACCGCCTACCTGGAATTTGAAAACGGGGCGACCGGCGTGTTCGTTACCACTACCGGCGACGCTCCCGGTACCAACCGGTTTGAGGTTACCGGGACCAAAGGAAAGCTGGTGTGTGAAAACGACCAGCTGACCTTCTGGAAGCTTGGCATGGATGAGCGGGAGTTCTGCCGCACAGCGAAAGAAGGCTTCGCAAAACCCGAATGCCAGGAGATTCAGGTTGAGACGGATGGGGAAAACCAGCAGCATGTGGGCGTTTTGAACGCTTTTGCTGGGAAGATCCTCCGGGGCACTCCCCTGGTGGCCGACGGCAAAGAGGGCATCAACGGTTTGACCCTTTCCAACGCGATGCATCTTTCCAGCTGGCTGAAGCACCCTGTAGAGATCCCCTTCGACGAGGACCTGTTCCTCGCGGAGCTGGATAAACGCAGGGCTACTTCTCGGAAAAAGGAAAGCCAGGAGATCACATTCTCCACCGAAGGAAGTTATTAAGGAGGAACGAACCGTGGAACAGATTATCCTCTCCGGGTTTTCCGACGAGATCGCCCCGGAGTTTGACAAACAGCTGGAAACCATCAAAGAGTTTGGGATTTCCCATATTGAACTTCGGGCTGCAGATGGGATCAATGTGTCCGATCTTACCGGAGAAAAGGTGAAGGAAGTCAACGCTAAACTTGCCGCAGCGGGAATCGGGGTTTCCTCTATTGGTTCGCCTATCGGAAAGATCGGTATCGCCGAAGAGTTTGCCCCTCATTTGGATAAACTCAAACGCACGCTGGAGATTCAGAAAGAATTAGATGCTCCCTATGTGCGGATGTTCAGCTTTTATCTTCCCAAGGACCGTGACCCAGGCGAGTTCCGCGAAGAGATTCTGGACCGTATGGGGAAGATGGTGGAAGAAGCTGAAAAATGGGATTCTGTGCTGCTCCATGAAAATGAGAAAGGGATTTACGGAGATAACGCCTCTCGCTGCAAGGATTTGATGGATGCTTTTTACGGTCCTCATTTTCGGGCTGTGTTCGATTTCGCCAATTTTGTGGAAGTGGGTCAGCAGACGCTGCCGGCGTATGAGAATCTAAAACCCTATATCGAGTATGTCCACGTGAAGGACGCCTTGATGAAAGAGAAAAAAGTGGTCCCTGCCGGCCGGGGCGATGGCCATGTGAAAGAGATACTGGCTGACCTGATCGGCGGAGGCTGGAAGGGATTCTTATCCTTAGAGCCTCATCTGACCGATTTCGCGGGCCTTGCGGCGTTGGAACAGGATGCCCAAAAGCGCGGAGACGCTCTGGATGGGAAAAGTGCCTGGAAATTGGCGCTGGATTCCTTGCGCGCGATTTTAAATGAGATTTGACAAAGGGAGGCTCTGTGGATGAGAGACTTTCGAGTAGGCGTGGTGGGTTGCGGCGGTATCGCCCAGGTTCATGGAGCGGTGCTTCAGAACCTGGAAGGGGTCGAATTAGCGGCTTGCGCAGATATTCGGCCGGAACGGGCCCAGGCTTTCGCCCAAAATTATGGGGGCAAAGCGTATAACTCTATGGACGCCATGTTGGCTGGGGAACAGTTGGACGCCGTGCATTTGTGTACGCCCCATTATCTTCATACACCTATGGCGAAGCTGGCGGTGGAGCGAGGGCTCCATGTGTTTACAGAAAAGCCCCCTGTCATTGACTGGCAGCAATGGGCCCAGTTCCAGCAGCTGGCGAATGCCTCTACCCGGGTGGGAATCTGCTTTCAGAACCGTTACAACCGCAGTGTGGGGCTTATTCAAGATGTGCTTCGTTCCGGGAAAGCGGGAAAAGTGCTGGGCGCCAGGGCGTTTGTCACTTGGCACCGGGAAGCTCCTTATTATACAGAGAGCGGATGGCGCGGCGCTTTGGATACGGAAGGAGGCGGCGTTTTGATCAACCAGTCGGTCCACACCTTGGATTTGCTTGGGCAATTCCTGGGAAGGGCCCGCCGGGTTGAGGCCGTGATGGCCAACCACCATCTAAAAGGCGTCATCCAGGTGGAAGACATGATGGAAGCATATCTGCAATTCGGAGAAGCTAATGCCATATTTTACGCCACAACCGCCTATTGCGCAGATTCTCCTGTGCTGGTGGAGATCGCCTGTGAAAATGCCACTTTGCGCATGGAAGAGCAGGAGGTCACCCTGACTTGGAAAGATGGCACCAAGGAGCATTTCAGTTTGGCGGCCCCAAAATTTGCCGCCACAGGAAAAGCTTATTGGGGTGCCAGCCATGGCCTGTGTATCCAGGATTTTTATGAATCCATCCGGGAAAACCGGCCTTTCCGCAACGATATTCCTGGTGTCAAAGATACTGCTGAGCTGATGCTGAGTATGTACGAGTCTGCCCGGGAGAATAAAGTGGTAGAGCTGAGCTGAAAAATCCCCTGATTAAAGATTCTCTCAGCATATCCTGGACAATATACCTTTAAGCCCCCGGCTAATGGGCGGTGTCCATAAAACAGTTAATCGGCACAGCGCTGTGCCGTTTGTGTTTTCAAGGTGACTATGATACCGTATAGACAATTCAACAAATCTAAATTTGACGGGGAGATAAGTCAATGCTTTTAGATGGATATGTAAAAAATAAGAACAATACTCCTATTGCTGGAGCTAAGATTGAAATAAAGAACAACAGTTTTGCTACTATCTATTGTGCAGAAAGTAACGAAGAGGGATACTATCAATTCGATATTCCCGAGGGGAAGTATCCTTTTTTAACTGCAGTAAAAGACTATGCGGTAAACTATTTGGAGTATTGGTGTCAAAACATTCCTCTTTTAGAAAACACTTCGTTGGATATTAGCTTTGATACATTGGAGATATACGGATTACATATTTTTTCTGTCAAAGGTGCAGGAAATGGTCTTATGATATACTTTAGACCTATGAGTTTGGTGAAATTTCAGGAAGGAAATGAAAACATAGCACCAGATGATATTTCCATTCGTGTGGAAGTTGATGGGAAAGAAACCGCTATTATTGCAAAGAACACAGTCGTAGAAGTAGCTGCTGATAGGGAAATGACAGCTTATTTGATTCAAGTTGAAGGAACCGATGCTTGGAATAAGATTGAAATTCAAATTGTAGATGCAGATAGCCATTATGGAGCTGCAGCAATTTTTAATCCTTGCGTGTAATGATTCAATTCTGCAAATTCCAGTTTATCGAACTGATTAAGGGCGCACTTCTATACACCTTTGGTTGTGTGGTGCGATGTGCAGTGCTGCACCGCAGAAGCCTCCCTTGTGTAAAGGGAGGTGGCACGGCGCAGCCGTGACGGAGGGATTGTCATGCAGTCAAAGCATAATAAGCAGTTGGTTCCATTGGCAAAGCACTTGCGCAAAGAGATGACAAAAGAAGAAAGACACCTGTGGTATGATTTTCTGTGTTCCTATCCTGTGCGGTTCTCCCGGCAAAAAGTATTGGGAAAATATATTGCTGATTTTTATAGTGCGGAAGCCAAACTTGT
>CAJFSY010000020.1 GCA_904419785.1 uncultured Neglectibacter sp.
AAGCCTAACGCCCGACCTATCCGACACAATGGCCAAGTGCCGGATAGGAACGGCAAAATTTTTTGCACTTCTATTACTTCTTTATCACACATAAGCAAATTACGCGGCCTACCGAAGCTTGTGGATGACGCTTTGCGCCAATGTCTCCCAAGGGGGAAAGCCGGTGGTGTTGTGCGGATGCTGTGTGCCGGAACAATTTGAGAATCGTCCGGAGCGCCGGTATTTTTCCACTTTGCACTATCTGGCGTTGACCTGTGATGAAGCTGTTTTGCGCAAACGCATGGTGGAGGGGCGTAAAGTGACAGACCCGGCATGGATCAAATCCTCTCTGGATTTTAACCGCTGGCTGCGGGAAAATGGGGGAACCACGAACCCACCGATCCAGCTTGTGGATACCACCGAACGCACGCCGGAGCAGGCCACCCAGATCGCCCATCAGTGGATTCTGCGCTGCTTGGAAGAGGAACAACACAGTTAAAGGAGCCGTTTATGAACATCCGTCTGGAAAATCGGAAAGACTACCGGGAAGTGGAAAACCTGGTCCGGGAAGCTTTTTGGAACGTCTATCAGCCCGGCTGCGTGGAGCACTGTCTGCTTCACCAGCTGCGGGATGACGCCAGTTTTGTTCCGGAACTGGACTATGTGGCCGAAGAGGATGGCCGCATTGTGGCGCAGATCGCCTATGCCAAAGGAAGCTACCTTCCCGACGAGGGAGACGAACAGCCCATGCTGTTGTTCGGACCGGTGGGCGTGCTGCCGGAATATCAGGGTAAAGGTTACGGCTCGGCGCTGATCCGCTTTACATTGGAGCGGGCCAGGGAACTGGGATGGCCTGCCGTGGTCATCACCGGAAACTCGGCGTATTACAGCCGTTTTGGTTTTGAGCCTGCCGGAAAGTACGGCATCCATCACGCTATGGTAAGCAGGGAAGAGGAATTCCCTGTGTTCCAGATCAAAGTGCTGAACCCCTCCCGGCTGCCGCCTGCCCCGGGGACTTACCGGGACCCAGCTTGTTATGACCCTGCTCTAAAAGGCGTGGAAGAGTTTGACCGGTCGTTTCCCGAGAAGAAAAAGGAAGTTCTTCCCGGGCAGTTGTGGGGTTGAAAGGAGATGCCTATGAAGCCGTGGAAAATCCCACCGGGCAGCCAGGGCTGTTCCGGTACAGGCAAGGCATATGCCCGTAAAAAGAGAAAAAAGGGCCAGGCCGGAAAGCTGCTGCTGGCCGTGGTGACCTTGTGCAACGTGGCTTTGTCCCTGGCGCTGGCAGTGCTGCGGCGGCAAGAGGTTATCCACGCTGTGAAAGGGAAAGATGGGGATAACGTACAGGTTTTGATAACTTCCCATAAAGAGACAAAAACCTGATTTTTCCCTTGACTTCCCAAGTGTGTTGTGCTAAACTTTATAAGCCGCATATTGTAGGCAGCGGGGGTGCTATGCCCTTTCGCGCAAGCGAGCCAAGGCTCCGCCCAACAGTAGCGAGACTAATGAAAAGGCAGGAAAAAGCATGTTTGCAGTCATTGAAACCGGCGGTAAGCAGTACAAAGTGCAGTACGGCGACGTCATCTATGTGGAGAAGCTCAACGCGGCGGAAAACGACACCGTGGAGTTCCCGGTAGTGGCCGTGTTCGGCGAAGAGGGCACCAAGATCGGCACCCCCTATGTGGAAGGCGCTACAGTTACCGGCAAAGTGGTCAAGACCGGCAAGGCCAAGAAGATCACTGTGTTTACCTACAAGCCCAAGAAGAATTCCAAGCGTAAGATGGGCCATCGTCAGCCCTACACCAAGGTACAGATCGAGGCCGTTAAGGCGTAAGATGATCCGTATCCAGTTTTTGACTCTTCCGGAAGGGAATTTGCAGGGGTTTTCCATGGAAGGCCACGCGGGTTATGGGGAAGAGGGCACAGATATTGTCTGCGCCGCTGTTTCCTCGGCAGCGTACCTTGTTGTAAACACCTTGACAGAGATCCGCCATGTTTCGCCTTTGTCCCTTAGAGTGGGAGAGGGGGAAATGTTTTTCCGGATCGAGCCCAAAGACGAGCCCCTTTGCCGGGATTTCCTGGCTGGGCTCAAACTTCACCTGACAGGCCTGGAGGAACAGTATCCAGACGCTGTGCGGGTGGGCTATATGGAAGTTTAAATCCACATTTTACAGAAAGGAAGACGATCGTCATGCTGAAAATAAATATCCAGCTTTTTGCTCATAAAAAAGGTATGGGCTCCACCAAGAACGGCCGCGATTCCGAATCTAAGCGCCTGGGCGTTAAGCGCGCCGACGGGCAGTTCGTTCTGGCCGGCAACATCCTGGTGAAACAGCGGGGCACTAAAATCCATCCTGGCACCAATGTGGGCCGGGGCTCTGACGACACCCTGTTCGCTCTGGTAGACGGCAAGGTGAAGTTCGAGCGCATGGGCGCCGACCGCAAGAAGGTCAGCGTTTACGCCGAGTAATCAAACCGCGAAACAAGTGCTAAAGGCTTCTTCCGGCAATGCCCGAAGAAGCCTTTTTGTTGAAAGGAAAGGAGCGGAAGCATGTTTATCGATACCGCGAAAATCAAGATCAAGGCCGGGGACGGCGGCGACGGGGCAGTGTCCTTCCACCGGGAAAAATATGTGGCGGCAGGCGGCCCTGACGGCGGCGACGGCGGCCGGGGCGGCAGTATCGTCTTTCAGGTGGACGATAACCTGTCCACTTTGGCGGACTTCCGCTATAAACGCAAATACTCCGCCCAGCGCGGGGAAAATGGCCGGGGGAACCGTTGCTTTGGGAAAAGCGCTCCCGACCTGGTGATCTCTGTGCCCCGGGGCACCTTGATCAAAGATGTGGAAACAGGCCGGCTTTTGGCGGATATGTCTGGGGATGAACCCCAGGTGATCGCCAAGGGTGGCAAAGGCGGTTGGGGAAATTCCCACTTTGCTACGCCCACCCGGCAGGTGCCCCGGTTTGCCAAACCCGGCACCCCTGGGGAAGAGATGGAAGTCCAGCTGGAATTGAAGCTTTTGGCGGATGTTGGCCTGGTGGGCTTCCCCAATGTGGGCAAGTCTACCCTGATTTCTGTGGTAAGCCAGGCGAAACCCAATATCGCCAATTACCATTTCACCACGCTTACTCCCGTGCTGGGGGTAGTGACCATGCCCCAGGGGAAATCCTTTGTCATGGCCGATATTCCCGGTTTGATCGAAGGCGCCTGGGAGGGCGTGGGATTGGGCCACCAGTTCCTGCGCCATGTGGAGCGGTGCCGGTTGCTGGTCCATGTAGTGGATGTTTCCGGCAGCGAGGGACGGGACCCTAAAGAGGATTTCCGGGTGATCAACCAGGAGTTGAGCCGGTTCAATCCGGAACTGGCCCAGCGTCCCATGCTGGTAGCTGGGAACAAATGCGACTTGGCCACGGATGAACAGGTGGCGGATTTTGAAGCCTATGTAAAAGAGCAAGGCTATGAATTTTTCCCCATCATGGCGCCTATCCGGGAAGGTGTGGACCCGCTGCTGAATAAAGTGCTGGAACAGCTTTCCCAGCTGCCGCCTATCCGCCGGTATGAAGCGGAGGCGCCGGCGCTACAGCCCATCGAAGAATTGAAGCGGGGCCAGGTAGAGGTTACCAGCCAGGATGGGGTATATTTTGTGAAAGCGCCTTGGCTGCTTAAAATTATGAATACCGTCAATTTTGATGATTCCGAGTCTTTGCAGTATTTCCAGCGCGTCTTGATCGAAACGGGCGTGATCGACGCTTTGCGCCAAGCCGGCTGTGAGGAAGGGGATACCGTAGACCTGTACGACCTGGAATTTGACTTTGTAGAGTAAGGAGCGGTGCTTTTGGAAAAGCTTTTACAAGAGGGTGTCTCCCCTAAGGGGCTGAGCCCTTTGACCCTTGCCTTTGTAGGCGATGGGGTCTACGAGCTTTTTGTGCGGGAATACCTTGTGTCACAGGGCAACTGCCCAGTGAAAAAGCTGAACAGCCGGAAAGTGGAATTGGTGCGCTGCCAGGCTCAGGCTCAGGCGCTTTCCCACTTGTGGCCGGAGCTCTCTGAAGAAGAGCGCGACATCGCGCTGCGGGGCCGGAACGCCCATGTGGGCCACGCGCCGAAAAACGCTCCTTTGGCAGATTATCACAGCGCCACCGGTTTGGAAGCGTTGTTTGGCTATCTCTATCTTTCAGGGGAGATCGACAGGCTGCGGTGGATTTTTTCCGCGATTTTGGAGGTCTGGAACACACAAAGCAATTAAGTAAAGGGGGAGAACGGGATGAAGTCGGAAAAACTGAAAACGCTTTTTCTGGATTTTTTGTTTGTGGCAATGGGGTCCACAGTCTACGCGGTGGGAGTGAACGCTTTTACGGCGCCCAACAATATCGCCGCCGGAGGGGTCACAGGTATTTCTACCATGCTTCATTATGTGTTCTCCACACCGATCGGCCTGGTATCGTTTTTGATCAATGTTCCCATCGTGTTATGGGCCGTGATAGACATCGGCTACAAGCTGGTGGCAAAGACGATGCTGGCTATAGCCCTCTCTTCCGTGCTTATCGACGTGTTTTCTCATTTTGTGCCTGCTTACAGGGGGAACCCCATTTTGGTGGCGTTGTTTGCAGGCGCTTTTGAAGGCGTTGGACTTTCGTTGGTGTTTATTCGTGGGGCGACTACAGGCGGTACGGACCTAGTAGCCCGTCTGCTGGGAAGGCGGCTTCCTCACCTTTCTATGGGGAAATTGATGTTAGCCGTGGATGGGATCATCATTGGGATATCTGCTTTTGTGTTTGGCAGCGTAGAAAATGCCATGTATGCCTGTATTGTTGTGGTAGTGTGTACTAAAATTATCGATGCCATCCTTTATGGCACGGATATTGGTACCGGCAAGCTGTTTTTTGTAATGTCACCCAAGGTTCGTCAAATGGGCGACCGAGTCATCAACGAGATGGAGCGCACTGTAACGTATTTGGATTCCCGGGGAGGATATTCCAAAGAACCGGGGGAGACCATGCTCTGCGTGGTTCGCCGGTTCGAGCTGCACCAGCTGCAAACCATTATCCGGGAAGAGGATAAGGATGCGTTCGTCATTGTAGGAGAAGCCGGTCAGGTTACAGGCGAAGGGTTCCGTCCCATGCATCCCGACGATAAATCCATGAAAGAACTGCTTAAAGAGCTGGGTTGGGGCAAGAAAAAGGAAACCCGTTGACACGCCGCTCTTTTAACGGGACAGGGCTTTTAAGTGAGCGCGCATGGCAAAGGGCCGGTAAGTTTCCTTACCGGCCCTTTGTTTGGGTGGCCGTTAGCAGCGGCCGCTGCGATGGTCCTTTTCCATTTCCGGCTTCTGGTTCTGGCTCTTAGAGCTGTAATCCGGAACTTCCTGGCGGACATTCTGGCTGTGATTCATATTCTGATGGTTCTGGTCTTGCCGGTTTTCAAAGGACTTGTGTTTTTGTTTGTTACTCATTTTCAATCTCGCCCCTTTCCGTTCTTAGTGTGTGCGGGCAACAGACCATTATGCGGAGAATTTTTATTGGAAAAGGAGGCTTTTTATGGAATTGCCAAAAGCGTTTGAAAATGCGATGAAATCCCTTTTGGGGGAGGAATATGAGGAATTTCTCAAAAGTTATGAGGTACCTGCGCGAAGAGGGCTGCGGCGGAATCCTTTGAAATGCAGCGAGGAACAGCTTTTGCAGAGCCTGCCTTTTTCTTTGGAGCCTACACCGTTTTCACCGTTGAGTTTTTATTTTGAAAGCGGCGAGGAAAAAATGGGGTATCTTCCAGCCCATCACGCTGGGTTGTTTTATATTCAGGAACCTTCCGCTTGTTCCGCGGTGACTGCTCTTGACCCCCAACTAGGCGAAACAGTTTTGGATTTGTGCGCGGCGCCGGGAGGAAAATCCACCCAGATCGCAGGGCTCCTTCAAGGGCAGGGGCTTCTCTGGTCCAACGAGATCGTAAAGAACCGTGCCCAGGTTCTCCTTTCCAATACAGAGCGTTTAGGCGTGCGCAATGGAGTGGTATCCTCTTGCCATCCCCAGCGGTTGTGCGAGGCTTTGCAAGGCTTTTTTGACCGGGTTTTGGTAGACGCCCCCTGTTCTGGAGAGGGGATGTTCCGCCGCGACCCGGAAGCTGTGGCGCAATGGTCGCCGGAGAGCGTGCCGGCCTGCGCCCAGCGGCAGAGGGCTATTTTGGATTCCGCAGCATTGGCGGTAAAAGAGGGCGGCGTACTAGTGTATTCCACCTGCACGTTTTCAAAGGAAGAGAACGAGGACAACGTAGAGTGGTTCCTTGGGGCCCACCCGGAGTTTGAGATGGTTCCGTTGGACCTGCCTTTTGGACGGCCGGGAATCCATGGCCTGCCCGTCCGAAGGATTTACCCAATGGACGGGGGAGAAGGCCACTTTGTGGCGAAGTTCCGGCGAGTGGGGGAAAACTCCTGCCGGGCGGGAGCTTTTGGGCAGTTCCTTTCTGGAAAAGAGGAAGAAGAGGCCAGGAATCTTTTTCAAGAACTTTTTTCCTGTGAGTTTCCCGGAAACGCCGCCCGGTTTGGAGAACGGCTGTATTTGCTGCCCAACGGCCTGCCGGAATTGGACCGGTTGGGAGTGCTTCGGGCGGGAGTGGAATTGGCACAGCGAAAGGGGCGCCGGTGGGAACCCTCCCATGGAGTGTTTCAGAGCGCGCGAAAAGAAGAATGCCGCCAAGTGCTGGACCTTCCCTGGGACGCGCCGGAACTTTCGGCGTTTCTCCGGGGAGAAGAGATCGACTGTGACGGCAAAGGCTATACGGCTCTCTGTGCGGGCGGTGTTCCCACAGGGTTTGGGAAAGCTTCCGGCGGAAGGCTCAAAAACCACTATCCAAAAGGACTGCGCAATCTGCGTTGATCATTTTTGCTTACGTTCCCAGCTTGATGAGCTTTTCCGTATAGTCCCGGCCGCAGGGGCTGGGTGTTGGAAGCCCTAACGCGTAAAAATCGTCTGCCCGTGCCTCTAAGGCAAAAATCTGCTGGGCCTCGGTGCTTAAGCGCTGGAAATCGGCGGGACGCACCGCAATGGGCAAACTGGGCTGGGACAGCCCCAGGATTTGCTGACCGGTGGAGTTCATCCCAAGAATGCGCAAATAGGGAGGAAGGGCAGGCAGGGCGCTGGTCAGGCCCAGGAAAGCGGCCATAGCCAAGCGCCTGATCCTGGCATGGGAATACCGTTTGGATTTTGCCAAAGCGTAAAATTCCTCCAGGCTGGCCGCCTGCCGGGCAGCTTTGTAAAGGCGGTTTTCCAGCCCTTCGCTGATGTCCGGCAGCGCCGCGAAATCTTCAACACTCATGGCGCGGAGCCTGCACAGCACAGCTGTTTCCAGTTTGGAAAGTGAAGCGGGGCAGAGACCTTTAGCGGCTTGCTCCCGCCAGACGCGCAAGGTGGATTCCGGCAGCCGGCCCGTTAAATCTTCCCCGGCCCGCAGCAGTTCCCGCCCGTGACTGGCGGATAGAATCGGGCCGCTGGTGTCGGGTTTGTCGTGGCCCGCTCCCATCCTGGGGAATACGACGGCGCCCATGCTGCTGCCTTGCCGGAGCATGGCTTTCAAGTATTCCACTCCCAGGATGCAGTTGGGTTTTCCCAGCAAGGAAGCTGTGGGGGTTCCCAACAGCCGTGCGGCAGCCTGTTCCCGCCGTTTGGAAAAAGTCACGCCATTGTCTGTTTTTCGCAGTTCTTCCGAAAACGCTGGAGAATCCACCGTTTTGGCCAACGACCATAAAGGCTGGATACTGCTTTCCTCGCTGCCGAAAACCAAAGTATCCGGACTGCCGAGCCCATTCAGCAGGGCGACTCCTCCTGCGGCGAAGCGTTCCGCGCCCGCGCATGCCCAAGGCAAGGGAAGTTCCAGAACCAGGTCGGCGCCGTTTAAAAGAGCCAAACGGGTGCGGGCCCATTTGTCCAAGATAGCCGGTTCGCCTCGCTGGACAAAATTTCCAGAGAGCACGCATACCAATCCGTCTGAAAAGGATTTGGCATGGGAAAACAGGGCCGCATGGCCGCTGTGAAGGGGATTCAATTCGCAAATAACCGCGGAAATCTTCATTTTCTCTAGTATTTTCCTCCGAAACTCCTTGAATTTGCACGGCAAATGGTCTAAAATGGGACTGCGACTTATGAAATTCATTTTACACGAACAGCCCGCTGGGTACAAGGGGCTGTTGAAAATCGATGTTCCAGAAGCCTTTTAAAACGAGGAGGGCTTCCAGGAAAATTTGGAAAGGAAAGATCAGGAACATGAAAATTCTCGTCATCAACGCGGGCAGTTCTTCTTTGAAGTACCAGCTCATCGACATGGAAAATGAGCAGATGCTGTGTAAGGGCAACTGCGAGCGCATCGGTATGCCCGGAGGCATCTTCACCCACAAAACAGAGGACGGCCGGGAACTGAAGAAGAACGTAAACATGCTGGACCACGCTGCTGCTTTTATGCAGGTGAAAAACGCCCTGATCGATGAGGAATACGGCGTGATCAAGCAGTTGGACGAAGTGGCTGCCGTAGGCCATCGTATTGTGCAGGGCGGTTCTTTGTTCCACGAGTCCGTGCTGGTAGACGAAAAAGTCATCGAAGATATCGAGAGCCTGATTCCCCTGGCTCCGCTGCACAACAAGGCTCATGTGCAGGGCATCCGTGCCTGCCGCGAGGTATTTGGCGAGGAAGTGCCCGAGGTGGTCGTGTTCGATACCTCTTTCCATGCTACCATGCCTCCCAAGGCGTACATGTTTAATGTTCCCTACGAGTATTATGAGAAATATGCTGTGCGCCGTTATGGTTTCCACGGCACTTCTCACCGGTATGTCAGCCATCGCTGCGCCCAGCTCATGAACCGTGACATCAAGAGCATGAAAATGATCACCTGCCACTTGGGCAACGGTTCTTCCATTACGGCGATTGACGGCGGCAAAGTGATCGATACCAGCATGGGCCTCACTCCTCTGGATGGCTTTATGATGGGCAGCCGCACCGGCACTTTGGACCCCTCTGTGGTTACCTTCATCATGGAAAAAGAGCATCTGACCCCTTCTGAGATGGATCAGATTTTGAACAAAAAGTCCGGTTTGCTGGGCATCTCCGGTGTTTCCAGCGACGACCGTGACGTGACCAAAGCCCGCAATGAGGGCAATGAGCGTGCTAAGCTGGCCCAGGATATCCTGGAATATCAGATTTCCAAGTTTATCGGCGGCTATCTGGTAGCCTTGGGCGGCTGCGATGCCATCGTGTTCACTGCTGGCGTTGGTGAGAACCAGGCTTCCCACCGCGCGGCTGTGTGCGATTATCTGGCGTTCCTGGGTGTAAAGATCGATCCCGCTCTGAACGAGGAAATGGTCCGAGGCAAGGAAGGCAAGATATCCACGCCCGATTCCTCTATGGAGGTTTATGTGATTCCCACCAACGAAGAACTGGTGATCGCTCGGGATACGAAAGCTTTGGTTGAAAAGCTGTAAATTAGTGTATTTTTAGCATTTAAGAGGTTTCTGAACCAAGTGTCAGAGACCTCTTTTATTTTGTTTTTAAATTGTGATTTTCTGCTGTTTTTGGAAATCATTCGGCAAAAGATTGCAATTTTGTAATTTTTCCGTTATAATTATAAACGTATGTTTTGAAAGCTTCAGAAATTGCCTTTGTGATTTTAGGGAGGTCAACGTGCTGAAAACAAGAAACAAAACGGCTATTGCCTGGATAGCACTGGTATTGGTGCTGCTATTTATTCTACCCACGCCGGCAGCTCTGGCGTTGGAAGGTTCGCCCTCCGTGGCTCCGGAAAATTCTTTGCAACAAGATTCCTTTGAATCCCAAGAGAATTCTTCGCAGACAGAGGAAGAGGGACTTTCTTCCGATTCTTCTTTAGAGGGCCAGGTTTCGGAAGAAGAAAGCCTGCCCAATGAGGAATCCTCATCTCAAGAGGAAAGCAGTTCCTCAGAGACAAGCGGTGAGGAAGAGTCCTCTTCCCAGCCGGAAGAAAGCAGCGCTTTAGAGGACACGGAGAGCCCTGAGCTTTACGCGTATCCACTGCTGCGGGTGGGGGGCCACGAAGCGTATATGTCCGGCGAATCGGGAGCCCGTTTCTATCCCGGCCGGAACATGACCCGGGCAGAGATGGCTCAGACGCTGTATAATTTGCTGGCAAAATATCCCCCGGTTTCTGAGAATCATTTTAAGGATGTGAATTCCGGGGATTGGTACGCGAAAGCGGTCAATACTTTGGTAGAACTGGAAATCCTCAGCGGCTATGAGGACGGAACGTTCCGTCCCAGCCAGCCTGTTACCCGGGCAGAGTTTGTAGCGGCCCTTTGCAAATGCTTTGAAATGACAGAGGGCAGCGGCACATTCCCCGATGTACAGGGCCATTGGGCGGAAAACTACATAAACTTCGCTGTATCTCAGGAATGGATCACTGGTTTTGAAGATGGAACTTTCCGGCCGGATGACAAGATCCTCCGTTGCCAGGTAACAGCAATTCTAAACAGCGCTTTAGAGCGTACCGGCGAAGGGTTTGCGGCTGACCGGGATACTCAGGAATTTGTAGATGTGCCCACAGATCATTGGGCGTTTTTACACATCGCAGAAGCGGCTGATCCTGTGGACGGTGGAGAAGGCGGCGAAGGCGGTGAAGGTGGAGAAGGCGGTGAGCCTTCCGGTGGATTCCAGGTGGGTCAAACTGTGCGTGTCACTGCCGACGACGGTTTGCGGCTTCGTTCCGGCCCAGGCACTAGTTATCAAGTGGTCACTTTGCTTTCTACGGGTACTTTGCTGACAGTGACCAGTGTGGAAAGCAACGGCTGGCTGGGTGTAAAAACCACGGGCGGCACGGCAGGATATGTCAGTTCAGAATACGTAGTGGTTGACGACGGCAGCAGTGGCGGTGGCGGCACTGCCAGCGGCGCTTCCTTGAGCGCTTCAAAAGCGACACTGGCCCAGTATCAAAGCTTCCGGCTGGATGCTTCGGTAGAAAAGAATATTTCCGCTATGCGCTGGACCAGCAGCGATCCCAGTGTGGCTTATGTAGGGTATACTGTCAGTTATGGCGGCAATAAGCAGGGTGCCATGATCTATGGCGCGAAACCTGGTACAGCCACCTTGACCTTCACGGATGGCGCCAAAGCTACGGCAACATGTACGGTGACCGTTACCGCACCGGAAGCTGTGCGGTTTGCTTATTCCGACGAAAATATTGTTCCCAAAAACACGAAGTTTAACTTGGTGGGCGTTACGGACACCAGCCGTGCTGGGATGAAGTTCACTATAGTGGACGGTCCCGCTAAAGGATCTTATGAGACTACAGACTACACCACGGAGAGCCAGACTTCTACTCATGGCCTGCCCACCAACACAGTGAATGTGTTTACTCGGCAGGTGGAATTCTCCGCCGCCGGAAAATATACCGTGCGGGCATATTCCAAGACGGCTGGCGGCAGCTGGTCCTCTGATTACTATGAGTTTGTGGTGCTGGTGACTTCCAGCAATGTAAGTTCTACCACAACTACTTATGAAAGCCGCCTCCCCAGTGTGGATGGGATTAAGATCGTGGCGAATTTCGAAGGTTTGGTCCCGGAAATCGCAGATGACGTGCTCGTTGCCGGAAACCCCACGGTGGGCTATGGGTATGTGGTGCAGAAAAACAATGCATTTTATAATAATTTGACTCAGACAGAAGCTTTAATCCAGTTGGTGAACATGTCCAATTCTTCCAATTATGGCGGAGCGGTGGAACAGTTCCGGGCCAACAATGGTTTGAAGATGAGTCAGGCCCAGTTTGACGCTTTGACGAGCTTTGTCTATAATCTTGGTTCGGGCAGGCTCTCTACCAGTTTTGATACATTCAAGGTGATGCTCAACGCTGTTGTGCCGCCGGAGACTTCTGTCCAGGGCACGCTGAATGTTGTGGACTCGAAGCTTTATCAGAGCACCAGCGTAAGCAGCACAGAAGTGGTTTCTGTTCCTTACGGCAGCACCATCACGGTTATGGATTATCGCGTGTATTCCAGTTCCACCCAGCAGGAAGTCTGGTATCAGGCATCTTACAATGGTAAGGTGGGATGGATTCCCGCAGGCTATGTACAGCTTTCCGGCAATCATGAGCACGATTTGGCTTATGCGGATTCCACAGCCCTTGCAAACAATTTCCTCCAGTGGAACAAAGCAGGCGGGGTAATTCCCGGTCTGGTGCTTCGCCGTTTGGCTGAGTGCAAGATATTCTTCTTTGGCAATTATGCGGAAGCTGATCACAGCCATCCGGAGTATAAATACAATACCTATGGGTTTATTTTCCCCGATGATTGCAAGCAGTATGATTACCGTCACTAAACCATGATCTATATGTTAAAAAGCCGTTCGCTTCCCACAAGGGAGTGAACGGCTTTTCGCTTTTTATTTCCGCTGCCAGTATTTCCGATCCAGTGTTCTGTATTGCACAGCTTCGGCGGCATGGGCGGAATCGATCTTCTCAGAGCCATCCAGGTCAGCAATGGTACGGGCCACTTTCAATACCCGGCCATAGGTCCTGGCTGAGAACCCAAAGCGCTCGAAGGCCCTGTGCAGCAGACGGTTCGCTTCTTCCGTAGTTTGGCACATTTCCTGTAATTGCGCGGCGGGAATGTCCGCGTTGCAGGTGTATCCTTTTCCTTGAAAGCGCTGGTTTTGAAGCTGCCTGGCTGCGTTCACCCGTTCCCGTATCTGCGCAGAAGTCTCCTCCTGCTTTGAGGAAGAAAGTTCCTCAAAAGGTACCGCTGGCACTTCAATGTGCAAGTCGATACGGTCCAGCAAAGGGCCGGATACTTTTCCCAAGTACCGCTCCACCGCATAAGGCGAGCAAAGGCAGGGATGGGTAGGATGTCCAAAATATCCGCAGGGGCAGGGGTTCATAGCGGCTACCAGTGTGAAACGGCATGGGTAAGAGGTGCTTCCTCCCACCCGTGAGATGGTCACTTTGCCATCTTCCATGGGTTGGCGCAGCACTTCCATGGCGGCGCGGGAAAATTCCGGAAGTTCGTCTAAAAACAGTACGCCGTTGTGGGCCAAGGAGATCTCTCCAGGTTGCGGCGACGGCCCGCCGCCTGCCAATCCAGCGGTGGAAATGGTGTGGTGGGGCGAACGGAAAGGCCGCGCCCGAATCAGGGAGACGCCTGCTGGAAGCTTTCCACGAATGGAATGGATTTTCGTGGTCTCTAAGGATTCCTCAAAAGTCATTTCCGGCAGGATGGTGGGAAGCCGTTTAGCCAGCATACTTTTTCCGGAACCGGGAGGGCCGATGAGCAGAACGTTGTGGCTGCCGCTGGCGGCGATTTCCAAAGCGCGTTTGGCTTCCGGTTGGCCTTTTACATCTGAAAAGTCAAGAATTTCGGGGCTCGTCTCGTGGTCGAGGCAAGGAATCGCAGGCGTGAGCGTCAGAGTGCCCTGCAAATGCGCGAAAAGCTGTGGGATATCCCGGATGGCGTATACTTCCAGCCCTTGGATCACCGCGCCCTCGCCGGCGTTTCCCTCGGGAACATACAACCGTTTGAAGCCAGCTTGCCGGGCTTTGTCAGCCATGGGCAGCACACCCCGTATGGGACGGAGTTCCCCGGAAAGGGAGAGCTCTCCTAAAAAGATGGCGTCATCTGTTTGGCAGGCAAGCTGCTGGGAAGCTTTCAGCAGAGAGATGAGCAGGGGGAGGTCGTAAATGGGGCCTTCTTTCCGTTTGTCCGCTGGAGCCAGGTTCATAGTGATGCGGCTGACAGGGAAATCGAACCCACAGTTTTTCAGCGCGGAACGCACCCTGTCACGGGACTCTTTTACCGCCGCGTCAGGCAATCCAACCAATTCAAAAGCGGGCAGCCCCTGTGAAAGATCGGCTTCCACCTCTACTGGAAAGGCTTCCATGCCAAAAAGCCCCATGCTATAGGTTTTTGCCACCATAATTTTCAGCCATCCTTCCCAAAAAAATTCAGTTCTTTTGGTTTATTATACGATATGTTTTTCCATAAGACAACGCATTCCCGCGATTTTCTGGGATTATAAAGGGAAAAGAAAGAGCATCTTGACGAATTGGAAGGTTTAGGATATGATAATGGCAAGAAATCGGTCAAGAGGTGCAGCATGGAGTTTCAGGATCGCAGCGATGCCCAGCTCATTGCCCTGGTGCGTCAGCGTCAGGGTGAAGCGTTTGCGGAACTGAGCGCCCGTTACCTGGGGCTGATCCGGGCAAAGGCCAGATTGTTTGAGGGCGCCGCCGCTCCGGAAAAGGAGGACTTGTGGCAGGAGGGACTGCTGGGTTTGTATGCCGCCGCTATTTCTTACAAAGCGGAGGGCGGGGCTTCTTTTTCCACATATGCGGGCGTGTGTGTTTATAACCGTATGGCCAGCGCCGTGCGCAAACACGGGAGCAGCGCCAACCGCGCGCTGAACGAGTCTGTCTCTTTAGAGGATGCGGGAGAAGCCGCCGTGGAGGATGGGCCGGAATCCCTTGTGGAGCTGCGGGATGAGTTCTGTTCATTCCGGGAGAAAATGGACGGTTCACTTTCTCCTTTGGAACGCCGGGTGCTGGCGTTGTATCTCAACGGCTGCCGCAGAAAAGAGGCTGCCCAGCTGGCGGGGATGTCCCTGCGCACGTTTGACAATGCTCTGCACCGCGTGAGGGCGAAATTGAAACGGCTTTAAAATTGGTCCTGCTGCGCAGCGTTGGGTCACCCATCGGAACGGTGCAACTCCGTCCAGGACGAGTAACATGAACACTAAAGCGAGGTAAGAAAGATGTACGAAGACAAGACTCTTGTCTGCAAGGAATGTGGTAAAGAATTTGTGTTTACTGCCGGCGAGCAGGAATTTTACGCTGAAAAGGGCTTCACCAACGAGCCCCAGCGCTGCCGTGAATGCCGTCAGGCCCGAAAGAATGCCGGCCGTCCCCAACGGGAGATGTATACCGCTGTGTGCGCCGCTTGTGGCAAAGAGGCCCATGTGCCTTTTCAGCCCCGCGATGACCGCCCTGTTTATTGCAGCGAGTGCTTTGCCCGCATGAAAGAAGAGGAATAATCGGTTTTCCGTGTTTTAAAGGGTGTCCCGCCAGTTGGCGGGGCGCTCTTTTTTGCTTTTTTGTATTGCAGAGCGGGACAAAGGGTATTATAATAATGATACAATCACAGTAAAAATAGAAACGGAGGAATATACCGATGGCTTCTATAACAAAAGATACGATCATTGGAGAAATTCTGGACTTGGACCGGACAACAGCCCCTTTCTTTTTGGAGATGGGGATGCATTGCCTGGGATGCCCTTCTTCGCGTGGAGAGACAGTGGAGCAAGCCTGCGCGGTTCACGGCGTGGACGCTGATGAGCTGGTGGCCAAGCTCAACGAGCATTTGAAGGATAAGTAAGAAAAAAGCTGCTGCCGCGCGACATGACTTGCCGGGCGGCAGCGTCTTTTCTAGGAGCGTTTTTTCATGAGACCATTGTTCCAATTAGGGCCCCGTCTGGCCCTGTGCGCCTCCCTTGTTCGGGAGGGGAGTCTTTTTTGCGATGTGGGCACAGATCACGCATATCTTCCCATCTGGCTTTTGAAAATGGGGAAAATCTCCCGGGCTTTGGCTTGCGATGTGAATCCGGGCCCGCTGGAAGCCGCCCGTCGCGACGGAGCTCGTTATGAGGTGGGGGAAGAGCTTTCTTTCCGGCTGTCCGATGGTTTGCGGCAGGTGTCGCCCCAGGAGGCGGAGGATATTGCCATTGCCGGCATGGGCGGCGAATTGATTTTGCGTATCATCGAGGAAACCCCTTGGCTGCGGAATGAGGGAAAGCGGCTGATTCTTCAGCCCATGAGTTCTGTACCCGAGTTAAGGGAAGGGTTAAAGGAGTTGGGTTTTGCGGTTCTTAAAGAAGAAGCGGCCCAGGAAGGTACGAAAGTGTACTCGGCTTTTGCCGTTCAATATACGGGAGCCCCGGTAGAAACCGGCCGGCTTTATCCCTATTTGGGAAAGCTCCGCCCGGGAGCCCCTCATGTGGAAGCTTACGCGCAGAAGGTTTTGCGGGAACTGACTTCCCAACGGAAAGGAGCCCTTCACGTAGGGGACGAAGAGCGGGCCCAGCGTTTGGGCCAGTGGATTCAAATGGTGGAACAGGAATATATCAAAGCTTGAGGGTGTTTGGGCAGGAGGAAACACAAGTGCGGTCCCAATCTCAATTTACTGCAAAAGGAGAACATTTATGGCAAGAATCCGTGATATTTACGATATTATTGACGCGGTGGCGCCATTTTCCACCGCCCTCAGCTTTGACAATTCCGGTTTGCTGGTGGGGGACGGCAACACCCAGGTGACCCGGGCGCTGCTGGCTTTGGACATCACCCCCAATGTGGTGGCGGAAGCGGCCTCTATGAACGCCAACCTAATCATTTCCCATCACCCGGTGATCTTCCATCCGCTGAAAACTTTGGGCCCTCAGGATGTGGCCTATCAACTGGCAAGCAAGGGCATCGCCGCTCTGTGCTGCCACACCAATCTGGACCTGTCCCCTGTGTGCGGGGTAAACGTGGCTTTGGGCAGCAAGCTGGGGCTGCGCAATCTTCGCCGGGAGGATGTGTTTGGAGAAGATTGCGTGCTGTATTCCGGAGACCTGGAGGAACAGCTGGCACCCGAAGCGTTTGCCGCGTTGGTGAAGGAAAAGCTTGCTGCTCCAGGGGTAAAATACGTCCCTGGAGATCGTCCCGTAAGCAAAGTCTTTTTCTGCAGCGGCGCCGGCGGGGAGTATGTCTCTCAGGCAGCCTGCCGTGGGGCCGACGCATACCTCACCGGGGAGATGAAGCTTCACGAAGAGCTGGAGGCCGCTTATTCCAGACTGACTTGCGTAGCGGCGGGCCATTACCACACGGAGAAGGTATTCGCCGAGTTTTTAGCGTCTTATCTGCGCAAGCGGATTTCAGATACAGCGTTCCTGCTGTCTCAAATAGAGACAGCTCCAATGAGCACGCTGTGAGAAAGCATATTACCAGAAAGGATTTACATAGTTATGGCATTGGACGGCGCGTTTTTGCGACACATCAAACAGGAGCTGGAGGGAAAGCTTCTGGGTGCGCGGGTGGATAAAATCCATCAACCCAATCGGGAAGAATTGGTAGTGGCCTTCCGTACCCGGGAGAGCGCCTATAAGGTGCTGTTTTCCGCTCGGGCCAATTCCGCCCGAGTGCATTTTACCGCTATCCCTTTAGAGAACCCAAAGCAGCCGCCCATGCTTTGCATGCTGCTGCGAAAGAAGCTGCAAGGGGCAAAGCTGACCGCTATCCGGCAGCCTGAACTGGAACGGCTTCTCCATTTCGACTTCGATTCCATCAACGAATTGGGCGATCATGTTACCCTTACGCTGACCATGGAGATCATGGGGAGATACAGCAATATCATTTTGTCCGATGAGAACGGGAAAATCATTGACGCCTTAAAACGGGTGGATGCGGAGATGTCCTCTCAGAGGCTGGTGCTTCCCGGACTCTCTTACCAGCTGCCCCCGCCGCAGAATAAGCTTTGTCCTCTCAATGCTTCCCAGCAGCAAGTGGTGGGAGCGTTGCAGGATTTGCCCAAGGACATGGAACTTTCCAAAGGCTTTTTGGCAGTGCTTCAAGGCGTTTCGCCCATTGTGTGCCGGGAACTTGCCCATCGCGTGGGCCGTGGCAGGGAACTTACCGTCAAGACCATGGATGAGGAGCAGTATTTCCGGGCGGGCTTCTTTTACCATCAGATGAAAGAAACGATCGATCAGGTTTCCGGCAAGCCCTATATGGCCATCAATCAGCAGAAGAAACCTATGGATTTTTCTTTTGTGGAAATACATCAATATGGCACTTCGGCGGTTGTGAAAGAGGCTGCGACTTTTTCAGAACTTCTGGATGAATTCTACCGGGAGCGGGACAAACAGGAACGTATGCGCGTTCGAGAACAGGATTTGCTCCGGCTGCTTTCCAATCATTCCGAGCGGCTTTCCCGAAAAATAAGCGCCCAGCGGGGGGAATTGGAGCAGTGCGCCAACCGCGACGAACTGCGGGTGGCAGGCGACTTGATCAGTGCCAGCATGTACGCTATCCCCAAAGGGGCATCCTCGGTGGACCTGCCCAATTTTTACCAAGAGGACCAGGCGCTGGTGCATATCAAGCTTGACCCCTCGATGACGCCCTCTCAGAATGCCCAGAAATACTATAAAGAATACCGCAAAGCCAAGACTGCCGAGGAAAAACTTACCGAGCAGATCGATTTGGCGGGCAAAGAGCTGGAATATCTGGAAAGTGTTTTAGACGCCTTGGCCCGGGCCGAGACAGAGCGGGACCTTTCTGAGATACGGGCGGAACTGGCAGAGCAAGGGTATCTCCGGGCGTCCCGGAGCAAAAAGGAAAAACCTGCCGCAGTAAGCGCTCCCATGCGGTTTACTACGTCGGATGGCTTTACGGTGTTAGTGGGGCGGAATAACCGCCAAAACGATAAATTGACCCTAAAGACCGCCAACAATAATGATATTTGGTTTCATACCAAGAATATCCCAGGTTCCCATACGGTGCTGGTGACCGAGGGGAAAGCTCCTACCGAGACCGCTATGGAAGAAGCTGCCCAGTTGGCGGCGCTCCACAGCAGGGCCAAGGATTCCGCCCAGGTACCGGTGGATTATACCCAAATCCGGTATGTGAGCAAGCCCCAGGGCGCTAAGCCCGGCATGGTGATCTATGTCAATTATAAAACGATCTATGTTACTCCCCAACAGGATGTGGTTTCTGAAAACTAAGTGTTTGAGAATAGAAGCTTTCAGTGAGCTGGTTTTTCAAAAGGAGAAATGCTGATTTTGAAAAATGGGCGATATCACTGACGCTAGGGAAGGAGAGTTCCGTGTGGTTTCGAAAAAAGTGGTGTTGAGAAATAGAGAGGGGCTGCATGTGCGGCCGGCTGGTTTGTTTTCCAATGAAATGCAGCGTTTTTTGTCAGAAGTGCTGGTTTGTCACCAGGGAACGGAGGCCAGCGGAAAAAGCATTATGAACTTGATCGCCGCGGGGATTCAATGCGGCGACGAGGTGGAAATCCGTTGTTCTGGTCCCGATGAAGAAGAGGCTCTCAATCGGGCGGTGGAATTGGTGTCGTCCGGTTTGGGAGAAGCGGGGGGTGACCAGATATGACCGGTGAACGGGTGCTCTATGGCGTGGCTGGTTCCCCAGGCATTGGAATAGGCCATTCTTTGGTTTATAAAGAAAAGCCTATGGGCAGCTTGGACCGGGAAATCGCCGATCCGAAAATGGAGTTAGAGCGCTATCACAACGCGGTGGATACATTTTGCCGCATCACCCAGGTCAAGGCCGACCGTGTGGCGGAAATGGTGGGCAAAGAGCAGGGCGATATCATCCGCTGCCAAACAGATATGATACGGGACCCCTATATGAACGGCCAGGTGGAAGGGCGAATCGCGTTGGGGCAGTCGGCGGAAGCGGCTTTATCCGCTTCGTGCGATTTGTTTATCGATCTGTTTACTGCTTCTGAAGATGAAATTACACGCCAGCGGGCCGCAGATATCCGGGACATGCGGGGCGGGATGCTCCGCTTGCTGCTGGGTTTGCCGGAGATGGATTTCTCCGCTTTGCAGCCCGGCACTGTGTTGATGGCCGAAGAGCTTTCGCCTTCGGCGGTGTCGGTGCTCAATTCTGCCAATGTGGCGGGCATCGTCTTGGGAAAAGGCGGCCCTACTTCCCACAGTGCCATTTTGGCCAGAGCGCTGGAAATTCCCGCTGTGTTGGGCGTAGAGGGCCGGGTGCTGGATACCGCTCCGGGAGAACCAGTGATTGTGGATGGAAACCGGGGCTGCGTGGTGTTTTCACCCAGCCCGGAAATGCGGTCTGTTTATGAAAGCCGTCAAAATGATTTCTTGCAGCTTCGGGCGTCCTTGCGGGTGTTTGTGGGCCGTGAGACCCGTACCGCCGATGGGGAACGGATTCAATTAGCCGCCAACGCCGGCAGCGTTGGAGACGCTACCCGTGCCGCGGGCTATGGATGCGACGGCATCGGTCTGCTGCGCACGGAATTCCTCTACCTGGACCGTACATCCCAGCCGGGGGAAGAGGAACAGTTTCACGCATACAGGCAGATTTTAAGCGCGATGCGGGGAAAGCGGGTGATCATCCGCACGCTGGATGTAGGCGGAGACAAAAACCTGCCATATTTGGGACAGATCAAGGAAGAAAATCCATTCCTTGGTTGCCGGGGCCTGCGATTCTCCCTTCGGGAAGAAGATATGTTCCGGGCTCATTTGCGGGCGGTGCTCCGGGCCAGCGCCTTTGGACAAGCCCAGCTGCTGCTCCCCATGGTGACCGGTGTGGAAGAAATCCACCGGGCCAGGGAGATTCTGGAAGAGGAGAAAGAAGTGCTTCGGCACAGGGGAGTAGCTTTCGATGAGCATTTGCCCATGGGCGTGATGGTGGAGACCGTAGCGGCTTGCCTTATGGCGGATGTCTTTTCAAAAGAGGCGGATTTCTTTAGTTTGGGCACAAACGACTTGACACAATACGTCTTAGGCGTAGACCGGGGAAATGCCCGAGTAGCCCATTTGTATTCCTATTTTCATCCGGGAGTGCTGCGGTTGATACGTCAGGTTTTAGAAACCGCACAGAGTACTGGCACCAAAGTGAGCATGTGCGGCGAGGCGGCCGCGGAAACCGCGCTGACTCCGGTATTGTTGGCCTTTGGGCTGAAAGAGTTCAGCGTGGCGCCGGTATCTTTGTTGCCGGTGCGGAAAACCATTTCCCTGTGGAGCCAGAAAGAAGCGAAAGAAGTTACGGAAGAAGCCATGTCCCTGGAAACAGAAGAAGAAGTCCGGACTTTTTTGAAGGCTCACGAAAAATAGATAGTTTTGATCATGAAAAAAGGAAGGGGTTCCCTTCCTTTTTTCTTTTACCGCAGTTCTTTTTTAATTTTGTTCAGCGCTCCCTTTTCCAGCCGGGAAACTTGAGCCTGGGAAATGCCGATCTGACCGGCTACTTCCATTTGGGTTTTGCCATCCAAAAAGCGCAGCGAGAGAATCTTTTTCTCCCGTGGGCTCAGATTTTTGATGGCTTGTTTTACAGCGATCTCTTCCAGCCAGTCTCCGTCTCCGGCAGGGTCGCCCACTTGATCCATAATATAGATGGTGTCGCCTCCGTCGGAAAATACCGGCTCATAAAGGGATACCGGTTCCACAATGGCTTCCAGGGCCAATACCACGTCTTCCCGTTTCATAGAAAGCTCTTGGGCGATCTCTTCCACAGTGGGCTCCCTGTTTTTTTGGGCGGTAAGGCGTTCCTTGCATTGGATGGCTTTGTATGCGGTATCCCGCAGGGAGCGGCTTACCCGCACGGAATTGTTATCCCTCAGGAATCTGCGCACCTCTCCGATGATCATGGGCACCCCATAGGTGGAGAACTGTACGCCTTGCTCCACGTCGAAATGGTCGATGGCTTTCATCAGGCCGATACATCCCACTTGGAACAGGTCGTCGGGATTTTCCCCCCGGTTCCCGAAACGCTGGATCACGCTTAAAACAAGCCGCAGGTTCCCGGCGATCAAAGCTTCCCGCGCCTGTTTATCTCCGTTGTGGCTTTTGATCAAGAGTTCTTTCATTTCGTTGCTTTTTAAAACCTTTAACCGTGATGTATTCACACCGCAGATTTCAACTTTTCCCTGCATAAAAAGACCACCTCCGAATGTTTCTTCCGAAGGTAGTGTTTGCGCTTTTTGGGAAGTTTAATCAAAGAAGAAAGCCTCCCGCTTCCGGTGAGACCGGCGGAGAGGCTTTCCATATAGGCTGCCGCTTATAAATCACGGCCGCAGCATTTTTTATATTTTTTTCCGCTGCCGCAGGGGCAGGGATCATTCCGGCCCACTTTGGGACCCTTTACCACAGTTTTGGAAAGTTTCTGCTCTTTATAAAGCTCTTTCCGGCGTTCTTCGGGGATGTGCTTGTCCCACTGGGGCAGGGTATAGAGCCACTCGGCCTTGGCTTCCACCATGTTTTTATACAGCAGTTCTTTGTCGTAGTTCAAGTTGACTTCTGTATCTTCTTCCATGGTTTCCAGGGGGTTTTTCACTTTCAAGCTGTCATTGATGCCGTCCAGGAAAGCCACCATGGTCATCACGTCTACGCCATACTTTTCAGCGTAGCCTTTCACCGTGTTTTTCTGGGGCTTGCTCTCCAAGATGCGTTTGTAGATCTCGGTTTCCTGCTCCAAATATTTTTTCCAGAATTGGGGGCCTTGAGGACCGTTCTGCTGTTCCTCGGCGTAGTGCTGCCATTGTTCCAGCAATGCCATATCTGTTTCGCCTCGTTCCTTGTAATTTTTTCCCGTTCTCTGATGTTGTATCTTATCATGTTTTGCCCGCTGTGTCAATGCGGCGCGCTTTTCAACAGACTGTTTTTATGATATACTAAGCTTTATAGAAAGGAGGGGGCGCATGGAACAAAATGGTGTCATCCAGCCGCCGGCGGCGGTGCTGGAAGTCCTTGACCGGTTGGAGTCTGCCGGCTTCCAAGCCTGGTGCGTGGGAGGATGTGTGCGGGATTCCCTTTTGGGAAAGCGTCCCTTCGACTGGGATATTGCTACCAGCGCGTTTCCCCAGGAGACCCAGGCATGTTTTGCAGGGGAGCAGATAATAGAGATAGGATTATCCCACGGCACGGTGGCCTTGGTGAGGAAAACCGGGCATCCCGTGGAGATCACCAGTTTCCGAGTGGAAACAGGGTATACCGATGGGCGCCATCCGGATTCCGTGGTTTTCTCACGCTGTTTGAAAGACGACCTTTCCCGGCGGGATTTCACGGTGAACGCCATGGCATACCATCCCAAGCGTGGCCTGGTGGATTTGTTCGGCGGGAAAGAGGATTTGAAGCAGAAGATTCTCCGGTGTGTGGGAGAGCCTGCCGAACGCTTTTCTGAGGACGCTTTGCGTATCCTTCGCTGTCTGCGTTTTTCCGCGCAGCTTGGTTTCACGGTGGAAGAAAATACGCGCCGCGCTTTGTGGCAGGCAAAATCCCTCCTTTCGGGGTTGTCTCAAGAAAGGGTCCGGGAAGAGCTTACAAAGCTGCTTTGCGGGGAATATGCCGCCGGGGTCTTGCGGGAGTATGCCGAGATCGTGTTTGAGGTTTTGCCCCAGCTGGCTCCCATGAAAGGTTGTACCCAGGAGACGCGTTTCCATTGTTATGATGTATGGGAGCACACCCTTCACGCTGTGGATCATGCTCCGAAAAGTCCGGAACTGCGTTGGGCGGCCCTGCTTCACGATTCTGGAAAACCGGCCAAAAAGACGTTTTCTCCAGATGGTGTAGCTCATTTTTACGGGCATCCCCCAGAAAGCGGGAGACTGGCCCGGGAAATCTTGGGGCGGCTGCGCTTTGCAAACCGGCAAAAAGAACAAATCGCTCTTTTAGTAGACCATCATGAGGACCGGCTGCCCATGGAAGAGAAACATCTAAAAAAGCTGCTGGGCCAGTATGGGGAAGAGGAAGTGGCCCGGCTGTTTGAACTGATGGAAGCGGATATGTCCGCTAAAGCGCCGGGGATATATGAACTTCGTCTGCCCGATTTAGAAGCCAGCCGCACCTTGGCGCGGGAAATCCTGTCCAGAGGGGATTGTCTCACTTTAAAAGGCATGGCTTTGGATGGGAAGGCGCTGCGGGATATGGGGGTGCCTGTTGGCCCGGAAATAGGAAAAATATTGCGGTGTTTGTTGGATGAGGTGTTGGAAGGTAAGCTGCCCAACGAGAAAGCCCTTTTGATGGAACGGGCACGGCAGTTGATGCAAAATAGGGCAGAGGACGCCCAGTAAAAAAGCAGCGCCGTGGAGAAAGATATCTCCGCGGCGCTATTGCGCTCTACTGTTATGTAGAGCGCAGACCAAAACTGACGGAAAGGGCTTGATCAACCCGGCCCATGGAATCCGGATCCAGGCGGCCCATTTTTTCTCTTAACCGATGTTTGTCCAAAGTGCGTACTTGTTCCAGCAGGATGATGGAATCTTTCATCAGGCCGGAGTCTTGGGCGTCTACAGCGATATGGGTGGGAAGATTTGCCTTGTCCTTTTGACTGGTAATCGCCGCCGCAATGACGGTTGGACTAAATTTATTGCCTACATCATTCTGAATAATCAAAACAGGCCGCACGCCGCCTTGCTCTGAACCGACGACGGGGCTTAAATCTGCGTAATAGATGTCTCCTCTGTGTACGATCACGGTTTTCACACTCCGTTCAAGTTGTTTATCTCTAGTTTTGCCTGGCTTTTCAAGGTTTAATCACCTAAGCGAGGTTTTCTGCGAGCCATCTATTCCTATTGTATCCACACGGCTTAAAATGGTGCGGAGAAGAGATCGAAAAGATTTTTTTAAAAAATTGAAAAAAAGGGTTGCAATTTCGAAAAGACCGTGCTATTATATATAAGCGCCGTGAGTGAGACAAAAAACGACGCAAACTAAATAGTTGGGGGTATAGCTCAGCTGGGAGAGCGCTTGAATGGCATTCAAGAGGTCAGCGGTTCGATCCCGCTTATCTCCACCAAAACAATAACTCACACAGTCTTATCTCCACCAAAACAATAACTCACACAGTCAATGCTGTGTGAGTTATTGTTTTATCCAAGAAGAATATGAGGACGAACACTCAGTTAAAAGATGTGTTCCTAAGCCCGTGCAAAAAATGCACGGGCTTTTTTTATTTTCAATGAAGTAACAAGATTGGAGGTTTACAGTGGGGAGTAAATTTTTTGAGGAACTATCCCGGTATCTCGGAAAGGAGCAAATTGAATCCCTTAGCAAAGAGGACAGGCGGCTGGAGATTTTTCTCCATGGACAGCCTGTCCTTTCTGTTTCTCCTGGGAACGAAGTATTTATGCTTCCGTCCGGGAGCAAGAATCC
>CAJFSY010000021.1 GCA_904419785.1 uncultured Neglectibacter sp.
TATATGATTATAGCCCGACCAAAGTCGAACTGCAATCCCTTATTCAATTTTATCCAGTTGAGCGTTATAACATGACCTTAGGAGGCGGTCGCTCTATCCAGCTGAGCTATAGCGACATTTAGAAAATCTATATTTAATTTTACTTGCTACCGTTTTCCTTTTCCTCCGGGGTGTATGTTTCAACACTTTCTTAGGAGGCGACCGCTCTATCCAACTGAGCTACGGGGGCATATACAGAAAATATTCAATTTTGCAGGGCTCCAGGATTCGAACGATTCGATTTTTAGGAGGGGTTTGTTATATCCATTTAACTACGGAGGCATAGGGATAGATAAAAAGGACTTTCACACGGAGATATTTTACAACACAGAAAGAAAGTTGTCAATTTGAAAATCAAAAAATCAAAAAATAACTTGCTTTTTTGACGTTCTCGTGGTATCATAATTTCTGCGTTCTAAAAGGAGGTGTGACTTATGCCAAACATTAAATCTGCTAAAAAGCGCGTGAAGGTGATCTCCACCAAGACTATGCAGAACCGGGTGATCAATTCTCAGTTGAAGACCGAGATTAAGAAAGCCAACGCTGCTATCGCCAATGGTGCGGAGGACAAGGCTGCCGCAGTGCGGGTTGCCATCAAGAAGATCGATCAGGCTGCCGCCAAGGGAATCCTTCACAAAAATACCGCTGCCAGAAGAAAGTCCGCCCTCGCTAAGAAGCTTAACGCAGGTGCGTAACATCCGGCGTTTGCGGAATAATTCAAAAACAGTGCGCAGGACATGTAAAATTGTCTCTGCGCTGTTTTTTTACCCTTTTTTCGGTTGACATTTTTGTCTGGATTGGGTATGATTAACCATAAGAAACAGAATACTAAATGCGTGGAGGTGTTCCTATATGAGAAAAGGAAGCAAGCTGGCCGTGTTTGTCGGAATCGTAGCAGCTGTGGCAGCTGTAGTGGCGGCCCTTTCGGCTCTTTTGCTTTATCTGGATAAGAAGAAAGATGACGAAGAGCTGGAGCACTATCTGGACTGCTCTATTCAGTGAATTGGTTATAAACACAGCAAAAAAGCGGCGGGATTGTTCCCTTGCCGCTTTTTGTTTTGCGTTTTTTGTTAGGGGTTACTTCATAAAGAGATAGAGCATAGCTCTTGGTTTTTACCGCTTGCGGGCGTTGGTGAAGTCTATGCTTTGGTCAGGGGATACGGTAATTTCACGAGTGTCTGGGCTTGTAGCGTAGAAAGTTTGATCTTGAAATATGGGATAAAACACGTAGTTTTCCTGTAAAAGGTTTTCTGCCGCCTGGTATGAGGCCAAATCAAAGTTGAGAGAAAGCAATGCTTCATCATAGGCGTCGTTTTGAAGCAGGGTGGGGGAGGCGGTGCTTTCAAAGGCTTTTAAGACATTATACGGGGTGGTCCCACCGGCCCGCAGAGTGTAAAGTGCTGCTTCGTAATCACCTGAGGCGATGCGATTTTGAAAGTCGCTGTAAGATAACCGTTCCAAGTTGTACGCGTTGCCCAATACGCGGTTCCAGGCCGCTAAGAAGCTGTTTGTTACCGATACGGATTCTGGGTCGTCTAAACAGATCACTGTGATACTGGGCATCTGTTCCAAATCTAATTCGCTCAAAAGAGAGGGGATGGCTTGGGTGGCTTCCTCGTCTTGAAGGGTATATGCCTGAGCGTCTTGAGCGTAATAAGGTTCCCCATCCCAAAGCACACAGGCGGGCATAATGCCCTGCGCTTCCGGGGTACCGCCCCGCTGGGCAAGCAAATCGGACCGGTTCAAAGTTTTAAAAAACATCGAACGCATGGTGGCGTTCTCCAGTTTTTCAGATTGAGGGTTCAAAAGCAGGCCTGTTACTGCGTCGTTCAAGGTGAGAATGCCGCAGCCCTGTTCTTTTGCATCCATGGCTTGATCTTCGGTCAAAGTCATGATATCCACATCCCCGTTAACTAAAGCGGTTACTGGGTCGGTGTCGAAGGCCTGGTCATAGTCGATGAGGAAAGTCACGCTGGCGGGACGGACTTCCCGGTCGCCATGGTAAGTATCGGACCGGGTCAAAGTAATGGAACGTTCCCCGGAGTCTGTTTGCCAAGCGTAGACGTTGCCAAAAGTAAAAGGTCCATTTGTAATGAGATATTCAGAAGAAAGGCCATAGTGGCCGGAACATTCTTCAAAATACGCTTGGTTGCAGGGCATATAATGAGCTTCCGCGGTAAGGGCCGGAAAGTCGGGATTGCTTTTTTCCAGGCGGATAACCAGTGTGTGCTCGCCCTCCGCCACAACACCCAGGGAAGAACTGTCCACTTCACCGGAAGCGAAGGCCCGGGCGTTCTGGATCAAGAGCAGGTCTTCCGCCAGCGCCCCCGAACCGGAAGAAAGAGCCCTGGTGATCCCAAAGACGAAGTCCTGGGCAGTAACAGGTGTGCCATCACTCCACTGTGCGTCTGGGCGGAGAAAGAAGGTGAACTGCGTAAATGTATCGTTGTGCTCCCAGCCTTTTGCTACGCCGGGTACAGTTTCACCTTTTTCATCAATGCGGCAGAGCCCTTCGAACATGGAATTCATGACAAGTTCCGAAGAGGCGCTGGTGGCCGTTTGCGGGTCCAGCGAAGTGACGTTTTGGGGCAACAAGTAAGTAAAAGCGCCGTCCGATTTGAAACCGCCGCAGCCGGCGCATAGACATAACAGCAGCCCGCAGAGGGCTACGGAAAAAATACGTTTCCACATGATCTTTTCACCGTTTCTACACTATTTTAAAAGACAGGGCCAGATTCGCAGGATTTAGCTTTTGGCCTCTGTTTCTCATATCCTTTATGAAGCCTTTCCCGGGCTTTTTAAGCGGGAAGGGATAAATTTTAGTATACACAGAGAAAGGAACAGTATAGTTCTTCGAGAGAAAAAAGCTTTCCCTGTAGGAATTTTTCCCCCAAAGGATTTGGAAGGGACAATGTCAAGAAAACGGGCGAAAAGGCCCCGCGGCGTTGGTGGACTTTTCAACTCACACCCTTTATACTAAAAACAATCCAAAGTAGGTGGGAGGCAAAGTTTTATGAGTTTAGGAACCAGTCTGAATGACGCCCGAAAAAACAGTGGGCTTACTCAGGAAGAAGTGGCAGAACGCCTGGGAGTAAGCCGTCAGACTATCTCGAAATGGGAGCTGGATGAAACGCTTCCGGATATCCGGCAATCGAAACGGCTGGCGGAGCTGTATCATGTGAGCTTAGACGAGCTGGTGGAATATGACGCCGATGTGCAGGAGATTCAACGGGTCATTCAGCACACCAGCGAAGAAACACAGCAAAAGGTGGATTGGACCAAACTTTGGGGGCAGATGTATCCCATTTTGACCACGTATCAGCAAGAAGTTGATGTGAATCGCTATACAAAGCCGTTAAGGGCTCTTTTAGCGGATTTAGAGCGGGAATACGGTTACAATAAGCAAGACGCCTTCCTGGTCCTCAAGGACATTCTGGGCAAACTTTGGACGGAAGGGAATGAAACTCCCGCCCATTTATGAAACGCATAAAACGCATAAAACGTGAAAAAGCCCTCCCGGGTTCGGGAGGGCTTTCGCATATGCGCCGTTTCTCAGCGCGGAGTGATTACTTGATGATGCTTTCGCCGGTCATTTCGGCAGGCTGGGGCAGGCCCAGAATTTTCAGCATGGTGGGGGCGATGTCCGCCAAGCGGCCGCCTTCACGCAGCTGGCAGGGATGGTTGATCACACAGAAGGGCACCGGGTTGGTGGTGTGGGCGGTAAAGGGGGAACCATCGGTATCCACCATGCGGTCAGCGTTGCCGTGGTCAGCAGTGAGCAGCACACAACCGCCCATTTCCTTCACAGCGTCCACTACACGGCCCACGCAGGTGTCCACGGCCTCTACGGCCTTCACAGCGGCTTCGAACACGCCGGTATGGCCCACCATGTCGCAGTTGGCGTAGTTGAGGATGAGTGCATCGTATTTGCCGGATTTTACGGCTTCTACCATCTTGTCGGTGACCTCATAGGCGCTCATTTCGGGCTGCAGGTCATAGGTAGCCACAGCGGGAGACTTGACCAAAATGCGGTCCTCGCCGGGATACTGCTTTTCCACGCCGCCGTTGAAGAAGAAAGTTACATGGGCGTATTTTTCAGTTTCAGCAATGCGCAGCTGGGTCATGCCATTGTTGGAAATGTATTCGCCAAAGGTGTTCTTTAAAGATTCGGGTTTGTAAGCCACATCTACGTTGGGCATAGTAGCGTCATACTGAGTCATGCAAACGTAGGTGAGGGGGAAGAAGCCTTTCTTCCGCTCAAAGCCGGTGAAATCCGGGTCCACCAGAGTGCGGGTGATCTCGCGGGCGCGGTCAGGACGGAAGTTGTAGAAGATCACGGAATCCCCTTCGCTGATGGGCTCGGCGCCCTTGATCACAGTGGGGACCACGAATTCGTCGGTGACTTCTTTATCGTAGGAATTCTGCATGGCGCACAGAGGGCAATCGGCCTGTTCGCCTTCGCCGTAAACCATGGCAGCGTAAGCTTTTTCCACACGCTCCCAGCGGTTGTCACGGTCCATGGCATAGTAGCGGCCCATAACGGTAGCCACTTTGCCAACGCCGATCTCTTCCAGCTTTTTCAGCAGTTCAGCCACATAATCCTTGCCGCTGGAAGGGGGCACGTCACGGCCATCCATAAAGCAATGGATGAACACTTTCTCCAGACCCATCCGCTTGGCCATCTCCAGCAGAGCGTACAGATGAGAGTTGTGGCTATGCACGCCGCCGTCGGAGAGCAAGCCCATGAAATGCAGGGCTTTGCCGTTTTCCTTGGCGTTCTTCATAGCTTTGACCAGCGCCTCATTTTTGTCCATTTCCCCGTCTTGGGCAGATTTGGTGATGCGGGTCAATTCCTGATAGACGATACGGCCAGCGCCGATGTTGGTGTGGCCCACTTCGCTGTTGCCCATCTGTCCGTCGGGCAGGCCCACGTCCATGCCGGAAGCGCCGATCTGGGTGTGGGGATTTTCCGCGAAGATTTTATCGAGATTAGGTTTCTTAGCGGCGGCAATGGCGTTGCCCTGGGTGGGAGCAATGCCAAAGCCGTCTAAAATCATCAAAACAAGAGGTTTTTTCATAGTAATTATACATCCTTTCCCGGGTTTCCTATAAGGGGAACCCGCACCTACCTTTCTTTCGAGAAAGGTAGGCCAAAGAACTTTCATTCGCGCCTTAGGCTGCTCGCTTCGCTCGAGCTGAGGAAGAGGTCAGCGCTCGCCCGCGCAAAAACATTTGCGGTACGCCAAAGGCAGGCCAAAGAACTTTCATTCGCGCCTTGGGCTGTTCGCTTCACTCGAGCTGAGGAAGAGGTCAGCGCTCGCCCACGCAAAAACATTTGCGGTAAGCCAAAGACAGGCCAAAGAACTTTCATTTGCGCCTTGGGCTGCTGGCTTCGCTCGAGCTGAGGAAGAGGTGAACACTCGCCCGCGCGAAAACATTTGCTTAGTGGCCTTGAAAAGTTCCCTTTTGTCAAGTTGGCCTTGTGGATAGGTTAGCCTTCAGTAGCTGCCTTGACGATGGTAGCGAAGTCCTGGGGTTTCAGGGAAGCGCCGCCGATCAGGCCGCCGTCCACGTCGGGCTGAGCCAGCAGCTCCGCAGCGTTGCCGGCATTCATAGAGCCACCGTACTGAATGGTGATGCCGTCAGCGGCAGCCTGGTTGTACACCTGGGCGATGCACTCGCGGATGGTGTGGCACACTTCGTTGGCCTGCTCAGCAGTAGCGGTTTTGCCGGTGCCGATAGCCCACACGGGTTCGTAAGCGATGATGATCCGCTTCAATTCTTCTTCGGTAACGCCGCAAAGTGCGATCTTAGTCTGCATGGCAACCAGTTCGCTGGTGATGCCCTGCTCACGCTGCTCCAAAGTCTCGCCAACGCAAAGGATGACAGTCATGCCAGCATCCAAAGCGGCGCGGACACGCTTCTGCACGGTAACGTCGGTCTCGCCGAAATACTGGCGGCGCTCGCTGTGGCCGATGATAACGATATTCACGCCCATAGAGGTGAGCATCTCAGCGGAGATCTCGCCGGTGTAGGCGCCGCTCTTTTCCCAGTGGCAGTTTTCAGCGCCGATCTGGATGTTGGTGCCGTTGGCAGCTTCCTGGGCGGCAGAAAGGTCCACGAAGGGAGTGCAGGCAACCACTTCGCAGCCAGCGTCCTTAACCAGGGGGGCGATAGCGGCGATCAGCTCTTTGGCCTCAGCGGGGGTCTTGTTCATTTTCCAGTTGCCGGCGATAACGGCTTTGCGCAGTGCTTTATTCATAGAGAATCTCTCCTTTAAAAGTAATGGTTTATGGTCATCCAAAAAGGACGGTCTATCAAAAATGCGACGGCCGTGGCCGCCGCATTTCCAATGCAATTTTTATTTGTCGGCAATGCAAGCGATGCCGGGCAGCACCTTGCCCTCCAGATATTCCAGAGAAGCGCCGCCGCCAGTGGAGATGTGGGACATCTTGTCAGCGTAGCCCAGCTGCATCACAGCAGCTGCAGAGTCGCCGCCGCCGATAATGGTGGTAGCGTCGGTCTCAGCCAGAGCCTTGGCCACAGCCTTGGTGCCCTCAGCCAGCACAGGGTTCTCGAACACGCCCATGGGGCCGTTCCAAACCACAGTCTTAGCGGACTTGACAGCCTCGGCAAACAGAGCCTGAGTCTTGGGGCCGATATCCAAGCCCATCTTGTCAGCGGGAATGCTGGTGGAATCCACATAGTTTACTTCGATGGGAGCATCGATGGGATCGGGGAAAGAAGCAGCCACAGCGGTGTCGATGGGCAGCAAGAGCTTTACGCCCTTCTCTTCTGCCTTCTTGAGCATGTTGGCGCAATACTCGATCTTCTCGTCGTCTACCAGAGAGGTGCCGACTTCATAGCCCTGAGCCTTCAAGAAGGTGTAAGCCATGCCGCCGCCAATGATCAAGGTGTCGACCTTGGTCAGCAGGTTTTCAATAACACTGAGCTTGTCCGCCACCTTAGCGCCGCCCAGAATGGCCACGAAGGGACGCACAGGGTTGTTCACAGCGTTGCCCAGGAAGTCGATCTCTTTGCTCATCAGATAGCCGACAGCGGTATCTTTGATGTGGTCGGTAACACCGGCGGTAGAGCAGTGAGCGCGGTGGGCGGAGCCAAAAGCATCGTTTACATAAACTTCAGCCAGGCTGGCCAGTTCGCCGCTGAAGGGCTCCAGGTTCTTGGTTTCTTCCTTGCGGAAACGAGTGTTCTGCAGCAGAACCACGTCGCCGTCTTTCATAGCGGCCACAGCGGCCTTGGCATTCTCGCCAACTACAGTATCGTCATCGGCAAAGACCACAGGCTGCCCCAGCAGTTCGGAGAGGCGCACGGCGCAGGGAGCCAGGCTGAATTTAGCCTCGGGGCCGTTCTTGGGCTTGCCCAAGTGGCTGCACAGAATCACCTTGCCGCCGTTGTCCACCAGCTTTTTGATGGTGGGCAGGGCTGCAACGATACGGTTATCGTTGGTGATCACGCCGTCTTTCATGGGAACGTTGAAATCTACACGGACCAGGACCCGTTTGCCTTTTACGTCAATGTCATCAATCGTCTTTTTGCTGAGTAAGCTCATGTTCAGTGCACTCCTTATAATCGTAATGGTGGATTGTGAAAGTTTGCACAAATTACCAAATCTAATTGTACCCTAGTTTTCAGTCCTTTTCAAGTCAAAAAGCGGTGAAAACAAAGTTTTTTTCAAGAGCCTGCTTGCTCTGAAAGCACAAAGAAAAGCCCGCCGCCGGAAAACCGGAGGCGGGCAAGCTGAGCGCGCGTGGAGAAAAACAGGTTATTCCGGCGCCTTCATGCTTTCTACCATGCTGATTTTTTTCAGTTTCCAGTGCATGACAAAATTGACGATGACGCTGAACAAGATTGTAAGCAGGGCCGACCAGACATAGCTGAGCCAGTAGATGCTGCGGCCAAACATGACCATATCCACTTCCGCGGTGCGTATGACGAATTGGTGCATCGCGATTCCCAAAAGCAGTCCAACAGCGGTGCCGATCAAAGTGAGAAGAGCGGTCTCGCGGTAGATGTAAGCAGAGACCTCGCCGTCATAAAATCCCAGAACTTTAATGGTGGCCAGCTCTTTTTCACGCTCGGTGACATTGATGTTGGTCAGATTATAGAGCACCACAAAAGCCAGGGCGCCGGCGGAAATGATAAGCACCACTACAATGGAGTTGATGCTCTTGATGCTGTTGCCGAAGCTGTCGGACAAAACGTGTACGAATTGGGAGCTGACCACGTCGCGGCATTGGAGAATATCGGTGCCAAGTTGATCTTCTTCCTCGGCGGTCATATCCTCCGGAAGCTTGCACAACACGGAGTTCACTTCCATCTCTTTGCCGAAAGCTTTCTTGTAGGTTTCGGGGGAGATGTACACATAATGGTAAATATAATTCTCGCAGATATCCGTAATCGTGAGTTGCGCTTCCGTGCCGTCGCTGTCCTGCAGGGTGATCGTGTCGCCAACTTTCCAGCCTTGGCGTTCGCAAATTTTCTCAGTGACGATCACGGCGTTCTCATCAAAGGTGACGGGCTGGCTGTCGGTTCTGTGGCGGAACTGGAAATATTCCGGCAGGGCTTCCGTCTCTTGAGGGACAAATACCACCAAGCTGTCAGAAGGTTTGCCTTCTGCCGGTACCACGTCCACTTCCTTCTGCATAACGGCCAAAGAGTCGGATATACGGGAAGAATCGCCCAAAGTGGCTTTCAAGTCCCGGCCTTCCAAGGCACTGGGGTCCATCAGGCCCAAAGTGAGCTGGTAATGGCTCAACTCGCTGTATTGCAGATTTACAAGGTTCGAGACGGAGTCCCGCACGCCGAACCCGGTGACCAGCAAAGCGGTACAGCCCGCGATGCCTACCACCGTCATGAAGAACCGCTTTTTGTAACGGAACAAGTTTCGGGCAGTGACCTTGCTGGTAAACTTCAAACGGCTCCACAAAGGCGTGATGTGTTCCAGTAAAATGCGTTTTCCGGCTTTGGGCGCTTTGGGCAGCATCAGCTGGGCGGGCACTTCCCGCAGTTCGGACCAGCAGGCCCAAAGGGTAACGGCCAGGGTGCAGAAGATCATGGATAGAGAAGCGAACAGGGAGAACGGCACATTAAAGGGAGTCAAAACGTCGGGAATATCGTACATGATATTATAGGCATTTATGATGATGGAGGGGAAAAGCCATGTGCCGATGGCCAACCCCAGCGCACTGCCCAGAATACTGGCCAAGGCGGCGTAAAGCTGGTATTTTACCGCGATCTTGGCTGTGGAATATCCCAGGGCTTTCATGGTGCCGATCTGCTGCCGTTCTTCTTCCACCATACGGGTCATAGTGGTCAAAGCCACCAGAGCGGCTACCAGGAAGAAAAACAAGGGGAACACCGTGGCGATGGCGGCGATTTTATCCGCGTTAGAGCCATAGCTGGAAAAGCTGGTGTTGTCGTCTCGGGTATAAATATACCACTGGCCTTCCTCAATGGCCCGTATCTCGCTTTCCGCGTCAGCCAGTTCTTCCTCTGCGTCTGAGAATTTCTGTTGGGCTTCTGCTTCGCTATCCTCATATTCCGCCCAACCATCTTTCAATTCCTGGCGCCCTTCTTCCAGTTGGACCAAACCGTCCTCATACTGGGCGCGGGAATCGGAAAGCTGGGCTTCTGCGTTTGCGAATTCCGCGTTGGCGGTTTGGATGCTTTGCTGCATCTGCGCAGATTTTTGATCCAGCAGGGCTTTATTGTTATTTAGCGTTACTTGCTGATCCTGCAAGCTTTTCCGCTGGGTGTTCAAACTTTCCTGGTTGGCGTCCAGTTCGGCTTTACCAGCTTGCCATTGGGCGAGCCCTTCTTCATATTGGGCTGTGCCGGTTTCCCATGCAGCCAGTGCGGAAGCGGTATCCATCCCCTGAGCAGCTAGCGCTTCCAAGCCGGATTTCAATCCCGCGAACTGCTGGGCGATTTCAGGAGCCGCTTGCTCAAATTGGGCGATGAGCGCTAACGCTCCGCTGTCGGAAGTATCGGATACGGGAATTCCCGCCCCAGCGGCAGCCTGCCACAAAGCGTCTTTGCCTTGGGTGAGACCATCCAGTTGTGCCTTGGTTGCATCCAGCTGGGCTTTTGTGGCGTTGAGCGTCTCTTCGCTCTGGGCCAGCTCACTGTAGCCGGCGTCCAGTTGGGCTTGGGCTTCCTCGATTTTTGCTTTGCCGGCATCCAGCTGGGTCTGCCCGCTTTGAATCTGGGCGTAACCGTTATTGATCTCTTGCTGGGCGGAAGCGATCTGGCTGTTGAAGTTCGCCCGGTTTTGGTCCAGTTCAGCTTGGCCGTTGTCGATCTGCTGCTTGGCGTCGGCGAGTTTCTGCTCGTTGTCATTCAACTCAGCCTCTCCGTCCTCCAGCTTTTGCTTGGCGTCCGCCAGTTCTTTCTCGGCGTTGGCCTTTTCGTCCTCATATTCTGTCCGGGCCTTGTTCAGTTCTTCGGTGGCGTCGCCTACCAGTTCTTCATAGCGCAGTTGGGAACGTTCCTCTCCCAAGGGTTCCAGTTCCTGAGTGACAGCGGCCACCCGGTCGTCATAGGCTTGGGAGAACGAATCCAGATCGGTGGTGTTTTCCACACCTATGTAAAAACAGGTGTAATACTCCATGTCAAAACTTTCGGGCACTGTATAAGCCAGAAGGTTCAGCGTGCCGCTGCCTGCGGTGGTGCTTTCCTGCTCCATGGAAAGATACGCCGAGCTCTTCACGGTGCCTACTACTGTGAATTCTTCCGCTAAACCCTCTACCGGGTCTGCTTCGGGGCTTTGACGCAGGGTTTCGCCTACCCAGTTCACATTGCCTTCAAAAGATTTGGTCAGCACAACCACACATTCCCCGGCTTTTTCCGGCATCCTGCCTTCTACCAAGGTGAGCTGGTTGAGATAGCTTTCAGAATCTGCCGAGGTGTCTTTTGGAAGGCTGTGCATCCGGGTGGTGTAATTGGCGTTGTCTTGATTTTCTGAAACCAGCATCAGGTCTGTGTCGTAAGCGGGCATGACAGTTTCTACCCCTGGAATCTGCTTTACCGCTTCCAGATCTTCCGCAGTCAGTCCCAGAGTGGAGAGAAGCCGCACATCATACATGCGAGTCTCGTCGTAATAGTGGTCGGCGGAATAGCGCATGTCTACCGGCGAGGAAAGCAATCCCGCCAGAAAGCCCACGCCCAAGGCCACGATGGCTAAGATCGCCAGAAACCGGGACAGGGAACTGCGTATGGTGCGGAAAATAGATTTTCCATAAGTTTTATTCAAAGCGCTCACCACTCGATCTCTTCCACCGGGGTGGGGTGGTCGTTTACTTCGCTGGAAATCGCCTTGCCGCTCTTAATGCGTATCACCCGGTCCGCCATAGCGGTAAGGGCGCTGTTGTGGGTGATGACGATTACTGTGCGGCCTGTCTTGCGGCAAGTGTCTTGCAGCAGCCCCAGCACCGCTTTGCCGGTGTTGTAGTCCAAAGCGCCGGTGGGTTCGTCGCACAGCAAAATCTTTGGGTTCTTTGCCAGCGCCCGGGCGATGGCAACCCGCTGCTGTTCGCCGCCGGAAAGCTGGGCGGGGAAGTTTTTCAGCCGGTCCCCCAGGCCTACCTCTACTAAGGTTTCTTTGGCATCCAGGGGATTCTTGCAGATTTCGCTGGCAAGCTCCACGTTTTCCAAGGCAGTTAGATTTTGCACCAGATTGTAAAACTGGAACACAAACCCAACGTCATAGCGCCGGTAGGTGGTCAACTGCTTGGCGTTGTATCCGCTGATCTTCTTCCCGTCTAAGATGATCTCTCCTTCATCGCAGGTATCCATGCCGCCCAGCATGTTCAAGACGGTGGTTTTTCCCGCGCCGGAAGGCCCCACGATCACGCAGAATTCGCCTTCGTCCACATAAAAACTGATATGGTCCGCGGCGGCGATGCGGTTTTCACCCATGTTGTAAAATTTGCACACGTTGTGAAACTCTATGAAATGTGACATTTTTTAACCCTTCCTGTAAGTTTGCTCACGATTCCACCTATAGCATAGGAGGGCTCTGTGAAGCGCGTTTCAACAGTTTGTGAACAATTTTAAAGGAATTCCGAGTTGGGATGGGCGCTTTTGGCGGCGGCCCAGTCAAAAGCGCGCAGTTCCCCAGAGCAGGAAAGCGTTGGGAAATCCCACTGGCGCAACACCTCAAACGCGCCGATAGCCACCGAATTGGACAAGTTCAAACTGCGGAAACCATCCATCATGGGAATGCGCACGCATTGGTCGGGGTGGTCGAACAGCAGTTTTTCCGGCAGCCCGGCGGATTCTTTTCCGAACAGCAGGTAGCATTGGTCGGGATAGGATACATCGGTGTAGCGGTTTTGGGCTTTTGTAGAAAAAAAGAAAAAATTCCCTTGGTTCTTCTCGAAAAACTCGGAAAGATTAGCATATGTGGAAAGTGTGAGATAGGGCCAGTAATCCAGCCCGGCGTGACGGAGTTTTTTATCCTCCAGCTTAAAGCCCATGGGCCCTACCAGATGGAGGGCAGCGCCGGTAACGGCGCAGGTGCGGGCGATATTCCCCGTGTTTTGGGGGATTTCAGGTTCTACCAGAACAATATTGAGACTTGGCAAATTTCAGTTCAACTCCCTTTCTTTGGGTGGCTTTCCACGGAATAATAAAGGAGGGCGGCGGGCATGCTTACCATGACGGCAGTGTTAAGGCTGGTCAAATGTTTACTCACAGTTTGGAGGTTCAAAACCATGATGAAACAGACGATGAACGTGGCAAAAGGGATTGGCATGGGTGTGTTGGCCGGCGTGGCGGTAGCCGCTGTCAGCAGCAAAGTGATGAACGGCGGTCACAGAAAGGCCAGCCACATGCGCAAAAGCGCTGGCAAGGCCATGCACTCCGTAGGGGCTTTGATCGGCGACGTGGAGAAGATGCTCCGCTAAAGCTGATACAGGGATGCCATGTGGGTGCGCGCTATTGAGCGAGGGATTCCGCCCCTTGCCTAAAGCGTAACTTCCCACCGTGGATATGAGCTGACACCCATAACAGCGCGACTTGGCTCCAGGCCCAGCCTGGAGCCTCCTTTATACATATTGTAACATGAAGCCTACAAAAAGAAAACAGACAGGTGTTGCCCTGTCTGTCGGTTATCTTTCTGTTTGCAGATATGAGAAGAGACTGCTCTACAGCTATTGGAAACATAGGGTTACAGGTCGCACAAACAGCCACGTTCCCCGCTGGGCCCTACCACCCGGATAGCGCAGCCGGGCGATCTGCCGGAATTGTTCCCGGCGGCACGGCACTTGATGACAAGACCGGGTCCGCTCTCTTGATCGTAACAATAGGATAGCCGGTTACAGCATCCCTGGGAAGCTTTGAACCATTTGCAGGCTCCGGTGTTGGCGCAATGGCGCACAGCGCCTTCCCAGTCGATGTACTCTTGGGACACAGCGCCCCCGGCGTGGTACTCACCATTGCTGATGAGAATATGGGCGGCGCTCATATCCCGGAACAAGCTGCTGTATCCGGAAGCAGTGCCATGGTGGGGGGCTTTTAAGATAAAATAGCCATCGTAAAGCTGGTCCATAATCTCTAAAAGCGTTTCGGGAGGAGCGTCTCCTGTCATGAGGATATCCTGCTCGCCGGGGCCGTTTACCCGCCGGTTGTGAAATACCACAGAAGCGCCGTTTACCATGTTTGAGTAAGCGCCGGCGTTCAAGGGGTTTTGCAGAGCCTCCCGCACGTCATGAGCTTGCGGCACAAGGTTCAATTCCTCCCGCAGGGATTCCAGTTCAGATAAAGTTTCGTTCAAGTGCTCCAGATAAGCCCGGCGCTTTTCGGGCAGCGCCCTTCCGGAAATGGAGAACGCGCTTCCGCATTTGCTATACAGTAAAAGGAATTGTTCTTTTAAATCTAAAAAGCGTTTTACGCATTCCGGCTGGAAGGGGGAAGAAAACAGCACGTTCCATTCTTCCAAAATAGTTTCCAGCTGGGGGTCGAAAAGATAGGATTCTGTTTTGGGCCAAAGCACTTCGTATTCTTCCCCGTCAAAATGGAAAGAATCCCCAGCGCCTAAAGTGAAAATCCTGTCTTGGCCCAGACGTTCCTCCAACGCGTGGAACGCCCGCACACACCAGGTGTTTACCTGAAACGAGTCGCTTTGCGGCTGGGCGAAGAGGTAAGCGAACAGGGCAAATTCCAGCAGTAGGGGCCTTTCCTTACTGTCTAGTGGGGAACGGGGCAGAAATACCCGGCTGAAATATCCCTCCCGGCTCTCTAAGATTTTTTGGAACCCGGAAAGATGGTCCCGGTGATAATGGGTGAGAAGAAAAAAGCGGTCCATCGCGTTTTCATACCGGGCGGCGATGGCGTCGGTCCAGACATCCATAGGGGTATCGCCTTCCCGCAGTTTTTGGCTGACACTGCCGCAGTCCACCATCAGGATGCTGCGGTCTTTGCCGCCCAATACCACGCATTCGCCATACTCCATGTTAAGCAGTTCCAGCCATTTCACAGGTTCAGCCTCCTGTTCCGGTCACAGTTCCCAGGTGGGCCCGGCCGTGTCAGTGTCAGGCAGCCCTTCCTGGTTTCGTTTTTGATAAAGGATACCGTTAAAGTATTTTCCGTCTTTCCATTCGCCGTCAAAAACGATGGCCCCATTGTGGTCGAATTCCGTGCCGTGGCCGTTGCGCTGGCCGTCTTTCCACCCGCCGTAATACACCAGATTGCCTTCCCTGTCAAAAGCGGACCCGATCCCCGTGGGCTGGCCGTTGGACCATTTTCCCACGAATACGGTGCCGTCGGCCGCGTTATAGGAGACTCCCGCTCCTTGCTTTTTGCCGTGCTCAATGCGCCCCCCATAACGGAGGTTTCCGTCTTTGTCGAACAGGGAGACGAATTCTTCCGGCGCGCCTTCTTTCCACCGGGCAATATGCAGGGCATGGTCGCTATCCCGGAAGGATACGCCCAGGCCATCCTTTTTATCGTCTTTCCACGAGCCGGCATAGCAAAGGTTGCCGTCCTTATAATAATAGGTTCCAAAGCCTTCCCGCTTGCCATCTCGGAATTCTCCCTCGTAAGAGGTCAGCCCGCCGATTTGTTCAGTGCGGCCCCGTCCCCAGGGTTTTCCTTCCCGAAGCTGCCCGCGATAAGCGGGGGTGTTTTGCAGCTCGCTGGATTCCTCAAGGGCGGTTTCGGTATCTTCCTCCTCAGTGGATTGTTTAGCTGCTTCCAGTATTTCCACGCTTTCCGGGTCTTGGGGCGCTGTGGCCTGGGGCGTTTCCTCCGAGGTAGAAGCAGTTTCCTGTTCTGCCGCTTTCCGGGCTGCTTCCAAAATGGCTTGTGCTTCCGGGTCTTGAACGGGCTGGGGCTCTCCCTCTTCCTCTGAAACGGGAGCGTTCGTTTTTTCGGCTTCTTCTGCCGGAGAAAACTCTTCTTCTTCCTGAAAATCCGGGGCGGAAGCGTCCATCAAGGGTGTGGCTTCCTCCTCCTGGGGCTGCTCTACCCGGGCGTATTCTTCCAGGCTTGAAAAGCTGATCTCAGGCTCTTCCTCGTCTTTTTCTCCGGCTACTTCCCCTTCTTTTACTTCCCAGGCGGGCAGCAGCACCAGAGTGCCGCTTTTCAGCTGTTCCAAGGCTTGCTTGCGGGCTTCCGCCTCTTTTTTGGGGCAGTAGCAGAACAAGCCCTCTTCTGTGGAGACCACCAGTTTCGGCTCGCCAAACTGAGCGTTGAGCAAACTCTGCCTGGCAGAACCTTCCAAATAAGGGACAGGGGAAAGGATAGTGGAGCGGTAGCGTTTCCGGGCGGAGTCCCAGTCGAAGCGCTCGATGAGGTTGTCAGATTCCACGGGTTTAAACATCACCCGGGCGTTGTGGGAATCCCAAGGCTCGTAATATTCCGATTTCAGCCAAATGAGGGATTTGTCGAAAAATACCCGGCTCGCGATGATGTTGTGGAAATCCCGGTTTACCAGCACATAGCCGCCTTTTTGGTCGAAAGCCTCTTCCAATACAAGCTTGCCGGTACCGGTTACCTTGTTGGCGGTTTTGTTCCAATAAAACGAGCGGCGGGAAAGTTTCCCTTGCAGCTTCCCGTCAAAACCGCGTATGACCTGTTTCTTTCCCACACGCAGTGTCTTGCGTCCGCTGGTGAAAAATTTTTCCCGGGCAAGGGCGAGTTCTCCTCGCAGCAGGTCCAGACTGTCCCGGTCCGCGAAGCAGACGCAATATACGTTTTTTGCTAAAAGGCTGGCGCTCATAGCGCTGGATGTGACGTTTGGTTCCATGTCCACGCTCCCATTTTCACGACAATGCGACAATAATAACGCCATTATAGCACATTTTTCCCATTTGGGATAGGGATTTCAAACGGGAAGGAAAAAACTTCTGGGAAAAGACGCTTTTTAATAGAATTTATGCTATACTACATTCATAATTACGGTACGCCGGGAAGGGATGGGAAAGATGGATTGGCAAACAGTGTGGGAAAATTTACTCAGAGGACTTGCGAGCTTTTTCGGAGATTTAGTTTTGGCGGCTTTGATTTTTATTGTGGGTTGGTTTTTGGCCCGTTTAGCGGCCCGGCTGACAAAAAAAGCCATTTCCCGAGGCAAAGTGGACGCTTTGGTGGCAAGCTTTGTGGGGTCTCTCGTGAAAGCGCTGGTGATGATAGTAGCTGCCGTGAGTGCCGTGGCCCAGTTGGGAATTAACATTACTTCGCTGGTGGCGGCTTTGGGCGCCGCGGGTTTAACTGCCAGCTTTGCCTTGCAGGGCAGCCTTTCCAATTTGGTCAGCGGTATGCAGATCATCTTCACCAAGCCCTTTAAAATGGGGGATTATCTTTCCTTCGGCACTTATGAGGGCACAGTTAAGCGCATTGAGATTTTATCCACTACCTTGTCTACCTTTGACAATAAAGAGGTGATTATCCCCAATTCCATGATCACCAGCGATGTGGTGGTGAATTTTACCAGCAGCGGCACCCGCCGCCTGGATTTGAGCTATGGCGTCTCGTACCAATCAGATCTGGCGCGCGTCAAGGAGATCCTGCGGGAATTGGTGGACGGGGATCAACGAGTGCTGCGGGAACCGGAACCATTGATCGCAGTGGGGGAAATGCGGGACAGTTCCATTGTGGTAGTGGCGAAGTTCTGGTGTAAACAAGAGGATTACTGGCCTCTTTATTACACCATGCAGGAAGCGGTGAAAAACGCCTTTGACCGGGAGGGTATTTCTATCCCTTATCCCCAACTGGATGTACATCTGAAAGAACGATCAGAAGAGCAATAAACACTCCTTTTGAAAAATGTTCAAAGCCTTGGAAATACTGGAACAGCAAAAAGAAACCGTGTGGCCGATGATCAGCTGCGCGGTTTCTTTGTTATGTTATGAATCTAATTTTACTGAAAACGAATCTATTTTTGTTCCAGTGTGGAGCCTGGGTAAAAATGGGCCAGGATCTCCTGGTAGCCGGCTCCCTGTTCCGCAAGGAACATAGCGCCGGCCTGGCTCATGCCCACTCCGTGGCCCCAGCCCCGCACGGTGAATTGAAATACTCCGTCGCTATATGCCACTTGAAAACAGGCGCTGCGCAGGCCAAAGGCTTCCCGAAGTTCTTCGCCGGTGCAGTTACGTCCGCCTACTTTGGCTGTGTTCACATAGCCGGAAGAGGACGCTTCGACTTCCGTGATCCACTCTTCCTCTGGGCCGGAAAAATCCACTTCGCCTTCCCATAGTCCCAGAGCGGCTTGGCGGAGCTCTTCCGCTGTCAAGCTCACGGTGGAAAGGTATCCGTTGGAAAAACAGTCTCCGGGACTGGCTGCCGCTTGCAGGTAGGGGAAGTCTGTGCCCCATACGTTCAAAGCGGATTCTGTGTTCCCGCCGGAAATGGCGAAAAAGGCGGCACAGATGGGCTCTCCTTCCCAGGTGAGCAACTGGCCTTCTATTGACTCTACAATAGATTGGAGTTTTTGATAATACGTGGAGAAGTTCTCGCCCCAACGTTCTTCCATGGCGGATTGAGGCACGTATACCAGCCAGTTTTCTGTATCGCAGGCGAAATCCGCGGCTTCTTCTTGATTTTGAGCTCTCTGATAAGAATAAAATGTATATAGAGCTACTGCCTGGGCTTTTAAAGCTTCGTCCGGGGCGGAAAGGTCCATTTCGCAGGCCAGGGCAGCCGGAAGGAACTCCGACGCGGAGACTTGGAAAGTGTTCCCGGTGGCGGTGTCATACAGGGTGAAAACATCCTCTCCAGCCGGGGTGGAGGAAGGCAGCGTTTGACCGTCTAAAAATCCGGGGACGCTGGAGGAGGCGGGCTGGGAAGAGGGGGAAGGCGCAGCGGAAAGATCGGGCTGCGGGCTTGGAGAAGGGGAGACGCTTGCCGTGGGCGGCAGGCTGCTTTGCGGGCTGGGGGAAGTTTTAAGGGTGTTGCCTTTTTGCTGCTGGAGTTGATAAGCGCCGTAAACTGCTCCCGGGATCAAGGTGAACGCGGCATAGAGCAGCAGGAATAGAATGAGCAGGCCCCTGGTTTTTCTGCGAAGTTTGGGAGACATGGATGCACCTTCTTTTTGCATGATAGTTAGCTTTAAAATTCATAATTTGAGATATATTTTCGAAATAAGAGTTAAAAATAAAACTTTTGAGATTTAATCTTGCAAAAATCGTTGACTTTCTGAAATAGACGGAGTACAATCTAAAATTATCATAAACGGCTGGTTAAGATAAGGAAGAAAGGGGAAGGATTATGGAACGGCTGAACAATGAAACGCCTGGCAGCACCACTATCCAGGAGCTGTGCGAAGAATATAAGCGCCATAATGTCATCACCAAGGAGGAGTATGAGACCCATCGGGTCAAGCGGGGGTTACGCAACGCCGACGGTACGGGCGTTATGGCCGGATTGACCCACGTGTGCAACGTTCATGGTTATCTCATCGCGGACGGCGACAAGATTCCGGACAAAGGAAAGCTGACTTATCGCGGCATTGATGTGGAGGACATTGTGCGGGGCTGTGAGGCTGAGGACCGCTTTGGCTTTGAAGAAGTGGCCTGGCTGCTGATTTTTGGCCAGCTCCCCAACCGGAAGCAGTATGAGCGCATGTGCCGCCTGCTCTATGAGAACCGGGAACTTCCCGAGTACTTCCCAGAAGATATGATCATCAAAGCGCCTTCTAAGAATATTATGAACAAACTGGCCCGGTCAGTTCTGGCGCTCTATTCTTATGATGACAGCCCCGATGACCTTTCCTTGGAAAACAATATGCGCCAAAGCCTTTCCCTGATTGCCCGCATGCCCTCCATCATGTCATACGCTTATCAGGTAAAGCGGCGCCATTTTGATAAGGAAAGCATGTTTTTCCATCCCTATGACCCGAATCACTCTACGGCCGAGGCCATTTTGAACGCTCTGCGTCCCGACCGGAAATTCACCCATCAGGAAGCGAAGCTGCTGGACTTGTGCATGATGCTCCACGCGGAGCACGGGGGCGGCAACAACTCCACCTTTACCACAAGAGTGCTCACCTCGGCGGGGACGGATATCTATTCCGCCATTGGGGCGGCGGTAGGCTCGCTGAAAGGCTTCAAGCACGGCGGCGCCAACCATCAGGTGCGCATGATGATGGATGACTTGATGGAGCATGTTCAGGATTGGGAAGATGAGGACGAGGTGGAAGCTTACTTGGAAAAGATCCTCCGTGGGGAGGCGGCTGACGGCAGCGGGCTGATCTACGGTGTGGGCCACGCCATTTATACCTTGTCCGACCCGCGGGCAGTTATCTTGAAAGAGAAAGCCCAGAGCCTGGCGGAACAGAAGGGCTATGGCAAAAAGCTGGCGCTCTATGAATTGGTCGAGCGGCTTTCGCCGGAAGCTTTTGCCAAGGTAACGGGAAAAGATAAGGTCATCAGCGCCAATGTGGATTTCTATTCCGGGCTGGTCTATGAGATGCTGGGCATCCCCGAGGACTTGTTCACACCTATGTTCGCTGTGAGCCGTATCGCGGGCTGGTGCGCCCACCGCATTGAAGAGCTGACCACAGGGGGAAGGATCATGCGTCCGGCATACAGGGCCCTTCCCATGAGCCAGGTCTACGTGCCTTTGGACCAGCGTTCGTAAAGCTTCTGTGCTTTTACAGCGTGTCCTATAGAATCTCTATTGGAAAACGCAAAAGAATATGCTATAATTTTAAGAGGCTTTGGGCAAATGACCCTGGGCCTCTCCTCTTTTGGGGAAATACGGAATAAGGATTTTGCGAAATGAAATTTGTGAATGTTGGCAACGCTTTGAAAGTCACCTGCGTGGGCTTTGCCGCAGGGGTGCTGCTGCGCGTGGTGCAGATGCTCTACTTTTTCGACTATGAGACTGGATTTTACACAGACGGAGGCCTAATGGCATGGATATCCCTGTTGGTTCCTTTGGCCACCGGCGCTTTGGCTTCCTGGATGTGCTTCCGCTCCCGCAGGTATTTTGGGCCGTACACTCCCCGGAAGAACCCCATGGCGGGAACTGCCGCCGTGATCTCCGGAGTGGTGCTTCTCCTATCGGCTGTCCTGCAATGGATGCAATTGGGGGCCGGAAAGAACACCAATGGGGAATACTGGCTGCTCCATTTCTTGTTTTTGATATCCTGCGGGTTGTTCGGCCTGGTGCAGCTGTTTGTGTCCGTTGGATTCTTCACCGGGAAGAACAACCTGGAAAAAGTCCCCTTGCTTTATTTGCTGGGAGTGCTATGGGGCGTTTGCTACATGATCCTGGTCTATGTGTTTTACGCCAAAGCTTCCTCGTTTGTGGAAAATTTCTTCGCGGTGATCAGCGGAGCCTTTACGCTTTTGTGCTTGTTCTACCTGTGCAAGCTGCTGGCCGGCGTGGATGAAGAAGGCGCTGCGAAACGTGTGTTCGTTACAGGGATTTTCGCCGTGGTGTTTTCCCTGACCTACTCAATGTCCAATCTTTCCCTGCTGCTTTTGGGGCGCACATATTCCGGGGAGATTCCTCCTTCGGTACAGCTGGCCAGTTTGGTGGTGTCCTTGTTCCTGCTGGTATTTTTGGTCACGTTCCGCAAATACAGCTTGCGGCGCACTCCGAAGGGCGGCACAGAATCCAATGCGGCCCGGCATGGAGCACAGCGCTTTAAGGCCGAATAAGGCCATTTCTTTCCGGTTTAGTTAAGATGGGAAGAAATTAACGTTATTTTTCTGTCAAACTCTTGTAATATTCTGAAAAATGATTTAGAATAGAAGAAGCTTAAAACCCTATACAATTTATCAGGAGGTTTTACCAATGTCTGTTAAAGTTGCTATCAATGGTTTTGGCCGCATCGGCCGTCTGGCTTTCCGTCAGATGTTCAACGCCGAGGGCTACGAGATCGTTGCCATTAACGACCTGACCAGCCCCAAGATGCTGGCTCATCTGCTGAAGTACGATTCCGCTCAGGGCCGCTATGCTCTGGCTGATAAGGTGGAAGCCGGCGAGGATTCCATCACTGTAGACGGCAAGACCATCAAGATCTATGCTGAGAAAGACGCGAAGGATCTGCCCTGGGGCGAGATCGGCGTGGACGTTGTTCTGGAGTGCACTGGCTTCTACACCTCTAAGGCTAAGAGCCAGGCTCACATCGACGCTGGCGCTAAGAAGGTTGTTATTTCCGCTCCTGCCGGCAACGACCTGAAGACCATCGTTTTCAGCGTAAACGAGAAGACCCTGACCAAGGAAGACCAGATCATTTCTGCTGCTTCCTGCACCACCAACTGCCTGGCTCCCATGGCTGACGCCCTGAACAAGTATGCTCCCATCCAGAGCGGCATCATGACCACTGTTCATGCTTTCACCGGCGACCAGATGGTTCTGGACGGCCCCCATCGCAAGGGCGACCTGCGCCGCGCTCGCGCTGCCGCTGTGAACATTGTTCCCAACAGCACCGGC
>CAJFSY010000022.1 GCA_904419785.1 uncultured Neglectibacter sp.
GGACAAGAAAATCTTGTTGCACAAACTGTATATAATAAACTTGGATATGTAGATGATAATGAACTTCATTTATCAAAACGAGTTAAGAGATAGTCAAATTCTAATTTAACAACTTCATATCCCACATACAAAGCGGTTACTCCATTGGAGATCAACCGCTTTTTCTATACTCAAATTTCAGATTGGAGTGATTGATTGAAAGATATTTTTACAGATATACAGGCAAAAATCGGGTGTCCGTATCTTTCCGACCTGCCCTACTACAAGCGTGCGGTCTGGTTTGAGATGAAACGCCTTTGCCTGTCCGACTATCCCAATACATTTACCCCTGAGGAAACTGCCCAAGCGCATATCAAGCTTTACCGGGAGATTGACGCGGATATCATAAAAGTGATGGATGACAATTTCGGCAAAATGCTGACCAAAGATGTGCGTATCCAGAAAACCTCGGATTGGCGCGATATTACTTTGCCCGGACGGGATTGTGAGCATTACCGCCGCATGGAGAGTGTTATAAAGCTGATTTCCCAAGAGGTAGGGGATGAGGTTATGATTTTCCCCACTTTATGGAGCCCCTTCAAACTGGCGCTTTTCACGCTTCAAGCCCAAGGCGGAAGTGATGAGACCTTTATGCGGGATTGCAAAGAAGATCCGGAGTCTGTTATCATTGGCGTTCAGAAAATCGCAGATGTTCTTGCTGACTGGACAAAGGGATTTTTAGAGGCTGGCGCCACCGGCGTTTATTACGCAGGGCAATTCAGCGAGCCCCAGCGTTTTTCAGCGGAAGAATGGGAAAAATTAGTAAAGCCCAGCGATTTGACGGTGTTGAACGCGGTAAAGGCAAATGGCGGGCGGGTTGTTTTGCACATCTGCGGAGAAGTGGAACATGGTTACCGTACCTGCCCGGAGCGCTATCGTGAATATCCCTGTGATATTGTAAACTGGGACGTTCATCGCAGTGGAGTCTCTTTGAAAGAAGGCCATGAGCTGTTCCAGAAACCTATTTTGGGCGGCATGGATAACCACGGTGTGTTAATTGAGGGTACTTATGAGGAGATCGCGGAAGAAGCCAAACGGGTGGTTCGCGAGTATGGCAAACGCGGGTTTATGTTGGGCGGCGATTGCACGGTGCCCGGAAACATGGATTTTGGACGTTTGAAAGCGGCGATTGCCGCGGCTAAGAGCGTGTAAAACGCTTTTTTGGGGAGATTATATAAACGAACGGACGCTCTCTCTTGTGTGAGAGGGCGTCCGTTTATTTTGTTTGAGAAAGCGTTCAGCAAAGGCCGCTCAATGTTTCCGGATGATCTATACACAAATCAGTTCTTTAGAACTGTGTGTTAAATTTTCAATGCCGGATTCTCCCACATAGATCATGTCCTCAATCCGAACTCCGAATTTGCCGGGAAGATAAATTCCCGGCTCTACAGTCATGACGACGCCGGCATGAAGCGGGGTGTTGTCCGTTTGGTTGAAGCGGGGGCCTTCGTGACCTCCGCATCCTACAGGGTGGCCCAGGCCATGGAGAAAATATTGGCCGAATCCTTTTTGTTCTATTACCTGCCTTGCCGCCGCATCCACTTCCTTGCAGGCCACGCCTGGGCGGATAGAAGAAATAGCGGTGTTTTGCGCTTCTAATACAATCCGATAGATTTGTTGTTTTTCCTCGTCTAACTCACCGATGCCTACCATTCGTGTCATATCCGAACCATAGCCCTCTACCTGGGCGCCAATATCCAGCATGACGAAATCTCCAGGTTTTGCGATTCTGCCTGTGGGCCGCACGTGGGGCAGCGAAGTATCGATTCCACACCCGCTTACATGATTAAACGATTCCATTTCAGAACCCAAATCAAAAAAGAGCATCCCCACCATTCGCTGAATCTCTATATCCGTCATTCCTGCGTGGATATAGTTGAGGGATTCTTCGAAAACCCGGTCGGTAATTTGCTGTGCCCGGCGCAGGCGTTCCAGTTCTTCCGAGGACTTCACGCTTCTTCGGCGATAAATCCGTTCTTCCAGTTCCACGCTTGGAATAATGGGAAAACAGAGTTTGTTCCAGCGCGCCAGTGTTTGCAAAGATACATCTCGTTCTGTAAAAATGGTTTCTACATGGAGATGTTGCAAAACCCGCTCCATTTCTGGTTTCCAACTTGTTTTTGGTAGAAACCCTATGCCCAAAACGCCTAAGTCTTTCATGCCTATCAGGAAAGTTTGTTGTTCTGTTACTAAAAGCCAGTCGCCTTGTGATGGCGCAACCCCAAGATAATAGCGGATATTGGGGTTGCCGGATAAAAGCACAGCGGTATTGGGTTGTGAAATAAGTTCTTTTAAATATTTATGCCGTTGCTGTACAGGCACGGGAGAAAGTTTTTTGATGGGGAAAGAAAAGTGCACAGGCTGCGAAGTAAGGCCAATCGTTACAGAGAAGCTGACTTCCAGCGTGGAAGCTTCCGGGGGAATCACATCATGTGCGGAAAGGGGAACTGCGGAATTGTTATCCAGGGCAAAACGCGATGCAAAAGTGCGGCTTTCATCGCCGGATTCTCCGCGAAGTTGGGTTAGCTTTCGTTTTAGTCCCTCTATGGAAGCGCCCGGACGTACAAAAAAGGCGAACCGGCTGGCGATGTCCTGGCCCAGCCGCCGGGCTTCGGCGCGGCATTCCAATTCTTGTAAGGTAGGATTCTGTTCCAATTCTTCTATAACTTGCGAAAGAGAATCATCCTCAGTCAAAACGCCTGTGGGAAACAGGTTTTCCAGTGTCTCCCATGCGGAAAGCGTAAGGGAGCGGGTGTCTGTAGACACTTTTTGAATTTGGTTAGCGGCCAGTAAATCTTGTAGTTGCTCCTTCAGGTTTTGCTGCAGAATAACTTGAAATCCATTTTGAATCCGTCCGGCCATTTCGATATACCGAAAATCTACCAAAAAATATCGGTTTTTCCTGGTTAGGAAAATGACGCCTGCGGACGAGGGAAATTTCAGCAAGAAGACACGGTGATCGTATTCCGTTAGGACAGCGGCCTCATTTTGCCGCAGGGCATGCTGCAAAGCTTGGATACGTTCTTCTAATTCCATGGTTACTCCTCCTTTGAAAGGTCCTGTCCGTCAAGCGCGATAACACCGCGGATATAAATGCGGAGCGCTTCCTTTAAAGCGGGGATGGATTGAGCTTCATCGGGCATGTGGCAGCTTCCGTGGCCATCTGGGAAAAGGCCTTCCTCGTCACGGTAATAAGACTGGTCAGGGATTCCCGGACCAAAAGCCACGGCATTGGGCAGTTTTCTGGCATGGGTCCCGGCGGTGAAAATTTGGGGTTCCAAATGAAGGCCGGTGATTTCTCCGAATACCTGGTGAAGAATCTGGATAACAGGCCGGTCTTTTGGAAAATAGTTGGACGGAAGTACACGAGTTTCTTCTGCCGCAAACCCATTGGCGGCGGCATACTCTTGGATTTTTTGGAGCGCATCCCCTTCGTTCAAGGCCACGGGGCAGCGGGCGTTGAAGCTGAACTTTAAGAAACCGTCCTCAGTTTTTGCGATTCCACAACCATAGCGGACATCATTGGCCAACGCTTCGTTTTGTGAAAGCTGAAAGATTTTTCCGCAGGGGCTGTTAACCATGGATTCAGCTTGTTGAAAAATGATGCGGTCGCTGTGGTTTTCCAACAGATCGTATTTGAGAAGATACTTCATGAGCACACCGATGGCATTTACCGCGTTTTGGGCGGTGGCGATATGGCCGGCTTTCCCATGGGCCGTGATTACCAAGGTATCTTCCTTCTGGGAAAGTGTGACAGAGTCGGTTTTTATAGCTTTCTCCAAAACAGATGGTGTAGCGCGCAGGGTGATTGAGGCTTGATCTGGAATTTGGTTTGTAGCTGTTCCACCCTGGAATAAAAGAATGTTATCTGAAAGCTTTTCCCGGGAGCGCAGCCAGCCGCTGGCAATGCCCCGCTCTCCATAACAGATGGGAAAACCGCTGTCGGTAACAATGATTAAATCGGGAAGATCCGGTAGCTTTGCGTAATATTCCGCGTCTGCCATTCCAGATTCTTCGTCTGTGCCCGCCAAGGCGCACACATCATATTCCAAGTCGATATTTAAATCCCGCAAGCAAAGCACGGTATACATGGCGGCCAGACAGGGGCCTTTGTTATCTTGAGAGCCACGGCCAATAATCCAGTTGCCTTTTACGATCCCTTCATACGGGGGGTAAAGCCAGTTTTCTCCTTCCGGCACTACATCCAAATGACCCATCAGCCCAATTCTTTTTGGCTTGCCCTGTGTTTCCGGAACATACAGTTCCGCCACATATCCGTCGAAATTTTTTGACTTTAAGCCATAAGATTCCCCTATCTCTATATACGCGTTCAGAACATCACGGCATCCCGGACCAAAGGGTTTTACATCGGATGTTTTGTCTGGAACGCTGGGAATCCAGATTAGTTTGCAAGTATCCTCCACCAGCTGGTCGATATGCTCTTCAACCCAAAGATCGACCCTTTTCAGCAAGCCTTGTGTCATTTCCATTACAATACATACCTCCGTTTTTATAAAATAAAAAATCCTTCCAACACAAAGCAGGCAAGGAAAGCCCCTGCCTTCTTTTTGTTGAAAGGATATTATACCGAGCCATGCAAGCGAAACATGACGATATTTTCTTAATACTACACCTGTGTTTCCAGATTGTCAAGGAGAGAAAAGGACTTGTTGAAAAGAAAAGAGACGGGCTTTTTTAAGCTCGTCTCTTTTTTACGCAGAACAATTACCGGTGAAAAACAGTTACTTAGCCGGATGCAGGCGGATCGTTTTTACCTCGAAGGGATGGAAACGCAGCTGCGCGGAACCATTGTCGATGGCGAGAGGTTCGCAGCTGTCAGATTCTTCCAACATATTGCACAGGCAAGCGGAGCTCACCGGCAAATCCCAGCAGAGGGTGCAGCAAGAATCGGCGTGCTTGCTTTCATACAAGCGCAGAATGATGTCGCCGCTTTGGTCCTCGGCAGGCTTTACGGTGTCTATGATGATATTCTCGGCGCCCTGCACAGAGAAGAAGCTCTTGCGGCCCTCCTGGCCCGAAACCAGAACTGTGGGGACGTTCAGCTCGTAGCCCTGGCGCACCACGGGGCTTTGCAGCAGGCTGCCCTCCCAGGCGGTGAATGCGTAGGTGAAATGATGGGTGCCGTTGTCCGCAGCCATTTCGGGAGACGCTGCGGCCCGGAGCAATGTCAGGTTGATAGCGTTGCCCAGCATGCTTACGCCATATTTGCAGTCGTTGAGCACTGCGGCGCCGTGGCTCTCATCGCAAAGGGCGGTGTAGCGGTGGTTGCAGACTTCGAAGCGGTCTTTATCGTAAGCGCGGGAACGGTGGGTAGGCCGTTTGACATAGCCGAACTGCATTTCGTTGATGCCTTCGGTAGCGGTAACGTCCACAGGGAAGCTGACTTTCAGCAGGCGGTGCAGTTCATGCCACTGAACCGTGGTGTCGAATTCCACCCGGATGCTGCCGCTTTCCAGAGAGACAACCTGAGTAAGAGTAGAATTGCCGATGGCCCGCTGAATTTCCACCGCGCAGCGGTAAGGGCTTTCCTCCACGATGCGGATGCCTGTGCAGCGGCCGCTTTCCACAAACTGCTGTTCGTAGTTGCTGTCGATGTCCCAAGCGTCGAAAATACGGGGTACATCCTTGTATAAGAGCAGCCGGTTCATGCCGCCCGCGGCAAATTCCCGACCGCTTTCCAGCAGTACGAAGGAGACCAATTCGCCGTTCTGGTCGAACACAGCTTTAACTTTGCCGTTTTGCAGGATGATGTTTTCTCCGTCTTTCGCAACGGTGACTTCTTCTCCAGCGGCGATACCGGCATCCGTGGCAGGAGCGTAGCCGCAGGCCGGAACAGTGACCCGGGCATAGCTGCCGTCGGCCTTTTTCACCACGGTGTCCCGGTCCCAAGACAAGGAGTTGAACACCAGCTCGCTGTTGCCGCTGCCCGCAATGGAACGTGCCGCGGAAGCAGCGATGGAGTTTCCGGAGGCGATGGTTTCGTCGTGGAGCTTCTTGGCTGTTTTGTAGACCGGGCCAATGCAAGAGCCGGGAAGGATATCGTGGAACTGGTTGAGCAGTACTTTTTTCCAGTCAGCGTCCCATTCCTCATAGGGGAAATCAAAGCCGTTCTGCAAAGCCACGGTGCCCCACATTTCCGCTTCCCGCATGGCCAGTTCGGATTTGCGGTTGCCCCTTTTCACAGCGGCCTGGCTGGTATAAACGCCCCGGTGGCAAGAGAAGTAAAGCTCGCCTACATAGGTGTTTTCGGGGCCGCCTTCAGCTTCCAGGTCCTCAAAAATCTTGCTGGGATGAGCCATTTCCAGTTTGGGGCAGCCTTCCAGGTTCTTTTCACGCAGGGCGAATTCGATATAGTCCCGGCTGGGGCCGCCGCCGCCGTCTCCATAGCCGTAGGGCAGCAGGAACTTGTCCAGCCCGTCTTTTTGCACCCGGTTTTCCCATACGTCCATGAGCTGCTTGGGATTGGTGGTATAGGTGTAGCTGGTGGGCAGATAAGAGACAATCTCACTGCCGTCCATGCCGCGCCAGGTGAAATAGTGATAGGGGAACTGCTCGCCGCCGTTATAGCTCCAGAAGATCTTCTGGGTGACCAGATATTTGATCCCGCAGCTCTTTAAGATCTGAGGCAGCGCCGCGGTATAACCGAAAGTATCCGGCAGCCAAAGGATCTCGCAGTTGACGCCCAGCTCTTCACGGAAATACCACATACCGTGGATCAGCTGGCGTGTCAGGGATTCGCCGGAAGTCATGTTGGTGTCGGGTTCTACCCACATGCCGCCTTCGGCGATCCAGCCGCCCTTTTTGATAGCCGCTTTGATGCGCTCGAACAGTTCAGGATAGTACTGCTGGCAGTAGGCGTAAGTCTGGGGCTGGCTTTGCAGGAATTTGTAACCCGGGTATTTTTCGATCAAGCGCAGCTGGGCGGCAAATGTGCGGGAGACTTTCCGCTCAGTCTCTGCCAAAGGCCAAAGCCATGCCACGTCGAGATGGGCGTTGCCGATGCCGTAGAACGTGGGGGCTGTGCTGCCGTTGACACAGGAAAGCGCTTCTTTCAGGATCTCCCGGCCTTTTTTATAGTCGGCGATGCGGCCTTCCAAGGGCTGCTCAAAGTCTACGGCAAGGGTGAATTTTTCCAGTGCTTTGCCGATCTTCGCGGCGCGCAGGCTGCTTTCCGGCAGGCAGGTCATCACTTCGGTAAGGGTGACAACGTCCATCCAAAGCTGATAAGCGTCCTCGTTCCAAATGCCGAAAGTGTTTTTGCCCATTTTGGTCCGCAGCTTGCCTTCCAGCGGGTCGGTATACGTGCCGGGGATCACCGGGCCGGTGCAGCAGCCTTCCAGGGGGCTTTCAGGATAGAAATGCCCAGCGTAGGCTTCCGCTTGAAGCAGATATGTTTCTCCGGCTTTGCCGTTTTCGGTGAGGATGTTGTCCTCCATAAAATGATGGGGAACCGTTACCCATCCGGCGCGGTAGGTGCCGAAAGAGTTGCCGTTGACAAACAGGGTCGTTTCGCCGCCGGGATTCAGATTCAACACGATCATCTGGCCTTCCGCTTCGGGAGGAAGGACGATCTCGCCTTTCAGCCACATGTATTCCCATTCGTTTCCCCAAGGGGTGCCCTCGGGAACCGGCGTGTAGCCGCTGTTTTCCAACGCCTGTTGGGGGCTGATGTGGTCGTAGGTTTGGAAGCCTTCAAAGGAAATATCTCCCAATGGGCGGTAGAAGTCCTTTGCCAGTGTAACTGTCCAGTGCCGCAAACGGTCATGCCATTCGGGTGCCATTTTCATGAGTATCATCTCCTGAACTTTGAAATTTTATGTGACGTGCGGTGGGGAGGACAAATGGACTTGCGCAACGATTTTCCATTTGGGCTGCCCATAAAGTAATTCAAGTATTGCCCATAAAGTAATTCAAGTATAGCATATTTGGTTTGTTTCAACAAGCACACAATTCGCGATTAGAACACTTGTATTTTAAACCAATGTTCTAAAAGAAAAAATTTGTCAAATTGAGGGTAGTGAAAAGAAATAGACAAAATGGCTAATTTGCTGCTTATACTACTTGAATGTGGTGAAATGACATGTTTAGGTAATAATGTTAGCATAAGAATTTATAAAAAATTTCCATATGAATTGGGAAAATAGATAAAAAACGATTGACTTTTTTATTGAAGTGGGTTATTCTTTATGAAGAGAATTTGAAAAAATTGTGAATGGGAACTAGTTCCCATTTTTGTACCTTTTAGGGAAAAGGTACAAAAATGATAGTTCAACTGCGAGCTGCCCTCTGAAACATCCATGTGCAAGAGTGGCACGGGTCATTCACTTTTTTGAGGGGGAATGAACACAGACGAGTTGATTTTGCAAAGGGGTTTTTGGTTTCCTTGTTTTCGGAAAAAAGAGTGAGTTTGTGTTGTTAGGAGTGATGTAATGTGAAAAAAGCTGAGGGCGGAGTCGCTTCCATTCCCAAAAAAGGTGTCTTTAAAAGAGCCCTGGAACAATGGGATTTACAAACCTTGGTTTTGCCGGGCATAATTTTGCTGATCATTTTCAGCTATTTGCCCATGTACGGTTTGGTGATGGCTTTTCAGGAATACCGAATTGGCGATTTTCCTGGGATGAGTACTTGGGTTGGATTTAAACAATTTGAATCATTGTTTACTGATCCAAACTTTTTCCTTACATTAAGAAATACTTTAGTCATCAGCTTGTTAAAGCTGACAATCGGGTTTGTGTGTCCTATCGTTTTTGCTGTATTTCTAAATGAAATGCGCAATGGTCCTATCAAACGGACTGTTCAGACAATCAGCTATTTGCCCCACTTTATTTCGTGGACTGTGTGCGCTTTGCTGATGTTTGATTTTCTTTCTATAGATGGCGGCGCTGTTAACGAGTTCCTCATGTGGGCCCATATTGTGGATGAGCCGATTGGCTTCTTCCAGGATGGCAAGTATTTCTGGGGAATCGCGCTGTTTACAGATATTTGGAAAGAATTAGGATGGAACTCAATTATTTACATTTCGGCAATTGCTGGCGTAGATGCGGAAATGTATGAAGCGGCAGATATTGATGGTGCTACCCGTTCTCAAAAGATGTGGCACATTACAGTTAAAGCGATTAAGCCTACAATCGTTCTGTTGTTCATCATGAGTGTTGGTGGTGTTTTGAACGCCAACTTTGACCAGATTATGATGTTAACCAAGAACATGGGTAACGCGATGCTCACTGAATATGCCGATGTGATTGATACTTTCGTCTACCGTATGGGTATGCAAATGGGTCGTTTCTCCTTCGCTACAGCGGCAGGCCTCTTTAAGGCGGTCATCAACTTCGGTCTGCTTCTCGGAGCGAACTGGATCGCTGGAAAAGCGGGAGAAACCGCGTTGTTCTAAGTTGCAGGGATATGACGAAAGGAGGAAATATCTGTGGCTAGTTTCGTAAAATCACGTCGGCGCCATAAGATGGTTGCGAAAAAATCGGTGGGAGATTATGTTGTTTTGACCCTTATGGTGGTTATTATGGTGGTTGTGTTCGTGGCAACGCTATACCCCTTCTTGAACTCATTGGCGATTTCGTTAAACTATGCTGATGACACCATTTTGGGTGGTATTACCATCTTCCCACGCAAATTCACTTTGGACAATTATAAAAACATCTTCAATAATCCTACCATTTGGCGGGCATATGGCATTACTTTTGCCAGAACAATTATAGGTACAGTAGGAGGATTGCTGATTACTGGTTCTCTGTCTTTTGCCCTTTCCAGAAAGAATTTGGTGGGCAGAAAGCTTTACACCATGCTGTGCCTGATTCCCATGTATTTCAGCGGTGGCTTGATTCCTTCGTATTTCTTGATCAAGACTTTGGGCCTGACCAACAACTTCTTGGTTTACATTCTTCCCGCGTTGATGAATGTATGGAATATGATCTTGATGAGAAGCTATTTCCAGTCTGTGCCTGAAGCTTTGGAGGAATCCGCCCGTATTGACGGCGCCAATTACTTCACCATTTTCTTTAAGATTTATTGGCCTGTTTCCACCCCCATTATCGCCACGATCGCTTTGTATTTTGGCGTGGCCCAATGGAACGATTGGTATACTACATATGTGTATGTTACCGATGAAAATCTGCGTCCCATGACTTCCGTGTTGCTGACTATCATCAATGAAGCCAGTTTTGCGGAACGAATGGCAGCTCAAGGTGTAGATGCCTCGGTGATAGGCCAGGCCAGTGCCGGCAGAGCGGTGAATGTGCGCTCGATTACAATGGCAACGATGATCACCAGTATCGTTCCCATTGTAGCGATCTATCCCTTCTTGCAGCGCTATTTCATCAAGGGCATTATGATCGGCTCCATTAAAGGCTGATTTTGTTTTAAAGTTCGTTTTGGGGATTTAATGATTCAAATACATTTCTTTGGTTCTTTGAGAGCAGACCTTAGTCCCAGACAGGAATGTTCTCTGAACAATATAGTTTTTAGAGTTTATTTAGGAAGAAAGGATGCGAACAAAATGAGTAAGAAAAAAGTGTTAGCTCTGCTGTTAGCTCTGAGTTTGGCAGTGTCCAGCTTGTCTGGATGCGGCAACTCCGACAGCAATGGAAGCTCTGCCGCTGGGGAGAGCGGTAGTACTGGTGGTGAAAGCAGCACAGCAAGTACCGGTACGGTTGCCGAAGGACCGGACGATACCAGCGAACCCTATTCCTTCACGGTGTACTACAATTATACCGGCTGGTCTAAGTCTTGGGGTCAGGACGCTGCTTCGCAGTACATGTCCGATAAGTTTAACGTAGAGGTTAACTGGACGGCTCCGGACTCTGACCCCACAGCCAAACTAAATCTGATGGTTGCTTCTGACGACCTGCCGGAAGTGATTGTTATGGACCGCGGCCCGGATCTGAAAAAGATTGCACAGGCTGGTAAACTGCAGGATTTGGAGCAGTTTATGTATGACGGCTGCTCTTTCGCGGAGGATGTTCCGGAAGCTACCCGCGAATTGCTGAAGATCGATGGTGTGCTGTATGGCATTCCCAACTGGCCCCGTACCCAAGCTACTGGTGGTAACTACCAGTGGATTATCAATACCGCTGCGTATGAAGCGGTAGGGTCTCCCTCTTTGGAAACGTTTGAGGACCTGCATCAATATGCTCTCGCGGTTAAAGAGGCAAACTTGACCTCTTTCTCGGGACAGAGTGTATTCCCCTTCTGGTGCACCAACACTGATAATGGCTATTATGTATGGTGGCCCTTCTACCGTGCTTTAGGCGGCCGTCTGCCTCAGGATGTATATTGGACTCAAGATGATGGCGTTTTCCAGTATGGCCTGGAGAACGAATTGGTAGTTGAAGCTTTGCGCATGGCTAACCAGTGGTATCGCGAAGGCTTGTTTACCGCGGAAGTGTTCACCGATTCCGCCGACCAGTTCCTGGAGAAAATTTCCAATGCCCGCCCGGCCTTGCTGTGGTACGATTTCTCTCAGGATGATACCAACAATTTCCGCCGCATTGTTCGTGAAAAGACCGGTGGCGAAACTTCTTATGAGGTTTTGGGTACCGAAGCTATGCATCCCGAGAATATGATGTTCCCTGCTGCCGAAGGCGTAGAGATCACATACGGCGATGAGGCTGGTACTGTAGGTTGGAACGTGAACTGCATCACCACCACTGCAACCAATCCTCAGAGAATCTTCGACCTGTTCACTTGGATGCTGACCAAAGAAGGCTCCATCAATATCATGTATGGTCCCGAAGGCGGCCTGTGGGAAGGTTTGGATGAGGACGGCAATCCTCAGTTGAAGAAGCCCCAGTCTGAATTCACTTCTGACGAACTGGACGCCGCCGGCGCTTGGTTCTGGACTCAGCCCGCTCATTCCGACAACATCGACCTGACTAAATATGCGGTTAATGAGAAAGAAAAGCCCGAGAACAAGAACTGGGTTGTTGACATTCAGGCTAACTTGTGCACCTACGATGCTGAGAATCCTCGGATTGGCCAGAAGTTCATTACCGACGAAAACACTGGCTTGACCGACGTTATCGATCCTCAGTCTGATTTGGGTGTAAGCCGTCAGACCATTATTGACCAGTCCAAGGCGCAGTGGCCCAAGATCATCATGGCTGCCAGCGATGAGGAATTCGATTCTCTGGTTGCTCAGATGCTCCAGTTTGCTAAGGACAATAATGTAGATGGCATTACCGAAGCTTATCAGCAGAAGCATGATGAGAACGTGGAGATTCAAGGATTCTCCGCTTATGATGAAGAGTACGACGTTTATAAATTGAACGGCTAAAACAGCAACTGACACTATGTAAATTTAGCCCCCGGTTCCATTTTCAAATGGAGCCGGGGGCTTTCTTTTTATGCAGGTAAGTTGTTTAGAAAGGCGCTTTCGCTTCGCTCAAAGCGGATTTTGCCGGTACCCAAGTATTGGTCGATATAAATCCCCAAAATATGTTTTAGTATTCTCTTGCAAAACAGAGAAGAATGGGCTAAAATTATTTAATAAATAATAAAACTTTTAGACTTTTTTTATAGTCGGGGTGGGGGAGAATAATGGTATTAGCACAGGTTTTAGCTGTGGTAATTTTTATTGCCATGTTTGTGCTGGTTGTAATGGAGAAAATTGAGCGGCAATATATTACGTTAGGCTGCGGTGGTGTCATGATTCTTGTAGTGTTTGGTATTGTAATGCGCAGTGCCGACGCTATTTGGAAGACGCTGAACTTGAGCAGCTTTTTTACGGTGGATTTCTGGTATGCTGCCTCGGAAGAGGCAGAGTCTTCTATGGGAATCAACTGGTCCACTATTGTCTTTATTCTTGGAATGATGATTATGGTGGAAGGAATGGCGAAAGCCGGGTTTTTTCGATGGCTGTGTCTGGCATTGGTAAAACTTGTACATTATAAAACTGTGCCGATTTTTATTACGTTTATGATTTTATCATCTTTGCTGGCTATGTTTATTGACAGCATTACAGTGATTCTGTTCTTGGCAGCTGTCACGGTGGAATTAGCCAAGCTGCTCAAATTTAACCCCATTCCCATGATTCTCTCTGAAATTTTCTGCGCGAATCTGGGTGGCTCAGCTACCATGTGCGGAGACCCTCCCAATATCATCATAGGCACTTCGCTGGGATATTCTTTCATGGATTTTCTGGTGAACACTGGTCTGATTGCCGCAGTGGGCCTGGTGGTTGTTATTGTGTATTTCTTCTTTATGTATCGCAAAGAATTAGTGTCCGCAGGCAATGCAGGTGTGGACTTGGCTTCCATTCCTGCCCCGGCCAGCGCTATCAGCAGCAAACGTGATTTTGCTCTCAGCTGCTTGATTTTTGCCCTGGCCGTGGTTTTATTAGCTACTCATTCTGCTACCGGGCTGACGGTGGCCCTGATTGGCGTGGCCATAGCGGTGATTACTTTGGCCGTGTTCTGGAAAGACGCCCTTAAGCTTCTGCGGGGAGTGGACTATAAGACTCTGCTTTTTTTCGTAGGTTTATTTATTGTAGTAGGCGGTTTGGAGCAGACACAAGTGCTGGAGCTTTTGGCCGGTTTTATAGGGCAGATCAGCGGAAACAACCTGAAGCTGATGGTGGCGATTATTATCTGGCTTTCCGCCATCGCAAGCGCTTTTGTGGATAATATTCCTTTTGCGGCCACTATGATCCCTGTTATTAAAACGCTGGCGGCAACCCAGGGAGTAGATCTTTCCACTTTGGCCTGGGGTCTTGCCATGGGTACTGACATTGGTGGCAGCGCCACGCCGATTGGTGCATCTGCCAATGTAGTAGGTACCTCTGTGTCTTCCCGTAACGGTTATTTTATCGATTGGAAAACCTACTGCAGAACAGCGGTTCCTGCTACTGTTATTGTGGTTACAATTTCCATGGTGATCATTTTTGTGCGGTATTGTTAATTGTGGAAGGAAAGGATAAGAGCCATGAAAAAACAAGTGATAGTCGCTCTTGGCCGGGAATTTGGAAGCGGAGGCCACTATGTGGGAGAAAAGATCGCGGAGTATTTTGGAATCAGCTATTACGACCGCCGTATTTTGGAAGATATCGCTGAGGAGAAAAATATCCGGATCGAGTATCTGGAAAAGTATGACGAACAGAAGAGAAACATATTTTTTTCCAGAAGCGTAAATGGGTATACCAATTCCATTGAAGAAATTGTTGCGGAAATGCAGTTTGAATATCTTCGGAAAAAAGCCTCTTCCGGGGAATCGTTTGTTATCGTGGGACGCTGTGCGGATGAGTTGTTCCGGGGAGACGAAAGGCTGGTTTCTATTTTCGTGTTGGGTGATAAGGAAGACCGGATCAAGCGGGTTAGCAAGCGTCACAATATTAGTTTGGAAGAAGCCGCTGTAAAAGTAGCCCGGCATGATAAATCCAGAAAGAAGTACCATAACCGTCATTCGGAAATTAAATGGGGCGATTCCCGTGGCTATGATATCTGTATCAACAGCACCAGGCTTGGGATCGATAAAACAGCCGAGTTGTTAGAGGCGTTTATCCGGGAAAGAACCGGGTTAGAACCCCAGGCCCATAAAGGTTGAGGCTGTAAGCCAAAGGACGGATAAGACTTTTTTGCAAACAATACCCTCTTGTTAGTAATGTGTCCTGACTAACTAACAAGAGGGTCTATTTTTAGTTTAAAAAAACAAAGGGGCCGTTTTTTTGCTACTGGGCGTTCTGATTTAGGAAATGTCAATTATATGTTCAGAAAATCCGGATGTCAATTGCGTGCTGTGGGATTTACTGGAAAATGTCATTCAGACAAACCGTGAACGGAAGTCCTTCATCTCTGCAGATAGAGAGCCGAGCCTGAGCTTTTTTCTTGATAAAGTGAGTCAACGGATCGAAAATCCTTTTGGTTTTCAGAATGTAAAGCAAAATACCCATGATGTAAAGTGAAATACCCTTTATTTTTAGGGTGTTTTCATCTACAGTAGGAGGCAGGGAAGAATATGAACTTACAGGAGAAAATGACTGGAGCCAGGAAAAAGAAAGGGGTCACACAAGACCAGTTGGCAAGAGAGTTGCAGGTAACCCGGCAAACGGTATCACGCTGGGAACGTGGCACCGCACTACCTTCTATGGACAATTTAAGACGATTAAGCCATTTGTACGGAGTCCCGTTGGACTATTTCGTAGATGGGAAAGAAGATTCTTTAGTTACGCAAGAGCAAAAAGGTCGTAATGGACATGAGGAAAACTTCGTTCAGAAAGAGGAGAATGAATCCGCTGTGTCTGACAAGGAGAAGACCCAATCTTCCTTGGGTAAATATGCGAGGAATAGACGTGTTATTATGATTTCCGTAGTGATTGTGCTTGTAATCTGCGTGCTTTCTGCCCTTGTCATTGTATGCGTTCAAATGTATAGTGAAAATTCTAAAAATACGATCTCCTATAGTGACATGGAAGACGCTTTAAAGGATACTTCTTCGGGGTCAACTTTCAGTTTGGAGTGGTAAAGTGAGAGGTTTATCATTGAGTATATTCAGCTTGATGTAATCGAATATGCAGATTATATGGGCGTTTCATTGTCCTCTAGTAAACTACAAGCAACTGCTTCAAAGGGAGCGTGTGCCAATTTTATAAAGAGTGCTCTTAGAGATGACAAACCGGTGGGTTCACTGAATCTGGCGAAAACAGGAGAAGAACAATGGCATTGGGTTACTATAACCAAGTATTACCAGGGGTCAGATGATAACCGATGGATCGCAATTTCAACCATGGGAAAACGTCGTGGTATAGATTGGGATGCGTATTATGCCAATATGTCAAGCGCTGTATTAAAAGGCGGGTTTGCCTATTTCCATTGAATCTTGTTTGAAGGCGGGGATTGGCTTTGGCAAAAAAACCACGTTCCAAATACATCAAATATGTCCTATCAGCTTTCTTGCTGCTGGCAACTTTGTCGGGCTGCTTGCAGTACCAATCTCTGGATCTGCCGCAAATGCGGGAGTTTAAAGAAAGTGTTCGGAAGGAATATCCTCATGCCCAGGTATATTGCAGTTACGAAGATCACGCAGTGGTTGACATAACGGTAATCTATCCTCAGATGGATGAAGAATCTGCGTATACGGTTCTTGGCATCCTGCAACCCATTGTCCGTGACGAGGACTTTATACAAGATCTATTTGAACTCTTTGAAAAGGATGCCGATGGTGCGTACAGTTGGGAAACCTACGGATATCCGGATATCGGCCTGTACATAGGTCCCTATCAATTTAGCGCAAGGGCGACCAAAGAGGGCTATAATTCTGGGTACGATCCCGATTCCTACACCTGGGATGGCTACACCACCTGGTATGGAACGGAATTTGTAAACCATGAGCCCCGGGAAATCACTCCTGAAGAGATTGAAGAAACGATCGCAAAATACTGTGAGCCTTGATTACATCATATCGCGAAAGGCAAAACCCATGGTGAGACGTTAAAAGTAGCGCGCAATGCTTTTAGCTCACACAATTTACAATGATGCAAAGAGGATGTGCGATGAAAAAGTCATGAGGTATTCTCATGCTCACCCTCACTCTGGTGATGGTGTTCACTGTGGTGGCTGTTCCGGATTCGGCTGCGGAAATATCGTCCGGCGCAGATGGTACCGTTGAAGTGATTGTCGCCCTGCCTGCGGATGTGGTGAGATATTTGTGGCGTGTATAACGTGGGAGAGTACATGGCATTTGAATGGCCAAGCAACCAGCCATCCCGGTTTGGACAGAGAGTAAACAGCGGAAGCGGGAGGCGTTAAAGAAGCTGGCTCTTGGGCAGCGCTTAGAGAATCTCCCCAACTATGACCAGGAAAACGGCCAGAGCTTTGGACTGTGGATGTGAGTATTCTAATTTCTCTTTTGCCAAAGCACAAACCGCAACGCAAAAACTGCGCCGCAAAACAAAGAAAAGACCAGCGAAAAAACTTCCCGCCCAAGGGTGGTGTAAATCCACCAAAAGGCGGGGAGCTTTTTCTCCACTCAGTAGAGAAAGTAATTCTGGACATAGCCGCACCCTATCGAATAGTGTTGGTAGCTGAGAAAGGAGGTAATCAACATGGCGAAACGCCGAGCAATTCACCGGGTGCTGAAGCGGGCGGGGCTGCCCTATGTGCGCTTCCATGACTTACGCCACACGTTCGCGACCCTTGCCCTCCAAAACGGGGTGGACGTGAAAACAGTTTCCGGTATGCTGGGCCATTTCAGCGCAGGATTTACATTGGACACCTACGCTCATGTCACCACGGTGGCCCAGCGGGATGCGGCCCAGAAGATGGACGGTCTGCTGGGGTCCAGAATTTGATAGAAAGCAGAGAAAAGAGAAGAGCCACCTTAGGAACCATGGGTTTCCGGGTGGCTTCCTGGTTATAAATGACACCATATCAACTTCCCCGAAGGTCATAACATAAGGTAAGGAAAGAGAACTGGCTGTCAACAGCAAGCAAATCGAAAAATGTAGGAGAGAAGCCATCTGGCTGGACAAAAACCATACCGCCGATCCTATCCAATGGTATCCGCTCCAGAATTTGACCCGGATTCCGGCCAAACCAAAATGGGTCAAATCTGGGTCAGCTCCCAAAAGAAAGCAAAAACCACCCCAGAGCCGCAAGGCTCAAGGGTGGTTCTTTCCTGTCCGTTTTCCAGGAAAAACAGTGCTATTTATACAACGGATACCGCCAAATCAAGGGAGCGTGGTGGCGGTATCCCACGAAAAGGCAAGAGAAAACCCCAGGTAATAAAACCTGGGGTCTTTGGTTGCGGGGGCAGGATTTGAACCTACGACCTTCGGGTTATGAGCCCGACGAGCTACCGAACTGCTGAACGATTGATTTCTTCAATCAGCTTAATTATTATAATACGGGTTGATAAAAAATGCAAGAGGTATTTTCAAAAAAATTAAAAATTTTTTATTGATCAAATGCGATGAGAACCAACCCTTTATTTTTGCAGGGGGATAGTTTATAATAAGAATAATCATATGCACGGACCATCGCTTTTTGTTCCGGTACCGTGGGACAAGTATGTAATCAAATAAGAGAGGGTGTTTGAATATGACAGAAGAATATACCATCCCCCTGGCGAAAATAATCAAAGAACTGAGTCTGCAAGAAGTGCATTTGCCTTGTGCCGCTGAGGAGATTTTGATCTGTTCCCGAGACGTTATCCGTCCCGGTTTGGAACTTTATGGCTTCTGCGATTATTTTGACCCCCACCGTATCACGGTGCTGGGACGTTCGGAAATGGCCATGCTGGATAGTTTGGGCCAAGAGAAGAAGGCTGAAGCCATTGACCATTTTTTCGCCCTGCGGCCTGCTACTGTAATTGTGGCCAGAGGGATCGTACCTTGTGAGTTTATGCAGGGCGCCGCCGATAAATACGATATCCCACTGCTTTCCGCCAAAGATTCCACTTCTAATGTGGTAGCGGATTTGGTTTCCCTTTTAAATGTAGAACTTGCGCCACGGATCACCCGCCATGGCGTATTGATCGAAGTTTATGGCGAAGGTGTTTTGCTGGTGGGAGACAGCGGCGTGGGAAAAAGCGAGACCGCTATCGAGTTGATCAAGCGCGGACACCGGCTTATCGCTGACGATGCTGTGGAGATCCGCCGTGTATCCAGCAAGTCTTTGGTTGGTCAGGCTCCGGAAAATATCCGCCACTTCATCGAGCTTCGCGGCATCGGCATTATCAACGCCCGGCGTATTTTCGGTATGGGCGCTGTCAAACTCTCTGAAAAAATTGATATGTGCATCAATTTGGAGATTTGGGACGCAACCAAAGTGTATGACCGTATGGGAATTGACAGCGAGTTTACAGAGATTCTGGGTATCCGGGTGCCTGTGCTGACTATCCCCGTTAAGCCCGGACGTAATCTTGCGGTGATCATTGAGGTAGCGGCCATGAACAACCGTCAAAAAAAGATGGGTTACAATGCCGCCCAGGAGTTGCTCTCCGGCTTAGGTGTGGACATCTCAGAGCTGCGGGGCGAAAGCATCAAGAAGGATTTGGATATCTAATCAGGCGCGCATATACTATCAATATAAATTATATAAATTGGATTTGCACGCCGGTGCTGTCAGCTTCATGAAAATGGGAAGCTGTGGCGGAATTTTTGAAACGACGATGACTCCCGCAGAGCATTGGCTCTAACAGGCGGGGATGAGAGGAGAAATTATGGAGCTTTGCTATACCTCTTTTGATCAAGCTGTCCAAAAAATCGGATGCTCATGCTTGCGCGGCGAACCCATGAGCCGTCACACGACTTTTCAGATCGGCGGCCCGGCAGACCGGTTTGTGACAGTGGAGACTTTGTCACAACTTAAGGAATTGATGAAGGTCCTAAAGGAAAGCGGTTTGCCGTATCTGCTCTTGGGAAAAGGCTCGAACTTGCTGGTAAGCGATAAAGGGATTCGCGGGGTGGTGCTGCTGCTTTCCGGTGATTTCAAAAAGATAGAACTACTTCCCAACAACAGAGTTCGGGCAGGAGCGGGGGCTTCTTTGGCAGCGGTGTGCGCATTTGCCAGAGAGCACAGCCTTTCTGGGTTGGAGTTCGCCTGGGGAATCCCGGGTTCCGTGGGAGGCGCCGCTTATATGGACGCTGGCGCTTATGGCGGCGAAATGCGGGATGTAATAGAGCGTGTGATCCATGTGACTCCGGAAGGGGACGAAGAAGCGGCCAGTGGGGAAGAGCTTCAATTTGACTATCGGAAGAGCCGGTATACTGGCGGCCGGGATATCATCGCGTTCGTAGAGTATGGTTTAACTCCTGGAGACGTTGCCCAGATCGGCGCTCAAATGGAGGACTTGATGGCGCGCCGGAAGTCGAAGCAGCCTTATGATATGCCCAGCGCAGGCAGTGTGTTCAAACGGCCCCAAGGGGCATATGCCGCCGCGCTGATCGAAGAAAGCGGACTGAAAGGCCGCCGTGTGGGCGGGGCTCAGGTCAGCGAAAAGCATGCTGGGTTTATCGTGAATACAGGAGGCGCCACCTGTCATGACGTATTATCTCTCATTGGGGAGATTCAAAAAGAAGTGTACGAAAAAAAGGGCATTCAACTTGAGACGGAAGTCCGCGTGACAGGGGAAGAATAAAGGGGGAATATCTATGGAATTTGTGATTTTGACAGGACTTTCCGGTGCGGGGAAAACCCGGGCGATGCACGCAATGGAGGACATTGGTTTTTTTTGCGTGGATAACCTGCCGCCCGCGTTGATTCCTGTTTTTTACGACATGTGTGTGCAATCTGAGGGAGTACGGAACAGGGCCGCTGTGGTAACAGATACACGGGGCGGGGAACTGTTCAAATCCTTTTTTACAGCGATGGAGTCCTTAAAACGGGACAAAAAACCTTATAAGATTTTGTTTTTGGATTCTTCCGACAGTGTGTTAGTAAACCGTTTCCAAGAAACCCGGCGGAAGCATCCGCTGGCTGATGAAATGGGCGGCGCTTTGGAGCAAGCTGTTAAATTGGAACGGGAGATGCTGAAGCCTGTGAAAGAGTGTTCCGATTATGTGATCGATACCTCCGGTGTGTCTCCCGCGCAGCTGAAAGCCAGAATTTCAGAGCTGTTTCTCAGCAGCGCTCAGGATTCTCTTTCGGTGCATTGCATCAGTTTTGGATTCAAGTTTGGCATCCCCATGGAAGCCGACTTGGTTTTCGATGTGCGGTGCCTGCCAAATCCCTTTTATGATGAGAACCTTCGCCCTCTAACGGGCCTGGATGCTCCGGTGCGGGACTATGTGATGGAAAAGGAAGAAACGAAAGGGTTTGTGTCCCGTTTTACGGACTTGATCGATTATCTGCTTCCTCTCTACAGTAAAGAGGGGAAAAGCCAGCTTGTCATCGCCGTTGGATGTACGGGAGGGCATCACCGCTCGGTAGCGTTGGCCCAGTATATGTGCGACCATTTGAACGACATTGGAGTAAAGGCCAGCGTTACCCATCGGGATATGCAGAAATTCTAAGGGAACAGTAAGAAAGCGGGGGAGAGTTGTGTCCTTTTCTTCGGACATAAAAGTGGAACTGTGCGGCGTGGAATTAAAGCGGGAGTGCTGTCTGCGGGCCGAGTGCTACGGGGTGTGGCTTTTCTCAAAATGTTTTACGCTGCGTGAGAGCGCTTTTGTTACAGAAACAGGGCCGGTCGCCCGGCGGATGCTGGAACTGGCTGCCGCGGGTGCGGGGGTTTCAGGAGAACTGACCTTTGGAGTCAGCCGCAGAAAGAAACCGGCTTATCGTGTCAGTCTGCCGGAAGAATCTTCCCGGCTGGCTATGCTGGAGGATTTCGGACATACGGGGCAGGAAACCAGCTTGCGCGTGAACCGTGCCAATCTGGAGAACGAGTGCTGTACTGCCGCTTTTTTGCGGGGCGCGTTTTTGACCTGCGGTACCGCCACTGACCCCAGTAAGGAATATCACCTGGAATTTGCTGTGCCTCACAAGAATTTGGCCAACGACCTGTATACGCTGCTTTGCGAGGTGGAAGCTTTCCCGTTGTCCCCTTCTTTGGTCAGCCGCAAGAGCGGTTACGTGGTATACTTAAAAGAGAGCGGACCCATTGAGGATCTTCTCACTTATCTTGGGGCTCCCGGCGCGGCCATGCATTTAATGCAAGTGAAGATGTACAAAGAAGTCAAGAATAATATCAACCGCAAGACGAATTTTGAGACCGCAAATATGGACAAGACCTATTCCGCTTCTGCCAGACAGACAGCGGCTATCGCGGCTATCAGCGATACCATGGGGCTTGAAAGTTTGCCGGAGGAACTGCAGGAACTGGCCAGGCTCCGGCTGGAGAATCCGGACATGACACTGCGAGAAATGGGGGCCCGTTTAGGGATCACCCGCAGCGGGGTCAATCACCGGCTGCAAAGGTTGCTGAGGCTGGGGGAGGACATCCTGGAGAAAAAGGGGATTTCCAGTTTGCTGTAACGGCGGAAAGGGGGAAATGATTTGGCTCTGAAAGACAAGTTCCAGAAACGGCTGGACGGCATGAAGGTGGAAGGCGACTGGCGAATGAAGCTGGCCGTATATGGCGGCGCCGTTTTGATGGTTGGGACCATCCTTCTTGTGCTGTACCTGCTTCTCGGACGTGTTGGGAGCGGGCCGCCGGAAGTGGGCGCCGTTACTTTGAAAAGCGACGGTCTCACAGCAACGCCGCCCCAAAACCAAATCTATACCACGCAGGATGGGAAGCGGGAAGATATGCGGCGGCTGGTCCCAAGCGAGGTGGGGGAAGAAGCGCCTACGGTAGTGTTCGACCATTCGACCACGGTCTTGTTTGAAGGCGATTCAGAAAACGGGGATTTCGCCTTTACCATCTACGACGAACAAGGCCGCGTCTACAGGGAACGGTCTGATATGTTCCAATGCCCCCAGGAGCCGGGAAAGTATCTGGTGTGTGAGGAAACGTACTGGGGTACAGCGAAAGAGAATATCGGCATGGAATATTATTTTTGGATCGAAGTGACGGAAGAATATCTGACCTCTCACGAGGGTGAGGGAGAATAGAAGGAAAGGAGAGGAAATATGGCTTTTGCCCATTTACATGTTCATACAGAATATAGCCTTTTAGACGGTGCCTGCCGCATTGAAAGGCTTTTGGACACCGCTAAGCAGATGGGCCAGGAAGCGGTGGCTATCACCGACCACGGCTGTATGTACGGCGTGGTCGATTTCTATAAAGCGGCGAAAAAGCGAGGCATCAACCCGATTTTAGGATGTGAAGTCTATGTGGCGCGGCGCACTCGGTTCGACAAAGTCCACGAGTTGGATGGGGAAAGCCGTCATTTGGTGCTCCTTTGTGAGAACGAGACAGGGTATCACAATCTGATCGCGTTGGTATCCAAAGCCTGGGTAGAAGGCTTCTACAATAAGCCACGGGTAGACTGGGAACTGCTCCAAGAGCATCACGAAGGGCTGATCGCTCTTTCTGCTTGTTTGGCAGGAGAGATTCCCCGTGCTCTTTCCCGCGGAGACTATGAAGGGGCAAAAGAAACAGCCCTGCAGTATGAGGAAGTTTTCGGCAAAGGGAATTTTTATCTGGAATTGCAAGACCACGGCCTGCCCGAGCAAAAACGGGTGAACCCACAAATCATCCGCATTTCCAAAGAGACGGGCATCCCCTTGGTGGCGACCAACGATTGCCACTATATCGCCCCGGAGGACAGCAAGATGCACCATGTGCTCATCTGCATCCAAACAGGGCGCACAGTGGAGGATAAAGATACTTTGGAGTTCGGTTCGGAGGAGTTTTATTTTAAAAGCCAGGAGGAGATGGAAGCCCTGTTCCCCGACGTGCCGGAAGCTATCCACAACACAGGGGAGATTGCCCGGCGGTGCCATGTGGAACTGGAGTTCGGCAAAACCAAACTTCCGGCTTTTTTTACCCCCGATGGCAGCGATAACCAGGCTTATTTCCGGCGGCTGTGTGAAGAGGGCCTTGTTCGGCGCTATGGGGAATCTCCTTCCCAAGAGCTTAGGGACCGGCTCGATTATGAGATTGAAATCATCACGCAAATGGGATATGTGAACTATTACCTGATCGTGTGGGATTTTATCCGGTACGCCAAGAGCGTGGGGATACCGGTAGGGCCGGGACGAGGTTCCGGTGTGGGGAGCCTGGCTGCTTATTGCGTGGGCATCACCAATGTGGACCCTATGCGCTATAATTTGCTGTTCGAGCGGTTCCTGAACCCAGAGCGGGTGAGTATGCCCGATTTCGACGTGGATTTCAGCGACGAGCGCCGGGATGAGATCATCGATTATGTGGTGGATAAATACGGGGAGGACCATGTGGCGCAAATCGTCACCTTCGGCACAATGGCCGCCAGGGGCGCTTTACGGGACGTGGGCCGGGCGTTGGCCATCCCCTATAACAAGGTGGACCAGGTGGCCAAACTTGTGCCCATGTCTTTGGGCATGACCTTGGACACGGCCATGAAACAATCTAAAGACCTGCGGGAACGGTATGAATCCGATCCCCAGGTGCGTGACCTTTTAGACATGGCCCGCAAGGTGGAAGGGATGCCCCGGCATGCTTCCACCCACGCGGCGGGAGTGGTTATCACCGACCGGAGGGTGATGGACTATGTGCCTCTTTCCAAAAACGACGAGGCAGTAGTGACTCAGTATACCATGACCGCCATTGAAGAACTGGGCTTGCTGAAAATGGACTTTTTAGGCCTGCGCAACCTTTCTGTCATCGACAACGCTGTGAAAATGATCCGGCGGCAAGAGAATGAGTTCTCTATGGAACGCGTCTCCCAAGATGATTTCCAGGTGTTCCAAATGTTGCGGGAAGGCCATTCCGAGGGTGTGTTCCAGTTTGAATCCCCTGGGATGAAACGGCTGCTCATCCAGGCCCAACCGGAAAGCGTAGAGGATCTGATCGCCATTATTTCTCTTTACCGGCCCGGTCCCATGCAGTTTATCCCCATGTATTTGGAAAACCGGAAAGACCCTTCGAAGATACAGTACCGCCACCCGCTTTTGGAGCCCATTTTGGAGCCTACCGCGGGATGCATCATCTATCAAGAGCAGGTGATGCAGATTTTCCGGGACCTGGCAGGCTATTCCCTGGGCAGGGCGGATATTGTCCGCCGGGCCATGTCCAAAAAGAAACATGACGTGCTGGAACGGGAGCGTGAGGTATTCCTTCACGGCCAGCAGCGGGAGGACGGCACATGGGAAGTGGAAGGATGCCTGCGCCGGGGAGTGGATGAACAGACCGCCAAGGCGCTGTTCCAGGAGATCGAAAACTTTGCTTCTTACGCGTTCAATAAGTCCCATGCCGCTGCTTACGCTGTGGTAGCCTATGAAACGGCTTATCTGAAATGCCATTATCCCTGCGAATATATGGCGGCGCTGCTTTCCAGCGTGTTGGGACAGGCGGGCAAAGTGGCGGAATATATCGACGAGTGCGGCCGGCTGGAGATCTCTGTGCTGCCACCTCATGTAAATTATAGCGAAAGCGGATTTACGGTTGTGGGCAAGAGCATCCGTTTTGGGTTGCTGGCTGTGAAAAACCTGGGCCGGGGCGTCATTGCCCGGATGGTGGAAGAGCGCCGGGGCGGTGGGGAGTTCACCTCTTTTTACAATTTCTGCAAGCGCACTTCCGGCCGGGACATGAACCGCCGTGCCATTGAAAGCTTGATCAAATGCGGCGCTTTGGATGGCCTGGGAAGCAACCGCCGGGAAATGCTCCTATCCGTCGAGCGGGTGATGGACGCTTTAGAGGCGGACAAACGCCGTAACGTAGAGGGCCAGATGGGGTTCTTCGATTCACCGGAATCCTCGGAAGCGGGGGAACCCGCTATAGAGCGGGCGGAAGATTTTTCCCAGGGAGATAAACTGGCCATGGAAAAGGAAGTTACAGGCATGTATCTTTCCGGACATCCCATGTCGGCGTATGGAAAGCTGTACCAGGAAGGCGGTTATGCCAGAATGGATGAGATATTGCAAAGCGGCAGCGAGGAAGAAGCCGGCCGGTACCACGACGGCCAGTGGGTGACTGTTTTGGGAATGGTTACAGGAGTGCGGAAAAAGATTACCAAAGGCAATTCCCAAATGGCGTTTGTCACGCTGGAAGATATGTATGGTTCTATGACGGCCTTGGTGTTCCCGAAGCCTTTGGAACAATATGGAAATCTGCTTTCAGAAGGTTCTGTGGTGGAAGTTCAGGGAAAACTGAATTTTACGGAAAACAAAGAGCCCGAATTGGTGTGCAACACAGTTTCGCAAATGGCGGATCCTACGGCAGCTGGACAACCGATGAACAAGCAGGTCCGTCCCGGTTTATATCTGCGTCTGGATTCCCAAGAGGACCCCCGTTACCGAAAAGCCATGCAATATATCGCTGTTTTTGACGAGGGTGTCACCGATTTATATCTCAGTTTTCGAGATACGGGCAAACTTTTACGAGCTCCGGCCAAATACCGGGTGTATATGAACCGGCCCTTATTAAACGCTTTGGGAGATTTGCTGGGAGAAGAAAATGTAGCTTATTATGGCCCCAAACTGTGAAAAAACCAGAACGCTGTGTAAAATATTGGCGGAACTACTTGATAAATCCGAGTCATTTGATATAATGTTACTGATACAGTTACTATCAGGGTGTATTATGCCCGATTTCAAATAGTTGGAGGAATTAACAATGGGTGCGAAAAGTATTGCAGTATTAACAAGTGGAGGGGATGCCCCGGGTATGAATGCCGCTGTGCGGGCGGTTGTCCGTTCCGGTCTGAATTTTGGCATGAAAGTTTATGGCGTGAAGCGCGGCTATAACGGCCTGCTTCACGGCGACTTGGAAGAAATGAACATGCGCAGCGTGTCTGATATCATGCAGCATGGCGGCACAGCGCTTTTCACAGCCCGCAGCCCCGAGTTCAACACTCCCGAAGGTGTGCAGAAAGCTGCTGCTATGTGCCGTGAAAAGGGCATTGACGGTGTGGTTGTAATCGGCGGCGACGGCTCTTTCCGTGGTGCCCGCGATCTGACCGGCGCCGGCATTTTGTGCATTGGTGTGCCTGGCACTATTGATAATGATATCGCTTGCACGGATTACACCATCGGTTACGATACCGCTTTGAATACTGCTATGGAGATGATCGACCGTATCCGTGATACCACGGAATCCCATGACCGTTGCAGTGTTGTGGAAGTTATGGGTCGCCGCTGCGGTGATATTGCTTTGAATACAGGTGTAGCCGTTGGCGCTATTGCTACATTGGTTCCTGAGATTCCTTATGATTTCGAAAAAGATGTTATCGCTCGTATCCGTATGGCACAGTCTACCGGCAAAAAGCACTTTATCGTGGTTGTTGCTGAGGGTGTGGGCCATACCCAGGAGATTACCGAACGTATCCAGAAAGAAACCGGCATCGAAAGCCGTGCCACAGTGTTGGGCCATGTGCAGCGCGGTGGTTCCCCCACTTTGCAGGACCGTGTTGTGGCCAGCCGTATGGGCTATCATGCTGTGGAACTTTTGAGCAAGGGAATCGGTAACCGCGTGGTGGCTATGAAGGGCCAGGATATCGTGGACTTTGATATTACTGAAGCTCTGGAAATGCCCCGTGTGTTCGATGAGAACTTGTATCGTATTTCCGCTGTGTTGTCTATCTAAGAAAGGCCTGCGGACATCGTTTTAAAAGAAAGACCCCCGGAAGGAAAAACCTTTCGGGGGTCTTCGTTTGGAAGAGAAGTTAGCCTAACTGCAGTTTTCGCTGTTCCAGGATGGCGGTGAGCTGCTCAAGAGTTTCCTGCTCCTGGACATCCTCTATTAAAGCCGATATCAAGTGGATGACGGATTGTTCATTAAACGCGGAACTGTGTTTAAACTGTAAAACAGCGTATTCATCAGCAGTTAAAGTGGGGAGAAAAGTACGGGCATAGTTTTTGGTGCTTTGGACAAATCCGGCTACCTCAATGGCTCCTTTGTCCAGCATAGAATTGAGCAGAATGTGGATAGATGCCGGTTTCCAAGTGCGGTCCGGCGTGAGATCGATGATTTCCGAACGGGAGAGCGGGCGGTCTTCACTCCATAAAAGTTCCATGATCTCGGTTTCACTTTTGGTGAGCCTGAAATAAGTTTTAATCATATACGCCTCCCATGCGACATAAATTCTCTGCGGTTACATACTCTTTTCTCATATTTATCATAGGTGAAAAAAACAGAAAAGTCAATAAAAACTACGAGTATTTTTTTAATAATTCATAAAACGACAATAGAATGTTCGGTTGAATGATAAAATTATGAAAACTAATTTTCAACTTTTTATCTTAAAATGGGATATTAAGAATTTTGTAAGAAAAAGCTGTTCTGTTTTTTAGGAATAAGTAGTATTATCTTAAAAAAGGAGGTATGGGTGTGGAAAGAAAGCAATATGTTTGCCCCAAATGTGGTTGTACTCAATTTGAAAGTGACCAATTTCAAGCAACGGGCGGAAATTTCGCAAAGCTGTTCGACATTCAGAACAAAAAGTTTATTACGGTTTCCTGTGTGAGCTGCGGATATACGGAATTATACAGGGCACAAACTTCTGATGGTTGGAATGTTCTGGACTTCTTGATTGGAAATTAGTGAATATGTAAAGGAAAAGGATGGCTTTAGGCCATCCTTTTTTTAACAATTAATTTTAGTGCAACTGTATTTTTACGGGTTGATGAGGAACCAAAGAGGAAGGTGTGACTAGGCAATCAACCGCTTCTAAGCGTACCCCTTGTCTGGCAGCTTCCTCCAGTGCTTGTGCAAATTCTGGATGAGTACGACGGTTAGGAGTGAAATATTGAATGCCTTGCATTTGGATAATGAACAAAACACAAGCATGGTACCCTTCCCGCTGGCATTGGCATAACGATTTAAGATGCTTCACACCTCTTTCTGTGGGGGCATCGGGGAAGAGGGCGGCACCGTTTTCCTCCAGGGTAACCCCTTTGACTTCTAAAAACCATTCAGCGCTGTCAGTTTCAAGGTAAAAGTCAAAGCGGGAGTCTCCCCAAATTGTTTCCCGGCGATAATTTTTTAAATCTGGAAATAAACTTGGCAAATACTCTTCCGCTACGTTATTTGGAGCCTGGCTATCCATATTGATCAGGAGCGAGCCTTTTTCTACTGCGATCAAATCATATTTTGTTTTACGATTGGGATTAGAACTTTCTTCCAGGTAAACGGTAGCGCCCGGCACCAGTAGCTCTCGGCAGCGTCCCGTATTTTTTACGTGACACACCTGTACACCATCTTTTGTTTCAACCAAGGCAATAAACCGGTTGGGCCTTTCTATGAATTTCCCCGGAATAGTAGCATTGTATGTCATAGAACTTCCTCGCTTAAAGATGGATGATATTTAAAAATATCATAGCAAAAATAAAACGAGTTTGCAAGAAAGAAGAAAGATTGAAAAGAATTGTAAAGGAAATTTACTTTTTAAAAACAGAGATGAAAAGACGGATAAATTGTTGTTTTTTTAGATATTGTAAAGTTATAAAACTTTACAATATTTCTGATCGGCTCTGTTTTCAGCGTTGGTATGAGCCTTGTAGAATCTGTGAAGATGGAGCAATACCTTGCGGGTAGGATGGCCCACGCTGCTGTGGGACATCCTATGGATTCACAGATCGAACAGCTTCACAATTTGGATTATGTAAAAACGGTGGGAACCGGCAACAGTGTCGGCTATGTAGAAAATACGGCGGAAATGGGAAATCTTAGTTTGCCCCTTCATTATTTTGATGAAACAGAATGAGAAGAACTGAGCGCCCCTGCCTATGTGGATGTAGAGGGCAGCTATCCAGAGAAAGAAAATGAAATCATGGTTTCTCGTGCGGTTTTGGAGCGGATGGGAATTGATGATCCATCTATCGGTATGGCAATGTCCCGTGATGTTTCCAGCTGCTATGAACAAAATGCCTTGATTGCATTGAAGCAAATGATAGAGGACAACCCTGCAATCTCATTGACATCAAGGATAGAAGCGATGGCGGAACTGGTCGTGCTAAAATGGCAATCTTGATCCTTGGCGGAAGTATCTCTCTTGTGATTGCTCTGATAGGAATTCTCAATTTTGTAAATATCATGTCGGTTAGTGTTGTAGCCCGCAAGCGTGAATTGGCGACGCTGGAATCTATTGGAATGAGCCGTAAGTAGATTCGTAAAATGTTGATCAGCGAGGGACTTTGCTATGCAGGTATCACACTGGTTCTTGTGTTATCCATCGGAAACTTGATCGCATACGGTATCTTCAAGTTGTTCCAGCAACAAGTGAGTTTTGCGGTCTTTACCTATCCTCTGATTCCAGCGGCAGTCATCGCTTTAGTGATATTGGCTGTTTGCCTGATTACATCGGAGAGAATGTGTTGTGCGCTTAATAAGGAAACGATTGTAAACCGATTGAGAGAAGCAGCATAAGGCAGACGGATACGATCTGTCTGTGTGGAGCCGGTCGGCCGGTGCGCCATGACCCTGTTGCAAGTCCGCAGGGCGGGACCCCTACCAAACAGGTGAGCGACAAAACCAGGCCGCGAAACAGGTGTGGCAGCCTGTGGGCGAGGATGCACAGACAGGATAATGAGACTCCCGCGTTGAACGCCCTCAAAGCATTGCGCGGCGCACCCAACAGCGTGGGCCGGGGTGAGATTCCCGTGGAGCTGCGGCCAACAGCCATCCGTATTTTGCCTCTTTTATTTTCAGATAAATCTTCTGCTTTTCTGTTTACGGATAATTCGTAAACTTTCCATTAGCAGCAGACAAACCCGAAACGGCGCGGTA
>CAJFSY010000023.1 GCA_904419785.1 uncultured Neglectibacter sp.
GATGACGGTAACAGGTGTAAAAATTCGACCTTTATTGATGGATTCGGGATTTTATAAGGCTGTGGCCACCGTTTACCTGGAGGGGTACGCAGTAAATGGAATCCTTGTAGCGGAGGAGGCCGGAAAGGTGGTTATTCGGTTCCCTTTTATCCCAAATAGGAAGGAAGATGGGTCAAGAGTGTTTGCTTTCGCGCCGTTGTCGGCACAGGCCCGAGGAAGCATTGAAAAAGAGGTGGCCCAGGCGTATTGGAAATACAAGGGAGAGGTTGACGGGAAGGGTGAGATGGGATACAATGAGGGCAGTGAAAGAAACCGGATAGGGAAAGGAAGGCGGAAATAGGATGGTAGATCAGGAACTGCTGCAAGCACTGCGCGGCGTGATAAGAGAAGAAGTGCACAGCGCGGTCAAAGAAGAAGTGCACAGTGTAGTCAGAGAAGAGATGCAGCCGATCCACGAACGTCTTGACAAGATGGATGAGCGCCTGTCGAATCTGGAAGAGCAGGTGGCGCTGATCAAAGAGGATACGGCCATCACCCGCGAAACCGCCAACGCCTTGGTGGAATGGGCGGAACGGGTCAGCGTTATCACGCGGGCGGAATTCCCTGTGGAGCATATTGAAAAAGTCCAATAACGGAAAAACCGAAACTGGTTCCGGTTTTGGGAAAGGAGCGGAGTAAAACCCGCTCCTTTTTTTATTTTATCGTGTGAAAAGGAGATGGTAAATTGCCGGAAAAAGTGGAACAAGTGACCGGACTGGTACAGGATACAACGCAGAGCTTCTGCGGAAACTGGGAAAACTGGACGTCGTTCCTCACCACGGCGTCACGGCTGTACAAATACCCCTATGAAGAGCAGGTGATGATCTATGCCCAGCGCCCGGACGCCACAGCCTGTGCCAGCTATGAGGTGTGGAACCAGCGGATGGGCAGATATGTGCGCCGAGGCTCCAAGGGGATTATGTTATTATCAGAACGGCAAGGAACTCAAACGGTTCGTTACGTGTTTGATGTCGCGGATACGGGGGCAAGACAGTTTTCACGTTCCCCTTGGGTATGGCGGATGACAGAGGACAATGTTGCCCCAGTGCAAGCAGTATTAAGCAGAGAATATGGGTTTTTACAGGAAAATTTACCTCAGCAAATTGCGGAGCTTTCCATTCAGCTGGCAGAAGAGGGGTGGGAAAACCATCGCCAAGATTTTGAAAACGGGCTTGACGGTTCTCTGCTGGAGGGCTATGATGATGACAACTTAGCTGTCCGTTTTCGGACGGTGGCAGCGGCCAGTATTGCATACTCCCTATATTCTCGATGCGGGATAGACCCATCACAACACATTTGAGGAGTTTAATACGCCTGATGTGCTTCTGGCGCTGGGCAAGGTTGTAAGTGAAAGCTGTGAAACGGTACTTCGTCAAATTGAGATTACCATTCGAAGCTACGAGCGTGAAAGAAAACAATCTGAAAGGAGAATTTACCATGGAACTGACCTACCACCAAGAGGGAGATTATCTGATCCCCAACCTGGAAGTGGACAAACAACCGGAAAGGCCTCTGAACAAGTACGGGAGGATGCGATTGGCGTATCTGAAAGAGCACAGGAGGACCCTGTACAGTCAGTTGTTTCTGAAAGTGAAACTAAAAGAGCATTGCCTGGAGATTGGGGACGCGGCACAGGAGAGATTGGACGAGATGATGCCCCAGCTGGCGAAAGCAGCGGGCGCGACGGAAGAACTGAAGGCCAGAGACCCGATGAAGTGGGTGGGGCTGATGAACAACTGCAAGGCTCAGGCCGAGGAAATCATCCTGGCAGAGCTGGTGTACGCCTAACAACAGATGAACCAGAGGTGATGCAGCTAAGCCTGTTCCCCTCTGAACAGGAACAAATCAGAATTATTGACGAAGCAGCAGAGATTGTACCTCCAATCTCTGCTTTTTCTTTTTCCCAAGAGGAAATCGACAATGTACTGCGGCTTGGGAGCAATACGGAACATCATAGAGAACGCATTGTCGCAGCCTTTGAGGAACAGAAGTCCATCGACGAGATCGCAGACATCCTCAAAAATCTGTACCACGGCGGCAGCGGGATCGCCAGCGTCACGGCATGGTATGCTGAGGATGGTATCCATCTATCCCACAAACAGTCCGCGCGTTACGACAAGTCTGCTCAGGTAATTTCCTGGGAGAGTGCCGCTGAACGTATTGGACAGCTTTTGAAAGACGGGCAGTTTGCCACGAATGTGGAGTTAGCCGAAGCTGAGGGTTATGAACGCAAAATCCTTGCGGAACAGCTGTGGGGTTTGCGCCATGATTTAAGCGATGAAGCCAGAGAAGCCGGGTATCTGAAAAGCCTTGAAGAAAATCCGAGACACGGTTTTCCGGAAGAATCCGCATGGCTTGCCGAACGGCTTAAAAGCCCGGAGTTCCGTCAAAGGCTGGAGGCAGAATACGCCGCCTTTCTGACCGGTTATAGGCAGGACAGAGGCTTGCTGTGTTTCCACTATCACAGGCCGGAGGAAACAGGTGAAGCACTGAAAGATCTTTCCCTGCCCCGGATCACTTTTTCCTCTGAACGAACAGAAATTCCAACTGTCAAACAGTTTATTACCGAGGATGAGATCAATACAGCTTTGTCCAATGGCAGCGGTGTATCTGGTGGGAAAGGACGCATCTTTTCCTTCTTCCAAGAAAACCATACTGACAAGGAAAAAGCAGACTTTTTAAAGCATGAATATGGCATTGGAGGACGTTCTCATGCGCTGTCAAGGGCAGGAAGCAGCTGGGAAGATTACGACGGAAAGGGGTTAGGATACAGAAAAGAGGGCTGCACGGATGTGCTTTTTACCTGGGAGAAAGTCGCTAAGCGGATTTCAAATCTGATCCAACAAGGCCGGTATTTCACGGAAGAAGAACAGGCAGAGTATGACAAAATCCAGGAAGAAAAAGCCCTTGCAGAAGCAGACGAGATTGTAGATGTTAATCAGGAAGCAGATGCACCTGTCCCGGCGTATGACCTTGGATATGGACACCTGGGCAATGGAATTACTGTGTGGAACCGGCTGGAAGAAGAATTTGGAGACTACAAGACTGTTGCTCACATCAATCCGGATCGGACTGTGACTTTCTACGATGATAAAATGCCCGAAAATGTCCGGGAGGAAATTCTCCATGAAGCAGCCACCAGCACCATGACAATTTCAGCAACCCAGGATATTCCAGTCTTTTCTACAACTCCCATGGAGGAGAGGCAGGCTCGGCTTCCTGACGATCTTCCCACAGATGAAGTGCTGGATGAATACCCAATTTCCATCCAGGTCAATGGAGAGTGGAAGACTTTCCCCAATGCTAAAGCAGCTGAGGAAGCCTCCTACAGAGAATACAAGGAAAACTTGCGGCGCAGTGCGGAGAATTATCGTATCACCGATGATCACCTGGGAGAAGGCGGTCCCAAGGCTAAATTTCAGGCCAATGTGGAAGCTATCAAGCTGCTGAAATATTTGGAGGAAACTACTGAGCGGGCAACGCCGGAGCAACAGGAAATTCTCTCCCGGTATGTGGGCTGGGGAGGTCTGGCGGATGCCTTTGATCCCGACAAGGAAAGTTGGAGTAAAGAATATGCCCAGCTAAAGGAGCTGTTGACCCCGGAGGAATACACCGCCGCCAGAGGGTCTACCCTCAATGCCCACTACACCAGCCCCATGATTATTAGGGCAATCTATGATACCGTTGGGCGCATGGGGTTTGAGACCGGAAATATCTTGGAGCCTGCCTGTGGTGTGGGTAATTTCTTCGGTATGCTGCCGGAGAGTATGGCAGGGAGTAAGCTGTACGGCGTGGAACTGGATAGCATTTCCGGACGCATTGCCAAGCAGCTCTATCCCAAGGCTAATATCACCGTGGCAGGATTTGAAACCACCGACCGGAGGGACTTTTATGATCTGGCAGTGGGGAATGTCCCCTTCGGGCAGTATCAAGTTAACGACCCAGCTTATAACAAGCTGGGTTTTTCTATTCATAATTACTTTTTTGCCAAGGCGCTGGATCAGGTGCGTCCCGGTGGTGTGGTAGCCTTTGTCACCTCCCGCTACACGATGGACAGCAAGGATTCCTCTGTACGCCGGTATTTGGCTCAACGTGCCGAGTTGCTAGGAGCTGTACGCTTACCCAACAATGCGTTTAAGGCCAACGCCGGGGCCGAGGTTGTGTCAGACATCATCTTCCTGCAAAAACGGGAACGCCCCATAGAGATTGCTCCGGAATGGACCCAGGTGGGCCAGACAGCAGATAGATTCACCATCAACCAGTATTTTATAGATCACCCGAATATGGTACTGGGAAATGCTGTTTCCCAAAGTACCCAGTATGGCAGACAGGACTATACAGTTGAACCAATCCCTGGTGCAGATCTCAGCCACCAGCTGCAAGCGGCCACAAGGCAGATCCGTGGACAGATCACACAGCAACGTCTTATCTCAGCGGAAGTTGCACCCTTGCGTGAATCAATTCCCGCAGATCCAGATGTGCGGAATTATTCCTACACCTTAGTAGACGGTGCAGTTTATTTTCGTGAGGGCGCTACCATGACTCATATAAGCAATCTCAGTGCCACTGCTTCAGATCGTGTGAAAGGCATGATAGAGCTCAGAGATTGTGTGAGAAAACTCATTGATTTACAGCTGGAACCGGGTATCAGTGACGATACCATTAAAGGCCAGCAGGATAAGTTGAATCAGCTCTATGATGCTTACACCGCAAAGTACGGCTTGATAAACGATCGTGCTAACCGGCTTGTTTTTCGTCAGGACGATGGATACTACTTGCTGTGTGCGCTGGAAGTGATAGATGAGGATGGAAAGCTGGAACGCAAGGCAGATATGTTCACCAAGCGTACCATTAAGCCCCATGTGCCGGTCACCAGTGTGGAAACTGCCGTGGAAGCGTTGGCGGTTTCTATCAGTGAAAAAGCCGGTGTAGATCTTGGGTATATGGCTTCTCTGACTGGAAAAACAGAAGATGAAATCGTCCAGGAATTAGAAGGAGTCATTTTCCGTGTGCCGGACTCTGCCCAGGACGGAGATTATCCCCGGTATGTTACTGCCGACGAATATTTGTCTGGAAATGTGCGGCAGAAGCTGCGGATCGCAAAGCAGGCAGCGGAAAAAGATCCTACTTTCCGGGTAAATGTACAGGCGTTGGTTGATGTGCAGCCGAAAGACTTGGATGCGTCGGAGATAGATGTACGGCTGGGAGCCACTTGGATCGACGCCAAATATATCCAGCAATTTATGTATGAAACCTTTGATACATCTCCGTATCTCAAACACACGATCAAGGTCAACTACACCTCTGTTACATCAGAATGGCAGATCACTTGCAAAACTTCAGTAAGCCAACGTGATGTGGCAGCTTACACTACTTATGGAACCAGCCGAGCCAACGCTTATAAGATCCTGGAGGATTCGTTAAACCTGAGGGATGTCCGTATCTACGACACCGTGGAGGATGCGGATGGTAAAGAGCGTCGGGTGCTAAATGGTAAGGAAACGGCCCTGGCGGCGCAAAAACAGCGGGCTATCCGGACTGCGTTCCAAGACTGGATATGGAAAGATCCGGAGCGCCGTCAAACACTGGTGCGCCAATATAATGAGGAAATGAACGCCATCCGTCCTCGTGAGTATGACGGTAGCCATATTGCCTTTGTTGGTATGAATCCCGAAATCACTTTGCGTGAGCATCAGCGCAATGCCATAGCACGCATTATTTATGGAGGAAATACGCTGCTTGCTCATGAGGTCGGGGCGGGAAAAACCTTTGAAATGGTTGCAGCTGCTATGGAAACTAAACGCCTGGGGCTATGTGAAAAGTCAACTTTTGTAGTGCCAAACCACTTGACTGGTCAATGGGCAACAGATTTTTTACGTCTTTATCCCAGTGCTAATATTTTGGTGACCACAAAAGAGGATTTTGAGAAATCGAATCGAAAAAAATTCTGCGCCCGCATCTCCACAGGCGATTATGACGCCATCATTATTGGCCACAGCCAATTTGAGAAGATTCCCATCAGCCGGGAGCGCCAGGAACGTCTTCTCAACGAGCAGATCAACGAGATCACCGAAGGTATTGCGGAAGTGCAGGCCAGCGGTGGAGAACGATTTACCGTCAAGCAGCTGGAGCGAACCAGAAAGTCTTTGGAAGCAAGGCTGGAAAAATTACAGGCCGAGGGACGCAAAGATGATGTGGTCACCTTTGAAGAACTTGGTGCAGACCGACTTTTTGTAGACGAAGCTCATGCCTATAAAAATCTTTTCTTGTATACCAAAATGCGGAATGTGGCGGGGCTTTCCACCAGTGACGCCCAAAAATCCTCTGATATGTTTGCCAAGTGCCGCTACATGGACGAGATCACCGATAGCCGTGGTGTGGTTTTTGCTACCGGAACTCCGGTTGATAACTCGATGACAGAGGTTTATACCATGCAACGATATCTCCAGTATGACCAGTTGAAAGCAATGGATATGGTTCATTTTGACTGTTGGATAGGCCATTTTGGCGAAACAGTTACTGTGCTGGAGCTGGCCCCGGAAGGTACGGGCTATCGAGCACGGACCAGGCTAGCCCATTTTTACAACTTGCCAGAGCTGATGAATCTTTTTAAGGAGGTGGCGGACATTAAGACTGCGGATCAACTGAACTTGCCCACCCCGAAGGTAAAGTACCACAACGTTGTGGCCCAGCCCACGGCACACCAGAAAGAGATGGTGAAGGCGCTGTCCGAGCGTGCGTCCAAGGTACACAGCGGCTCTGTTGATCCCTCTCAGGACAACATGCTTAAAATCACCAGTGATGGACGCAAACTGGGCCTGGACCAGCGGATTATCAATCCCCTGCTGCCGGACGAACCTGGCACCAAGGTAAATCAGTGTGTAGAAAATATACTGCGGATTTGGCGGGACGGGGACGCGGACAAGCTGACCCAGCTGGTGTTCTGCGATATCTCTACGCCCCAGAAAAGTACAACGAAAGGAAGTGAGCAGTTCACAGTTTATGAAGATATACGCCAGAAATTGATTGCCAACGGTATGCCGAAGAATCAGATCGCGTTCATTCACGAGGCCAATACTGACACAAAAAAGAAAGATCTGTTTAGTAAGGTTCGGAGTGGTCGAGTACGTGTTTTAATTGGAAGCACCCAAAAAATGGGCGCAGGAACAAACATACAAGACCGTCTTGTAGCATTGCATGACTTGGATTGTCCTTGGCGTCCCGGTGACTTGGAACAGAGAAAAGGACGCATCGTCCGACAGGGAAACCGTAACAAAGAAGTGGAGATCTATCGTTATGTGACAGAAGGCACTTTTGACGCCTATCTTTGGCAAACGATAGAGAATAAGCAAAAGTTCATCAGCCAGATCATGACGTCAAAATCGCCGGTGCGTTCTTGTGACGATGCGGATGAGCAAGCGCTTTCTTATGCGGAGATCAAGGCTCTTTGTGCTGGAGATCCCCGCATTAAAGAGCGCATGGAACTTGATGTGGAAGTCGCCAAGCTGCGCATGATGAAGGCGGACTATCAGAGTAATCTGTTTAGATTGCAGGATTTTGTCACAGTGAGCGGCCCCTCACAAATCCGGGAAAGTGAACTGCTTATCGACGGCTTAAAGGCGGATATAGAGTTGCTTTCCAGCCATCCTCATCCGGAAGATGGATTCATTGGGATGGAAGTGCAAGGCCAGCACTTTAGTAAACGAGGGTTAGCGGGAGAAGCGCTCCTGACAGCCTGTAAGCAGATTTCTTCGTCAGATCCTGTGCTGGTTGGAGAGTATCGGGGATTCAAGATTTCTGTCCAATTTAACCCATTGTCCCAGCAGCATGAAGTGAAGCTGAAAGGCTGTTTAATTCATTATGTGCAGCTGGGAGACGATGGTCAGGGCAACGTGATACGCATGGATAATATGCTCAATGACTTGTCTAACCGTTTGGAGAAAAATCAAAACCACTTAGCAGATCTACTTCACCAAGTGGAGCAAGCCAAAGAACAACTAAAAAAACCATTCTCCCAAGAGGAGGAACTCCAACTTAAATCCAGCAGACTGGCGGAGCTTTCCGCGCAGCTGAGTTTAGGGGAAAATACCGTCCAGGATCATCTGGATCAGGCAATAGATATTGCCGGAAAGTTCTATGATCTTGTGATGGAATATGCTCCGGAAAAACTGGTTGGGTGTGATAGAGATGAACAGATATCCCTTACAGCTGACTGTATCAGAAAAGGGGATACGGAGGAAATCCAACGCCTTTTGACTGAAATTAAGACCTATGGCGGGACAGATGAAATGGTGAGAAAAGCGGGTGTGCTGATGGACCAGATTGACACATTTTTCCCTCGAATGGAACAAAGAGAGGAGGAGGTTGCGCTGTGATGGTATATGGATGTTATTGATGAAAGGGACTACGAAAAAACACAGTACGCCATCTATAATTCCCCTTTCCGAACAGATGGAGGGTATCCAAAATGGCCGGAAGAGGTACCTTATTGGGCGGGAGGTCAGGACGGGGCGGAAGATTTTTACGCGTCGCTTAAGGCAGCTTGGATGGTCAACAGTGATTACCATTATCGTTCGCTGGTGGCCCAACATGGAGGGCCTGAAGAATGGGCTGTGCTGGCCAATGACGAAAATGTTATTGTGCGGGCAGCGGTAGCTATGGCTGGGGATGTGACGGTACAGCGCAAATTATGCCGTGACCCTTCAAAATTTGTACGGGAGTATGTGGCGCGGAATACACAGCCGGAAGTCCTTCGGGAAATGGCTGAAACGGAACAAAACGAGGACGTTTTGAAGGCCATTGCGAAGCGAAAGGATATCCCATCACAGCGGACGATTGTGAGCAAGCACTGGGATAATCCGAATCTGTTGTGTGGCATTTGTCCTGTGCTTCCGCACACCGAAAAAGAAAAACTTCTTGCCCATCCGGACCCGAAGGTGCGCGTTACTGTGGGTGCGTATGGAAGCCGGAGGCAAGCCGCTATTGTTCTGCTTGACGAGACAATAACGAATGAAGCCAGTAAGTTTTTTGTAGAGCAACGATTCCAGGAATTGAGCGAAATTGCGAAAGCTTTGGTTCCTTCCCGGCATCGTGAGAGACATTTAGAAAGCAGTTTGGAACGATAGAAAAGGAGGATAGCAATGACTATCGGAAGTGAAAGTCCATGGGGCAGAGTGCAATTTTGCCAAGTGTTATGCCCCGGTGTGTTCCAGATAAGTACGGCAGGCCACGGTGGCGTTATGGCCTTAAACAGCGTGGCAAAAGAGGTTTTTTCAGAAGAGGCCCGGTCTTATGGAATGCCATGGAATGGCTATTTGTGTTACGAAGAGGATTGTGCTGCAACAGTAGCAATTTTAGAATTATTGGACCAGCGTCGGATGCGCGAGCCTGTCAATGAACACTACAGATGGGGGGAATACCGCCGCGTGATTGAAAGTGGTGTGCAGCGTTACTATCCCGGGTATTGGAAAAAAAGAGAGGAAAAAAAGCACGGGCCACAGATACAAGAACATAATCCAGAAGCACTTTTGCGCAGCAAACTCAAGTCTAGCATGGATGAATGGATGGCTATCATGGAGGGAATGACACCTTCCGAATTGATCGATAAGTCCAAGGATATTACCGCCATGCGGGATGCCTATGATTTTTTAATGCACAATCACGGCTTTGAGCCGGAAGAAGTGGAGGCATTGCTTTCTTTACCTGATCCACTGGAAACTGTGGCGGAAAAATGGTATCAGAGAATGGAAAGCCTCAACGATTTTGATGTGGATTTGTGTCAGCTTTCTCAAGAAGCCCGGACTAATTCCGAGCGGGAAAGATAAAATTTCATTGACAAAGGAGCGGATTTTCAGTGGCAAAAAAAGAGAAGAAGTACACCCTTACCGTGTCGTTTTCCGAAGAGAAAATGGAAGCGCTGGAGCTTTATTTGAAGGAGAACGACAGCGATCTTGAACTGGAAATGGAGGATTATTTGGAAAAACTTTTTCAAAAATATGTGCCTTCCCCCATCCGAAAATACTTGTCAGCGAAAGAAAAAAAGAGTGAACAAAAGCCCCCGGCCAATCAAAACCAGGAGGAGGGTTTTGGAGAGGAAGGGGACTGATTTGTGCCGCGCAGCGGCTTTTTTTATGGGCCGAAGGCCCTTTCCCTTCAATCACACCGGGGCTTTAGCCCTGGTGTGGAGCCAGCATCGCACTTGTATACACGTTTGTATACACAAACGTATACACAAGCGCAGCTGGTTAGGGGAGACCCCTAAAACCCTCTTAAGTTCACGCTCCGCGTGAAAAATAGCTTCGCAGATTTATGATAGGTCACGCTTGGCGTGACTTTTTGTTTTTGAAAGGAGGTTCTAGTTTTTATGTGGTTTAATTTTCGCTTGTCCGAAATTGAACGTGGACGGTTAGAGAGAAATGCAAAGAAGTGTGGCCTATCTATGTCTGCTTACGTGCGACAGGTCATCAACGGTTATAAACCAAGGGAAGCTCCTTCAATGGACTTTTACAAGATGACAAGGGAGTTGAAAGAAATTGGTAATAACTTAAACCAAATCGCTTACGTGGCTAATGCCACCGGACAGATCGATGCAGAAGAATATCATGCCATTGTTTCGGAACTGCGGGAGCGGGTGCGCAGGATCGAGACGGAGCTGTTAGAGACTGGCGAGTATGGCGACCACTAAGATATGGCCGGTGAGCAGCGACCTGGGATACACCATCCGATACATTGTGAATCCGCAAAAGACCCAGGATGGGAAACTGGTCAGCGGATTAAATCTTTCGGCTGACGCCCATGACTCCAAAGGGATGTACCAGGACATGTTGTGTACCAAGAAGCGCTTTGGCAAAACCGGAGGACGCTTAGGGTATCACATGGAGCAATCCTTCAAGCCCGGTGAAACTACTCCAGAGCTGGCACACCAGATCGGGTTAGAGTTTGCACGCCAGCTTTTTGGAGATGATTTCCAGGTGGTGGTATCCACTCATGTGGACAAAGAGCACATCCACAACCATTTCATTGTTAACTCTGTCTCCTTTGTGGATGGGCACAAGTATCATGAACCAAATAAAGAGTATTATAACCGCATCCGCAATTTATCCGACCAGCTTTGCAAAAAGTACAGTTTGTCTGTGATTGAGCAGCCCAAGCAGGGAAGATACAAGTCTTACCCGGAGCAGCACCATGAGGAACAGCCTGCTCACCCAACTGTCCACAATCTGATCTATGAGGATATTGATCGGGCTATCGCGTTTTCTAAGAACCTGGACGAATTTTACCAGACTTTGCGGGACATGGGATACCGTGTTAAAAGAGACGGGAAATATCCTGCCATTGCGCCGGAAGGACGAAAGTTCTTCCGGCTTTATAAATTCGCTAAAGGATACACGGAAGAAGATATACAAACCCGTATCTGTCAACGGCTTACAAAGAGAAGCCCGGAAAAAACCGGAACCGGTTCCGGTTTTTCAGCGGAGGCCCGCTTGGGCCAGGTTGGACTTGCCACCACCTATTATGGCGGATGGAGATCGGAGCGGGAATATTACCGGACAGCGGCCCGGTTCCAAAGGTATTTCCTGCGACGCTACTATCGTGGAACATTGTGGCAGGTGTATGTCCAATACCGTTACGTTTTGCGCGCTGTTCAACGGGAACGCTATCCCAATTATCCCAGTGTGGATTTGCGCCGGGAACTGCGGAAATTAAACAGATATTCCCAGCAGGCAGTGATACTTGCCAAGAACAGGATCGATACTGTGGAGCAGCTCCAGCAGCACATAGATGACGTGGATCATCAAGTCCACATTATTAACAAAGAAAAATGGTATTTAAAACGTGATGTTTCCAAAGCTGATCCAGGAGAAAAGGAGGTGTTGGAACAAAGGATTATAGAGTTAGAACAGGCCGCTAAACCATTGACCCGAGAGAAATTTCTTTGCAGGGACATTCTGAAAAAAAGTTCCCAGGTGGAATACCAGGTGGGCAGAGAGAAAGAGGAGGCGGCGAGAGATTACTTTAAGGAAAGAGGTAGAAGCATTTGAACGAATCATCAATGGCAACGGAAGAAATGTTCCGTGTTACTTTGAATGGCCTGACCTATACCTTCCGTATCGTGGAAGCGATTATAGAAGGTTCGGCACGTCTCGAAAGAACTTCCCAATATAACAATACCGCCATGATGGGTTTCCTGTCAGCTTTGCAGGATCAGAACCAGCCAACGAAAGGGCAGGTCAAGGTGGAAGAAATGCTGCGGCGGGGAAAAGGGCTGACGCAGTTTAATCTGATGGAAAAAGATTACGCCACTTTTACAGCTGCCGCCGAGGAAGCAGGTTTGCTGTACGCTGCTGTGTGTATGGATAAGACCCACAAAGAGGGGGAACGGGTATTTACTCTGTTCTGTTCCCGGGACGACGCCTTTACCATCAACAACATCATTGAACTTAACAACTTAAACGCTGTCAGGGAAAATGATTTCATCCAGGAAGATGTGCAGCCTGAACAGGGGTCGCCGTTAGAGCAGCCGGAGGTTACAGGTGATGAGCCAAAGGCAGAGATGACCGACGCGGAAAAAATCCACCAGAAAAACCAGGTGTTTATAGAGCGGGTCACCGCCCAGGAGGAACGGGCGAACCGTCCCATAAACCCTATCGGCCCGGAGGTGACGGAACAAAAAGCTCCGTCCGGGATCGCCTCCGGGAACTCGCCCGGCAAGCAGACGCAGCCCGGCCCTTCTTCAAGGGAAAATGAAAGGCCGTCTGTCCGGGGAAAGATAGAAGGCTACAAACAAGAGGAGAAAGCCGGAAAGGAGGCCATTCGGGAAGAGCGAAAGAAAATCGGACAAGAGTATGTGGCGAAAATGGCAGAGAACATGAACATTGAGAGGTGACACCTGATGAGTTGGAATTATTCCGCGCAGAATGATCTGGCGGATTACGTTCAAAACGCCCCCAAAGAAGCCCCGGAAGGCAAGCGCAGCTATGGGGAGCGTATGAAGGAAGAGAGGGCTGCCATGACGGCCCTTTATAGCCGCGCGTTCCAGGAGATTTGGGGGGACGAGCAAGGCTACAAAAAGTTCCTGGATATTTTGGAAAGGTTTACCCTTTCCCCTGTGGAGGGTTCCCTGGGCGCGGGCGTTCAAAACGCCGCGTTGATTTACAAACAGCGCCCGGACGCCGTCTGTTTGAAGACTTTTTCGGAGTATGGGGAAAGGAATGTAAAAATCCGCAAGCACAGCGTGGCGGTGGACATCTTTGTCCCTCATACGGTGGAGCGGGAAGGGAAGCCTGTTACATACTATAACCCCATGAAGGTATTCGACATATCTCAGACCGACGCCAAAATCCACTTGCCGGAACGTCCGGTTTGGTGCGAATTGGAAGTGTTACAGGCGGTTGCCAATACGGAATGCTTTGCCATCGATATCACGGAAGAGCTTCCCGATGGGGTGGACGCGGCCTATATCCCCCAGATCAACGAGGTGTGGGTGCGGGATGGGCTGAATGCGCCGGATACAACCGTCGCGATGCTGACGGAATTTGCCCACTATCAGCTGGCGCAGGCCAAAGATTACACCAGGAGTCCGGAGTCAGTATTTGTGGCTTGTAGTACTGCGTATGTGTTGGCCGAACATTATGGGCTTGATACAAAGGAAATGAATTTCCCGCAGGAAGCATTCCCGCCTTTGAAAGAAACAGGGGCGATCAAGGAAGTTCTTTCAGCCGTGGCAAGTGTCAGCAAAAAGGTTGCGCTAAAAATTGATAAAGAACTGGGTACGCTTGATTTAGCCCAGGAGAAGGATTATGAGGCCAGCCGATGAAAAGGGAACAGCAGAAGGTTACATATTTGATGATGGGTGTGGTGGGAGCGGTATTTGCGGTATGGCTGGGGCTTGTGCTGGCTCCCGGTACAAGCGGGGGAATAAAAGGCGTGCTTTCCGCAATGTCCGCGGCGCTGGAACGCCCCTTTTCTATTCAGATCGTACCGGAAACTGCTTCAACAGTGGCGGTAGTCCTGTTGATTTATGCCATAGCCGTGGGAATGGCGTATACATCTTCCCAGGGTTTCCGCAGGGGAGAGGAATACGGTTCAGCGAAATGGGGCAGCGCCAGGGCCATTGACCACAAATACAGGGACAGGAAACATCCCTTTAGTAATCAAATCCTAACCCGGTGTGTGGCCATGGGAAATTCAGAAAAGGATATTTACCGTCATCAGCGCAATACGAATGTACTGGTGATCGGTGGTTCCGGTTCCGGTAAAACCCGTGGATACGTAATACCAAACCTCCTGCAATCGGAGATCTCCTATGTGGTCCTGGACCCCAGCGGGGAGATTCTCCGGGCGACAGGGGATTTCCTAAAAAACGAAAAAGGATACCGTATCCGGGTGCTGAATCTGGTGGAGCCGGAAGCCTCCAGCCGGTACAATCCATTCGTTTACCTTCAAAAGGACGATGATGTGGACCAGATGGTGGAAAATTTCTGGAAAGCCACCACTCAGGATGGGTCAGCGAAAGGGGAACAGATCTGGGACGATACCGCCAAAGAGCTATTATCAGCCTTGGCGTACTATCTCTATTACTTTGCTCCACCTTCAGAACAGAATTTCCCCATGATCCAGTACCTTGTCCGGAACATGGCCATAGAAGGGGATGAAAAGACAAAGAACCCTGTAGACCGGCTCTTTGACGAGTTGGAAGAGAAAAATCCGGAGCACATCGCTTTGAAGCATTATAGGTCTTATCACTCGGGCGCGGCAAAGACGTTGCAGAGCATCCAGATCACGCTGTTGTCCCGGCTGGGAAAGTTTAACCTGGACAGTATCGAGCGTTTGTCCACCACTACACAGGATGAACTGGGTCTGTTTACCACAGCGGAAACAAAGACCGTAATTTTCGCGGTGACGCCTGTGGCGGATACAAGTCTCAATTTCTTTGTCAGCCTGCTGTACGGGCAGATGTTTGAACTGCTGTATACCTACGGGAACGCCCATGGGAAACTAAAAGTACCTCTCCACTTTTTAATGGATGAGTTTGCCAACATAACATTGCCCAGGGATTTTGATAAACGTCTGGCCACATTCCGTAAATACCTAATTTCTTCCAGCATTATCCTCCAGGACCAGAGCCAGCTTAAGGCCCTGTACGAGAAGCAATGGCAGAGCATTGTGAATAACTGTGACAGTTTGTTGTACCTGGGAGGTAACGAGGGAGGCACTCATGAATATCTCTCTAAGTTATTGGGAAAAGAGACGATCCGCACCAATACCTACGGGGTTTCCAAGGGACGAGGCGGCAGCTTTTCCAAGAACGAGCAGCAGCTGGGACGAGAATTGATGACGCCGGACGAGATACGGCAGATGGACAACCGGTATTCACTGTTACTGATCCGGGGTGAGCGGCCGGTGCTGGATTTGAAATATGACCTGAACCAACACCCCAATATCAAATACACCACTTATGGGCAAGGGAAAGCTTACCGTCACGACGCGCTTACGGCTGCGTCCTGTGTGGCGGAAGCCGTTTTTGGCTTGTCTAAAGAAGAAATACAAAAACTCCCCAGTCCTGACCCGGTGAAATTTACCTGGGTCGAGGAAGCAGATGGGGAAATAGCCAGTTGATAAGGGCGTCCCTTGACGCCCTTAAATTTTTTATAAAGGAAGATGTAGAAATGAAACGAGTAAGAAAAATTGTAAGTGTATTGATCATGACGCTGGCGGTTGTGCTGTCATTAGGCGTTACAGCATCGGCTCACGAAGTGACGCCCACAGTGACTCCGGTAGCCGGTGGTCAGGTATCTGCGGCCATCGTAGGGGAACTGGGGCTTCCCCGCGCGGCTGCGCTGACCTCCGGGACAGGCGTGGATGAAGTGGATACCATGATGGATAATTTTATGAACTTCATTTATGGTATCGCGAAAGCAGTTGGAGTTTTGGCCCTTGTATTGGGAATCATCCAAATCGCAATGTCAATTATGAACCACGACCCCTCTCAGCGCGTTCAAGGTTTTTTTGCTTTGGCAGGTGGAGTTATTATCTTTTTCGTGCCGGAAATCCTGGCTTTTATCCAGGGCGGCTGATAAGCTGAGCGAGGTGGGTTGCCATGAATTTTGCCCAATCAATTTTAGACCTGTTCAGCTTTGCCATGCAGATCGCCTACGACTTCCTGACAAAAGACATGCAGCAGTTCGCGCCCCATGTAGCCCGGGTCATGGAAGTTATCAACAACGGTCTGCAGGCGTTTTCTTACGCCCTGCTGGTGATCCTTACCCTTTGGAATGTAGTTAAAACCACCAGCTCCTACACGGAACTGAAAAGGCCGGAGGTGGCCGTTAAACTGTTTATCCGGTTTGTCCTGACCAAGTATGCGATCGGCGCGGCTTGGAGCCTGGTCAATAACATCTTTGTGATCTCCGGGGCACTGACAAGCGCCGTTTTCCGGTTCAGCGGCATGACGGATGGGAATGTGTGGGCCGGGATGACGGTCCCGGAGTTTGGGGATGACGGCATTTTAGGCATTATTTCCGATGTGGCGTCGTTTCTCAACCCGCTGTCACAAATTCCCGGCCTTGTCCTGGGCTTGATAGGATTTATTGTGGCTATCGTCCTGTCCGTTACGCTGATACTCACAGTGGTGGGAAGATTCTTCAAAATTTATATGTACGCAGCGTTAGCGCCGATTCCCTTGAGCAGCTTTGGCTCGGAGTCTACCCAATCCATGGGGCAGAACTTCCTCAAAGCGTTTGTGGCGATAAGCGTGGAAGGCTTGGTGATCGCTATTGCTATGATCGTGTTCGCGGCTTACAGCGAGGCTCCGCTGATCACTTTCGACGGGCTGGGTGTTTTCCAATGGGTTGGCAACGCGGCTGAGGAAATCACTTACACCTTCACGCTGATCTTCAATATGCTGATTCTGCTGGTGGTTGTGAAGGGGACGGACCAAAGCGTCCACAAGATTTTTGGAGTATAAGGAGGGGATATTTTGCAGATCAAATCCAATGAGGAAGCCCGGGAGTACCGGGAAAAAATATTTTTCGGCATGACCCTGCGGCAGCTGCTGTTTTCCGCCCTGGCGGCGGCAGGGGCATTCGTGCCGTTTTTACTTCTACAGGGGCGTGTTCCCATGGAAGTGATCAGCTGGGTGTGTATCCTGACCGCGGCGCCTTTTGCCGCGTTTGGGTTTATCCGATGGCACGGCATGTACATGGAGGAGATTGTCAGGGTGTTTTACCGGTCTAGGGTCGTTTTGGGAAAGACCGTATATTTCCGCCCGGCAAATCCAGGGAAAGCATTGATTATACAGTATTTAAAAGATAAGGAGCGTGAAGAAATTGCTGCAAAGCGAAAAAAGGCTGAAAAGAAAGCATCGTGACCCCAAATATTACGTTCGTCCTACGTCTACCCAAGACCTGATTCCTGTGGACACAGTTTACGAGGATGGGATGTTCCTGTCAAATGGAGGGATTTACTCCAAAAGCTTCCGGTTCTCCGATGTGAATTACACTATCGCGGACCAGGGCCAACAAGAGAGCCTGATCCGTGAGCTGAGGTCCATTAACAAGAGCTGCACCCCCGGGGAAATCTCTCAAATTACCATTGTCAACCGCCGGATCAACGACGACCTGTTAGACAGCCTGCGCTATAGGCGAACGGAGGACAAGTACGACGGTTTCCGGGAAGAAATGAACACTATTTTGGAAAACCAGATCGGCCGGGGGACCGGCATTGTCCAGGAGCGGTATTTTACCATGTCTGTTTCCAAGAATACCCCAAAGGAGGCAAAGTCCCATTTTGACCGGGTGGGGACAGAGCTTGCGCTGAAATTCGCCGGGATGGGTTCCCGGCTTGTCCCGGTGGAACTGGGGGAGAGGCTGCGCATCCTCCACGATTTTTACCGTCCTGGTGACGAGGATTACTGGCAGTTCGATTTTGAAGATAAAAGACGCAAAAACCACAGTTTTAAGGATAGCATAGCCCCCATGGATTGGACGCCCTCCAGAGACCATTTCCAGATCGGGAACCGGTATGTGCGGGTGCTGGCCATGACGGAGTATGCCAAATACATGCCGGTCCCAACAGACGAGGCTGTGAAATTCTATCAGGGCAAGCTGGATACAGTGGAAGCGAACTCTGTGAGATACCAGCAAAGGCAGCTCCAACGGACAAAGCTTGCCGCCCCGGAGCCCTACAACATCCGTAAGGAGCGGCAGATCATCACCGACAGCTTGAACGACATCACTGTGCGGGATTGTGGGCTGGTGATCGCCACGGTGGCCATTGCCCACATGGCCCCAAACCTGGAGAAGCTGGATTCCGACACTGAGCTGATCCGCACCGTTGCCCGGGATGTTAACTGCGAATTTAACGTCTGCACCGAACAGCAGCTGGATGCCATTAATACAGTGCTGCCCTATGGGCTGGACCGTATCTCCATGGACCGTAGTTTGACCACTGAAAGCCTTGCAGCCTTTATGCCCTTTAACGCCCAGGAAATCTGTGACCCCACAGGGGTGCTCTATGGCCAGAACGCCATTACCCGCAATCTTGTGGTGGTGGACCGGCTGGCCAAATCCTCCGGCAACGGTTTTGTGCTGGGCATGACAGGTGGCGGCAAGTCTTTTTTCTGCAAACATGAGATGGTGGAGCTTCGCTTGAAGTATCCCCCGGAGAAGGCGGATTTCCTTATCCTTGACCCGGAGTCGGAATACGGGAAGGTCATCACTGAGCTTGGCGGCGAGGTGTTCCATGTGGGCCGGGACAGCATCAACCCCTTCGACCTGGAGGTAGACTTGACGGAACGCAGCCCCCTTGCCTACAAGACGGAATTTATCACCACGTTTTGTGAAAAGGTGATGGAGGAAGAAGGCTTGGACGCGCAAACAAAATCCCTGATAGACCGGGCGGTGCGCCAAGTCTACCAGGGATTTCTCCGTTCCAAGGGCCAGGCCGCGCCGCCCCTGCTGGGCGACTTCAAACGGGTGCTGGAAGGGATGAAGCACGAGCGCGCCCGGGAACTATCCTTGGCTCTGGAACGCTTTGTGGAGGGGGCGATGGACAACTTCTCCCATCCCACGAACATTGACTCAGAAAACAGCCTGATCTGCTACAGCCTGTCCGGACTGCGGGACCAGATGAAACCCTTGGGCACGCTCATCACCCTGGACCAGCTGCTGGGCCGGGTCATGCGCAATTACAAACAGGGGAAAATCACCTTTGTGTATGCGGATGAGTTTGCCCTGCTGTTCCAGGACGAGGAAACCGGACGATTTTTCTCCAATCTTTGGCGGCGTATCCGAAAATACAACGGCTACTGCACGGGCGCTACTCAAAACGTGGAGGAAGTCCTTGCTTCTGAAACAGGCCGGGCTATGCTTTCCAACACAGATTTTGTGGTGATGCTCAACCAATCCCCCACCAACGCAGAGCAGCTGGCGGAGCTGTACAAGATATCCCCCAACCAGAAGGTCTACTTCACTAATGTGCAGCCCGGCCATGGGCTGATCAAGGTGGGCGGAGCGCTGGTGCCTTTTGTCAG
>CAJFSY010000024.1 GCA_904419785.1 uncultured Neglectibacter sp.
ACGAAGCAGACGGCCTTACAGAGCGTCGTGGAGATAGCTTCGGCGATGCGGGGACGGAATAAATGGCACAGATTGGATGATTTGGGTGGCACGGGGACACTCCTGCCTATTTCCGCCCAAAACCATGGCACAGAGCAAGAAAAGCAGCTTCCTCTTACAGCATCTTTTTAAAATTCCGCTGTAGCTTATTCCCCGTGTAACCCAAACTTTGATAAAAAGCATGGGCGCCCTTCCGGGCATCACCAGACACAAGACGCACTGCAACCGCCCCTGTTTCACGAGCCCAGGCTTCTCCCGCAGTGAGCAGAGCTTTCCCCACCCCCTGACGACGAAATTCCCTCGCAACAGCAATACCCATGACATTCTTCATATGAGGGGCATAGAGCACATCATAACTTTCCAAGTGCACATACCCCACCACTCGGCCCTGAATCTCAGCCACCAGGATTTTCTTTTCAGGATTTTCCAAAGATGCCTGCAGTTTTTTTCCAGTTTCCTCCACAGGAAAATCATAACCCATTTCTTCCCGGTTCAGCTTTGCTAAAGCCCTCGCATCAGAAACCATAGCGTTACGCAAGATCAATTCCATAGCAGTTCCTTTCTCAAACTTTTTCAATTTATTTCAATGGCTACTCTAATTTATTTCTCTTTCCCTAGAATCGCGTCAAGCATATCATCCATCAGGTCTTCCACATACTCTTTTTCTTCGTTGGAACTACCATCCTGGTCAACAGCTGCTTTCGCGATTTCAGACCAGCTAATATTCGTTCCTGTTACAATCCCCCAAACTCGACTTTCCAATAACGGAGAACCTGTATGTAGTCCAGCGTATTGGCTAGTTCCTTTTAAATTCATTACTATTTGAAAACGCATTGCATCTATTGATTAACAGGATAAATTTTAAGAATTTGGGATATTAATAAAAAATATTGACTGCGGTACCCCTTTGATGTAAAATGCGTGTACACAACAATTGCTCTGTTAACATTTTAGCAAAAGGACAGAACAGGAGGAAGTTCAAATGAAAAAAATTTTGACAGCTTTTCTGGTATTAGTTATGGTTTTGGGCCTTGCGGCATGTTCTTCTAAAGAAGAAAACATTCCAGGTACACTCAGCGAAATCATGGCTAAAATAACAGATGTTCCATCTTTGGAGATTGCAGTAATGGAAACTGAATTAAACGCTGAAAACTGGGAACACAACACAAAAATCGCCATGCCGGAAGGCGCGGAAGGTCTTGTTTCCGATGCTATGATCAGTGCGCAAGCCCATTCTGTGGTATTAATAAGGCTTCCTGAAGGAGCTGACGGTGATGCCATCGCCCAGGAAATTTTGGAAAAGAACACCGACCCTTCGCAACCCAGCAAATGGATATGCGTAAACCCTGAAAAGGTAGAGGTTGTACGCAGAGGAGATTTGATACTTTTTGTACAAAGTTTTGAGACTACCACAGACGAAATAGTAGAAAAATTTAACGAACTTTAAACCTTAACGGCAGATATGCCCGACAGCTACAGTCGGGCATATTTTTATGGAGAAAACAGATGGTATTTTCATCAATAACATTTTTGTATTATTTTCTGCCAATAACATTGGCAATTTATTTTATCGTTCCCAAAAAGCTTAAAAACGCAGTGTTGCTTCTGGCAAGTTTGTTTTTTTATTTTGCAGGAGAATACCTTTATGTATGGCTACTTCTATTTTCCTCAATTTCCGATTATCTGCACAGTTTAGCGATAGAGAAATATAGAGGAACAAAAAAGCAAACTTATTTTTTTATTTCATCCATTATTATAAACCTGGCTTTATTGGGATATTTTAAATACGCTGATTTTTTTATTCTAAATATAAACAATCTGCTTGGAACCTCCATTCCCCTTACAAAAGCCGTTTTGCCCATAGGTATAAGTTTTTTTACCTTTCAGACCATGAGTTATACAATAGACGTTTACCGTGGCAGAATAAAAGCTCAGAAAAATCTTTTGAGCTTTGCTACTTTTGTATCTCTTTTTCCACAGCTTGTAGCCGGGCCGATTGTGCGATACTCGGATATTGACGGACAGCTGGAAAACAGAAATCATACAATCAAGCAATTCTCATACGGAGTGGAACGTTTTGTTACAGGTCTTGCAAAAAAAGTCATTTTGGGTAACGGAATGGGAGAGCTTTGCAAACTGTTTTCTGAAAGCGGAGAAAACACTGTTTTATTTGTGTGGATTTACGCTATAGGCTTTATGCTTCAAATCTATTTTGATTTTTCGGGCTACAGTGATATGGCCATAGGCCTTGGGTCAATGTTTGGGTTCTCGTTTCCAGAGAACTTCAACTATCCTTATATATCCAAAAGCATAACGGAATTCTGGCGTCGCTGGCACATGACTTTGAGCGGATGGTTCAAAGATTATGTTTACATCCCTTTGGGCGGCAATAAAGTCAAAAAAAGCAGATGGATTTTTAATATAGCTGTTGTATGGTTTCTTACGGGGCTTTGGCATGGAGCGGCATGGAATTTCATCTTTTGGGGAGCATATTTCGGGATAATCCTCGTGGTGGAAAAGCTGTTTTTAAACAGATTTCTTGACAAGGTTCCCTCGGCCGTAAAAAGAGTTTATGTATTATTTATAATACTTATAAGCTTTATAATTTTTAACGCCCCTTCTCTTGGTACGGCTTTTACTCAAATCGGCATGCTTTTCGGATCAGGGACAAGCGGCGCAATATCACAGCTCAGCTTCTATTACTTCAAAAGCTACGCCCTGTTGATGGTTATAGCTGTTATTGGCAGCACGCCTTATCCGAGGAAGCTGGCTGAAAAACTCATTCCCGAAAAGGCAAAGATTTTTATAAAACCTATTTGGTATGGGATTTTGCTTATCATATGTACAGCATATATTGTGGATGGCTCTTACAACCCGTTTTTGTATTTTAGATTTTAAAAGAGAGGGCAATATGAAATCAGATAAAAGATACATTTTGATATGTCTGCCTTTTTTGATAATTCTGTTTGGAACCATGCTTTTTCAAACTTTTTCTTCTGACAAAGAACTATCTGCATACGAAAGAAGAAAGCTTGAAAAGTTCCCCGAGATAACAGTTGAGAATATTTCTACCGGTCGCTTTTTTGAAAAACTGGAAAGATATTTCCAAGATCAATTTCCCGCTCGTGACAAACTGCGAGGACTAAAAAACAGTGTAAATTTACAGCTTTTTTTGAAACAAGATACTAACAATTTGTTTTTAGACGGCGACCAAATCTATTATATAGAATACCCGCTGGACGAAAAAAGTATATTGAATGCCGCAAAAAAATTTAACACCATATATGATATGTATTTTGACGAAACAAACCGCTGCTATTACTCGGTTATACCTGACAAAACATACTACAACCCCAATGGCAGGCCCGTTATGGACTATGAGCTTATGGAAAAGCTGTTAGTGGAAAATGTAAAAAACATGGACTATATTAATCTTTTCGATACATTGGATAAAAACGATTATTATCTTACTGATTCACATTGGAAGCAGGAAAATTTACAAGATGTGGTAAACGCTTTAGCACAAGGCATGAATTTTGTCCCTGCGGACTTTTCAAAATACAACGCCAATCATATGGGAGAATGGGGTGGTGTATATTATGGCAGACTCGCCATGGATACACCGAAAGACTCAATGATCTATCTTACAAACTCAGTGATTGAAAACGCGAAAGTGTATAACTACGAAACACAAAAGTATATGCAAGTGTACGCAACAGAAAAGTTTGAACAGGATTTGGATAAATATAATATATTCTTATCAGGTCCGGAATCACTTATTACAATATACAACCATAACGCTAAAACCGAAAAAGAACTTATAATTTTCAGAGATTCTTTTGGTTCTTCTCTGGCTCCCATGCTGCTGGAAAGCTATAAAAGCATAACTTTGGTGGACTTGCGGTATATCTCAGCTTCCATGCTTGCAGATTATATAGAGTTCAAAAATAAAGATATTCTGTTTCTTTACAGCGCGGCTATCCTCAACAATTCCACAGAATTAAAAGTATAATTTTCTTTTTAGCCATGCCAATGACGGAAATCACAGCAAAAATACAGTCTGTCTCTTGTATCGTGAGAATTTCATAATAGAAGATGATTTATCATTTGATCTCGATGATCTGCTGTTGAATTCAAACAGAGAATACATGGACGTTTCCCTTGATAAATGTTCGCTCAAAAATCACTTGCTGCAAAAATGAACAAAAGAAAAAGCGGACCGCGAAGAAATAACTTCACGATCCGCTTTTATTGGATTATTTTAGATTGGCCAAGTACAATTGAGCTTACTTCATCATGCCGGCAACTTCAGCAGCGAAGTCGTCCTGGCGCTTCTCCAGGCCCTCGCCCTTCTCGAAACGAGTGTAAGCCGCGATCTTGATCTCGCCGCCCAGCTCCTTAGCCACGGAGTCGGTATACTGCTTCACAGTCATGGAGCTATCCTGAACATAAACCTGATCTACCAGGCAGATCTCCTTAAAGAACTTGTTCAAACGGCCAGCAACGATCTTCTCAGCGATATTGGCGGGCTTGCCTTCGCTGACGATCTGCTCGGTGAGGATAGTCTTTTCCTTCTCCACACGCTCAGCGGGCACGCAGGACTCATCCAGGTATTCGGCGTTCATAGCGGCGATCTGCATGGCCACGTTATGAGCATAAGTCTTGAAAGCATCGGTGGAAGCGATCTCATCGGTGGTGTCGAACTTCACGATAACACCGATACGGCCGCCGGCGTGCACATAAGAAGTGACCACGCCCTCATAGCGGGCAAAACGGCGAACCTTGATGTTCTCGCCGATGGTGAGGATCTTCTCTTTCAGCAGAGCGTCCACAGTCTCTTCAGTGCCGTGAGCCTTGCAAGCCAGCAGAGCGTCTACATCGGCGGGGTTCTCGTAGATCACGGTATCGGCGCAAGTCTTAACAAACGCCTGGAAATCGGCATTCTTAGCAACGAAGTCGGTCTCTGCGTTGACCTCGATAACCACAGCCACTTTGCCGCACTCGCTGACAGTAGCAAACGCCACACCTTCAGCGGCAATACGGCCAGCCTTCTTCACAGAAGCGGCCAGTCCCTTTTCCCGCAGGAAGTCGATGGCCTTTTCCATATCGCCTTCGGAAGCGGTAAGCGCCTTTTTGCAGTCCATCATGCCGCAGCCGGTCTTTTCACGAAGGGCTGCCACGTCTTTCGCGGTAAAATTCATCTGTATACATCCTTTCTCTTCTCATCCCGGAAACTATCGCTTTTCCGGAAACCGTGTATTCCCAAAATAAAACCTGTCAAGGTTCAGTAATTACTCTTCTACGCTGATATCTTCGCCGTTATCTTCCGCAGCATCTTCAGCTTCTTTAGCGGCAGCGCCCATCTGGCCTTCGCGGCCTTCGATGATAGCGTCAGCCATAGCGCCGGCGATCAGCTTTACAGCGCGGATAGCGTCGTCGTTGCCGGGGATCACGTAATCGATCTCATCGGGATCGCAGTTGGTGTCCACGATAGCCACGATCGGAATGCCCAGGTTGCGGGCCTCGGAAACAGCGATGCGCTCCTTGCGGGGGTCAACGATGAACAGGGCGCCGGGGAAAGTCTTCATTTCCTTGATGCCGCCCAGGAATTTCTCCAATTTCTCGATCTCCAGCTGCAGCTTGCTTACTTCCTTCTTGGGCAGCAGATCAAAGGTGCCGTCCTCTTCCATCTTCCGCAGCTGAGCCAAACGCTGGATACGGGTGCGGATGGTAGCGAAGTTGGTGAGCATGCCGCCCAGCCAACGGGCGTTAACATAATAAGCGCCGGCGCGGGTAGCCTCTTCACGGATGGACTCCTGAGCCTGCTTCTTGGTGCCTACGAACAGCACGTTCTTGCCCTCGGTGGACAGATCGCGTACAAAGTTGTAAGCCTCTTCCAGCTTCTTCACGGTTTTCTGCAGGTCGATGATGTAGATCCCATTGCGCTCGGTGAAGATGTAGGGAGCCATCTTGGGGTTCCAACGACGGGTCTGGTGGCCGAAGTGCACACCGGCCTCCAACAGCTGTTTCATAGATACGACTGCCATTTACAAAATACCTCCTTGGTTTTAAAAAGCCCGTTTTGAATTTTTTGCCGGGCTTTTGCCGCCGCCGCGCTGTTCTTTCGGGGCAAACCCGATGATCTTCGGGCACCAATCCGAGACGCGGCGTGTGTTTTGCTGAAATATTATAGCACGCGCTCCTGCGAGAATCAAGGATTTTTTTGCTGAGAACGGGAAAAATCCTGGTAAAATCCAGGATTCAAAACCCTATTTTTTCCAGCATTTTGCCAAGCATCCCCTGCCGCTGGCTTTGCACAGGTGCTTCATACCTTACCAGCACGGTATCCTCTCCTATCAGGACGATATCCCCCCATGGGATGACGAAATCCGCTTCCCTTCCCAAAAGCCCGAAAAGCCGCAGCCTTCCGTACACAACTACCGCTGTGAGTCTGGCTTCTTTCGTATCCACTTCCACATCGCTGATAAAACCAATCCTGCCCCCATCCTTCACGTTGATAACTTCCTTATCCCGCAAAGCGTCCATTCTGCATGTCACGGCGCCACCTCCTTTTTATAGTATATGTTGTTTTTTCAAGAGACATCCCTTCTTTTTTCCCCAACCCTATGGTATAATGCTTTTAATAAAGATTTCCAGAAAGGATGAGGGCAATGAACATTTGGCATGATATCTCCCCAAAACGCATTAAGGCGGATGATTTTTTCGCCGTGATCGAAATCACCAAAGGCGGAAAAGCAAAATATGAAATGGACAAGGAGACAGGCCTTTTACGGCTGGACCGGGTGCTTTACACATCTACCCACTATCCGGCTAACTACGGGTTTATCCCCCGCACTTACGCCAACGATGGTGACCCTCTGGATGTGCTGGTGCTCTGCTCGGAAAATATCATCCCCATGTCGCTGGTGCGGTGCTATCCTATCGGCGTGATCGTTATGGACGACGGGGGCAGCAAAGACGAAAAGATCATCGCCATCCCCTTTGACGACCCTACATACAACAACTATATGGATATCAGCGAACTGCCCGGCCATATTTTCGATGAAATGCAGCATTTCTTCACAGTGTATAAACAGCTGGAAAATGAACAGTCCACCCAGATCGGGGAAGTCAAAGATCACGAAGAAGCTAAAACGATCATCGCTTCCTGCCTGGAACGCTATTTGAACGACTTTTGCAGATAAAACATTTCCTATCCAATCACAAGTCCCTTGGCACAGGCCAGGGGACTTTTTTCTTCCTCTCCGGAATTGGCGGATAATGGCTTGAACAGCCCTCTTGCACAAGATAAATCCCTGTAAATTGATAAAGGCTCCTGGAAATTCAGGAGCCTTTTATTTGATTCAATATTTAAACAAGATTCTTTGGTATCATGACACTTTCGCTGCCAAAGCAGCACGTTTAGTCCGCCGTGATGGCGATCTTGATGACGCCGTCCAATCGATTCTCAAAAACCTGGTAAGCCTCTTCAATCTCCGACAAAGCGAAGCGGTGGGTAATCAGAGGTGTTGTGTCCAGCTTTCCCTGTTCGATCAAAGAGAGGATTTCCGCGCAGTCACAGCCATCCACACCGCCGGTCTTAAAGGTCAGATTCTTCCCATACATTTGAGACAAAGGCAGGGTCTGGGCCTCCTCGTACAAGGCCACCACCGTCACCACGGCGTTGGGACGGGCGCACTTCCAGGCCAGCTCAAAGGTATCCTTTCCGCCGGCCACCTCCAACACCACGTCCGCTCCCCCATGCTCCGAAGTTTCCCGCACAAGCTCCTCGCAATCCTCAGGTTCACAAACCAAGACCTGGGGATAATGCTCCCGGACAAACTGGCGTCTTGCTTCGTCCTTTTCGCAAATAATGATTTTCCGCGGGTGCTTCAGCATCACGCACAGCAGAGTGCAGATACCCGTAGGCCCTGCCCCGATAATTAGAACTGTGTCCTCCGACTGGATCTCCGAGATACGGGCCGCCCAGAATCCCGTAGCCAGGATATCCCCCACAAACAGGGCCTGCTCATCCGTCACACTGTCCGGGATTCGGTTTAGCCCCTGGTCGGCGTAAGGGACCCGGACGTATTCCGTCTGCCCGCCGTCAATACGGCAGCCCAAAGCCCAGCCGCCATTCGCGTCAGTACAGTTATTCACATAGCCATGTTTGCAGAAAAAACACTGGCCGCAAAAGGTCTCTACGTTTACCGTCACCCGGTCGCCTGGCCTGACAGAGTGCACGCCGCTGCCCACCTGCTCCACAACGCCCACCATCTCATGTCCCACAGTGATACCTGGCACTGCCCGGGGCACGTTGCCGTGCTTGATGTGCAGGTCGCTGGTGCAGATGGAGCTCATGGTCACCCGCACGATGGCATCCCGGGAATTTTGCAGAGTTGGTTTTGGTTTATCCAAAAGCGCGAATTTCCCCTGTTCCAGATAGGTCAAAGCTTTCATGGTATTCCTCCTCACGATCATCCATGTAAGTCTATCTGACAAAAGCAGCTCCTTTATTTTCGCTTGGAGCTGCCCAAAAAGCAATCTATCTGAAACTATTATACATTGCCCCCTGTAAAACTGCAATCAGCCTTCGCAAATCCTGGCTGTCTCAGATTCCGAGTATTTGCTAACCAATGAGATCACGCCTGAGGTAGAGGGAAAGTGCTGCCACCGTAAGGCATAAGGATAGTTTCTACCCCATCAAGACTGCCGCCGTTGCATTGGGCAGCCAGCGCCAACGCCTCATCCAGTGTCCGGGCTACCTGAATCTTTGTGCGCCCAAAGCGCTCGCTGGGAATGTCCGTGACTAGAATCAGGTGGTAATTCTCTGACGCTTCGGCAAAGAGGAAACCTACGAACCCGCCAATGGAAAAGTCGGCCCGGAGGGCTTTCTCCCGCTCCTCCATGGTGTCATAAGAACAGATCTGGGCCTCACAGTCCGGATCGCCGAAACCCTCCCGGCACTGGGACAGCAAGATCATTGTTCCGCCGGGAGCAACGGCCGCCAAAGCGTTGGAGAGAGTCTTTGAGGTCTGATAGAGATTGATATCCTTTGGAAAACCTCCCGCACTGGCGATGACCAGCGGGGTACGGCGGGGAATGGGCACTCCATCCATCTGCTCCACAACCTTAGCCGCCGCCTCGTGGGCCTTCTGCCAGTCTCCAGCAAAGGCACCCACGATCTGATAGTTGTCATCAACAAAGACGTTGAGCAGATAGGCGGGCTTCGCAAAGGCGGCGCACTCCACCAGATCGCTGTGGAAGGGGTTATCCTCCCCCATGTTGCCGTTGCAGACCCGGGGATTGGAACCGCTGCCTAACCCGTGGTTCAGGGCGTTGTTGTGGTTGGTGTTGATGGTCTCCCGACCCGCAATACCGGGGACAACAGACTTCCGGCCACCACCGAAACCAGCCAGGAAGTGGTAGACCACACCGCCAGTGAGGATGAGCTTGTCACAGGCCATGGCGTAACTGTTCAGCCATACCGGTGTCCCTCGGCTGCTGGTTCCCATATAGGTGAGGTGCTCCTTGTCGTCGCACTGGTGGTCGATGAACCGGATGCGGCGATAGAGGTCCTCCCCCACCAAGGAGATGTGCTCCTCCTCCGTCTGCAGCCGGTGAGTACCGGTAGCGCAGAGGATAAGGATGTCCCCATCCGGGATGCCCGCCCGGTTGAGCCGTTCCACCAGGATGGGCAGATAGGTGCTGGGCTGCTGCCAGCGGCGGGTAACGTCGGAGATGATGATGCACACCTTTTCCCCCGGCTGGACGGTCTCCTCAATGGGACCAGCACCAATGGGGTGGTCCAGAGCATATTCGATGTGCTCCCGCACAGTTCGCTTGGGGAGCTCCACTGTGTTGGCGTGGACCTCTGCCACCACCTGCTGGAGAGCTAAAGACACAGTAAATTCAGTATCGCTGTATTTCATGGTTTCCATATTATTTCGCCTTCTATCATTGGGATCTGCACTCAAAAATGTAAATACGGCCATTATATTAGCACTTTACATCGAAAAAGTCAAGAAATGCATACCTTGCTACAAAACGCTCCCGAGAATGATAGAAGGAGGCAAGTGAGTCTCATTCCACACAGGACACAGCTGCACCGTCTGTTGCCATCTATTTTAGAGGAAAAAGCAGATTCCATTTTTTCGGGAATGGCGGGAAAGGTAAAAATTGGCCATCCACAGTTTTGACAACACGAAATCGTGAGAGCCCAAGGGTATAGAGCGCGTAGCCCTGGAAAATCCAACGCCAGCCATCGTAGTAGTGCAGATGGTTTTGCGGTAAAATAAGACCGCCAAAAGCAGGGTGAGGGATACAAAATCCGGCTCGTTCCTTGACGTCCTAGATAACTGACAACAGAAATAAAGAAATAATTACTTTTTTAATTTTTACCAAAATAGTACTGAACAGACTGGTAAATTCGTGATAATATATTATCGTTACTATTATTATTTTATACGTCAATCTAAGCAAACAAGCTATTTTCTGGATAAACGAGGAGGGATTTTCTCTTTAAGAGCACACTTGCCCGACTGGGATGAAAAGTGGGATTTTTTTATTTGACAGTAATGGATTGACCGTTATACGGTATTTTATTAGATACGCTTAAGTAAGATATGCTATAGGAGGAAAAATACAATGGCTTACCAATTCACAAAGGACTTAGAAACTGGAAATAGTGTTATCGACTCGGAGCATCGTCAGCTAATTGACGCTGTAAATTTGTTGTTGGATGCTTGCGCAAAAGGGCAAGGACGTACTCAGCTACGGTAATCTCCGGACATTCTTTGATATGCTCCAATAAGATGCGCTGCTTTTGATCAAGCACTGCCTTATCATCATCGCTTAATTCAATTTGTCGGTCCGTCAGCCTCGCCGTTTCGGCAAGAGCTGCGCTGTGACCGGCAAGAGCCGCAAAGGGAGAAAACTGGGCCGCTCGGTCTGAGATAAGCATTCTCGGATGTCTGGAAGAGGTAGGATGCGGCAGCGAAATAATATCATCATAGGGACCGCTCATGCCTGATGTCCTCCAATCGTCTGATTTCTCTCTCTGGCTGTGGCCCCATCTTCCAGGTTCAAACCTTTGAGGATAGCGTTCTTACCAAACTTCTTTTTGATCCCCAGTATGGTTTCCTGAATCTTTCTCTCCCGAGCGTGTTCAGCTGCGTTTTCTGCCTTTTGCTTTTCCTTTGCCGCATAGTCAGTGAAGAGATCCAACTGTTCCACCTCGTCCTGCTTGGGTACTTTTTCTTCATGAAGCAGACGATTTGCGCTGATACTGAGACGACGAACCAGCAACGCCTTGTCCACGATTCGATCATAGAGAGCGGTGATTGTTTCCAGTAGATCGTTTGCCGAAGATGTATAGGAGAAATTTTCTGTCCCTACAGCGTGCTTGGGAATCTTTCGTCCGTAACGGTCCGTGGTGGTTTCTCCGGCATACGCTGCGCCCCCTCGGGTGGGTGCCAGATTTTCAATGTCATAGCCTACAGTCAACACCAGCTGGTTGGTGACCAGTCCTTTATCTACCAGATCCAGTGCCAGCGAATCCGCCATCTCGCGGACTACCAGTCGCGCCTTATCAAAGGGATAGGGACACTGAAGCACCTGACCGGAAACGATACTCTTGTTTTCTGGCTTGTATGCTTTCACATCTGCAATGGTGCAGGGTTCCCAGCCCCAAGCATGGTCAATGAGCAGTTCTGCGTTGACCCCAAAGAGGCGGTAGAGCAGTTCCTCATTGTGATAGTCCGTGGGCTTCCCAATGGAACACCGGGCAATGTCGCCCATAGTGTACAGGCCATTCGCCTCCAGTTTGGTGGCGTACCCTCTGCCGACCCGCCAAAAATCCGTGAGCGGGCGGTGACTCCAAAGCAGTTTCCGGTAGGTCATCTCGTTTAGTTTGGCAATCCGTACACCATCCTTATCTGGCTGGACATGCTTTGCTACGATATCCATGGCGATCTTGGCCAAATATAGGTTTGGCCCCATTCCGGCCGCAGCAGTGATTCCGGTGGTTTTCAGTATATCCAAAATAATCGTCCGAGCCAGCTCTCTGTCAGTCATCTTATAGGTGTCCAGGTAGTTGGTGACATCCATGAAGACCTCATCAATGGAATATGGAAAAATATCCTCGGGAGCCAGATATTTCAGATAAACGCCATAGATTTTAGTGCTCCAGTCAATATAATGCGCCATCCGGGGTGGAGCAACAATGTAGTCCAGTGCCAGAGAAGAGTCTCGCTGTACTTCCGGGTCGTTCCAGGACGAACCAGTAAGCTGCCGTCCGGGAGCCGCCTGCCTGCGTCTGGCATTGACCTCTGCCACCTTCTGCACTACCTCGAAGAGCCGTGCCCGTCCCGAGATACCATAGGATTTTAGGGATGGGGTGACCGCCAGGCAGATAGTTTTTTCTGTGCGACGGAGATCCGCCACAACAAGGTTTGTTGTCATCGGGTCCAATCCGCGCTCCACACATTCTACACTTGCATAAAAACTTTTGAGATCGCAGCAGATGTAGGTTCGTTCCTTCATACCTGACTCACTTCCTTTCCCTATATAATGTGTACTGCTAATTTAACGCCATTATAGCACACTTGTTCTATGCCCGCTATTGTAAATTGTCACCATCATTATAGCGCCAAAAGCCCCAGCATTAAACCTACACTGAGGACGGCTATTGATACCACAGCTTTTTGTCCCTGGGGCTCCACAGCAGCAGATAGTCGCTGTAGTTGTCCATCTGCACCATCAGGGAGAGCAGCTTCTTCCGTTTCCAGGGCCCACTTCACCCATTCCTGATCCGGGAACTCCAGCCGCAGGGGGCCGGTCTTCAAGTATTCCACCAGCTTGGCAGGCAGCTTGTAGGGCATGAGCTGCCGGATCTTTTCCTGCTCGTTGTGCCATTCCTCCGGCTCCAGCGCCTTCAGGTAGGGACATTTGAAAATCAATCGCGGCACAAGCTGTCACCTCACTTTGCTTTATTCCTCGCCTCGCTGATAATCAATCGCATCCTTGAAATTGATGCGGCCGTTGGTCTGCTTGACTTCACGGACAGCGCGGGCGCGGAGCTGGCGCAGATCCTCATCACTGATTTCCATACCAGCTGCCAGCACATTCATCATCATGTTGATCTCCACTGCCAGCTTGAAGAGTAGACGGGCGATTCGATTCTCACTGTCCTGAACAGTGCCGCGCATGGCTGCCACCAATGCAGGCGGCAAATACGCAGTAGCCTCCTCGCCAGAAAGATATCCCGCATAAAATTGAGCAGCTGTTTCAAGATAGTCGCTGCGGCTCTTGCAGTTATCCTGCTTCACCAGCTTATCCACGACCTCCAGTGTGGATGGATACAGCCAAACAGGGATTCTCTGCTTTGTCTCATTTGCCTTGGGAGCGGGGGTCCAGTCTTTACGCATATCATTTTCTCCTCCAATCTGTAGTAAAATCACCTATGACGGGCATCTAAAAAATGTCCGCAATTGCTTGGAACACCGTATATCCTTGCATGTTCCGGCCACCTCTCACAGCCAAAAAGCAAGAAAACGGGCACCTAAAAAACGCTCCCCGACCCGCATTGCGGGGCGGTGTCAGGTGGCAGGTGGGCGCTTTGCGGCCACCTGCTTTATCCTGCACCGTTTTCAACCCCTCGGTTCACACCCCCAATACGGAGCAGAGCCCGGCCCGCATTTCAGGGCTGACTGCTATCCCTATCGGCACACCGGCACAAAGCCCGCACACGGCGTTTCAAGCCGGTGGAGGGGTACGGATGCCAGCTCGGCAGCAAAACGCCCCACAGGGGCGCACAGCGGGCCAACAGGGCGTTATCAGGCCGGTCACATCTGCGGCGTTTCCATCGCTGTGATCTCCGATTCCATCTCTGCCGCAAACTCCAGCAGAGATTGCCCGTATTTTTCTCGGCAATACTGGCCCATCTTGTCCAGGATCGCACTCTTTTCCTCGGCATTAAGCTGGTAAGCCATCTCGTAATCAAAGCCATCCTCACGGCAGAGGATGACTTTGAGAGCGTCGCATAGGCGTATCGACCGGAGCGCGGGGCTGGCGTTTGATGCGGGGGCGTGGAGGTTCAGCAGGTTCCTCCATGCTCTCGATATATTCACGGGTCTGAGCCGGAACATACTTTTCGTAGAGCTTGGCGAGAAAATCCTCCAGCTCCGTTTCCAAAGTCGTTTCCTTCTTCTCTGTATAGAACCGGAGCGCCCGCAGCTTTTCCGCTTCCATGTCGATGCTGATACTTGTTTTTTTCATATACATCCTCCTCACATATCTCTCAGCTGAGGCAGGCAGCAGTCTACATCCACAGCGATGCACTCGGTCAGCGTCTCCGCATCCAACGCATCCAAAGCAAGGAGCAATTCATCCGGGTGGGACGAGTCCATATATTCGCTGGTATCCGGAAACCCGACCCAGATGCCCTCCATATTGTTGCGGCTTGCCAGCTTGACCCGGATGCCGTAGTCGCCCCTGTCGGGAAGCATCGCCGGGTCGCTATTCTGAGAGAGATCAAGCGGCGAGGAAAGTCTGATAAAATTTCCATCGCAGAAAGTATTCCCGTCTTTTTGGCGATACGCCGCTCCTACCTTTACCGGGTCAAGAAATTCCCGAGTCTGGGAGGAAGGGTAGAAGATATGCTCCATGACGAAGTTACCCAGGGCAAAGTCGTTCCCGGCTCCATAGAGCAATTCGTAGTGCTCCAGCTGATTGGCAATCTGCATTACATCGCAGGTTGCTTGCGGCTGCTCGATCTGCATGGCCCCGCGAAACAGCAGAGCCTCTTTTGCAGTCATGTTTTCAAACCGGCGCGCCAACCACTCATACTGTGACTTGGTCATTTCAAGGCCATCCAGCAAATCAAAAAGTTTGAGATCCTGCGTACTCACTGCGGTATCATCTCCATTCCCAGTTTGTTTTCTTCATTTTCTGCCTGCTCCACGCAGTGGAAGGGACTCCATCGTCCACAGCAGGGACAGGCAAGAGACTGGCTTTGGGGATCAGACCAGAGCGGACAGCGAAGTCCCGTTTGGCTCCTGCAAAATCATCCTCATAATAGTGCCCATGGCTGACGCCGACCCTTTCATAATCCCAGATCCATGTAACGAACTCATAGCCCCGGCCGGTGCCTCGCTCTCTGCCCGCCAGCACAGCCCCGCCGAAATCCGCAAGCAGATGAAACTTATTGTCAAGACCACGAGCACGGAGCAGGGGGGTGTTTTCCATAGCCTCCACATATTCAAATACTCTGTCGGCTGCAATGGCGACCCTGTGATACAGCTCGTTGGCCTCCGGATTCTTGCTCCCGGACGGAAGCATAAATACTTCGTTCCCAGGAGAAACAGAAAGGACAGGCTGTCCATGGAGAAAAATCTCCAGCCGCCTGTCCTCT
>CAJFSY010000025.1:0-953 GCA_904419785.1 uncultured Neglectibacter sp.
CGGAGGCCCAGCAGAAAATCACCAACTACATTGCCCAGTTCAACGAGGAAGTGCGTAACTCGGATGAATCGCAAAAAACTATTAAAGAGAGTTTGACCCACTGGCTGCAAGTTTTCAAATTCCCATCGGTGGAGCGCACCACCTACGACCGGCTGGAATGTACCGCCCAGCACCAGGTGTTCCCGCTGATCGGGGACAAAATCGTGGGTGACATCACCGCCGCCGACCTGAAATCCGTGCTGAACCATTGGACGGGGCGGGGGTATGCCTACACCACCGTGAAGAAAGTCCATAATCTGCTGAGCGAGTTTTTCCGCTACCTTACGGAAGAAGATTTCATCCAAAAGAACCCTATGCAAAGCGTCCCTATGATGAAGCGCAGCAATTTTTTAGCGGCACAGGACAAGGATTGCTTACCAGAGCAGGAGCAGGTAACTGTTTTCACACCCATAGAGATTGCCAAGTTCAAGCGGGAGGCATTTTCCACTTTCTCTAACGGCAAGCGCAAATACCAGCAGGCCGCGGCCTACATCCTTATGCTAAACACCGGCCTGCGGACGGGTGAATTGTTGGGCCTGCTCAACAGCGACATTGACTTAGAACGGCGTGTTTTGCATCTTGAAAGAGGCGTGAAAGAAGTATGGCGGCGAGATGGATTGCAAGCCGAACAGCTAAAATCGGCCACCAGCAAGAGAACCGTGCCCCTCAACGACACGACCATCGCCATGATCCAGGACTTGCGGAAAGAAGCATACTTTGGAGAGGACACGCCCCTAGTGCCCGATGAGCACGGCAATTACACCCGCCCGGTGAATTTCCGAAAGCGTTATTACCGCATCCTAGCAGCAGCGGGTATAGAGAAAAAGGGCCTGCACAGTTTGCGCCACACGTTCGCATCCAGCTTGGTAAACGGTATTAAGCAGGAGGACGGCTCCATAAAGTCTCTCACGCCT
>CAJFSY010000025.1:1006-11430 GCA_904419785.1 uncultured Neglectibacter sp.
GATGCACAAAAACAGAGCCGAAAATTTTGCAGGTCAAAAGAGGGCAAAAACAGCGAAACGCACCCGGAAAAGCCAGAAAAAGGCGAAACCGGGTGCGTTTTGGGTGCTGGAGAGAGTAGCAGCGGTTGGAGGCGGATGAAGCTGGGTGAGAAAATCAGGAGTCCGAACCAAAGTGAACACTATAACCATGCAACACGTGCAAAAAGAAAACCGGCAGAAACCCAGAGTTTCCGCCGGTTTTGTGGCAGGGGCAGAAGGACTTGAACCCTCGGCACGCGGTTTTGGAGACCGCTGCTCTACCAACTGAGCTATACCCCTATCTGAAATTTTGCTTGTTTATTCTATCATCCTATTAGAAAAAAGTCAATGGCTTTTTTTGAAAATATGAAAAAATATGAAATGAATTTGAATTATCTTTACGGATCAAAATAAAATATGCAGGACTATGTCTTTTGGGCATATACGGTAAGACGTGTATTTTTCAGATGGCTGCAAAGCCTAAGGGACAGTAGATTTGTTGTTTTTTACATATGATTTCCATATTTGTGCACAGCAGGGCAGCAGAGCAAATAAATGCCGAAAATTGGCTACAATACTGGTGGTTTTTGTTTTGGGAATAGTTGGGATAGCGTATTCGTTCCATTGACAAAGACGTACTGTGTTAGTATAATCAAACGTGAATTATTTGTCGATTTTTGAAAATAGTCAGAGGAGGTTGAGATTTATGAAACAGCGTTTTTTGAAACGAACGTTCGCTTCGTTGCTTTGTCTGGTGGCTGTTGTTTGGCTGATTGGGGCCGGTGCTGTTCGCGCCCAAGCGATGAAAACGTTATCGATAGGGATAAATTGGATGGAATCAAAAGATGAGGGCATTCTTCCAGAGGAAGTGGAAATACCTGTTCTCATGTATCATAATTTCGTCAAAGACTCTAACGATTCGTCTATTTCAAAAGATACCATGTGGGTAGGGCAATTTCGGAAGCAGATGGAATTGCTGCGTGAAAATGGATTCCATGCCATCTCCTTAGAGCAGCTCGTAGCTTTGGCGGAATGTGGGAAAGCTTTGCCGGACAAGCCCGTGCTGCTAACTTTTGACGATGGCTATCGCAGTGTTTACGAATTGGCGTTTCCGGTTTTAAAGGAATTTGACATGCATGCGGTGGTATTTCCTATTGGCGTTTCTGTGGGAAAAGATACTTATAAGGATACGAATCTTCCCATTACGCCTCATTTCACTTGGGAACAGGCACAGGAGATGGTGGATTCCGGATTGGTTTCCATTCAAAGCCATACGTATGATATGCACCAAATCAAGGAATTTGAAATCGCAGCGGGTGGAAAATTGCTGAGACCCAATATCCTGCGTCAGCCGTGGGAGACGGAGACAGAATACGCAGAGGCATTGCTGAAAGATCTGAATCTTTCGCGTAACGCCATTGAGGAAAAAACTGGGCAGGATGTGGTGGCGCTGTCTTATCCCGGCGGAAGCTATGACGCGCTTAGCGAAGAATTGTTGGCTTCTTATGGGATCAAGTGTACGTTTACCATCCATAAAGGGAAAGCAGTGATCCAGCCCGGATCGCCGGACAGTTTGTACGCTCTAAACCGGTTTTATGTTCAGAGTTCCACTACCGATCAGGAGTTTTTGGAATGGGTCAGTTAAAAAAATAAAAAAATGACGAAAAAAGCCTTGACAATATAAAAATGGTGTTGTATAATAGCACACGTCGCTCGGAGATGATTCGGGCAATGAGGGAAAGGTGAAAATCGGACGATTCTGGTTAGCGCCTTGAGAATGGCCCGGTAGTTCAGCTGGTTAGAACGCTAGCCTGTCACGCTAGAGGTCGACGGTTCGAGCCCGTTCCGGGTCGCCATATGCTGCTATGGCTCAGTCGGTAGAGCGCATCCTTGGTAAGGATGAGGTCACCAGTTCAAATCTGGTTAGCAGCTCCAAAGAAACCTTAGGAATTGAAAGATTCTTAAGGTTTTTTTGTTTTTTGATTTATTAGTAGCCTGTCAGCAATGCCAATACCTTTGGCTTGTGAAAGGAAAAAATGCCCCCAAACCACACCTTGGCAGTGTGAGTTTTGGGGGCATTTTGGTAGGATAGTCTCTATGTGCGGTGGGGGAGTGGACAATTATCAGCTTTGTCTTTCAGGATGCCTGTTGGGCCTTGTGACCTCTATGCTTTTGACGAAAGGTTGGCAGCGCTGCCCGGCCCAGTTCCGTGACAGGGCGCACCCACTTGCCCGAATACATATGTACCTGCATCAGGATAAACCGGATAGGCTCGTCGATGTAGCAGCAGGCAAAGACCAGCAAGAACGGTGCCTTCCACACGAGGCCCGTCAGGCAGACGCAGGGCAGCACCAGGGCGTACATGAACGAGATTTCCAGAATCGTGCCGTACGCTGCATCGCCGGCTGAACGGTAGGTGTCATTTTGCGTCCAGTTGCACATGCGGATCACGGCAGCGACGCTGTAGATCATCAACAGCCCAGTGCCGATCTCCAGGGATTCTCCGGAAAGGCTCATCACGCTTAGGAGCGGCCGATGGACCGCAAGTAGCGTTACGCACAGTACAAAGATACTGCACCCGCACAGCAGCACAAGGCGCTTGGCCCGCTCGTAGGCGGTGTCTAGTTCGCCTGCGCCTACGCTCTTTCCAACGAGCACCGACGCCGCGTTGGAAAAGCCCGAGAAGAAGCCGATGACCAGGCCCTCCAGCGTGCGGAATACCGCGATAGCGGCGATGGCCTCCTCGGACTGGCGGCCCAGCACGATGTTGATGACCATGTTGCCCACGCCGATCAATATCTCATTGCAGAGGATGGGAAAGCATTTTACGAAATAGGACCGCACGAAGGGGCCTTTCCAGCGAAAGTGCTTCGTAAAATGAAACAGATACGGATACCCTTGCGCCCGACTGAGAATCAGGATAACCACCATGTTGACAGCGGCCGCGCAGGTGGTGGCCAGTGCCGCGCCCTGCACGCCCATTGCCGGAATACCAAACTTCCCATAAATGAACACCCAGTTGAGGCACATATTCGTTGCGACAGACGCAATTGCCGCATAGAGGGGAATTCGCACTCGCTCGGTGGAGCGCAACAGCGCGCTCATCGCCATAGAGATCACCTGCATGGGATAGGCAAAGCCCACAATGCTCAGGTAATCCACGCCGATGGCCTGAATCGCCGTCTTGTCCGTATAGATGCTCATCACCAGTTCCGGCGCCAGCAGCGCAAGGCAGGTGAAGATAGACGTGGAAGCAAGCATGCAGACTAACGTCAGGCCAAAGGAACGATCGATGCCGTCCTCATCCTTGGCGCCCCAGTATTGGGAGAAAAACAGCATGCCGCCGCCCACGAAGCCCCAGTATCCGGAGAACATCAGCGACGAAAATTGGGCGCAAAGGCCCACTGCTCCCACGGACGTTTCGCCCAGTGGCGCGATCATCATGGTGTCGACCATACTTCCTGTCGTGGTCAAAAGGTTTTGCAGCGCGACAGGGATGGCGATCACCGCGAGGTTCCGGAGGAAATTTCCCCAGGAAAACCCGGATTTTGTTTTCAATACCCTCTCTCCATTCCTATTGAATTTCCGCGTAAGTATAGCACAAGTCTACTGCAAAAGCAATGCCGCATCATGCCCAGGGGCAGCAAAGAAACAATGCGCTGAAATTCGTGGGGGCAAGCAGTACTCCTTCCGGCTGCTTCATGCTGAAGGAGGCAACACAAAGCAGGTGTCAAAATTGCTATGGGTAACACCATTTACAGGAAGTCCTCCTGTGGAGAATGTTAAAGATAAACCTGCCCGCGTAGGAGTTTATTCGGAGGAATTTTTTGTTTTATAGGATACCAAGTGCATGGAGAATTTCTCCAGAGAAGCAAGCCAAACGCAGTTATGCAAAAGGCAAATGATTTTCAAATCTGCTCAGTTGGTGAGAAGGCTCTCTGGAGAAGGCTGGGCATAGTGCTGGTCGATGGCGGCGATGCCGGCCTGGGCATCCCGGTTGAGTAAGGATTGGTAAATGGTTTCGTGGCAGTCCACCAACGCCTGCCACTGGGCGTCGGTGGCAGTGGTCAAAACATTTTCAATGGCGGCCTCGCAGAGACTGGAGACCGCTTTTTGCAGGACGGCGAAGAGACGGTTCGCGCTGCACTGTATGAGCGCTTCGTGAAAAGCGGAATCCAAGGTGACCCGCTCACGGCCGATGGCTTGCCGCATATTTTCCACCAGCTTGTCCAGCGGTTCCAGGGTCTCGCGCCATTGGGCCTGGGCTGCCGAAGTGGCACAATCGGCCCCTTGCACAGCCAAGAGCAGGGATTGCATTTCCAGTCCCCGGCGCAGCTGCTGTACCTCATCGAAGCTGCTCTGTTTTAAAAACAGCAGCATGGAAAAAACACTGCTAAAACTCTCGCCGATCCGGTTGACCAGATAGTTTCCCTTGCCATGGACACAGGAGAGTAAGCCCATATTTTCTAATGTTCGCAGCGCTTCCCGGATAGAGTTGCGGCCCAATCCCAGGGTCGCCATCATTTCACGTTCGGAGGGGAGTTTGCCGCCAAATTCCAGTTGCCCGTCTTGCACCAGTTGCTTGATGTACGCGATAACCGTAACGTATGCTTTTTCCTTTGGATATTCAGTGTCCACAATCTCACCTGCCCATGGTTATTGGACAATGCCCCGGATTTTCAGGTAGGCTAAAATCACCTCTACAGTGCCTTCTACCCCTAAGATCCCGCTATCCAGGCAGAGGTCATAGTGGGCTGAGGCGCCCCATTCCTCTCTGGTGTAGTATCTGTGAAAAGCCGCGCGGTCACTATCCGTTTTCTGGTTTTGCTCCATTGCTTTTTTCAGCGACAGACCGTAGTCCTGCATCGTCCGCTGGGCCCGAATGTCCTCATCAGCGTGGAGAAAAATACTGACAGCCCCTTCTTGCCCCCGGAAGATATATCCGCCGCAGCGGCCGATCAATACACAGGAGGTTTTGCCGCACAGCTGCTGAATGCGCCGGAAGGGGATGCGCCCCATATCCTCTTCGGAGTTGATCGTTGCAAGGGCGTAGAGCAAGCTGTTCACTGGCTGTTCCTCGTAAAAGGACTGGACCTCTTCATAATCCGGCGTTCCTTTTGCGATCTGCATCAGTTCTTGCCGCCCATAGTAGGGGATGCCCAGCCGCTGGGCCAGACGCATGCCAATTTCCCGTCCGCCGCTGCCGGCCTGTCTGCCAATGGTAATAATAAAGTTCTCCATCATGTGATTCCTCATTTCTGTCACATAAATTGCGCAAATACAGAGGCGCCGATCACGGTCAAAAGACCGGCGACCGCAATAGCCAGACTGCTCATTGCTCCCTCAACCGGACCCATTTCCATGGCTTTGGAGGTCCCAACGGCATGTGCCGCGGTGCCCAGGGCCAGGCCCTTGGCAATGGGTTCTTGGATACGGAACAGCTTGCAGACAATGTCTCCGATGACACTGCCCAGCACGCCGGTAATAATAATGACCGCGACCGTAATGGTCACAATTCCGCCCAGCTCTTCCGATACGCCCATACCGATGGCCGTAGTGATGGACTTGGGCAGCAGCGTCACATACTCTTCATGGGAAAACTGGAACAGTTTGCACAACAGCAGCACGCTGACCAAACTGGCCAAGACACCGGAGACAATGCCCGCCGCCACGGCTATAAGGTTCTTCTTTAATAGGGACAGCTGTTCATAGAGCGGAACAGCCAGACAAACTGTGGCCGGCGTTAACAGGTAACTGATATATTGTCCACCGGCGTTGTAGCTATCATACTTGATATTGCAAATGGCCAACACCCCAATGACGCACAGGATGCCAATCAGCAGGGGATTAAAAATTGCCTTTTTAAACTTTTTTCGCAATAAAAGCCCAACTTCATACGCCAATAGGCTGATTGCCGCACCAAAAAATAGTGAATTTGTAAACACCTTTTACGCCTGCTTTCCTTCTTTTTTCTTTTTCTCTAGCCGGATAATTGCCTGTGCCACCCGGCCGGTAACTGCCATGACAATCACGGTGGTCACCACGGTAATGATGCATACCGGCAGCCAAATCGGCTGCAACACGCCCCAGGATTCCAAAAGTCCTGCCCCGGCTGGAATAAACATGACCGGCATAATTTCAATCAGGAAAACAGCTGTCTCTTTTACGTGTTCTACTTTCACAAGACCGGATTTCAGCGCGATCAACATCAGCACCAAACCATACACACTGGCCGGGATCGGCAGCGGAATGAGTATATGGAGCAGTTCTCCCAAAAAAGTGATGAGCAAAATAATGCTGAACTGTTTGATAAATTTCACAAGCGTTCCTTCTTTCAACTGGTAGTACCAGTTGAATTATAAAACCTTATTTGAAAAAATGTCAAGAAAGAAAATGCCAATTCCTGAGAAATTGTGACGCATATTGGCCGGGACGGCATAAAATATGCTTTCCAGTCCGGCACCGCCAGCCCCAAGCTGGGCAAAGGGCAAAGAAAAAAAGGAATGAGACAAAAAAGTTCCATCCCTTTTAGAATGTTCTATTTCCGCAGCACCTTCTCCATAGCCTTGCCCTTGGCCAGCTCGTCCACTAGCTTGTCCAGGTAGCGGATTTCCTGCATCAGCGGGTCTGCGATAGTCTCCACTTTTACCCCGCAGACGGACCCGGTGATCAGCTTTCGGTTTGGGTTGGGCGCTGGGGCGTTTCGGAAGAAATCCCCGTAGGTGATGTCACTATCCATCAAAGAGGACAGCTCTTCCCGGCTGTATCCAGTGAGCCAGCAGGTGACTTGGTCCACCTCTGCCCGGGTGCGGCCTTTTTTCTCTGCCTTGGCCACCAGCAGGGGGTAGACCTTTTTCAGTTCCATTTGAAAGACTTTTTCCATGTTCAACCTCCTGTCAGCAGGTTGGTGTTCTTTTGCAGCTTCTCCTGGAGTAGCTCCGCCGTGGCGTGAGGGGAGAGGTTCGTGGTGTCCACAGCCCAGGGCTCCCAAGAACCCAGGTTGGCAAACTGTGCCCACATGGTCTCCACCAGTTCCCGGTTGGTGGCTTCGTCCAGTTTGGTACGCCCCAGGATTCGGGCAAGGGTGGCTTCTTTGGAGGCTCGCAGCACCAGGTAATGCACTTGGTATCCTTCTCGGGCAGCTTGAAGCCAGGGCTCTATAAACCAGGGGCCAATGATCCCGTCTACCACTACGTCATAGCCTCCTCCGGCAAAGCGCTTAGCCGCTTCCCGGAAGGCTTCGATGACCACCAGATTTTGCCCCTGGGAACCGGGCAGGTGGGGCGGGATAGCGCCCTTGCGTAGGGCATCGTAAAAGTCGTCGGTGTGCAGGTGCAGTGACCGCTCCAAGGTGGAGTTCCGAGCCAAAAGCGCGGCCACAGTGGTTTTTCCCGTTCCCGGAGCGCCGCTTACCAGGATAATTCTCCCTTGTGGCATAATGCACCTCCTTGTCTATGATCCAGCGCGTGAGTGCCCCTCGCGTTCACGGGCACATTGTCCGGCTTTATCTTATCACGGGAGACGAAAAAGGGCAAGAAATTGTGAATGGTATTTGGGACGAGTGGTTAAGTCGGAAAAAAGAAAGCAAGAAACATGACAGACATCTGTCGTGTGCCTATGGAATACAGAAAAACCAGGGAGGTGAAGTCCCATGGGGTTTGACTACAAAAAGGAGTGCAAGGAATTCTACCTTCCCCCCAAGAAACCGAGATCGTCACGGTGCCGGCTATGAATTTTCTGGCAGTGCGGGGAAATGGCGGCCCCAATGAGGAGGGTGGCGCATATAAGCATACTCTGGGGCGTCCTGGTTTTTTGTACCTCTTGCCGGATTTACCGGGAGCCTGTATAATAACATTACTACGGAAGAACAAAAATCTTTTTTGTCTGGAAAATTTTACCACCCAAAAGCCCACAGACTTTGAAAGGAAATGCAGAGGGGCTTTAGTGGAATGAGACGTGAGTGCCAAAGCCATGAGAAACATAAAGGAGAAACCATGACCGAAGTAGTCGCCGCCCTCATTTGGAGGGCAACCAATTCATGATCTGCCAGCGTCCGGCCCATAAGGCCCGGGGACTCCTCTGGGAGTTCGTAGGCGGTAAAGTGGAGCCAGGGGAGACCAAGGAGCAGGCTCTTGTCCGGGAGTGCCGGGAGGAGTTGGCCGTCACTGTGCAGGTGGGGGAGGTGTTCATGGAAGTCACCCACGAATATCCCGATCTGACCGTGCATCTGACGTTGTTCCACGCTTCCATCCAGGAGGGTACCCCTCAAATGCGGGAGCATAACGACATCCGCTGGATCACCGTGGAAGAGATCGACCAGTATCCTTTCTGCCCGGCGGATGAGGTGATTTTGGAACGATTGAAGGGGGAGAGTGTTCCGGGATAAGCGCCCAATTCTTCTCTGAGTAGAAAGAAAACAGCACCAGTCCGCTGATGTTCGGCGAATGGTGCTGCTTTGTTTTCTATATTGTTCGCTTAGTTATCCCCTCTGTGATAACGAATCTTCATGTGTTCGGAGGCGTTTTTGAGAATCTGGGAGAGGGCTTTGTCTGACTCTTCCTTAACCATGTCGGCAATCTTGCTGTTAGCTTCCTTCAGGATTTCAACAGGCTCACCCTGCCGGATCTTCTCATCGTACTCATATAGGAACTGCTGTCCGCGATTCATCACGGCATTCACATACCGCTCGTCAAATAACAAGGCATTTCCGAAATGGGCGTCCGTCAGCGCGGCGATGAGTCGGCTGTGCCAGTACATGCTGTCCGTGGAAACCGTTTCCGTAGTGCCACTGAGGTATTTGGGGAACTCCGTCACATTGGCGTATACCGGGAAGCAGGCCGTGAAGCCGCTTCCGCCCATGGAGAGCCATTCCACACCCTGAATTGCCTCCGGCAGATCGCCGCGAATCTGCATGATCCCGCAAACGTCGCTGTTGGGCACACCAATCGTGCGGTATTTCCCCTTGCACGCAGCGTTCTTGTCGTAGGGATTGTAGGGCGTTCCCTGGTAATAGGACCCCAGCAAATACCGCACATCCTCCACCGTCACCTTGCGCTCCGGCACAAAAGACCAAGGAATGTCGTTGCTTTCCGGGGTAAAGTCCGCATTATCCCCATCCCACTTGTAAGTTCGGGGCAGGAAATACCGGGCCATGAACCAGGCGCGGGGAGTATTATAAATATGGTCAGCGTCGGAATGAGAACCAAAGGCCAGTCTCGGGTTAAAATCCGCGCCCGCATCCAGCGCCAGGTGATACTTTTCCACGAACTCCCGCAGGTCCTTGGAGCAAAGGTGTTCCTTCTGCTCCCCATAAGCATCCTCAAAGTCAAAATGATCCAGACCAAACTGGTTGGGCATGATGACCACACGGTCATCCGGCACCCGTCTGGCGATCCAGTGATGGCCGCCGATGGTTTCCAGCCACCAGACTTCATTGGCGTCCGCAAATGCCATGCCATTGGGTTCATAGGTGCCATACTGCTCCAGCAGCGCGCCGGTGCGAAGCACACCTTCCCGGGCAGAATGAATATAGGGAAGCACCAGGGTCACCAGGTCCTCTTCGCCAATTCCGCCGGGAACCTCTTTGGCGTTGCGGTTTTTCTTTTTCTGATACCGGACATAGGGGTCCGCGCCGATAACCCGGGCGTTGCTGGTGATGGTTTCGGTGGCGGTCATGGCCACGTTGGCCTCATTGATGCCGCAGGCGGGCCATACGCCATTGGTCTTTGTCACGTTGGGGCAGTCGGTATAGCGCATGGCGTTCCCCGGGAGTTCCACTGTCAGGTGAGAGATGACAGTTTTGTACGTGGTGGCCTTCTCCCTGGCCGGGTGAGTCAAAAGGCGCTTGGATTCAAATCCGCCGTCATCGTTGCGGGCAATGATCGTTGAGTTGTCATGGCTTGCTTTCTTGCCGACCAAAATCGTTGTACAGGGCATACGCGACTCCTTTCCCTTTTCCATTTATTTCGGATTGTGTACAGCTTCTTTTCCACTGCACAGTAAATTTCTTACAACCAGGAATCGTCAAAAAAACGGTTCCTTCTTTTTTATTTGACGCATTGTGATTATAGCACAGGCCCAGTGCTATTTCCAGTCCCGGCTTGCTTCTGTTTTCTATTTTCTATGTACTGGCAATGGCGCAATAGTTGTTTTGAAAACAACCAAAAATAGGTAAAAGAACAGCCGCACCCAGAACAACTGAGTGTGGTTTTTCATGGGGAACGTTGGCAAAATAGGCGCAGGAACAAGCGCGGGCATAAAAATTCGCGAACCACACCAATGTGCAGTTCGCGAATGGGGAGCGGCAACTTGCCGCTGGCGGAGATGAAGAGATTTGAACTCTTGCGCCGGTTTGAAGCCGACCTACCGCATTTCGAGTGTGTCCGGAATTTCCGAACCTGGCGGAA
>CAJFSY010000026.1 GCA_904419785.1 uncultured Neglectibacter sp.
TCAATTTAGATGCTGCGTAAACGAGCATTATCGACCATACCTGTGATTCATTCCGTTTTTTCATCCTTTTTCCTGTCTATTTTGGCGGGAAGGGGACAACCCTGGGGCAAATTCAGGTTTCACCAACGTTATGAGCGGTCAAGTTGTTCACAATAGGGATGGTATCATTTCTATCGTTCATTCTTTGAATTGGATGATGGGCGGCGTTCACAACCTGAATTATACAGGTATGACATTTGACCTCAATACAGGCGAACGACTCACCCTTTCCTCGTTGTACCCAGACATCCCCAGGGATTCCGTCACAGAATTTGTAAAATCCAAAGTTGTTCAATACATCATAGATCACCGCGATGATGGTTGGCTGGATAATGCGGAAGATGTCATTGCTGGATACGATATCGACAACATCAATTTCTGTGTCGATCACGGGGAAATCATACTCTTCTTCCCTACCTACGAGTTAAAGGCAGGAATGGCCGGCCCTGTGAGTATTTCTCTAAATTTACCATATCCACAAGCAGCTCAAAGCGATTTGACTACTGTTCTCGCTGCTGGGGCAGACGGAAATGGAGCTGCATGGTGTTATCTAGATGACGGCACTAGCCCGCAACGCGGTGTGGATGTAAGTATTGGTATGCTCTATTTGCGAGAGGATGGTACTTGTTCTTTTGTAATGGGGTTCTACATGGCAGATGGTCTCGGATCTCAGTCCGGCACCTATGCTCTAAGCGGAAACACTCTCTCCCTAAATCTTAGAGATGATGCTACTGGGCAAGAAGCACGGTATGAGTACCAAGCAATTCTATTTGGAGATGCAGTTGTGCTCACCCAGCTCTCTGAAAATGGTTTGTTCCACAACTATCCACAAGGCAGTGTTTTAGCTTTGTACGATGTTTTTTCTTATCAGGGATAAGGGGAAGGAGATATTTACCATGAGCAAAGAAAAAATCAAAATAGGTGTTAAATTTCTAATCCTGGTAGGCATGGCTTGCTTCATTTTCCCATTTGCCACAGTTTCCTGCTCCGCAGTCAGCTACGATTTTAACGGCTTAGAGCTGATGACTTCCATCACGTTCAAGGAGGATTTTCAATCCTCCGATGCCACACTGCTACCCAACTTCTTTCTATTAGGAGCCTTTCTGTTGGGGGGATTTGGAACATTTCTAGGGTGGAAAGCTATATCCGATGGAGGCGAAGGTTCTCGAGGGGCAGCAATCTGCACCACTTTAGCTACCTTATGCATGATTCTTTTCCCTTTCACCTTTGGAATCTATTACGATTTGGATGATGTTGTCACCGTAGAGTTCCAACCAGGATATTTTATCTCGCTGATTGCCTACATAGGAGGAACGGCATGCTCTATCGCTTATTTTAACGGGGTTGGAATAGAGGTGACAGAAACAGAAACGGAATCGGAACCTCCGCAGCCTACACAGCACGCTTCACCAGAAGCCCCCCCTCTTAACCAACCGATGCCACCGGGTCCCAAAGTGTCGGTTCAGATCCTCTACGACGGAGCAAAACAAACCATCTCACTAAGGCACTTTCCAAGCTATATTGGAACTAATCCCTCTTTCTGCCAAATCGTCTTGCAGGATTCCGCTCTTAGCCCAATTCATGCTCAAATTTATGCAAACGGTCCGGAGGTTTACATGCAAGATATGGGTTCCCGGACAGGTACGATACTTAACGGGGTAACGCTGACAGAGCCAACTGAAATCCTTTCTGGAGATGAGGCTGTAGTGGGCACTACAAGGTTGCGGTTTATCGTGAGTATGGGATAGGTAGATTGAGAAAACAATTCTGCTAAGCGTTGAAAAATAAAAAAGGAGGATGTGTGCAATGAAGAGGAAGATGGTAAGTTTTCTGCTGGTTTTATTACTGCTTGCCGGCCTTGTGCCACAAGGGGTGTTCGCTGCGGAAACAGCAACATCTGGAACGTGGGGAGACAATGGAGGAACCTGGAGCTTTAATTCCTCTACTGGAACACTTACAGTAAGTGGTACCGGAGAAATCCCAGTATTCGGGTTTGACTGCCCGTGGTTACATCTGAAAGACTCTGTGAAAAGAGTTGTCGTGTCAGAAGGGATAACGGAGATTGGCGCAAATGTTTTTGGCTTTACGGATGGTTATGGACAATACCCGAACCTGGCGAGTGTGTCACTTCCAGATTCAATAAAAAGAATTGATGACTATGCATTCGCAGGTTCATCATTAGCCTCGATTTATTTGCCTAGCAAGTTAACCTATATTGGGGCGGGTGCATTTTACGCAACAAACCTTACATCTGTCAATATTCCAGCATCTGTATCCAGTATTGGCAAAAGCGAACGCGGTATTGATCATTTTTCATTTGATACAGACACTTTATCGTCAATTACAGTCGAACCTGGAAATCGAAATTATGAGGCGCAAAACGGTGTCCTCTACACTAAAGGAAAAACAGAGCTTGTTTTTTTCCCCAGGCAAAATCAACTGTCAACTTATACGATTCCCTCCACGGTCAGGGAACCTGTGTATCTTGATAATTTCTACTACTGCAATAATCTAAAGTCAATTACAGTCGCCGCTGGTGCTACTCTAACTTTGCGTTATGCCGATGCACCAGAAAACTATGAATTGCTATACATGAATAGCACTAAGCGGCTAGAATATTCCGTGGACATTATTTTCCAAGGGGAAACTCCTAGTGGTGTCGAAGATTGGTACTTCTTCAAAACTATTGATGGAACACTTTCGAGCATTAGCCTAAATATTAATGGGGGTACTGAATCCACAACGCCACAAATCAGCAGGTTGTATCCAGCCAATGGAGCAACAAACGTTGGCTGTACCGCCGCAAATCCCCCCATCTTCCAGGTCACGTTTGACCGGGAAATCGGTGCCAGAGGGAACAAGGAATATCAGGCAAATGTGAACCTTACCGCATCACAGCCGTTTGCCATCTATCGTGCGGAGGATAACGCTCTGGTATATAAACCCACGCAATACTCAGGGTCTGATTTCTTAATTGCCTACACCAGCGAGAAATCCACGCTTTCCGTCACACCCATCAATAGGCATATTCTACTTGACCCCGGGACCGAATACTACATTACTATGGGCGCTGGCTTTGTCACCTTTGCGGATGGGACGAAGAGTCCTGCCATCACCAAGGGCCAATGGTCATTCACCACAGAGGGAGAAAAAGAAGATGAAGAAGAACTTACCTTCTCCATTGCTAGGTCTTCGATCAGTTTGCTTCCCGGGCAAACAGCCAATCCTAGAGTCACTCTAACTCCTTCGGATGCAAAAGTTTCCTGGACATCCTCTCGTTCCAGTGTGGCTAGAGTAAGCAGCGATGGAACCATCACCGGCGTTGCCCCAGGTACGGCAACCATTACGGGTACGGCTACCTTGGGGAATCAAAAGAAAACAATTACCTGTACTGTCACCGTAAATCAGAACCTCCTCTTCGGCTGGACAAAAACGGCAGCGAACCTAAAAGTCGGAGATCTTGAGTCCCTGAGTTTCACTTATCAGCCTGCCGATGCTCGTATTTCCATTACTTCCTCGAACCCATCGACCATAAGGGTGGAAGGTTCACAGTACAGCAAAGGAAGTGGGTATACAACAATCCGTGCCATGGGCGGAGGTACCGCTACAATTACAGCGAAACTCACAGCGGGTGGAAAAGAGAAAACTGCTACACTTACAATCTTCGTTGGAAGTGATGCTGAAGAAATCGCACAGCGGTTTGTAGATATTGCTTTAGCCCAGGATGGAAAAAATGCTGCTTCTTTTGGATTTACTGACCAATGGTGCGATAAATTCATCGGTTGGTGTGCATCGCAAGCAGGTGTCACCTCTATAATATCTGGCGACGGGGGCAATGGTGTAACCAGATACGCTGACATAATTTCCAAAGGAGGATCTGGTGTTCGATTCTACAAACCGACAGATTCAAGGACATTGGGGACATACCTTAATAGCAGAAGCGATTATACTCCCCAAATAGGCGACATAGTTGTTTTTACGTGGAATAAAGGTGCCCCCTATGGTCATTACATTTCCCATGTTGGAATAGTGTATGATATCACTAGTACTCAAATCAAGGTGGTTTCTGGAAATTATCATCAAATAGTTTGCGGACCAAATTGTAAAAGATGCAATGGAACCTGGGACTTCAATGATCCAGAAATATTTGGATATATTCGCCCAAACTGGTCTGCCGCAACGGGAATCACCAGTGGAACAAGAAATTTAGTTAGTGATTGCCCTGTCGATGTCCAAGTCGCCTACAATGGCGAAGTGCTGGACAGCGCCACCGGACAGCTTTCCGCCAGCTTTGGTTCCATGACGGTAATCGGCGAGGGGGATGACCGCAGTGTTTCTCTGAACCTCAACGATTACTACGATGTGGAAACCTGGATCAACGGCACTGGAACAGGAACTATGACCTTTATCACCACTTCCAAAGATGAGGATGGAACAGTGGGCACGAGGACATTCCGAAATGTTCCGATCACCCCAAGCACTTTGATCCGCGTTGTTCAAAGCGGTACCGCCCGGGATGCCGTTACCCTGGAAATTTACGCAAATGGAGGCGATACCGTCACCAGCGTCTGGTATGCGGACAGCGATACACCCTCTGTTTCCTCCGCCAACTCGGATTTGACAGAATGGTATCTCAGCGATACATCTGAACCCACAGACAGCTTACCCTTCACTGACGTGGCTTCGAACGATTGGTTCTATTCCGCCGTCCAGTATGTCTACGAAAATAGCATCATGAACGGTACCAGCGCTACCACCTTCGCACCCAATGGCACAGTGGAGCGCTCCCAGGTGGTACAGATGCTTTACAATTTGGAAGGGCAGCCCACTGTGACTGGCAACTCTGGTTTTTCGGACATCAAGTCCGCCGATTGGAACTCCAAAGCCGTGATATGGGCGGAGCGTACCGGCGTTGTGGACGGCTATGAGAATAATACTTTCCGTCCGGGAAAAGCCGTCAGCCGGGAAGAATTCGCGCAGATGCTCTATAACTACGCTGTATACAAAGGGTATGACCTAAGCGCTGCGGCAAACTTGGCCAGGTTCCCAGACGGCAAAAATGTCTCCGCATGGGCAGAAAAAGCCATGCGCTGGGCCAACGGCAATGAACTGATCAATGGCCACGATGATGGCAAGCTTGATCCTAGAGGTACCGCCATCCGCGCCCAAGCGGCAAGTATCCTGATGAGGTTTGACCAAAATCTCGTAAAGTAGAATTACCACATCACAACGAAGGCCCCTGGCAACCGCCAGGGGCCTTCCTCTATGCTATTCTTTCACGTGGTACAGCCCCGCCTCAATCAGCTTGTCCCACTCTGGCACCACGATTTTGATAGCGTGCCGGTCTGGGAACACATGCTTTTTCTGAGTGAACCAGCCGTTCCTCACCATTTCAGAAAATGTGGCCTCCACATTTTGCATAGGCAGGTTGTGCTTTGTAGCCACATCATTCGCCACCCGCAGAAAAGTCAGCAGCGCGTTGGGCCGGCGCTCCGCCATTTCATCAAAGTAATCCACAATGAGCTGCCAGTAGATCCTCATTTGGGCTTCTTCATCGGGAAACTCCCTGCATTCGCTGGCAGCGTCTTTTAAGAAATTGCTGACCGAACCGCGAATTCCATACAAGATCACATTTTTGCGTAGATCTTGAACCAAATGCCTCACAGCCGGCGCGAAGTGGCCATCCCCCGTGAAAAGAATAAAAGTCCTGGGGGAATGCTTGTCCGCAGCCGCCCGATAGATATAGTCCAGCATAACGAAGTCCGACATGTCCTTCTTATGGCTCCCAGGCAAACCAAATTGGGTTTCAATAATATCGTTGGTCACCGCCCGGATGCGGGTGATCTCGTTATGTAGGATAGGCTGGGCGAAATCGGCGAAGAACAGCAGCCTCTCCACTCTGTACTGCTCTCGGATTTCTTTAGCCCACGCCTGCACATCCGGCTTCGTGGCGTAGTCTGTTTTAAGCGAGAAAAACCAGTGTTCGTAATCTACAAAGGCAACGGCACGCCGATTTTGAAAAAACTCTCGAATGTGAATATCCCATCCCCCCTTCTTCCTGGTTACAGTATAACTCAAAATGCCAGATTGTTCCAGTAAAGCAGCGAATTTTATGACCGAAATTATGCGGCTCTAGGGCGTCTTCCTCTTCGTCTCTCAGCTCAAAAATAAACTCTAGCGAATAGTTATGAAGCAAGTAGGCGTTGCTGAGTTTAAGAAAGCTAGTCGGCACTCCATATCTCTTAAACCTGCGGTCATTCTCGACTTTTTCAAGGACTAGCCGGTATATCTCACGCTGGTGTTTTTTCACTTCTCCCCGCAAAGCCTCCCAGGATAGGAACTGGTAACGTGGAAGCCCCACCGTTACGCGGATACGGTCAAAGGTGGCTGTATTTTTGTTTTCAGGCTCACGTTCAAATACCGGCGGAAGGATCTCCTGTACCAATTGCTCTAAAGGGGAGGGTTCCCTTGGCGGACGTACCTCTATTTTCGTTTCAAGGAACACTCCGATGCATTCCCACAGAGACATGCCCGGCTCAAAGTGGGTGGCAGCTTTGGTCCACACCGCTGAGTTGACACAGGTTTCATTGCTAACATCAAAGAGGTTGAATCTAAGACGCTTTTCATAGGGGAACAGGGTCGATTCCGCGTCCTGCGTGTAAACCTCATCCTCGGTGAAGTAATATGTGATTCCACGGCACTGGCGGATAGGTTTGTTGACAACACCGTGGTCCAGGAGGAACTCCCGCACCATAGAAACCAGCGCCGAATCGGATAGGCTTTGCAAATATTCGTCCATCTCCGGCAGCAGGTACCTCTCCACACTCTCAGCTAACTTCTCGCCAGGCCGAAATTGAGAAGCTGCCTGCTGCCAGATTGCAGGCTCTATAAAGGTAGGCGTCCACAGCGGCTGCTCGGCCTTCCCTCCGCCTTTTCGCAACACCACATAGATGTCCTCCAGCCCTGTCCCAAATGCTGCGATCCGGATAGAATCGCAACGGTATTTGAGGAACTTCCTGGAGATAACCTTTCCAACGATACCGTCGTCTATCAATTGCCTGGCAACTGTTTTTGACGCTATGCTCAGGGCGCAACCCCTTCCGGTTCGTTTATCAATTTCCACCACACATTCCTCTTTCCCTAAGTCTGTAAAAGGCGCGAAAATCTCGGACGTAGACAGCCCTGCCTAGGAGCGCAGCTTCTCTTTCGCGGCCTGGTAGATTTCCTGCCGGCTTGAAGGATCGCAGCGGCGGAATATGGCAATCAAGGACTTCTCCTCTGGGCGGAGCTGGCCGATCGCGGCTGGCTCCGCCGACACTTTTTTGGGGACTCGCTTCTTCGATGCAGCCTGCTCTGTCTTTTCTGGGTTGGAGAGCATCTCAACCATTTGACCCAGTGGGACTTCAAAGATTTTTGCAAGGGCTGACACACGCTGAAAATCAGGCTGAGTCTTTCCACTCTCATGGAAAGAGTATGTCGAGCGGTTTATATTGAGGGCCTCAGCCACCGCTTTCTGTGTGAGTCCACGGTCAGTTCGCAGTTTTCTGAGGACATCACCAGGGGTTTTGCATTGCACAAGAATCACCCGCTTTAGCATTTACTGTGAAAGTATTTCACTAGAAATCATAAAATGATTGGCAGATACCTTGGACGAAACCAGGAGGATCTGCCTTTCTCTTTTAATTCATCACAACAGCATATAGACCCATGGAAACTCTCTCCACATGCCGCATTTCAAATCTAAAAAACAGAATATGGGGATTATATCCCCTTAATTAAGTGGTTTATAACCCCCATACTAACATTAAAAAGTGTGGGGGTTTCTGAAATGATTGTATTTGACCGGCTCTGGGATGTCATGAAAAAACAAGGTGTTTCCACCTACCAGTTGAGAGAGAAGTGCGGCATTGACAGCCAGACCATCCGCCGCCTGCGGGCCAATGAAAATGTCGAAACGAAAACTCTGGACAAATTGTGTCGCGCATTGTCGTGCCGTTTGGAGGATATTGCGGAATACATCGCGGATAACCCTAAACAGTAGCGGCCGTCCAGTCTAAAAGTCTGTTGTTGCTTTTCGAATATGGGGATTATATCCCCCTTACCAAAAATGATTATAACCCCCATACTGATGAATGTCAAGATGGGGGAACTGCGGTATGATTATATTTGAACGGCTCTGGATCACCATGGAAAATAGAGGAATCTCCACTTACCAATTGAGGGAGCGATGCGGCATAGACAGCCAAACTATCCGCCGCCTGCGGGCCAATGACAATGTCGAAACGAAAACTCTGGACAAATTGTGCCGCGCATTGTCGTGCCGTTTGGAGGATATTGCGGAATATAGACCGGATCGTTGACGATTTCTTTATTTAGGAAACTTAATCTCTAAGCAGAGAAAGACGGTACGGTGACCATCACTGTGGTGGCGAAGCGGGGCCTCATAGCAGTTCTACAAAGAAGGAAGCTCTCTTGGGGGCTTTCTCCCTTTGTTGGAGGCGTTTTTAGCCGGGAAATCCCCAAAACCCCTTGCAAGCTGGCGCGCGACCCTTTATACTAAAAATGAATCGAAATACCGGGGCGCTGCTCCCGGAGCGGATGGAAAGAAATCAAAAGGCCATGGCCTTTTGTCGTATGGGTACCCATACGACAATCGCCGCCTTGTGCCGAGTTGGAAAGGAGGCTGTGTCATGTTTCCTATAACGCAAATCTGCCAGACCAGCACCGGCGAAGCCATCGACTTGGAAATCAGTTTGCCGGAAGAACTGGCGACACTCGCTTTCGCTGTCAACAACGGTGACCTGTCCGGGCGAACGAATGTGACCGTGCGCCTGACGGCGGATATTGACCTGACGGGGTTCCGGTGGGTTCCCATCGGGTTCGGGGATTCTGAGTTCGCCGGGGTCTTTGACGGCTGCGGCCACACCGTCCGGGGCATGACCGTGGACAAGAATGGGCCGGGCAACTACGGGCTGTTCGGCGCTGTCAGCGGGACGGTGCAAAACCTCACCGTCGCCGGGGAGATTCGCAATGTGACCGGCGACCCTCACTCCGCTGTGGGCGGCATTGTGGGAGAACTCTCCGGGGGCGTGGTGAAAAACTGCGCCGGGGAGTTTACCGTGGACGGCGGCGGGGAGCCCCTGGGCCTGTTTGCCGGTGGCGTAGCGGGGGCGGCGGAGAAAGGCCTTTTGCAAAACTGCCGCGCCGCCGTCCGCATGGAGAACATCCGGGCCGGTGGCCTGTACCTGGGCGGCGTGGCCGGGTGCCTCCGGGACAGCCGGGCGGAGGACTGCGCCTTTGC
>CAJFSY010000027.1 GCA_904419785.1 uncultured Neglectibacter sp.
GGACGCGGAGACTTTCTGCAAGAAGAAGTCCGCACTGTTCCTGGTGATGCCGGAAGAAGATCCCAATAAATTCTTCATGGTGAGCCTCATCATCCAGCAACTGTACCGGGAGATCCTCTCCGTGGCGGACGAAAACGGCGGGAAACTGCCAAACCGGGCGGTGTTCTACTGCGACGAGTATGGCACCCTGCCAAAGATCGAGTCGGCGGAAATGATGTTCTCCGCCAGCCGCTCCCGGCGGCTCTCCATTGTGCCCATCATCCAGAGCCTGGGGCAGCTGGAGAAGAATTACGGCAAGGAGGGGGCGGAGATCATCGTGGACAATGTGCAGCTCACCATTTTTGGTGGCTTCGCCCCCAACAGCGAGACCGCTCAGGCGATGAGCAAATCCTTGGGCAGCAGGACAGCGCAGACTGGCTACATCAGTAAGGGGAAAGACAACGGATCCCAGTCCCTGCAGATGATGGAGCGGCCCCTTATGACCCCGGAGAGTGGGGCATCTCCTTTGGGGAGCCGTACACGGTTCCCGACAAGGGCAACCGGCCGGTCTCCTACGCTGGGAAAGAAACACTGATTAATGCCATTTTGGAGAAATATCCGCCTGCTCCGATAGTTGCGGAAGTGGAGGATGAAAGCCAGGAGAATTCCTCTGGTCAGCAAGCGAGTGCCGCTGCATCCCCAAAATCCGATCAGAAGCAGGGGAAGAAACAGGGCCAGCAGCAGAAAAACCAGGCTGCGGGTAAGGGGCGCAAAGTCAACGCCACGCAGCCAAATGGCGGCAAGAAACAGGAAGTTCGAAAGGAGCAGGAAGATGACAGACCTTAAACGGCTTTACCAGAGCGACCTGCCCAACAGGGCCATCGCAGTGTACTTGTACCTGCGGGGCAGGGCCAACAAGGAGGGCTTCTGCTGGCCGGCTATCCCCACCATGGCCAGGGAGCTCAAAATGTCGGAGAGCACGGTGCGCCGGGGTGTGCGGGATTTGGAGAAAGCGGGATTCGTTACTGTGGAGGAACGGTTTCGTTGGAACCATGCGGATTCTTCCAATAAATATGTTCTGCTGGGGCGCTCCCCCACAACCCGGTAACTCTCCCATTGCATTTGACAGAACAGGTCAGTATACTATTCTCAGTAATAAATGTAGAAGGAGGCCAAGAACCATGGTGCCAATTTCTGTTGAAAAATTCGCCGACATGGTCATGGAGAGTAACAAAGGCTACAACCGCAAGGAACTAATTGAGTCCCTCCAAGCTGCGTTGGACGCCAAGAATCATGGCGCCAAGTGCGTAATTTGCGGCCGGCCCATTTGGGCGGCGGGCAGCGCCATAACTGGCACCAACATGTGCTTTACCTGTACCACAGGCGAAACCGATGACAGCGAGGATTACGAAATCTATTAAAAATCGAATAACAGTCTGAATCCCTCCCGGACATACCCGGGAGGGATTTTTTCATGGAATGTGGTAGGATAGCTTCACATTTCAAAAGGGGGTCGATCGTATCGAAAGCGCAAAATACGGCTACATCCGTGTGTCTAGTAAGGATCAAAACGAGGAACGACAGCGGGTCGCTATGGCCCAGCAGCACATTCCCGCAAAAAACATCTACATGGACAAGCAGTCCGGCAAAGACTTCAACCGTCCCAATTACAAACGGCTTCTCCGGCGGCTGAAGCCTGGGGATGTGCTCTTTATTTTGAGCATCGACCGGCTGGGACGCAATTATGAGGAGATCCAAAACCAGTGGCGTATCCTCACCAAAGAAAAAGGTGTGGACATCGTTGTACTGGATATGCCCCTGCTGGATACCCGCCAGGGAAAAGACCTGATGGGAACCTTCATCGCGGACCTGGTGCTGCAAATCCTCAGCTTTGTAGCCCAGAGCGAGCGGGAGAACATCCGCAAACGCCAGGCGGAGGGGATCGCCGCAGCCAAGGCCAAAGGAGTACGGTTTGGCAGACCGGAGATCGCCATACCTGATGAGTTTGCCCAGATTGTCCGCCAATGGGAGAAAAAAGAAATCTCCTTTGAAGAGGCCACAAAGCAGTGTGGGATGAGCGGGACTACTTTCTACCGACGGCTCCGTGAGTACCGGCTGGCCAAGAAACAGTGAAAGCCACTATCAAAAGGTGTACCTTTTGATAGTGGCTATTTACTTCCTTAATATACCATAGATACGGCGGTTTTGCAATGAATTTTAGTAATCTCTCCCTTTTTTCTGGACTCAAATTATCCAGTAGATAATTCATACCCGCTTATTTCAAAAGGTACACTTTTAGGCAATATTCTTTCTAAGATAATCAGGATGGTTCTTGTGTAGCGGGATGAGGTATTATGGCAACTACTACTTGCAAAGCATGCGGAGGGACTGTTACTTTCTCCGAAGGGTCAACCGTTGGGTTATGTGAATACTGCGGCAGCACCGTAACCCGGTCAAAAATCGAGGATGAGCAGCGAGATTCCCTGCACAACCGAGGAAACCTCCTTCGGATGCGCGGAGAATATGACCGTGCCCTCTCTGTATTCGAGCAAATAATCGCCTTGGATGACACAGATGCCGAGGCGCATTGGAACGCTGCGCTCTGTCGATACGGCATTGAATATGTGAAGGACCCGGACACTAATAAACGAATTCCCACCTGTCACAGGGCAAGCTGGGACTCCATCCTCACAGATGTGGATTATCTCGATGCCGTGAAATACGCGGATTATATGGCTCGAAGGGTGTACGAGGCGGACGGAAAATACATTGACGAAGTACAGAAACAGATTTTAGCTATTTCTCATACGGAGGAACCTTACGATATTTTCATCTGCTACAAGGAAAGCGCATTAGATGGAAGCCGCACCAAGGATTCTGTCCTGGCGCAAGACCTCTATGACTATCTGACAAAAGAGGGGTATCGTGTGTTCTTTGCGCGAATCAGCCTGGAGGATACCCTGGGCAAGCAATACGAACCCTATATTTTTTCCGCATTGAACAGTGCAAAGGTCATGTTGGTAGTCGGCACCAGTGCCGATAATATCAACTCACCCTGGGTGAGGAATGAATGGAGCCGCTTCCTCTCATTGGTGAAGAAAGATCCCAGCAAGGTGATTATCCCCTGTTACCGAGATATGGACCCCTATGACCTTCCCGATGAACTGGCCGTCCTCCAGAGCCAGAATATGGGGAAAATTGGGTTTGATCAAGACCTAATGAGGGGAATCAGCAAAATATTCTCAAATAAAAGCATTCAGAATCCGAAAGAGAACACCTCGATTGGATCTACTACATCACCGCTGTTAAGAAGGGCGTATATGTTTCTTTCAGACCACGATTGGGGATCTGCTGAATCTTATTTTAACCGGGTGCTTGATTTGGCACCGGAATGCGGGGAAGCCTACGCTGGACTACTTTGTGTGGAGTATAAAGCAGATGCCCTTAATAATTTAGCACAATATGTCTCTCCCCTTCATTTAGACGAGGAACGTGTACTGATGTGGATGGCCAACTTGATACCTCTATCAGATTTAACCCTTGATAATAAACGAAATTATCAAAGAGCAATTAAATACGGAAATAATGAGACAATTTCCACCCTTTCAAAGCAAAATGAACTATTGTTGAAAGCAGCAAAAGAAAAGAAGCGTCAGTTTGAATTTGACGAGAAGGAATCAATAGAACAAGGAAAACAGGAAATAGTTAGTAGTCAAATTGATGCAGAGACAGAATACGTTTTAAATTGTGAAATTCAAGCAGAAGAAGCTAAAGATGGAATAGTCAAGTCAAAGAAAAAAATAAATGAATATACAGATTGGGAGAAATCGCTCAGGCAAGAAGGACAACAATCTTTTGCCTTATTAAAAACGCTTCGAAATATCGAAGTTGCTATTTTTATACTTTCTTTCATATTTCTCGGCGCGTGTTTATATGGCAAAGTTGCTCAAGGAGAAGATTATCTTGGTTACAAGATAGAAATCCCCATTTGGCAGTGGATTATGGCCTACTTTATTATTGGCGTCATTGCGCTTGGAATTACCGCTATTTTTCATAAGTTTCTATTTAGACTTAACGAACGCAAGAATGAAGTAATAAACACTCTGGATCAATGTGATGAATACCTCAAGAAAAAAGAAGAAAACGAACAGCAAATAAGCACACTTGAGAATCAAATTGAACAGCTAGGCAAAGAAAAGGAACAGCACGAAAACAACATTGCTACCCTACAGAAAAAGAAGCTGATTCTTCAACTTATCTGGATAATAAAAAGACATATTGAATATTAAGGAGGGGGAACGGTGCCAAACATCATCAGCGTCATCAAATACGAAGGTGACAATCAAACCTTTATTTGGAAACACCCCAAAGAGGATTTTACACTAGGGTCGCAACTCATTGTACACGAATCCCAAGAGGCCATCTTCTTTATGAACGGGCAAGCCCTGGACTTGTTTGGGGCAGGGCGTTACACACTTTCTAGCCAGAACCTCCCCCTTGTCCGCGGCATGGTAAAGCTGGTAACCAGCGATGACACGCCCTTTCATTGCGAAGTATACTACATCAACAAAACCGAACAAATCGGCATCAAATGGGGAACGGACACCCATGTCAACTACTTAGATCCCAATTTTAACAACTATCCTTTTCCCGTAGGAGCATCTGGAACTATGAACCTGCGGGTGACAGATTCCCGCAAATTGCTGGTGAAAGTGGTAGGAACCCAGACCGCCTTCTCCCAAGAAGAAGTTGCCGCTATTTTGCGCGGCCCCATGATGGCAAAAATCAAATCTTATCTTCCCGCGGTTTTGGCTGAGCGGAAAATCCCCATTTTTGATATTGACCGCTACATGGAGGAATTCTCAAACGACCTTCGCCTGCGTTTACTGGACGAGTGTGAGGATTACGGTCTGGAGCTGGTCAAATTCTGGATCAACGCTTTTGCCAAACCGGAAAACGATCCTCTCTATCGCAGCATCAAAGACCTGCGGGCGAGAAACATCACAGAGGTGCAGGGCGCTTTACTGGATCAGCAGGTTGCCATTATCAACCAGCAGACCAAGACGCAAAAGGCAATCATGGAGGCCCAAGCACGGGCGGAAGGACGCAGGCTTCAGCGATACACATATCAGGAAGAACGTGCCTTCGATGTGGCGGAATTAACCGCTCAAAATGAGAGTGTTGCCGGTATCGCGAATATAGGGACTGGTTTAGGAATGATCGGCGGAATGGCCATGGGTGTTGGCGGAGCCGTTGCGGGCATCACGGGAGAAGCTCTTCGCCCAATCAACAGTGTGCCTGGGTTGAACCAGGCACAGCCAATCCCGGCGCAACAGCGGGCAACCCCTCCCTCTTCCGCTACAGCTTTTCCAGAGAACGGCACTGCTGCCCCTGCCCAGCAAGAATCCACACAAACCACGCCATCCCAACCCATAGAGGGAATCAAGGAGCGGATGGAAAAGTTAAATTCAATTAAGGATCTCATTCCAGAAGAAGTTTACCAAGCTAAATTGAAAGAAATCCTGGACTCTGTTTAAGGGGGACAAAACATGAAAAAGGTTGGTTTAGCAATACTTCTCACTGTGCTGGGAGCTGTCCTTTTCAGTGTTATTGCGTTCGTTATTCCCTTCTATCGTGGGATCAACTTCTGGATCGGATATGGATTTGGTTTATTTGCCATTTTATTTCTGGGTATGATTGCCTACATGAGCAGCTCCTCCGAAATGCCTCTACAAAGCCGTTTTTACGGTTGGCAACTGATAGGAGTTGCAGGAATTTACACCCTTACCCAAATGGTGGTGAGCCTCCTCCTATTCTCGATCCCTGTGCTACCCATTTGGCTGGGTGTAGCAATTTGCTCTATCCTGCTCATTCTCGCCTTGGGTGGTTCCATTACCACACAATTCACCAATAATACTATCGAAAAGTTAGATTCAGAAGTAAAGGGAAAGGTGTTCTATATCCGCTCCTTGGAAGCTGACATTGGTGGGATAGCAGCAAAATGCTCTGATCCTTCCTTGAAAAAAGAGCTGGAAAAACTACGAGAGATAATTCGCTACAGCGACCCCATGAGTTCTCCTCGATTGGCATCCATAGAAGAGTCGATCCAAGAACGCTGTAACTACCTTGGCGAACTGGTCACCCGGCAGGATTACAATTCTGCCTTGGCCGCTGTACAACAAATTGGCCGATTGTTGATTGAACGCAACGAGAAATGTAAACTGCTCAAATAAATGGGTTGTCTATTACGATTTGGCTTTGGAGGGTATTGTTTATGAAAAAGAACCTGTGCCCAAACGGGCACTATTATGACGCCGACCGATTTTCCTCCTGTCCTCTGTGTGAACCTTCCCCAGGTGAGCCGCAACCAAATGGGAACAATGGAGAGGAATCATTGCCATCAAAGAATGTCCCTGCTATGATAATGTGCAAAAACGGTCATGTGTTTGACCCCTCTGTGACCACGACTTGTCCTATTTGCGGGGCTGGAGCAGAAGAGGCAATGCCTCCTGCACCTGTACAGTCAGTGAACAAAGTCACATGTCTCAACGGTCATCTATTTGATAGGAACAAGCACACTGTTTGCCCAATCTGCGGAGCCATTCCACAAGAGGAGAAACCACATTTGACAGAACCGTCTGGTCCCGAACAGGCTGAGGTATTTCGACCCTCATCCCCCTTCATTCCCGATAACGAGAAATTTTCAGAAATCTCACAAGGAAATGTTCAAAATGATTCACTATCCATCCAAAAGGAATCCAATGAAACGCAGAAAGCTCTTCCCACTGTTCCAGTTATAGATTCTGATGAGGATATTTTAAATGATGCGACTCCATTGGAGATTGAAACGCTTCCAGTGTCTCCTGTCGCTGCACCGGTTGATCCTATGAGTTCACGCACCTCCCTAGGGAAACTCCCTGTTGCGTGGCTGATGGGCGTGAAAGGGCCTTATCGGGGTACTTTATTTCCCTGCCGCACAGGGCGTAACCGGATGGGGATTTCCTCTGCGGGAGAGATCGACTTGTCAGATGATCCAGCTATTGAAGATGACATTCAAGCGTTCCTCATCTATGAGCCGCGGCAGCGTCAATATTTCCTGCAGGCTGGAACGGGAAACAGCTTGGTTTACCACAACGGCGAGATGGTGTTTTCTCACACACCATTAGCGCCTTATGACCGTATACAGCTTGGAAATACCGAACTCGTTTTTGTCCCCCTGTGCGGGGAAAAATTCACCTGGGAAGAAGGCTGAAATCATGCTGACTCGATGCCCAAATTGTTTTCAAGAGTATGAAGATCAGTTAGGGTTGTGCCCCCATTGCGGATTCGCTCCTGGAGATCTTTCCCAAGAACCCAAGGCTCTGACTCCTGGATCAATTTTGGCAGGACGATTTGCCGTGGGTGCTGTTCACAAGATGACAACCAGGGAAATTCTCTACAACGCTTGGGATCAGACGAATAACCAGAGAGTAGTGCTTTGGGAGTATTTCCCGGATGGCCTGGCGGAACGCACTTCAGATGGTGTGTTTGTGCAAGCTGCGACCTCGCAAAACAAGAATAAGTTTACACAGTCCAAGCTGCTCTATTCTTCTCAAGGCCATTTCCTCGGTAAACTGGGAAAGATGCCAGGCCTTTTGCCCATTTTGGATCACTTCAGCACCAATGGAACGGAGTATCGGGTCACCCCACAAGTAGAGGGGACACTACTCGCTCAGCGGCTTTCCACGGAAGGGGCTGTAATCCCCCCAGAGCAATTTGCCAAGGCGGGAATCCAGATTTGTGAAGTTTTCGATGCGATACACCGCGGAGGGGCCATCGTGAGCAATCTGTCACCTGAGAGCTTTTTGATTTCCAGAGAAGGTTCTCTCCTCTATGTTGGATTGGATGACCTAGTCCTCCCTGGAACAGCAACCCCTCTCATGGAATCTAGATCGCTGTATTCACCTCCCGAAGAGAAAGTGAGCGTGGAGGGAAATATCTACTCTTTAGGAGCAGTTTTCTATCATTTGCTCACTCGCCTGGCGCCCCAATGCGCAGCGGAACGCTTGGCGGGTGATCAGCTTCTTCCTCCCAGCGGGGTAGACCAGTCCATCCCCCCAAATATCAGTTTGGCCATCATGACAGCAATGTCCCTGGAGCCAAGTAACCGATTTCCGTCAGCCATAGAATTTGCTCAGGCTCTGAAACAGCCGGAGGATTCACCGGGAATAGAGGATAGTCATAGAGAGACAGCAGTACCCCTTTCTCCATCCAGTTACCGTTCCCTTTTCCCTCTGCTGATGGGGGTGACATGCTTTGTAGTGGTTGCCTTAGTTGTACTGGGGATCTGGTATGTGGTATCCAACCATTCACAAGTGGAAGTGGCGCCCAGCAGTTCTGAAACCAGTTCCAGTATGGTGGTCTCCCAAGCTCCTGCGTCATCCTCTTCTGAAATCCTAGTGAGGGCAACAGCAACACCCCAAGCTACGGCAACTCCCACGCCATCTCCTACCCCTGAACCGGAGCCGGAACAGGTGGACTCTGTAAACTACCAAATTCAAAGGCAGGACCGTTCGGTGTATGACGATAACGGAGAGCCTGTTTTACAGTTCTACTACGACTTAGTGGTACTGGAGGGCAGCAGCGATACGATCACGCAAATCAACGACACTCTTGCCCAGGAATGTCAAACATTTCTACAAACAAACCAACAGAGTGTTGACGATACCATCGCCCAGTTTAACCCTGCCCCCCTTCCCGAATTGATGGACAGAAAGAAACGAGATATAATGGAAAGGAAGGGAGACAAAGAAGATGAAAACAAACGACAAAAACAGCAA
>CAJFSY010000028.1 GCA_904419785.1 uncultured Neglectibacter sp.
AGTTGTTCCGCCAGGAGCACGGCTGGGCAGCTATGTGTGGAACGGATAAACGCTGAAAGCATCTAAGCGTGAAGCCGCCTCCAAGATTAGATATCCCATAGCGTAAGCTAGTAAGGCCCCTTGTAGACTACAAGGTTGATAGGCTGCGTGTGTAAGCACGGTAACGTGTTCAGCTTGGCAGTACTAATAGGCCGAGGGCTTGACCATAGTCCTTTCTCAAGTGATTATGATTGCGCTTCTTGATTCTTTCCTTTCTGCTTTATTCAGTTTTCAGGGTACAGGGCCATCCGTTTGGATGGCCTTTTTTGTTACCTGATTTCCATCAACCCTCTAAGCCGCCTAACGTTTGCCGCCGTTAGGCGGCTTTTTTCTTGTGCTTTCTACGCTTTTTTGCTAACATAATAAAAAGGAGGGATGATACATGAAACCGGTGTATAAAGCTTGTCTGGCGCTCTGCTTAACGTTGTCTTTAGCAGCCTGTTCGCCGGATTCAAAAAAAGGCTCAGAAAGCGCGTTAAACAGCTCTGATGTAGAATCACACCCTAAGGTGATATCCAGCCGTATAGAGCCTTCTAGCCCTGTTTCCGGCTATCAGGAATTGCAAGATTCATCCCAGCAGCAAGAAAGCATGCCCCAGGACCTTCGTCAGTGGACATTACAGGATTTTTACAGCGAAAATGAGACGTTTCTTATTCCCGATGTACCCTATGATAGTTCATTGGAGATGGTCTTGCTGGTGTTGGGTATGCCATCTGATCAAAGACAGATAGAGCGGGAGCAAACCGAAGAAATGCTGGGATATCAGAAAACCACAGTATATGTGCCGCCAGTAGACCTGTGTGGCCTGGAATGGGAGCAAGAACTGATCTTCCATGATGATGCCCTGTTTGGCTGTAGGTTGACCTGTAACGCCCCAGAAGGCCAGGATTTAACCCAGCAGTACCAAACGCTTTATAACGACTTAAATGCTCTCTATGGCTTGAGTGAGGCGCAAGAGATAGGTCCCGTGTACAGTGAAAAAGATAAAATGGAAAAGTTTGATAAAGAGCTGTATCATCGTGTGGATAAACAGAAAAATGATGTGTGTACTACCTTGTCTCTTTCAGCCTTTCAGCAAAAGAAAGCCGTTGTCCGGTTGCAGCTGGAAGTGGGTTTGTTGGAAGAGAAAAATTAAAAAAGCCTGGCGGGAATTTCCCTGCCAGGCTTTTTTGTTTTAGAAAATATTGGTAAAGTTATCGATCAAATCTTCGTTGCGGGTCATAGAAATATTGTTGAGCAGCAGTACGTCATCTACACCTTTTTCCTGAGCCAGGGCGGATACTGTACCCGTGTAATAACGGTAGTCTACCACGTAAACATTCTTGTAATGGTTAACCAGGAAGGGGATGAAGCAGTTGCCAAAGGACTCTTTCACAATAATGCAGGAGGGGCCTTCCGCCATGTCGTTGTTTGTGATCTCCTCATAGGGCTGGTCGCCGGCGGCGAAGATCAAGTATTTCATGGTCTGGTCATATTCGTCCCCATCATAAATCAGGGGCCAGTCCTCAAGTACCACGCCGTCTTTCTGGGTGGCGTTGAGAGTCACATTTGCCTTGGGGATATACGCTTCCACCGTGTCAGGATTGGTGCCCAGTTTGGCGGCGGCTTCCTGGCTGGAGGTGTAAAAGCTTCCCAAATAACCTGTGTATTCCTTCTTGTCAAACTGGTCCAGTGCTACCGGCTCAAAGCCACGAGCCTTGCAGAATTCCGTGTAAGCGTAGTAAGCGCCTAACTGGGTCCAGTGGTGGTCGGTGCGGAAGTACAAATACTCGTTGGCATGGGATTTCAGCGTGTCAAAGGTGGAGACGGTCTTTACATCGGGGTTCATGGCATTAATAGAAGGGTAAATATATTCCTCAATGGCCTTCCGCTGGGGAGAGGTGTTCAATTCATGGCTGTTGATGTAGCTTTCCGGCAGCATGATGTCAATGCTGGTGGGTACAACCATATCATATACAGTGGCAGTGCCGGCAAGCTTTTTCCCCGCCTCAGATACAGCGGTGATGTAGGAGTTAGCAAGATCAGTATTAAAGTTATAGTATTCATAAGCGGTATCGTCTACTACCAGCAAAGCGCCAACGGTTTCAGGGTCGGCTTTGGGCTCTTCCTGAGGAGCGGGAGTGGGGCTCTCCGAAACTATAGAGGAGGTGGAAGTCTGTCCATCCGAAGCGCCGGAAGTATCGGAAACTTGAGAAGAGCCGTCCGTGGCGCTGCTAACAGTACTGGATTGAGAATTGGAATTGGTCGAGCCTTTAGTATCTTCAGGCTTGGAAGAACAGCCCTTTACCACCAGCACAATGGCAACGATCAGCACCACCAGCACCAAAATAGCCAGATACAAAATGGGTGGAGGCCCGCCGCGGCGTCTGCGCCGGTTATTGCGGGAAGAACGGGGGGAATAGCGTGTATCGCGGCTGTAAGAAGTTTCCCGCACAGGAGATCGGCGAACCTCAGCGTTGTGGGCCGGAGTAGCCCTGCGGGGCGTATAGTTATTTTGCATGGGTAAACACCTTCCTTATTATAAAAGTGACAAAATCAATTACCGGTAAAGGGAGCGTCGGGAATCTCGTCGCCCTGTTCCACAGTACCCACGATTTCTACGGATTTCACGCCGTAAAAAGACTTCACCCAGCTGTTGAGCTGGAAAAACATGTCCCGCAGAGGGAAAGTATCGGCAAACCAAGTGTCTATTCCTTTTGTATAATCGCCGTTTGCAAGGGCGGTGACAGAAAACTTGGGAAACTCGGTCAAGTCTCTTTTTTCCATAATCGATCTTTTAGGTCGCAGGGGCAAGATCATGGAAAAGACAGCAAAGGCGAACAGTACCAGAAAGAATAAGGCGGTCTTTACCCGGGAGCCCCGCTTGTATACTTTTGCGTGACGCATAAATTACTCTCCTTTCCATAGTTAGAATTGTAAATAGAGGAAGGGATTATAAGCATCCCCCACAAGGTAACTGATAGAAAACAGCAAGGCCGCCACAGGCAAAGCCCATTCCAGCACCGTACCCAAAGCGATGGCGGCCCCATTGGTGGAAGAACACACCCGGTGATAGAGAAGCCGGGGAAGAGGCGTGCAGGCGATCACAGCCACGATCAGGAAGAACATGTAATTTAACAGCATGTTCTGGCCTTCAAAATTGATCAAAGAGTTGCCGTTTAAGCAGAACATGCCTTTGAGCACTACCCAACCTTGGGTGAAATCGGTAAAGTAGAAAAGCACCCATCCAAAGAACACCACGATGAGCGTATATAAATGGGCAAATACCGCAGGCAGCCGCTGCAGCCCGGGGATCAGGAACTTCTCAAGGGCCAGGAACAGGAAATAATAAAGCCCCCACAAAATAAAGTTCCATCCAGCGCCGTGCCACATGCCGGTTAAAAACCACACGATCAAAAGGTTCAAGGCCTGGCGGGGCTTGCCTTTCCGGTTGCCACCCAGAGGGATGTAGACATAATCCCGGAAGAAGCTGGACAAAGACATGTGCCACCGCCGCCAGAAATCGGTGATAGAATTGGCCAAATAGGGATAGTTGAAGTTCTCCTTATAGCGGAACCCTACCATCAGGCCCATACCAATGGCCATATCGGAGTAAGCGGAGAAATCCAAATAGATTTGCAAAGCGTAGGCAAAACAGCCCAGCCACAGGGAAAGGGCCGAAGCGGTTTGCAGGGTGGGCAGGTTTTTGGCTTGGTCAGCCAAAGCGCCGGATAAAATGGTTTTGCTGGCGATCTGGCCGCAAACGTTGGCCAGAAGAACCTTTTTCGCCAGGCCGGAAGAAAACCGGTTGATACCGTTGCGCATGTCCTCGCCGTCCACATGGCGGGAGAGGATCTGCTCGGAAACATCTTTATACCGGACGATGGGCCCGGCAATGCACTGATGGAAGAGGGAAACATACAGCAGCAGCCTGCGGAAATGGCGCTGGGCAGCCACTTCGCCCCGGTAAACGTCCACCATGTAAGAAAGCAGCTGGAACGTGTAAAAGCTAATGCCAATGGGCAGGGCGATTTTGGGAATCACACTGGGGAAACCAAACCACTGTTGGGTGTTTTGCAGCACGAATACAGTGTATTTGAAAAAGGCCAAAAGTCCCAGGTCAATAACGCAACCCAAGGCAAGAAAGAGTTTGCTTTTCCCAGTACCTCGATATTTGTAAATAAATTGCGAAAGTACCCAGTCGGCAAAACACATAAATAAAAGCAGAACAATTAAGAATGGCTCACCCCAGGCATAAAACACCAGGGAAAATAAGATCAATACTGTGTTACGGGCCTCGATGCTTTTAACCAAATAGTATAAGAGCATCTGTAAAGGAAAGAATAAACACAAAAATACCAGGGAGGAAAAAACCACACCCAAACCCTCCTACACCATTTATATTGCTAAAAAAGGGGAAGAAAAGCCCTTCGACCCGCCCACGAGCCGAAGGGCTCCTTATTCATGCTTTCATAAGGTTTTATTGTTTTGGTTCGCCAGGCTGCGGGGCCACAGGGGGCTGCGGCGGGACCGGAGGCTGAGGCGGTTGAGGGGGAACAGAAGCCTGAGGCCCAGCCGGCTGATAAGCAGGAGGAACAGGCTGTCCAGGCTGGGGCTGATAGGGAGGAGGGGGATACTGTCCGGGCATGGGCTGGGGCCTGGGTTTCCGTTTACCGTAAGCCCGATATGCCAGATCAGCCAGCAAAGGCAAATCAGCTTCCCGGTCACGCATCACCCGCAAAATTGCCCAAACACTGGCAACAATGGCCAGCAGGTAAATCATAGCGGAAGCGGCGCCGAAAAGTGCCAATATAAAGCCAATATCCATGCGGGTGATCACAAATCCCACAAACCACCGGAATATATAAGTAACAAGTGATAAAGCCAGTGCTTGAAGGGTTTGTCGTCCGGCCCATTCGTCCCGTTCTGCTAAGAGAGCCACACCAAAAGCCAAAGCACAGATAATAGGTTGGTTCAAAATTACACCGATAAAAGCCAGAATGGGATAGACGCATAAAACAATGCCAAAACGTCCTTTTCGCATGGGAAATCCCCCTTTTAGTTTACAGAATACTGATGCTCTAAGTTTACGTCATATAGGGAGTCAAGTCAAGGGGAAAGCAAGAAAATGTTGGTGAAAAAAGAGGTCCTTCTAAGCGCAAAATTCAGAAAAAAAGTGAAGTAGAGGTTTACAAAACAAAAAAACCACCCGCAAATGCAAGTGGCTTTTCAGTGTTGGCGAAAACCTATTTTTCCGGGCCGTCTCCAGCCAAGTATCTTCGGCGCCGGCGAGCTTAACTTCCGTGTTCGGGATGGGAACGGGTGGACCCTCGTGTTCGGGATGGGAACGGGTGGACCCTCGCGGCAATCAACACCAACTATTCATTTTTGCCGTCTCTCTCGACGGCTTCATTATAATACCACAGACTTTTGAAAATTGCAACCCCTAATTTGCGTTTTTTTAAAAAAATTTGAAAACGGCAAAGGCTGTCACCGAAGATGCTTACAGGCAACAAAAAACCACCCGAATTGCGGGTGGTTTCATTCAGTGTTGGCGAAAACTTATTTTCCCGGGCCGTCTCCAGCCAAGTATCTTCAGCGCCGGCGAGCTTAACTTCCGTGTTCGGGATGGGAACGGGTGGACCCTCGCGGCAATCAACACTGCCGCCTCTCAAGACAGCTCCATAATGATATCACAGACTTTTAGAAAATGCAAGCCCTTTTTTCAAAAAAATTTAAATTTTTTTGTGGGGCAGATTTGAGCCAACATAAGGTCAGGTTTCTTGAGAAGTATGATATAGCTTCCCTTAAAAACGAGATGTCTTTTCTCTGGGAGCAGAACTTTGAAAAGAAGCACTCTGCTTTAAGGGCCAGCTAGATAAGAAAGCCCGTGAGCGATAGGATCATCTCTCCAATGGAAACCACTTTTCTAAAGACTTGGAACAGGAAGCCATAGCAAAGGAAAACTCCCAGAAGCATAATTCAAATATTTCGGCCGGGAAAGAATTCTTGGAAAAATAAAAACAGCCGTCCTATTGGACGACTGCTTTGAGTGTTGGCGAAAACCTATTTTTCCGGGCCGTCTCCAGCCAAGTATCTTCAGCGCCGGCGAGCTTAACTTCCGTGTTCGGGATGGGAACGGGTGGACCCTCGCGGCAATCAACACCAACTATGGACCCTCGCGGCAATCAACACCAACTATTCGTTTTTGCCGTCTCTCTCGACGGCTTCACTATAATATCACAGCTTTCTGGAAATTGCAACCCCTTTTTTAAAAAAATTCAAAAAAATTTGAAAAATCCCCAAATCCTGGAAAAACCCCGAAAATCCGGGTTTTACCACCCGTCCAGCCCGGCCCGCTGCATGGCCCCCAGCACTTTTTGGCGCAGATCGGGAAATTCCTTTTCCAACGAGCGCACCAGTTCATCAGTATCTTTGCGGGCAGTGACGCCGTCGGCAGGGCATTCGCTTTTAACGATAGGAAGCTGCATCCGGGCGGCGGCGTTGCGGATCTCCCGTTCCTCGCAGAAGATCAAGGGACGGATCATGGTGATCTGCTTCCGGCTGAGATAAGTCTTAGGGGAAAAACATCCCAGCTTGCCCCCATAGAACAAATTCATAAAAAACGTCTGTACTGCGTCGTCAAAGTGATGGCCCAGGGCCAGTTTGTTAAAGCCTTCTTCCACGCACAGGTTGTGCAGGATGCCCCGGCGCATTCGGGCGCACAAGCTGCAAGGGTTTTCCTCTTTGCGTTCCTCAAAGATCAGCGGCCCTAAATTCGTCTTTCTAATAATATAAGGCACAGATAAAGTGTCGCATAACGTTTTAATAGCGGAAAAATCTGTCTCTTTCCCGCCGAAACAGGGGTCGGCAGTGATGGCGGTCACTGTGAAATGTTTGGGATAATAGCGGGAAAGCTCTGCCAAAGCGCACAAAAGGAACAGGGAATCCTTCCCTCCCGACACCCCTACGGCGATCTTATCCCCTTCCTCGATGAGCTGATATTTCTCTACCGCGGCCCGCACCCGGCCGATCAATTTTTGCATATGGTTTCTCCTTATATTTATATATAGTATACGAAATTGGAGCCGTGGAAAGCGGCGCCTGTGAATTCAAAATGGAGCCCTTTCGGAATAGTATAACATCCATTTCCCTTTTGGGGAAGTGGTTTCCCTTAGGCGCCTTGGAAAAGCTCTAAAAAGCCGGCATTGGCGGAAAATGGGAAATACTGTGCGCTTGTGTCTTGAACGCACGTAAAAAAACAAAAATAGCACATGAGAAAACAAGAGATAAACCCATGAAAACAGAAGAAAACAAGAGAATGTAAAAAGCCAATTAAAAAATAGCGGAAAACCTGTTGACACCGGAAAAAACCTGTGCTATCATCTATAAGCGCTCTAAAAAGAGCGCCGCGCCTGAAAAGGCGTTTTCGCTTGTTTGGACACATTTTAAAATACATGTTACAAACGCTTGGAGGTAAAGCAAATGTCAACCACAATGCCGAAAGCTGGTCAAATCGACCGCAAATGGTATGTCATCGACGCCGCCGGCAAGCCCCTGGGCCGTGTAGCCGCCCAGGCCGCCGTGCTGCTGCGTGGCAAGCACAAGCCCACCTTCGCTCCCCATGTGGACTGCGGTGACCATGTCATCATCATCAACTGCAAAGATGCCGTTCTCACTGGCGGCAAGGCGGAGAAGAAGTATTATTACCGTCACACCGGCTACATCGGCCATTTGAAGGCCGTGCGCTATGACACCCTGATGAGAACAAAGCCTGAGCTGGCTATGGAACTGGCCGTAAAGGGAATGATCCCCTCCAACTCCATTGGCCGCAACGCCATGACCCGCCTGCGCGCCTACGCCGGCAGCGAGCACAAGCACGCCGCCCAGAAACCCGCTGAGTGGAACCTGTAAGAGGAGGAGTTAAACGATGTACGAATCTGCACCTTATTTCTACGGCACCGGCCGCCGCAAGAGCAGCGTAGCCAGAGTGCGTCTTTATCAGGGTACCGGCAAGGTCACCATCAACGACCGTGACATCGACGATTATTTTGGCCTTGATACCTTGAAGTATATTGTCCGTCAGCCCCTCACCCTCACCGGCACCGATGAGAAGTTTGATATCGTTTGCCGCGTGTCCGGCGGCGGCGTGACCGGCCAGGCTGGCGCTATCCGTCACGGTGTGGCCCGTGCCCTGCTCCAGTATGATTCTGAGAATCTCCGCTCCATGCTGAAGAAAGCTGGTTTCCTGACCCGCGATCCTCGTATGAAGGAACGGAAGAAATACGGCCTCAAGGCTGCCCGTCGCGCTCCGCAGTTCTCCAAGAGATAACAGGCCCGACAAACCAATTCAAAAATGCTCAAAAAGCCCGGAACCATGCGG
>CAJFSY010000029.1 GCA_904419785.1 uncultured Neglectibacter sp.
GGCCAACGGCGAAGGCCTGATCAACGGCAACGAGGATGGCACTCTGGCTCCCAACGGCACCGCGATCCGCGGCCAGGCAGCCAGCATCCTGATGAACTTCGACCAGAACGTGGTGAAGTAAAAAACACATAGTAATGTGGGAAGGCCGGGACGAAAGTCCCGGCCTTTTAATTTATTGAAAAAGGTTTTCAAAACAGTATTTCACCATTTTAGAGGAGGGCACATAGTGGAATTGCGAGCCTTAAAACAAAATTTACTTTTTAGCGATACACAAGAAATGTGGGCTGATACCCAATAGAGAAGGATCATTTTCTGTCAGACGGATAATCTCCATCAACCGTTGTTGTGAAGAAGGGTTAGCCCATTTTTCTTCAAAGCAAGGAGTAAGCCAGGCACACCCTTCCAATGGGAAAACGCCTTCCACAGAGAACCCGGTATCCCGGATTTCCTGGGCCAGCTCTTCAGGACGGTGAAAATAGGCTTGCGCAATAAAGTTGGGATATTCCTTTGGACGATGATGTGCACCGGTTTTCACCTCGCCAGAAACCATATGATAATAGATGGGATCATCTAAAAAGTCATTCTTAAGGCCATACACGGTCAGTGCCCATGTCAAAGAACTGAAAGCAGAAATCCCCGCTGCTGCCAACACCCCGCCCGGGGCCAACACCCGATAAGCTTCTCGGAGGGTTTGCAGCCTATCTTCTCGGTTTAGCAGGTGGTAAAGTGGCCCCAATAATAATACTGCATCCGCGCTGGCATCTTGAAAAGCATCCAGTTTTCGAGCATCGCCTACCAGGGTAGTAAAGGGAGCTGTTTGATGTTTTTTTGCGTATTCTACGGCGGAGGGAGCCAGTTCCAGCATGGTGACTGTGTGTCCCATCCCAGCTAGCCAGTCAGCGTAATAACCTATTCCGCCGCCAATATCATAAATAGTACAGGAGTTCGGCAACCAGCGCAACAGGAGTTCCTTGGTGCGCATAGCTTCCAACTTACCGATCCCCCGTTCTAACCGCCCGATTTCTGCCCCGTTTTCGTAGAAATCATAGATTTCCCGGTTTCCGTTCATTTTCTGAAATCTCCTTTCTTTTAGTTGAGTATAGCACGAAGAAAACAGTGCGTAAGTGATCATGTATGGTGGGAATGGAAAGCAGATGTAATAAATTTAAGCGAGAGGTTTTCGAATTGTAGGCAGCTCGTTAAAGCTTGGTCTGAGATTTTTCATCTAACATGTGGCCAAATTTCTGGATTTGAGCCGGAAGCGCTTTGGGCGGGCGGATTGCCGCAATAGGTAGAAGGGGGAGTTCCCATGATTTTTTTGAAAATCCGAGAAAAGTAGTTGTAATCCTGGAATCCCGTGGCCATAGCGACATCTTGCAGAGAATTGCCGTCTTGTAGCAGAGAAGCAGCTTTAGCACAGCGAAGCTCACTGATATAGTGGGTCAGTGTTAAATTTGTCTGTTGCTTGAAGAGCCGGCATAAGTATGAAGTCGAAAGCCCAAAATGATGGCTGAGTGCTCGCAGTGTTACTGATTCTGGTTGTGTGTAGTGGCTGGATAAGTAAGCCAAAATTTCTTGTATATGCTTCCTGGCAGTTGCGTCACGTTTAACGAAATCCCTTCTGGGTCCTGGTTTGCTTTCCCGAAGGAGATAAGCAGCAATCTCCAGTGCTAGTGCTTTCAAGACAGGTTCAGAACAAAAGTGTGATTGCTCTGCCTCTTCGATAGATTTGTCTAGCAAAGAGGTCAATTCTATGCGGTTGGAAAACACTTGTGGGAATCGACGTCCCCGGAAAGCAAACAACGAGAGAAGATCGACTCGTTCAGAAGAATCGGGGAGGAGAACCGTTTCCCGTGCCAGAAGGCTGGGGTTGATTTGGATGATATAGTGGCATGTTCCGTTTAGGAACTTGTTGCCGCGATGCGGTTGGCACCAGTTGACAAATCCCACATCCCCTGGTTGAAGCCACGCTTGCTGCCCTTCGGATAGGAGAGACACACCACCTGTACGGACGTAATATAGCTCCAGTTCCTCATGCCAGTGCAGCTCGCAGCCAACACTTTCCTCGTTATTTTTGCGCTGGCTGATCCGTAGAGAAAGGCGCTCATCCATCCGTATATCCTCCCAAGGAATCTGTGAAACGCCCATATCACCATGCCTCCCAGTTGATAGGTCAAAATTGTGCTAATTATAGATTATAATATTCCTTTCTGGTTTGAATGTAAAGTGATATAATGTGGATTAAAGTGGGATAAACCACAATTTGACCAGATGGGAGGAAATGAACCTATGCGCATCCTTTTTATCGATATCGACACCCTGCGGCCTGACCACATGGGCTGCTACGGCTACAGCCGCAACACCACCCCCAACATGGACCGTGTCTGCCAGGAGGGAATGCGTTTTGACCAGTATTACTGTTCTGACGCGCCCTGCCTGCCTTCTCGGGCCTCCTTGGTCAGCGGCATTTTCGGAATCCGCAACGGAGCCGTAGGCCACGGCGGTACCGCTGCGGATCGGCGGCTCACCGGACCGGGACGGGAATTTATGGATCAGGTAGATCAATCCAACTTTCACAACATCTTCCGCCGTGCGGGAATGTATACCGCCTCTGTGAGCACCTTTGCGGAACGTCATTCCTCCTGGTGGTTTAATGCTGGATTTAATGAGTGTTATAATGTTGGAGGATGTGGGGGAGAGTCCGGCGAAGAAGTGCTCCCCTTAGCATTGGATTGGTTGCGCCGCAACAAGGACAGGGATAACTGGTTCCTGCACGTCCACTTCTGGGACCCCCACACCCCCTATCGTGTCCCGGAAAGCTTTGGCAACCCCTTTGAGGATGTGCCTCTGGACACCTGGATCGACGATGAGATTCTGCAAAAGCACATCCACACCACTGGACCTCATACCGCCCAGGAAATCAATATGTTCGATGACCAGGAAAACCCTCGGTATCCCCGGCATCCTGGAAGTGTTATGGACCGGCAGGGCTTGCGTCGCGTGATGGATGGTTACGACTGCGGCGTGCTTTACGCCGACACTTTGGTGGGGCAGATTTTCGACCTGCTGCGGGAGCAGGGTGTCTATGAGGACACAGCCATCATTATTACTTCAGATCACGGTGAGAACTTGGGCGAGTTGGCCATCTATGCCGAGCACGGTACCGCAGACAATATCACCTGCCATATCCCCTTTATCGTCAAATGGCCTGGAGGAAAGGCCGGCACCGTGGACAAGGGTTTCCATTACAGTTTAGACCTGCTGCCCACAATGGCTCAACTTTTGAACGTGGACCCCTGCGACAACTGGGATGGACAGAGCTTTGCCGACACCTTGATAGATGGGACTGATATGGGTCGGGATAGCTTGGTGCTCTCTCAGATGGCCCATGTGTGCCAGCGTTCCGCCCGGTTTGGAGATTGGTTGTACATCCGCACTTATCACGATGGTTTCCGGCTGTTTGATAAGGAAATGCTTTTTAACGTGAAAGAAGATCCTCATGAACAGAGGGACGTGAAGGAGCAATATCCAGAGGTCTGTGTCCAAGGCGCTAAGATCATTCTGGATTGGCACGATGAGCAGATGATGAAATCGTCCAGCACTGTGGACCCAATGCTCACGGTTCTGCATGAAGGAGGTCCCTATCACACGTGGGGCCAGCTGGAGAAGTACATCGAGCGTTTGGAACACACCGGCCGAAAAGATGGCGCTGATGCCTTGCGGAAACGGTACCACCTGGAATGAGAACGGTACACATGCTGATAAATCCTGTTTCAGGGTTGTGTAATTTGCGATGCCGCTTTGCTTTTACCATGACATTACCGAAAAAACGGGAGCAAGACTCCGGATTTCATTAAACAGGCAAAGTCCTTATTAGTGGAAATATCAGATATCCCTTTTCTCGTCTCTGTGCTGGTGAGATGACCGTTGTTACCAGCAAGTAGGGACAGGCAACTCTTTTAAATCGGTGTAAGTGTTTACAAGCTTCAGGCGGCTGGATAGGCAGTTTAGCACCAGGGGGACTGTACCGGCAGGACCAGTTTTTCTGGGCTGGGTTGGTTCTGGCGCATATCTTTGATCAGTGTGAGGGGGTCCTATTATGTAAAGAGAGGGCCTCCTTTTTTATTGACCAGCACTCTCAGCATGGATTGTCCATCGTTGGCAGCCCGGTGGAGCGGAGAATCCGTGTTTGCCGGCATCTCCCCACAGGACGCAGAAAGGCCTGGGGTGAGGGGAGAGCTCCCGCCCCATGGCGGAGGAGTAGACTGGGCTTCGGCAGCGTTGACAGATGCCTCTGCTTTTTTCTATATAATGAAAGGAGATAAACATACCACATTCGCATTACTACTTTGAATTTTCATCCAGTATCCCCTTGTGTTTTTTTAAAATAAGTGATAGAGTAACATACAGGACTGGGAAACAGAATATGCCCATTTTTTCTATTGGAAGTGGGGCTTTTTTCTGTTTCCCAGAAAAAAGAATTCACTCTATTGGGTGATGAAAGAAGTAAGTAAAAATGAAGAAGAAAGTTTTATCCCTTCTTCTGGCAGTGTGCCTGATCGTAGGCATGCTGCCGCTGGCTGCCAGCGCGGCGGAAAGCATTACTGGTGTGAAAGTGGTAGATGGTACAGATGGGTATACGGAAGTGACCACCCCGGTTGTGGGTCAGAAGCTGACGGCGAATATCCAGACCACTGCGGGAGAAATCGGTTCCTACCCTGTAAATGAAAACGCAACCTATAAGTGGTATTACAAAGATAGCGCGGACACAGTATTGGGAACTGAGCCTGTCTACACAGTTACAGCGGATAATGTGGGCAAAACACTCTGTGTAGAGGTAAGCGTTAAAGGATATGGTGGCGGATCCAAAATCTGGGAAGCCAGTGGAGCAGTTACTCAACCTGAAGTTCCCGGTGGCGGTGGCGGCACCGGCTCTACCAGCTACACCGTGACTGTGTCCGCAACTCAGAACGGCACTGTGACCGCTAGCCCCAACAGCGCAAACAAGGGCGACAAGGTCACCTTGACTGTAGCTCCCGCAGAGGGCTATGAGCTGGGCACCCTGACCGCTAAGGATGCCAAGGGCAACACCGTGGCTCTGACCAAGGTCAGCGACACCGAGT
>CAJFSY010000030.1 GCA_904419785.1 uncultured Neglectibacter sp.
GCCTTAATACGGAGACTGTGCAGCGCGAACTCGTCCGGGATCATGGGAACAATCAGGTAATCCACATAGCTCTGGATCACTTCCAGCAGCCGGTAGCTTTGGGGCGGACAGTCGATCAGGATCACGTCGTACACATCTTCAATGGGCCGAAGGGCTTTGTCCAATAAACCAGTGTAAGACACCCGCTCTAAACTCTTGGCTGTCAAAACGTCCTCCGCCCGTTTGAGCGCTGCCGATGAACGAAGCACATCCACACCAAAATCCGTTTTGCTAATGGTTTCTGCTGCATGAACGTTATCAAACAGTGCATGATACAGTGACAGCCCTTCCGACTGGTACAGCCCATAGTAAGCTGTGCTGTAAGCCTGGTAATCCGCGTCGATCAGCAGCACCTTCCGGCCCTGCTCCGCCATAATTGCCGCCACGTTCACTGCCGTGGTGGTCTTTCCGCATCCGCCTTTTTCGTTCGTGATCGCGATCTTGGTTGTCATGGTACATTCCTCCTGGTAAATAATTCTTGGTTTTAGGCATTAAAAAAACCGGAACTAGTTCCGGTTTTATCTGCTTGGTATTTCGCACGGTATTGGATATACTGCGCACGGGCTTGTAATTCAGCAGAGCCTGGGGCATTGTAGAGCAAAGTGGTTAGATACGCATTCTGATTACGGACATCAGGAGTTGCAAACAGCTTTTCCAGGGCCAGGTCAACATCTTCAAAAGTCAGACTTCGATATCGCTTTTTTACGACTTCTTCGGGATACTGATTGCCACCCATAGTCACATAGCCTGTTCTGGAAAGCACACTCACGATCAGAGAGAGAACATTCTGAGCTATTTCCTCTCCCCATCTTTCTTCCAGCACATCGTACTCGATGGATTCTTTAACGGTTAAGGTTAATTCATCCAGAGATTCCAAATCAGACGCCGTCATGAGTACCAGCAATCCTTCCTTCTTTCCTTCCGGCTCCATATCTGGTCTTGGGAAGGAAGGAATGTTACTCAGGTCAGTATTACTAAGGTCATTCTTATTAGATTCAAAATTTTTAACTTCTAGGATTTCAATTTTTTTACTTCTAGAAGTTAAATTTTTTAAATTCTCAAAATCCGTCTTTTGTTCTTCCGGAGCAGGTTCTGAAGGAGTTTCCCTCTTTTTAGCTGCTGCTGTGAAATCCCTAAGATACAGGATAGAAGGCCTTCCCTGTCCCTGCCGTTTCTTTTCCACTAACCCAGCTTCACAAAGCTGCGTCACCATTTTCACCGCTGTTGGTTTGGAGATTTGCAGGGTTTCCGCAATCTCTTCGACCGTGTAGACGATGTACAGTCGCCCCTGTGGATCGGTATAGTCCTCTGCGTGTTCAGCGGAAAGGGACAACCGGTTGAGCATCAGGCTATAGATCAATTTAGCCGTACAGTCAATTCCTGAGAAAGCTGGGTCGCTGATCAGCATTTGCGGGATCACGTAGTAGCTGTACTGCCGGGCTGTGGCAGGGTCAATGTATGGCAGTTCACAAGCCATGGTGCCACCTCCCGCCTTTTTTCGTTCTTTTAAGTCTTGTGCTTTTCATGGTTCATCACTCCTGGAGGAGGTCACAGGTTCGAGTCCTGTTGTCCCCACCAAAGGCTTGAAGTGATATCACTTCAAGCCTTTTTTATGCCTATTGCGACAAAAAATAACACCATATCACAAAACCCGGCAGATCAATTTTACAGACCTGCCGGGTTTTCTTTTGTGCTGGAAATGGAAAGAAAGGGCACATTCCTGATTCAAAAGCATATCCTGGCAATGGGAGGGCTTTGGCCCTGCCATTACAACCACGAAAGGATGTTTGCTTATGAATATCTACCGGCCAAACGACGGCTGCTGTGATCCTTGCTGCAAATGCCCGTCTTACTGTCCGGTGCCAGGCCCCCAGGGACCCCAAGGCCCTATGGGACCTCAGGGGTGTCCCGGTAAAACCGGCCCCACCGGTCCTACCGGACCCCAAGGTGTCCAAGGACTGCAAGGGCCTCAAGGTTTCCGGGGAGCTACCGGCCCTACCGGCCCTCAAGGCGTCCAAGGCATTCAAGGATTACCAGGTGTTACCGGTCCTACCGGGGCCACCGGCGCCACCGGTGCTGCTGGTGCTGCTGGCGCCACTGGACCTGCAGGCCCTCAAGGGTCTCAAGGCGCCGCAGGACCTGCCGGACCTACAGGTGCCACAGGCCCCGCAGGTGCAACAGGTGCCACGGGCGCTACTGGCGCCACCGGAGCCACCGGCGCTACCGGTATTCCCGGCGGGGCGGCTACCATTGAAGTCGGAGCCGTTACCACTGGAAATCCCGGCACAGATGCCGAAGTTTCCAACGTTGGTACCGCCCAAAACGCGCTTTTCAATTTTGTTATTCCCCAAGGCCCTACCGGTGCTACTGGTGCCACAGGCGCTACTGGCGCTACCGGTGCTCAAGGTGCTCAAGGTATAACGGGCCCCACCGGTCCTACTGGTCCTACCGGTCCTACTGGTGCTCAAGGTCTTCAAGGCGTAACGGGCCCCACCGGCGCTACCGGTCCCACTGGACCTACTGGTCCTACCGGTGCTACTGGAGCCACGGGTGCTACCGGCCCGGCAAATTCCGATGTCGTAGCCGCCACAGATAACACCTCCCAGCCTTCTCTGGCCGCCACGCCTTTGAACTTTGCCACCACCGCTTTGACAGCAGGTTCTTCCCTATCCCATCAACCGGGCTCTTCCGATATCTCTGTCAATCAAAGCGGTATTTACCATGCCTCTTTCCACAGCTCCGTTTCGACCCAGGCTGGGGCGTCCATCCCTGCCACGCTTACCATTAACCTGGCTTTGAACGGCGCTACCCTGCCGGGCGCTTCCGCCACCCACACATTTGCTTCTTCCGCGGAAGCTTCTACCATTTCCTTCACGGTGCCTTTCCAAGTGACCACCACGCCTGCCACATTGCAAGCCATACCGGTACAGTCAAATTTCCCCTTTACCAATTCTTCTTTGACCGTGGTGCGTCTGGGCGATGTGCCCTCCACTTAAAAAGCACCAGGGAAAGGTCCCTTTCACGGGACCCTTCCCGTACATTCGAACCCAAGGGGGAGATTCATTGATCACCATCAGCTTATGTATGATCGTAAAAAACGAAGAGGACACTCTTCCCCGGTGTTTGGAATCCGTTGGGGGCTTGGTGGAAGAGATCATCGTGGTGGATACGGGAAGCGATGACCGCACCAAAGAAGCCGCCCTAGAATACGGCGCAAAAGTCTATGATTTCCCCTGGGTGGAGGATTTCTCCAAAGCCAGGAACTTTTCCTTTTCCAAAGCCACCCAGCAATATTGCCTGTGGTTGGATGCCGACGATGTGATCGACCCGGAATACCACCAGGGCTTTTTAGAACTGAAACAGGCCCTCCCGCCCCAGACCGACGTGGTGATGCTGCCGTATCACATCGCCTTTGACCAATCCGGCCAGCCCACCTTTACCTATTACCGGGAACGCCTCATCCGTCGGCTTTCCGGGCTGCAATGGCGTGGGGCCGTCCATGAAGCGGTGCCTCCGGTGGGGAATGTGATCTATTGGGAAAAAGCCGCTGTCTCCCACAGAAAGACCCGCCCCAGCGATCCCGACAGGAACTTGCGGATCTTCGAGGGGCTTCTCTCCCAAGGGAAGGAACTGGCTCCCAGGGAACAATTCTATTACGCGCGGGAACTGGCTTCTCATGGCCGGGAAGAAGAAGCCGCCGGGCTGTGGGAAGAATTCCTCGCCTCGGGGAACGGCTGGGTGGAGAACCAGCTGGAAGCCTGCCGTGATCTGGCCCAAAGCTATCTGCGGCAAGGCAAAGAGAAGGAAGCCTTTCACGCCCTGACAAGGGCGCTGGCATACGGCCCGCCTCGGGCGGAACTGTGCTGCGACCTGGGCGGCTGGTTTTTCCAGCGGGGGGAATATCCCGCCGCTGCGTTTTGGTATGAGACCGCCCTGAACCGTCCACGAGAAGACCAATCCGGCGCGTTCGTCTCGCCCGATTGCTACGGATATCTGCCCTGTATCCAGCTGTGTGTATGTCACTACCGTATGGGCAACCTGGCCCTTTCCCGGGAATACAACCAGAAAGCCGGCACGTTCAAACCGGATGACCCGGCCTACCTGTATAATGAACGGTTTTTCCAAGGAGAGTTTTCAAAATCGCCTTAAAGCAAATTGAGGAGCCTTTTCCCGAAAAGGGGGGCTCCCAATTTTCATTTTTCCTATTTCTCTGGGATTGCATTCTTTTCCCAAATGCGCTAAGATAATTTCAACTATATTTTTTAGTATATTTACGGGAAAGAAGGCGCCGTTTCATGATCCAACACATTGTCATGTTCAAATTCAAAGAGACCGCTAACGGCAAGACCAAAGCGGAAAACTTAAAAGAAGCCAAAGAGCGTATGTTGGCCCTGCGGGAGCAAATTCCCGAAATCCAGGGGATGGAAGTCCGTCTCGCTGCGGAAGGCTCCGCTCCGGCAAATTACGACTACATTTTGATCTCCCAGTTCAACAACCTGGAAGAACTGGCTGTTTACCAAAAACATCCGGCCCACGTTGCCTTTGGAAAATTTGTGACAGAACTGCGGGAGCCTGACGGACGGGCCTGCATTGATTACATCCTATGAAAGGCAGCGACCGTATCTCATCTATCCTTTCCTCCCCTGGGGTGCCTCATCTTTGGGGCACCTTGGCGTCTGTGCTGTTTTTGGCCTGGCCCGCCATCATTGAGCAGATCATGCTCACCCTGGTGCAATATGTGGATACCGCTATGGTGGGCTCGCTGGGCGCCAACGCTACTGCGGCAGTGGGCATCACTTCCAGCACGACCTGGCTGTTTATGGGCTTTTTCAACGCGGCGGCTATCGGCTTTTCTGTGCAGGTGGCCCAACATCTGGGCGCAGGACGCCAAGAGGACGCGCGGAAAGTTACGTGGCAGTCTTTGCGGTTTGTGGTGATCTTTGGCCTACTAATGGGGACCATCGCTTTTGTGCTGTCCTTTTTCCTTCCGGCCATGCTGGGAGCCGACCCTGAAATCCGGGAGGACGCTTCCCTGTATTTCCGCATTATGGCCTGCGCTATGCCTTTCACCCTGGGGTCCAACATGTTCAGCGCGATCATCCGTTGCTCCGGCGATACCCGCACTCCCATGGTCCTAAACTTGATGATCAATTTGTTAAACGTTGTCTTGAACACTTTGTTCATTTATCCTTCCCGCACCGTAACACTGCTAGGGGGGCAGTTCTTCCTCTGGGGCGCCGGATGGGGTGTTGGAGGGGCGGCTTTCGCTTCGGGACTCTCCACCGCGTTGGTAGCCTGCATGTTCCTGCTGGTGATTTTCCGCAAAAAGTCCCCTATCCAGATCAACTTAAAGCATCGTTACCGCTTCGAACGCCAGTGCCTGCTCACTGCCTGGAAACTAGGCTTGCCGGCGGCCTTGGAGCGTTCCACCCTCAGTGTGGCGCAGATCGTCATCACAGCGCTGATCTCCGGTATCGGCACAGTAGCAGTGGCTACCAATCACCTGGCGGTAACAGCTGAATCCATCAGTTATCTGCCTGCCTCCGGCGTAGCGGTAGCCGGCACCACCTTGGTTGGACAGGCCATTGGCGCCGGACGCAAAGACCTGGCCCAGCGTTTTGCCAGAACCGTAAGCTGGATGGGGGTGGTCATCATGACTTTTGGCGGCGGAGTCCTATTTTTCTTCGCGCCCCAGCTCATCCAGATTTTCTCATCCGACCCGCAGGTGATCGACTTGGGAATCCAGGTTCTGCGTATCGTAGCCTTTGCCGAGCCGTTGTTCGGCGCGTCCATCGTGGCGTCCGGCGCATTGCGCGGCGCAGGAGATTCCAAGGGGCCATTTTTCATCAACCTGGCTACCATGTGGGGAGTACGCATTACCTTATCTCTGTTGCTAGTGGGCCGTCTTGGTCTAATTGGCGTATGGCTTGCCATGGCTGCTGAACTTTGTGCCCGAGGACTGATCTTTATGATCCGTTTGTACCGCGGCAAATGGCTGTACATCGATTTATTCCGCGACCAGAAGAAACGAGCAAAAAACTCTTAAAAACGCTTTACAACCGCCAATCCTTGTGCTAAAATAGATATGCTATTTCTGAGGAAACAGCATATCAGGGCCCATAGCTCAGCTGGGAGAGCGTTCGGTTCGCATCCGAGAGGTCGAGGGTCCGAATCCCTTTGGGTCCACCAGGTTTACTTGCCAAAAATGATGCAGGTACGAAAAAAGCCCGGAATTCCGGGCTTTTTTCGCGTTTTGAGGGCCGAAAA
>CAJFSY010000031.1 GCA_904419785.1 uncultured Neglectibacter sp.
GTATGCGGAAATGCCTATTGCCAGAAATATCTGGATTACATCTATGTCAACGCGATTGGCGAGCTTGTGAAGCCGAACTTCATCACCCAGCATTTTGAAATCGTGCTGAAAAACAACGGTCTGAAAAAGATTCGTTTCCATGACCTTCGTCACAGCTGTGCCAGCCTGCTTTACGCAAACGGCGTCAGTCTGAAGGAAATCCAGGAATGGCTGGGACACAGTGATATTGGAACGACTTCCAACATCTACACCCACCTGGATTACAGCAGCAAGGTCTCGTCTGCAAATGCGATCCTTGCGTTTTACCCGGAGAACACCGGAGTACAGATCGTTGGGCAATAGAAAAGCCCTGAACCGTAAAGCTCAGGGCTGAAAATTCTGGTGCCGGTGGTGGGACTCGAACCCACACGGATTTCTCCACACGATTTTGAGTCGCGGTCGTCTGCCAATTCCGACACGGGATGTGCGGGAGGGATATTAAAATCAAATGAAATTATGAAGTTGTGAAAACGCCGATTTATCAAGGGTTTTGCCAGGGCGCTCAACATTCTACGAAGTAGATTTTGAGTCCACTACGTCTGCCAATTCCATCACACCGGCAAGTATCAGTAGAAGCAGGTATTATTATATAATATCCAATGCAAAAATGCAAGCGTTTTTTTAAAAAAATCGAAATTTAATTTGTAACTCCTTTTTCTTGTTTTCCTCTTTCCATATCCGCTGTTTTTCTATGAAAAAAAGAGCGCTGAAAGATCAGCGCTCCCCTTTTCAAATCAACCGGGTTGGAAATCAACCGGGTTGGTTTACGATCCCTACAAATAGGGGCAAACCGTCCTGGCTGGTAATGGCAAACACAAAGGGCCGGTCTAAGACAAAATCTACTTCCTCTGGTTCAGCAGCCGCAGATGCCCCATCTGCTTGCATCACTGTATAAGCTGCTCCTTCTACCCCTTCTTCGTCCACAGCTACTCGTACACCATGCTGTACTTGGGACAAGAAAACCTCTTTAAAATCCTGGGTAACAGGCGAAAAATCCGAAATACTCCAATCCATGGCATCTGTGACACCCAGTGTTTTTAAGCCTTCCAGCAAATCGGTTTGGGATGTAATATCAAACTTAGGCAAAGCTAAATTGATCAAATAATATTCCACACTCTCCCGATAGCTGCTTTCTGAAAGGAACTCCAAGGCTTGGCTATCCTTCAGCAACTCTTCCGGAGAGGTTCCCTCTTCTGGAAGCAAAAACCATATGGTCCCTCTGTTTTGCAAGTTCCAGTCTACTGCCGTAAAGTCGTCGCCCTGATAATAGCCACTCATCTCACTAGCATGCATGAAATCCGTCTCTACGTCCCCGTCAGGGCCATGAAAGGTCTGTGGCCTTGTGTTATCCTCACTGAATTGATTGGCCCAGGCAGCCCGAAAATAAAGCGTTGTAGCGAGGGCTATAACGGTATCAGAGTCCAGCGAAAGTGTTCCAATTTGTTCTTCCAGCAACCCGCCGGTTTCCTGATTCAGCCAATCCCGCAGCGCCTGATTCATCTGTTCGGACCCCATTTTCCCCTGGAAAGAAGAAGCGTAGTAGGTATCCGCCAGGGTATCCAAGGTGGACTCCACATAGTTGATGTCGTCTCGCAGCCACAAAGAACTGGCTAAAATACAAGTGTTCACACCATCATTCTGATATTGTCCGTTCCAAACGGCTTTCGCCTGGGTTCTAAGAGACTCTATATCGGATGACCCAAGCAAGTCCAGAATCTGCTGGCGGGTATTCCCATCCGTAATCTCAGCCAACATCCCCAGGGCCATAAATACATTCAGCGGCGAATAAGCGCTGTTTTGCCCTTCTTTCCCAGCCAAGAAAACTGGAATGCTTTTTGTAAAGAAACTTTCCAAACCATCAGCATAACCCTCTTTTTGCCGCTGGGCTTGAGAAGATTCCCACCAAGCGTCCCAAGCCTCGGAATAGCTTTCCGAATCAAATTCACCTGTGGCGCTGTCTACAAACTGGCTTTCCTCCGCAAACGGTGCCATTTCCGGATAAACCGCAGTTTTGATCGCGGCCGTTTTAAAGGTACTGTTACTGTTCATTATTCCAGGCCTCAAAGCGACCCCTATAGTTACGGCTATCAACAACGCTGCTGCTACTGCTCCAAACCACCAAGGCCTATGGCTGCGATTTTTCCGGTTTTCACTGCGCTCCAGCACTTTATCCGGGATCTGATCCATGCTTTCATACAGTTGGTTCCGATTCATCTAAGAATCCCTCCTTTATCAAGCATTGTCTCAATTTCTTACGGGTACGGTTGAGCAGCACAGAAACATGGTTATCTGTCAAACCGTAATTGCTGGCAATTTCTGAAATGGATTCCGTGAAAAAATACCGTCTGGTAAAAATATCCCCTTCGCGGGCAGGAAGAGAGGTCACAAACCGTTTGACACACTCACCCAATTCCTTTGCTATAAAGGAATCTTCCACATCCGTTTCGTCCTTGATACACTCTGCCAGTTCATCCAAAACAAGAGGGAGCTGTCCACCACCTCTCTTTTGCGCAGAATGGGCCTTAAATCGGTTAAAAGCCACACGGCGGGTAATCTTCGCCAAAAAGAATTTAAGAGCGCTAGGACGATGTGGAGGCATCTTATTCCAAGCATAGAGCCAGGTATCATTGACACACTCTTCGGAATCCTCCCAGTTCGCTAAAACATGATTTGCTACCGCAAAACAATAGATACCATATTTTTCTTTTGATTGGGTAATAGCCTGTGGATCTCGTTGCCAATACAATTCTACAATTTGCAGATCTTCCATGCTACTCCCATCCTCTCCGTGATAAAAGGCCTTTCACCCACATATGTCAACTTTTTTCAAGAAATCTTACAAGAAATCAGAAAATAAATCCTCAAAATATATTTTTTATAAAAAAAGAAGAACTGTAAATGAAAACATTTACAGTTCTTCTGGCTCCCCCAGTTGGACTCGAACCAACGACACTGCGGTTAACAGCCGCATGCTCTACCGACTGAGCTATGGAGGAATATTATACAGCAATCTCATCGACCGCTGTTTGGTGACCCGTGCGGGAATCGAACCCACGTTAACGGCGTGAGAGGCCGCTGTCTTAACCGCTTGACCAACGGGCCATATGGTGCACCATCAGGGACTCGAACCCGGGACACCCTGATTAAGAGTCAGGTGCTCTACCAACTGAGCTAATGGTGCA
>CAJFSY010000032.1 GCA_904419785.1 uncultured Neglectibacter sp.
GGGTTGAACTTGGTATCGGACTCTCCGCTCATGTAATTGTTGTTCAAACAATACTGAACAGCAGATTCATACCAGGAGCCGGAGGGGATGTCGGTCATGGTGGATGCGCTGGCGGCAGAGGCGTTCAGGGATACGGTCGCGGAGACAAGCAAAACGCAAGCCAGCGCGGCGGAAAACACACGTTTTCCAAGGGACTTCATTTTTCATTACTCCTTCCTTTTAGTAAAGTAAAAAAGTGCGTAACAGCAGCTCGGCCATCACGTACTGAAACCATGTGGCAATTAAATCATAGCACAACCATGAGAGAAAAACAAGGACTCCAATAGTGAGAATTTGCCAACGCTTTGGTAAAATAGAGATTTTCCGAGGAATGAACCCCTTATATATCTTAACCTTTATGATAACAATAAGTTTTTAAGAAGTTTTTTCTTTTAATTCTCTTTTAATTTTCCTGAAATATACTGATGCCACAGTCAAGAAAAACAAACCCTTCCAGATAGGGATCATAGAAAGGACGGTTTATATGAATTGGAAATTTTGGCAGAATCAAAAAGCGAAGGTGGCTGTTCCCGTAACAGCGGCGGCCATCGTTGTAGTGGCGGCGGGGATCGCAGTAGCGGTGCATTTTATCCAGCCAGGCATGATCACCCAGCAACAAGCTCAGGCTATCGCGTTGGAGCACGCAGGCGTCAGGGAAGAGGATGCCCTCGCTTTAAAAGTCAGCCGTGATGATGGAAAGTATGATGTGAGTTTCCGCACTGCCGACCGGACTTATGAATATGAGATCCAGGGACGTTCGGGGCAGGTGGTGGATTTCTCCTATGAGTCTGCCGGTGCTGCGCCCAAAACCGTTTCAGGGAATAGTGGTCAGTCTTCTGCGACGGCAGTTTCCCAGGAAATCACCCAAGAGCAAGCAAAGGCTATCGCTTTGGAACACGCTGGAGCGGCCGAAGCTGACGTGGTTTTTTACAGGGCGGAACCCGATCGGGATGACGGCAGAAATGTGTATGATGTGGAGTTCTACGTGGGAAATACGGAATACGATTATGAGATCGCAGCGGACACCGGCGAAGTGTTAAGTTACGATTCGGATATTGAGGGATGGGCCGTATCGTCCCAAAACGGAAGCCCCGTCACATTGGAACAGGCCCGGGATTTGGTGGTTGACCGGATATCGGGAATCTCTGCCCAGGATGTGCGCATTCATGAGGACTGGGATGACGGACGGCAGGTATATGAAGGCGAAGCATGGTTTGACGGAGTGGAATACGAGTTTGAAATCGACGCTTCAACCGGAACGTTCTTGAATTGGAGCGCTGAAGGCAGGTAAAATATGAAAAGTCCCAGAAGTTTTGCTTCTGGGACTTTTTGCGTGGAAAGATATCACAGCTGGGGGTAAAGCTCGTCGAAAATAGCGCGGTTCAGGGAATCTGTATCCCGGCATTCCGCTACGATGGAAATGACAGCATCTTTGTCGCGGCAGAGGATAGAAAGCTGGCCGTATTTGCCGTCTGCCCGGAACGTGCCTTGTTCACCTCCCCAAAACAGGTAACCATAGCCATATGCTCTATTTTCCACCTGCTTTTTGGTGCTTTCTTGAATCCATTGGGGAGAAAGCAGCTGTTTCCCGTTCCAAACTCCGTTTTGCAGGTAGAAAAGGCCGAAAGTGTGTAACTCTGAAAGGGTGAAAAACAGCCCGCCTGCCCCAAACGTATATCCCATGGGGTCGATTTCCCAAGTGGGATGGGTGATGCCCAGATGACTGAAAAGCCTGGGGGTCAAATAAGAAGGAAGGTCGCAGCCGCATCTGCGCTGGACCAATACGCCAGCCAGATAAGGTCCCACGTTGTTGTAAACGAAACGTGTGTTTGGCTGGTGGGTAAAGGGAAGGGAGAGGGAAAGCTTTACCCAATCCTTTTCCTTGTATAAAGGCCGTTGGCCGCCCATCAGATGGGCTTCGCCTTGACCAAGGCACATGGTCAAAAGGTCCCGCACGGTAGCTTGTTCCAGATATTCTCCCACAGTTTCGGGCAGGTCCTCCCGGAACGCATCTACCAGTCGCTCAGATAGGGAGACCAGCCCTTCTTGTACGGCGAACCCCACAGCGCAGGAGGTCACGCTCTTGCTGGCGGAATACACATTCCGACGGCATTCTTCGTCCCATGTTTTATAAGCGATCTCTTTTCCGTGCTGTGTGATTTTTACGCCTAATACACCTAGTTTCTTCGCTTTCGGTTCAAAGCCATCCAGATTCATTTTTATGACCATTCCTTTCCGCTGCGCTGCAAGGCACCAAAGGGTATGAAACACAGGAGCCTCTAACGCAGCAAGTCGTAATTTGTTAGAATAT
>CAJFSY010000033.1 GCA_904419785.1 uncultured Neglectibacter sp.
CGACGGCGACCTGCCCAAGTATTACGTGGAGGGTGTGCTCCCCAGGATTTTAGAGCCGGAGGTGTTCGACCGCATCCAGGAAGAACTGGCGAAGCGCAGTGCTAAGCGTCCCACTTCCGAGAAAGCCAAAACACCCTTTGGCCGGTACAGCGGCAAATACGCCCTGTCCACCTTGGTGGTGTGCGGCAAGTGCGGAGCGCTGTACCGGCGGGTGACTTGGTACCGGAAAGGCGAAAAGCAAATCATGTGGCGCTGTGGCACCCGGCTAGACGGCAAAGCCAACTGCCCGGACTCCCCCACCATAGAGGAAACCGCTCTCCAAGATGCCGTGATAACGGCCATCTCCCAGCAGCACATTCAGAAAGATACCGCATTAGAAACCACCATGCAGAGCATCCGCTCCGTGTTGACACCGGAGACTGCGGACAGCGAATACGCCATCCGTACCAAAATCAATGAACTGCAAAAAGAGAGAAAAGCCCTCATCGCCAAGGCCCTGGCGGAGAATGACGATGGCAAGTACGACTTCCAGTTTACTCGCATCAAGCAGGAGCTGGAGCAGCTCCAAGCCCAGCTGGAGGGTGCCCAGGCCATGNNNNAAGATTACTGCCCTGCTGGAGAAATTCAAGGAAAGCAGCCTCGCCTTTGACGACCTCCTGGTACGCAAGGTGGTGGAAACCATCCGGGTGGAATCAGCGAAGAAGCTGGAAATTACGTTCATGGACGGGAACCGCAGGGTGGTCGTTTTGCTGGGAAAGGAGTGAGAATATCAACCAATATCAAGTCATGCGAAACCGTCAGCAGCAGGAAGTAAACGCCCTCCCTATTCGGTTCGCTTTCAGTCAGGAACAGTTCCGCGAGATCATGAAGGAGTGGGGGCTTCGGCCCAAAATGGATTTGGACAAGATCGCCCGTATTCCCTTTGGAGGCTTCATCCAAAAAAAGGACGCTCCCCTGATGCACGAGACATTTGCCTGGCACCACAGGGAACTCCAGGCCGCCATAGACGCCGACCCCACTGGGGAAGGATTTATCAAGGATATGTTTTTCAGCGAGCTGGAAAATCATGAATACAGCTACACCGGTACTGTAGAGGACGCCCTGGACTCCCTGGGGCTCTCCTTTGAGGATGTGGCAGCGAACCCCAGGCTAGCCCGTGGACTGAATCTGGCGGCAAAAGAAATCAGAGGGCAAGAGCAGGGGATGTGGATGTGACTACGTTATAACTTGCTATACTGACCATAGAAAAAGAACCAGCCCTGCAGGACCGGCACCAGTTGACATTGCCCCTATTTGGAGCTATAATAGACATAGAAAGAGAGCCTGCCGGTAAGACGGTTCAGCCCTCAGGTTTTAAGTCAAGAAGATGACCGCAATCCTTTGGCTAGGGGGCGGTCATCTTCCTTTGTTCCAGTACGTCCACAGGGTCCAAAGAAACCCCGCGAACGCAATGAGCATGAGCATAATCTGACAAAAGTCAGCGAGCGTCATGTACATGGGAATCCCCCCTTTCGGAGGGCGGGAACAGTCTTATGGCTATTCCCCAAAAGAATTTCGTTCTCGGTTTATGGAGGACGACCCCTCCGCTTATGGGAGGGCTAACCGCCTACCGTTTTCTGGCAGACTCCCGCGTGGTTTCCCACGCAACATTATCATAGCAGATAAAACGACACAATGCAACCGAAAGCCTCCGCTGTTTCAATCAGCAGAGGCTTTTTCTATTTTCAAAGCAAATGAAGGGACGTGATCCTATCGACATTACCTACACTGTAGAACTCACCGAAAACCAGTACGCCGCCCTCCTGGACCGGGCGGCGGAGCTGGAAATCCCTCTGGAGGACCTGTTCCTCCAGGCTATGGAAAATCTGATTAAGGAGGATGAGTGACATGCCTGACATGAAAGGCATCACCGTGCGAATTCCCGCGGACCTTCACGCGGAAGTAAAAGCCTATCTCGAGGCCCATGGCATGACCATGGGTGAATTCATCGCCCAGGCGGTGGACAACGAGCTGCATCCCAAAATTCAAATTACACAGGAGGACAAAAATATGGAACGTATGAGAACCCTGGCCTTCCACCTTCCAAGTGCCGGACAGTCTGTTTCAGCGTGTGAAAGCCTACTTGGAGCGAAACCACATGACACAAAAGCAGTTTGTCATCGGGCTGATAGAATCCGAACTGGAGCAAGACGAGGCCCAGTATCAGGCCAGCCACCCGGAGGAACAGGAGGATGAGGAAGAATCCGATGACCAAGCCCAGGACGAAGAAACAGAGCAAGAAACCCAGGACGAGTTTACCCCCCAGGAGGCCCAGGACGGCCGCGAATCCCAACTGGAGAAACAACCCGCAGCCGACCAGGACGACAGCCCCGTGGACAATTTTGAGGTCGGTTCCGAGGAAGTGTCCCAGGAGGATGACGGGGCCGAGGAACCCGGGGAGGAAGAAACGCAGGAGGATGAAGAAGTGTTTGAGGACGAGGATATAGAGGAATCCGATGCTGTGGAGGAACTGGAAGATGACGAGTTCGAGGAAGCCCAGGAGGACGAAGAAGCCTGGGGAGAATCTAACGACCAGGAGGGGTTCCAAGACGAGGAAGAAGAACAGTCCTACCAGCCCAGCATGGCGTGGTAATTTTTCGGATTTCCCATCAAAATTGCCCCTCCAGTTTTCCACATCTTTTTTGGAAAGTGGGCGATTTCAAAAAGCAAAAATGCTTGAAAACCGCATAAATCCTGGATTTTTCACCTCTCTTTTGGTCGAGCACATCATTTTTGGAAAGAAAACACAGAACAGCCAGGATCTTTTGGTCCTGGCTGTTCTTTTGCTTTTTTGAAGAGGATATTTAATTATAGAAGAGCCATGGTGCTTTCTTTCTATTTGTATTCTGGGATTTTCCTAAACAGTAACGGATTTTTCAGCCCAAAGGAATTGATTGTTTCTACGTTCCTGCGCTATAATGTACCCAAATAAAATCCCCCATGGGAGGCTGTATCAGATGGTTAAGGTAATAAAAGGAGAATTTATAGTCATTGGTAAAGAAGGCAGTACAGCGGATGGAGAAGGATTTATCCAGAAATTGTGGCAGGACGCCAACGGCCATTTCAGTGAAATAGCCCATCTGGCAAAGAAAGATGCAAATGGAAACTTGGTTGGGATATGGGGCGCAATGTCAGATAGTTCCCGCTCCTTTCAGCCATGGGAGGAGGGTTTTCAAAAAGGCTTGTATCTGGCGGGAGTGGAGTGCGTTGACCAAGCGGAAGCGCCCAGCGGATGGACAAAGTGGACCATACCGGGTTATGAGTATCTCGTGGTGGAAAACCATAGCGGAGCGTTTGAAAAAATGATCGGGCAAATGAGGGGAGAGGGGATTCCTCTAGTCGGAGCCGTTCACGAATATACCGATCCATCTACGGGAAAGGACTATCTGTATTTCCCCATAAGAAAAATTCATAGGAATGAAAAGATTTCTAACAGTTAAAGCATCGAAAGACGCAGCCTTTCAAATCCTCCCTTGAGATACACCTTCTTTTGGGTTCCTCATGGCGCGGGACACAGAGGTGGAAAGTTTATGTTTTGCCAGACTTTCTTGCTCGAATCTAGTTGTCGTTAACCCGGTGATTTTTCTCTTTGTCCCTTTCTTGATGACTTGAAGATGACTGCTTTATAGGCTGTTGGTTTGAATCTGATTGTGTGTGCCGAGCCCTCCAAGTTTTTCTTGGAGGGCTTTTTTACTGCAATAGAATGACCAAATGACATTTTGATAAAATATTATTTTATCGATATTAAATATTTTAGAAAATTTTTTTCAATATCTACTTGAAATTTCAAATCACTTATGATATAACATAGTAAATAAAAATTTTAAACACAGCGGGATAGTTTTTATGCTTCCATTTTTGAAGGGGGAAATGTTATGAAGCAGTTGGCAAAATCAAAATTCTGGCACAAAGCCCTACGCAATTGGCAGCTATATCTGATGTTTCTGCCAGTTTTTCTCTACTTCCTCATCTTCCACTATTTCCCTATGTATGGAATTCAGATCGCCTTTAAGGAGTTCTCAGGAGCACTTGGAATTTGGGGAAGCCCCTGGGTAGGTTTTGTCCACTTTGAACGTTTCTTTAACAGCAATAACTTTGGAGAAGTTTTGTGGAACACAATTACTATCAGCCTATATTCTCTGGTTGTCAGTTTTCCTTGTCCCATTCTCCTTGCTTTAATGCTTAATGAAGTGAAAAGCCGTTTTTTCAAAAAGACAGTTCAGACCATTACATACGCACCTTACTTTATCTCTGTGGTGGTATTGGCCGGAATGATCATTCTCTTTCTCTCGCCCCAATCTGGTATTTTTAACATGATGCGAGAGGCATTGGGAATGGAGCCTATCAACTACATGTATGAAGGCAAGTATTTCAAAACGATTTACGTTCTTTCCGGAGTATGGCAAAGTACTGGCTGGGGTTCTATTATTTACCTTTCCGCTCTTGCGGGAATCGATCCAGCGCTTCACGAAGCGGCAGTGATCGACGGCGCTTCACGGTTAAAACGCATTTGGCATATTAACCTTCCCGGCATTCTGCCCACTGTTTGCATCATGCTCATTATGAATTGTGGTTCCCTTATGAATGTGGGATTTGAAAAGGTTTTTTTGCTGATGAACGACATCAACCGTTCCTCTGCGGAAGTAATTTCCACCTATGTGTATAAAGTTGGATTACAGCAAAGCCAGTATTCTTTTTCCACGGCAATTGGCCTATTTAACTCGGTAATCAATTTCATACTTTTGATTTCTGTCAATGCCATCGTGAGAAAGCTGGACCAGACCAGCTTGTTCTAACATGAGGGAGGGAAGCAATATGGCAAACCAATCAAAAATTAAAAAGGGGAAAGAGGACCTAATCTTTACCATAGTTAATACCACGATTTTGGTTATCATTATGCTAATCATCCTATATCCCCTTTATTTTATCGTGATTGCCTCTTTTAGCGATCCCTTGGAAGTGCTGGCGGGGAATGTGGTACTCCTTCCTAAAAATGTCAACGTAGAGTCCTATAAAATGGTGTTCCGTGATTCGCAAATTCTTACCGGTTACCGCAACACTATTTTCTACACCCTTTTGGGGACCGCTGTAAATATTGTTTTAACGGTTCTCGCCGCGTATCCACTTTCTCGCAAGGATTTTTCCGGCAGGAAATTTTTTACCATTATGCTGGCCATTACCATGTTTTTCAGCGGTGGTTTAATCCCAACGTTCCTGCTTATGTCCAACACGCTTCACCTGCTCGATACGATATGGGCTATGATCTTGCCCAGTGCCATTTCTGTGTGGAACGTAATTATAGTCCGCACCTATTTTCAAACCAGCATCCCCCAGGAACTTTCCGAAGCTGCCATGGTGGATGGATGCAGCGATTTCAAATTGTTGGTTAGAATTATTTTGCCGCTGTCTATGCCTGTTCTAGCTGTAATGGTCTTGTTCTACGGTGTTGCCCGCTGGAATAGTTTCTTTGACGCTTTGATTTATCTGAGCAACAAAGAGCTTTTCCCATTGCAACTCATTCTCAGGTCTATTCTGGTTCAAAATACCATGTCTGAAGACATGGTAGCTGAAGTGGATTCTTTAGCAAATAGGCAAGTAATGGCAGAAACTATAAAATACGCACTGATTGTTGTGGCGTCCGCACCTATTATCGCCGTGTATCCCTTCTTGCAAAAGTATTTTGTCAAGGGAATCATGGTGGGTGCCATCAAAGGGTAAAGGAGGGGGGAAAAAGCAAGATAGAATTGCATGGATCAAAGCACGCCAAATAACAGCAAAAAATAGCCAAAAGGAGAGCTAAAGGTTGAAACATTGTAATTTAGGCACCATTCCGAAAAAAGGCGCACAAAACCCAGCCCCCTAAAAGCGGGCAAAATTGAAGTCATGCTTAAAGTCT
>CAJFSY010000034.1 GCA_904419785.1 uncultured Neglectibacter sp.
AAGATTACTGCCCTGCTGGAGAAATTCAAGGAAAGCAGCCTCGCCTTTGACGACCTCCTGGTACGCAAGGTGGTGGAAACCATCCGGGTGGAATCAGCGGAGAAACTGGAAATCACATTCAAGGATGGAAACCGCAGGGTGATTGCTATATAGAAACAGGGCCGGAATCTCCTGTCCTGCTTTCTTCCATTCAGATTGTAAAGATATCCGTCCAATTGCTTGGAAAGCCCATCTCTTTCTCTACGTCCGTTAGGCTGATTGTTGTAATTGATGAACCCAGGGAGTCCATCTGGTGCTTCAGCGCCCGGTAAAATTTACTGAAAGACGCTTTAGACAACATGGTCTTAAAGATGATAACGATGGCAAACAAGTCATTTTTTCCACAGACTGGGTTGTTTCCCGCATTGACCGGGATGCCCATTTTTTGGTGGATTGGCATGGTGGTAATGCTGTTAGGTTTCATGCTGCGGCGGAGAGCTTTCAAATTGTAGATACGTTCATCATGAGCGCAGGCATTCCGATAAATTGTCAGAACCTGCAAAAAACTGTTCATTTCCTCCGGCTTTAGCATAAAGCGCCGGCCTATGTCATTCTGATCTTTTTGGGAAAGATAGGAGTAGAAAATGCTGATTGTCCCCAGAGTTAAGGTATTGACCAGTACCCACAGCGGGACATACCCATATTCCAGCATATAGTGGGATATCATGGGGTTGTTCTTAGACAGATGGCGGGCAATCTCATGCTGCAGATTAGAGATCAGGTCGGATACATCGCCTACTTTTTGGGCCGTTGTCTTTTTCTCCCAACGCTTTACACTGGTATCAAAATTGGACACTTTCAAATAGTTATCGTGTCCGTACTTCCCGGAAAAGTCGTGAGCTAAAACGCTCTTGACGTTGTTCTCGATTTCCAAGATATATCGCATAAAGAGATTACGAAGCTCTCGGTCGAATAAATAAAGCGCATATACTTCCTCAAAGCGAGTTCCCGGAAGGTATGCTTCGTCCGGGCCTGAGTAAGACGGGTCAAGAAAAAGCCTCTTATAACCATTGATCAGGTTATAGTAGTTCTCCATTTCGATAATTCTCTTCGCCTTGCTCCCGTTGGAAATGACCATCCCTCTAGACCGAAGTTTCCGCAGCTGTGCATTGGTACTAGTAAACGTTTTATCCATCTGAAACCTCCGCATAAAAAAACCCCGGGCCCGTAGGTCACCGGAGTAAGATCAGCTATATCATACGCAGGTTACCCTGCCTGTATTCTTATTGTAGCCTAGGTGAAGGGAAAAGTCAAGACTGATTTTGCACTAGTGCACTTCACCTCATTTTCTACGCAAGACCATCATAGCAGAAAATCAGACACAATGCAACAGGAAAGCATCCACTGCGATATTCAGCGAGGCCTTTTCCATTTCAGAAACTTTTTCAAAATAAGCCTCCGAATTTCTTGACGCAATATCCTGCCGCGGACTATAATCAACACAGAAGGATGTGAACACAAATGGATCATACCACTGCTGAGAAAGCTATGGAGGAACTTACCATGGCGCTTTTGTACCTTTCCCGTTTCACGGGAGAACCAAATTCGGATAACCCAATATTTCGCGCTTGGAAGGGATACGATTTTTCTGTCCTCAACACCTTGGAGGAGAAAGGATATCTTTACCAGGGTAAGCAGCGTTCCCGTACCAAGGGCGTTGACTTGACGGAATCCGGTATGGAATATGGTAAATCGCTCTTGGAAAAATACGGGATTGAAGATTGGACACCAGATACTGAATAACAGGATGGGGGCACCAATCCATCTGTCCATGAGCTAGTGTTGGTAAGACGAAACCGTAATAGAACCGTTAGAAAGGGTTGGATTATGGTATGTCATAAAAAGCCCCTATCCAGGTTGACATATTCACGGTTCCTTCGTATAATAATAGTGTTAGGTAAGCAAACTACCTTAAAGTACTCCGCTCCCGGTCATGCGAATCACAGATAGGCCGTGGAAAAATTTGAGTCTCTTGCTGTTCCGGCAAGAAGTTCCAAAGAAGGTGCGGCAATGGCTACTTCTAGCATTTTCACACAAGTTAAAATCACTGACCCCAAAAAAGCGGAACGCTTTGTGGAGGCCCTGGAATCCTCAGAGAGAACACGGAAGAAGCCGTCTGCGCCGTCTATTCCCATTCTTAGTGATAAAAAAGCCATTCGGGGATGGATAGCTAAGAGAGGTTCCAGACAATGAGTCTTGTCACCACAATCAATTTACTTGACTTGGTGGACGCCATCGGAGAGGAAGATACGAAAAAGCTCCTCTCCGATTTTTCTTGTGCAAAAAACCGGGAAATTGAGAAATACGTCCACAACAGTGCGCTGGATTTCGCCAAACAGAAAATCCCTATGACCCACTTGGTGGTTGATGACCTGGGCAGAATTGCAGCCATATTCGCTTTGACCCATAAAGCCATAGAAATTGCGGGAGAGGGACTGTCAAACACGACACGTTCTAAACTTTGTAGGTTCGCTGAGCTGGATGAAACGAGTGGCAGTTTCTCCGTGTCTTCCTTTCTCATTGTCCAATTTGGAAAAAGCGACATAGCCAGCAGTTTCCTCTCAGGGGACAGCCTTATGGCCTGCGCCATAGAGATTCTCTCCTCTGCCCAGCGGAACGTGGGCGGTGGCGTTGTCTACCTGGAGTGTGAAGATAAACCGAAACTTTTACAATTTTACGAAAATGACAATAACAGGTTTCGTCCGTTTGGACGCCGTTTTTCAGAAAAAGATGGGGTTGAGTACATTCAGCTTCTCCGTTTTTTCTAAATTCAAACATAAAATCATGGGACAGCAGGAGGGAATGTGGATGTGACTATCCACGATTGACAACGCTTCTATCCTTCGCTATACTGTCCATAGAAAAAGAACCAGCCCCGCAGGGCTGGCACCAGTTGACATTGCTCCTATTTGGAGCTATAATGAATCTAGAAAGAGAGCCTGCCGGTAAGACGGTTTAGCCCTCGGAATTTAGATCAGAAGATGACCGCATTCCTGTGGCTAGGAGGGGCGGTCATCTTCCTTTGTTCCAGTACGTCCACAAGGTCCAAAGAAACCCCGCAAACGCGATGAGCATGAGCACAACCTGGCAAAAGTCAGCGAGCGTCATGTACATTGGAATCCCCCCTTTCGGAGGGCGGGAATAGTCTTGCGGCTATTCCCCAAAAGAATTTTGTTCTCGGTTTATGGAGGACGACCCCTCCGCTTACGGGAGGGCTAACCGCCTACCGTTTTCTGGCAGACTCCCACGCGGTTTCCCACGCAACATCATCATAACAGAAAAAAGAACACGATGCAACAGGAAAGCCTCCGCTGTTTCACTCAGCGGGGGCTTTTTCTATTCTCAGAATAGGAGGAAATACATGAGATCCACCGCAAACAGAAACTGGAAAGTGCAAGGCATGGCCCTGCAGGAGGTCTACATCAGCATGGAAGAGGCTTTTCAAGCACTAAAGGCTG
>CAJFSY010000035.1 GCA_904419785.1 uncultured Neglectibacter sp.
CAGAGCCACGGTGTTGCCCTTGGCATCCTTAGCGGTCAGGGTGCCCAGCTCATAGCCCTCTGCGGGAGCTACAGTCAGGGTGACCTTGTCGCCCTTGTTGGCGCTGCTGGGGCTAGCGGTCACAGTGCCGTTCTGAGTTGCAGACACAGTCACGGTGTAACCGGTAGAACCAGTGCCACCGCCGCCAGTGGAGCCGCCGCCAACTGTAACAAACTTATACTCAGTGCCAGTGCCCTGGTTCTCATAGCCAGTGCCAGCATTGATAGTAGCAGTCTCGCCAGTGGTCTTGAAAGCGATCTCTCTGCTTACAGTAGCAGTCAAACCAGCAGTCAAAACATTGATCACGCCGCCGTTCTCAACAGCGTCTACAGCTTCCTGCAAAGTAGCATAGTAGGTGTCGCCGATAGAAGCCACGGGGGCTGCTTTCTTGTCAAACACAAAGGGGCTGAAGCTCTCAGTGGTGAAAGTAGCCTTATTAGTCGAAACATTAGCCTTATGGAAATGCTCATAGTGCTTTACATACAGATCTCCATCCTGTGCAAATCCAGAAGGCAAAGTGATGGAAACCTGTACATTTTTCAGATTCAGGTCGCCCTTATAGGCATCCAAAACAACAGCGTTCTTGGCAACAGTGCCATCCAAATCGACACCGCTAAAGTCGCTTGCAGTGGATGCAATCACCCGATACTTGGGAGTGATGTCCACAACCATGGTGCCAGCTGCTGCGTCATAAGACTCAGCAGTTACATCCAGATAGGGCTGCACAAAGATCGTAACTTGCGCATCGCCATCATTCAAACCTGCATCTTTCAAAGCTTTTGTGCCTTCGGCCAACGCACTCGTGTCATCGAAATCGTCACTTGCAGCAAAATCTGCTGCCGCTGCCTGCATACCAGATACTTTTGTTGTGCCAGCAGAAGTTTTTACCTCTTCAGGGATATCTGCGCCAGCGTTGACAACCGGCTCAGCAGGCTCTGCTACTGCCACATTTGCAGGCATGTCTGCAAAAGCAGCAACTACAGTGTAATCAGTGTCCAAAACCTTGAAAGTCCCACCTGCGGTGATGCCGGAATTATAAGTAACGGTAGTGGAACCAGCGCCGCCAGCAGTGGTGGTGTACTTCAAGGTGTAGGTGGTCTCACTCTCGGGAGCAACACCGCTCAGAGTGATGGTTTTGCCGTCCTCACCCAAAGCAGCAGTGACAGCGTCGGAAATTGCATCAGACTCATAAACTGCAATGTCCTTGATACCAACGGTCTCTTTGGTGGTAACCTGGAAGTTGATCTTGTAGATATTCTCTTCCTCCACAGAGCCAGCCTTCAGCCACTGAACTCTCGCCCACAAAGTGCGGGTATCATAATCGTTCATGTTGGCATAGAAAGCAATACCAGACTTTTCGCCAATTACAGCGCCCTCCAGAGGATTTTCAGTAGACAGAGACAAAGCGCTCAGAGAAGAAGCAAAACCATACTTCATCTGGGTAACCTCTGCGCTAACAGGAGCGACAGCAAAGCCCAGCCAATAACCAACAGTATCCTGAGTATTTTCCTGGGGCTTCAAAGTATCAGCAGAAACGGTAACTTCCTGATAATACTTGCCAGTAACAGTGTCCTTCACCATTTCGCCCTTGGTCAGGGTGTAACCAGTAGCGATCTGATCTTTGGCCACAGCGCCGCTATGGTCTTCCAAAACGCCGGTAGCGATTTCAGAAGTATATTTAGGAGCTTCGGCATCTCTAGACACGGTAGAATTGGAGAAGTCCATGTTGTACACAGTGGTGTTCAAAGCATTGTTGTCAGCATCCAGCCACTGAACTTTCAGCCAAGTCTTGAAGCCGGGCTCGCCGATATTCGCATAAGCGCCAATGCCCTTCACATTACCCTCGCCATCGGGGTCGGGCATTTCATCTACAGGAGAAGCTTTTTCACTCAGAGTCTTGAGGTCAGAATAATTTACGCCGAAAGCATACTTATACTGGGTAGCGCCCGCGGGAGCCTTGGCAAACATGCCAGCCCAGTAGCCCAGGTTGTTTTGACCGTTCTGATGCTCTTTCAGGTCTTTTGCAGCCACGCTCACTTCGGTGTAGTAACCGCCGTAGTTAGTGTCCAGCTTCTGCTCAGAAGTCACTTTGTAAGAAGTGTACAGCTTATCGTCGGCAATGCCGCCATCTACACGAGTGTCATGCAGATAGCCAGCCAGCACTTCGGTCTCAGGAGCCCGCTGTACGCCGGTCATGTCAACACGATAGGTGACAGGTTCACCAACATTGGTGAGGCCATCCGCTTTGAACCACTGCACCTTGTACAGTCTGCCGTTCAGGCCAGCGCTGCCAGCGTTGAGGTAAGCGGCAAAGCCGGATTTCTTCTCAGCTACAGCACCCTGAAGCTCGCTAACCTTAGCGGTTTCAAATGCAGCGTCAACTTCGTCAACATTATTGCCGGAAGCAACCTTCATTTTCGCCACGTCTGTCTGCGCATCAGTGGGTACCACTGCGAAACCGCACCAATAAGCGATCAGATTGCCTGAGCCGCCATTAGCGTGCTTCTGCAGGTTCTTGGCGGTAATCTTCACATCGACGATACCGTCCGTACCCTGCTGGGTACTTACTTTGTAGCTGCCTGTGTCATACAGCTTGGCATCGGCCACACCATTGGTGGGGTCATGCAAAGTTGCCGGAGAGACGACATTGGTGTCTGTCTCCGCCGCAGAAGCAGCCAGCGGCAGCATACCTACGATCAGGCACACTGCCAGAAGAAGGGATAAAACTTTCTTCTTCATCTTTACTTACTCCTTTCATCATCCCATTACAGATGATTTGTTTTTTTCTGAGAAGCAGAAAAAACAGCCTTTTCTGCGAACAGAAAAGGCCATACAATCCGTCCCCAGTTTTACGATTTAACTTTAGCACATTTCCCCCAAAATTACAAGAGAGTTGCACGTAAAAAATAAAGAATACTCTTATAAGCAATTTTTCTGTTTTTACCATATGTTTTTTAGATTTTTCAACGCTTTCCAAGCACTTTCAATCTGTTTTCTCCGCTTTCCGAACGCGTGCGTTTCCACACTCATAACCATATGTATAATTTCGACTTTCTACCACGGATTACAAGCCATATTTCTCTGTGTAAAGCAATGTTACTTTTCACAAAATACAAATATAACCCTAAAGAATACTGTGTTAAAAAAACTCAGCTCCTGATTTAAGCGGCCCTATTTTCTCATTTCTACAATTACTTACAATGTACTTTATTAATGTAATAGCAAGAAGCTTCTTTTTTTACTATCCGGCATCATATTTTCAGTGATATTTTTAACGCACCTGCGATTGTAAAGTCTTTCCCTTGTCATGTCCCCCGCGAAAATTGCGCTTGTGCTTCGGTATCTATGGTAAGGGCTCTTCATTAGCGTCTGACAGTTCAAAACCGTTTTAACCTATTTTTATGGTAATGCTCAAATCAAACCATCTTTTTTTCTGCTTTTTTTGACATTTCTTTTGAAAAATGATTTAACTTTATGACAAAATTGTAATTTTTCATATTTTTTCGTCTGACTATTAACAAGCTATTTTCTTGAAAATATCATATAAATTCTAACTATTTCCTTCCGCAGCCTTCATTTTACCAATCAATTTTCTTTGTAACTTTTGAAATAATATACATTTTAAAATTTTATAACCTCGCAATTTTTCTGAATATTTCTGAGAAGTTGTAAACTTTCTTTTAAGGCTAAATGTATATTTTCCCATTACGAAACGTTAAAAAATACTAAGTCAAGTAGTTGACATCGTCTAACCCAGGTGTTATCATATTGCTATAAAAGCGCTCTATGTTCTATTACTATTTTGGTTGCTATGGCAAAACCCACTGTATAAATGGGTTTTATCATAAAAACATATTTTTTAGACGAATACAATTCAGCCTAAAAAATGCCACAAAAGATTAGTTCTTCTAATCAAAATGCTCAACAACAGAAGGAGGGATTTACAGTATAATCAAACATGCAGAAAGAAAACCATGCCGCTCATGGTCACTATGTTTTTCTGATTATGGATTTGGCTTCAAGGAAGGGATGTCCCTTTCTCGAAAAGTATGTCTTTTATTACATTAATTATAAAAGATATACTTCGTGTTTTACACTTTCTGTTTTTGATTTCGAGGAAGATTCTTTAAGGAAATAATTTATAAGGAGGCACGTTACATGAAAAAAAGATCTATAGCTGTGTTGTTAGCGGCAGCAATGGTTGTAACCAGCCTGTTCAGCGGTTGCGGCAACACTACCACCACTTCTTCCGGTACTACTAGTGGTACGGAAAGCACTGCTTCCACCAGTTCCAGCAGTGAAGCTTCCACCGCTGATACCGGCAAGCTGGCCGCCGCCGGCATTACCACCGAGGTTGGCACTCCCCGTGAGGAGACTCTGATCGTTGAGACTCAGACTCCCACGGACACTCCCGGACAGTTCAACACCTATATGATGGGTACCACCACTGGCATGGGCATTCATCAGTTGATGAGCGCTCACTTGTGGGAAATGGATTCTGTCAAGGGCGAGCAGTTCCCCGAAGTGGCTGCCGACATGGGCACCCCCAACGAGGACTTCACCGAGTGGACTGTAAAGATCCGCGAAGGCATTAAGTGGTCCGATGGCGAAGACCTGAATGCCGACGACGTAGTGTTCACCTTCAACATGATCAAAGAGAACGAAGGCATCGGCGCTTCCGCCGCTACCAATCTGTACATTGATTCTGTTGAGAAGGTTGACGACTACACTGTTAAGTTCAACATGACCGAGTCCTTCACCCGCTTGACCATGCGTTATGGTATCAGCGTGTGGGGCTGCGATTATCGTATCGTGCCTGAGCACATCTATTCTCAGCAGTCCGATGTTACCACCTTCAAGGATGAGCAGCCTGTGGTTGCCGGCCCCTACACCGTAGAGGATTATGACCCCAACGGCGACTGGGTGCTGTACAAGCTCCGTGAAGACTGGTGGCAGAGCACTTTGGGCGTAGCCGGCAGCGATTACTACGGCTTCACCGAAGATCAGAAGCCCGCTACTTATGTTTGGTTCCGTGCTTTGGGCGATTCTTCCACCAAGCAGATGCAGATGGTTTCCAACAACGTTGACGTTGCTTGCGAAGTCACCTTGGAAGAGTTCACCGCCATGAACGAGCAGAACCCCAACATCAAGTGCTGGCAGGACGAGTTCCCCTACGCTTACCTGGATGACCCCGGCGCAAAGAGCTTGGTGTTCTCTCAGGGCCAGGGCGCTCCCTATGACAACGCCGATTTCCGCTGGGGCATCACCTTGGCTTTGAACATCGACGATCTGTCTATGAACATCTTCTCCGGCGCTGGCCGTGCAGCTCCCATCCCGCTGCTGAACAATACTTCTTATTTGCAAGAGCAGTACACCAAGCCCATGCTGGAGTGGTTGGAGAACTTCGAACTGGATCTGGGCGATGGCACTACCATTAAACCCTTCGATACTGGTTATGCCGCACGTATGGCTGAGAAGACTGGTGTAGAAGGCACCGAAGAAGAACTGCAGGAATTGTTCGGCGTTGGCTGGTGGAAACATGATCCCGAAGCTGCTGAAAAGTTGCTGATCAAGGCTGGTTTGGAGAAGAAGGATGACGGCTGGTACTTCGATGGCAAGCCCTTCACTCTGGAACTGAGCTATCTGGCTGATACCGAATGGCAGGCTGGCCGTACCGTACAGGCTGCTTACAACCAGTTGACCGCTTTCGGTCTGAAGTGCAACATCACTTCCAAGAGCCAGGCTACTTGGGACGTTGACGGCGGCACCGGTAACTACTATCTGGCTGGCTACTGGCCCTCCGGTGGTATCACCACTGACCTGTACTCCGCACTGAGCGGTTTTGACAACCAGCTGATCAAACCCTTGGGCGAAACTGGTTCTGGCCAGGGCTGCCGTTGGGACAACCAGCAGGTTTCTGACGACCTCCATGCTCTTGCTAACATGGATCCCGCTTCTGAAGAGGCTTATAACACCACTGTTGATCTGCTCCAGCAGGCTGTCACCGATATGCCCTTTATCAACGTGACAAGCGGCACCAAGTTCGTGCCCACCAACAGCACTTATTGGGAAGGTTATCCCAATTCCGAGAATCCTTACAACGGACCTTGGTGGTGGTGGAGCTGCTTCAAGTATATGCTGCCCAACATCACCCCTGTAAAGGGCTGATATCGCGTTTCGAAATAAGCCGCAGCACTAACATGATTTAAATGGAAGGAGAGGCGCGCGTCTGGAACGAATAAGACCGCGCCTCTTTTCCTAATATTTATTTCTTTATTTTGTCTGTTTTAAATATTTTTTAAGTCATTTTTTGCATACACATAGCGGCTCTGTTAACTCCTAGAAAAGGAAGTGTAGTTGTGAAATTCAAAACCTTCTTTTTGCAGCGTATTCTTGCGTGGGCATTGACGATTTTGATTGGTGTTACCTTCATTTTCTTCATTCCCCGCATGTTCCCTTCAGATCCCGTTGAAAACATGATTGCGCAAATGCAGTCCCGTTCCGGCAACATGGATCCTGCGGAAATTGAAGCGCTGCGCCAAAGCCTTCGGGTACAGTTCGGCCTGGATGGCTCTCTGTGGGAACAATATACATATTTCCTCTCTCACGGCCTTCTGCGGTTTGACTTTGGCCCATCCCTAATGAGTTATCCCGAACCTGTAACCAGCATTATCGGCCGCAACTTGCCCTACACTTTGGGGTTATCTTTGATCTCTACCTTGTTGGCATGGATCATCGGTAACTTTATCGGCTTGCTGGCAGGTTTCCGTAAAAACAAGCGCTCTTCCAAGATTTTGGAGAGTATTGCGATCTGCATTTATCCTATCCCCTATTTCTTGATTGCTTTGATATTGCAGATTGTTTTCGCCTTTGTTTTGGGCTGGTTCCCAATTCAAACCACACTCCTTACCAGAGGCACATTCTGGCAATGGTTGGGTTCTCTGCTGCATGCATCCATATTACCGGCTGTATCCATGTTGCTGTTAGGTACAGGCTGGTGGATTATTTCCATGAAATCCCTGGCCAGCACCACAGCAGAAGAGGATTACGTAATGTTTGCCCGGTATCGTGGCCTTTCTGAAGGCACCATCGGCAGAAGTTATGTATTCCGTAACTCCATCCTGACCCAGATCACAGCATTGGCCATGAGCCTGGGCGGTGTGTTCGGCGGCTCCATCATGACTGAAATTATCTTTGGTTATCCTGGTGTGGGTACGTTGATTCAGAATGCCATACTTCAGTCGGATTACAACATGATTTTGGGATGTATCACCATTTCCATTGTGGCCATCTCCACTGCCACACTCATTGTGGACTTGGTCTATCCCTTTATCGATCCTCGGATCAGGTACGGTTAATGGAGGGAGAATGCACATGAAAAAGTTTTGGAAAGTAGCCAATATGCGCTTAAAAATTGGCTTGATTATCACCGCGTTTTTTCTGATTTTGGGCTTTGTGGTGTATTACTTCCCCCATGTAGACCCGTTCACCTTCAACACTTATCCCAATAAGCTGGGTGCTTCTGCAGAGCACTGGCTAGGCACCACCAGCATGGGACAAGATGTTACTTGGCTTTTGATCGAGTCCATCCACAATTCTCTTACTATCGGCTTGATCGTAGCTTTTCTGGGCACTGTTATCGGCGTATTGGTCGGTCTCGTGGCTGGTTTTACCGGCGGCGCTGTAGACCGTGTGCTGATGGTGATTACAGACACATTTGTGGTTATTCCTTCCCTGCCCATCCTGATTATGATGACCTCCCTTATGAAGGGCAGCTCTACAGTATTTGTGATGGCGCTGGTGTTGGCAATGTTTGCTTGGGCTTGGCCGAGCCGGCAGATCCGTTCTATGGCGTTGAGCATTAAAGAACGTGATTTTATCCATACTGCACGTTTTTCCGGCGAGGGTACCGGGCAGATCGTTGTAACGGAAATTCTTCCTTATGCCCTTACCTGGTCTCTCTCTAACTTCATGAACGCTACTTTGTCCGCCATTGGTTCCGAATCCAGTTTGGCAGTGCTGGGCCTCTCTCCCGGCAACCTGGTCTCCTTGGGCAACATGATCCAGTGGGCCAGAAGCTACAACGCCATTTTCAACAAGCAATACCTTTGGATCGGCGCCCCCATTGTGGCTACTGTGATTCTGTTTATCGGCCTGTTCTTGCTGATCACAGGCTACAATGATTATCTATCCATGAAGAGAGGCAGGTAACGAATATGCTTAAAATCGATCATCTGTCCACTTCTTACAAAACGATCGACGGAGACGTCCACGTCATCAAAGACTTGGATTTTGAGATCTATGAAAATGAAATCTTCGGCATTGCCGGAGAGTCCGGCTGTGGTAAGACCACTTTGTTGAAAACACTTTACGACATCGTGGAATTCCCCTTGGTAATCGACCAGGGCAAGGTAATCCTCAGCGGCGAAAAGAATGGACAGCCTTTTTCCTTTGAGTCCGGCCAGATTCGCAAGACATGGTGGAATAACATCTCCTATGTCCCCCAGGCCGCTCAGAGTGTGTTAAACCCCATTGTCAGGCTGAAAAAGCAATTTTTGGATTCTATCCCCAAAAGCCAGAGAAAGAATGAAACTCCCAAACAGACTCTTGACCGGGTCGCCAAATATTTGGAAGAGCTGAGCCTTTCTCCCGATGTGCTGGAAGCTTATCCTTTCCAGCTCTCCGGCGGTATGCGCCAGCGTGTTATCATCGCTTTGGCAACGTTCATGTCCCCCAATGTCATTCTGGCCGACGAACCTACCACCGCTTTGGACGTGGTGGTGCAAAGAGGTATTCTGATGATGCTGATGCGTCTGCAAAAGCAGCTGAAAAACACTTTGGTCATCGTCAGCCACGATATGGGTGTTCACTACCAGATCACAGACCGCATGGCAATCATGTATTCAGGCAGTATTGTTGAGTTGGGCAAGACAGAGGATATTTTTAACGATCCGGTCCATCCCTACACCACTATGCTGGTTGGTTCTCTGCCCCGTGTGGGTGATAAGAGCCAAAAAGTAGGTATTCCCGGACGTCCCCCGGCCTTGACCAATCCCCCTCCGGGATGCCGCTTTGCCCCACGTTGCCCTCATGCCACTGACCGGTGCCGTCAAGAGGTACCTCAGTTCCGTGAGGTCAAACCGGGACGTTTCGCGGCTTGCCATCTTCTAAACGAGGAGGTGCAGAAGAATGGCTGAAAAACTGTTGGAAATTAACGGCGTCAGCAAGATCTTCCGCATTGGTGGTATGATCCGCGGCAAAAAGCTTGTTGCCGTTGACGACGTGACTCTTTCCATTGATAGCGACAAGCCCGTAATTCTATCGATTGTGGGAGAATCAGGCTGCGGTAAATCTACACTGTGTAAGATGATACTGCGCCTGCACCGTCCGGATATGGGAGATATCGTTTTGGACGGAAAGTCATATCTCGATAAAAAAGGATATAATCCGCTCCAATTCAAGCTGGATGTTCAGCCCATCTTCCAGAACCCTTACGATTCTTTCTCCGCTCGTAAGCCGGTGGATTCTTACTTGTTCAACACAGCTTTGCGTTTGGGCATCGCTAAGAATCGTGACGAGGCTTCTAAGCTGGTAGATGAAGCTTTAAAGAGCGTGGGCCTTTCTTTGGCGGTTGTCAAAGGGAAATATCCCACACAGTTCTCCGGCGGTGAATTGCAGCGTGTCTCTATCGCCCGGGCACTGATCACCCGGCCCAAACTGATCATTGCCGATGAACCTGTGGCAGCTATTGACGCTTCCATGAAGATGAACATCGTCAACCTGTTTAAAGAGCTGAAAGACAAGTATAAGGTTTCCTTTATTTACATTACCCACGACTTGTCTACAGCGTATTACGTATCCGACTATATCGCCACACTATATCGCGGCTGCTTGATCGAATATGGCCCTGCCAAAGAGATCATGGACGAGCCTGCTCATCCTTATACTGAGCTGCTGATGAACGCAGTGCCCAGAGTTGGCGATAAGTGGAAAGAAGACTTGGTGCTTCCGGATATGGAGGACAAAGAGTATTCCATCTCTTATTGCAAATTCGCTCCTCGTTGCCCTTATGCCACGGACGAATGCAGAAAAGAGCGTCCTAGCAAAACTCGCATTGGCGATCAAAGAGAAGTGTTGTGTTACCATCCTTTGGTCAATGCTAAAGCGAAAAATTAACGCTTTGCTGAAAGCACCGTTAATTCAATTCGCCTAAACTTCTCAAAAGCAGATACTGTTTAAAAAATCCCTGTATTGCATATCATTTTTGCAATACAGGGATTTTTGCATAGCAGATACAGGTTCTTTCGTTGTTTCTTAATTTCTGGTCTAAAAATGGATTTCTATTTTGTTAAATATTTTTTTATATTGTAGTTAAGGTTGCACTTAGAGTGAATTGGGTTTATAATTGTTTCCATAATTTTCTTTTAAAGAAAGGTGTGTTTCTATGAGCGCTTATACCGCGGCCATTGCCCGGTGGCAGTCGCGCCAGCTGCGCAGCCCCGCCGACCTGGACCGCTTGCTTTATGATTTTAACCCTCGTTTTGCTTATAACTCCGGCCTGTTGGAAGGCCGCGAGATCTCATATACTACTGTAGAAGAATTTTTTCATACAGGAAAAGTTTCACAATTTTCTGGAAATCCCAAAGAACTGGTACAGCTTTATGGGCACAAACTCTGCTACGAATATCTGCGGGAACGAGTTTTGGCGCGGGATGATCTGGATACCTTTTTGGTGTTGGAACTCCACCGCATTCTCAGCAGCGGCACCTACAGCGAACCTTTTTATTTGGCAAATGGCGAACGTCCCGGTGAGCTAAAAAAGCAGGATTACGTCACCGCTGTAAACGCTGTTGGAGCTTCAGCACGAGATGTAGGAAAAGAGTTGGACCAGCTGATGGAAGAGGTCAGCGGTTATTGCGGTTCGGACCTTTTACAAGCAGCCGCTTATTTTCACAGCCGGTTTGAAAATATCCATCCTTTTGCCGCCGGAAACGGTGCTGTAGGACGTGTACTCGTAAATTACTTCCTCCTCATCCGGGACCATCCGCCGTTGATCTTCTTTGCGGAGGATAAAGAACAATATCTCCAGTGTCTAACTACTTATGACCGGGAACGAAATCCCGGACCTTTGGCCGACTTCTTAGAGAGTGAACTGGCTAAAACCTGGGCAGACTAAAAGCACTTAAGCTGAATGAATCTCTATTTTTTAAAAGGAAGGATCGCTATGCTATTCGTTTGTTATCCCAAATGCACAACTTGCAAAAAAGCACAGACTTGGCTGGACTCCCATGGTCTTACTTATCAGGTCCGGGACATCAAAACCCAAAACCCTACAGAAGAGGAACTGCGGCAATGGCACGCACAAAGCGGCCTGCCATTAAAGCGTTTTTTTAACACCAGCGGCCAGCAGTACCGTGCTCTGGCGCTAAAAGAAAAGCTTCCCCTCATGACTGAAGATGAACAGTTCGCTTTGCTGTCCACCGATGGCATGTTAGTCAAACGGCCTATGCTCATAACGGAACAAAAAGTGCTGGTGGGCTTTAAAGAGGCGGATTGGGCCGCCGCTTTACTGTGAGGCTCTTTTTTGCCCTGAACTTCTCTCCTGAGGTTACAGAGGCCATTGGAAACGTACAAAGAGCATTACGGCAATATGCTGCCCCAGGGGCCTCTTATCCCGGCCCTGAGAACCTCCACCTAACTTTAGCATTCTTAGGCGAAATCCCTTCTCTTCAGGCAGAAAAGGCCCGTATGGCTTTACAGTCGCTGTCCCCGGAACCCATGACACTTCGTTTTTCCCGCTTGGGAAAGTTCAAGCAGCGTGACGCGGAATTGTGGTGGTTAGGCGCAGAGCCTTGTGCAAAATTATCGCGGCTGCAAAGCGAATTGTCCTCTCAGCTTATACACTTGGGCTTTTCGTTAGACAACAAACCATTCCGGCCTCATGTAACTCTCGCGCGCAAAGTCATTTTTCCCTCTACTATCCCCCAACAGAAAGTGCTGCTCCCCAAACCCATCGAAGCATTTTGTGGCACAGTCAGTCTGATGCGCTCCAAACTGACTCCAAAGGGAGCCGTTTACACAGAACTGGCTCATAAAACGCCTAACGCTTAATTGTTCCAACAAAAAGTTTTTCTAAAAAAGCAAATAGAGTTCCTCCAATTTTAGCGAAACTCTACAGATTTACAGTTTGTTCATTTTTAAACAATATTTTTGTAAAACTAAGACGGTAAAATAATTGTTAGCAAACTAACAAGGAAAGTTCCTTCCCCTGTTTGTTCCCACTATACAGGAGGTCTTACATAAAATGAGCAAGCTAGATAAAGTAGAAAAAGCTATTGAAAAGGGAAAGGAATCCGTCCTGATTAAGTTGGCCGATGACAAGGATGAAGAAGTAAAACTCGCCGCCATCGCCGGCATGGGTAAAATCGGCAAAGATGATTCTTTTAACGCTATTGTCCCCAACATGCTCACCGATGATGATCCTAAAGTTCGCGCCGCTTCCGCTGAAGCTCTTGGCGTGATGAAGAACGAACACGCCAGCGCCCATCTTCGCTACTATTTGGAACGCGAAAAGGACGCTACTGTAATCGCTTCTATTAAAAAGGCTATCTCCAATTTAAACGGTGCTGAATAATTTTCCGCAAGATAAAACGCCTGGTGCATGAAAACACCAGGCGCTTTTTATGTTTTCTCCTAACAGATTTTACAACTAGAGGAACCACAAAAATATATCATTCCAAATTTTCTCGTATCTTCTCACAAAGGCGGATAAATTCCGATTTTTCTTCTTCTGTAAGGCTTTGAGCCAAACGCTCTTCCACCTGTCGAATACTGCGCCCAACCCTTTCATGAAGTTCCACCGCTTTTGGAGTAAGTTCCAGCCGTTTTAAACGAGCGTCCCGGTCTACCGAACTACGGGTTATAAATCCGTTCTTTTCCATTAATTGCAAAATACCAGTTACAGTTGAGCGACGGATAGAAAATTGTTCTTGAATATCCCGTTGAAAAACTTCTTTGTGACGGTTATTATATAAATACCCAATAATCCACCCTTGCACTCCGGTAGGATGAATTTCTTCTTTTGTGAATGCAGTTTGGTCTACTATTCGTTTGACCAAATGGGACAATGCACGTATTTGAAAACCTATATCTTTTTCGTATTCCAATATGAATTCCTCCTAAAAATGTTAGGTTACTAACATTGTAGCACCTTTCCTTCTGTTTGTCAATACAAAGAGAAAAAGGCTGTACCTCCTAATTAGCTATAGGAAGCGATGTTTTTAAGAGAAAACCATAAAAGAACAGATCTCAAAAATCTCCGCTATAGTTTTTATAGCACCTTTAAAAGCAAAATTTAAATACAATAAAAGAATAAGCCAAGACACAAATTATGTCTTGGCTTATTCTTGGAACATCCCAACACTATAGATGTTACAGTGAGGTGGGGTAGCATCTATTAATTGTCCTGAAGTATCTTGATTTTTTGAGCTTGCAGTTTGGCGATGGGGAAATATTTTTTGTAGAATGCACTGTTTTGGGTATTGTGCTTATTTCCAACAAACACCCATTCACAGTATTCATAGAACAAAAAGTATTCCAGTGTGTTACGCCACTCTGGGTAGGTAATCCCCATCTCTTTCAAAAAATTATCGTAGTAGTAATCGATAGCAAAGGTTCTATCTTCTGGTGTCATAAAGAACAGGGCGTCTTCCGTATCTTCGCCATGTGCAATCAAACGAGCGAATGCTGTTGGATACGGAAGGATACCGCCATACTCCCAATCGATCAGGACTGCCCTGTGATCCGAAGCAATCACATTGAATGGGAGCAAATCATCATGGCACAGCGCCCTCGGCACTGTGGGATACATCTGCATAAATTTTTCGTATGCTTCTTCCAGAAGCATATCGTTGAGATATTTGCCACGATGCTCACGACTCCGGAGGCTTTTTTCAAAAGAATATCCATAAGCGGCAAGGGAATGGTTGTTCCAAGTCTTTCTCTGCAAAGAGATCAACGCATTCAGTGCTAAGGTTAGTTTCTTACGATTACATTTACACAGGTTCTCTCCGTCCACATATTCCATGAGAAGATAGATTTTTTCTTCAGCAGAAATCCTTTGATATATGATAGGGGTGCAGCTACCGTTTAATTCTGCGAGAATCAAACGATACGTTTCTGATTCGTCTTTTTTTGCTTCTTTGAGAATATATCGGGCGGTGCCTGTATCGATGGTCCATACTTGGTATGGTTCGTCATCCTCCACATGTTTTAGTTGGGTGATGACTGCTTGTTCTGTTATAGGAACAGCATCGATGCGTTTAATAATATCCTTTAATTCCACTTTGCGTCACATCCTCGTGTTTTGCTCTTTGTGAAACGCTATCTCTTAGTTGCAGTGAGATTTCATCAATAAGTACAAGGTAATCATTAGCTTATTCCATTTTAGCATTAAAGGTAAGAGAAAAAATTCCGGAAACAGATGATGCCGTAGGCCAGAAGCCTACGGCATCTATACTGTTTTGCTTTTATGGTGCCGGTGGCCGGACTCGAACCGGCACGGTATCGCTACCGGTGGATTTTGAGTTTCGGGACAATCCCGAACCTGCTACCCTCTAGTGGAACCAACTGGACTTCTCGGACACCTACTGAGGGGTCAAAAACCGCTGAAATACTGATAAAATC
>CAJFSY010000036.1 GCA_904419785.1 uncultured Neglectibacter sp.
ATATCTTTTTCACCTTCCCGTTTGGTGCGCCCGACTGGATTCGAACCAGCGGCCTACAGAGTCGGAGTCTGTCACTCTATCCAGCTGAGCTACGAGCGCGAATATTTATTTATGAAAACCGCTTTTTGCGGAAGTCAACTAAGGATATCACTTAGATTCGCTTTAAAGCACAAGGTTAAGTATACCTCGTCTATTTCGCGAAGTTAAGGGAAATTTGTCGAAGAGGCCTTTCATTTCATTTACTTCGTTTGATGATTCTCCAATTGCCGTCGTATCCACTCCAGAGTATCTTCTACAGAAACATCTTGAGAAGCACGCAATAAAGCAATCAGCTTTTTTTCATCAGACGCCAATTCACCAATTTTACTTGGATCAGGGAAAGGCTTTTTCGGGCACCGCTCCCGATCTGTCAGGAGCAAGGATGAAAATTCATCCTCTTCATCTTCAAAAAAGAATTCAATAGGAGCTCCACAAATACGTGCAATCTTTCCCAACGTCACAGGATCCGGCGAAGTTTTCCCCGTTTCATAATACGTATACGTAGCGCGGTTCATGTTTAGAGCATCGGCAATATTTTGCTGCGAATAACCCGCGTTTAATCTAGCCTGCCGCAAGCGCTTCGCCAAAAAACTATTGGTACCACCTAAACTTTTCGCCATGTAAAGATACTCCTATTTCTCCTTCTTTCAGTTTTCGCAAAAACGCAAAGCCAACAACCATATCACTAGCATGACCTACGTATTAAACGAATAACCATAGAAAAATAGCTCACCTTTAAGGTGCGTTACGTATTATATACTAGCTTCGACAAAAAAGCTATAGATTCCACAAAATTCGTCATTTATAGTGAATTATATTCACATAAAGTGTCCTGGCGTTTCTTAAAAGTTTTTTTATTGCTCGCATTGACTTTTTCCATTTCAGGAGGTATAATGAGTAAGCTTTAAAAAATGTGCGGGCGTAGTTCAATGGTAGAACATCAGCTTCCCAAGCTGAATACGAGGGTTCGATTCCCTTCGCCCGCTCCATCAGCGTGATGCTGGACCCAAGAAACGCACTTCACTTTGTGAGGTGCGTTTTCTTTTTACCCGCGTTTATTGCAGAGTTTATTTTTGTTCAGCCTGCACTTTGCTGGTATAAAATGAAATCTCCCCCAAACTGAGCAAATCCGGTTTTTTAGCGTTTTGCAGACTAACCAGGACTTGTCAAGGCGTGATGTTTTTTGAATCGTATAGAAAAACCTTGGTAGAATTGGAACCAACGTAAAAGTGTCACATAACAGAATTTCACATCGAGCAAAAGCCGGAATCGAGAAAAGTTTTTCGACTCCGGCTTTTTTCAAGCAAAAAACAAGAAACAGATTAAACCAGCAATATTCACAGGGCTTGTCAAGCAACACGAAACCCTCTAAGGACTCAGTGTTTTCCGCTATAACCAAAAAATAACAACCGTCTTCCACTCAAATCCTCATCAGAACGATCTGACTATTAACCTGGACATTTTCCTGTTAACAGCCCGCATTTTTACAAAAAAGAACAGCCCTGGCTATTCACGTTTCAGTTAAGAGTGGAACTCGAAACAGAATTTCAGTTTCAAGAAAGAGCCAAACCGCCAAATTCCCGAAGGAAAAGCTCGCCATGAAACAGTTTATCCAGCACAACTGTTCCGGCTGCGGCCGACGGAGGATGATCTTGGCAATGGCTCAAACAAAATTCCAAGGAACGAACATCTTTTGAAAGCACCCTCTGCTGCACCTGCTTTTGAAGCTTTTCCAAAAGAAGCTCTCCACGATACGCGGCGGCCCCCGCCAGAAGAATCGCCTCCAATTCCAAAAGGTTGTTGAGATTGATCACGCTGGCAGCCAAATATTCCGCTTGCAAATCCAGCATGGCAGCGCAATAGGCATCCCCGTCCCAAGCGTTATCAACCAATTGGCTCCATTGTGTGATATCCGGGCGAGTACGACGGGTATCATATAAAATCGCGCTGGTGGAAGCATAAAGTTCCAAGCAGCCCCGGTTTCCGCAAGCACAAGGGCGTCCGTGCAAGTCAATGGACGTATGTCCCAGTTCGCAGCCCAAACCATTGGCTCCCATGTATACATTCCCATCCAGTGCCAGTCCCAATCCAATACCGTCGTTGATAATCAGTAAAGCAAAACTTCGGTAAGGCACCCCCGAATCCAACTGAGCTCTGGCCATGGCAGAAGCATTGTGCTCCACATATACAGGAAAAGGAAGCCGCCGGCCCAACTCATCCCGCAAGGGGAATTTATGCCAACTTTCAAAACGGGGCGGGTTTAGAATAACGCCTTGGTTGGCATTTACAGGTCCGGGAGCGATAGCGCCCACTCCCAAAACCATTCCCTCACAAAGCTTGTATCGGCTCAATAGAGAGTTAACTGTTTGGGCAATTAAGTCTAATGCGCCTTCCGGATTATCTTGATAGGGCAAGCTGACGGTATCCCCCACAATTTTTCCGCGCAAGTCCACCAAACCTACCTCAAAACCTTCACGGTCAATACTGACACCTACTACGGTTTTCCAGGACGGTACTAAGTCCAGCAAGATAGGCTTGCGTCCTGGAGAAATCTCCTCCGGGAAAGACTGGGTTTCGCGCAAGATTCCCACTTGCAGCAAATCTCCCACCATGTTCCCAATGGCAGACTGAGTAAGCCCGGTCTCTTTGGCAAGACTGGCCCGTGACAATGGCTGCTGGCGAATCAATCCCAGCACCTGGCGGCGGTTTTCCAGTTTCATGGTATCTTTGTTATTTCCAAGAACCGCCATCCCTTTTTCCACCTTTTCTAAATTGTAAAACATATTATTCACAGGAAACCGTAACCCGCGAAACGGCAGGGGATTCACCTCCCAAAAGCGCCACGGAAAGCGCAGCGATATCCCCCAAATGCTCTCCAAGCTGAGCGGGAAGTATTTGGCAAGCGCTTTGGTTGATACGCAAGGCTTCCCGCCGGATTACTTCCATAGCGGCATCCTTCAAAAGTTCTTGACTCCGGGCGTAAATACTGCCGATCACAATCCTGTCTGGATTGAGCAGGTCAATCAACAGGGACAGCGCGGTGCCCAAATGGCGCCCACTGCATTTGTATACTTCCAAAGCGGCTTCATCCCCAGCTTCCGCAGCATCCGCAAGGGATTTGGCTGTGATTTTATCCAAATCCTCCATAGCGGGACAGAAACCGGCAGGTGTTCCACGCTGCAAATATTCCAACGCGACAGTTTTCCCCAGGTTCGCAATGCCACCCCCACTGCAAAACCCCTCAAAAGAACCTGATTTCCCATATCCTACCGGCGCGTAAGGAGAGGCGTCTATCTGGGGGCATCGGCAATGGCCGATTTCACCTGCCATATTGCTGGCACCGGAATACAGCTTTCCTCCCAGAATCAGCCCGGCCCCAAATCCGGTACCGAAAGTGAGAAATACCATATTCTCACAGCCTTGTCCTGCTCCAAAAGCCCACTCTGCCACAGCGCAGGCATCGGCATCGTTTTGCAAAAAGCAAGGTACGTCAAAGATTTGTGTAAAGTGTTCTGTAACCGGAACTTGATCCCACCCAGGAAGATTAGGCGGTGAAAGAATAATGCCCCGACGGCTGTCTAATGGACTCCCACAGCTAACCCCAATCCCCAAAAGTTCTTTTGGGGAAATTCCTCGTTTCTCCAAAATATCCGTCAAAGACGCTTCCAAAACCGCCAGAGCGGGACGCCAACCACCTGTGGGAGTGGGCACTTTCACTTTTTCTTGAATATCCAAAACACCCTCGCGCAACTGGCCGAGCGTTACTGAAAGTTTTGTTCCTCCAATATCAAATCCTGCAATATACTTCATTTTTATGACCATTCCTTTCCGCTGCGCTGCAAGGCACCAAAGGGTATGAAATACAGGAGCCTCTAACGCAGCAAGTCGTAATTTGTTAGAATATGCTTGAGGAAGCAGGCACACTACAGAGCACGTGAAGGTGAGCAGGCTCAGCCTTGCG
>CAJFSY010000037.1 GCA_904419785.1 uncultured Neglectibacter sp.
TATGCTCGGTGTCGTGTAAGCTGGAGACGGGGATTCGAGTCGTGCGAGAGTGGACAGGATTCGTGGCACAGATTGGACAGGGTCGGTGGCACGGGGACAAGGAGAATTTGTGAAGGAACTGTTAAAAATCAAAAATTTTCAAAAAGCTATTGACTTTTACTGACCATGTGACTACAATAAGTTTAGCACTCGGGAATACAGAGTGCTAATTCCCGAGGCGTCAGGCGAATGCTTGAGTTAAGAAGGTTCGCTGGCGGTTAACGAGAGTAAATTCTTTTTCGCTGAGTTTTCCAGCGGTTTTAACATTCCACCCCGCGGAGTGTGAAAACATCAGATAGAGGCGGGGAGAAAGGATCGGGTCCAAAACATTTTTGAAAAAACTGGGCCCAGGTGTTGTGTTATGACGATTAAACCCCTTTTCGACAGAGTGCTCATCAAGGCTGAGGAAGCGGAAGAAACCACTAAGAGCGGCATCGTTTTGGCCGCAAAGGCACAGGAGAAGCCCCAGATCGCCCGTGTTGTAGCAGTAGGCCCTGGCGGCGAAGTGGACGGCAAAGAGGTAAAGATGTACCTGAAAGAGGGCGACCGTGTGATTTCTGCCAAATACAGCGGCACCGAAGTGAAGATCGATGGGGAAGAGTACACCATCGTCCGCCAGTCCGATATCCTGGCTGTGGTGGAATAAAATAAGAGATTTATCCCATTCTTGATAAAACGTAACTTTGAGTGAAGAAAGGATTTGACATAGTATGGCTAAGAAAATCATTTATGGCGAGGACGCTCGGAAATCGCTTTTGAATGGCGTCAATCAGCTGGCGGATACCGTAAAGATCACCCTGGGGCCCAAGGGCCGCAACGTGGTGCTGGATAAGAAATTCGGCGCACCCCTCATCACCAACGATGGCGTGACCATTGCCAAAGAAGTGGAACTGGAAGACCCCTTCGAGAACATGGGCGCTCAGCTGGTAAAGGAAGTTGCCACCAAGACCAACGATATCGCTGGTGACGGTACCACTACCGCTACCCTGCTGGCCCAGGCTCTGGTGCGGGAAGGCATGAAGAACGTTGCCGCCGGCGCCAACCCCATGATCCTGCGCAGTGGTGTGCAGAAGGCTACCAAGGTTGCTGTGGACGCCATTGAGAAGAACTCCCATAAAGTGGATGGCACCAAGGACATCGCTCGTGTTGCGGCTGTTTCTTCCGCCAGCGATGAGATCGGCCAGCTGATTGCCGACGCTATGGAGAAAGTAACTTCCGATGGTGTGATCACCGTGGAAGAGTCCAAGACCGCTGAAACTTACAGCGAGGTCGTGGAAGGCATGATGTTTGACCGTGGCTATATCACCCCCTATATGGCCACCGATACTGATAAGATGGTAGCGGAACTGGATGATCCCTATATCCTGATCACCGACAAGAAGATCTCCAACATCCAGGAGATCCTGCCCTTGCTGGAGCAGGTGGTCCAGTCCGGCAAGAAGCTGCTGATTATTGCTGAGGATATCGAGGGCGAAGCTCTCACCACCCTGATCTTGAACAAACTGCGCGGCACGTTCACTTGCGTAGCGGTCAAGGCTCCCGGCTTTGGCGACCGCCGCAAGGAGATGCTGGTGGATATCGCTACCCTTACCGGTGGCCAGGTGATTTCTGAGGAACTGGGTCTGGAACTGAAAGATACCCAGCTCAGCCAGTTGGGCCATGCCCGTCAGGTGAAGGTGGACAAAGAGAACACCATCATTGTGGATGGCGCAGGCAATTCCGAAGATATCAAAGCCCGTGTCAACCAGATCCGCGCTCAGATCGAGACCACTTCTTCTGAGTTTGACAAAGAGAAGCTGCAAGAGCGCTTGGCAAAGTTGGCTGGCGGCGTAGCTGTTATCAAAGTTGGCGCTGCTACTGAAATTGAGATGAAAGAGCAGAAGCTTCGCATCGAGGACGCCCTGGCTGCTACTAAGGCCGCTGTGGAAGAGGGTATCGTGGCTGGCGGCGGTACCGCTTTGATCGATGCTATCCCCGCTGTAAAGGCTTATGTGGATTCCGCCGAGGGCGACGAAAAGACCGGTGCTTCCATCGTGCTGAAAGCTCTGGAAGAGCCTGTGCGCCAGATCGCGGCAAACGCTGGCATTGAGGGTTCTGTCATTGTGGAGCAGCTGAAGAAAGAGCAGAAAGTGGGCTATGGCTATAACGCTCTGACCGGCGAGTTCCAGGATATGATTCAGGCTGGCATCGTAGACCCCACTAAGGTGACTCGTTCCGCGTTGCAGAACGCTTCCTCTGTGGCTTCTACCATTCTGACCACCGAGTCTTTGGTGGCTGATATCAAAGAGCCCGCTCCTGCGGCTCCCGCAGCCCCCGACATGGGCGGCATGTATTGATCGGCCGTTAACTAGAAAATCATCTGATAAAGGGCCCCTGTCGCTGAAAGGCGATGGGGGCCCTTAGATTTGATCTGTAAATAACGTTAAAAAAGCTACTCCTTTCTAAGTGGGAAAGGGGTAGCTTTTCCACTTATACCAAGTGATGGAGAAATGCCACTGCCAAGCCCAGTACATGGATTTGATTTGCTTCTTCTCCTACAAATACCTTGGGCGTATATGCCGAGTTTTCGGCGTTGAGTGTTACCACGCCGTTTTCCATGTAAACTCTTTTTAGCGTGGCTTCATCTTGTCCTACCATTATGGCGGCGATCTGTCCATTCTCCACTTGTGCCTGCTGCCGAATATAAACAATATCCCCGTCACGTATTCCGGCGTTTATCATGCTGTCGCCTTTGCAAGTCAAGGCGTAATCCGCACGAATGTGACCCGGAACGTCCACGTAATCCGTAATATTCTCCTCGGCCAGTATGGGTGTTCCGCAAGCTATTTGGCCCACCAACGGGATTTTTTGGAAAAATTCCACCGCTGTTACATTAGAGGGCAGTTCCTGCTGGCGTTCCATAGGAACGTCGAGGCCCAATAGCCATGCTTCCGATACATTCAAGGTAAGTGCTAAGATAGTCATTTTTTCTTGCCCTGGTTTCACCTTGCCGCTGACAAACTGACTCAAATCGCTTTTGCTGAGTTTAATATCATATTTTTTGCAAAATGGTTTTGAGGCAGCTAAGATATCTGTTTGCTTTAGGCTGCGTTTTTCCATAAGGTAGCGCAACCTGTCAGCCGTTGTATATTGCTTTTCCATGTTTTCACCGCCTTGTGTGCTCATTATAGCACCACTAACTTAGAGGTTCAATATAAAACAACAAAAAAGTTCAATATTTTGAATTTTAGGATTGACTTTTGATTAAATTAAGTGTATTATAAAATTAGTTCAATAAATTGAACTGAAGGTGGATGCGTAAGCTGGCGAATGGTTTGCGTTTCTTAAAAAATGTAGAAATGCTAACTCCACAAAAAAGCCTTGTAAAAACTGGTTTGATTTTACATCTCCACAAAATCAACGTGTCTTTTTTTGTTTTCGGTTCAATTAATTGAACTACATAGGTTCTGTGTCGATTTATGAGGCTTTGTAATGACAGCGGACACCAAACTGGAAGCGCTGACAAGGGAGGTGAGGGAGCACAACAATTTCGCCCAAAGGATGCCTGTGGTTGAGGAACAGATCAAGGTGATCAACCACCGGATCGAAGATTTGGAAGAATATCAAAAAGGAGAAAAGTGATATGGATTTTGAAACATTGGGAATTGTGGGAGTAGCGGCCATTACCGTGATTTGCTATCTTGTGGGCCTGATCGTGAAGGCCACGCCTTTTCAGAACAACCAGCTTATCCCCATTGTGTGCGGCGGGGTGGGGCTTATCCTGGGGCTGGTGTGCTTCTTTGCCGGGCTGGACGTACTTCCCGCCACAGACCCGGTAAGCGCCGCGGCGGTGGGCGTGGTTTCCGGACTTGCCGCCACAGGCATCGACCAGGTAAAGAAACAACTGAAAAACGGCGGTGATTTGTAATGGCGGTAAAAGGCGTTGATATTTCCGAGTTTAACGGCGCGGTGGATTTCCAAGCCCTGAAAAACGCCGGGGTGGAATTTGTCATCATCCGGTGCGGGTTTGGCAGCGACTATCCGGGCCAGCAGGACAAGCGCTTTGAAGAAAACATACAGAAAACAGAAGCAGCCGGGATGCCCTGGGGCGTGTATCATTACAGCTACGCCACAGATAAGCAGGGCGGCGTGGACGAAGCCCGTCACTGCCTGCGGCTGCTGAAAGGCCGAAAGCCCCTTTACGGCGTTTGGCTGGATATGGAGGATAACTCCACCCTGGGCGGCGATCTCGCGGGCGCGGCTCAGGGCTTTTGTAACACCATTGAAGGGGCCGGATTATACTGTGGTGTGTACGCCTCTGTAAGCTGGTGGAAAAACCACCTTGCAAGCCCCGCGTTTGACAAGTACGATCGCTGGGCCGCCCAGTATTACAGCGAGTGCCAGTGCGAAAAGCCTTATGGCATGTGGCAGTACACAGACAAGTGGAGCATCGGCGGGAAGGACTTTGACGGCAACTGGGCCTATAAGGATTACCCGTCATTGACGAAAGGAGGATCTATGGCAAAGAGCAGGGTTTTACAGACCCAGGAGAATAAAGCGACCCGTGGCTTCGGCAATGGTCACAGCGGCGTGGATTTGGGCTGGCAGACCACCCAAACGGACGGTATCCTGGCCCACAGCGACGGCACGGTGACCTTTTGCCAGACGGGGTGCGTAAACGACCAGGGAGCCAGCGGGAACGCTTCTTACGGCAACTGCGTGAAGGTAAAGCACCCCAACGGATACAGCACGCTTTACGCCCACCTGAGCGCCGTGACCGTGAAGAACGGCCAGAGT
>CAJFSY010000038.1 GCA_904419785.1 uncultured Neglectibacter sp.
CGCGCTGAACATCAGCACCACTGCCAGAAACAATGCGAGTATTTTCTTTGTGCGTATCATGGTTTTCCTTTCTGCTCCATGGGGAGCGGGTCACATGGTTATGACGGGGGCATCCTCATCCGTGGGAAGAGGAGCGCTTTGGTAAGCGGTGTCAAAAGGGAGATCATCCTCCAGCAATTCCTCCAACTCATCCTTCTGCTGAGGGTGCTGCCGCTCCTGCTGCTCCATGACCAGTTCATAGGAGCTGAGGATCTGGCCGTGAAGGATATCCCTTGCCTCTTTGGTGATGGGGAAGAACACGGAGTCCGTCAATTCCGTGCCGTTTTTGACGTAGCGGCGCTCCGGTTCCTTCACGAACAGCCCGTTTTTTGAGTCATAGACGCGGAACCCCTGGACGGCAAAGCTCTTGGCGATGTTGACGCTGGCGGTGGCCAGCAGCTTGCTCCTGGGGTTTTGAATGGGGTACACCCGCACGGTCATGGGCGGCACCCAATCGCTGGGGTTTTGGGATTCGTAGGGGCTGTTTGACTCCATAGTGCCAAGCGAGACCTCCCGCTGAGGGTCATCGTACTCAATGCCGATAGTTTCTTTTCTGGTTGCCATAAGCACTCCTTTCAGCCGTAGAGGGTGTGGAAATCGGACAAAAGAGAAGCCAGCAGGCGGTACTGCCGGCTGTAACTGAGCCTGTGGAATTCCTCGGTGAAGATGTCGCCTGTCATGTCGACTTCTTCTTTCTCCGGCGCCGCCACCTCCATCCGGGTAATGATCACCCGGTCGGGCGGGTCGGGCTCAAACAGCAGCACATCCCCGGGTTCTAAATCCAACTGCATACGGATGGCCTGGGGGATCGTGATTTTTCCCCGCTGGCCCAGCAGCCTCAATACAGACCGTTCCATAAAATCTTCCTTTCTGTTTGTTTTTCCGGGGCAAACAGGTACAGCTGCTCCGGGGTGCGTTTTGAGGTGTCGTAGTTGGAGATGAGTACTTCCTGGTACATGGCCCCGCTCTCGTACCGCTGGGCCATGTTGTTGATCCGCTCCACCTGCTCGATGAAGATGCCGGGCTGCTGGTACAGTTCCAGCACTTCGGGACACAGGTTGTAGGACAGCAGCCACAAACCTTCCGCCCCGAACAGCAGGTCCGCCAGCCGCTGGTGGTCCGAGGGGAGGAAGATCTTTCCGGGGTAATAGTCCTCGGTGTCAAAGTAGGGCGGGTCCAGGTAGAAGAAAGTGGTTGGAGAGTCGTACCGGGAGAGGATGGTTTCGAAATCCTCGTTTTCCAAGGTGACTCCCTGGACCCTGCCGCATACACGGTCGATGACGGGGAATCCTGCCCACATACTCCGAGCCACAGAGCAGAACTGCTTGCCGTTGCCAGCGTAGCTCTGTCGGATGACTTGGTAAAAGTCCGCCGCCCGTTGGATGGGGTCGGCAGCGGGAAATTGGGCCAGCCGTCTTTGGGCAATTTGAAAATCCTCCCGGCTGTGAAGAACATAGAGCAGGCGGTCTTTTAGTTCGTTGGGATGTTCCCGCACCACACGGAACAGATTGACGAGGTTCCCGTTTTTGTCGTTGAGGATCTCTCTCACGGAGCGTTCCTTGTTGAGCAGAATGGAGCCCCCGCCCCCGAACACTTCCACGTAGATCTTGTTGCGAAATCCCGGCGGGAACCGCTGGAGGATGGTGGAACACAGGGCTTGTTTTCCACCCACCCATGGGATGATGGATTGGATAGGTCATTCCTCCTTTCTTTTTTCTGCTTGGCCTTTCAGGTCATAGTCATGGAGGGCATTTCCGTCTGGTCAGGCAGAACCCGGAAGTGGCTGCACCACCGGCAAGTCGCGGGGCCGCTCGTTCCACTCGCTCGAAAGTGAGTGAGGGCAGTTGGGTGGTCGCGGTTTGTACCAAGCCGAAAACCGCGGACGCCTTGCCAGCGTTTCCCGGAAATGGGAGTAAGCGAAGCGCACGAAAGCGCGACAGGCGTCCAGGCGCAGCTTGGTCGTTGCAGAGGGAGATCACTTCCACCCTGGTGCCGGGCGGGTATTTCTCTCTCATGTGTGCTACATAATCTCTTTGATACAACATGAAAATCACTCCCATCTTTTTTCAAACTGAATCCGAACGGCTTTTTCCAAACCGTAGGCCCGGATGGCCAGGGCAGTGCAGAGGACCAAGTAGGCCTCTATGGACAGCAGCGCTGGATCGGCGATATCCGTAAGTTGAATGTTGTCGGACCCGGTGAGGATGTCTTTAGTAGCGGAGAAGAACACATAGCTGGTGCCGTTGAGGTTTTTCGGGTGCATCTCGTGGATGTAGATTTTGCGGATGGTAACTTGATCCCAAACTTGGTTCCACAGTCCGCCGTCCGCCGTAAGCAGGTACAGGGCGGCCAGGAACTTCCGTGAAACCGATTCAGGGCGAATGGACCGTTCTTTTTCAAAGGTGTGCTGGTGGCGCTCATCTCGGTAGATCATGGGGGTTCTTCCTTTCTGTTTCGTTTCTGCGTCCAACTCTGCTTGGATGCGATCTGCCTCAGGAGCATCTGGTTTAAAGTTAGGTTGGTGCTTCATAAACCGCTCGAAGAGTTGGTCAACAGGTTTGGTGGTAAAGAGGGGCATGGATTTTTCTCCTTTCGGCTGAAATAAAAAAAGAGCGAAATCTGTTTTTCATCAGATTCCGCTCTGGATGGCTGGTGGTTATGTCATGGACATTCCCGAGCTATGATCGTGAAAACTGTCCCGAAGGGAAACATAGCTTTGATACCCTTCCGAATCAAGTTTGGCTAATTTCTCCCCATTGAACCGATATTCGGGATAGGACACGAATCCGCTCTGCTGGACGCGGCCCGTGGGTGTTGCCAGGCCCTCTTTTTCCAGCCAGGGAAGAATTTCCTGGCCCAGATGATTCACATCCACAAACGCGCAGTCCTGGTCCAGATGGGTTCCCAGGTTGACGGTCAAATCTCCCCAGGGTTCCGGTTCTCCGCTGCTCCAATCTTGCAGAAGCAGCGCCAAGTTCCCGTTGTTGTAGTAAGACCGCACCTGGCAGTCCAGGAAGATGGTTTTCCCATCCCAGGGAAGCTTCAGCAGACCTTCTCCACTCTGAATTGCCTGATACTTTTCATCGCTGTACCCGTTCCACCGCAGATAGTTCCAGTCAGGTTGGGGACAGGGAACGGATTGGGCAACCTCTCTCGGCACGGTCTCAAGCTCTATGCTTTTATCCGGGTCCATCAGGCAGGGGGCATAGGCTGGGATAATTTTGGAAGCCAGATATTCCTGGTCGGGACAGGTATCGATCAGCCCCATCCGGGCGGTGAGAAATGTCTTTTCGTCCACAGTACCGATGGCGCTCATGTCCGCCCTTCTATGAGCGGCGAGAAAAGCCGCGATATTATGCGGGGTGGCTTTGAAAAAGACGGCGTCCTCCGGAGAGTCCATGTCGCTTGAAAGTCCCTGTAAATATTTTTGATTCAATTTGGTCTCCTTTCTTTGGTTGAAAATAAAAAAAGCCGGAGTCGAAAAATTTTTTTCGATTCCGGCTTCTGCCTGGTGCTTATTCGGTTATTTAATGTGTTTACGAGGGTTCGAATCCCGCCAAAGGTTTTCCACATCATTCAAAAACGTCACACCGTGACGGCCTTTTTTGGCTCTCCAAAACGTGAAAAAACCCCGGAATTCCGGGGTTTTTTCGGCCTGGTTTCATTTTGTACCAGTAAACATGTGTTTTCTTTCCAAAAATGATGCGCTCGGCTAAAAGGAAGGCGAAAAGCCCAGGTTTTATGCGGCTTTTCCTTGATTTCAGTTTTTGAATCATGC